>CAVOOP010000015.1:0-713846 GCA_963697575.1 uncultured Acidobacteriota bacterium | reverse complement strand
CCCTATATTCCTGGCCCAAAAATGTCTGGGCATGAAATTATTTGCTCCTCTAGTCCTTTGTCATACCTGATAACCATAACTCGATAGCCCAGATCTTCCAGCTTCGTGCGCTGCTCCGAATCCTTTTGTTTTTGGATAGGATCATCGTGAGAAGGACCATCGATGAACACGGCAACCCCGTTTAATCCGTCTCGCTCATAGTAAAAATCAGCTTCGCAGTAGATGCCCTTTTCCGGACGGAATTGAGCACGATCCGGAAGTCGCCTACGCGAGGCATACAACACGGAAAGGAACTCCGCTTCCAGGCTAGAATTGGGGTCGCGCTTTTCTTGTAGCCATTCATATTGCTCTTCGTAATCCCTCCCTTGCGCCACTTTTGTCGTGATCGACTGCTTTAGGTCGAGGAGGTAGTCACGAATGAGCATGCGATCCAGGCGAGGATGATCAGTTTGATTTGAATAGCTGAGCAAACAGCGATAGCAGGCGCGGCTACACGTATCCTTCTCCGCGACATCCTCGCCGGTTTCGGGATCAAAGTGACAGATTCTTAGGGCTTCTGCTGCGACATTCCCTAAAGCTGTCGGCTCTTCCATAATCCGTGTCCAAATTCCGTTGCCCCCTTCTGCCGCTTCCCAGAACAAGAGTCGGCGCTCCTCTTCCTGTCCGATGCGCTCGACGGCAATCTCCTGTTCTTCAATCTGGAACAGCACCTGCATGCCCCTCTGAAGGGCATAGCTGACACTCGCCAAGAAACCCTCCTCATCCTCCAAACCCGTCGGGATATCTGGCTTTACCAGAAGCAAGTTGCGTGTGTCCCGCACGAATGGCTGAACCCCAACAAGATATTGCGTTCCCTCAATATCCCTTGGACCCTCTTCCCCTGGCTTCTTTGACCAATAGCCAGTCTTCGTTTCCAGAGTGAACCCCTTCTGCTCTGACCGGCGCCAACGACGATTCACACGCCACAGGTTTGCCTGCGGGCCAAATGTCAACTCCGCAATGACATCCCCACCCTTAGTTTCTGCCTTCCCTCTCTCCACCGTTTGTTGGCCGTCGCTGCCGGTTGCGAAGCGATAGTGTGTCGCAACTTCGTACCCCTCCCGGGTGCGCTCCTCTTCGTCGCAGGTGATTCGCTCCACCCTACGGCCGCGGACGGTGGTCATCTCGAACAGTGTTGGCACAAAATGCATAGTTTCGCCGTTGAATGTCGTTTTGCAATGGTCACACAGATCAGCATGCGAGGCCTCGTCCTCGTGGAAGTAGCCGCACATCAGGCAGAACTTGCTCTTCTTCAGACGACCTTCGATGCCTCCGGTCGGCAATACACAGCGTTCGATCTTGTATTTGCGTCCTTCGTGATACAGGATGTTGCGCGGCCCGAACTCAGTGAGTCCTAAGAATCGGGGTCGATCTACCATGGTTGTTATTTCGGCTTCCAACAGTGCTCGCAGCGGCAGGCGCGGGAAGTTGTAACCTGGAAGAAACCCCTCCGCCGCAAGATACCGGTACGGATAAAAGTCTGATTCAGTCGGTTGCTGCGTACGGTTTAGTAGTAGATCAACCTCTCGTTCTGCCTCGGCAACCTGTCCTTTGGCTCTCTTGCGTTCGTCATTCGTCGCCGTGGGCTTATCCACAACGACGCGGGCCTCATCCCGCTGACGAACGGCACTTGCATACAGTTCGCGCCACCGATCGAAAGCGCTGTTAAACCGAGTCGGCGCGTCTTTCAATACTTGATCTAGCCAGCCTGCATTAAACCAGATGGAACCGGACAGCTCACCCGCACATGCCGCAAGAATGTCCCTGCACTCCTGCATCAACTTCTCCGTTTTCTGCGGAGACAACTCGATTTGGTGTTGAATTTCGGCATTCAAGGGAAAGTCAGGTTTCGCAAGGTCAAGCACCTCAACCATCCCTTGCCGCAGAGACACACCCGTTGCTCCAAGCCATGTCGAGTGCATGTGCGCGCGCACGAGCTCTTCGTTGTCCAGTTCCAGGCGTGGCGGGGCGACAGCCCCCGCAACCATCAATTCGGGTTTTCGGAAGAAGTATTGGTCATGCGGACTGCCTTCGCTGCAGAATGCGACGACCAAGGCCGGTTGGCCACCACGCCCTGCTCGACCGCTACGTTGCGCGTAATTCGCCGGTGTGGGAGGGACATTCCGGAGATGGACCATATTCAGATCGCGAATGTCGATCCCTAACTCCATTGTCGGCGAACAGAAAAGTGCCGCGAGCTCACCATTGCGAAACTTCTCTTCCCGGAACTCCCGAATCTCCGAGGGGATCTGTCCTGTATGAGCCCCACCTTCAACCCCTGACATCAGCCGGGCTGTTTCCTGGTAAAGCGCGGCAAAGAACTCGTTTGCTTTGCGCTCTTCTGCCTCGTCCTTCGCAGAGCGCATCCATTTCGTCCGTATCGGATCAGGCGGCGGAGGCGTGCCGGTCCCGCGCTTCCAGCGAAACGAGGACGCCAATAACTGAACCGCGGGCTTCTTCGTATGTGTTTTCGTGAGTAGCAAGAAATTCCCGCTCAGCGCCTTCACCAGCGCAAGAATGAATTGCTCCCAAGCCGCAGTGGGAATATCAGCTTGAAGATCCCAGGTCTTACGTGACCGCAAAAACCTGCCGAGTTTCGACCTGTCGCCGAGAGTACGATCTCGAAAACCTTCGGGACCTGTCGTTCCCGGTAGGACGAAGAGAAAGCTCTGCCGGATAATGTCATCATTGTCGAATGCCCACGGATCGCGCAGATTCTGCTGCACACGCTGGCGAAGATCCCACTCTTCAGCGGGGTCCAGTACGCTGGCATCAATCGCCATCTCTCGCCGTAAATGATCCAGGAAAGCATAGATAACTTTGTAGCGACATTCCGGTGACGCACCCTGAAGCACAGGATGCGCGGCCCATTTGGCTTCGTTCTCGCACAGCTCTTTGAGTCCTGGGTACTCGATTTCCAGCAACCCGCACTGTTCCAAGTTCGGCTGAATGACCCGCCATCCCCGCCGTAGGTCCTCATAAAGCCGATAAGCGAGGAGCTGCATCATCGCCTTCTCGTTGCGACTCTTCCCAGGATCGACATCAGACGGCGCCTTCGCGTATGCCTCTTGCTTGATTCCCAAAGTGGCAAACACAGCCGGGGTAACACTGGCATGGTCAAGAGATCCAGCCTTGACAAGGGCCCTATGCAGCGCGGAACGGATCAGTGCCACCTGAATAAAATCGTTAAAGTGACCTGCCTGCAGCGATGCGTCCTGTCGGTTGTCGGTAAAACTCAACAGTTTCTGTGCTTTTTCTTGCACGCTCCCGTCGGCACGCAACTGCACGATAGCCGAGCCGCTCACCAGGGTTGTTGCCGTGCTCCGACCGGTGTGGCTCAGCCGTGTGAGCTTGCGGAAGTCATTCTTTTCGCGGCGATCATAAGCCGCTCCGCAGCGCAGACAAACAAGGAATGGAGTCGGTTGGAACCAGACTTTCAGACCATCAGTGCCCGTCTCAACCTCGCCGTCCGGAGCGACGTGCAGCGCACGAGGCACGTGAGGCTTGAAATCGCGCTTGATTCGTGGACCCGCTTTTCGCTGTTCCCACCAATGATCCGGAAGGTCGCCTTCGCGCGCCTCATCCCAGAGGTCGCCCACATTCTCGTCATCGCGGTTTGTCGCAACATATCCGGGCAGAAGATTTAACTCCTCATCTTCCGAATAGAAAATCGGCGCACGCGGAGTTACCGTTTGGGACAGACCCTCGCGGAGATTCACCATGTAGTAGTCTTGTCCGCACTCTCGGCAGAAGACGAGTGGGTACAACAGCTTTTCTCCATCGCCATCACCGGCGTAGTACTGTCCATCCATAGAAAGCTTTCGCTTTCCAGGGCCTTCTCCTGGGGGCTCTAACGTTGCATACACCGTGCCGCCAGCGGCCAGGAATTGATGTAAACGAAAAGCGAATAGCGGCTCACCGGTTTCGTTTCTCAATCCATTTCCTGCGGCCAATAAGTCGCGCAGTTTTGCCTCGCAGGTCTCGACTGCTAGGCCGCTCGCCTCGCTCAGCGACTTCGCACCTTGCTTGAATGTGATCGGCTTGCGGCGCACCAGTCGTCCGTCTTCCTCCGCCAAACCGAAAGAGTTCTCGACCCAACCGGCAAGCCTACTGTTTGCGAAGCCGGCAGGATTCGTTGGAATGGCTTCCTCTAGAGCCGACCGCAACGAGGCTGCATCCTGAGGGACTGGTGCGGTAATCGCACGCTGCAATGTCTCGTCAACAACGTTCTCGGGCTTAACCGTAGAGCCGAACAATTTCGTAGCAACTGCTGCCACCGCAGCGCGTCGTGCATCGCGCTTTCCTTCGGTGGCCATCGTCGCACTGGTGCCGATATGAAGCAGCTTGGGGTTCTGGGTACGCTCGCGTAGACGGCGCAGCAGCATGGCCACGTCCGCACCTTGGCGTCCACGGTACGTGTGCAATTCGTCGAGTACCAAGAATTCCAGGTGCGCCGTGGCGCTGTCCGTGAACTTGCGCTCTGCAGGACGCAGAAGCATGTACTCCAACATCACGTAGTTGGTCAGAAGGATATGAGGCGGATTATCGAGAATCCGCTGGCGAGCCTCGTCTTTGTCTTGCCCCGTGTACCGCTCAAATCGAACCTGATTTTCGGGATAGCCCTTTGCGTACGCTTTCAGCGCCTCCCATTGACTGTTAATGAGAGCGTTCATCGGGTAGACGATGATTGCCCGTACACCCGGTTTCTCAGGCTGGTTCCGCAGAATGTGATCGTAGATTGGCACGAGGTACGTGAGGCTTTTCCCTGACCCAGTACCCGTCGTTACCACGTAGGGCTCGCCCTTCTGGGCAATGTCGATAGCCTCCCGCTGGTGGCGGTAGAGCTTCAGTGGGCCGCCATCGTATCTCCGAAAAAACAGAGACGTGCCATTTCGCAAAATGCCCTTTGATGCCAACCCATCGAGTGTTTCGCCTGGTTCGTAGGCAGGGTTTAGTTGCAGAATCGGGTCCGGCCACAGAGCCCCGGACGAAAACTTGTCGCGTACGAATTTCTCGATGTAGCTCGTCACGGATTCGGACGAAGCTCTCGATGTAGCGTCTGTAGTCATCGACAACCTTGTTTCGCAGCGCAAAGACATCCATACGCACCTTATCTTCTCCTTAGCTGCGAGACTATTCATCATCGACCGATATTGCCGTGGATCGACAACTTCCCGAGTTGCCCTGTTCGCCAGCGAACCTCTCTGACTTTGCCAGTTCGTCGAATGCTGCGAGAACCAATCGCTGCGTTCCGAAATTCGCCGTACTCTTTTATTTCTCTCTCTTTGAGAACGCGGAACGACTCACTCGGAAAGCCTGGGCCTAATATTTCCTTTGGGTCTAGGACATAGCGGAGTTCATCGCCGCGCTCAATCCATATATGTGAGCATAGTACGCGTCCAGTTCTGCGCGAACCTGTCCACGGCGGACATCGCTCCAACCATAAGGTTCACCTGCGTAACCCAAGACCCCACCGCGAACAGTAGAAGCTCATTCGCAATGAAGAACCAATTCGACCACTCTAGCTTTTATAAACTCCTGTCAGTTACTGTGAATATGCTCCGGGCGGTACAATACCGGGAGCTGTTGAGAATTTGTGAGATTGAGGTGTGAGCCGCTTAGTCTTCTGCCCTAGCTACATAGTCCAAAGACCAATGAATTGAAATTGGCAAGGAGATAGAATGCAGTACCACAGAAATGTCGGATTTGTCAACACTAACACTGGCGCCGATACCGAGGCCGGCAAGCGAGGGATCATGGTCGCCGACAATCAAGTTCTCTCGTTTGTCGCACTGGTAATATCCCGAAAAGCCATCAGCCATCGGCATTTCCAATCAGACAATCGACCATCAACTTCTTCTTGAAGTATCCAATGGCGAGTAGACGCGATGAACTCATGGTCCTGCTTCTCTCACGGTAGTACTTTAGTCACGTAACTCATCGTGATCGAATCCTCGGCCCATCGATGATCGAAATGCCAAAGCAATCTTCGCTTCATATAAGCGCTCGTACAATCTTCACCGAAGCTGCCGACGCAAAGAAGTGACCTGTCCGTATTCATCATGAACATCAACAATCCTTTGAAACCCCAAGCATTGTGACCGGTTGATTCATTCACGAAGATAGGAATACGTCTATAGATCTTCTCTCGACAGGTCAGCGTCAATTCTGGTTCGAAAAACAGGACACGTCCGGGTATTCGGGTTTAACAAATGTGATATCGTCGGAAGTTAGTGCAAATCGCCTCCATTGATCCCTTAGCTGGTCCGGCCTTCCAAGGAAAAACGCGAACTGTGAGGTTTCTTGTTTAGCTCCGCTTAATGTCAACAGACAGAATTTCATGCGACTGTCTATTGCGGGAAAAAGACCTTCGCGGTTGTCAAAATCGTACAGGCTCGCAACAGCTTTTTTCTGCGTCAGATCCGCGAAAAAGAACTGATTGAAAGAGTCCGTTGCGATTCCGGTCGGTACCAATACGCCAGCGCGCCCCGTTGTACTCATCAAGCGCGTTGAAGCTCACAAAACAAGGCCATCAGATTGATCCGCCCATAACTCGTGAGCGGAAATCGTCCGCTGCTGTGCACGAACTTTTGGTATGCGTCTACGGTGTGCTTCTCAGCCAAGTATTGCGCTGACAGAGGTGGATCGTCGTCCACTAGCGCTGCGATTAACTTATCTCTAGCTGCAGATGTGCGGGCATTTGCAATTTGGGGTGCTCTGATAGCAAAGTAATTCCTGAGGATCGAGTTGAAGCATATCCCAGGGAGGATTCCCCAGAACTACATCGAAACCGCCATGCTCGAATACTTCAGCAAATTCGGAATGCCAATGGAAAAACCGGCGCTGCGCTGCCGTTACTTGCGCCGGCACTAACTTCTCGGGCAGTTTTCCTGCTCGTGAGGCGAAATCGAGAAATCTGTCGGTAGTACACACAATCGGATCGTCGAAGCTGGTCAACGGATGGAAGAACTGCGCCGTCCATAGATCGGCCACGGCTTCATCATGCGAGAGCTGCATTCCAGCCCGCCAACTGCCGTACAATTCGGCTTTACGGCGCACTGCTGCAGCGCTGTCCTCCGATAGTTCTGTCAATTCTCGCTTGCTTTTGCGTACTCGTCCGATGATCGTCAGCCTCAAACGAAAATCCACGCTGTTTCGAAGTACGCTCCTGCTTATTCCGCTTTCTTGAATGCGGCTGCAACTTTCTTGTCGTCGCCGGTTACGGCGGTGAATGCATCGTCGGGAATACCCTCAGCCATTACCTCCGGATCGAGCACGCCTACCAGGCTGTTGCCACATCGTATCCGGTGATCGAGAAAGCTCAGAGGCTTGCCGGCCCAGTGTCCCTCCAGCCAAAGGGCCAATTTGCACAGGTCTACCGCTAGTGGATTTAGGTCCACGCCATATACGCAGTGCGAAATTACATCTCGCACGGCGAGATGAAAGTCCTCAGGTCTCGGCTCGTCCTCACCGGTGCGGATGCGCGCCAGTTCTTTACCGAGGCGACGAGCCGCCGCCAGCAAGAAATGGCCTGAGCCGCACGCTGGATCACACACGGTCATGTTGAGTATCGTCGCGATCTTCGCTTTCTGCTCTTCAACTAGATTCTTGCCCTCGGACGCCTTCTCGGCTTCGGCAATGACGCTCCTCCATGACCGGAACCAGCGCGCTTTCCACCAGCTCATGCACTAGTTCCGGACGTGTGTAGTAGGAGCCAGTGGACTTGCGCTCCATGCCGGTACGCAGCTCAAACACCAACCCTTTGTCACTTGGCTGGAGGACGGGCTGATAATCGAGCAAGCTTTCGTAGACGGAACCGAGCTCTTCTACATCTAGAGCCGAATAATTCACCCGCTGCTGAACATTGCCATCCTTGAATAGAGACAGGTGGCGTATGGCGCGCAGCAGTTCGTGGTTGTAGAGTTCGGTTCCCTTCAGATCGGGAATCGCATGTTCCTGATGGAACAGGTCCCCATTCAGAGGCGGAATACCCAACGGGTTCGTGTCGAGTCCGTACTCAAACAAGGAGAATGTCTGCTGAAGTCCCTGCCACACATCGCCAAACGGCGAGGTATCAATAATCTGTGCCGCTCGATCGCGCAGCCGGGTTATGCTGTACCACTCGTCGTAGATTCTCTGGTTCGGTTCCGCATTTTCGCCGACGGAAACGATTAAACCGCGCTCTTCAGCCACCATGAGGAAGAGCAGCCTATAGACCAGCAGCAAAAGCTGCCGGTGAAACTGAATGGCAGTGAGCTGTCCGCTCGACACCTTTCCCCGAAGTACATCATTTGCCGGATGCTGGAGAAAAGCAGTACCCAAGATCTTGAGTGTCTCTTCAACGCCCTCCCGGAGCTTGTCTCGAACCCGCAAGTCCCTGTTCGACGGAGTCCTGGTAATAACGTTCCAGTAGGCACTCGGCAGGTTCCTGTCCCGGACGCGGAAATCGGCTCCGATGGCAAACCCGGTAAAGCAGTGCAAACTCGTTGAACCGATTGCCTTCGAGAATGCTTTCCAGATCGAACTCAAGATAGGTTGGCCGCGCCGTACGAGACGAGTCTCGGAGGATTCGCAAACCGAGGCCGTTCGTGACAATCCCCCACAACACCTGCTCGCCATTGTTGAGGAAGTCCTGCACCATCGCTTGCGGACTCGTACGCAGCTTTGTATGGAGGCGGCGATCGAGATCGATCTTCAGTCCCTCGATGTGAACTGGAATCGCATCTTCCCCTTCGCCGCTACGATGGGAAATGGCGTATGTGGAATTGTTCACAACCACGGCGGATGCCTGGAGCTTGAGATCAAACCCCAACATATCGACATCGCCGAGAAGCGAACCTATCCAACTTCGCGTAATCGAGGTGCCATACGGATCACGGTCGCCGAGTGACTCCCTCCGACGCTTGAAGTTGCTCCAAAGACTTTGGGCGTCGGCCCAAACACGGCTGATTTCGTCGGTAAGGCGACGGCCTTTCGGGAGCCCGAAGTCACCCGGTTTCTGACCGGCAGCATCTTCGCTAGCAATCTTGTCGAGCAGATCGTAGGGGATCAGGCCGCCCTCGGAGCGGATCGCCACATAACGCATCAGGCGTTCCCTCCGGGCAACAGCACGTAAACTCCAAGAAGGTCAGGCTCGTATGCGGTGACTTTCACCCTCACATCTCCGAGCGTCTTCTTCAGACGGCTGTAGGTAGCTTCAAGATCGGCAGCACGGGCCTCGGCAATTGATCGCAGGCTCCCTTTATCGTTTCTCAGTTCCTCAAGCGCACGGCTAATGCGATCATCCTTTTCCTGGGGCGTTATATTGCCGGCTGGAGTTACGTTCTCTAGCAGGGCTAGAACACTGGCATCATTCGTGGGTTTCCAAGAGATCTTTCCGCCTACGGCTTCGTAGGCAACCGTGACGACCTCTTCTGCGAATTGTTCCTGCCGTCCCTTGCGAGAAAGCACGTACCGAACCCGGAGCAATGCGAGCACAGTTCGTATCTTGACCGAATTTGTATAGGCGGCGCCGGAACGGGCAAAGTCTTGTTCAGATTTTGGCAGGAAAGCACGGCCTACGATTCGTTCGCTAAGAAATCCCACCAGCGGATGATTCCGGCCAAGAACGATCACGTTCTCAACATCCTGAGGAGGGGGACTCACAAACACCACCTTGACAGGTTTAGTCCAGCCGAGGCGCTCCCGAATCTCTTGCGGCAGCCCCGCCGGATCAAGCACGTAATATTGGTCATGCTTCTGGAGTGAGAATTTCAGGCGCTGGGCAGCATTCAGCATGAAGTGGCGAACCGCCTCGGGGTCCCCAAGAACGGAATCCGTGGACTCGATTTCACGAGCAACCTCGTCCGGATCTATGGTGTGCTGAGCGAACCGTGAGCGGCTTCGTTCCTCACGATCCGCATTTCGCTGCCAGTTCTCGTGGAATGCTTTGACTGTATTGACCTCTGGCAGATCAAGTCTCAACTGCTGGGCGTCTTGACCACGCCAGCCTTCGAATACCGCCTTCACGACGGCTTTCACCACGCTCTCGCTGTCAGATGGCACCGGTACGCTTATGCCGAGATCGTGGTAAATCTGTCTAGCCTTTCGAATCAGAACATCCAAAACAACGCCATCGATTGGGTTGTCTTCACTGAAAAGGACAACGGCACGAACCTCAGACTTCGGCTGGCCGAAACGGTCAACGCGGCCTTCGCGCTGTTCGAGCCGATTCGGGTTCCACGGAAGGTCGTAATGCAGAACCGCGTCAAAATGATCCTGCAGGTTAACGCCCTCGCTGAGGCAATCTGTGGCAACCAACACCCGGCGCTCAGTTTCAACCAGCACCGCGATGGCGGCCTCGCGCTCTTCGTCGCCTCCGGTTTCCCCCGACACAGCAGTGGCCCGGAAGGCCGGATATTTGTCCTTAATGCGCTGCTGCAATTGTTCGGCTACATATTTTGCTGTGGCGACGAATCGGCAGAAAACAATGGGATGATGTCCCTTCTTGAGCCAGTCGAGAATGATCTCGGCAGCCTTCTCGATCTTGGAGTCCTGATTGGACGAAGCGATTTCTTCTGCACGTTGAAGGAATTCCCTCAGCTTCGCCCTGTCCGTCTTGGAGAGGTCGCTCCTGCTAAGATCCGTCGCGGACTCGGGGACAGTGTCGATAATCCCGCCCTCAGTGAGGGGATCGAGAGACTCTCGGCTAAATAAATCCTCGTCAACCTCTTCCGGTTCCACGCCGCCTTTGAGCGTATCTTCCCGGTTCAAGAAGGCTTGCTTTGCAGCCGCCGGACTCGACATCAGACATCGCAACAACGAAAGTGCCGCCCAATAACGCACGCGCTGTCGGTTGGCTGCAAGACCAGAGGCAGTAACAGTTTGGCGCGTGAACGCCAGAACATCGTTGAACAAGCTGCCGTATTGCTTGCTCATGCGGTAGTTCGCTTCAAATGGCGGAACTCTCTTCGGGAATGGCCGCCTCTCGCCAGGAGTTCCGAGCCACTTCTCGTCGATGTCGCCGCGCCGCCGTTGAACAATGTGACGAGCGAGATCCCTGCGTTGGCTCTCAGTCAGTTCCTGTAGATCAAATGTGCCGAACTCGGGACGGACAAGGCTGAGAAGCGAACGGAAGCTGTCCTCGATTCCCGAATGCGGTGTAGCACTGAGCATAATCAGCTGACGCGTACCGTCCGCTGCAATCTCTTTCAACAGTTCGTGGCGCTGCTGCTGGTCCTTCGTCCCTTGGTATCCGGGATCGGCAGCCGCGTGAACCTCATCGACGATCACCAGGTCTGGGCAATGTTCAAGAAGCTGCGGTTTCCGACGATCACCCTTAGCAAAGTCAATACTGATGATGATGTGTCGATAGTACTCGTATGGGCTGATGCCAGCCCTCGGAACCATCCGCTCCAGACGCGCGATAGTGCTCGTACGCACGACCTCCGCATGGATATGAAACTTGTCGCGCAATTCTTGTTGCCACTGATCGCACAAATGCGGCGGACACAGGACGCAAAGCCGTCGAGCGTCACCGCGGGCGAGCAACTCCGATGCGATCAATCCCGCTTCGATCGTCTTGCCAATGCCAACGTCATCTGCGATCAACATGCGAACGACATCAAGTCGTAGCGCCATGATCATGGGGACAAATTGATATGGTCGTGGCCTCACTGATAGCCGTCCCAGGGAGCGAAATGGGCCAGCTCCGCTGCGCAAACTCAATCGTGCGGCATCGCGCAACAGCTTCCCGGCGACGTAGTCGCTACTCTGAGAGGGAGAAGGTTCCGGAAAGTTAGCGTCTCCAACCGAGCCCCCTTCTAGCTGCATGTGTATGGCAGAAAGCTCGTCTTCGCCGCCACTGAGGGGACGGAGTCTGAGTATCTCCGCACTCTCGGAGGGGAGGACAACCCATTCGCGTCCACGCACTCGGACCAGAGAGCCGACCTGGTAAACTCCAGCGTTTTGTAAGGTCATAGGAAGGGACGAACAATGATACCGGGATGCGTGTCCAATCGCGTACTCATTTCAAATACATAGGATAAGCTCGGCCCGACATCCCAGCTCTTTCACCACAATCGCGATCTGGCCAAAAGCGCGCCCCAACTCTTGTGCCTCACCTTTTGGAATGCCAAGTATGAAAACACTCTCTTCCGGATCCCAACTGGAGGCCCTTCCCATCCCGCGCCCAGGAAAATGAGGGTAGCCGATTCTGTTCACCTCGTGCAGCAGCTCCTGGTGACGTTGGGCGTTCTCAAAGACCCCAAGCTTTACGGAACCGGGATTGTGTGCGGTTATGAACGCACAATTCGCTTTCCCAAATGTTCTAACTAACTCATCAATTGCATCACTTTCCTCTTCGCACCGCATGACCAGATCCCCATCGGGAGCATAAATAGTGAAATCCGTGTTTCGATAGGCCGCAAGCAACACCAACCTTTCACTCATCATGTTTCTCGCTTGAGCAATAGAACCGGATCTTAAGTATGCAGCATAAAACGACGGCGTAATTTACCGAGCCTTCGGTTGAACGATGACAATTACCTGTAGACCGCCATGATTCTTGGTGAGGTCGTTTTCCAGCGCTGTGGGATTGCTGCATTTTCCCGTGGGATCGTACACAAAGCAGATAAGTGTCTTGCAATCTTGGTGGGATTGATACCGGAGGATGTCTTCAGCCAGTTGCGTGACGAGTTCTTTTTGCGCCAGTCCCTTGCGGGTCATCTTTGCTTCCACCACAACCTGTTCAGGCTTGAGCAGGAAATCCATCCGGCTCGCGTTTCCGCCGTAGGACGGCGTCCATTCCTCAGGCCGAACGTCTGTGAAATGCAGTTTCAGCAGAGCACCGAGTAGATCCTGCACATCGTACTCGTCGGTGATTGAGATCGTGGCTCTGTGGTCGTGCCGTTCGGCGAGCGCGTTGGCGACGATGGTGAATCGGTCACAGATGGCGCGCACGAGCGCGGCGGCAGCTTTGGTATTGCGCGGCGCCTTCCACGTCTCCTCGATGCTCGCCTGGATGGTGCGTTCGACGATGCTTTCCGTGGCATACAGAATGAGTCCGGCATCTGCAAGATCATCGCAATGATTTTGATTTAAGAGGCCCATCCGAAGCACGCCGGCGGCAAGCTCTTGCTCGTTGAGCGCCAGGCCGATATTGGTCGCGAGCGCCTGCTGGCCGATCAGCCAGTAAAGGAGGCTGAGACTTGCCAGGGAAAGATCTTGGAGGCGCGGCGTGCTATGCATCGTCCAAGTGACGCCGATCTGGTTCGCGGCCACTGCGCCAAGATAGTGCGCGCGGGAATGCTCCGGGAGCCGGGCCGCACCCTCATCCAGGACTGCTTTGAGCCATTGCCGGTCGCTATCGGTGAGTGCGGGACACGATTGTGCGCCGATGCAGATGCCAAGAAGATCGAGTGGTCGGTAGAAGTAGGATTCACGGTCGATGGGAAACGCTTGCCGTTGCGCGAGGCGCTTGAAATGGCGTGCCCATTCCTGATCGTACTGTGAGTTCCGCTGAAATCGCTGGTTCACATACTGGTAGCCCGCAGCGGCTAGCATCGGAGTTTCGTCGAGTCGATCAGTTACGAACGGAGCGCTGCGGGGCCGTGTTGCTCGTGGTCACTCGAAGATAATCGAGAAATCCAGCTTCCGGGCTTGGCCACACTGCCTCGTTGATCGCCGTCTGGAGCCGGTCACGAAGGAGAGCGTATGCGGTGGCAAGGCCGGTCATAGAAACCATCTGCTTGCGCGGAGCCGCGTGTTGAGGACGGCCGGGCTCCAGCCTGGAACGTTCCGCAGACGCCCGAGAAGGCCTGCGATGAGTTCGGAATAGTAGATACTCACGGGTTTCTTGGCCGGAAGAGTGGATCGCCAGCTCAGCCCGGTAAATTTAAGAACCTGCTCGCTCAGGTAAGTTAAATCGTTAAAGGTCGATCCCTTGTGAATATGCACGAGGAGCGGTGCGGGCAATGGCGCATTTTCGTGCTTGATGAGGAAGGGTCCGTTGGTGCACACGAGGCGCGTGTATCGGCCGAGTTGGGTTATCGTGCCGCGTTCCGGCACGAGAACTCCTTTGGCGTTCCCTCCATCGCCATATCTGCTCGTGATGCCGGGTTGTTGCGGATCGACAAGAAGGAACGGGTGCTCGATGGTAACGGTGAGGAACGCGAACTCGATGGTTTGCTCGCTTCCGACCGCGAGGGCAGCGCGTTTGGCGATTTCAGCGATCTCGATATTCTTGAGGGGCTTGTAGGTGTGGAAAATCAGCCTGATATTGTCGCCGGGATTCCAGCCGTTGCGCTGTTTGATTTCCTGGAGAAGGCGCTCGGTGCTTTCTTGCAGAACAGTGGGATATTCCTCGTAGGTGCAATCCTTGCCGACATGGCTGAGGAGGTAGTTTCCATCTCCCCGGAAAACCGTCGTGATGCCGACATAGCGGGCGCGCTCGCTGAATCGGTTTTTCCGGACTTCACTGGTCCCGATCCCGATTATAAGTTCGTCGCTGATCGTCGTGTCCTGGTTAACCGTCCAGGGAGTGCCGTTCATCTTGGCGTACAGCGCCACCGCGAAATTAGCGAGCAGGTATTGCATCTCATACGGCGACTTCGTGAAGCGCGAGATTTTGATTTCCTGGGCGGGAATCCCGGCGAGCATGAGTGTCGCCTTCGCGGTGAGATACGGGCTGTTTGCATCCGGAAGCTCGGCATGCTGGTCCATGAGTACCACGATTGCCGCGTCGATGTTTGAGTTGGCAGCAAGCGATTCCTCGATAGCGCGCTGGTACGCCTGGGCGGGATTGGTCGCGCTAACCAGCGGTACCTTGCAGAGCGTGAACGTCGGATTGAGCAGACTGAAGAGTTTCGCGAAACCGCCCTCGTATTGTGACTTGGGCGTCGCGAGGCCATTACGGAAACTGTTGAGGAATTTTTCCGTCGCGCCCTGCGCCGAGTCGGGAAATACCACGAGGATGGTGGGCGTGCGTTTCGGGAAGGTGTCTTTGCTGAATGGCCCGTACTGCTTGATTCCGACCCAGGGATAGGGGCTGGCTTTTGTGCGCGCTGGATCGAAGTAATACTGTACCGGGGGTGCCTGGTGAATCGTGTGGTACGCATCCGTGTTGGTAAGTTTCAGATGGTCGCCAATCGTGGCCGTGAGTTCCTGGGTTAGCGGCAACGCCGGGTCTTTGCGGAAAAATTGATGAAACTGGCCGACCATTTCATTCACGGCCGGGCCACTGATGAGTTTCGCTTCTTCGCGCTGACGGGCCTGCTCGAACAAATCGTAGTCGCGGCCGAGAAGAACTTTCAAACAGCGGGCAAAGCTCGTTTTTGATCCTTCGAGAAATACTTCGTCCGTGCCGATGGTGGCCCTGTCATCGTAGGCGGCGCTTAGATGGACCGTGGAACCAACAATGTTGCTGATTTGGCCGACGAGCCGTCGTTCACCCGGCAGAGTCTTGCGGCGCACTACAAAGAGGCCGCCGAGATTGGCTCCCGCCGTTTCCAGTGCTGAAAGATCGGCGGTGCATTCCCACTTCGTGTTTATCGTGAGAAACAGCCCGATAGTGGTCTGGTCCGGGACAGTTTCGATGATTTTTGCTTCGAGGATGAATGTCGGACGAATGGTGAAGTATTTCAGTAGCGCCGGTTTCGTGCGTAGCTTTGTGGCGGAGGCACCGACAATTTCGTCCTTCTTGCCTGCAAAAGCAAATGGGTGCCGACGGAATGCGTCGTAGCCAGGAAATTTCTTCGGAAGCAGGGCGTCAATCAGGGACACAATAAACTGCAGGTGTTCGCTGCATTGTAAGGTGACCAGGTCGCCCACGGTTGTTCTGGGCGAATCGTTGCGCGGAACGGCATACAGGAATCCTTCACGCCAATAGATAAACCAATCCTCGTGTTCTCGCCGGAGTCCCTTGAGTTGCTTGTTGTCCAGCAGCGCCATGCGGCGGGCGGAAAACGTTTCACTGGATAGCGAGAGGTGGAACCCGTTGAGGAACAACTCGTGCATCGCGGCCATTCCGTTCGATTGCTTCGCGTCGCTCTTAAACATTGTGCTCATATGGCTCTTTCAAAGTCGCACTCACTCCAAAGTATGCAAGTCCGGAGAAGTGTCTCCGCAAATGAAAACGCGCAAGTCCGCGAGCTGGTCTTTGTAAAAAAGAACACCCAGACCAGAAGCATCACACCCGATGCCGCGAGTGAGGCGATGGCCGGCGGCGATAACCTTCCCGCGAGCGACTCACCTATGTGTTCAGTAGACAACCAAACTACTTTCGTGTCATTGCGAGTACGCTGGACTTCGGCGAGGGTATTTCTTTCTCGACACGGCTGTTTGGCGCACCAGCAAATTCAGACAAAACGTTAATCAAAAATTCCTTTGACAGATTGAGTTCTTCCGCGACACTCTCCGGTCTAGCCTCCACACCAAAAGCAGCCTCGAACATCTTCCTTATTGCCCGAGGCTTTTCGATCGCAATCTCCGTGAATTCTGGCTCTTTTGTTCTCCATCCTCGCACGCTAATCTGTTGCATTAAGTACCTATATTGCCGTTCGGTAATAACCTGTAGCTCGCGGGCTCGCCGCGCGAGTGCCTGCATAGACACGAGCCACTTGGCCTTCAGCTGAGCAAGGCGGAACAAACTCAATTTTTCCTGCCGCAAATCATCGATTATCCCCGTAGATGGCATCAATAGCTCAGCGGCGAACTTGTATGCCTGGTCTTCCAGCATCCGAGCACCACTAACGAATTCCCGGTGAAGTACCAAATGGCCTAGCTCATGCGCAAGGTTCATACGCGTGCGATCTCCCGCCCTTTTGGTCACGATCCCGATGAGCGGAACCCGCGCTTCTGCTCCGGCCCAAACCGCAAACGCGTCGCATTCGTTCGAATTCGGGAGCGGAATTATCCACACACCCAACCGCTCGATACTTCGGAGGAGCTCGCCGATCGGTTCATCCCCAGCGCGCATTAACGACCGAACTTGACGCGCAGCATCGATGGGATCGTCACATACAGGCAGTCGCACCGGAATGATCGTAACGGAAGCGGCCAATCTCCAACCGATCTCAAAGACGATCTGGGCATGCGCATGAGCTTCCGAGATAAATCGCTTCCCTAGACCAGCCTTCGCACGGAAAAGAAGGGTACCCTTGGCAAGCTCGGGAGGAGATGATTGCCGAAAAAAACTTGCAGGGAATCGTAGAACCGTTGCAATAGCTTGCAAAAGCTCCGAGTTCGGCTGTTTTGTTCCACGTTCGATGTGGGCGACCATAGTCTGATCGATTCCCAGAATCTCGCCGAGCGCCGCCTGCGTAAGAGTTCTTAGTTCGCGCCCCTGGCGGACGCGTTGGCCGTTAATCGGAGTCGATGGAATCTCAAAAAGAAGTCCAGACATCGCCTAGGCTTTCGCCGCACGGGAATTGTTGGCATCAATTGGACCGATTTCCTCTAGATCTGGACCAGGAATTGTCGGTCCCACTGTTGCTGGAATCGCCTCTTGTTCACCGCCATTCCACCTCGCTATCCAGAAACAATCGACACTCCCATCGCTGTTCGTCGTTCGGGGACACGCCACTTCAAGCCCGACATATTTGAATTCTTCATCGATGTCCCACAACAGCACTAACGTTAGCGGCAAGTCACAAGGAGTGTCACTAGAATCCCTCTCGCTGAAACTCAGCAGCATTTGATTACTGCTGTAATACCTTGATCGAGCTGCGCTTGTCGCTTTGGGCACGCCGAACGGACCGGTTTTGAGAATTCGAATCTCGGCATCGGCTAACTTCACGAACAATCCGCAATTCGGAACCCACTCGATATTCAGATCTTCGTTTGACGATCGCTCTTCCGCAGATACTTCGTTGGCTTGCAGGAAGACCTTCATCAAATAACGTGTGTTCATGGCATGCACAGCGCGATCTGCGTAACCACCCAAAAGCGCAAATATGTTTTTCGCTTTCGGGATAGAATCTCGTAGCGCGGAATCGACAAGATCAAAGGTTTCGCTGAACCTAATAAGAACCGCATCTTGGTGGCGGTCAATATCCTTCGGATCATTCGCATCAGGCAGGTTGAGATGAGAAGTCGGATTCATGGTCATAATATGACCTACAAAACGACAAACCGCAACATCTTTCTTGCAACTCGCCTACTGTAATGCACCGCTAATGCACCGCGTTCCTTGGAATTGGCTCCCCTGAAGCCTCCTCTCCTGCAAGGCCCTCCATCAGCAACTCCTCTAGCACCCCAAAAAGGAAGCCTACGGCATCTTTTTCCACTGCGCCCTCTTCCGGGTGGACGCCGCTCGGCCGCGGCTCGGACGGGCGTTTCGGACTGCGCCGGTTTCGCGCCAAACTAACCCCAACCCCGTTTGGCACTCACCGCGCTTTCACTCACGCCCTGCCACCCTCCTTCGGCCTCCGTTCTGTCCCTTTCACCGTTCCGCCTTGTTTCTTCCCGCTGCCGCTCAAGTGAAGGAAGAAACAAGCCGGAAACGGCAGAAAGGGAAAAAACATGAAATTAGAAGAAGTCAACACACGAACCAAAGAGGCCGTGGATTTCCTCGTTGCAGCATTGGAGTCCGGTCACAGTGAAGTCCTCACCGCATACCTCGGAGCAATGGCGAAGTTTCACACCTACAGCTTCGGCAACATCATGCTCATCGCACGCCAGAAGCCCGATGCTACCAACGTTGCCGGACTTCGGACATGGAACTCGCTTGGCCGCTTCGTTAAACGGGGAGAAAAAGGCATTTTCATTCTCGCCCCGATGGTCGGAAGACGAAGCACGAAGGATGTAGCGACCGACGAGCCGAGTGAAGACGCAACAACGGAGGGTCAGCGGACGCTGTACGGATTCCGGGCCGTCTATGTTTTCGATGTCAGCCAGACCGAAGGCAAAGAACTTCCCAACACTGACCGAAGTCAATGGCGACGTGAGCGGATACCGCGAACGCCTGTTCAAGTTCGTGGAAGCGCAAAGCGTCGAGATTAGTTTCTCCGAGAGAATTGCTCCCGCAAAGGGTCTCTCGTATGGCGGGAAGATCACGCTGCTTTCCGGGATGCAGCCAGCCGAGGAGTTTTCCACGCTTGTGCATGAGATCGCTCACGAAATGTTGCATCGTGGCGACCGCCGCACCCTGACCACCAAACAAGTCCGCGAGACCGAGGCCGAAGCCGTGGCCTTTGTGGTCTGCCAATCGGTCGGGCTTCAGAACGGAACTTCATCCCAGGACTACATCCAGCTTTGGCACGGAGACGCCAATCTCCTGCGCGAGAGCTTGGAAGCCGTTCAACAAACCGCTGCCGTGATCCTCGGGGGCATTGCCCCCGAGCCAGCGGCACTCGCGGCAGCCGCATAACACGCCAACACCTGCACCGTTTGGTTTTTCAGGCCCGACGTGTGCGCCGAGTCCACGAACACCTAACCAAAGACACATGAGAGGAGAAAAGATCATGCCGAGTACGCAAAATGCAGTCAACAACCACGAATATCGCAGCGTTCCCATCACCGCGCTTGCGGAGTCAGCCACCAATCCCCGCAAACGCTTTGATGCAAAGAGCCTCGAAGAACTGGCCGCCAGCTTCAAGACGCAAGGGATTCTGGCCCCTCTTCTGGTACGCGAACTGGAGGAAAGCAAGTACGAGGTTGTAGCCGGGGCACGTCGCCTCAGAGCGGCGAAACTGGCGGAACTCGAAAAACTTCCCGTCCGCGTAGTCAAGCTGACGGATGCGGAGGCAATCGAGGCCCAGTGCGTTGAGAACCTGCAACGCGAGGACATCCACCCGCTTGAGGAAGCTCTGGGTTTCAAGTCACTCTTGGAACTCGGAGAGCCTGCCTACACCATCGCCACCATTGCCTCACGTGCTGGCAAGAGCGAGGCGTATGTCTACGGTCGCATTCGACTCGCTGACCTCATACCGCCCGTGGCCGAGGCATTCCTGAAAGACCAGATCACCATCGGCCACGCTTTGCTGATCGCCAAGCTCCCGGCTTCGCAACAGCAGGAAGCATTCTCGGCTGCTTTTCGGGGCTTGTGGACAAGCGAGGGCAACAGCCAAGTCCTGATTCCAGTGCGGGAGTTGGCAGCGTGGATTGAATCGAACATCTTGCTACAACTGGCGTCCGCGCCGTTTGACAAGCAGGATGAGACACTCGTTCCCGAAGCAGGTTCGTGCGCCAACTGTCCGAAGCGAACCGGATTCAACAAGCTACTTTTCCCCGACGTGCGTAAAGATTCCTGCACTTCGCCCGACTGTTTCCGGGCCAAGATTGACGCTTCCGTGAAAAAGACTCTGGAAACCAAGCCGCAGCTAATCCAGATTTCGGCGGCGTGGAATTCCCGCGAGGGCGCTCCCTTGGGACGGAATCAGTATGTGGAGTTGGAGATCAAGAAACCCAAGCCGAACGGCGCAAGCACCAAGCTCTCAGCCGTTCAGAAACCCTGTGACAAGATGACCGAGGCCATCGTCATGGACGGCGGCAAGCGCGGACAGGTCGTCAAGGTTTGTGCCGATCCAGCTTGCCGCGTCCACCATCCCAACACGCCTTCTCCGCAGCAAGTCGAGCGGGAGCGGGCGGAGGAACGGAAGCGCATCGAAAAGGAGAAACTGGCCATTACGACTCGCCATCGTGTCTTGGCTACGATCCTCCAACGCGTATCGGCTCCGTTAAAGAAGGCCGACTTGCTGGCGGTCGCCCACTACCTGATCGGCCATCTCTCCTACAGCCAAGTCCCGGCTCTGGCGAAGCGGCACAAGGTAGAGGCGAAGAAGGACTCTGCGTCCGCGCAGGAACTTCTGGCCAAGCAAGTAGGCACGTATGACGAGGCCGAACTCTGCAAGCTGCTTCTGGAAATCAGCCTGCTGGATTCGGCGTATCAGCGATCCACCGCAAGCCGCGACGACGTTCTCATGGACGCCGCCAAACGCTACCGAGTGGATACTGAAAAACTCCAGAAGGCCGTGGCAGAGGAACTTGCCGCGAAACGAGACAAGAAGACCAAAACCAAAATCAAACCGAAGGCCCGCAAGACGGCGGCATAGTTCAGTCAACTTGGTTTCTGGCGGAGTGCGAGTTTGCACTCCGCCATTTTTTATTGAATTGGAGTCCGGCGCAGCCATGTCAACGGTGAGGGCTGGTAAAAGATGATGTAGGCCGCAACCGACCGATCACACCATGACCTCGAAGCTCGTGAGGAAAGTCGGCATAGGACAGAACTTCGCAATCCAGTTTCGCTTCCGTTGCGATCTCGCGAAGACGCTCTTCTTGTCTCCAATCGTCACTCACGAACCGGCTGCAATAGGGCAGATACACAGCCATCATCTGATCGTTTCGTCCTGGAAGCTCCTGAACACTTGCCGTGCGAGCGAAACATCGAACCACGAACCCAGCATCCCATAGCAGATCGCTTCAAATGGTGGACACGCCTTCATGAAGGTTTCAAGGTCAGCATCGCTTGGCACTGTGGCCGTCTTCGCGCCGCGCTGGTAAAGCTCGGCTCCGATGCCGAGCAGAAGGTTTGGATTAGCCGTTCGAGCAATCTTCGCGGCCTGACTGTACTTCGTTGGACGCTTCCTATTCTTCGGGTCGTTCTCCCACAATGGATCGAGCTTAGCGCGCAACTGCTTCCAAAACTCCATGAAGCCGTGCTCTAAGGACCGCTGTTCAACTAACTGTCGTTGGCAGAGTTCTTCCTCGAAATCGCGATTGATGATCGCGCGCTCGTATTCTTTTCCTTCGATGTTGCTTCGTCGCCAATCAAAAGTGTTCGGGTTAGCAGTGTGAGCGGAGCAAAGCAAGGTCAGAATCCAGTGAGGCGGCCAGACACAGCGACCGGATATAAGAAGACGTTGCAAACCCGCTACGAGTTTTTCCCTTGTCTCAGCAACCGGCGTTGCGATGATCTCTTCCACACTCATCGCGGTGAGCCACACGTCGAAGCCACAGTTCAACCTAGTGCAGGTGGTCACCAGCAACCGCAACCGCATCGTAAGCGAAATCCGCCACATGTTCTCGAAAAACGGCGGAAACATGGCGGAAACCGGCGCGGTGGGCTGGATGTTCCACCGCAAGGGCGACATCGTGGTTCCGAAAGAGCAGGCGGACGAAGAGAAGATGATGAGCATCGTGCTCGACGCCGGCGCCGAAGACATGCGCGACGACGGGTCGGCCTGGGAAGTAACCACGCCGCCCGAGTCGATGGAAAAGGTGCGCGAGGCCCTGATCGCGGGCGGCATCACTCCCGCGTCCGCGGAAGTGGGCTGGCTGCCGCAGAATTACGTGAAGCTCAGCGGGGCCCAGGCGCAGCAAATGGTGCGCATGGTGGAAGCCCTCGAAGACCACGACGACGTGCAGCACGTCTACGCCAACTTCGACATCGACGAGAAGGAAATCCAGGAGGCCGTAGCCAGCTAGCAGAATCCCGGCAGCGCCGGCCTCGCTGCGTTTCTCGCAGTGATTGCCGTCGCTGCTGTTCTCGCGGCTCTCCCGACAGCGCGAAGCGACGGTCCCCTTTTCCACGCGAGCGGTCCTCGTCCCCGCAGGCAGTTCCTGGCGAACACGTTGCGCCATAAAAAACACTACCGCAGGGGCAAAGCCCCGCGTACACTGTGCGCGCCGGCATGCCCCTAATTCCGCTAACTCGGCCAAACGCTAATCGGCAAGGCTTGCGCGTGCTGGGCGTCGATCCGGCGGTGGCGGGAGCAACGGGCTACGGCATCGTGGAGTGCGATGGCGGCAGCTCTCAACTGCTGCGGTTCGGCGCTTTGAAACTTCCCCTGCGGGCCACGTTTGCAGCGCGGCTGCGGGAAATCCATCAGCTAATTTCGCGGCTGGTCGAGGAGTTCACGCCGGACGCCGTCGCGGTGGAATCCGTGTTCACGGCGCTGAACGTGAAAACGGCGCTGCGGCTGGCGGAAATGCGGGGCGTGGTTCTGCTCGCGGCGGCCCAGGCGCAGATTCCGGCGCACAGCTACTCTCCCCGCGAAATCAAGGCCAGCGTTTCGGGATACGGCGCGGCTTCCAAGCAGCAGATGCAGCAGATGGTAAGCTCGCTGCTGAAGCTGAAGGAATTGCCGGAGCCGTTCGACGCATCCGACGCGCTGGCGGTGGCTTTGTGCCACGCGCATGTGGCGCGAGCGCGGGAACGCATCGCCGCCGCAACCTCGAAGCGCCCGCCGCTGCTCGCGGAAAACAGATTATCGCGGGCCGCCCGCCTTCCCTGATATCCTCGGATGCGCCGCATGAATCGGGAGTCGAAGGCAGACGATTCGCAGCGCCGCCTGCCGAACGGCGGCCGGAGCACGCAGTGATTCACCGCAGAAGACATCTCGCGATAGCCGCCTTCGTGCTGGCGAGCGCTGCCCTAACGACGATCCCAACGCCGGCGAAACAGCAGGCCACGGCGGGCAGGTCCGCCGGCGACGCCGTTATAACGTTTCGAAAAGTATTCAAGTCGAGCTACCCGGAGTTTGTCGAGATCAAGGTCCGTCAGAACGGGTCGGGCACGTACGACATCCGGCAACTCGATGACGACGCGAGTCCGCAAGCTTTCGAAATGGGCGCGCCGCTCGCGCACAAGATATTTGAGCTGGCGGACGCGCTGCACGATTTCCAGGGCGTCGATCTGGAAGTGCACCGCCGGCTGGCCAATCTGGGCGACAAAACATTTCGCTATGAGAGGGGAGGCGAGACGCACGAAGCGGCGTTTAACTACACGCTCGACCCCACGGCCGAGCAGTTGCTCGCCGTTTTCGAGGGCCTCACGCGGCAGGAAATGGATCTGGCGGACCTGCAGAGGACGATGCGATACGACCGGCTGGGCGTGAATGACGTGGTGCTTCAGATTCAGGCGGACTACGACAGCAAGCAGCTTCCCGAACCCGAGCGTTTTCTCGCCACCCTTGACCAGCTCGCCGCGGATCAGAAATTCATCGATATCGCCCGGGATCGCGCGCGCGCTTTGGCGGGCCGTATCCGCGCCTCGCACTGACGCTGTAAGCCCCTTCTAATGGGGGTAAATCGTAAACCTGCCTTTGTTTTCGCCACCAGGGAGACCGTTACTTTCTGGAAATTCCGTTCAAGGGTTCCTGCGGCCGCATCCATCCATTTGAAACTTTGGAGGCATCTGAGGGTTGGACGTAATCATGGCGCTTCCGCGCGTTGTTGGAACTTTTATCTTTGATGAGGGAAATAATAAACATGCGACCTCGATATCTTGTGACGGCTCTTGCCATCGTGTTTCTTGCTCTGCTTCCATTCCTTGCAGCCCGCGTTTCGGGCCAAACCAGCGGCGTTCCCTCCCGCATCAGCGCAGTGGTCGACAACACCAAACTTACCGTGCTGCGGGGCAACACCCATCCGCTGGCGCGCGCGGAATTCGACCGCGGCGCGGCGCCGGCGAGCCTGCCGATGGAGCACATGATGCTGGTGCTGACGCGCAGCGCGCAGCAGGAAACCGCGCTTGAGACGCTGCTGGCGCAGCAGCAGGACCGCTCCTCGGCGAACTACCACAAGTGGCTCACGCCGGAGCAATTCGGACAGCAGTTCGGACCGTCCGACCAGGATGTGCAGACCATTACGTCGTGGCTGCAGTCGAACGGGTTTCAAGTGAACAGCGTGGCGGCCGGGCGCACCACGATTGATTTTTCAGGAACCGCGGGGCAAGTGCAGGCGGCGTTTCACACGGCGATTCACAGCTACGTTCTCACCAATGGCGAGCAGCACTGGGCCAACTCAAGCGATCCGCAGATTCCCACCGCGCTCACGCCGGTGGTGGCGGGCGTAAATTCGCTGAATAATTTCCCGCGGAAGCCACTGCATCATGCGGCGGGAGTTGTGCGGAAATCGGCAGCTACCGGAAAATTCGAACGCGTCAGCCCGCAATTTACTTTCGCGGCCGGCTGCAACGGGACGAATACGAACTGCTACGGCATAGGCCCCGGAGATTTTGCGACGATTTACAATTTGCAGTCACTTTTGAATTCAGGGGTCAACGGCACGGGCCAGACCATAGCGATCGTGAGCGATAGCGATGTCTATTCCTCGGATGTGACCTCGTTTCGAAGCAATTTCGGCCTTGCCCGCGATAACCTTCAACCAGATTGAAACGGGTTCTGATCCCGGCGTGGTGTTCAGTAACGGGAACGGCGATGAGGTCGAGGCGATTCTTGATGTGGAGTGGTCTGGCGCCGTCGCTCAGGGTGCAACCATCGATCTGGTGGTGTCGCCCACGACGAACACTACCTTTGGCGGGGATACGTCAGCCATGTACATCATCAACGGCCACATCAGCCCGCTCCCCCAGGTGCTGAGCTACAGTTATGGCACTTGTGAACTCTCACTTGGCACGTCGGGCAATCAGTTCTATAACACGGAATGGCAGCAGGCGGCTGCGGAGGGTATAACCGTTGTGGTCGCGACTGGGGACAACGGCTCCGCGGGTTGCGACGTTGACCAGTCGACTGGCTTTCCCACGCAACCGGCTGAATACGGGCTCCAGGTGAACGGGCTGGCCTCCACCCCCTACAATGTCGCGGTTGGCGGCACCGACTTTAACGACATAACCGTGGCCCAGGCGAATACCTACTTCTCGACTACCTCTGGCACGCATGGCGTCCGCGAAGGGGTACATTCCGGAAACGACTTACAACGACACCTGCACGAATTCGATTATTTACTCATCAAATAGTATTTAACTTCAGCGCGTTCGCCAGCGCGGAGGCGGCCTGCAACAACTCCACGGTTCAGTCGGATGGCTTTGTGGTGGCAGCCGGCGGGTCAGGCGGGGTGAGCGCCTGCACGACGCCCAATGGCCCGAGTCCCGTCAAATTGCTCGGGGGGCTACGCAAAACCTTCCTGGCAGACGGGACCTGGAGTGCCTGCAGACGGCCACCGCGACCTGCCGGATGTCTCCCTATTCGCGGGTGACGGAACCATTCAAAATTTTTATATCGTTTGCGAGTCGGACCTGGCGGCCCTGGAAGCCGGCACGGTTCCAGCCGCTTGCAGCCTGGCAAGTCCCTATGAGTACTTCGTCGCGGAAGGCGGGACCTCTGTTTCAACGCAAGCCTTTGCCGGAGTGGTGGCTCTAATCGACCAAAAGTTGGGAAGCCGCCAGGGAAACATAAACCCGCTACTCTATGCCCTGGCGAGCGGATCGTCGGCTGCGAGCGTCTTCAACGATATAACGGTTGGGACAAACGCCATGCCGTGCATCGTCGAAACCGGCGTCACTGGTTGCACGATAACAGGTATTAGCAATCCCACTCCCACCACCATTGGAATCCTTAACGGCTATAACGCAGGGGCAGGATTCGATCTGGCAACAGGTCTCGGATCGGTGAATATCGGGAACCTCGTCAACGGAGCGGCACCGACTTTCTACCTTTCTTCTTCGAATCCAGTGGTAACCATAGCGAGCCCGGGGGCTTCCGGCACGTTGAACGTCACGGCCTACCCCGTAAACGGGTACACCGGGACGGTTAATTTGGCATGCTCGAACCTGCCCACCGCTGCTACATGCACTTTCAATCCGACTTCGGTGGTGTTCACCTCCTCGAGTTCAGCCACTACCGGAATACCAGTGGTGGTGACGGTGAACACAACTTCCGCGAGCATGACCAGCCCTGCGAACCGTCCAGGCGCCCCGCTCGGATGGGTACTGGCGAGCGCTGCTTCACTCGGTCTGGCGATCTTTCTCACGATGATGTTCGCGGGCCCACAGCGACGGCAATTTGGCTGGAGCTTGGCGGGCATGCTACTCGGGTTATCTCTTTTGACGGTGATGTCGGCATGCGGGGGAGGAAGCAGCACAACAACAACCACCACTACTACGACCACAACGGGGAGCACGGGCAACACCGGCGCCGTGCTGACCGGCACTGCAAGCGGCGGTTCTCCAACGTCTTCGATGAACTTTACCGTGACGATTCAGTGAGCGCGACTTGGGCACCCGGCGCGCCGGATTTTCCGCGTGGGTAGCTCATGCGCCAAGAAGGGCAGATTCAAAGACCCGACCCTTAAAATCGAAGGGTCAGGCACCCGCCAAACCGTTGCTCAAAAAAGTCACGGCCTCTCGGTATGACAACTCGGAGGCAACGGCAAGTTCACTGATGCTAGGTTTTCCTGTTGCACCCGCCAATCGGGAGATTGGCGTTCCCAGGGAAGGCGAATGCGGATCGTTGCTTCGCTCTGTCGGGATGACATCTAGAGGCGACTGCGAAAGGTGAGGGGCGAAGGCTCGCGGGGAAGGCGCCGCGAAAGGTGGGCGCTGCGCGCCGGGCATTCTGTCGGAGCCGAAGCTCCGACCCCCTAAAAACCGAGAGAGATCCCTCGTCGCTTCGCTCTGTCGGGATGACAACTAAAGGCAACGGCTAAACAGGCGACTCGAGGCAACGCAAGAGGGCCGGGGACGCCGGCGTTGCAAAGCTTTAGCGGAGGATGATGCCGGCATAGCCGACGACTTCTTCGCGGTCGCCGGTTATGTCGCCGGAGGTCGCGTAGCGAACCAGCGTTGCTTCTTTTGCTCCCAGCTCTTTCAGCGCTACGAGCATGGCTACCGTTGCGGCGTAGCCGCACATGGTGATGCCTTCCGCGCGCACCGTGTCGTAGAGGCCGCGCGCGTCGAGCGCCAGAATCTTGTCGATGGCGAGCTTGTCTTTCACGCGCGTTACCACGTCGTTTTCGTAGTGATTCATGTCCGAGCTGGCGATGATGAGCACCGGCTTGAGCTGCGCTTCGATCACCTTCGCAATGGCCTTTCCCAGGCTTTCAAGGTCGGCGTAACGGTCGGTGCCCAGCAGGATCAGGTACGAAGCGCACGTCCTTGCCTAAGCGCTGCAAAAACGGAAGCTGCACTTCGAGGGAATGCTCGCGCTCGTGCGCGATGGCGTCCTCACGAAGCAGAGGGCAGGCTTTTGCGAGCGCGGCCGCCAGGGCGGAATCGATTTGCGCCTCGCCGAAGGGCGTTTGCCAGCTTCCCTCGGTGAGAATGGCCATGGCCTCGCCGCGCGGGAAATGCCGGGGGCCGATCAGAATGCACTGCGCCGGAATCTGCAGGGAGGAATACACGTCGCCGGCGACCTGCCCGGAGTACATGTATCCCGCATGCGGGACCACGCAGCCGCGCGCCGCGATTTTCTCTTTTCCGCTGGGGCAGAAGTCTTTGATCTGACGGGCGAGTTCGCGCGCGTCAGCGGTGTAGAAGCGTCCGGCAACCGCAGGGGGACGGATCATACGGTATTCTGGCACACGGATTCGGATTCAGGCATGCGTTCGATTGGGGATGTTCCGAAGGTTTACTGCCGCGAAGGGTTGCTGCTGAACCCGCTAATCGGAAGACAACTGAAGGCAACGGCGGAATAGCCGGCGAGGCGCTGGCGCTGCAACACTGGTGTTAGTCGCGTCGCGTGGGCGAAACGAAGAGAGATCCCTCGTCGCTTCGCTCTGTCGGGAAGACACACTAAAGGCAACGGCGAAACAGCCGGCGTTGCGGGAATCGCGAGAGCCGCGCGGATCGCTTATGCGCCAGAAGGGCAGAGTCAAAGACCCGACCCTTAAAATCGAAGGGTCGCGGACGCGCCAAACCATCGCTGAGGAGCACAAGGCGGGCTTGGCATCACGAGCCGCTGTGATGGGAAGTGGAGTTAAAGGGCTTTGGAGGGCTTGCCGCGGACTCGAAGGGCTACGGTCTGGCCCTGCTGGTAGAGGACCTTGATTTTGTCGCCGTACTGGTAGCCGCCGGCATCGAGAATCCTCTGCATCTGCGCTTGAACCTGGGGCGTGTAGGTGAAGGTGTGAATCATCATGCCGTTGCCCTGCTCGCGAACGACCATCGAGTTTGAATCCGCGTGGATTACTTCGGCCTTGAGCCAATTCCCCCGGGCCGCTCTCTGCGACTGAGTGGGGCTGGGGGCTCTGACAACGATGGGCGCGGACACGACTTGCGCCGGGGAGGGCGGCGCGGCAAATGCGGCCGCCGCGGCAAGCAGAGCGATGGCGGAGATTTCAGAGATCTTCATCGAAGGAAATTTTGAGCGACTTGAGAAATTTAATGTCCTGCGGCGTGATTTCGACCTTCGTTTCAGGCTCGTCTTCCTCGAGGATTTCCTCGTCGACGCGAATGTGGAGAGATTCCAGAAAGCGGCGGTCCTGCGACGTCATCTTCGCATCCGACGAGGTGCGGCGCGCCAGGCCGATGGTGGCGTCGAGCTTGAGCACGATGTCGAAACCGGCGGCGCGCACGCTGGAGATCGCTTCGGCGATGCGCTCGGATTCCGACACGGTGTCGTTGATCGCGTGTCCGAGCTCACGGAGCAATTGTTTCATTCGGTCGTCGAGTTGCAAAGGCGTACCTCCATCGGGTGCCCGTCGTACAGACATTCTAGGTCTGGAACTATTACCAAACAAGCCCTAGCTCTTCCCAGGCACCTAGGCGGTTAACTGCCCCTTGGCCCAGTTTCGCCGGCTGGGTTCCAGCCCGCACAGGACCGTGCTGCTTCACTTCGCGGCAACCCTGGAGCGCGCGCCGCGAAACTGCTGCAACGCCTCGAGTATGCGGCGCCCGTGCACCTCCAGCTTGCGCTCGCCAATGCCGGGAACTTCCAGGAGCGCAGCGAGCGAGGCTGGCTGCAGGCGGCAAATCTCGTCGAGGGTGGTGTCGTGCAACACCACGAAGGCCGGGACGCCCAGCTGCTTGGCCGTGCCGCGGCGCCATTCACGAAGATGCTCGCGCAACTCAGGATCGACGCCCCGCGCAGGGCCGGGTGAGGGCTTTTGCTGCCGTGATGGCGGCGCAGCAATGGGCTGGGGCGGTGCGCCAGGGGAAGCGAGCTTCGCGTGCCGCGGCGGAGACTTTGCAACCGGCGGCGTGAGCCACCCCGGCATGTAGCCGCAGACGTCGCAGGCCTGACAGGAATCCCATTTGGGCACTTCGCCGAAATGGAGGCAGATGCGGCGGTGACGGCAAACGGTGGATTCGACAAAGCCGCGGATCTCATGGTAACGCTGCCAGCCGCGTTCCTTTTCTTCCGGGTCGGTGATTTGACCTATGAAATGCGCCAATAGCCCGGCGTCACGCTTCTGCCAGAGCAAGAGGCAGTCGGCGGCAAGCCCGTCGCGACCGGCGCGTCCCGCTTCCTGATAATACTGCTCGATCGACTTGGGAAGGGACAGGTGAATCACGGCGCGGACGTCGGCCTTGTTGATGCCCAGTCCAAACGCCAGCGTGCCGACGAGCACGCGGACGTCGTCCGCCATCCACATTTCCTGGTTGCGGCGCCGCTCGTCGCTGTCCATTTTGCCGTGGTAGCCGATCGCGGGGATGCCGTTCTCCTGGAGAAACACCACGGTCTCGCCGACGCGCTTGATCGTGGGGGCGTAGACGATCACGTTGCTGCCCGCGTATTGGCGCAAGGCGGCCAGGAGGACCTGCTGCTGAGACCTGGCGTCGCAAGGCCGGATGACGTACCTGAGATTGGGGCGGTGAAAGCTGGCGATGTATTTGTCGGGGGCTTTCAATTGAAGCTGGTCAATGATGTCGTGCCGGACGCGCCTGGTGGCGCTGGCCGTGAACGCCGCGATGGGGCGATCGGGAAAATGTTCGCGCAGGGACTTCAGCTTGCGGTATTCGGGACGGAATTCGTGTCCCCATTCGGAGATGCAATGGGCTTCGTCGATCGCGAAGAACGAGATGGGGACGTTTTTCAGCCACCCGATGGTTTCCGGGCGCAGCAGGCGCTCCGGGGAGAGATAGACGAGTCGGTATTTGCACTGGCGCGAATCATGCATCACCGCGAAGCGTTCGGCCTCATCGATCGAGCTGTTGACGAACGCCGCTGAAATTCCCATCTGGGTGAGCTGCGCGACCTGGTCCTGCATCAGCGCGATGAGCGGCGAGATTACGACGGCCGTGTGGTCGGCCAGCATCGCGGCGGGCAACTGGTAGCAAAGGGATTTGCCGCCGCCAGTCGGCATGACGACGCACGCGTCGCGACCCGCCATCAGGCTGCCCACAATGCGCTCCTGCAGGGGGCGAAACGAACTGTAACCCCAGTAGCGGCGCAGGGCGGCCATCATCATGGACCCGGTGGGCGAGGCGGAAGGCACGGGAAGAGTATAGACGCCGGGGAATGGGGGGTCTACGCGGTGGTTGTTCGGTTGGGGGTGCGCCGGACCATCCGACGAGTCGGGAAAAATGCCAAAATCTGTTCCTCGGGGGATAAAGCCCTGTCAAATGCCCGGCTTTGTGCCGGAGCTGAAGCTCCGACCCCCTAAAAACCAAGGATTCTTCGCAGCCTTTCCAAGGGCGGCGGCCGCAAAAAAGCGCTCTTGCGGCGCGCCGAAACGCAATAGAATCGGCTTATGCCCTCCGGTGAACTGCTCCCGACGCTGTGGCACTCCGCGCTGCACCACGCTGCGCGTGCTCTGGCGCGTGACGCGGCAGGTGTTTCACGAGGCTACCGGAACGCTTTTTGGGATATTCGCGGTTTACGGGTTCTGCTCGCTTACCGGCAATGGCGCCATCGCCCGTGATCTGGCTGGTAGGCTTCGCGATTGTCTACGCCATCATGATGGGCTTGTTTGCCTTTGGCGCATTCCGGCGGGCGCGGCGAATCCGCTAGCTGCCATACGTCATTTGCCATATAACTTTCACTTCGACACGTTTTACTTCCACACTCGCCATGGCTGACGCTGCAAACAATCGTCGCCACTCCTTCTGAAAAACGATCGCGCCACTACGACCGGCCTGCCGATGGAGACAGTGGTGACGCCGGAAGACCTGCGGGACTGGGATGCGGAACGCGACCTAGATTATCCGGGGCAATTCCCTTTTACGCGCGGCGTTTACCCCACGATGTATCGCGGGCGCTTGTGGACCATGCGGCAGTATGCGGGCTTCGGGAGCGCCGCCGAATCCAACCGCCGCTATCGCTATCTGCTCGAAAAGGGACAGACGGGCCTTTCCATCGCGTTCGATCTTGCCCACGCAGATCGGGATGGACTCCGACCATCGCGCTGGCGCAAGGCGAGGTGGGAAAAGTCGGCGTGGCGATTGACTCGCTCGAAGATATGCAGACGCTGTTTGACGGCATTCCGCTCGAGCGCGTCTCCACGTCGATGACGATCAATTCGACGGCGGCGATCCTGCTGGCGCTCTATGTGGCGGTGGCCAGGCAGCAGGGCGCGAACCTTTCGCGGCTCGCCGGCACCGTGCAGAACGACATCCTGAAGGAATACATCGCGCGCGGCACGTACATCTATCCGCTGCGGCCGGCGATGCGCATCGTCACCGACATCTTCGCGTGGTGCAAGAGCGAAATCCCCAACTGGAACGCCATTTCCATTTCCGGCTATCACATTCGCGAGGCGGGCTCGACGGAAGTGCAGGAGGTGGCGTTTACGCTCGCGAACGCGATTGCGTATGTGGAGGCGGCGATTGCGTCGGGCCTGCAGGTGGACGAATTCGCGCCGCAGCTTTCTTTCTTCTTCAACGCGCACAACGAGTTTCTGATGCAGGTCGCGAAATTCCGCGCGGCGCGGCGGCTGTGGGCGCGCACGATGCGCACGCGCTTCAAGGCGCGCGATCCGCGTTCGATGATGCTGCGCTTTCACGCGCAGACGGCGGGCTCCGCGCTCACGGCGCAGCAGCCAGAAAATAACGTGGTGCGCGTGGGCTCGCAATGCCTGGCGGCCGTGCTGGGCGGGTGCCAGTCGCTGCACGCCAACGCGCTGGACGAGGCGCTCGCGCTGCCCACCGAAGGCGCCGCGCTGCTGGCTCTGCGGACGCAGCAGATCATCGCGCATGAAACAGGCGTGGCCAATACCGTGGATCCCGTGGCGGGTTCCTACGCCATCGAGAAGCTGACCGATGAGATTGAAGCCGGCGCGCAGGAGTACATCGCGGGGATCGATGCGATGGGAGGGATGCTGCGCGCGATCGAGACGGGCTACGTGCAGCAGGAGATTCAGAAATCCGCGTACGAATACCAGCAGGCGGTCGAGCAGAGGGGAGCAGATTGTTGTGGGCGTGAACCGATTCAAGGCCGAAGAAGAGCGTACCGATTCCGACGCTGCGAGTCGATCCGGAAATCGAACGCACGCAAGTGGAGCGGCTGAAAGCCCTGCGCGCGCGGCGCGACGCCGCGAAATCGCGCGCCGCGCTGGAAGAAGTCGAGCGGCGGGCGCGCGGCACGGCGAACCTTATGCCCGCCATTCTCGCCGCCGTCGAAGCCTACGCCACGGTTGGAGAAATCTCCGACGCGCTTCGGCGCGCCTTCGGCGAGTATCACGAATCCGTGGTTATATAGGGGTTACATAGGGGCCCGGGCAGCCCTTACTTTGTTTCCGCCTGAGTGGTGGTCGCGGGCCCCATTCCAACGATTTCCAGCACGGCGTCGCCATCTTTGGCGCCGTCGTAATGGACGTGCCCTCCAGGGTGGACAACATAGCTGCCGGTGGGCATGGGAACCATGTGATCAGGATCGTAGTTGGTGCCGGTGTTGACCCACCACGTTCCGGAGAGCACGGTGATATAGCGGTCGTTGGGATGAGAATGCGGGCGGCTGTTGTGATGGGCGTGCCATTTGGTGAGCACGATGTACAGGCCTGGCTTGGTCGGGTCGCCCACGAGAACCGCCGTGGCGGCGCCGCCGTTGGGGGCCTCGACCCATTTAATCTGGTCGGGGAGTGTGTACTTCAGCGAGGCGGGATCGAGATCGGGTTTCGGGGCTTTGGCCGATCCGAGGGGCACAGCCACTGCCATCCCCAAGCGCGACCAGTCCAAAACTTAGCAGTCTTCTGGAACTGAACATGACTTCCTCCAATTTTTATTTGAGAAGCGCGAAAACAGAAATGCAGATCCCTCACTGCGTTCGGGATGACAAGGCCGCTTGACCGGGCGCGAAGCCTTTGCACGTTACCAATCGCCTCGCAGCCACAGATTCAACCCCGGATTCTGCAGGCTTCACGGCAACGGCAAGATACATCGTGACCGTCCCTGAATACAATGGGCAGTCAGAATCAGAGTCGGCCGCCGGCGAAGTTTTGGGAGTTGTTCATTCGATTCTCAACGGGAATGGCACCTGAGAAGATAAACACCTCGACTATGAAACTGATTCTTGCGTCGGCATCACCCCGGCGGGCGGAGATTCTGCGCAACGCTGGATTTACATTCGACATTTTTCCGGCGGACGTGGACGAAACGATATTGGCGGACGAAGCTGCGGAAGACTACGTGCGGCGGCTGGCCGAGGAAAAAGCGCGCGCTGCGTTAGAACGGTTTCGGATAATGCCACTGGCGCGATCGCGATCGGGGCGGACACTACCGTGGTCGCCGCCGGTGAAATTCTGGGCAAGCCTGCAGACGAAGAAGATGCGCGGCGGATGCTTCGCTTGCTCAGTGGCCAGACCCACCAGGTATTGACCGGAATCTCGGTGATTCGGTCGACAGACGGCCGCGCGGCCTCTCACGTGGAGACTACTCGCGTGACGTTCGCCCGTCTCTCGGAATCAGAGATCGAGGAGTATCTCGCCTCGCGGGAGCCGTTCGATAAGGCGGGGGGCTACGGAATACAGGGAATCGGCGGACGCTACGTCACGCGGATAGAAGGCTGCTATTTCAACGTGATGGGGCTGCCGCTATCGCGGCTCTGGACGATGCTGCGGGGCTTGGGATGGAAGGATTCTGTGAAGAGCTGAATGGTTCTGTGAAGAGCTGAACGGGGGCGAGTTTGGAAGATTCAACCTCGATGACACTGTCGACATTGACATCAATATCGACACCGAAACTACGTAGCAGGCCCGACGATACAATCCTGGTTACTTCTTCTCTTCGGTCGGCGTTACGACGGGCGGGTTCACCGGCGCCGCCGGCTGGTTCGGGTGAACGGTGGCATCGGGGCCGCGCATACCGTCTTTGAATTCGCGGATTCCCTGGCCCAGGCCCTTCATAACGTCGGGGATGCGCCGGCCGCCGAAGAATACCAGCACGATCACCAGGATGATTAACAGATGGGGAATGCTTAATGCTTCCATTCTAACCTCTCTTGGAGCCGCCCTAGCGGAGCCACTCTACTCCACTTTGATGCCGTAAGGGTAGCACCTGATATTAAAGTATAACACGCTCATTCCCGACTCGCCTGGTCACGCGTTCGCGGTCAAGATATTCGAGGAGGGGAATGGCGTACTTCCGGCTGATGCCCGTAAGTTCTTTGAACGCAGGAATTGGGAGCCTGGCGCCGTGCGACTGGCGGTACTCGGACGAGCAGCGCTCGCAGATGAGCCATGGACGCGCGATGAAACACCAGCTCCGTGGTGACTTTCACGAGGATTTTCTCGCGAATCAGGATCTGCAGGATCTTCTGCGCGCGGGAGGGTTCCACGGGCAATTTCGCGAGCACTTCGGCAAAGGCCGGCGACAGCCAATCCGGCCTGCTCGAATTCTTTCTCAATGCGCTCTTTTGCGACGGATTCCTCCGGCGTGAGTTCGACCCTTCGCCCTGATTTCTGGACGATGTCCCCGGCAGATGGTCAGCGCGCCTGCCGCGAGAAGGTCGCGCAGGCTTGTTTCGAACAGCTCGAGGCGTGGATTTTTGGCTCTCGCGCGGAGCTCCTGCCGGGGGATGCCCGGCAACAAGGGATTCGCCTGGTGATAGGCCTCAACAGCGGATCGCAGCGCGGATGTGCAATTTGCCACGGACGAAGCGGAGGCAAGGATCAGCGGCTGCTCGGCGACGGTTCGCAAATGTCCCTTTTCGCGGAGGCTTCTTGCGGCGTCGCGAATTTCCGTTTCGAGCCAGCCGGTGCGCGCGAGGATTTCTCCGAGCGCGAGGCCATTGGGCGCAACTGCGGCCATGGCCTGCAAAATCTCCGTGCGGCTTCCCTTCTCAAGCACCTGGAGGTGCCTGCGGATAGACGCGTCGTTACGCCGATGACGAGGCGCTTTTACGTCAATTACGACTCCGCCGCCGAGGGTTGCGGCCGGCGAGAATTGCCGAAGGATGAAGCGGTCTTCCGGCAGCAGCAGCGTCTTTTCGCCGAGCCGAAGCTGCGCCCAAGCGGACTCAGCCGCGGCAAGTTCGCCGCGATCCAGCAGGGTCACTTCGGCGGTTGTTTCCAGCGTGCCCTGGTGAAAACGGACGCGCGCGCGATTCTTTAAAGGGCGCGCCGACGATAAAAGAGTGACTCGCGCGTCCAGCCGGTCCGTTGGCTCGAAAATCGCTGGCGGACCGAGGGTCATCCCGCGTTGTATCTCCGTGTGGTCAATGCCCGCAAGGTTTACAGCGGTCCTCTGCCCCGCCACAGCCGTCTGTAGCGCTTTCCCTTCTGATTGAATTCCGCGAACTCGCAGCCGGCGTCCGGCCGGATACAGCTCGACTTCATCTTCGATTTTGAGCTCACCGGAGGTGAGGGTTCCGGTGACGACGGTTCCGAATCCCTTCATAGCGAATGAGCGGTCAATGGGCAGCCGCAAATGCCGCGCAGCACTCCGCGCCGGTGCCAACCGGGCCGCATTCGCCAGCTCTCGCTTCAAGTCTTCCAGTCCGCGGCCTGTGTGGACACTGACGGGGACCACAGAAGCGCCTTCGAGAAACGAGCCGCGGACGAATTCCTCAATCTCCAGGCGCACCAGATCCAGTTGGTGCGGTTCGACCAAGTCGGCTTTCGTGATGGCGACTACGCCGCGCGGAATTGCCAGCAGGCGGCAGATATCGAAATGCTCGCGAGTCTGGGGCTTGATGGACTCATCGGCGGCCACCACTAGCATCAGCAAATCGATACCGCCGGCCCCCGCCAGCATGTTGCGGACGAACCGCTCATGCCCCGGAACATCGACAAAGCCGAGACGCACGGCGTCGATGGAGAGAAATGCGAACCCCAGATCGATGGTGATCCCGCGGCGCTTTTCCTCTTCCAGGCGATCGGGATGGGTGCCGGTAAGCGCCTCAACGAGTGTGGACTTCCCGTGGTCGATGTGTCCGGCGGTACCGACGATGACGTGCTTTTCTTCCATAGCGGGATTCGCAGCCCGATGCTAGCGGACGGGAAAGACGCGGTCAAATTGGGCCGCGGTCAGGGGAATCAGGCGTGGGCGGCCGTGGCGGAGACAACCGAGGCCATCTCTTCGGCAATACTCAACGCGGCCTTGCGAGGATTCGGCGCGCCGGTGATCGGCCTGCCGACGACAAGATAATCGGCCCCGGACTGAATGGCCTCGGCGGGGGTCGCCACGCGGGACTGGTCATTTGTCGAGGAGTTTGCGGGCCGCACACCTGGCACAACGATCAGGAATCCCGGTCCGCAGGCTGCGCGGATGGCGCAGACTTCGTGGCTGGAGGCTACCACCCCGTCTAGCCCCGCATCTTGCGCAAGCCGGGCGAGAGCCAGGGCGCGGGCGCCGGGCGAACCCGAAACGCCGACTTCGGAAAGAGCGGCCGCATCCATGCTAGTGAGAATCGTCACGCCGAGCAGGGCGGGACGCTTTTTCTTGCTCGGGAGGGCCGCCCGCGCGGCCCTCATCATCGCTGTTCCGCCAAGGGTGTGCAGGGTAAGCAGCCGGATGCCTGGCAGTCGCGCAGCCGAGGCGACCGCTCCAGCCACGGTGTTAGGAATATCGTGGAACTTCAGGTCGAGGAATACGTCGAACCCGAGGCCCGCGAGCTCTTTGACAGCTCGAGGGCCTTCTGCCGTGAATAGCTGGCTACCCACCTTCATCAGGCCCGCGGAACCCTTCAATTTACGAGCCAAGGCACACGCCGGCGCGAGGCGGTCTACATCCAGGGCGACGATTAGTTGTGACGATCCGGGCTGGGACGTGACGGCACCTCGAGAAGTTCGATCCGGACCTTAGCTAGACCTTTTTCGTCAAAGCCGAGCCTCCGGGCGACTTCGTATGATACATCGAGTTCACGTCCTTCTACATAAGGGCCGCGGTCGTTGATCCGGACAACCTGGCTGCGATGGTTGCGCGGGTTCACGACGCGGATGATGGACCCAAGGGGCAGGGTGGGGTGGGCGGCTGTGGTGGCATACATGTCGTACGTCTCGCCGTTTGCGGTGGGCTGGCCGTCGAAGTCTTCCCCGTACCAACCGGTGACGCACTGCCATACGGCCAGAGGCTTTACTTTGCTCTTGCTATTGGGGAGTACGAACGGCGCGTTACCTTGAAGGGAGGTTTCCAGTTGAGAGGGGCTGCTCGCGTTAGCTACCGTTGTTGGATTCACTGACGGCGTCAAAACGAGCAAACCCAATCCTAAAAACACCGACTGCAAAACCACTAATGTCTTCGCACGCATTTGGCACCTAACCTTTTTTGAATCAGCAAATTATACCGTCTTTGGGACCCCCAAGGCAACCACAATCACGCCTTAAAGGACCCTCGTAACTTGCTGATTTCAAGTAGATTTTCGTCCCGGCACCACGTTTCCAGTTCTCCTACAGCTTTTCCGAGGCCCGCGGATCCACGAAATGGGCCGTGCCCACTTCCGTCGCCGATGCTCCGGCAACCATATACTCAGCTACGTCGGCTGGCGCTCTCAATACCGCCGAGCCCTATGATCGGGATCCGAATCACCCGACTTGCCTCGTAAACCAGTCTCATAGTTATAGGTTTTATGGCCGGACCCGACAATCCACCCGTCGTACTACCCAAGACGGACCTTCGATTGTGGGCATCGAGACACAAGGCCGGGTAGGTGTTCGCGATCACGACGGCGTCCGCTCCCGCCGATTCAGCGGCTTTGGCTCGTAAGGCCAATGATTCCAACGGATGGGGAGAGCTTCACCCACAGGGGCCGTTTCGCCGCTTTGCGGGCCGCGCCGACTACCTCCGCAATCTGTCCCGGGTCGGTGCTGTACTCGATCCCGCCACGCTCCACGTTGGGGCAGGAGATGTTCAGCTCGTAGGCAGCAAGGCCCTCGGCATCCTCCAGGACGCGGATCACCTCGACATACTCCGAAATGCTGTGGCCAAAGACGTTAGCAATGATGGCCGTGTCGTAGCGCCGAAGCGCGGGGAGCTTCTCCGCGACGAAGGCACGCACGCCGATATTCTGCAGGCCAATGGCGTTCACCATCCCCCCCACCGTCTCACACATCCGAGGCGCGGGTTTTCCTGCCATTGGCTGCGCGGAAAGGCCCTTCACGACAATACCGCCCAGGCGGTTCAGGTCGACCAGGTGGGCGAACTCGACGCCATAGCCAAATGTGCCGCTGGCGGCAATGATGGGATTTTTGAGGGAAACCGCTCCGACGGAAACCCGGAGGTCAATTGCCCCCGGCTGGACAGGCCGTTCGGTTTGAACCGACGCCGTCAAACTCATTGGGGAAGAGTCTAGCACGCAAGGCGGGCCGGCGAGACGAGGTTTTCTGCGCCTCCCCTGTGCAAAATTCACAAAGGTCTATGCTAGGATGAGGCGCCCGAATGCGCGTCGTAGAAAAAAGACAACTCCTGTCCGCCGAAGAAATCGCCCGAACGCTGCGGCGGGTGGCGCACGAAATCGTGGAAAAGAGCGGCGGCGCCAAAGATCTTGCGTTTGTGGGAATCCGGCGGCGGGGAGTGCCCCTCTCCCAGCGTCTGGCGAAGGAAATACAGGGGTTTGCGCACGTCGATGTGCCTGTCGGCACGCTCGATATCACCCTATATCGGGACGATCTCTCGACGGTGGGACCGCAGCCGATCGTGCAGTCAACGGATATCGACTTCGCGGTAGATGACCGCGACCTGGTAGTCGTAGACGACGTGCTTTATACGGGCCGCACGATCCGGGCGGCCATGAACGGGCTGTTTGACCTGGGGCGGCCGAGGCGGATCCGGCTCTGCGTCCTGATCGATCGCGGGCACCGGGAGCTCCCGGTGGAAGCTACGTTTATCGGCAACACCGTTCAAACAAGTGACAGCGAGATCGTGGAAGTGCGCCTGCAGGAAATTGACGGCGAAGAACGAGTGATGCTGGTGGACCGCGTTTCCTGATCCAGATTCAAAATCTTAGCGAAAGCAGATCCCTTAAAGGCAAACTGTGGTTCAACGCCTGCAGCACCTGCTGGACATTGAAAGCCTCTCGACCGAGCAAATCAATTTCATTCTCGACCAATCGAAGCCTTTCCAGGAATTTCAGCGGCATCCCTTAAAAAAGCTGGCTACGCTGCGCGGCAAGACGGTCGCGGTGGCGTTTTTTGAATCGTCGACGCGCACGCGCATCAGCTTTACGACCGCCGCGTCTCGCCTGGGCGCCGACACCATGAACTTACAGGCGGAATCGTCGAGCCTGAAGAAGGGCGAATCGCTGATCGACACAGTGCGGACGCTCGAAGCGATGCGGCCGGACGGCATCGTGATGCGCCACAGCTCCTCGGGCGCGGCCGCTTTTGTCGCCGTCGCGCGTCGATGTTCCGGTGCTGAATGCGGGAGACGGCACGCACGAGCACCCCACACAGGCGCTGCTTGACGCACTGACCATTCGGGACCGCAAACACGGGCTGGAAGGTTGGCACGTAACGATTCTGGGAGACATCCTGCATAGCCGGGTGGCGCGTTCCAATATTCACCTGCTCGGCAAATTTGGCTCGCAGATCACGCTGTGCGGACCGGCCATGTGGATTCCGCGGGAAATGGAGAACCTGGCGCCCGGGATCCGACGAACCACGTCGCATTCAGGAAGGGCTTGAGGACGCGGACGTGATCATCGTACTGCGGACGCAGACGGAGCGGATACACGAGCCGGCGCTTGCGGCTGACGAATACATCCTAGGCTACCAGCTTAACGCGGAGCGCCTGCGGTTGGCTCGCCCGGACGCGCTGGTGATGCACCCCGGGCCGATGATCCGCGGACTGGAGATTGACCCGGCCGTCGCCGACGGGCCGCAGTGCGCCGTGCTCGAGCAGGTGACCAACGGCCTCGCCGTGCGCATGGCGCTGCTCTACCATCTGATTGGCGGCGCACCGGTGGATGCGCCACACCCTGCAAAGGAACGATCGAATGCTGCTGATTAAGAATGGGCGGGTGCTGGACCCGGCAACCAAGACGGACGCGACGCTCGACGTCCTGCTCGATGCCAAGCGCATTGCGCGCGTGGGAGCGAATCTCGCGGCGCCCGACGCGGAGATATTCGACGCGGCGGGACTGATTGTGGCGCCTGGATTTATCGATCTGCACTGCCATCTTGCGCGAGCCGGGCCAGGAGCTTTCCGAAACAATCGAGACAGGGACGCGCGCCGCCGCCCGGGGCGGATTCACGGCGGTTTGCTGCATGCCGAATACCGTGCCGGTGAACGATAACGCTTCGGTGACGCGCGGGATCGTGGAGCGGGCCGCCGCCAAGGGCAGCGTGCGGGTGTGGCCGATTGGCGCGGCATCGGTAGGGAGCAAGGGCGAGGCGCTCGCGGAAATCGCCGCGATGAAGAGCGCCGGGATCGTGGCCGTGAGCGACGACGGAAAGCCCGTCGCCACCGCGCGGCTGATGCGGCAGGTGATGGATTACTGCAATGCGCTGGGGTTGCCGGTGATCGACCATTGCGAGGACCCGTCGCTATTTGCCGGCGGCGTGATGCGCGAAGGGCCGCATTCCGTGCGCCTCGGGCTGAAAGGCATTCCCGCGCAATCGGAATCGATCTGCGTGGGACGCGACGTGGAAGTTGCCGGGCTGACGGGCGCGCAACTGCACATCGCGCACATGTCCGCGCGTGGTTCGCTCGAATATGTGCGCGCGGCGAAAAGGCAGGGTCTGCGCGTGACGTGCGAGGTGACGCCTCATCACTTCACGCTGACCGATGAAGATGTGCGCTACGATTCGCATTACAAGATGAACCCGCCGCTTGCTTCCCGCGCGGACCGAGGCGCGCTCATCGAGGGCCTGGCCGACGGCAGCATCGACGCGATCGCAACCGACCACGCCCCGCATCATCCGGCGAGCAAGGACGTGGAGTTCGATCGCGCGCCGTTCGGGATCACCGGATTTGAGACAGCACTCGCGCTGGGCTTGAGTGAGCTGGTGCACCCCGGCAGGATTTCTCTCGCGCGACTGGTGGAACTGTTCACCGCTGGACCGGCGCGCGTGCTGGGCATTCAGCGCAAGATCGCCGAGGGCGAGGCCGCCGATCTCACGATCTTCTCTCTAGAACATTCCTGGACGTTCCGCGCGGCGGATTCCCCCAGCAAATCGCGCAACACGCCGTTTGATGGCCGCACGTTCCGGGGAGCGCCCATGGCGACGATCGTCGCGGGACGCGTCGTTCACAAGCAGTAGGCCGGAAGTTGGGACGATTTCCGCAGGCGCGGATTACACCACGGAAGAAACCGCGGTTTCGCTCTCGAGCAGCTCTTTTACAACGCGCAGAAGGTCCTGGCTGGCGTTGCTTTTCGACAGGTAACCGTGAGCGCCGGTAGCCTGAATTTCCTTCACCGTCTGATCGGAATCGTGAACGGTAAAGACGAGAATCTTCGTTTGCGGGGCACTGCGTAAAATCTGGCGAACCGCCGCCAGGCCATTCAGGTTCGGCATGTTGATATCCAGGATCACGAGGTCGGGACGCAGCGCGGCAGCCTTTTCCACAGCGCTACGGCCATCCACCGCCTCGGCGCACACTTCCCATTCCGGCACTCGTTCCAGCATTGCGCGGACGCCGCGGCGCAGCATTTCGTGATCGTCGGCAATCAGAATCTGCCTCCGTGAGGCGATTCGATCGCCCGATGGCACCTCAGCCGAACGAGTGGGCAGGGCTGAGGCGGCGTTGCTTGCGGACTCCGCGGCAACCTTCGAATCAATTTGCGAGAACGGAAGAGTTGCCGTAACCACGGTGCCGTCGTTCGGGCGTGAGGTTATCTCGAGTTTCCCGGAGAGCTGCCGCATGCGTTCCTTCATGCCTTGAATGCCTACACCCAGCGGGGCTACCTTTCCCGTATTCGGATTCAGCAGGTCGCGATGCATGCCCTTGCCGAAGTCTCCAATCTGCACTTCGATCTCGCCGGAGTTCACTTTCACCCGCACATAGGCCTTCGGACTGCCGGAATAGCGATGCACGTTCGTGAGACTTTCCTGAATCACGCGGAAAAGGGTGACCTCGACATCAGGCGGCAGCCGCACCAGGTCGGGCGATATGTCGACCTTCACTTTTATTCCCGTGCGGCGTTCGAAGCCTTCCGCATACCATTTCACTGCGGAAGACAATCCCAGCTCGTCGAGCAGCGGCGGATGAAGCAGATACGAGAGCGTGCGGATTTCCTCCCCGATCTGCTTGTTGAGGTTGGCGCACTCCGACAGGATATTGCGCGATTCTTCATCCAGCACCGCGGCTTTGCGCTTCAACACCTGCGCCAAGCCCATCGACTGCACGGCCAGTTTCTGCCCCGTGATGTCGTGCAAATCGCGGGCGATGTGGCGGCGCTCTTCGTCCTGCAGCTTGAGCAAACGAGCGGAGAGCAGCCGGAGCGACTCTTCATTCGAGCGCAATGCCTCATTCGCTTCGACAAGCTCGGTCAATTCGGTGGCGACCACGCAGACCGTCTGGGGCTCGGAATTTTTTACCGGCGTGAGCGCCAAGCGCACCAGCCTTGGCCGGCCCTCCGCTGCATTTAGGGTGATCTCGCCCTGGGTGCTGTTGGAGAGCCCCTCGGAAATCAGACTTTGCAGCGAATTTCGATCGGACGATAGGACGTGGTTCTGCAGAGGAGTCCCGATGAAATTTTCGCTGGGTACCCGGAGGATGGCGGCGAACCGGCTGTTGGCATAGAGAACGATTCCATTCCGGTCGAGCGTGGCGACTCCATCGTTAATTGTTTCCACCAGAACGCGGTAGGGATGCTCGGCCCCTTGCAGCATCAAGACTTGCTCGCCGTCTTGCCCTGACATCACCAGGGCATCGATTTTGCCTCGGCGAATCGCCAGCACGATCTCCTCGGACTCTATCGGGGTTTATCGCGCGGCGAGCGCTTGCCGGGCCGAAGCGACGAGGCCTTAATCTTCCGTGCTCGGGGTCGCTTGGCCTTGCGCGCTTTGGCGGGTCGTTTCATTGCGTTGAGAATTTCTACGCGGGATTTGGCCCGTTGGATATCAGGACTATGCTGTATGCCGTTCACGGCCTCTCCGCTTTCATTACGCGACGAGCAATTACGTCTGCTTCTTGTGCTTGCCGTCTCGGATATCGAGGCCCACCATCACACGCTCGGTATCCGACAAGTCTCCTATAATCTTTCGAATAGGAACCGGCAAACTACGCACAAGCGTAGGAATTGCGAGAATCTGATGGTCCCTCGCCAGGGCTGGGTTCTTGGCCAGGTCGATCACTTCCACCCGGTAGGGAATCTGGGCGTGCTCCTCGCAAATCTTCTTCAGATTGGAGATTGCGGCCTGGGATCTGGGTGTCTGCCCCGCAACATAGAGGCGGAGATCCACGACCTTTGAGGAGGCGTTCCCTTTGCCGCTTTTCTTGTTTACGGCTGGGCGCGGCTGAACTTTTTTAGTCGGCATCGTAGTTTGTTCCTAGCGGGAGCGGCGGCTCCTGACCATATTGGCAACGTCGGCTTTGCGCTCCTCTTCACGCTCTTCTTCTTCGCGGATCGACTGCCGGGCCTCCTGCTCCACGGCCTCAAATTCCGATTGCAGTGAAGCGATTTGCGCCTGAAGAGCCACGCGCCTTCGGCTGATTTCCAGTTGCCTGCGCTGGCTTTCCTGCTGCCGCAGGAGGGTGTCGGATTTTTCTTTAGCTTCCTGCGAGAGCCGGGACGATCCGGTGAGCACGCCGCCCGGGCCCACATAAGCGGGGATCAGCTTGATTCCCCGGCTGGTCATTACAAATTCGCGCAGTTGGTTGGAATGCGCCATGCCGCGGGACTTGAGCACGTAGACGATACGATTGCGCTCACCGTTCGATTCAAGATCCCGAAGGAGGATCCAGGTATCCGTGAGGGAAGAAATCCCCACCATGGTCTTTTCCAAATCGTCGCCGCCGCCGGTGAGGCTCACAAAAATGGCCGTGATTCCCGCGCCCTTCAGAAAGTCCAAAAGGCGCATCAGCATCGAATAGACTTCTCTTTCGCTGCTGCCATTGATCAGATTCGTGACCGGGTCCAGGATTACGCATTGCGGCTTTATCGTCTCGATCAGTTTGTGGATGCGGAGGAGGTGCATCTCGATTCCGAACTGCGTGGGACGCCAGGCTTCGTGGAATAAAAGCCGCTTGCGGGTCCATCGGTCGAGATGGAGGCCCACGGACTTCATGTTCCGCTCGACCTGATTCCGGGATTCTTCAAAATCAATGTACAGGCAGCGCTCGCCCCTCTGGCACGTGGCGTCCGCGAACGAAGCGGCAAGAGTGGTTTTGCCGCTGCCCGCGGTGCCGCTCAGGAGAATTGAGGAGCCGCGGAAATAGCCTTTGCCCTCCAGCATCTCATCGAGGTCCGCCACTCCGGAAGAGACGCGCTCGTTGGAGACTTTGTGCTGCAACTGGAGGGAAGTGAGCGGCAGGATGGACATGCCCTGCTCGTCGATCAGGAAGGGATACTCGTCGGCGCCGTGCCTGGTTCCGCGGTACTTCACGATCCGCAAGCGGCGCGCGGAAATCTGGTCCTTGACGCGATGGTCGAGCAGAATCACGCAATCGGAGACATATTCCTCGAGGCCCTGGCGAGTAAGCGTGCCGTCCCCTCTTTCCGCGGTTACCACGGCCGTCAACTCGCGGTCCTTCAGCCAGCGGAAGAGCCGGCGGAACTCCGCCCGCAGGATTCCTGGATTGGAGAACCCGCTGAAAAGGGCTTCCAGGGTGTCAAACATCACGCGCTTGGCGCCAATCGATTCCACGGCATTCTGAAGGCGGATGAAAAGCCCCTCGAGATCGTACTCGCCGGTTTCCTGAATCTCGCTTGGCTCCACGTAGACGTAGTCCAGGTAGAGTTTCTTCTTGTCGGCCAGCTCTTGAATGTCGAAACCCAGCGAGGCGACGTTCTTGGCCATATCCTGGGGAGTTTCCTCGAAGGCCATGAGCACGCCGGGCTCGTTGAATTGGAGGGCGCCGCGGACGAGAAACTCGATTCCCAGCATGGTCTTGCCGCAACCAGGGCCGCCGCAGACGATCGTGGTGCGGCCTTTGGGAAAGCCGCCGGCGGTGATTTCGTCGAGCCCCGCAATACCGGTGGGGGCCTTCTTCAGGGGCGCCAAGCCGCGGGCCTGGGATTTAATTTTTTTTTTCATGGAAGAACGCACCCACCCCTCAAATTCAAGGAATCGTAATCGATGCGTATTTCAAAAGCAAGGTTCGGAGGCGGAGGATCGCGCTGCGATTTCGATTATGAAGCGCCGCAACCGGCATTGAGCCCGTCGTGGCTGGCGGGTTCGGAGGCGGGATGCATGCCGTGCTGCGGGACTTCGTGGACGCCGCGAGCAGGCGGCTCCTGATAGAAGCGGAAAAGTTGATTGAAAGGGCCGGCGCCTTTGCCGATCGCGTAGGACTTTTCGATGGCCTTGGTAACGTAAGCCTTCGCGAGGATCACCGCCTCGCGCAACTGCTGACCTCCGGCAAGCTGCGCCGCGATAGCCGAAGAAAAAGTGCAGCCGGAACCGTGGGTATTGGGGCTCTTGACGTGATCGCCGCCGAACACTTCGATTCCTGATCCCTCGCAGAGCACGTCGCTGGGTTTTTCGAGATGTCCCGCCGGTGACGATTACCGCGCGCGCGCCCATCTCCAGAAGTTTTTTACCCGCGGCTTTCATGCCTGGGAGATCTTTCACTTCCATGCCGGTGAGGAACTCCGCCTCGGGCATATTGGGAGTGATCACGCTGGCGCGTTTCAGAAGTTCGTCGCGCACGAATTTCAGGCCCGCGGCGTCGAGAAGCTCGGCGTTGCCCAGCCGTAGGGCGCGAGACGGGATCGAGCACGACGTGAACGGATGTGTGAGCATCGAGAAAATCGGCCACAGCCGACGCATTGGCGCGATTCGCCAGCATCCCGATTTTCACGCCCGCAAGCACCACATCGTCGACGATCGCCTCCAGCTGCGCGCGCAGGGTGGCGCTTGGCGTGGCATGAACGGCCCGCACGCCCTGCGTCGATTGCACAGTGAGGGCGGTGATCGGCCGCGACGCCGTAGCAATTGTGCGCCGCGAAGGTCTTCAGATCGGCTGCGACACCCGCGCCGCACGAGGGGTCGAATCCGGCGATGGTCAGAAGGATGGGGGGAGTGGGATTGGTGTGATTATTCAACTTCGCGTGCCCTCCGCGCCAGGCACAAACGCCGGCCGCGCCAATCCAGGCCGCGTGCCGGCAACAGAAATGTACGCGGATTCGCTTGCCATACGCAACTGGAACTTTCCGGAATGGCTGCCGCAGGCTCGCAGGAAAACGGCCCCCGGCATCAGGGGAAGAGGCCGCGCACCAGAGTGGCATCGGCCACGCGCCCGACGGCCAGCACATACGTTCCGGTGCGCATGTGGGTACGGTGCTTGCGGGTCAGTGTCGTAGGCTTCCAGGAACGCGCGGCGCATCACCGACTCGAGTTTCGCGTTCACTTCGGACTCCGACCAGAAGAAGCTCTGCAGATCCTGCACCCACTCGAAATAGCTGACGGTCACGCCGCCGGCATTCGTCAGGATGTCGGGCAGCAGCGTGATGCCGCGGCGCGCCAGCACTTCGTCCGCGTGCGGAGTGGTGGGCCCGTTGGCGGCTTCGGCGATGATTTTGGCCTTGATCTGCTCGCGTTGTTCAGCGTGATCACGTTCTCGAGCGCGGCCGGGATCAGAGATGTCGCACTTCATGGTGAGCAAATCGTCGTTGGAGATGCGCGTGGTGCCCGGCATTCCCACAACGGTTCCGGAGCGTTCCTTATAGCGCATAGCCTTGAGCGGATCGATGCCGCGGGGATTGGTGACGCCTCCCCGCGAATCGCTGATGGCGACGATGCGCGCCTTTTTTTCCGCGAAAAGCTTGGCGATCAGCGAACCCGCGTTGCCAAAACCCTGGATGGCGATGCTGGCGCCGCGCAGGGGGATTTTTTTGATCTTGCAAGCTTCTTCAACGACAACGAGCACTCCCCGCGCGGTAGCTTCCTTGCGGCCTTCGGAGCCGCCAATCGACACGGGCTTGCCGGTAACGACGCCGAGCGTGGAGTATCCCTTGGTCATGGAGTAGGTGTCCATGATCCAAGCCATCGTCTGGGCATCGGTGTAGACGTCGGGAGCGGGAATATCCTGCTCGGGCCCGATCACCGGCAAAATCTCGGATGCGTAACGGCGGGTCAAGCGCTCGAGTTCCGGCTTGCTCATGCGCTTGGGATCGCAGATTACGCCGCCTTTTCCGCCCCCAAAGGGGATGTTGACGGCCGCCGTCTTCCAGGTCATCCAGGTGGCCAGGGCCTTGACTTCGTCCAGCGTGACGTTGGGATGGTAGCGAATGCCGCCCTTGGCGGGTCCGCGCGCGACGTTGTGCTGCACGCGATAGCCGGTGAAAACCTTGATCTGTCCGTTATCCATTTTGGTGGGAATGGACACTTCCAGCATGCGCTTCGGCGTGCGAAGAATCTGGCGGATCCCCGGATCAAGCTTGAGATATTCCGCGGCAAGGTCGAATTGAATCTGCGCGATCCGGAAGGGATTGAGGTCTTCGCGCGGCGCAATCCGCGGTATCGGCTGCGGAGTGGGCTTTGGAGCCGTGGCCATCGTTGCTTCCTCCTGACGTGCCTACCTATAAATAGCCAAACTGAGACTGCATGGCCGCGTAAGTCTAGCGAGAATCGAAGTTTAGCCAAGCTAGGAGAGATGTCAATGGAAACTGCCCCGGATTTCCAAGAATGAAGGCTACGGATACGACACATCGAGGCTTTCCTTTCAGTAGCCTAACAATCAAACGAACTGTAAATAAACCACTTAAAGACGTCATTGACGTTCAAGAAGGCTCACGTTAGGCTGCATAAGCTTTGTGATAGTCCGCACAAAAGACTTCCAAGGAATACCAATCCGGGCAACTTTGCTGCCGCGTATTTAAAGGGAGAAGCTGGAAACAGTGAGTTCGGAGACGGAGCTGAGGGCCTCGGACGCGGCCCTTATGGAGCGAATGGTTCAGCGGGACGAAGCAGCGCTGGAGGCGCTCTATGACCGCTATGCCGGGCTCCTTTCGTCCGTCCTCAACAGGATTCTCCGCGATACGCAAGCGGCCGAGGAAATTCTTCAGGACATTTTCTATCAGCTCTGGCGGACGGCTTCGCAATTCGATCCGGCGCGAGGCTCTTTGCCGGGCTGGCTGATGGTGATTGCGCGCAATCGAGCGATTTCGCGGTTGCGGCACCATAATCCCGCCGCGGGAGAGGAATTGGTTGAAAACACTGTTGTCGTTGCCTTTCAACCTCGAAGGGGCTATCGCTCAGAAGCAACTCCTCGGACGCGTGAAGAGCGCAATGGAGGCGCTGCCGGAGGAGCAGCGGGCCGCGGTGGAACTCGCATACTTCGAGGGGCTCACCCATAGCGAGATCGCCGAACGAACCGGCCATCCCCTCGGAACGGTGAAGACGCGGCTGCGCACGGCGCTGGAAACATTGAAACGAGCAATGCAACCATGAACGGGCATCCAACTCGGGAAGAAGACTTCGATCTCTACGCGCTTGGCGCGCTGGAAGGCGACGAGAAGCGGGCGATCGAGTCGCACGTGGCCACTTGCGAGAGCTGCGCGCAGAGGCTCGCGGAGGCGCGCGGGCGGATCGCTCTGCTTGCGCTTGCTGCTCCGCCGGCAGCGCCTTCTTCCGCCGTGAAAGCGCGCCTCATGAGCCGCATTCGCGCCGAAGGGCATGGCGAGACGGGCGCTTCTCCCCTCGCGCGCGCCGGAATCGCGGGGCGGCTTCTTCGGACGCTGGTGGGCGGCTGTGCTGGTGCCCGTGGGGGTGGCGCTGCTGATTGCGGCCATCGTCCTGTGGGATCAGAACCGCCGCATGGATCAGCAGCTCGCGGCACTGCGTTCCGATATGCAGCAACAGCAGCGGGAATTGCAGGAAGCGCGCGAAGTGGCCGACTTGATCACGGCGCAGCGGCACCATTATCGTTCCGCTGGCCGCTCAACCGGGAATGCCCAAAGGAGCAGCTCATGTGATGTATAACGCCAAAATGGGCATGCTGATGTATGAAGGGCCAGCTTGAGCCAAATCCAGCGGACAAGACTTACCAATTGTGGCTGGTGCCGGAGCAGGGAAACCCGATCAGCGCGGGCGTGTTCGATGCCGCTTCGGCCCGTAACCGACCACTTCATGATGAAACTGCCTCCGGGCATCACGCCAAAGGTCTTCGCGGTGACGCTGGAGCCCTCCGGCGGCCGACCGCAGCCAACCGGCCCGAAAGTCCTCGTCGGCGCTCCTTCCTGATCGACGCGTATACGGATGATGTGCAACAGATCGGCTGCCCATCTCGTCCCTTCTCTGCGCAAACAAAACTCATGAAACAAAGGACACCCCGCGGGCGCTATTGACGCCGAAGCGATTTCCGCCGACGATACTGACGCTTATTCGAGGCCATCCTATGCTACGCATCCTTTCCACGTACAGATACGTCAACCATCCCGCTCGCGCCGCCGCTGTCTTGCGGAAATCGCCCGCGCGGGCATTTCCAGCATGGAGGTTTTTTGCGCGCCGTCGCATTTCAAGTACCGCTCTCCAGAGGGCGTGCGCGACTTCGCGAGCGCCATGGGCGAATACGGACTGCATCTCCATTCGCTGCATTCGCCTACCGAGACGGACCTCGCGCCGGGCCGCGAGAGCGGCGTGCCCATTTCGATTTGCGATCCGGAACGCATCCGCCGCGTGGATGCGGTCGACGAGGTGAAGCGCGCGCTCGAAGTGGCCGAGCGGATTCCCTTCCGTTTTCTGGTGCAGCACCTCGGCCACGGGCATCAGTCGCTGGATTCGCGAATGCTCGATGCGGCCTTCAGTTCGCTCGAACACCTGACGATATTCGCAAAAGAACGCGGCGTGACGATTGCACTGGAAAATACGCCCAGCGAACTGGGCTCGCCCGAGTCGCTGGAACATCTGATCAAGGAAACGCATCTGCGCGACTTGAAATTCTGCTTCGATATCGGGCCATGCGCACATGGAAGATGGGGTGGAAAAGAGCTTCGAGATGATGCGCGATCGCATCGTGACCGTGCATATCCATGATAATCACGGCGAGAAGGACGAGCATCTGCTGCCCTAGGAAGGCAGATCGACTGGGACGCCGCTCTCGGGGCTCTTGCGGCCATGCCGCATGCCACCGGACCTGGTTCTCGAACTCAAAGGAGCAACCCGGAGGCAAGCCGGCGCTCGATAAAGATCCGCGAAACGTTCGACAAGCTGGAAGAAAAACTTTGAAGAAAAGCGCGCGAGTTCCAGCCAGGCCTGATACGCTCTCAGACAACTCCTTCGCGTGGATTTGCGGAACCGGGCACATCCGCGAAGCTGATGCCCTTCCCTCGGGCGCGCTGCCGCGTCTATCCTTAGGCGTCCCCTCCGCGTTGCGGGATCGCGAAACGACAAGAACAACATGGCCGAGAAAATCCGCATCATCGGTGTGCCGATGGATCTGGGCGCGAGCCGGCGAGGCGTCGACATGGGCCCTTCCGCTCTGCGCGTTGCGGGGCTACAGGCGCGGCTCAAGCATCTGGGCCGCCAGGTGGAAGACATCGGCAACGTTCCCGTGCCGCTTCCCGAAGAGCAGCACTACGGAGAGAAGAACGCGAAATATCTAGCGGAAATCGCCCAGGCTTGCAAGGGACTTGCCGAGATGGTCCGCAAAACGCTCGATGACGATCTTGTGCCGCTGGTGCTGGGCGGCGACCATTCGATTGCCGTGGGCACCACGGCGGGAGCGGCCGAGCATTTCATAAGCAATCGAAGCGCATCGGGCTGATCTGGCTCGACGCGCATGGAGACATGAACACGCCCGATTCCTCGCCGTCGGGCAACGTTCACGGCATGCCGCTCGCTTCGATCATGGGCTATGGCGCCTCCCGAACTGACCGGCCTCGCGAGCATCAAGCCGATGGTCGAGCCGCGCAACGTGGTGCTGGTGGGCATTCGTGACCTCGATTCCAAGGAGCGCCGCCTGGTGAAGGAATCGGGCGTCCACGTTTTCACCATGCGCGATATTGACGAGCGCGGCATGCGCGAAGTGATGGCCGAGGCCATGCGCTTCGCCAGCGACGACACGGCGGGCATTGCCGTAAGCCTCGACATGGATTTCGTCGATCCGTCCGACGCGCCGGGCGTGGGCACGCCGGTGCGCGGCGGCGTCACGTACCGCGAAGCGCATCTCGCCCTGGAAATGATTGCCGACAGCAAATCGATGGTTTCATTCGAACTGGTCGAAATTAATCCCGTGATCGATGTGCACAATACGACCGCGACGCTGGGCGTCGAACTGGCGCTTTCGGGCCTGGGGAAAAAAATCCTGTAAATGAGAGCGTGCGAACGATGGATCTTCCAGAGGCGGTGAGCGAATGAGTTCGAATAAGCGGCTGCGAGTGGGAGTGCTATTCGGAGGGCGCTCGGGGGAGCACGAAGTTTCGCTCGCTTCGGCTGCCTCGGTGATCCGCGCGCTCGATCCGGAAAAATACGAAGCGGTGCCCATCGGCATCTCGAAAGACGGCCGCTGGCTCGTCGGAACCAAGGCCGCACACGATGCTTCCCGAAGTGCTGAAATCGGGCGAGCGCGTGTCGCTTCCTCCCGATCCCACCGCCGGAGCGCTTCTGCCGATCGCGCAAGGGTCGGGACGCCCGAGCATCACTGTGGACGTGGTGTTTCCGGTTCTGCACGGCACGTTTGGCGAGGACGGCACCGTGCAGGGACTGCTCGAACTGGCGGGATTGCCCTACGTCGGGGCAGGCGTGCTGGCTTCTGCCGTGGGCATGGACAAGGACGTCCAGAAGCGCCTGTTCGAATATGCCGGGATTGCCCATCGTTCCCTTTCTCGCCTTCCGCCGCTCGGAATGGGAGCAGGAACGCGAAGCTGTTCTGCGGCAGATCAAGAAAAAATTCCGCTTCCCGATTTTTATAAAGCCCGCGACGCTCGGCTCCTCCGTGGGAATGACGCCGCGTGAAAACCGCTCAACGAGCTTCCCGCCGCGCATGGATCTCGCCGCGGAATTCGCGCTGAAAATTATCGTCGAGCGCAGCGTGACCGCGCGTGAAATCGAGGTCTCCGTGCTGGGCAATGACGATGTGCGCGCGTCGATCCCCGGAGAAATCGTGCCGCACCGCGAATTCTACGATTACACCGCGAAGTATCTGGAGCAGGGCACGCGGCTCGTGATTCCCGCGCCTCTCACCAAGAAACAAGTAATCACGTTTCAGGACTACGCCGTGCGCGCCTTCCGGGCCATCGAAGGAACGGGAATGTCGCGCTGCGACTTCTTCTTCGAGCGGCGCACCAACAAGATTTTCATCAACGAACTCAACACGATTCCGGGCTTCACGGCGATCAGCATGTACCCCAAACTCTGGGAAGCCTCGGGGCTGCCGTATCCCAAGCTAATCGACAAGTTGATCGAGCTCGCGCTTCGAACTGCATCGCGAAAAGGCCCGCACCAAATACTCCATCGAGCTTCCTGCCGGCGCGGCGGGCGCCCTCGACGCCTGAACCCGGCTTTCGGTAGGGGTTCAGTTTCCGCTAGGGCATTACTCAGGCACTAGCCCAAGTCATCGGGCACAAACGGGAATTGCTTCTTGGCATAATTCGAGTATCCTCCCCCGCCTCGTGAAATGCTGATTTCCCACATTTCGTAACCTGTGAAACCGAACACCTGGAGTTTGAGGTTCCCCGAAAATTCGAAAACGAGATCGGCTGTTTCCTTGTCGAGCCGCACGGCTTCAACGGTTTTGCCTTGCAGCTCTTTTTTTCAACACGCGTCTTGCATTAATGGGGGCGGTCAGCCCGTATTTCTGCCGGTCGTCGAAGCTGCTCACTCGTTCTTTCCCATCGATTATGAGCCGCCAGTATTCAGCTCTAAGCCTACTTCCGTCGCTAAAAAGCAATTGGACCGTAGCGGTGCCAGGTTCTTTATAGGCATCTACATCAGAGACAACAACGGAGCAGCCCGTTAATTTACGTAAAGAGGCGTTGATACTCGTGGACACGTGTGGTTTCCCATCGAAGGCTTAAAACAATCTTTCTCAGAATCAGACGCGAAGCGAATCAGGCTTTTTATACCACATTGTGCGGCAATGCCTGCGCAGTCCGTAACCGGAAACCGACCCACTACCTGGCTTTCCGGCGCTTTGACATAACCGCTGTGGATCGTCTACACTAACCAGTTAGTTAAACAATTCTAAGAAGAAGCGTATGGGTATCGGTTCACGGAAAAAGGCCTTCTTGTGGGTGCCCGCGATGCCCCTCGGGTGCAGTAAGCGCGTAGGGATCTGAGAAAGAAAAAATGCCACGAGGACGCAGGAAAGTTGAGAACCCCGCCACGGCGAGCCGTATCCTGGCCGCCGCCGAGCAGCACTTCGCCGCCGAGGGAATGGCCGGAGCCCGCACGGAAGAAATCGCCGCGGCCGCCCATGCGAACAAGGCCATGCTCTACTATTACTTTGGGAATAAGCGCCGCCTCCACCGGGCCGTGCTCGAGAACCTTTTTCGCCAGCTTCATGGCAAGTCCCTTCCGTCGCCTGCAAACGAAGGGCGGCCCGCCGAACGCCTGCGCGCCTTCGTGTCGGGATATTTCGATTTTCTGGCGACGCATCCGAACTATCCGCGGCTGGTGCAGCGCGAAGCGATGGAATCGAGCCGCAATTTCGGATGGATCGTGCGCCGCTACCTGCGGCCTTTTCACAATCAACTGGTGAAAACGATTGAAGAAGGCATCGCCGCGGGGGAATTTCGCGCCGTCGATCCCGACCACACCGCGCTGAGCATACTCGGCATGACGACTTCTTACTTTGCGGCCGCGCCGATCATGAGCGAAGTCGTGGGGCGCAATCTTCTTGCGCCGCAGTCGGTGAAGGCGCGCAAGCAGGCGCTGATGGATTTTCTCGATCACGGGCTTGCATTCCGACACATAGGAGAGCGAGTGTCGCGATGACCGGCCGGAAATTCGTGATGGTAATCGGAACGCTGTTTTCTGATCGCTCTGGTGGTCTATATCGTGACCACGCCCCGGGGCAACGAGCATTCCGTTGACAGGCATCGTCGACGGCAACGAAGTGATCGTGAGCCCGCAGATCACCGGCCGCATGACGACCTGAAAGTGGATGAAGGCTCCGAAGTGAAGAAGGGCGATCTGATCGCCGAACTCGATCCCAAGGAACTCGCAAGCCAATCTCGCGGCGGCGAAAGCCAACGTCACCAGCCTGGAAGCGCAGGTCAAAGAGGCCAATCACAATTATTCGTGGACGAACGACCAGACCGGCGCATCCATCGACCAGGCGCAGCGCGCACGTGACTTCGAGCGACGCGCAACTCGAGCAGGCCCGCGTGGCGCTCGCGCGCGATCAAAGACGACCTCGACGCGCATGCAAAAGCTTTTCGACAAGGGCGAAGTTTCGGCGCAGGACCGCGATCACGCCGAAGCGACCGTCAAAATGTCGCAAGCCAATGTCGACGCTCTGGAAGAGTCCGCGAAGGCGGAAGCCGCGGCGCTGAATGTGGCGCAGGCCAACCGCAAGCAGGTGGACGTGCGCCAGAGCGAAATCTCCACGACGCTGGCGCAACTCGAGCAGGCGCGCGCGACGCGAAGCGCAAGTGGCCACGCAGCTCGGATACACGAAAATTTACGCGCCGATCGACGGCATCGTTTCCGTGCGCGTCGCCAAGCAGGGCGAAGTGGTGCGCGCAGGGCTCGCCCATCGTCGTCGTTGTCGACATCGATCATCTGTGGGTGCGCGCCGATGTGGAGGAAAGCTACATCGACTCGATCCAGTTCGGGCAGAAGCTGCGCGTCCGGCTTCCTTCCGGAGACATCCGCGAAGGGCAAGTGTTTTTCAAAGGCGTGGAAAGCGATTTCGCCACGCAGCGCGACGTGAGCCGCACCAAGCGCGACATCAAGACGTTCGCCATCAAGGTCGTCCGTGCCCGAATCAGGACCGCCGGCTTTTCACCGGCATGACGGCCACCGTGCTGCTGCCTCCGCCGCCAGAGCACAAAGAAGCTGGTTCGCGCGGCTTGTGAGCGCTGTCCGAGGAACTCCTGATCATGAATGCGATTGAAGTCGACCATCTGATGAAAAAGTTCGGCGATCTCGTCGCCGTGAACGACATCAGCTTCAACGTCGCGCACGGGGAAATCTTCGGCCTGCTCGGGCCCGAACGGCGCGGGCAAGACCACGCTGATCCGCATGATGACCACGCTCACGCCGCCCACTTCGGGAACCGCGCGCATCGGCGGGCACGACATTCGTCAACGATGCCGACGGCGTGCGCCACGTGCTCGGCGTGATTCCGCAGGCCTTCACTTCCGATCCGGAGCTGACGGCGCGCGAAAACATGCTGATTCACGCCAAGCTCTACGGCGTGCCGGCGAGCCAGCGCGCGACGCGCTGATCGACGAGCTGCTGGAATCCGTGGATCTGCTGAAGTTTCGCGATGCGCTGGTGCGCACATTTTCCGGCGGCATGCGCCGGCGGCTGGAAATCGCCCGCGGACTGGTGCACTCGCCGAGAATTCTGTTTCTCGACGAGCCGACCACCGGCCTCGATCCCGGTCTCGCGCACCAACGTGTGGGAAATGATTCGCAAGCTGCGCGACAAATCCGAGCTGACCATTCTGCTCACCACGCATTACATGGACGAAGCCGACAAACTTTGCGACCGCATCGCCATCGTCGATCACGGCAAGCTCGCGGCGCTCGATACGCCCGACACGCCTGAAAGACAGCATGCCCGGCACCGATGTGGTGGAGGCGGAATTCGACAGCGCGCCCGCCGGACTGGATCGACCAGCTCGAGCGCCTGGCGCAGGTGCCACCGTGACTCAGCGACGACGGCGTCGTCCACATCAGCTCGCACGACGGGCCCGGCCACCGTGGCGGCGCTGATGGACCTGGCGCGCAGCCGCAAAGTGACCGTCAAGAAAGTGTCCGTGCAAAGCACCACGCTCGACGATGTGTTTCCTGCATTACACCGGCACGCGAGTTGCGCGACGCGACCGCACGAAGGACGCGTACGGCATGCGACGTCGAGCCATGCGTGTCATCGATGAGCATAGCATCGCGACTGTCGCGACGTCGCGGAACGATGCGCAGAGGAATGGAGCGACCATGAAGTTTTACCGCATCTGGGCGCTCATCGAACGCGACATGCGGAAATTCTTCCGCAGTCCCGCGCTGATGATGGCTCGATGATTTTCCCGCTGGTCCAGCTGATCGTGCTGGGCTACGCCTTCGGCGGAAAGATCAAGGGCGCCACGATCGCCGTTGGTCGATCGAGGACCACTCGGTCGAATCCCGGCGCGTGCGCGAGATGTTCGACGGCATCGCGGCCGGTCCGCAAACCTTCCGCGTGGTCGACTACGACTCGCTGCCGCGCGCCGTCGACGATCTGCGCGCCGGATTCGTCCGCGGCGTGGTCGACATTCCCGTACGATTTTTCGCGGCGCTATTACCAGCACGACCGCCGCGCATCGCCTTCATCGAAGACAATACCGACCAGGTGATTGCCAGCGCCTCTCGAGCGCATCCAGCAGATGGTCGACCGACTTGAACGCGCCGGACGTGCAGCCGCGCCTCGAATGCGCAGGTGCAGCTCAACATCGTCGAAGTCTATCCCTACATCGAGTACGTCAAATATCTGCTGGCCGGGCTCGACGGCCATGGCCATTTTTATCGTGGCCATGATCGGCGGCGGCATCACTTTCATCGACGACAAGTCGCGCGGGCTGCACGAAGGCTATCTGCTGACGCCGATCCACAAGACCGAACTGGTGCTCGGCCTGATCGGCGCCGGCGCGATCAAAGGGCTGCATGGCCGGCATGGCGCTCACGCATTATCGGCGGCCTGCTCGCGGGCATTCCCGGGCTGTGGGATCCGGTGCGGCTGTTTCTATCTGATGCTTGGTGGTTCTGGTCGCGTCGCTGGCCATGATCAGCTTCATGTTTCTGGCGATGGTGCGCGTGGACGATCCGCTGGTGCCGCGCGCGATTTTCGGCGTGCTGAATACGCTGCTGTTTTTTCCGTCCGGCGCGATTTCTCCGATCGAAGGCTTTCCGCCGTGGCTGCGCGTGGATTTCGGTGATCGATCCGTTCACGTATACCGTGCATGCCCTGCGAAATCTGACCATCAAAAACACCGGCATTGAAGGAATTTATCAAGGACGTGATAATTTTGTCCTGCTTCGCGGCGGTGATGATCGCGGGCAGCATCGCGCTGTTCAAGCGGCAGATCTGACCCGCAAGGAGCCTTCGTGGTTCTCTTCGATCCAATAGAGGAACATCCGCACGCCAAGAGCCGCCGCCGCGTGATTCTCGCGATCGTCCTGGTGATTTTCACGGCGCTGGCGGCCTGTGGTGGGTGCTGCGCTATCACAAAGAGCGCGTCACCATTCTGCATTTCATGAACGCCGTGATCGCCGGGAATATGCAGCAGGCCTATGAGATATGGAAACCGTCGCAATCGTATTCGCTCAAGGATTTTATCGATGATTGGGGACCGAACGGCTACTACGGCCCGATTAAGAGCTTCCGGGTCGCGAAGACGGAACACCTGCACGAAGGCTCGGGCGTTGAGATCAAGATTCGCCTGAGTCCCTACCAGCCTTTCCCGGAAGACGATGACGTGGCAAAGCAGAGCAAGACGAAGGAAGTCACGCTGTGGGTCCAGTTCAACGACCAGTCCATCAGCTTCCCGCCGTTTTGACGGGCACGGCGGATAACAATTCTTCACACGCGGCGCGCACTTCATCGATGCCAATTTCCTGGATCGAGCGCGGCTGGCTTACGGCGATCGTTTTGTCCCCGCGCATCGCGCGGAATTTTGCGCCAGTGGCGACGACGCGGTGTTCCATTCGCCAGGGCCGCCACTGTGCAGGATTCGTCGAACCGTAGATTACGACGCAGGGCCTGGCGGCCGCGGCCGCCACGTGCGCCGGACCCGAATCGTTTCCCACAAAAATCGCGGCGCCCGCCACCAGCGCGATCAATTCCGCCAAGCCAAGGCCTTCGGGAACAGCGGCACACCCGCGCATCTCATTTCGCACCTCCGGCGCGATTTCCTCTTCTCGCGCGGACAAATTCACCACGCTCGCGATGCCGTGCGCTTCGCGGAGCCATCGCGCAATCGCGGCAAACTTCGCGGCGGGCCAGCGCATGGTCGCCAGGCGAGCGCCCGGCTGCAACACCGCATAGGGAGAACCCCGCGGGATGCCGTTCCGCTCGAGGAGCAGTCGGACGTTTGCGATAGCTTCCGGCTGAGGTAACACCTGCGCGCCTGGGATCGGCCCGCGCGGAAGCCCCGTCCAGTAAAACTGCGAGATGCGATGCTCGACGGTATGAACGACGGGCCGGCCATAGAATTCGCGGGCATCCGGCACCTGAACGTTGTAAAGGAATGAAAACTGAAAGCCCTTCCAGCCCACGCGCAGGGGTGAACCTGAAACCGCGGTTAACAACGCGCTTCGCGGCCCCCCATGCTGGTTGAACACGACGGGAAATCGGCGCTGCCGCAAACGCGCCGCTGCGGCGGTGAAGCCAGATGAAAAAAGCACATCGGTGACTGTGGGATTGCCTTCGAGCGCCGCCTTGAAACGAGGCTCGATCAGCACGCAGATGCGCAGATCGGGCCGCCATGCATGCAAGGCTGCAATGGACGGTGTTTCAAGAACGATGTCGCCTAATGATCGCAGGCGCGCAACCAGCACCTCGGCGCCTTGCGGTAAATCAAGGAGCAGAGAGGATGCTTCACTCGGCTTCAATGCGCGCTTCGTCCACCAGCATGATGGGGATGTCGCCCCGGATGGGATAAACGCGACGGCAGGTGCCGCATTTCAGGCCTTGTTCGTTACCCGTCAGCTTCACGGGAGTCTTGCACAAGGGACAAACCAGAATATCGAGCAACTCCTTTGAAACTGCCATCCACGCCTCCGTAGCTTCGTTTTTCCTGCCGGCAACTGCGCTTGGTTACGTTTACTTTGCGCTCAATCCTACGGTTAATCGCCGATTTTTCGCAACCCTGTCGGCAAGCGCGAGCCATCAACTTGGAACATGGCTCCTATCCACTTCGGCACGATCGGGCAGCTCACGCGACTTTTGATAAGTGCTCGACACGCAGCGCCATTCGGCCCCTCCACTCCACTCCCGTCTCGAACTCAACAGGCCACACGGCGATCATCTGCGAGCCTTGATAAATCCTCTCGAATCCCTCCTCCGATTCCGACACGGTCTCGATAGGAGTGATCCAGAAAGCTGCGGGCGCAGGAGCCTCAATCCTCGCGTTGACCTGCTGCCATTCATCGACGACGCTCAAGTCCGCGGCGGGCACCTCGGCGCCCCAGCGTAGTGGAAACCGCTTGCCGTCCGATTGGAAGTACCGGTCGGCGTGTCTGCGGCGCCAGAAAGTTGATCACGATTTCGACTCCCACAGTTATCGATGCGGCGCCCGGCGCGTTCCGGCGAAGCGTCAGATCGCATTCTACGTCGAATCCGTTCTCGGTCGAGTGGAACGTGAAGATTTTCTCCGCCATCCAATCGAGGCTTTCGCTGGCCGGGAGAGCCAGACGGCTGTTGGATATGTTTTTCACCACATATCCCCCGCCGGCCAGGGCGGCATCTTCGCCCAATTGCACCGAGGCGCAATCCTGGTAAGTCTTGTCTCTGCCCGAACACCAGCAAGCGGAAACAATGGCGCGGCCAGCGGTCATAATGCAGCCAGCGCTCCAGCCCTTCCTCCTTCGACGCGCCGCTGATCGTGGATGGAGTGCACGTCACCCGCGCCATTCTTTCGCCAGGTTTTTCAGCGCGCTGTGATAGGCCTCCGGCCGCCTCTTGAGGGAATTGATCAACGTGGAGCCGGACGGCCTGAAATCCAGCGCGCTGATGGTTCCCCCATCCGCCGGGCCCACCAGCGCGGCATACTTTTCGGAGGTGAAATAAATCTCGTCTTGTCCATCCGCGTCGAAGTCGAAACGCACCGCTTCCGCATAATCCTGCTTTCGCTGGTGCAGCCGGTCCGCGATCGCTTCGGCCTGCACCAAGGGACGCCACACGGCCGTGCGCAGATGCGGGGAATACAGGCCGCCGAAAATCCCATGCCAATAGGCGTCGTTGCACTGCGCGCGCAACAGAAGCGTGCGCCGCTTCCTCACGTTCCTGGGCAAAGCCTTTTCTCGCGGCGGCTTTCCGCGGGAAGCTTTCTGCAGCTTTTTCCGAAACATGCAGCATTTTCTTGTGCATCAGATTCGATTCAGAATACTTGCTGAAAAAATTGCGCCACACGCCGCCGCGCAGAAACGGCAATGCATCCGGCCGCGAGGCAAATTCCTCCACCAGCGCGTGAAAGCGCCGCCGTGCTTCGGTCGGAAGCGCCCATTCCATCATTTCCGTATAGGACGCCGTCGGCAGGTCCGCGCGGCCGAGCGGCGCGCGCGAGGCGACGGCGTTCCCGGGCGTGGAGACTTCCAGCCAGTCGCCGCATTGTTCGAGTGCCTGGAAAAAATTCTCCAGCCAGCCGTCGCGATAACAGAGATCGTAGGTTCCGGGCCACACGCCGAATTTCTCCAGGTCGTCGCCCATCGCGGCAAGTCCGCCCGGATGCTCATTCGCACGCCGCATCGCAGAAACTCAATCGTCTCGCCGACGTCGCGGAAAGGGATCAGATACCGCAATGTTCTTCAGGCCAGGCATCACCTTCACGGTGTGGCAAAGATCTTCGGCCGTGTAATGGCCGTGTAACTGGCCCGGCTCGAAACCGGCGCCGAGGAAGTGATTGTCATCGAGCAGCGTATATTCGACGCCCGCCGGCGCCAGAGACGACGGAATTTGCGGCTCCCACACCCGCTCCGTGAGCCATGCGCCGCGCGGCCGCTCCTCGAAATGCTTCTCGATGTAATCCGCCAGCCGGAGATTTGTTCCTGCCGGTCCTGCGGCGGAATCGCGATCAGAACCGGCTCGTAAAAGCCTCCCGCCGACCATTTCCACCTGCCCGCTTTTCACCATCCCGGCAAGCCGCTCGAAATATTCCGGGTGCGCCCGCTCGATCCATTCAAGCAGCGGCCCGGAATAGTGCAGCCCGACGCGAATTGCGGGATGCCGCTCCAGCACTTCGATAAAGGGCAAGTAGGAGCTTGCGTAGGACCGCTCGAATACGTCGTCGAAATTCCCTACGGGCTGATGGGCGTGTATCAGAAGAACGAGCTGAAATTTGGGCACCGGGGACCTCACCGCAGCGCTACAGAATAACCCGACATGCGATGAGCTCGCAAATACAAGCGGACGCGGCCGTTCGTTTCACGGCGCAAATCTGCGTTCGAGTTTCCCTGGCGGCCTGCAAACTGCGAAAGACGCTCGCTCAGCCGATCCGTGGCGGACGTGAGAGACGCATCGTCCGCGCTCGACCGGCGCATAAACCACTATCAGAATTTCTTGAGCAGCCTCGGTGATCATGCTGCGCGTGGAATCGCTGATCGGACTGCCAAACGGTCCCTCTGGATCGGCGAGCACGGGCCGTCCCTCCAGATGCCAGGTCCGCTTTCCGATGCCTTCGTATCGCTCGCCCGCGAGCGCCATGCCGCAGCACGATGGGCGGCTTGATTTTGCCGCGGTCGTAGCACCCGTAAGGCCAGCCCGTCTCAATCGAGCCGAGATTCCCGATATCCACCACATTCGACACCTCGATAGAGACCCTTACCCTGCACGACTCTTCTCAGCAGCGCCTCGGAAGACGGGCGATACTTCGAGGGGTCCATATCCCATCCGCGAAACATCGCGCGAACCGCGCGAATCATGCTGCGCTTCCGCCAAACTTTCCACAGTGAACTCCCGGCGCTTGCGGTCGCAAACTTCCGTCATTAACAGCGCCAGCGTTCCTCTTCGAGGCTGACGCGCACGCCGTCTGCTTCGACCACGCCCAGCTTGACTCCCGGAAGTTCGATTCGAATCTCCATTGGCCCTGCTTCTTCTCCCCGCGCAGGCCGAGGCTGGCCCGAAAAGAAAAAGCGCGGCAGGTGCATATCTGCCGCGCTCAAGTTAAAAAGCTCGCCGTCAGGCTCTACTTTTTCTTGTACCAGTCCGCGTTGATTGGCGTGAAGCTTGACCACTTCTCCGGGAGGTCTTCGAGGGCGAAAATGGCGGTCACCGGACACACCGGCACGCAGGCTCCGCAGTCAATGCATTCGTCGGGATTGATGTAGAGCTGCTTCTCGGTTTCGTAGTTTGGCTCATCCTTCCGGGGATGAATGCAATCCACGGGACACACGTCCACGCAGGCAGTGTCCTTGGTTCCTATGCACGGCTCGGCAATCACGTACGCCATCGAACGATCTCCTTGCGAAAAGGGCTGTATGCAGGCTTGATCTGCGAATCTATCGTATTGCGCGGAAGCCGTTTTGTACACCCAAATTATGGCCCGGCAAGGGGCTTCGCGCGTCTTCGGCCAGAGACGCCGATTTTTGTAAATTCCCTCGGTGTATGCCATTTTGTTGTGGCTATCGCTCTCGAACCGATAGAATCATTCAAGGAAGATCGTACGGAGATGCCAATGCGTCGCTATTTATCAGCCGTTGCTCTGGTCACTCTTGTTTGCGCGGCAGGAGCGGGAGTTGCGAGCGCGCAGAACCCGGCGAGCAAAGCGACGACCACGGCGCGAGCCGCCAGCCTGCCGCTGATCGACCTTGCGGGCTACAAGCGGCTCGTCGAGAAATATCACGGCAAACCGCTGCTGGTGACCTTCTGGGCCACTTGGTGCGAGCCCTGCCGCGATGAGTTCCCCATGGTGGTCGCGCTTGCCGAACAGTACCATCCGCAAGGGCTTGCGGTGTTCGGCGTGAGCCTGGACTCGAACGCGGACATGCACGTCGTACGCCGGTTTCTCGCCGAGTTTCATCCCGACTTTCCCAACTACCGCCAAGATCCGCAAATCGATGTGGACGAGTTTTACCACGGCGTGAATCCGAACTGGGAAGGCAGCATGCCGGAGACGATTTTCTACGGGAGAGACGGGCGCATTGCCGTGCACTTCACAGCCGAACAGTCGCGCCAGACCTTCGAGCAAGCCATCCACGCGATTCTGGCATCGCGGTCATCTGAGAACCGCGGCTCTTCTCCGATTGTCGCGGGAAATTGATTCCGGCTTAGCGGGCCACGTACTATCGACGCAGCTCTTCGCTAGAGCTGTTAGAGCTTGTGCTCGGCGAGGAACTTTTCCGCGTCCATGGCCGCCATGCAGCCCGATCCTGCCGCGGTGATCGCCTGGCGGTAGTGATGGTCCTGCACGTCGCCGGCGGCGAAGACGCCTTCGACGTTGGTCTTTGGGCCGTCATGGGTGACGAGGTATCCGGCCTCGTCCATGTCCAGCTGCCCCTTGAAGACCTTGGTGTTGGGATCGTGGCCGATGGCCACGAACACGCCCTCGACTTCGATCCTCGAAAGCGCGTTGGTTTCCACGTTGCGCAGCTGCACGGCGTCGACGGATTTATTTGCCACGTTGTGCACTTCCTCGACGACGTAGGGCGTCATGAACTTGATTTTTTCGTTGGCGCGCGCGCGGTCCAGCATGATCCTGGTGGCGCGAAACTCATTGCGGCGGTGAACCAGCGTCACCCGCTTCGCAAACTTGGTGAGGAACGTGGCCTCTTCCATCGCGGTGTCGCCGCCGCCGACAACCATAATCTCGCGATCACGGAAGAAGTAACCGTCGCAGGTGGCGCAGGTGGACACGCCGTGGCCGAGCAAATGCTTCTCGGATTCGATCCCGAGCATGCGAGCCGATGCGCCCGCCGCGACGATCAGCGCCTCGCTCTGGTAGGTTTCTTTTCCCGCAACGACAGTAAAGGGCCGCTTGCTCAGGTCCACGGAGGTAACCGCGCCGGAGCGGAACTCGGTGCCAAAGCGCTGGGCTTGCTTTCGGGTGAGCTCGATGAATTCAGGGCCGAGGATGCCCTCCGGGAAGCCGGGGAAGTTCTCGACCAGGGTGGTGAGAGCTAGCTGGCCCCCGGGCTCGTATCCATCCAGCACCACTGGGTTTAGATCGGCTCGCGCCGTGTAAATGGCGGCCGTCAAACCCGCACACCCGCTACCGATAATTATGACTTTGTGCACCCGTTTCTCCTTGGCGATTGGATGACGACCCCGCGCTCCACGACGCAGCACGAAGGATGACATTGTAACATCCCGGATATTCGGCGCCATTGCCTCTTGGTGTTTGTGCCTGTTTGCGCCGGTGTTTGCCGGTCACCTGCGCTCCGAGCATCGACGGTCTTCCGGTCGGAGTGGCGTCTCCTATGGTTTGCGTCCAAGGCTTCGCTGGGCGATGATGTGGCAATGTCGTCCAGCGAAACGCGTCCCATGGCTTCTCCGGCCACGCTGTTCCGGCTGCTGAGCGAATTCATTCTTCTGCTGCTGGGGGCGCTTTTGCTGTTGCTGGCTCTCACGCGACGCGTCGGGCTTCCGGCGCGGCCGGTGGCGTTGATCTTCCTGGGAGCGCTGTTCGTCTACTGGGGCATTCGCGCCGGGATTCGCAGCGAACCCGGCTCGGCTCGCGTGCAAGCGCAGATTCGCGCCGGGTCTCTGGTGATCGTCGGGCTGCTTGTCCTGGGGATTCCGCTGCTGCCTTTGCGGCATGCGAATCTGCTGCTGGGAATTGCGGGCGGGGTTCTAGTGCTCCGGGGAATCGTCAGCGCGCTCCTTTCCCTTCGAAGAGCTTGACCTCGAATTCTTAGTTCACTTCCTTCGAAGCTCGGGCAGACCTTAGCGGAGCGAGAAAATTCGCTGAGAGAATTTTTATGCTTACGCCGAGGCTGTTACTGCTGCGCCGAACTCACGCTGGCATTGCTCGCAGGGGCAGATCTCGCGCAGGTAAGTGAAGCTGTAGATGCCGGTGGCGTGGCCGTCGGAGTAGTCGATCTGCAGGGCGTAATTGCCGACTGGCTTCGCGGATTTTGCGGTTACCCGCGGCTTGAACATCGGCAAGACCGCGGTGCTATTGCCCAATTTGGCCTTCTTTTCGCGCTCGTCATTGCACATCGCGCACGGGCAGTTGTCACGCAGGTAAGGGAACGTGTAGCGGCTCGCGTGTCCGTCGGCCCAGGCGACTTCTACGCCCTCTCCCGTGGTGACGTTGACCTTCACCGTGGCCGGCTTTTTACGGTCATCGAGCGGTATAGGCATCGAAGAGCCCCTAGTTGGCCATTCCCTGAGCCGGCGGATTTGTGTTATTCGACGGCGTCTGTGACGGCGCATCGCTTGCTTTTGCGGCCGCCGCGACGGGCACCTGGCTCGCGGAGCACGACGTGAGCTTTTCGGCGCCGCCCCAGTCCTGGAGGAGCTTTTCGGTCTCGCTGGAAATTTCTTCGATCGCGCGCGGCTGACGGTTTCCCGAGCCAGGGAAAACGAGGTAGAGGATCCCGCCTCGCCGGCCGCCCTGGCGCGCGTCCGACCAGATGCCAAGATTATTGGCGAGGGCGATCGAACCTTCGCCCAGCGTTCCTACATCGGCGAAGATCGCATACGATAATTTGCCGCTCCTCAGATTCATGACCGCGGCGAAATCGCCCGGCTGGGCGCCACCCTGGTAGGCCACATCCCGAGGGAGCACGATGTAGGGAACCTTGGAAGCGTCCACATAGCGGGTGGGATCGGTGCGAGCCTTCGTTCGATCAGTCAGCGAGGTGCAGGAGACGTAGAAACCGGGAAATGGATCGTCGGGCCCCTGGATGATCGGCTCGCCGGTTCGGTCGGTAATGATTCCGTCCCAGTGGCCGGGGACGCCTGCGTTCGCAATGTCGTCCAAGCCGATGTTATCGGGATGGTAGGCGTTGGGGGCGCCATCGGCGTCAATCGTCATGCCTGAGACGAAGAAGAAAGCGGGGCTGCCGGGCACTTGCCAGATTGGAACTTCCTGCACCTCACCCCCGGCCCGATGAACCACAGGGAAATTCAGGAGCACTGAACGTGAGCAGGATGCGGGCAGGGCGGGATTTTCGTTCAATGGCGAGGGTGCCTGATCGATGCCCTGGGCGGCATTCTGGCCAATATTCCGGCCAAGGGCGACACCGGCGGCGAGGAGCAAAATCGCGCAAAAAACAGGCAGGCTCCCGCGCGATAAGAGTGTCGAGTCAGCCATACCCCGATTGTTTGTTTTCAGTGACTTAAGATCGTTTCCGTTCGTCCGAGAGTGTCGAGTGGCGACGCGCTGTTTTTGGCTCGAATCTGGCGCCATTGGGAGCGTGAAACCAGTTAAAAATGCTGCAAGCCTGCTTTGCCACGACGTCAAATTTCCCGAACTGGGCCGATTCTTCAACTTTGTCTCCAAGGAGTCCGCACCCCGACCTCGGCAGACTTCATAGTCACCATAGCCATCTGATGGGGGAATTTCAACCAAAGGTTGGCGTGGTGAGGTTCTCCCGGCTTTGAAATACGGTTGGAAGCAATTTAGACCTGAATACCATGCGCGCCGTCGAGAATTGCGGCATGAGCCCTGGGTTCGGACATAGATCCCGGCACGCTAACTCCGGACTCTCGACACAAGGTCGAATGCGCATGCCGAAGACGAACGGTTCCGGACTAGTTGACTGTCAGGCTCAGACTGGCGAAGCGGGTGGCGCCTGATTGAGTAGCTGTCACCATCAGATTATAGCTACCCGCAGGTGTGCCGGTATTAACGCTGGTCGTGATTTCGCTGTTTTCGATGGTGTTTCCTCCGCCGCAGGCAATTAGAAGGGTTGTCGCGCAGATCAGGACGATGGCGAATCTGGTCCAGAAACGCACCGTCGTTGAGCGGCGGCCCGCAGATGTGGCTGCCGTCAGGAGGAGAAGGAGCAGCAGCGTCTCGAAGTAAATGGCCGGTGGCGGCAAACGTAACTTTAAATTCGGAAGCAGGCGCGCAGGCAGGGAGGAGCGCACAGTGGTAGTCACGCTGACCTGGAAAGAAATGGGAGATCCGTCAATAGCAGTATTTGCGGGAGTGACCGTGCACGTCGTTTGCGCAGGCGCCCCAGTGCAGGCCATCGCCACGGGCCCGGCTAAATTCTGAGTTGGATTCAATTGAAGGCTGTAGCTGGCCTGCTGTCCGGCTGTGACCGTCGCTGTTGCGGAGCCTTCAGTGGCGAGCGAAAAATCCGCCCCTTCAGCCTGGAGGCTAATCATCTGTGGGCTGTCAGTGGCGTTATCCGTGATCGCGATCATTGCGTTGCGAACCCCGAGCGTCGAGGGTTGGAAGCTTGCGCTGATCTTGCAGGTGGCGCCTGCGGCAAGGCTCGGGGGACAGTTGTTGACCTGGGCGAAATCGCCGCTATTGGGTCCCGTGATGGCGATACTGCTGATCGTAAGGGGAGTGGCGGCAGCATTGGTAACGTTCACTGTTGTCGTCAGGCTCGTACCACCCAGGGGAATCGCCGCGAATGTCACCGTGTTGGCTGAAAGGACGACATCGGTGAATGCCGACCCCTGAAGATTGAGGTTTTGTGGGCTACCGATCGCATTGTCGGTGATGGTCAGCATGGCCGGCAGAATGAGGGTTGAAGTGGGCGTGAATGTCGCGCTGATGGCACAAGCGCCCGCGGGTGGAATACTTGGTCCGCAGGTGTTCGTCTCCGCAAAGTTGCCGGAGGCGGCGATGGAGGTGATAGTGAGAGCGGTATTACCAACATTTGTAAGCGTCACAATTTGCGGAGCGCTGGTGGTATTTACGAGCTGCGACGGAAACGTCAGGCTCGGAGGCGACAGGCTGACCGTGCTGACGCCGGTGCCGCTGAGGTTGAGATACTGAGGGCTGTCAAATTCATTGTCGGTGAGGATAATAGCGCCGGTTTGAGGACCAATCGCCGAAGGCTTGAAGTTGACGCTGATCGTACATGTGCCGCCGACGGCAATGCTGGCACCACAGGTATTGGTCTGCGCAAACGAGCCGTAGGCTTCGAAGCCGGTTATGTTGAGCGGTGCGGAGCCGACATTGGTGAGAGTTGCTGTTTGATTCGCGCTGGCGATCCCGGCAAGCTGTGTCCCAAACGAGAGGCTTGCGGGTGAAAGAGAAACAGCGCTGAAGGCGCTTGCGGTAAAACTGGCCATCTGCGGAGGGCCGATTGCACTATCAGAGATGAGCATCGAGCCGCTTTGAGAGCCACTGGAAATCGGCCGGAAGGCAATGGTGATTGTGCAGGAGCCAGCCGGTGGGACGCTTGCGCCGCAGTTGTTCGTCTCGCTGAAGTCGTTTCCGGCCGCGATGTAGTAAATGGTGACAGGCGAGGGGCCGGAATTTGTGAAAGTCATGGTTTGCGGCGCGCTTGTGGTGCCGACGAGCTGAGGAGCAAACGTCAGACTGGCGGGAGACAGAGTTATCGCGCTGATTGCTGTGCCGGCCAGATTGATGATCAAAGGAGTACCGGGGCTGGTTTCGGCGATGCTGATCGAACCGGTCTCCGGACCTAGCACCGTAGGCTTATAGGTGATGCTGATTGTGCAGGCGCCAGCGGCGGGAATGCTCGTGCCGCAGGTGTTGGTTTGCGCGAAATCCTGCGAGGCGGTAATGCCGGAAATTGAGAGAGCTGACTTACCGGTGTTGGTGAGAGTCACCGTTTGCGGAGCGCTGGTGGAGCCTGCTATCTGAGCCGCGAACATGAGGTTGGTCGCGGAAAAGCTGATGAGCGGAGCAGTGCTCCAATAAATCGCGAGGTTATTGGCGTCGATGGAGCCTACACCCGTTGCCTGATCATAACCGAGGGTAGCCGGATAGCCGAGGATGCCATTCCCGCCGCAGTTTGGGGTGCCTGGCTCACACGGAACTTCATTATTGCCGATGGTGATATCGTGAAAGCTGCCGGGGGACGTTTGTGAGAATTGGTAAAGCATCGGATTGATCAGGCCCAGGCCAGGCGTCGAGATGGAGCCATTGGCGAGAAGATATTGATTCAGAACCGCGACGATCCCGGCCATCGCGGGTGACGATGCGGAGGTTCCTCCTTCCAGCCCTGTTAGACCGTCATTGATGATCGTATAGGGATCGATAAAGGGCGACGCGGCGACGGCAACGTCGGGCACATCGCGAGAATTGTCGTTCGGCACGCCAAGCCCACTCTGCCAGGAAGGCTTCGCGAAAACCACGCTCGCCCCGCCGCCACTGGCGGCCAGTCCTGTGACGGCATCGCCCAGAACGTACGTATCATTCCACACCGATTCGGGGACATACCCGGCTGATGAAGACTCGATAAATGCGGTGCCTCCGACCGCAGTAACCTCGGGGCTGCTCGCTGGATAACTTACGGCGAGGCCTTGGGTGGCAATTGCCCCCGGGGTGAAGTCCGGGTCGCAGTTTGCGGCGCCGGAATCACCGGAGGAGGCGAGCACCGTGGTTCCCATGGCGATGGCTGCTTGCAGGTGAGGCTCCAGAAAGACCTGATCGCTCTCCGCTTCGCAATCACCGAAGCTCTCGCTCATCACCGGCGCGAGGTTGTTGTCAATTGCATAGGCCAGAGCGGAATCTGCATCGGCGGCATAGACGTAGATGAGTGCAGCGCCCGGGGCCACTGCGCCGGACCACTCGAGATCGAGATCTTGCTCGCGTACCTCGCCCGAAGTGATCGACAGGGGACCCGGATCGGCGCCGCCCAAGACAGCTTGAGGAACGCTCGCGGGGAGATTGAAGTTGTGCCGAAATTTGGCTATATCCGCGAAATCAGGCTCGGACTGGCCCACGATGACGATCGCCTGGCCACCGCCGTTGAAGCCCGCACTGTAAAGAGGGGCCACGTCATACAGGGAAGCAAATAAACCAGGGGTCATGGTGAGCACCTGCTCGAAGGCCGGTGAAAGAGCGGGCTCCAGCGGGGCGGCCGCACTTTTCTTCAACAGGGGCTTGGGCCGGAAGTCGTGCAGGCCGCCAATTCCCAGCACCACATCGGCCAAGGCTGCTGGAATGGCGGGTTCGGAAGTATTGGCGAAGTGCGGTTCACCGTTGATATTGAAACGGTGTATTTCCGTCTTAAATGCGCTTTGAACCTGCGCCGCGGTGCCGTCGAAGGCAATGTAGTTGCGGCCTCGGGCTACGTAGACGATTTTGAAACCCTGCTGAGTGAGCCAAGTGGTGATGGCCGCGATATCGGATTGGCTTAGCCCGAAGCGGTTGGCGAACTGTTCAGGCGTCAGCCATTTGTGATAACTCTCGGAGGACGGGTCCTGCTGGTCTTTTTGCAGCTGCACAAGTTCCTGTTGCTGTTGAGCGGAGGGCTTCAGTTCGAGGGTCATGTAGGAGAGTTTGAAGGATGAGTCCACAGCGCCCTGGTCGTATCGCGGCAAGGCTCTTGCGGGGATGTTGCCTTTGAGACGAACTACTTGGAGTTGATCGACGGGCTGCAGGACTCGATTGGCCGGCCCCGGGGTTGCTTGCGGGACTGCGCGGCTTCCGGGAACAGGGAGGAGAAATGCTGCTGCTATTGTCAAAGCGTGGAGTGTGTATGTTTTTGGCGTCCTTCGCACGGAGCCCGTCCTCTCGCTGATTCAACGGCTCGCCTTTCGAGGCGCAAACCGTGCAACCACGGATCGTAATGCGTAAGGAGGGCTTCCAGAACACCGGCTGCCCTGGGTCCTGCTGGTTCTGCGGGGAGGCCGACAAGGTATCAAGATAGGTTATATCTTTCAAGCTGAATTTGGCGGATTGGATGCAGACCTCGCTGCGCGCGGGATGACTTGGGTGCGTGAATGTGAAGTGCTCCTCTCACCGTGAGAGCAGCGGCCCCTGCGTTTTCGGCTACTTCAGGGAGGGGCAGCAGGCGCCGGGGGGGATGGGGTTGCCGTGGGGGCAGGTGGTGGGGTGGCCGAGGAAGGTGCAAATGCGCTGGTCGAGTTCAGGGCTGATGATGTGCTCGAATTTGCAGGCGTGGGAATCAGCTTCGGCGGCGGCTACCGAAAACGTGTCGGTGAGCAGACGCTCGGCCAAGCGGCGCCGGCGGATGATATCGCGGGCGCGGCTTTCGCCACGTTCGGTGAGAGCCACCTGGCTTTTTCGCACTTCGAGCAGGCCAAGATCCTTCAGGCGCGAGATGAGGCGCTCGGGGTCCTGCGCGAGGCTCTCGCGAATGCCGTCTATCTCGGGAGTTGCGCCCTTTTCGGAGAAAAGCCAGACCTGTTCGAGCAGGTGATCGAACTTGATTTCCTGGTCGGCGGAGAATTCGGTGATTTGCACGAGGCGGCCGTGCGCCAGATCGATTCGGCGGTCGGCTAGTTCGCCGATGGAAGGGTCGTGCGTGACCATGAGGATGGTGTGGCCTTCTTCGTGAAGTTCACGGAGGAGGCGAATCACGGTTTCCTGGTTGGCTTCGTCGAGGTTGCCGGTGGGCTCGTCGGCGAGGATCAACCTGGGGTGGTTGATCAGGGCGCGGGCGACTGCTACGCGCTGCTGTTCGCCTCCGGATAATTGCGACGGGAGATGCTCGATCCGGTCTGCGAGGCCGACGCGAGCCAGGGCGGCGCGGGCTTCGGTTTCGTCCGTGGTGCTGTGGAAATACTGCGCCAGCATTACGTTTTCGACGGCGGTGAGATAGGACACGAGGTGGAACTGCTGGAAGATGAAACCGATTTTTTCGGCGCGGAAGCGGGTGAGGCCTTTTTCGTCGAGACGGGCCACGTCGGTGCCGCCTACGATGGCTTTGCCGGAGGTGGGCGTGTCGAGCCCGCCCAGGATGTTGATGAGGGTGGTTTTACCTGAGCCTGACGGGCCCATGATGGCGATCCATTCGCCTTCTTCCACGGCGAAGGAAACGCCGTCAAGCGCGCGGACGTTGCCGAACTGTTTTTTCAGGTCTTCGATTTGGACTACGGTTGACATTTTATTGACGGTGCCTTTTTTCCACCAAGTTGCGCGAAAATGAAAAAATGTCCCTCAGGGGCTGAAGCCCTGTTAAGTGCTCGGATTTATGTCGGAGCTGAAGCTCCGACCCCCTAAGAACCTAGGTTTTCTCCCAACCTGTCAGGGCAGCAAATGCCCGGCGCTCAAGCGCACGAACAAATCGGCATTTTTCCCGGAGCGCTGAAACGCTCGCTCCCCCGAATAATTGCGGGGTTTGCCATGGCTCTCGAGTCATTCGCCGCCTCGGAGAATTGTTGCCGGCTTTACCTTTCCCAGCAGGCGAAGCGGCAGCGCGCCGGCCATCGCCACTAACACCATCAAGGCGATCGTCAGCGGGAAAATTTCCCAGCGGGGCGTGATGGAGGCGCCGAAGACTTTTTTGCCCATCCACTGCGAAAGGGCAATGCCTGCGAAGCAGCCGATCAATCCGCCGACGGCGCCCAGCACTCCTACTTCGGACAGGAACAAGGCTACGATGCGGGAAATGGAGCCGCCGAGGGCTTTCATCAAGCCGACGTCTTCGCGGCGCTCCCACGCCAGGGCGGCCATGGTGGCCAGCACGCATAGCGCGGTGAGAAGCAGGATCAACACCACCATCGACACAATCAAGCAGCCGCGTGCGGTCCAGAAGATTGCCTTCGGCTTCGGTGACCTGGCGAATGGGGCGGACAACGTATCCCAGGATGGCTTGGCTTAGGTGCGCCGCATACTGGGCGATGCTGTCCGACGTGCCGCTGACGCTTAGCTGCACCAAGTCAATTTTTCCGCGCAGCGCGGCCAGATTTTGCGCTACCGGCAGATTGACGAAGATCTGATTGTCTTCGGTGCCGCCCGCGTCGAGGATGCCCGAGACCGTTAGCTGCGCGCTTTGCGAAAGGTAGTTCAGCTTTACTTGCTGGCCTGGACGCAACTGGAATTGCTGGGCCACAGTTCCGGCCGACCAGGCAGCGGGTGTCGTCGTCGCGGCTGGCGATCCATGCACCGTTGAGCTTCCAGGATGGGCTCGAGTCTGCGCGATTTGGTCAAGCCACGTCCCGGCTACGACCACGGGGCGTGTTGGCGTCGCGAGCCACGACGTAGAGATAGGGCGCGGCGGCGACCACTCGTTTGTTCGCAGCGCGCTCGATTTCGCTCAGCGACGGGCTGCTCGTCCATCAACGCCGGGCTGACGAAGCGAGCCGGAGGCGGCAGCCTCCCGAGTGCTCCGCATCGCCTTCGCCGGCGCCGGGCGAGGAGACCACCAGGTTGGCGCCCAGCATGCGGAATTCCTGCGTGAGCTTGCGGCCGATGTCCAGATCGAGATTGAGCATGGCGGAAATTACCGCCGCGCCGCTCACCACCGCGATCAGGGCCACGGCCAGGCGTCCGCGGCTTCCCCGCAGCAATTGCCACAGCAGGCGCCCGAACATCACTCGCCCCGCAAAATCGGGGCGGGATTGAAATGCGCCGCGCGCCGCAAAGGGATCAGGCTGCCATGCAACGGCCACGATCGCGGCCAGCCCGAGAACGACCGGGCAGCAGCACCAGGCGCGGCGCGGCCGGGTAGCCGAACACGCTCGTGCCCAGCAAGCGCGCCAGCACCGCGCCGAAGACGAAATCCGACCGCGCCGCCCGCGAAGGCGAGCATCAACTGCTCCGCGAGAAAAATGCCGCCCACCAGCGCGTTTGTCGCGCCGATCGCTTTCATGATGCCGATTTCCGCGCGTCTCTGGAGCACGGTGGTTGCGGAAGTGGCGGCTACCGCCAGCGCCGGCGGCAATCAGCGCCGCCAGCGTCACGATCCATAGCAGCGTGCTGACGTGCGAAAGGATGCGGCCCTCGGTATCGGCCACGCGGCGAATCGCACGCACGTCGGTGCCCGGCAAACCTGCTCGATCTGGTAGCTGATCGACGAAATGTAGGGCGAGCAGAACCAGCGGTCGTATTCGGTGGGCGTCAGTGATTTCGGATCGCGTTCGGACAGGCCATCGGCCGGCTTGGTCAGCGCGCTCACAAACAGCTGGCGGAATTTCCCGGCGTGCCCGGAAATTGCCTGGGCCGACGGAGAGCGGCACGAGAATCGCGTTATCCTCGGCATCCCCCGTCGAGACGATGCCGGTGACAATCGCAGCTGGACATCGGCACTTGCGCTCCACCCGACGGCGCCGGTTCTGCGCGCTCACGTAAATTGTTTTCCCCGGCGCGATGCCGCCGGGATAGCGTCGCGGCGAACGCGGCGCCCAGAACGCATTCGTTCTCGCCTTCGCGGAACCAGCGTCCCTTGAATTTTCCACCAGGGATGCGTCGACGCTCAAGCCGGTCTTGAATTTCGTTCCGTCCGGCACCGGCACATCGTGCTCGTACCACGTGCCGATCAAGTGTCGTCGCAAGGCTTTTGGCATTCGGCGAGCCTTCCGCGGACGCGCGGATGGAAACGGGAACGTCCAGGAAGGGCGTGAAGCCCAGAATATTGTGGCGCCAGAAAATCGTTTTCAGCTTGCCGAGGTCGGCTTCGCGCAGGTAGGCGCCTTCATCCACGGGGCGATAATCGACGCCGCCGATTTCAAGCGGCAGCGAATCCGATTGCGGCGTGACCAGCAGATTGGCGCCCAGGCTGCGGAATTCCCGCGCCAGGCGGTCGCCCACTTCGAGCGCCACCGTGAGCGTCGCGGTGGCCACGGCCATGCCGACAACGAGGGCCGCCGCCGTCAATATCTTGCGGCGCGGGTTGCGAACGAACGATTCTCCTACGAGGCGAGTGAACATTTTCAGGGGTGAATCGTCGACATGGCGCTGGCCAGGGCGGAGAGATCCACGATCACTTCGCCCGCTTCCACGCGCGACTTCACGGGAATCGGATTGCAGCCGCCGGTTTCGCCGATCGACGGAATATAAATGGTCGCGCCGCAATTGCGGCAGACCACGTTCTGGCCTTCCTGCCGGTAGCCGGCGGTGCCGCAAATCTGGCAGGCGTCGAGGGCCGTGGCGTAATCGCCATTGTTGTGGTGAATCACGAGGAAGCGAATCACCGTGTCATTCACGTCCGCGGTGTAGAAATGCACGGCTGGAATCCTGCAAATCGGCAAGGGGAATGCGCACCTGGTTGTTCTGGGCGACCAGCAGTCTGCGCCGGCTCCTGGCGCGTTCGTGGCGCGGGTGTAGACAAACTCGGCGGCCAGCGACAGCACCACCAGCAATGCACAAAATTGCCGCGGCGAAACTCCAACGGCGCTGGCGGCGGAATTCCCATTCGCGCATGCGGCGCTCGGCGGGATTCAGCTGGCCGCGTCGTCCGCAGGTCGCTTGCGCGCTGAACCATTCGCGCAGCACCACGAGCGCCGCCGCTCCAAGAATCACCACAAAAAAGAAAAATTCGTTGCGCACGATCGGGCCGATGGTGGCCATCTCCATCTTGCTCGACCAGATCCACTCGGCTTCGCTCAGCTCGTGGACGCCCGTCAGCGCCAGTTGGAATGCCACAACCATCAGAATCACGCTGGTGGCCGCAAAGAAACGGTGCAAGGGAATCCGCAGCGTGCCCTGAAAGAAGAAAAGCCCGACGGCAACGGCGATGGCGATGCCCAGCGCGGTGCCAATCCAGACCTGCACGCCTTCGCTGGAAAGCTCCACGGCGCGCAGAATCAGCACCAGCTCCGCGCCTTCGCGCACCACCATCATGAAAACGAACGCGCCGACGCCCCAGCCAGCCGCGCGGGTGGAGCGCTGCGCGTAGGCCTCGACGCGATCCTCGATTTCACGCTTCAGAGTGGCGCGCCACGCGGTTCATCCAGACGATCATGGTGACCACCAGCGCGGCGGCCACCAGCATGAGGAGCCTTCGAAGCCATCTTCGCTGACGCGCCAGTGCTGCAGGGCGCACAGCAGCGGCGACGCTCGCGGCTACAGCGAGAGCCACACCGGCCCAGGCGTACTTGGCGAGCGCGGCGCGGCCGGTGCGGTTGAGATACACGAGTACAATGCCGACGACGAGCGCGGCTTCCACGCCTTCGCGCAAAGCTACCAATAGAGCGGAGAGCATGCCGTCCTAGCGGGAATCCCTAAAGGGGAAATTCCCAGTTGAAACCCAGTTGCAAGTAACGACTTAAGTCTAGTCTTATAGCCTGTTAAGTTCAAGAAAATTTCGTTGCCGCTTCGAGGTTGCGGCTGGCCGATCCCTGTACAATATGCATCTCAGTATCCTTATGCCCCGCTGGCATCGCTACAATTCGACGGTCTCGCTTACCGCTCTATTCATCCTGATTCTGTTGGCCTTCGTTTTGCCGCCGGCGCAATCGCAAGGAGTGCCGGCAGCATCGCCGCAAGCGCCAGCCAACGCCGCGAAAGGCGTTAGTTCCCCGTCCCAGGCGGCGGCCAGCGCAAATCCGGGGGTGAAACCGGAACCCAAGAAAGCCAAAGAGGCGTACAAACGCGGCCTTCGCGCGGAACAGGCGCAGGATTGGCAGGCGGCTCACGACGATTACGCGGACGCAGTAGACTGGGCGCCTACGGAGCGCGAATATCTGCTGCGCCGCGAGGTGGCCAAGAGCCACCTGGTGCAGACGAAAGTAGACCTCGCCGAGCGCGACGCGGTTTCCGGACGGCTCAAAGACGCGCGCCGGGAACTGATCGCGGCAGCGTATCTCGATCCGACGAACCGCGTGGTGCGCGAGCGCCTGACGGAACTCACGGCGCTCGAACCGGAGAGCGACGCGTCCGCGCCGAAGGAAGTGGAACTGGCGGGCGAGGTTCATCTCCAGTATCAACCCGGAACGCGGAATTTCGACTTCCGCGGGGACAGCCAGGCGGCTTACGACGAAGTGGCGCACCAATTTGGCGTCGAGGTTGCGTTTGACGTCGACTTTCACCAGAGAGCCATACGATTCCAGATAAACGACGTGGACTTCCCGACCGCGATGCGTTTGCTGGGCAGCATGACCGGCACGTTCTGGAAGCCGCTGGCGCCGCGTCTCTTTTTCGTGAGCCCCGATACGGCGCAGAAGCGGAGGGACTACCAGCCGTCGGTCGTGCGCAGCATCCTGCTGCCAGCCTCGGAAAGCGCCGAGCAGATGACGGAAACGCTGCGCATGGTCCGCGACATTACGGGCATTACGCGGTCGAATCTGGACACGAGTTCGCGAACGATTACACTGCGCGCGTCTCCTCAAGCCGTGGCCGTAGCAGGCGATCTGATCGAGGATTTACAGAAGCCCAGCGGCGGGCTGATTCTGGAAATGGAAGTTCTGGAAGTGGACCGGGACGCGGCGCGCCAACTGGGAATTACGCCTCCGCAGACCAGCCAGATCATTTCGCTCAACTCGCAGGAACTTCAGGAGGCGCAGCAATCGGTTTCGGGCCTGGTGAGCGTGATTACGCAACTGTTCGGCCAGCCCTCGTCGTTGTCCGGCCTCAGCACGAGCCAGATAACATCGCTGCTCGGCACCGGCCAGGTAAATCTGGGTTCACTGATACCGCCGGTGGTGGCCCTGGGCGGCGGCGAGAGCACGTTTCTCGCTACGGTGCCGGGGGCGGCCGCCAATTTTTCCGAGATGCTTTCGATGGTGCAGCACGGGCGGCGCATTCTGCTGCGCGCGCAGGATGGGCAGGCCGCGACGTTTTTTGTGGGAGACCGCGTTCCGGTGGAGCTGTCGAATTTTTCCGCCAGCCTTTCCGGGACGGGGACGAACGTGTCCGGATTAGCTTCTTCCAATTTCCCGACGACCGAGTATTCCGCCGGCAATGGCCCCACCTTTTTGGCGACGGGCAGCCTTCGCGACAACGGCGACGACGATCTGATCGTTTCAAACTTCACTGACAATACCGTTTCCGTTTTATTGGGGAACGGCGATGGAACGTTTGAAACCCAGACGACTTTTCCCACCGGAACAGGTCCCGTTTGGATCGCGACAGGCGCCTTTCAGACCATCGCGAACAATCAGAACATCGATCTCGCCGTCGCCAATGAGACCGCGAATACGATTTCCATACTGCTGGGAAATGGCGACGGCACATTCCAAGCGAAGACGGATATCGCCGCGGGCAACGGCCCGGTGAGCGTGCTCGCCAAAAACTTTCACGACCTGAATGGCCTGGGAGCGCTCGACCTGGCGGTGGCCAATCATAACGACAACACGATTTACCTGTACGAAGGCAATGGAGACGGCACTTTTCAGAAGCCTTCGGTGATCCAGTTGCCCACGGGATTCAGCCCGGCCGGAATGGTGGCAGCGGATTTCAACGGCGACGGCCATATCGACCTCGCGGTTGCGGATGAAGGAAACGCGACGGTATCGGTCTTCCTCGGCAACGGCAACGGCACATTCGGGGCGCGCGCCGATTACGCGACGGGAAACTCCCCCGTGTGGGTATCCACAGCGGACTTCAACGGCGATTTGGTGCCGGACCTGGCGGTCGCGAACAAGACGGACAACACCGTTTCGGTCCTTTTCGGAAACATCGCTTCGGGCACTGCGGGAGTGAACGCCATCGGCGCCGGCACGTTCGCCACGCAGTCCGTTTATCCCGCCGGCACCGGCCCGACTTCGATCGCCGTCGCCGATTACAACATCGACGGGCTGCCCGATCTCGCAGTGACGGCCCAGGGCGATAATGCCGTCGCAGTGCTGTTGAACCTGAGCGGCGGCACGTTTGGCCCTGACTTTGAATTGCCCGTGGGAACGACGCCGGTTTCGATCGTGAGCGCCGACTTCAACGGCGATGGGCGCCCGGACGCCGCCACCGCGAATAACGGGTCGGCCAATGTTTCCGTGGTTCTGAATTCTTCAAACTTCTCACCGACTTCGTCCAACGCGTTTACGGGAACGGGATTCCCGGGGGTGCAATACATCGACGTGGGTTTGAAGGTGAAGGCCACGCCGCGAATTCATTTGAATAACGAGGTGACGCTGCAGCTGGAGTTCGACATCAGCAGCCTGAGCGGGCAGAGCTTTAACGCGATCCCGGTGATCAGCAACGACACGATTTCGCAAACGGTGCGCGTGAAACAGAACGAAACGGCGGTTCTGGCGGGAATCCTGCAACGGCAGAGGTCGACCTCGCTCAATGGAACGCCGGGCCTGGCCGCGATTCCGGAATTCGGATTATTCGAGGGAGATCAGAGCCGGCAGAATCAGGATACCGAACTGCTGATCCTGGTGACGCCACGGATGGTGCGATATGCGCCGCGTACCGATCACGTGATCTATGCCGGTCAAGGCGCGCTGGAGGGGCCAGGAGGCGCTCCGGCTACAGGTGCGGCGCCGCAGCCTCCCCAGGTGCCCGGAGCAGCCCCGCCACCGGGGGGCCCTGCCGCAGCGCCCGGTCAACCGGCTGCCCCCGGGCAGGAGGCGCCTGGCGGTGGGATTCCTCAGCCCACCACGCAGGTGGGAACTCCGATTGCTCCACCTCCGACGGCGCAGCCCCCCGCACCGCAGGCACCGCCGCAACAGCCCACCACTCCTGCTGCCGGGCAGCCCGGCGAACAGCCGAATCAACCACCGCAGCAACCGAATCCGCAACCACAGCCGAACCAACCTGATCAGCAACAGCCTCCACAGCAACCTCAGCAGGCGCCATCCCCGCCACCGCAACCCCCGGCGCAACCGCCGCAGTAGCAGCAGGTTTCCGCGCGGAATGGCGCGTCGTGGACGCCAGACCAGTGGACGCCAGACAAGTGGACGCCAGACAAGGGATTCTTCGGTCGAAAGGCGAGCGCTGGAGAAACACACTTCGCTGCGCTCAGGAACGACATTGGAAAGATTCTGCTCGATAGCCGAGGAATTGCCTTGAACGGGTCAGGCTCGGCGCCATCCAAACCCGCCAATCGGGAGATTGGCGTTCCCGGGCTTACGGAGTGGCCTCGAGAACCAGCACTGGCTGGTAGGTGCGCGGAACCACCGGCTCGGCGATGGCGATCAAATGGCCTTGCTGGTTGAAGACGCGCAACCGCGACGGCTTCCAGTCTCCTGCGTCGAGCTGTTCGGGGGCGCCCTGCGCGGCGGTTACGTGGCCGGGCTGGATCTGTGCGAGCGGCAGGTTGAACTTGGCTCCGTGCCGCACGCGCTTCTCGATGATCGGAAGGACGCTGGCTCGCGGCAAATCCGGAAGCAGATTATCCAGGCGAATCACGCGGTCGGCGAACCTTCCGGACCTGGCATCCTGCTCAAGCTCGGCGAGCGGCGCGGCATGATCCAGCGTAAATTCGCCGACCGCCGTTCTCACGATTTCCGCAAGGTGCGCGCCGGTTCCTTGCAGTTTTCCCATGTCGCTGGCGAGCGAACGGATGTAGGTTCCCGAGCCGCATTCCACCTCGAAGCGGGCGACGCAGCCTTCGAGCGCGGTGAGACGGAATTCGAATACCTCGACTTCGACGGGATCGAGCTTCACCGGTTTGTGCTTCCGCGCCAGCTCGTGCGCGGGGCGCCCCTGGATCTTTTTTGCCGAGAAGGCCGGAGGGGTTTGCTGAATTTTTCCCAGGAATTGCGCGGCGAGCGCTTCGAGCTGGGCTGCGTCGAGCGCGGGGGCCTGGTCCGGCCCGAGCGCTTCACCATCCGCATCGTAGGTGTCTGTAGCGAAACCGAAACGCACCGCGCAGGTATAGCGCTTGCGGCGCGCCGCGTAGAATCGTGCCAGGCGCGTGGCGCGGCCGAGCGCCAGCACGAGTACCCCAGTGGCGAGAGGATCGAGAGTGCCGAGATGCCCGATTTGCCGGAAGCCGGCCAGGCGGCGCACGGCCTCGACCACGTCGTGGGAGGTTTTTCCGCGCGGCTTGTCGACGACGAGCATGCCGTCGAGGGGCGGAGGAAGCGGTTGTCTGGGCATATACGGTTGAATAAATTCCTTTTAAGCCGCGGCCAAGCCGGGATCAGAGAAATGCAGGTCCCTCACTTCATTTGATGTCATAGCGACCGGGATAACACGGGGAGGCCCTGGCGAAATTCTCAGTGGCTTGTGTACTGTTGCATCCCGCTGAACTTCCCCGCCGGCTGAAGCTGCGACCCCTGAAAAACCGACTTTTTCCCGCAGCCCGCTGGAAAACGACAACCTCAAAAGACGCTACGGATTTTCCGGCTGCTTCACTTTGCGCAGAAGATCATTGATGTGCTGGCCATACTCTTCCGACTGGTCCACCAGGAACAGGACTTCGGGCGCGCGCCGCATGTTCAGGCGCTCGACCAATTCGTGGCGCACGAACTTCGAGGCCGCCCTTAAGCCAGCTAACGCCGAGGCGCGCTCTTTCTCGTCGCCCTCGAGGCGCACGAAGACGCGCGCCGTGCGCTTATCCGGCGTAAGGCGGACCTCCGTGACGACCAGCGGCAGAGCCAAGCGCGGGTCTTTCAGCTCGCCGGCCAGCATGAGGGTTACCTCGTGCCGGATTTCCTCCGCGACGCGCTCGCTGCGATGCCCCGCGGGGCGACGATTTTCCAGCTTCATTCGCTATCCTCGAAATACTCGATCTCCTGCGACACGAGGTCGCGCCCGAGCATGCGCTCGGATTCGGCGGCAATAGCCGACATGGACTCTTCGAGGTGCTTGGCGTCGCCGGAAATGCTGACCACGCCGACCTGGGACCGCTGCCATACATCCTGATGGTCGAGCTCCGAGACGGCCACGTTGAAATGCGCACGCAGACGGTCTTTGAGGCTGCGAAGAACCTGCCGCTTGTCTTTGAGCGACCGGGCGTCGGAGATGTGAATTTCCAGGGTGAGAAGGCCAATCGTCATTTCCGCCCCACACGTTCAACGGAAACGGATGAGCACGTTACTGTAATTCGTTACTCTAATTCGTGCATGGAAACTTGCCGCTTCAAAAACCGAAATCCGCCTTGCAGCCGAGGCGCTAATTCCGCCGGGCTTCAGCCGTCTCCGGGGCGCGGGCGCGTTCGCCTGCGTTCAGGACCTCGAGCGGCTGCGACTTCTCCATCTTGAAGCACTCGAGAATATCGCCCTCTTTCACGTCGTTGAAATTCGAGATGCCCACGCCGCATTCAAAGCCGGCGCGCACTTCATTGGCGTCGTCCTTAAAGCGGCGCAGCGAGCTGACGCGGCCGGTGTAAACCACGGAGTTGTCGCGCAGGACGCGCACATCCGCATCGCGCTTGACGATGCCATCGAGCACCGAGCACCCGGCGATGGTGCCCACGCCCTTCACGCGGAAGGTGTTCCGCACTTCGGCCCGGCCGAGATAGGTTTCCTTGATGACGGGCGCGAGCAACCCGGTGAGGGCCAGCTTCAGCTCGTCGAGAAGCTCGTAGATGATGGTGTGCAGGCGGATGTCGACGTTCTCGCGCGTGGCCAGATCGAGCGCTTTGCGCTCCGGGCGGACGTTGAACGCGACGATGATGGCGTTCGAGGCCGACGCGAGAAGAACGTCCGTCTCGGTTACGGCGCCGACGCTCGCCTGGATTACCTTGAGCTTCACCTGGTCGTTCGACACCTTGGGCAGCATTTCGTTCAGCACTTCGACCGACCCTTGCACGTCGGCCTTGATGATTACCGGCAGTTCTTTCACTTCGCCGGCGCGAAGCTGCTCGTGCAGTTGGTCGAGCGTGAGCCGGCCGGACGCAGTCTTTGCAAGCGACGCCTCGCGCTGCTTCCCCTGGCGATACTCGACGATGTGGCGGGCCTTCGCTTCGTCGGCCACCTGGAATTGATCGCCGGCTTCGGGTACGCCCTGCAGGCCAAGCACTTCGACCGGGGAAGAAAGAGGCGCTTCCTTGATGGTTTGGCCGCGGTAGTTGAACATCGCGCGGACCTTGCCGTAGACGGCGCCGACGATGAAGACATCGCCTACGTGCAAAGTGCCGTTTTGCACGAGAACCGTGGCGACGGGACCGCGGCCCTTGTCCACGCGGGACTCGAGCACCGTGCCGCTTGCCGGGGCGTCGGGGTCGCCCTTCAATTCGCGCAGGTCGCCAACGAGCAGAACCATCTCGAGGAGCTTGGGAAGGTTTTGCTTGGTTTTGGCGGACACTTCGACCATGACCGTATCGCCGCCCCACTCTTCGGGCATCAGGCCGCGGTCGGCGAGCTGGCGCTTGACGCGCTCGGGCTGGGCGTCCGGCTTGTCGATTTTGTTGATTGCTACCACGATGGGCACGTGGCCGGCCCGCGCGTGGGAGATGGCTTCTTCGGTTTGCGGCATGACTCCGTCGTCGGCTGCCACGACTAAGACGACGATATCGGTAACCTTTGCGCCGCGCGCCCGCATTCGCGTGAAGGCTTCGTGGCCCGGCGTGTCGATGAAGACCACCCGGCGCTCGCCCACATGCGCTTCATACGCGCCGATGTGCTGCGTGATTCCGCCCGCTTCCCCGGCAGCCACCTCGGTTTCGCGGATTGCGTCGAGCAGGCTGGTCTTGCCGTGGTCTACGTGACCCATTACGGTGACCACGGGAGCGCGCGACTGCATGTTCCCGGTGCGCTCTTCTTTGATCTTCTCTTCCTGGACGAGCTGCTCCTCGAACGTGACCACCTGCACCACCCCATTGAAGGCTTCCGCGAGGTTGGTGGCCGTAGGAACGTCCAGAGCCTGATTGATGCTGGCGAAAATTCCGCGGTCGAGCAGCACTTTCAACAGTTCCTTGGCGCGAATATCCAGCTTCTCGGCAAGCTCGCGAACGGTGATGCCTTCCGTGACCGTGATTTCGCGAGGCTCGCGCCGAACCGGGGCGACCGGCTCGGCCTGCATGGCGCGTCCGCCCGGGCCAACACCCGCGCGGGCGCGCACCGGATGGAGCTTGCGCTCACCTTCGGCGTAACGCTTCTCGATGAGAGGGCGTCCGCGGCCTGCGGGAGGCTTGCGGGCATATAGAGGCTTGCCGGGCTCAGCCTTGGGCAGGCCCGCGGCACCGGTGGCACCGGGACGCTGGCTGCCAATGGGAGCTTGTCCGGGGCGCCCACCACCACCGCCTCCTCCTGGCCGTTGCGGAAACCTTGAAGGGGGTCCGCCGGGTCGCGGCGGTCCGCTGGGACGCATCGGAGCCCCTGGCCGAACCGAACCCGGCGCGGAAGTAGCCGACCCCATTGAACCAGGGGCGGCAGCGGGACGCATGCCCTGCGGAGCGCCAGGGCGCGGCTGCCCCATGCCAGGCTGGCCGGGACGCGCTGGATAACGCTGTCCAGACGAACCCGGGGCTCCAGAGGCAGCGGGTGGCGCTCCGGCCGGTCGCGGTGCGCCAGGCGCAGCCGCTGCCGGACGTTGCATGCCTGGGGCGACAGGACGCTGTAAACCTGAGCCGCCGGGCTGAGCCTGTGCGGGGGCTTGGCCGGGAGCGGGTGGCGCACCCGCGGGACGCAGCGGAACTCCAGGCCTGGGGCCGCCGGGTGCGACTGGTGGTCTTGCGGGAGTCGAGGCAGGGGCGCCGGCTGATGGAGCCGCCGAAATCGGATGCGGCTGCGTCGCAGAAGGCGCTTGCGGAGCCGAAGCAGCGGGACGCGGCTGCGCCGGCACAGCTCCAGGCACAACTCCAGGACGGCCGGGTGCTGGCGGACCTGCCGGTCCAGCCGCGGGAGCACGCACACCACTGGCAGGGGCCGCGGGAGCGGAGGATGCGGCCGGCCGGAGTGGAGCACCCGGGGCTGGCATACCCGGCGCAGCCGCTGGCCGCGCCTTTGGCTTGGGCGCAGACTTGGCGGCTTCCGCGGCAGCTTCGGCTTCCGCAAGCCCTTGGAAATGCTTGCGGGCCAGCTCGGCATGTTCGACATCGATCGAGCTCGAGTGCGTCTTTTTTTCGGTGACGCCGATCTCGGGCAAATAATCGATCAGCACCTTGGCTTTGATCTCGAGCTCTCGCGCCAGTTCATTAATCCGGATTTGATTTGCGTCTGCCATCAGCCTCTATTCTGTCTATGACAATTCCAAGCGCGGCCGCTAGGACTCTGCCGCTTCGCCGCGTTCTTCCGTTTCCGCTTCGGTGCCGGGCTCGGCTTCGGCCGAAGCCTCTTCGCCGGCTGCGGTGTTTGACTCGAGTTCGCCGGCCTCGGTTGCCGCTTCCTCTCCGGCCGTTTCTTCCGTCACATCAGCAGCCTCGGCGGATTCTTCAGCGGCTTCCTGGTCGCCCTCGGCGGCGGCTTCTTCCGGCGTCATTTCCACAGCGCCGATTTCTTCGACAGCTCCCGATTCAGCTTCCAGGACTCCTTCTTCGGGCAAAATCACCTCGGAGGGAGCGGACGCTTGCGCCTCGATCGCTTCAAAATGCGCGGCGACAGACTGGTGAATCTTCTCCACCATTTTCTCGCCGATGCCGGGAATTTCGACAAGCTGCTCGGGCGTCATGTCCGCCAGCTTCTCTATAGACGTAATGCCGGCCGCTTCAAGTTTCTCGATGGTCTTGGGACCGACGCCCGCCAGTTCGCTCAGGGGAGTGCCCGGGGCCGTAAGGGCAGCCATCTGCGCTTCGATTTCGCGCCGCTTTTCTTCTTCGCTCTTGATGTCGATGTTCCAGCCGATCAGCTTGCTCGCGAGGCGGACGTTCTGTCCCTTCTTGCCGATCGCGAGAGATAACTGCGTATCTTCAACGATCACCTCGAGGCGCTTTTCCTCGGGATCGACGATCTGAACGCGCGTCACTTTTGCCGGGCTGAGCGCCTTTTGCGCGAAGGCGACGGTCTCTTCGTTGTAGGGGATGATGTCGATTTTCTCGCCGCGGAGCTCGCGGATAATCGATTGCACGCGCATGCCCTTCATGCCCACGCAGGCGCCCACCGGGTCAACGTCCTTGTCGCGGCTCTCGACGGCAATCTTGGTGCGTTCACCCGCCTCGCGAGCCACGGCGCGGATTTGCACCGTGCCGTCATAAATTTCGGGCACTTCCATCTCAAACAGGCGCTGCACCAGGGCGGGGTCGGCGCGAGACACGACCACCTGGGGCCCCTTGGCGGCGCGCTCAACCGCGCGGATGGTGACGCGCAGGCGGTCGCCCACGTTGTAGGACTCCAGACGCGACTGCTCGCGCTTGGGCAGGCGCGCCTCGGTGCGGCCGAGGTCGACGACCATGTCGGGGCCTTCCATGCGCTTCACGATGCTGTTGACGAGCTCGCCCACGCGGGTGTGGAACTCGTTGTAAATCGTGTCGCGCTCCGCCTCGCGGACCTTTTGCAAAATCACCTGCTTGGCGGTTTGCGCGGCAATGCGCCCCAATACGTCGGTTGGTTTCGCCTCGGTGATTTCGCCGCCGATCTCCACGTCAGGAGTGTGCTTTCGGGCGTCGGCGAGGGAAATTTCGCGCAAGGGGTCCGCTACTTCCTCGACGACGACGTGCACCGAATAAACATCGATCTGACCCGTCTCCGGATTGAACTTCGAACGGAGTTCTTCCTCGGTGCGGTAATATTTTCGAGCGGCTACCACCATCGCGTCTTCGATTGCCGCGACGATGATCTCCGGCTCGATATGCTTTTCCCGGCTGATCTGCTCGATTGTCTGGAATAGCAGACTCGCCATCTGCGTATCTCCCTCAGAACTTCCACTGCTTGCGAAAACCGCCGCGCTTTCGCGCCCCAGTTGAATGCCGCTTAAAACTCCACCACCAGATTGGCCTTCTGGATCGCGGTGTACGGAACTTCTATCTCGCGATCCTTCACGGCCAGCTTCACATTGCCATCCGCATAACCGGCCAGCCGGGCTTCCAGGAACTTCTGATTCTCAACCGGCTGGTTGAGCCAGATCTTGGCGCGGCGCCCGGCGAAGCGCTGATAATCTTCCGCCCGGATCAGCTTTCGATCGAGACCCGGCGAACTGACCTCGAGAATATACGCCGGCCCCGGCACGAGATCCTCGACATCGAAGATCACGCTCAACTGTTCACTCACGCGCTGGCAGTCGTTATGAGTTACGCCGAGCCCCTGGGGATTCTCGGGGCCGGGTAGGCGATCGAGATAGATACGCAGCAAACGCTGCTTCCCGATCTTCCACTCGACGTCAAAAACCTCAAGGCCTTCAGACCGGGCTACGCGCTCGGCCGCCTCGCGAATCGGTGCCAGGTCCATTCTATTCTGTCGACGGCCTTTATCCCTCTTGCGAGGAGTGCGCGCTGGCCGTATGTCGCGTGAAACAAAAAAGTGGGCTCGCGCCCACTCGAACGTGCGACCATTCTAGAAGCAACTCATTATAATTTTGTCACTCCCGAAACGCAACCCTCAACTGTCTGGCGCCGCATGGTGTGAAGGATACTCGTCGCGGATAACCGCAAGATGACAGGACGGTTACGTAAAGAACGGGCGGCGCATCCCTCTCAGCGGCTAAAGGCGCCCTGATGCGTATTTACGCGCGGCTCAAGCCCAGGCCTCCGCGCAAATCGAGGTTCCGGATGCGACGCACAGAGACATTGCGGCCCGGTCCCCGCCATGCACATATTTGGCTCAATGGCCGCGCTGTTCCTTGCGTGATATTCTCGTCGGATACAGGGACGGGAATGCTAAAAGCGGTTTTGATCTTTTCGTGCGCTTTCGTGCTGGGCGGGATGCTGTACGCGCAACGCCCCTTCCGGGAATACCCTTCGGTCGAGTATGGCTACATGCCGGTGCCCCCCGATGCCCAGCAAAAGGCCGAGTGGACCTTCGCCCGCTTGATGTATCCGCCGGGGCCGAATGACGGCTATCGCGGACGGTTTGACGGCGACTGGCGGGAAGGGCTTTCCCTGTGGACGCAGGATTATCCTCGCGCAGACCGCGCCTTTGCCGCCGCCCTCCGCCGGCTGACGCGTGTCCAGAGCCGGTCGGTTGAGGAATCCGTAAGCCTGGAGGATGGCGGCGAGGTCTACAACTGGCCCTGGCTTTATGCGGTGCAGGTCGGGGAGTGGGGGCTTACTCCGAACCAGGGAAAGGTACTCCGCGACTATCTTCTGCACGGCGGATTCTTCATGGCCGACGATTTTCATGGCGCCGAAGAATGGGAAGTTTTTGTGCAGCGGATGAAATACGTGTTTCCCGACCGGCCCCTCGTCGATATTCCCGATAACGATCCGATCTTTCACACGGTGTTCGATCTCAGCGAGCGCTACCGCATCACCGGCGCGGAGCATTTGGCGTTGGGCTACAAAGGCGATGGAAGAGTCGCGCGCTGGGTGGGCATTTACGACGACAAAGGGCGGGTGATGGTGGCCGCTTCGTTCAACTCCGATATCGGAGATTCGTGGGAATGGTCCGACGAGCCGCTTTATCCCGAAAAGTTCTCCGATCTTGGAATCCGCATCGGCGTGAATTATGTGATCTACGCCATGACGCATTAATTCCACGACCACCGCGCATAGCACGGGAGGTTCTATCATCCAAAATAAAATGGCCGGTCCATCTCTGGACCGGCCATCGCAATTGCGTTAGCTGCCTGGAAACACTTAGCCCTTCTTGCGCGGAACTCCCTTGCCCTTTCCGGGGGCTTCAGGAATCACGGTGGGGTCGACTTTCACCTGATCCCAGTGCAAGAGGAACGGGGACGGATCGAAGCTCACCAGTGTGCCGGAGAAGCGGATGCCGTCATCCTTGGAGAGGCGCGCCACGTCCGGCTGCGGCGGAATCGGGGCAGCCTGGGCTCCGCCCGCTGGAGCAGGGGAACCGGCCGGCCGCGCCCCGGTCCACACTTTCACGTCCATATTGGGCATCGTTGCGGCTTGCATGTCCTCCGGTGTGGCGCCCGTATAAACCATGAAGTCGATCGCCGCATCGCTCTTCTGCTCGTCCACGATCTTGCCGACGACTTCCGGAAATTCGGCGCCGCAGATGGCGAGCCACGTCATTTTTGACTTGTCGCCGCCGCCCTGCAGGTCGCTGATGACGGTAATAATGTTGCTCGACTGGCGAATCTTATTCAGGTCGTCGGCGCTCGGGATCGCGTAGCTGGAGGGCCGGTCGGGCGAATTCGCCGCGAGCTGCAGCAGCTCGCTCAATTGCGCGTCCACCTGGCTGTCGCAGCCGGGCTGCTCGTAGGCCAGAAGCTTCTGCTTCAAATAATCCTTCACCTTGTCGCTATCCTGGACCTTCAGGTTTATCGCGCGAGCCAGAGCCCAGAAACCGTCGAGGGTCTGCGGGGGATTCATCGCGAGATACGCCAGTCCCAGTTGATATGCGGAGACCGCATTGGCGGGATCGTTCGCCAGCGCCGCCTTGAAGGCGTTCACAGCCCCGGGATAATCCTTCATCTGGAGCGCGGCGCTGCCGGCGGAGGAATCGAAAAACGCGATTCCGGGCTTCTTCTGCTTGGCGAAATCATCGTCGGACATTTTCGCGGCGGCCGGCTTGGGGAAAGCCTCGAGCAATTTCGCGCCCTGCAAGGCGGCATCGCGCTGCTTCGTAAGCTGGTCGTTGGCGTCGGGAGCGGAGGGATTCATTCGCATGGCGCTGAAGGCCTGCACGCGAGCCTGCAATGCGCCCAGCACGACGGCGGGATCGACCTTGTCTCCCATGGCCACGAGCTTGTCGGCGTATTCGATGACTTTGGGGTAATTCTTCATCTGCTGGTACGTCTGGTAATAAAGTTGATAGACGTACTGCATAAGCGTGGAGTTCGGAAACTTCGCGACGAAATCGTCGAGGTCCTTGATCTTTGCCGCCGGATCCTTCTCCGCGTTAGCCGCCTGAAACGCGTTGTATTCCGGGATCGTGTAAGAAGGCTTTTGATCTTGCGCCGCAGCCTGAACGCTAGCCGGGAGGCTGAACAGCGGTAGCACTACAAGAGCGGTTAGAATTACCGCCGTCAGATCGAGAATTCTTCTCTTCATAACTTCCCTGCCTCCTGGGCCAGCTTCGCATGTGCAGCGAGAATGGGGGCTATTCCCCTTCAAAGATCAACAGGACAGACAAATCGACGGGATTATAGGGAAAAGCAACCCATACCGCGCAAGGTGAAATCAACAAAGGCCTTTACGATTTGTATCAACCGCCCGGACCGTCCGCCTGCCGCCTACGGTGGTACGATGATGCAACAGGCTAGCGTGTCGCCTGATGAGAGTCAATCGATGAAAAATCCGAGGGCTGCGGAAATAGATGGGAAGGTGACCCTGGTCACCGGGGCGAGCAGAGGCATCGGGCTGGCCATAGCGCGAAGCTTGGCGAGGATGGGGGCTCACGTCGGACTGTGTGCGCGCGATGAGACCGGGCTTGCGGCGATTGCGAGTGAGTTCGAGCGCGAGGGTTTGAAGGCGGTGGCGGCGGCCGCGGACATTTCGCAAGCGAGCGGTGTTGTCTCCGCGGTGTCGCAGACCCAGGAAGCATTCGGACCGATTGAGATCCTTGTGAACAACGCGGGAATCGGATATTTCGCGCCGGTGCAGGAGGCGTCTGAAGAGAAATGGGACGCGGTGCTTGATACCAACCTGAAAGCCGTGTTCCTGCTGAGCAAGGCTGTGACGCCCGGGATGATTCGGCTTCAACGCGGGCACATCATTAATATTGCCTCGCTGGCCGGCAAAAGCGCCTTTGCGGGCGGAAGCATCTACTGCGCCTCGAAATGGGGCTTGCTGGGGCTTACGCAGTGCATGGCGGAGGACCTGCGGCCGCACGGAATTCGCGTGAGCGCGATCTGCCCCGGCAGCGTCAACACGGAGTTTTCGCCGCACGCGGGCAAGGACGCGTAGAAAATGCTGCAGCCGGAAGACGTGGCCCATGCCGTCGAGTCCATCGTCACCCAGGAACCACGGAGCTTCATCAGCGAAATTCTTCTCCGTCCCACGCAGAAGCCGTAGTTATAGAGAATGCTCACAGCCAGCCGCGTCTGATCCTTGTCGTCTTTCGGTTCGTGGAGGCGAGCCTCGCGATCAGGAAGGGAGACAGAGACGCGGCCGGGATGCGGCCCGCGCGAATGGCTTTCACGAACAAGGCATAGTCGCGCTCGGCCTGGTCCGCATAGGAGACAGCAAACTTGCGATCGCCTCATCGTACGCGTCCGATTTTCCCAGGTAGCCGGCGATGCGCGCGGGATCGCCCGTGCGCGCGTGCGCGCGGGCCAGGACCCAGCCGCAAAGCTCCACGTATTCGAACCATTCCTGCTTGGACATGTTTTCAATGTCGATTTTCAAGCGCATGTCGCGCAGCTGGCGAAAATAGTAATCGTGACCCTGCCCGTCGCTCGTCCAACCCAGAAATATATCGCTGGCGGACTGCAGGAGCCGCTGCCCGGTGACGACACGCTGCCCCTGATTCGCGTAACGGCTCTTGCCCGCATACGGCGAGAGCACCGAGGCTTGGGCTTCCTTGAATTGCAGCAGCAAGGGGTCGCGCGGGCCCGCCACGAGCAACGCCACCGCGCATCGCGTGCCCACGCTGCCCACCCCGACCACCTTGCGAGCGACGTCCACCAGCTCGTAGCGATCGAGAAGGATGCGGCGCTCTTCCGGCAACGTGTCGCGATACCGCTGGAACATCCGGCGCACGTTTTTTCCTGGAGCCAGGTCGCGCGGGTGATAAATCAGCGGCGGCTGATCGATGATTCGAGGACGGCCGTGGCGCACCGCCGCAATCTTCGGAAATTCACGCTCGGACGTCTCCCGGGTGGCCTCGTCTTCGAGCTTGCGCCATCGTTTTTTCGCGCTGGACGTCTTGGCCCGCTGGATGAAAAGCGCGGCATTCAGATGCGAATACCAGACGCCGAGAGCGGTCATCGCATCGTATTCGCGCATATGCGTGCGGTAGGATTGCGCGGCGGTAAATGCCGCGTGGGAGCAATCACGTTCGGCGAAACCGGCCTGGCGCATGGCCAGCACGACGCTCGCCGCCAGGCGTTTGACGTCCCATTCCCACGGAGCGGGAAGAGTTTCGTCGAAATCGTTGATGTCGAAGACCAGCTGCCGCTCGGGAGTTCCGAAAGCCGCCGAAATTGGCCACGTGACAATCGCCGCAGGCCTGCACGCGGATTCCCGTGACGGTCGTCGAAGCAAGATCGGCCGCCATCAAAGCGGCGGAGCCGCGGAAAAGCGAATGGCGATTCGCGCATCCGGGCATAGCGGATCGGCAAGAGGACTGGCAACCTTCCGCGGTCTGATTCTTGAAGCAGGCAATAGGATCGAGACGATTCTTCGGGGATTCCCATCGCGCCTGCGACGAGCGGGGAGCTTTGTCACGAAGCTTCTTGCCCGCGGCCACGCGGTCCTTAAGGGGCAGGGCTGATGGAATAATCCGACTTGGGAATGGTACTGGCCATAGCTTCTCCTCGAACTGCGGACACGCCCGAGCCCTCGGAACGATTTTGCCGAAGAGGATTGCAGTGGCTCGAAGTCCGCCGCGAGTAGGAATTTCGGGCGGCGATCGCAATCTTGCCGGAGTGCGGCGTCAGTGAAAAAAGAGGGCCGCTCGGAAGCGGCCCTCTTTCAGTCTGCGGTTTGCTACATCTTTAGAAAACGTACTTCAAAGCAAATTGAATCAGCCGCGGGTTTACCGACGTGCTGGTAATCTGCCCGAAGGTTGATGTTGCTTTGGAGACATCCACCACCGCCGGATTGCTGAACTGCGGGTGGTTGAACGTGTTGAAAAACTCCGTGCGGAACACCAGAGTGGCGTCCTCGTGGATTCCTCCCACTTTGGTGATTTTCTGAATCGTCGCATCGAAGTTGAACTGGCCGGGTCCGAGGATAACGCCGTATCCGGCGTCCCCGTAACCGAACCCGTTGCCGACTGCCGGCACGATGCCAAATGCGGCCTTGTTGAAATAACCCTGTCCACCCAGAACTGCGCCTCCCAGCCGTTGAGTGAGGCTGCCGGAGGAGGCTACGTTGGCGTTCCCCATTCCCGCGGCGAATTCCGCCGTGGAAGTTACCGAGGCTCCCGCGCCGAATCCATAGATGCTGCCGCCACGAGTGTCGGTGACGGTGAGGGGGATGCCATCCTGAGCCACTGTCACGCCCGAGAGATTCCAGCCGTTGGCAAGCTTTCCGACCAAACCATCGTGTTTGCCCAAAGGCAGGTCGTAACTGTAGTTCACGGTGAACCTCTGGTCATGGTCGAAAGGCGTCAGACCATATTGCAGGGGAAGATCGGGGTTGTTGAAGGTGATGTAGCTGGTTGTGGTAACCCCGCGGCTGTAGGAATAGGCCGCCTGCAACGTGAGTCCGTAGGAGAATTGCTTGCGCACGGTGGCCTGCAAACTGTTGTATTTGCTGTCTGAAATATCCTGGTCGTCACCAAGGCCGCCCGGCGCAAAGCCCAGATAAGGAACGCGCAGAATGGCGTTCGCCGTGGTGTTGGTGGTGAGGCCGTTGATAGGAGCCGCGGGGCTGGCGAGCTGAGCCTCGTTGATTTCGTGCTCCAGCACGGCGTTGACGGTGCCATCCGGCGCCTGATGAATACTGCGCGTGCCCACGTAACCCAGCTCCAGGACCCAGCGAGGCAGGAATTCGTACTGGACGTTCATATTCCATTCGTACGTCAAGGGAGTCAGATAGTTGGGGCTGGTGAGAATGTCGTTCAGGTTAGACGTTGTCGTGGTTGCCAGATTGGCCCAGCGCGGAGTCCATCCCAGCGCCGCCGTGGCATAGGGCTGGGAGAAACTCGAGAAATAGTTCGAGGCGCCGGATTGCTGGTACGGAACGGCGTAGGGGATGCTGGTCTGCGTGCTCTTGTTGTAAGTGGTCACGCCCACACGGTCGTAGAAATATCCGAACCCGCTGCGCACCACGAATCGATCGCTGGAAAAGGGCTTCCAGGCGAAACCGATGCGCGGGGCATAATTCTTGATGGATGGGCTGTTCTGCGTGGCGATGTTCTGATTGTTCTGGAAAAGACCGCCCACCGGAGGTGGCGGGAAAGCCGCAAAGTTGAAGTTCGAAGGCACCACAAAACCGGCAAGCGATCCCGTGGCGGCCGATGTTCCGAGATTGCCACCCAAAGATACGGGCACGTTGACGGTGTTGATCAGGCTCGGCCAGATATTCGTGAGCAGGCCGCGATTGTCGGAAACCAACCCGTCGTATTCCCAGCGCACCCCGAGATTCAGCGTCAAATTGCTGCGGACCTTGAAGTCATCCTGCAAGAAGGCCGAAGCCGCGGCGATGCGGTAGCCGTGATCGACGCCACCAGGCGGCGTGGCGGAAACGATGGAGCCGGAGCTGGAAATGTTGCTCGTGGAACTCCCGTTGGTGGTCCCGGCAGCAGCGCTCGCCGCGCAGGCAGCCGCGGAGAGGCTGGGGGCGCATCCTGGCAGGCCAAGGAGGAAATCCTCGAAGGTCTGAAACGTGAGGGCACCGATGCCCACACCGGCATACTGCCAATTCTCGCGATCGCGCTCGAATTCAAATCCCGCGCGAACGGTGTGCTTTCCGTGAGACCACGAGATCTGATCCGCCGCTTCGAGGGAAGTGTCTTCCATCAGGGTGCCCAAATTGCCCCTGCCGCCAAAGGCCAGGAGCCCGCTGACGGTGATGGTATCGAGCGTGTTGATGGACGGAACCAGGGGCGTGATTCCCACCTGAGTATCGGTAACCGGCACCTCATTCTGCGGACCGACGATATTGCGCTGCATGGAAACCCGCGCTTCGTTCACGAGATTGGGGGTCAGCGTGGAGGTAAGCTTCAAGACCGCATATTGCGTCAGGAACCATACTTCCGCCGGGTTCCCCGGCAGGCACTGGCTGATGGTTGTCCCCGTCGCGGAGCAATCCATGGTTGCGTTCGTCTGATCCCCGCTGTAGGCCCACCGACCCGACAAGGTATTCTTGCTGTTGAGCACGTAATCGAAGTTGCCGAGAGCCTGATGCTCCGCATAGCTTGCGGGAATGCTGAAGGTGACGTTCTGGTTGACTCCGGTGGAAGAGCCGGGGATAAAGTAGGTGCCGTCCGGGTTCTTCAACTCCAGAAGATTCAGAGCCACCGGATTGATGTTGGAGCCATTGCAAGCCACTTGAACCACGCTGGTTGCCTTGGTACCGCCCGTGGCGCTGCCACCAGGACAAAACGCCGAACCCAGCGCCGCTTGGAAAGCCGGAGTGTTGCGCGCACCGGAGGGAATGCCGACCAGGGTCGGGGTCGAATAGCCGGCCGGCGAAATCCCGTTCTTCTGGCGGGTCTCCTGATAAGAAACAAAGAAGAACAGCTTGTCTTTTTTCACCGGGCCGCCGAATACGCCGCCGAACTGGTTCTGGTTTAGCACTTGCCGCCCGTCTTCGGGAACTCCTCCCACAGCAGGACTGATTTTGCGGAAGAAATCGTTGGCATTGAGCGCGGTGTTGCGGAAAAATTCAAAAGCGGCGCCGTGAAACGCATTGGTTCCGGACTTGGTCACCACGTTCACATTGGCGCCGGGCTTGCGGCCGTAGCCGGCATCGAACATCGAAGTCTGAATCTTGAATTCCTCGATGGCGTCCGGATTCACAATTCCGATTCCGGGATTGGAGCCGCCATCGGCGGTATTCCCGTTGGTCGTGAAATTCACGATCGATGCGCCATCCATCGAGTAATTATTCTGCGCAATGGTCGAGCCATTGACGGCAATGTCTTCCGAGCCCCGTCCCAGGTTCGCCGCATCGAACACCGCGGCGTTGGCTCCCGCCGCGAGACCCAGCAGGTTCGTATAGTTGCGGGAAGTCAAAGGCATGGCGGTCATCGTCTGGGAGCTCACGACGTTTCCAACCGTGGAGCTGGCGGTTTGGACGGCTTCCGCTTCCGCGCGGACTTCCACTTGCTGCGTCTGCGCCCCCACTTGCAGGGTCTGATCGAGAACGGCCGTTTCGGTCACAACAATCGTCACCGACGGCACCTCTACCGCATTGAATCCGTTCGCTGCGAACTTGAGGCTGTAATCACCAGGGGGCAGCAAGCCAACTTTGTAGGTCCCGTCGGCGCTCGTGGTCGCCGTGCGCACCTGGGCCGTGCCAATGCTGGTCACCGTCACGGTGGCGTTGGGCACCACGGCCCCGGAGGAGTCCCTCAGGGTCCCCGTCAACGCCCCGGTCGCAGCCGTCTGCCCGAACAGCGACGGCGCCGAGATTATGGAGCAAAGAATGAGGAGAGAGCAGATCACCACCGAGAGGCGAAGAGTCCAACGGCCAATAACATTGACTTGGTGTTTCGACATACGAATCCCCCAATACCCGTGATTTAAGATAAATGCAGGGCCTTGTGGCTTTTCCTTCAGAGCGACTGAATTACAGCAGCCCGGAAAAACACACAGATACCCACCCCATTTGGTGCCCGGTTTATAATCCAGTTTGGAAAAAGAATCAACGGTTTTCTGTGGCCTGCCCAAAGTTCACTTCAAAGTAAACTTAACTGATTCAACTTTTTAGAACGGCTTACTTGGGGAGTAGATTGGGCCGCAACTCGAAGTGCACGGCCTCCGAACGCGTACCCTCTCCCAGTTTCTGGTGCCAGGGAATGCTGGCCTCGTTCCCCGCCCGCAAACCGCGCCTCTTCCAGCCTGCGCCAGTGTCGTCAATGCGCCGGTAAGAATACGCGCGCAGAAACCGAATGGGACGCCCGAATTGCGAGGCAACTGCGCGACTTGCGGTTGACACAACAGGGCAGGAAAGCTAGGCTTTCCGATCGAATGGAAAATGCAACAGGGAAATTCCGGCCACCGTTTCACTGCTTGCTTGCCGATCGGCCCGACCCCTTTGTTAGGTAATCCATGTGCGAGGAATAAAGATGCTTAGCGCCTGGCGACGCCAGATGTTCGGGGTTTGTTCGTTTTTTTTGCTGATGCTCGTGGGCCAGCCTGCGTTTGCGCAGGTCGATTTGGCCGGTCAGTGGGCGGAGAAGATGCACGAGGATTTTCCCGAGCGATTGGGGGGCCCCGAGATCGGCGATTACACGGGGATTCCCGTCAACGACGCAGCGCGCATGCGGGCGGACGCGTGGGATGCGCAGAAATGGGAAATGGTGGAGCACGAGTGCCAGCCGCATCCTTCGGACTATGCCCCGCGCGGGCCTTCGGACATGCGCATCCGTTCGGAGATTGACCCGTTCACACAGGAGGTCGTGGACTGGCACGCCACGCTGCGTTTCATGCTTACCCAGAGGGTGATCTACATGGACGGGCGGCCTCACCCCTCCGAGAGCGCGCCCCACACCTGGCAGGGATTCTCTACCGGCGAGTGGGAAGGGGACATGCTGAAGGTGATGACCGATCATCTGAAGGAAGGGTGGTTGCGGCGCAACGGGCTTCCGCGCAGCGAGCGGGCTACGCTGATCGAATACTTTATCCGGCACGACAACTACTTCACCCTCGTCACGGACGTGGAAGACCCCATCTACACGACCGAACCGTTCATTCGGACCTCGAATTGGGTGCTGGATATGATCGACCGGATCGTGCCCTACTACTGCGTACCGGACGTCGAGGTGCCGCACCCGAAAGGATATGTGGCGCACCATCTGCCGGGGACCAACCGATTTCTGACTGAATTTGCTTCGCGGTGGGGCATTCCCGTGGAAGCGTCCCGGGGCGGGGCGCAGACGATGTATCCCGAATACCAGCAGAAGCTGGCGGAAATGCCCGCGCCTCCGAAGCTTTCGGTAAAAGATGAGATGAAGCAATGAGCCGGTGCGAGGGAAGTTTCGCCAGCAGTCTGCGGGTGGTTTTTGGGCTGGCCGCCATTTGTTTTGCGGGCATGGCAGCTTGTGTTTACGCGCAGCCCAACGACAAATCCATCGCTGCATCCACTCCCGGCCCGGGTGCGCCGGAGGGGAAAGCCGTCAATGGCAAGGTCGAGATTCTGCATGTGCAGGGCAACGTGTACATGATCTCCGGGGCGGGCGCGAATATTACCGTCCAGGTGGGAAAAGCAAGTGGTTTTCCTGGTGGACGCCGGCGTGGCGGAAATGAGCGATCAAGTGCTTGACGCCATACGAAGCATAACCGAGAAACGCATCATGTTCATCATCGATACGAGCGCCGACGCGGATCACATCGGCGGCAATGCCAACCTCGCAAAGGCGGGAATTCCGGTGCCGAATATCGGGTCCACGTTAATCGCGCCTGGCGGAGCTTCGGTCGTCGCGCACTACAACGTGCTCACGCGCATCAGCGCGCCGAGCGGAAAACAATCCCTCTTCCCATCCGCCGATTGGCCGACCGATACCTATGAGACCGATGACTGGAAGTTTTACAACGGCGAGGGCGTGTTTATCTACCACCCCGCCCATGCTCACACCGATGGCGATAGCTACGTCCTGTTCCGGAGTTCGGATGTCATCAGCACCGGCGATATTTTTACGCTGGCGAGCTACCCGGTGATCAAAGCGGAGGAGGGCGGCAGCATCAACGGCCTGATCCAGACGCTGAACCAGATCATCGACATGCTTGAGCCCGAAGAAAACGAAGAGGGCGGCACGTACGTGATACCGGGACATGGGCACGTCTGCGATCGAAATGACGTGGTGGACTATCGGGACATGGTGACCATAATCCGCGATCGCGTGCAGAGCATGGTGAACAAGGGCATGAGCCTCGATCAAGTGAAGGCCGCCAAGCTGACGCTCGATTACGACGGACTCTATGGCGCGACGACCGGCCCTTGGACGACCAATATGTTCATCGAGGCCATTTATCGTGAGCTGAGCGGCAACAAGAACCAGCAACAGGGGAAGGGCGGGGGCAGCTAGGCAGCGCCGCCGGGTTCTGCGAACGTCCGGCTTGCCCGTCCACTGCTGGTTCCACTGCTGGCCGGCTTCGCTCCGTGTCCAGCAGTCGAGGCCTGCCCACGCCGCGCGAAGCGCGCCGGTTGCCCAATCTACTTCGCGAGCGGATTCGGCCTCAGCTGAAAGTGGACGGCCTCCGGCCTGGTTCCCTTCCCTCCTTCGATGTGCCACGGATTACGAACTTCATTCCCTGCCCATAGCCCGCGCCCTTTCCAGCCGGCGTTCGGGTCGTCGATGCGGCCCGTCAGATTCCGCGTGTGGAAGCCCAGGGGATAGGGAACGCGCAGAACCACCCACTTGTGCGTGTCCGGCAGGAACGCCAACAGCGAGTCCGAGCCAGTGCCGTTGGCAATGGGAACGTCCGGGCCCAGCCCGAAGGTGTTAAAACGGTCCACCCAATCGCCGTAGAGGAAGTCGGCGCTTCCCGGCTCGCTGACGTTCTTCAGTTGCGGCCCTGGCACATCATAAATCGTCCAACCTTCCACGCAATGCTGCCCGTCGAAAGACTCCGGGCCTGTGAGCACCTTGCATTTGCTGCGGTCAAAGCTCGCCAACTGGCCGCTTCCCGCAAGGCCTACCCAGACCAAGCCGTGGCTGTCCACGTCGATGCCGCGAGGAAGGTAGCTGGCTTGTCCGGGGACCTTCGGATTGTAATAGGGCGGTTCATACGCTTCGGCATGGCAGGTCTCCGGCGGATTCGAACCCAAGTCCATGCGGATGATCCTGCCGGGCGTCTTCGGCACGCTGAACCAGACGCTTTTGTCGATGGGATTGTAGGAGACGTAGTAGCCGCTGTCGGGCATCAGCTTATCGATGCCCTTCTCATATTTTCCGTCGCCGTTGATGTCGTAATACGACGGGCACCAGCCCTGCGAAGCCTCCATATCGCCGCCGCGGTCGAGAACTCCGGGCTTTACCCATGCCACCACGGTGCCGGTTCCGACCAGATAAATCGTCTGGTCCGCGTCGTCCGCAAACGCAGCGTGGTGGTTGCCAAAGCAGGTATCGACCCACGTCTCCTTCTTGGTTTTTCCGTCGTAATAGGCAAGCTGGCGGTAGCTGTTAGCGATCGGGAAATACTGCGCGTACTTGTTGCTCGATCCTTCCTTGCACCAGGCGGGATTGCTCGGGGGACGGAACACCGTCGCCATCCACAGGCGGCCCTGGGTGTCCACGTTCTTCACTTCGGTTTGCTGGCGTTCGTCGTAAATAAGCTCGTCCCCCCAATAGAGCGAAGGGGTCTCCATCGGCCCCGCGGCATGGCCGCCGCGTGCGATGGCGTTGCGGTCTCCGCGAACCTCCAGAGGCACGGTGTGATCCGCATTTTTCACGGGATCGAGAACGTGCAGATCGCCGCTATTGAAATCACCGAGGTACACCGGTCCGTAAGGATTGGATTCCGGATGCCGCTTATCCGTGGCGTAGAGATCGTGCGCGAACGTGACGGGCGTTCCCACGTCCCACATGGTAATCACCAGATTCCGCTCGACGCCCGCCGGCCGCGGGGGCGCGGGAGGGAGTTCCCCTTGCGCGATGCGATCGGACCAATCGGCGAGAACCTTTTCGGCGTCCCCAATCCCCAGAGGGTTCAGCATTCCGACCATGCTGCTGCCGATCTGTCCCATGCGGATTCGCTGGTCCCAGGCCTCGGTGCTGGAACCAAAGGTGCCCAGGGCCGGGGAAATCTCCCGGGTGATCCTGGTTCCCATCTGGTGGCACGAGGCGCAGTTCTTGATCGTGGCCACCCAATTGGCCTGCGTCTCAACCACTCCCCGCTGCATGGGCCCATCGCCAACAGGGTCGTGCGCCTGCATGCTTCCCGGCCCGCGGGAATAGGATAACTTGTCGGAGGGAACCGAGACCGTCATCGGAAACGCGCTCTTGGGAGGCACGCGAAGCAGCGAAAGCCAGTAGTTGGCGGGATAATACTGCGCCGCCGCCTTCGGGTTGGGCGCGATTACGGCCGTTAACGCCAGATGCTGCCCTGGTATCGCGCTCACGGCGCCCGAATCGATCAGGCCATAGCCGCGCACCCATACCTTGTACGTAGCTTTCGGGAGTTGCGGCAAAAGATAGCGGCCGCGCTCGTCGGTAACCACGATCTTGCGAAATTTTGTCGGCAGTTCGGTCGTTTCGGCGATCACCCATACGCCCGCTTCGGGGCCTTTCGAACTGGTGACCACGCCGCCGATGTCGTCCGGATCAATCGCAACCTGCTCGGCAACCTGCCGCGCGCTGCCGGCAGCTTGCTGGCGCGCTTCCGCCCTGCGACTCGCAACGGCTACGATGAACGTTGCCGTCAGCAGTAACATGAGCATGGCGATTCTTTTGATCCCCGTGTTTCGCATCACGATTTCTCCCTGTCCCGGTCACCAGAAATCCACCGGCGCCGCGAACGCCCGCGGCAATACGGAAATAAGAGCGCACGCATATTATTACAAACTCGCTTCGTTTCGATTTGTATTTCCGGCGCGAGCCGGGCAGAACCCGCCTATTTCGCGGCGCGCGGCTGGCTCTGCTTAACTTTGCTTAAATCAGGCACGTGGACGCACAGGCCGCCGGCCTTCGTCAATTTGGCGTAGCCGGCGACGAGTTGGTCCTGGTAATGGTCGATCGAAAAATCGAAGGGGTCGGCCGGCTCCGCGTCGATCAATTCCAAGTCCGCGTCATTCATCGTCATCTTGCCAAAACGCACCGTGCCCCCGCGAAACAGTTCGTAATTGCGGCCGCCGCACCGGCTGGGAGAGAGTCGCGCTGCCCCTTTCGACCCGGAAGCGCCGAATACCAGCGAGATCCCGTGCGTTTTCCACCTGAATGCTGCTCAGTCGGCCGCGCATGGCGGGGGGAGGCAAAATTTGTTCGGGGTCCAGGATCAGATCATCTTTGTCGACGGTGATGCCGGTGAGCTTCTTTGTGTCAATCAGCTTAGCCGTGTCGAGTCCCAGCATGTCCATCAGTCCCTTCACCGGTAAATGAAGGGCCGGACCTTCACAGTATGGATTCGAATCCGGCCATCCGGAGTGACGGAGACGGTGCCATCTGTCTCGAAAGCGATGTCGCCTTTACTCGCCAGCAGTCCTTTCAAGATGAGCTGGTTTCCGTGGGTCGTGATCGCAAGCTTTTTAATGGGAGCGCCGGGTTTCGCAAATACATAGTCATTCAGATCATTCGACAAGGCCTGCGCCCCCACCTGGATGCGCGCTGAGTCAACGTCCAGATGAAACGATTTCTTGTCGTCAAACACGGGAATGCCACCACCCTCGGGAGCTAATTTGCCTTCCAGAGTGGAAATGTGGACCGTGATCGTGTCCGTGAGGTGGAAATCCACGTTTTTCATCGCAGTCCTGACAATGTCCTCGGACGGCTTCGCGGGAGGCGAGCTACTTTGAGGGGCGCTCTGCGCGCGAATTGCAGGAACTTGATTCAAGTAACCTGAGGAGAAAAGCGCCAGCAGTCCGTAAAGGAATAGAAACCGCTTCATTTGAGGGCCCCTTTCACTTCAAAAGAGGCGGCAAACGCCTCTCCCCGAGCCTATGCGGGCGGGACCACCGCATCAATCGAGCATTTCCATTACTGAGCTTTTGTTTATAGAGAACGGATAATCCGGTAGTTGCTGTTCGCCGACGAAGTTGGCCGATCCTTCGAACTGGCCTTCCGTGGGGCTTTCTTTGACACCGCATGGGCGCCTTGCGTCAGGTCCGAAAGCTTCACCCATATTTCATCGCCCTGGTCCAAGACCAGCACTTTTGCCAACTGAGCCGTGGATTCAAGCAATATGACGGGACCGTGCGTTTTATGACGGTGGGTTGCAACTCGGCTGTCGGTCATAGACATTTCCTCACAATCTAGTCTGCGCTTCTATTATGAGGCGTGCGGTGCCCACTGGGGAAAGTATCTGGAGCGACTTTGCTGCGACGGCGAACTCCGCCTCCTCCGAATGAATCGCGGCGCCGGCGTGAAACCGCCGATTCCTCATCGCGTGCAATTTAGTACTGCCCCACAAGTACTGTTTCAAATGTAACCCTTCGCCCAGTGTGAATTGCGGCCTCGAACGCTACCGTCTATGTGTGCAGCTCCTGGATCAAAACGAATCTGCGGCGATCACGAAACCCGGAGGGACTGGCCGGCCGGCTTCCGCAGTAGCAAAGAATGCCAATGCCCCCGGGCCATGCCGGCAGGAAATGATTTTCCTTCCTGGGGAAAGCTTCAAACAAGGCTTCGGGGTCTCAGAACAAATGATTTGCACAATGCCGCTACCCGCGAAACAGTACGAGGCCGTTGGTGGTACTAGAATCACAGGAGCTAAGTGCAACATTTTCAACACAAACCAAATGGTCCTCGCGTTGCAAACTATAATTGTCGTAATAGGTGCAATTTGAAACAGAGAACCTGAAGCAGAGAACCTTAGATCCGGTGTCCGGGAGAGGAAAAAATGAAATCAGTTGTTCTTACACTCGTACTTGTTTTATTCGGCGGGGCGGCCATGGCAGATGACATTGCCATCCAGAACCCGTCATTCGAAGACACCAATCCGCTGAACATTTCATGCGGAACGGGATGCGCTTACAACATAGGTGGAATCCCCGACTGGACCACGTCCGGGGGCCAGACTGGAACCGTGACGTTCAACTCTTCCTATTACAGCACGCCCGCGCCCGACGGCACCGTCGTGGCGTATACGAACGGCGGCACAATTTCGCAAACCTTAACCGGTGTTTCGCTGCTGCCCAACTCCATTTACACGCTGTCGGTGTATGTGGGCGACCGGCTTGATAACGAAGTCACCGACTATTCGTTCTCACTCGATGCCGGCAGCAACGTGCTCTCAACCTTCTCGGCTTCGAACGGCGCGATTACTCCCGGGACCTATCAGCAGGAATTCCTGACCTACACCACCGGCAGCATCGTAACGCCCGGCGACCTGAGTATTGTGCTCGGCAGCGCGGGCGGCCAAGCAGATTACGATGACGTTCAACTCACCGTCGTGCCGGTGCAAAATGACGGCGACCCGGGGCAAAATGACGGCGACCCGGTGCCAACGCCCGAGCCGGGCAGCTTCCTGATGCTGGGCATGGGACTGCTTGGCCTTTTGGCCTTCTCGCTCCGCAAGCAACCGACTGCCTAAATAACAATAAGGGGCCGGTGCACCCGGACAATCGGCCCCTTGTTTCTCTTCTTCAGCACACCCTTCAGGAAAAGCCTCCGATTTTCACGCCGTACCTGGACTTCAGAACTTTCATCTTGAGAACTTTCGTCTTCAGAGCTTTCATCTTCGCAACTTCGCGCGCCTCGCACGAGCAGGTTGCGGAAAAACTCCGGTTTTAGGGGGTCGGAGCTTAAGCTCCGACATAACGTCCGGGGATTCAACAGGGCTTTAGCCCCTGAGGAATAGAATTTTGGCATTTTTCCGCAGCCTGCTAATGACCGGCGGCCCCGGCCCGAACGTCGGGGGAAATTGTGGACATGTTCAAGGGTGCGGCGTCGGTGATTCGGTAGTCGCGGTATTCGATGGAAAGAAGGGCGTGGCCCCCAAAGCGGATCAAACTTTCGGTTTTGTTTTCCTCAGGCAGCCAAAAGTCGCCGATTTTTTCATACGTGTGCCGTATGTCGGTCTTCTTGATCCACATGGAAGGGCTCTTTGCCGGTTCCGCCTCGATGCGCGTGACGGCAAAGTCCTTCGCGTCGACCCAGATTTTCCCGCGATAGAGAAATTTCTCATCGGTTCTGGGAATCACGTTGAGCACGTACTGCGGGCGATCCGCGGACGCATCAAAACCCGCTAAAGTGAAATCGTAATTCCTGGTGGTCAGAGCGGTACGCTGGCGCGCCTCGTCGTTAGCCGAGGCTTCCTTTTCGCCGTCCAGGAGCTTTGTCAAGACGTGGTCGATGACGAACCTGGACCCCGACTGTGATTCCACGGTGAACTGCTTTTCCAACGGAGACGCTTTCACGCCGACGACCATCTCGGCATTGCGGCTGCCGAAAAAGCCGTGGTATTGCATGCGGTAAACGCGGGTTCCCTCATAGCTTCGCAAAGCGCTCGCGCGTGCCTGGTTTCTAGCCTCCATGCCGCTAACAACCTCAGCCACACTGAGAGGAGCATCCTGGGCACTGGGCGATTGCGGGTCGCGGGACTGGCGCGCCGGGCAAATGGCGACGTTCAAAAGACACACGGCGCTCAGCAGGAGTGAGGCGGCAAACTTCCTTCCTTCGAAGAACATCCCTTGCGGACCTCCTTCAGATTTTGGGCCTGATCCTCCTCCACGATAATTGGCTCCGGCAGAGCAGGCCGGCCTAACTGAGCCGCGGCGACACAATGCCCTGTTGTGGCCGCCTGCCCGCATTCTTGCTCATCAACGGGGGACTCCGCAGCTCTTTTTCGTAATCCGCATACAATCCTCCAAAAATCCGGTCCCACGACAGGTTCAGGGCCCAGGATCGCGCGGCCTGGCGCATCGCTCGCAGTAGCTCCGGCTCCGAAGCAAGGCGCCGAATATAAGAAACAAATTCCCCAGTGTCCTGGGCGACGAAGCCCGTTTCACCATGCCGCACGATGAATCGCGGACCGCCGCCGTTTGTAACAATCGCCGGCACCCCAGACGCCAGGGCCTCTAAGACCACATTGCCGAAGGTATCGGTGCGAGACGGGAAGACGAACGCATCCAGATTGGCATACGCCCTGGCCAGTGCGTCGCCCTTCAAGACGCCCGAAAAATCGGCTGTTTGCATGTTGGCTTTGAGCCACTCGCTGTCCCCGCCCTGCCCCACGATCGAAAAACGGAAATCGGAGAATCCGGAGCGAAGCAACTCCGCCTCGAGCTCGGCAAGAAAGCGGATGTTTTTCTCCACGGTCAAACGGCCGACGTAGCCGATCGTGAACTTTCCATCCGATCTGTCGCGTTTCTCCGGAGTGAAGCGCAGCGCATCCACGCCGCGCCTCATCGAGTAAACCGGCTTATTTACCCTTCTGGCCAGCAGGTCGATCAGGGCTGCGTTGGGGGCAAAAAGCAGATCCGCGGAACCGTAGAACCTCAAAATCAGCGACAGTGAGGATTCGCGGATGAAGCCGCCCGTTTTCTGACGCGCAACCTTCGGAAGCACGCCAAAGAGTACAGACGCCCGGCGCTCGGCATATTCATGGAGGTTGGTATGCCAGGACGCCGCCAGAGGGACACCGAGTTGGTGGGCAATGAGCACTCCCAGCTGCCCTGCGTCGCTTGGTCCCGTGATGTGGACAATGTCGGGAGAGAATTTGCGGACTTCAGTGATGGCCCGATTGTAGTGACGCCAGAATGCCAGATCAAAGGTGTGGTCCGTATCGAGCGGAAATCCGAAGGAACTTCGGCGGAACGTGATGCGCCTCACCGTCCCTTCGGTCTCGGTTTTGTTCGCCGTGCCGCCGCAGATGATCAGGAAGTCGAGCCCGCGCTTCTTCGCGAACGCTTCAAATTGGCGGCTGGTGTTCGCCACGCCGTCGATTTCGTCGTAGGTATCCGGGAAAAAGGCGATCCGTAAGCTTTCTTCCATTGCGAAGCAGCCTCCTGCCCTTTCCTAAGGGCAAAATACATCTCGTGTTGAGGGTGAGCCATGGCGCGTTCCATGGCTTTGCGGATGGGAGCGAACTCGATCAAGCGAATCGCCGCGAAAAACAGGGGGATGAAAACCGGAGGGGCATCCCACAAAGTTATGAGCGGCCGCATGACTCCGTTGCTGTCGGGATGAAACACGCGTTCATCCCAGCGTCTTGAGCCTCCAGGCAGATCGGGATATTCGCGAACAACATCGAGCACCGATTGAAGGACGCGAAGAGGGAACGGCTCGGCATACTGCGGCATAAACAAGACATGGCTCTGGTGTTTTTTCCGTATTTCGTGAACGAACTCGGGAAAGTCCTGCGCATTGGTGAGGCTTACAACGGCGCTGGGTGTGATTCCGTGTCGGTCGCCGCCGCTGATAACGGGTTGATTCCATTTCTCGGCGAATTCCAGGACGGCGTTATTTTCCTCCCAGCTTCGCAAGCCGCTAAGTTCGAAGGCGTGCATCAGGTTTCCGAACTTCGCCACGAAATCGGTGAGTGTCTGGATATGCTTTTGCCGGCCGACTCCGGCGAGGTCCCACAGCGGATGATTGAGAACGATCAAGACGTCGGGATCCTTGTCGAGGGTCCCAAGAAGATCGAACAGGCCTTCCTGCGACGGGTTCCTGGTGTAGCTGCCCAACTGAACCATGATGGCTTCGGCGCGGTCTGCAGGCAGATTGTGAATGCCCAGGTGCAAGTTGGTATTCAGGTACGGGACGGTCCATTCGACCGAGATTGGGATTTCAGCCGTTTCTTCGATGATGCGCAGCGACAACGGCGCGTCGATACTGTCGTGATCTGTCAGCGAAACCATCCCGGCAATTCTGAGACCACGCTCGATCTGGTCCCGCTCGAGACGAAACGCAGCCAGGGGAGAGAGCGGCGGCGTCCAATAGGCCCTGGAAAAGTCCACGGTGATGGAGGATTCGGTCTGGGCCCTTTTTTCCTGGGTCGCCAGGACAAAACGCCATAGAGGACGCTCCGAGACAAATTTGGCGATGAAGGTAAGGCCCTCCCTGGAACGGTTGGTGTGGCCATGCAGTGAAACGGCTGCGCGGTATTCCCTGGCTGCTCGAGGTTCTTTCCACTGGTAGCTGAGTCTGCTGTGCAAAACCACCTCCGCTTGAAGGGCCGCAGTTGTTCGCCTTCGAGGGCCATCGTGGAGGGCGCAACTTAATGCTGCGTTACAATTCCGAGTTTTTTTGGAACAGGTGCTTGCTAATCAGCAGTTATATCTTTGGCCAGTTCACGTAATTTTTACGATTCGTTAACCGGCCCGTTGGACAGCCATTTCCTATACTCGCAAGCTTGGTGAAAACACTCGATCCGGGGCGCCCCTACAGCGAAAGGAAACCGCTGTTTCACGCCCTCGCCGGTCTTTTGCAGAACCCGCAGCGGATTCTGCTTTTGTGGAACTGGAAATCCGCGTGGCTGAGCATCATTCTTCGCGCGCCGATCTTTCTGGCCGCGACGGTTCACAGAGGCTGGGTTGCGGCGCTGACTGCCGTCCTCGTGGAGTGCTTCTTTTGCGCGGTTTCCGCCGGTTTCTACGGCGCTCTCATTCAGAATCTTCGCGACGCGGAACCGCAGTGGTTGACGATCGTTTTTTTGACGGCCGTCGTTCCCGGCATCTTTCAGATTGTCGAGGCTGCCCTCCACTGGATGCGAGGAACCCCGCATCTGCGGATGGCGGAGAGCGCATCGATCATCGTGAGTGCGGTTTCATCCTTATTCAACTGGTACGCAATGAAGCGCGGAACGCTGCTCGTGGGAGCAGAAGGCCGAAGCTTCGGCTCGGATCTGAAGCGCCTGCCGCGGCTGCTGCTCTCGTTTGTTGCCCTTTTGCCGCAGCGCCTGATGCAGTTGAAAAGCAGAGCTGCCGGGTGATTTCCGGAAACGTAATGGGCGAAGGCCATTGCTTTCGCTCGATCTATTGATGGAGGAATCGCTCGCGATGATCAAGACGCTGCACCTGACCAACTCCTGGCACGAAAGCTCCGGCGGCATCGCCACCTTCTATCGAGCCTTGATGGAAGAAGCAAATAGAAAGGGCCGGCACATACGCCTCGTGGTGCCGGGTGAGCGCGACTCGGTTGAGGATTGCGGGCCATTCGGCAGGATTTACCGGGTGGAAGCGCCGCGAGCGTTTTTCAATGCCCAATACCGGATGATTTATCCCAACCAGTTTCTGATGGCCGGAAGCAAGCTGCAAAAGATTCTTATGAGCGAACGCCCCGATCTGGTCGAAATCTGTGACAAGTACACGCTGAACTATCTGGGCGCCGTTTTACGGCGGCGCCTGTTGCCGGCTCTTGATTTCAGGCCCGTTGTCGTCGGGCTCAGCTGTGAGCGAATGGACGATAATTTTCGCAGCTATCTCGGGGCTTTTCCCCTTGCCAGGCAGTTCTGCTCGGCGTATGTAAAGTGGGTTTATTTTCCTTTCTTCGATCACCACATCGTCAATTCCGAATACACCGCGGAAGAATTGCGGACCGCCTCTATCGGACATCTGACACCGCGAAACACATGGATTCGCCCCATGGGAATCAACAGCGCCTGTCTTTCTCCATCGAGGCGATCGCACGCCATTCGAGAAGAACTGCGGCGGAGGTGCGGCGGAAACAATCAAAGCGTGTTGCTTCTTTACGCAGGCCGGCTGGCTCCGGAAAAAAATCTTGCCCTGCTGTTTCATGTTATGGCCACGCTCTCGAAACGAAGCCAGGCCGGCTTCCGATTGCTGATTGCCGGAGACGGCATCGAACGCGCCCACTGGGAATCCTTTTGCCGGGAGCGCGTTCCGGGAAAGGTTTTGTTTCTAGGACACATAAAAGAATCCAATCAGCTTGCCGATCTTCTGGCGAACGCGGATATATTCGTTCATCCAAACCCGCGAGAACCGTTTGGGATCGCGCCCCTTGAGGCGATGGCGTCGGGTTTGCCGCTGGTTGCGCCAAACACCGGAGGTGTTACCTCCTACGCAAACGCGCAAAATGCCTGGCTCGTGCCGCCGGACGAGGAAAGCTTCGCGGCGGCCATCACTGAGGTTGTCACGAATCATTCGCTCCGGGCAGACCGCGTGCAAAACGCGTTGCGAACCGCCGAGCAGTTCCGTTGGGAGACGGTAGCCTCTTCGTTCCTCGACCTCTATTCCCAGCTTTGCGATGCCGCGGCAAATGAGAATGCCGGCATCGCGCGGCCGGACTTCTGTTCGGTGCAGGCAGAAGGCCGCGAGCACCTTTGGTCACGGAGGATTTCCGGCGGGGCGGAACGCGCCTTCCGGCTGGTCTCGGCCTTTCTGGACCGCTCCCCTAAATCAATCTGAATCCCCACGCGCGCCCCGGGCATCATGTTATCGGTTGTCAAAACGTCCCAGAAGCCTAGAATAATTTCCTGCCCTGGATTGGAACCGGTATGGCGAAACCGATTTTGCTGAGTGTGGATGACGATTCCGACGTTCTGCGGGCCATCGAGCGCGACCTGCGTTCAAAGTACGGCGCCGACTACCGCGTGATCGGCAGCGATTCTCCCGACGGCGCGCTCGACCTGTTGAAGCAGCTCAAGGTGCGCAACGACAGCGTCGCCCTCCTGCTCGCCGATCAGCGCATGCCCCACATGGACGGCGTCGCCTTCCTGCAGGAAGCCATGCGGATTTTCCCGGAGGCGAAGCGCGCGCTGCTTACCGCGTATGCCGACACCAATGCCGCCATCAGCGCCATCAACCAGGCCAACATCAATTATTTTTTCATGAAGCCGTGGGATCCGCCGGCGGAGCACCTCTACCCGCAATTGGACGATTTGCTCGACGATTGGCGCGCTTCTTACCGCCCGGCATTCGAGGGAATCCGAGTGCTGGGAACGCGCTGGTCGCCGCGCTCCTACGAACTGCGGGACTTTCTGGCGCGAAATCGCGTCCCTTACCAGTGGATTGACGTGGAAGCCTCGGCCAACGATCCGGAAACGAAGAACCTGCTGGAAGCCCTGGGACCAGAGGCTGCGAGCCTGCCCATTGTTCTGTTTCCTGACGGAACGAAGCTTCTCGAAAGCGTGCCCGCGGACGTGGCCCAGAGGGTCGGGTTGCGAACCCGCGCCCAAACCAACTTCTACGATCTGGCCATCGTAGGCGGCGGCCCGGCCGGCCTTGCGGCGGCCGTCTATGGCGCGTCTGAGGGGCTGCACACGGTGATGATCGAACGCGAAGCCCCCGGCGGCCAGGCGGGAATGAGTTCGCGCATCGAGAATTATCTCGGATTTCCCATGGGTCTCAGCGGCGGCGATCTGGCCCGGCGCGCCGTGGTGCAGGCGCAGCGTTTTGGGGTGGAAATCCTGGCGCCGCAGGAAGCGCTCAGCGTGCGCACCGAAGGCCCTTACCGAATGATCAAGCTGGCGGATGGCAACGAAATCTCCTGCCATGCGCTGATGATCGCGACGGGAGTGCAGTGGCGGCGGCTCGATGCGCCGGGAATCGACCGTCTGCAGGGAGCCGGCGTGTATTACGGTGGCGGCGCCACCGAGGCGCTTTCCTGCAAAGGCGAGATTGTTTACGTGATCGGGGGCGCAAATTCCGCCGGCCAGGCGGCCATGAACTTCGCGAAGTATGCGGAGAAGGTTTTCGTCGTGGTGCGAAGCGCCTCTTTATCCAGCACGATGTCGCAATATCTGATCGATCAGATCAAAGAGACGCCGAACATTCAGATTTGGCCGCACGCTAGCGTGTCCGAAGCTCACGGCGAAACGCATCTGGAAGAGATTTCTTTTCTTTGTTCCGATACAAACAAGATCGAGCGCGTGCCGGCCACCGCGATGTTTATCTTTATTGGTGCACTTCCGCAGACCGACTGGCTCGCCGGCCTCGTCGAGCGCGACGAACGCGGATTCCTTCTGACTGGTCCCGACCTGATCCGGGAGGGCCAGCGCCCCAAGGGTTGGGCCCTCGACCGGGATCCCTTTCTGCTGGAGACCAACGTCCCCGGCATCTTCGCGGTCGGCGATGTGCGGCATGGCTCGGTGAAGCGCGTGGCTTCCGGAGTGGGTGAAGGATCGGTGGCCGTGCAGTTCATCCATCAATATTTGAGCAAAGTTTAAATGGCCCAGAATTCCGAACTGCTGCGCGTCCCGGTATTCGCCGGCCTGCCGGACGATCAGATCTCCTGGTTCATCAGCCACTCGGAAGAGCTGCTTCTCAAGGCCGGCGACACCTACTTTCGCCAGGGCGATCCCGCCGACGCGATGTTTGTGATTCTCGAGGGCCAGCTGCAGGCTCGCGGCGAACTCGGCGGCGAAACGGTCGTGCTTCCGATCGTGGCCGGGCGACGTGACCGGCGTGCTGCCATTTTCAAGGATGAAGCAGTTTACCGTGGGCGCCCGCGCCGTCACGGACGCGCGCGTGCTGAGTTCCCTTCGTCCCTGTTTCCGGAGCTCGTGCAGAAGATGCCGGAGCTGGCGCAGCGTCTCGTCGGGCTGATGTCCGACAGAATTCGCGAAACCACCCGCAGGGAACAGCAACGCGACCGCCTGGCTTCGCTGGGAAAGCTTTCGGCCGGGCTCGCCCACGAACTCAACAATCCCGCTTCCGCCGCCAAGCGCGCCACCAGCCAGCTGCGCGACATTCTCAAGAGAATTCGCGACGCCAGCCACGAATTGGGACGCCGCGACCTCACCGCCGCCCAGAAAGCGGAAATCGAGAAGATGGAAGCTTCCTTCGTGCAAAGCAACGAAGTGCCGCCCGATCCGCTGGCCATCAGCGATCTGGAAGACCAGATCGATTCCTTGCTGCGCAGTCACGGGCAGAACGACCTGTGGCAACTGGCCGCGGATCTGGCGCGGAAGAACATCAAGCCGGAAGCGCTGGAATCGCTTTTCGCCATCCTCGATCCGGGCACGGCCCGGGCCGCGCTGGTGAGAATCGCAGCCTCGGTGGAAATTGCGACGCTGCTGAATGAAATCGAAAGCAGCACGTCGCGAATCTCCGACCTGGTCCGCGCCATCAAGGAATACACCTACATGGACCAGTCGCCGGTGCAGAACGTCGACATCGTGAAGAGCCTGGAAACCACGCTTACGATCCTGAACCACAAGCTAAAGCGCGGGATCACCGTGCAGCGCGACTACCAGAAAATTCCCCTGCTCGTGAATTCCTTCGGAAGCGAATTGAATCAGGTGTGGACCAACATCATCGACAACGCCGATCGACGCTATGGGCGGAAATGGCGAGCTGCGCGTGCGCGACCTCTCGCGACGACAATTGCGTAGTGGTCGAGATCGGCGACAACGGCCCGGGATTCCGCCCGACATACAGCCGCACATCTTCGAACCCTTCTTCACCACGAAGGGAGTCGGAGAAGGCACCGGCCTTGGGCTGGACACCGTGCAGCGAATCGTGAAGAAGCACCGCGGAACCATTCAAGTCGACTCAAAGCCGGGGGACACGCGCTTTCAAGTGTGGCTTCCTCTGGCGAACGATGTGAAGTAGCCGCGCGCCAAAACCATCCAGGCGTCGTCCCGAACGAAGCGAGGGATCTGCATTTCTTCCGGGCAAGCAGACTGCGGAGCAACAAACGCTGACGTGAATCCGCTTCCTCAGCGGCTAAGACTATCGGCTGGCATCGGATGCCGGCTTTTCTTTTGTTTCCGGCACATTTTGCTTCAGGAACTCCTGCTCGTCTTCCGGGATGCAGTAGGCTTCGCCGATTTCCCAGTTCGCTTTTAAATCGTAGTGGTAGCGAATCGGCCACAGCGCCGTGTAGAACTTCGGATCGTCGATCGTAAAGTCGATCTGCAAGTGATCGTGATCGATCCGATGAAAGCGCTCCGTCAGCTTCATGGCGTCGCTGTGCGGGTGGCCGAGGTTATCGATCCAGGTTTTATCGTTGAAGTTGGCCGTCTCGGCCACCAGATCGTCTCCATCCCAATGCCCGATCGAATAGCCCATCCAGAGTGGATCGGAGTCCTTGGGCATCTCGCGCCCATCCATCCAGATCTCGCGCCATAGGTGCGCCGATTCGTAAAACATGAAAATCCGCTGCGGCGTCTGGACGATCTCAAATGGGAAGCCGCCATTGGTATAGGCGTATGGCAAGCCCGCCGGATGGCACTTGTACACCGGGCTCACGGTGATGGGGTGGTCGCTCTTGAAGTCGCGCGTGTTGGCGGCGAATTGAGCCTGCCCTGCCGGGGGTCATCGGCGGGGCCGGATTGTGGGGTGGCTGCCCGGGAACTTGCGCGCGCTGGCCGATCGGTGCATTCCAAACGCCCGAGAGGTCGTGAGCCATCCCGGTGCCGGCTGTGGAGGGCGCGCCGGACTGAGGTAAGGTCCGCTGCTGGAAAAGCCGCGCTCAGAACGAACATCGGCCAGCGCAAGGATCCACGAAACGTATGGGCGCTGCGGACTTCCGCTTTTCACTGCTTCGTCGCTCGATATTGCGAAAGTGTTGGGTGGCGAGGGCATTTTGGCCAGCTTTTCCTGGTATTCCGGATACATCGTCTCCGCTCCGCCACGAGCCGCCTCCGCTGGCACTCCCCACCGGGCCGGATATTCTTCCAGGAAATGGTTCTCTCCGATGGTGTGGTACGCCACATAACCCTCCGGATGTTCGACTTCCACGCTGGGAATGCAGCCCACCAGCCTTGGCGGAAATTCGCGCCCGAGGTCGAGAACCCAGTTCGAGGTGCGGATGAAAGGCTCCGTCGCATAGATCGGATCTTCGACGTCCGTCACGAGCGTGAAATAGTCGTCGTGACGGATAAAATATTCGATCAACGTGGCCCGGTCGCTGCGCGCGAGGCCGTTGCGCCGGAACCAGCCCTCCTTCAGATGGGTGGTCGTCACCTTTAGCATGTCGCCCTCCCATTCGCCGGTCGAGAATCCCTGCCAGGTGTGCGGCGCATTTGCAGAGGGGTGAGGCCGGCCGTCCATGTAGATCGTGCGGGAGGTAATCATATAGCGCAGCGTCAAGTGCCACGCGACGACTCCCTGCGTGAAAGGATCCACCTGCGACCAGACTCGCATGTGCGCCGGGCCGCGCGGGCCATAATCGGCCGGATGCGGGTCGCACATGTGCTCGACAACTTCCCACTTTTGTGCGTCCCAGGAATCCGCCCGCATGCGTGCGGCATCGTTGACGGGCATGCCGGTGTAGTCGCCGATTTCCGGTCCGCCATCGCGCTCCGGAGCGTCTTCGTGCCACCTGTCCTGCCACGTTCCGGACAAATCAACTTGAGCGAATGCGGGATGGCTCGCCGGCAGGAACAAAAACGATAGGAATAACAAATATGCAGGCAACCGACGCCGGCGGGCACCGGATAGGATCCTCTTCACGAATGGCCTCATGGACAAAGTGTGTCTCGGCGGCTCCTACTTGGCAAGCGGGTCCGGGCGAAGCTGGAAATGGACCGTCTCGCTCGGAGTGCCCTTCCCCGTCTCCACGTGCCACGTTGTACGGGTGTCGTTGTCCGCCCAGATTCCCCGGCCTTTCCATCCCGTGTTCGCGTCGTCGATACGCCCGTCCACGCCCCGCGAATAGAAGCCCAGCGGATACGGCACGCGCATCACCGTCCAGGTCTTTGTCGCCGGCTGAAACACCAGCAAAGAGTCTGATCCGGATCCCGTGACTACCACCGCATCCTTGCCAAGGCCGAGCGTGTTGAAGCGATCGACCCAGTCGAAATACAGCCAGTCCGCCTTGGCTTCGGTCTCGCCCTTGAACGTTGGTCCCGGCGCCGGATAGAGTGTCCAGCCCTCGGGGCAGTGTTGCCCCGTCGCGGTCGGCCCGTTGAGCACCTTGCATTTGCTGCGGTCAAAGCTGGCGAGCTGCCCGCTTCCGCCGAGGTTGGTCCACACGACGCCCTTCGAGTCGAAATCAGCCGCGCGCGGCACATAGCCCAGGGTTTGGCTTGGATTGGGCCCTTCGGCGGTCGTGAAGGGCGGCTCGTAAATCTCGGTCATGCACGTGGAAGGCGGGTTCTTGCCCGGAACGAATCGGAGCAGTCTTCCGGGCATCGGCTTGGTGATGGCCACCCACACGCTACCGTCAACCGGGTTCACCCCTATCCCGTAGCCTCTCGTTCCGTCCACAAATCTGTCCAGCTTTGGATCGGGCGGCTGCGGCGCTCTGGTGTAGGGACCAATCTTCCCATCGCCGTTGTAATCAATAATCGCCGGGCACCAGCCTTGGGCCTTCTCGGCGTCATGCGTCTCGTCCCACACGCGCGAATTGACCCACCCCACGCCGCCGAGCTGCCCGATTTTCAGGCTGAAATAAACCGTTTCGTCCTTGTCGTCGGCGATCATCAGATGGTGAAAGCCGAAGCAGAGATCGACGGCCTCGAACTTCCCCGTCTTCGGATCGTAGATATCGACGCCCCAGCCCGCCTCGTAGGGAGGATCCCAATTTTTTGCAAAGGCGTTTCCCGAAGACGGTTTGCAGAATGCCGGATTCTCCTTGTGATTCTGCATGCCCACCCACATGCGGCCCTTGCTATCCATCTGGGGATTTTTTGGGTTTACCGCATCCTCCGGCCACACGATTTCATCGCCCCAATAGGGCGAGGGCTGCGTGTTCGTGTAAGGCACGATGTGCGACATCGTTTTTCGCTCTTCCTCGTGCCGCAGGGGAATCTTGACGGTGGAAACAGTGTTCTCGCTGGGGTCCAGTATGATCAGCGTCGCCGCTTCCCAGTCGGTGCTGTAAACGTGGCCGTTGGCGTTCACCGTCGGGATTCTTTTGTCCGTGGCCAGAATGCCGTGCAGGAACGCCTTAGGCGTCCCCACATCCCAGATCGTAAGCACCACGTTGCGCTCGATCCCCTGCGGGCGCGGGGGAGCGGGTGGAACTTCGCCTCGGGCGATCCGGTCGGTCCAGTCGGCAAAAATCGCAAAGCCGCGATCGTGCCCAAAAGTGCCGTTGAACTCGCTGTTCATGAGCGAGCCAAATTGCCCCGACATGATTCGGCGCTGCCAGGCATCGGAAGTTGTGTCGAACTTTCCAAGCCGCGGCGAAATCTCGCGCGTAGCCTTGTCCCCGATCTGATGGCACATCTCGCATCCGGAATGCAGCCCTTCGATCCAATCCGCCTGCGTCTGTTGCGTTCCCGGCGTGTAGCGCGGCGAGCCCTGTTGGGATGCCACTTTCCCGTCCGTCTTCAATGGGAAAGCGCTCCGCGGAGGCACCTGGATAAGCGAGTACCAGTAGTTGGCGGGATAATATTGCGCGGCAGCTTGGGGATTGGGAGCGACCACGGCCGTCAAGGCGAGGTGTTTTCCGCCCTCGCCGGCGACGGGAGCCGGAATCCGCCAAACCGTAGCCCCTCACCCATACCTTGTAGTGGGCCTTGGGGAGGTCGGGAATGAGATATCGTCCGCGATCGTCGGTCACCACAATTTTGCGGAACCTCGTCGGGAGTTCAGTGGTTTCCGCGATCACCCATACGCCGGCTTCGGGCCCTTTCGCGCTGGTAACCACGCCGCCGATGTCCGTCGGTCCCACCGAGACCTGGCTCGCGTCGTCCTGCGGGCTCACGGCCGCCTGGGCAGTGCGCTCCGCCCGCCCCATCGCCATCACCGCCGCGAACACCCCTAGCACGACAAACGAGGACGCCAGAACCCGCCGGATTTTCTCTCTCACGACAAATCTCCTGTTCTGCGAAACATCTTAGACTGGATAATAACCTTGCAGGTTACACGTGGCTCGAATTATTAAATTCCTGTGGATTCTCCGCTGGTTCTATAGCGCAATTCGCACCGAGCCGTCAAGAAGTTAGCGATCCGTTAATGAACCCTCTGATTGATCGAATTCGGCTCTGCTTCAATTTTTGACAAGTCGGTGTATACTTCGCGCGATTCGAAATTGGAAAAGCGGAAAAATCCGGATAAAAGCCAGGAGCGGTGCCCCCTGCTTCGGCGCTACCTGACAGGAGTTCAGCATGCGTAATAGTTCCTTGATTATCCTCATAGCCCTTTTGTTCTCGGCTGTGTTTCCTCTGTCGGCTGGAGCTCAGCAGAAAGGGGGAGAAGACGAAACCGGCCCTTACGACGTGGTTCCCGGCTTCCCGCAACCCATCGCTCCGAAGGGTTATGTCTGGGGCTCGCAAGGCGGAGTGTTCGCCGAGACGCCCGACAGAATCTTCCTGGCCAATCGCGGGGAGCTTCTGATCCCCCAATACTTGCCCAAGAACTACAACGGCTTCTGGGGCTCCATCGATGTGAGCCAGAGCATGAACGGCGCTTCCCGCCGCGCCACCCCGCCCGACGCCATGCGCAACTGCATCGTCATCCTGGACGGAAACGGAAAACTGGTCGAGTCCTGGACGCAGTGGGATCACTTGTTCGAAGGCGGCGGCAAGGCTGAAATCGGCCGCGGCCCGCACGCCATCAAGATCAGCCCGTACGATCCCGAGCGGCGCGTTTGGGTGGTGGATGATATCCGCGAGGCCATCTTCGTCTTCAGCCACGACGGCAAGAAACTCCTCATGACCCTCGGCGAGCCCGGCGTTCCCGGAAACGACGAGAAACATTTCGGCGACCCTACCGACATTGCCTTTCTGCCCGACGGCACCTTTGTCGTCAGCGACGGTTACGTGAACACCCGCGTGATGAAGTTCGACAAGAACGGCAAGTTCCTGATGACCTGGGGCAAGCCGGATGCCGACAAAAAGCATCCGCAGCCCGGCGAATTGAGCACTCCTCACGGAATCGTCACCAGTAAAGACGGCCGCATCTTCGTCGCCGATCGCGGAAACCAGCGGATTCAGGTATTCGACCAGAACGGCAAGTTCCTCGACCAGTGGCCCGGTCTCCGCTCACCCTACGCCGTGTACATGTCCGACGACCAGCACCTGTGGGTGGCCGATGGCGACAATGACAAGATTCTCGGCTATGACCTCAACGGCAAATTACTCTATGCCTGGGGTGTTCATGGGACGGCCCCCGGCCAGATGTGGGGACCTCACGGGATTTCGGTCGATTCCGACGGCAATCTGTACATCGCCGAAACGTACGGTGGCCGCACGCAAAAATTCCATCCCAAGCCGGGCGCGGACGAGTGGAAGGTCGCGGGAAAACCTCAGCCGCTGATGCCGCTCCGAGTCAGCAACTAGCTAATTAACGCCACCCTTGAGTGGCACTACGGTGGCAGTGGCAGTTGCAGTTACGAGTGCCCCACCCTTCGACTTTAAGGGTGGGTCTTTCTTTCGATTTTGCTGCGCCTTTGTTCTTCGTTGTCATCCCGAGCGAGCGAAGCGACGAGGGACCTCTCTTCTCTTCGCGCCATCCACGGCGGGCCACTGAGGTTTTGCCCTGCACGTCGCTGCAAAAATCTTGCTCCGCTTAACGGGATGCGTCGCGGGTGAAGCGGTGCATTCCATCAAAAATGTCCGCGGCGTAGACGTCGCCTTCCTTGTCCACGGCGATTCCGTGATTGATTCCCGTTTTTTCAATCACGCCGCGGACTTTGCCGGTCAGCGCGTCCGCGACGGAAATCTTGCCGATCACGCCGACGTACAGCGTGTCGCCTCCTGTAATGTAGAGGGAAACGCCCCCCATGTGCGTCCATTGTTCCAGATACTTTCCGTCCGTGTCGAAAATTTCGATGCGGTTGTCGGTGCATCCCGTCGTGTGCAGGCCGCAACGGTCGACCACGATGAGACGCCCGCTCGAATCCTGGACGATCGAATGAGGAATCCGAAACTGCCCGGGCCCCTTCCCGTTGCTTCCCCATGTCTTGATTAATTTTCCATCCTTATTGAATTTAACCACGCGGTGATTCCCATATCCATCCGTCACGAAAAAGTCGCCGTTTTGCGTGACCAGCACATCGGTCGGCTGGTTGAATGTATCAGGACCGTCGCCCGGCACGCCGTACTTCCCCAGCGTCATCACCAGCTTGCCGTCGGCTTGAAATTTCTTCACCTGATGCGCGCCGGAATCCGTGATCCAGATGAAGCCGTTGCGATCGACACGCAGGGAGTGGCCCTCTTTTGCAATGGGGGCCTGCCCCCAGTTGCCGAGAAATTTGCCGGTCCGATCAAACTTCCAAACCACGCTGGGAGGATCGCCCTCCTTGGGATGCTGCCCGCAGGCGCCGCACCGCCGCAGGACGTAGATCACGCCCTTTGAATCGACGTCGACCCATGAAATCGTGCCCAGCGGCTCGCCCGCGGGCAGTTGCATCCAATTCTCCATCGCGTGGTAGGTGGTAACAGGCAGGCTGACTGACCCGTCTTGAGCCAAACAAGACAAGACCACCACCACGAACAGGGCAAGCACGCTAGCCGGCAAACGCCGCAAACATCGATACATTAATGCGCTCCTTTACTTGAGAAGGGGGCATCATTCGACGATCGGACAATGATGTCAATGCTTTTTACTGGCGGACTCGGAGCTTCACTTCAGAGACAAACGGCAACGATCATTCTGGAACCGGCTGCTGTGGAAACAGTCTGGGGCTGCGCATCGAAGGCCGTGAAAATAGCCCAAAACGGTGGCGCTTGCCCATAGCGGCCGGGGGAACTTCCGGCGAGGCGGCGATTTTTGGCAATCGAAACAGCATTCCCACGAGCAGCCACAGGAAAACATTGTTCACATAATTCTGATATCCCGAGGTGCCGCCAAACGTCATCGGGCCCAGCAGGAGAAATTCGAACCAGAGAATACAAAACGCGATCGGAAAAAACGCCGTCTGGCGCAGTCGCCGCGCGACCCGCCAGGAACAGTATACGAGCGCGCCCGACCAGATAACCCACAGCACCGGGGCCAGTATGCCCATCTCGAGGATCAACTCGCCCCATCCCGATTCCGTCCATTTTCCCTGAAACGGCGAATGCAGCAGTTTGGCCACGTACTGCAAACCGAGCGAAGCCGTTCCGATTCCGTTGCCCAGCAGCCAGTTCTTGTCGTCAAAAGCCGTGGCAAATTTTCGATGGGATACGTGAAGCCGCGATATTTGCCCGCATACGCGGAGCTGAACGGACTCAGAGTCTCCGCGTAAAACGAAACGCGAGAACCCACCGCCTTCGGATACAACAGAACCGCCAGCGACAACCCAATCACAGCGAGCGACGTGGACCACAGAATGGCCTTCATCACGCGGTGCACCATTCGCGAGCGCCACGGCGCTCCCCAGAGAAGACCCCAAGTAAGCGCAATCGCGCTCAGGATCACGAATATAACGGCCGTGCGCGAACCGCTGAAAAGAGTCGCTGTCGCGATGGCGCCCGATGGCGGTGAATATCATCTTGCGGTGGCCTTTGCCGGAGAGCAGGAGATAGCCCGCCGTGCCGATGCACAGCGTGGCCGCAAGCGCGAGATACATCGCCAATCGCCCGGGGCTCACAAAAACCGAGGTCGGCAGCGAAAAGACCAGCCCCGAGATCGGTGTCACCTTTCTCGAGGTTCACGGTGTCAAACAACTCCGGCGCAAGCTCTGAGGATTCAAGAAGTTATTCCCTCGGATTGCCTGCGCGATTCCCACCGCGCAAATGACGATCGCGAGAATCGCGTTCCCCACCAGAAATTTACGCAAGTCTTCCCTGTTCCGCAGCAGAGCGTAGCCCACGAACATCATGGGGATGTAGAAGAAATCGAGCTTGAAGCCGAGCAGCCCGTACAAGCACGCTGGGCGAATTCGGATTGAACACCTCCAGCGCACCGAGCCACGCAAAAACGGACACCGGAAACCACAGCAAAAACGGAGGATGGAATCTTGGTTCTTTCTTTCGAGCGATCGCGAAAAGAAGGCAAATATAAATCAGCAGAGCCAGCACATCCTTGCCGAAAAATAACGCCGGGCCGTTTCCCATATATTTCCGGACGAAATCCTCGAACAATACCCACACGTTGAAAAAGTAAAATCCCACCCGCCAGTTTCGGAGAATGGCAATCACTGCCATCGCCCCGCAAACTCCCACCACCGTGTTGCGCAGAAATCCGAGGTCGTTTGCGCTGATTCGGCCGGCCAGGTCCCACGCCAGGACGAGCGCCATTATGAAAAAACCTATCGTGATCCACACCTGTTCGTGAACCACGCGGACGCCGCGAGTCAGCAAGGCATTACCTCAACGCCAATACTATAGGAAATGGCCCGCGTAGTCCCCACTTCCGATCTTTGGGGTTATGCCCTTGATATCTGCCTAAGGGAGTCCGGATGCAAAACCCGAAACCGGCGTAACGCGGCGAGTTTGCCGATTCTTGCGGCACTTCGAGGCTGTTGCTCGGCCGTCAAATCGTTCCACTCACCGCCTTACGCCGGTTTTGGGGTGCGCCATTTCACACGCTCCATTTCCGTATCTCACAACTGACTCAACCGGGCTAGCCGCGGACGGTCAGCACCGGGCAATGCGCCTGCGAGACAACCTTATGCGCCGTCGCAATCCCCAGGTGCGTGGCGGCGCCGGGAACTCCCGTGGGCGAATGCACGCCCATCACGATCAAATCGGCCTTTCGCCCTCTTGCAACCTCGAGAATCTTGTCGGCCACCTTGCCGCGTTCCACGCAATAATCGGCGGAGCACCACACCTCCGCTTCCGGAGGAACCAGGTCCGCAAGGCGCCGCTTCGAAGAATTCACCAGGTCCTGGGGAACCATGACATCACCCGCCTTTGCATCTTCCAGAACGTGGAGCAACGTGAGCTTCGCCTGAAACTCTTCGGCCACGGAGACCGCAAAAGCGGCCACGGCGGCCGATTCCGCCCCGAAACTCGTGGCGTAGAGTATCTGCGTAAACTCCCCTTTCGAAAGCGGCTGAACCGGCACGTGCGGCCCGATCGTCAGCACCGGGCACGAGACGTCCCGAAGGATTTCTTCCGCCGCTGACCCCAGCACGAATTTGTCGACTCCGGAACGCCCGTGCGTCCCAATCACCAGCAAGTCGATCTTTCGTCTTTCGATCACGGCTTGCAGGCATGTCCAGAGGTCGCCCTCCTCCATTAACACCGTCGGTTCGATCCCCGAAAAGGCGTTGCGCAGCGTCTCGCCCCGCTCACGATCTTCTTTCGCGGCGGCCTTTTCGAGCGCGGGCCATCCGGCCGGCGGCGTCATCGGGTTGATCACGGGAGCGCGCACGTGAAGCGCAAAAAGATTCGCGCCGAAGGTTTTTGCGAGTTGGCCCGCGTAGGGAAGTGCGGCGGCCGCGGCCGTCGAGAAATCGGTTGTGTATAGAATGTTGTTGAGCTGAATCCTGGTTTTCACATCGAGTGTTTTCATGAGACCCTCCATACGCCCTCTGGATAACACCCTGGTTCTATCGGCAATGTGATGTGGATCACCCTCCATTGTGAGCGTCGTTTGCGGCCTCCGCTGGTGTGCTATCATTTTGGGATGTTCTCCAGCCGCGCGGCATTCCATCGCATCCGATTTGCCCTGCTGATTTGCGGTATTTTGTTTCTGCCATCGCGGATTACCAAAGCCAATAGCGTGCCCGTCGAGGAGCGGCGCCTGTCGCTCTTCCATCTGCACACCAATGAGCGCATCGACATCGTGTACAAGCGGGGCGATTCCTATCTCCCGGACGCGATCGACCGGCTGGATCATTTTCTGCGCGACCACCGAACCGGTGACGTAACCCAGTTGGACCCGAGGCTTTTCGATTTGCTGCACGACCTTACCGCGGCCCTCGGCCGTGCCGGCGCTGAGATTGATATCGTCTGCGGCTACCGCACTCCGTGGAGCAACGAATTCCTTCGCCGCACCACCTCCGGCGTGGCCATGCACAGCCAGCACATCGAAGGGAAGGCTATCGACATTCGCATCCCGGGAGTGCCCACCGCCGAAGTCCGCGATGCCGCCCTGCGTTTGCATCGCGGTGGCGTCGGCTACTATCCGCAATCTCAGTTTGTGCACGTCGATGTCGGGCGTGTCCGCCACTGGTAATTCGCGGTTCGCCTTCCCAGCCGTTCAGTCCGAAGATTCCTTCCAGAGAAGTCACTGCACCGCGACTCCGCTCGCAACGCCACTCGCATGCCCTGCCCCCGGCTGGAGCCAGGAATTTGTCGTAAGCGCAATCGCCAAAAGATGCCGGCCGGATTGCGCAATCTTGGTGACTTGAATCACTGAGTCGCGTGAGTCGCCTCACCGCCGTTTATTTCCACTCGCCGGATATTGAATCCGAGGTGAGTTATGAGAAGCACTGAAATTCAGCTTGCATCGCCGGTCACCTTAAAGAGAGTGCTCTATCTCACGGATTTTTCGGCTTCCTCGGAGGCTGCTCTTCCCTTTGCGATTGCCATGGCTCGCAGATACTCCGGTTCAATCGAAGTGCTGCATGTGCTTACTCCCGTGATCCCGCAGTCATGCCGCGATGCCGTCGAGGCCGACGAGAATCTGGCTGAAGCCGAAATGCAGAAAATTCTCCCGCGGATTGTAGGCGTCCCTTGCCAAACCACGATGGCGCATGGGATGGAACTTTGGGAGGCCATCGAACGTTGCATAGTGGAGCACCAAATCGACTTGATTGTGGCCGGCACCCACGGCCGTACCGGGGTGCCAAAGCTGGTGCTTGGCTCGGTTGCCGAGGAAGTATTCCGGCGCTCGCCGGTACCGGTTCTAACCGTCGGTCCGAGAGTTGGGACCAGCCCGGCCAACGGTGTGCAATATGATCGTGTGTTGTTGGCCACGGATTTCGGTTCCGAATCCGAGGCCGCTGCTCCCTATGCGATCGCCCTCGCTCACGAGAAGGATTCTCGGTTAATTCTGATGCACGTTATGCGGAAGGCGGAAGGTCTAACCCCGGCCGAAACCAAGGCCTTCGATGCTTCCGTGGCCGAGGCGATTAATCAGCTGTATCAGATGATTCCTGGCGACGCGGTTCTTTGCAATCCAGCGGAGGTCGCCATCGAGTACGGCGATCCCGCGGATCGGATTGTGGGAGCAGCAAAAGAACAACGAGCGGATTTGATTGTGCTGGGAGTTCGCAATGCGATGCGGCATTTAGGAGCGGCAACCCATCTGGAACGCGCCACGGCTCACAAGGTTGTCATGAACGCCCCTTGTCCTGTGTTGACCGTGCGTGCCCATGAAGCAGCCGCATCGGCTCGCGAGGGGTGATTGTTATGACAAACGTAAGTAAACCAAACCTTCGGCCCGAGCATGCTGACAAGGTTTGCAACGTGTGCGGCAAGCCCTCCACGGACACAATTTGCGAGACGTGTGCCACTTGGCTGCGCGCGGAAGCCCTCGACCGGAAGAAGCACGAAGAAAAACCAAACTCTTGAGTGCTTCACGCGCCGCGCCTTGGGTCGGAACCACGCATAAAAAACTGCTCGTGCGTCGTTAAGCGGATTGCCGTGGAACTCCCTCGGCGCTGCGGGTAGACTGACCGCTGCCTGTTTTCAAATACGGAGCCTGGGATACGTTGATGCTCGATATTCGCAAAATATTGTTTCCTGTGGAGTTCCACGAGGCATCGCTTCAGATCCTTCGCGTTGCCTGTGGCATTGCCCGCCGGTTCAATGCGGAAATTATCGTGCTGCACGTTGTAGGAACCGGTCATGATTTCAGCCCGAACGATGACGTAACGCTGGACAGCGGTAATTTGCTGGATGAACTCGTTGGCTACGCGGAACGCTCACTCCACGAACCAGTTCGGCAGGAGCTGGAAGGTCTGCGGGTAAAGTGCATGATCCGCAAGGGCCATGCGGCCCAGGAGATCGTTGAGGCCGCGCGCGAGGAATCCGCAAGTGTGATCGTGATGCCCACGCGCGGGTATAAGGGATTTTATAGCCGTCTGATGGGCTCGGTGACGGCGAAAGTGATGTACGACGCGGACCGCCCGGTTTTGACCGCGGCGCATCTCGACAACCTGACGAGTCGCGACTTGACCGTCAAACATGTGCTCTGCGGCGTCACGTTCAGCGAGCACAGCCGGGAAGTACTCAGGTGCGCGGCGTCAGTTTCAGCTGAATTTCAGGCCAAACTTACGATTGCCCATATTACCCCCGACGTGGAGATGTACGGCCCGGGAGGAAACTATGTCGACCAGAATTGGAAGAACGAGCTCGTGCTCTCCGCCCAGGAACTCATTGCCTCGCTTCAGCGCGAGACCGGCGTCAAAGGGGAGGTTGCCGTTGACAGCGGCGATCCCGGCGCAGCCTTGAGCCGGATCGCGCAGCAGGTTGGCGCAGACCTGCTCGTCGCGGGATGTCACGGTTCGGGCGGCCACTTCGGCTCTCATGGCTATGAGATCGTCAGTGAATCCCAGGTTCCGGTCCTCAGCCTATAGAAAACAAAATTCAGCTCCACACCAGCGTCGTAAATTCTTGCGAGTTGCAGATCAATCTGGTGCACGACCCACCATCGCACCCCGGCGCTCGCATCTGAGCGTGCTTTGTACTGGCTTGCGCCTCTTTTCATCTCTCACCGGCACTAGTTTTGCCTTTTGTGCCATCTGAGCCCATACGCGCGCAGCGCGGATGGGTGAGGGACCTGCTTCTTCCTTCGCCCTTCCTCCCCAAAACAGAAAATCCCCCGTAACTTCTTTGTATTGTCTATTTCCGTGAACGCCCCTGGCGGCGCACCTGCGCGCGAATCCTGCCGACTGTGACGCATATCACTTTTTCGCGTGACCAACTACACGTACTCGCTTCCGCCGTTCAATAACAATAGCTTCCATGAAAGGGATTCTGAAGCTCGCCTATAAGTTGCTCGTCAACGACAAGGCGAAGTTCACGGCGCTGCTGATGGGTATCACGTTTGCCGTCTTTCTGATGATGTTCGTTACCTCGATGTTCGTCGGGGTCCTGAATCACGCCTCCTCCACGATCATCAACATCGGCGCATCGATGTGGGTCATGGACCCGGCCGTGCAAACCGTGCCAACTCGGTCGGCATGCCGGATTACGTCCTGGACGCGGTTCGAAGCATGCAAGGCGTGAAATATGCCGTGCCTCTTTATTCGGGCAGGCGCTGGTCAAGCTTTCCGATGGGACCTATCAGTCCGTCAACCGTCATCGGATTGGACGACACCAGCCTGTTTGGCCGGCCCGCACATGTCGAGGGAAAGATCGACGACATCTATGCCGAGAATGGCTTCATCGCGGTGCAGGATGCGGAGTTTACCCAAAGCTCGAAACCCCCACATCGGCTCGGAATTCGAGCTGAATGACTATCGCGGGGTCATCGTCGGGATCGCCAAAGTGACCATGTCCGGTCTTGTTCGGCACCCCGACCCTGTACACGACCTACGAGCGCGGCCATCCAATACATTCCCAATCCCCGCTACACGATCTCCTACGTGCTCGTGGAACCGAAGAGTGCCGACCGACATACCGCGGATCAAACAGCAAGTCGAGGCGCTTGGCTATCTCGCACGAACCAAAGAAGAGTTCATGCAAAGAACCTGCGGACTTCTACATCTACCAGACCGGCGGCGGCACCAACATGCTGATCATGACCGTTATCAGCTTTATCGTCGGCCTGTCGATCTCGGGTCAAACGTTCTACACGTTCATCCTGGAAAACCTGGAACGGTTCGGAGCGCTGAAGGCCATCGGCACAAAAAGCCGCGACTTGGTCGGCATGATTCTGTTCCAGGCCACTTCACGGCATTCACCGGGCTACGGCCTGGGGGTCGGGCTGTGCGCGCTCTTGATCTGGCTCGCAAGGCTAAGGCTTCCCAGCTACGCCGCCATGATCACCTACGCGAATCTGGCGATGTGCCTTCGGCATGGTGCTCGTCATTGCGGCGGTTTCAGCTACGTCGCGGATCCGGCGGGTTCTGAGGATTGAGCCGTTCGATATTTTCCGAGGATGAGATGCCGCAACATAGCCATTCAAGCGAGCGGACTGGTCAAATGGTTTGGCGAAGGCGAAGCCAAGACCATGGCGCTCAGCGAAGTCAATCTGGAAGCTCAATTCGGCGAGATGGTCTATATCGTGGGCCCCTCCGGCAGCGGGAAAACGACTTTGCTCAGCGTTCTTTCCGGCATTCTCAGGCCAAATGCGGCAGGGTTCTGGTGGAAGGAATCGATATTTGGAGCCTGGACTCCGACCAGCTTGCCGATTTCCGGCTGGAAAAAATCGGTTTCGTATTTCAGGACTTCCATCTGTTTCCCGCGCCTGACCACCGCGGAGAATGCGGCGATTCCGCTGATCCTCAAAGGAAAGGACTGGGATGAATCGATCCACGAAGCGGCGAAGTATCTGGATATCGTGGGACTGAAGAGCCGCGCCGAATTGCCTCCCGTGAAATTGAGCGGAGGAGAGCAGCAACGCGTGGCCATTGCCCGGGCCATGGCCAGTCAGCCGGATATTCTGATCATGGACGAACCGACGGCCTCGCTGGACGGAGACACCGGGCAGTCGATCTTGAGTTTCGTACAAGAAAACATCCTCAACGAGAATCGCTGCATTCTGGTCGTGACGCACGATGACCGGATTTATGAATTCGCGACCCGGATCTTGAATATGGAAGACGGCCGGCTCACCGGGACGAGAAGAGAGGGCAGCATGAGAAACAAAATCATTATTCATCATCTCCATCGTCGGAATTCTTGGCGGGATTGCGAGCTGCCTATCTATTCCAGCATTACGAAAGCCGCCGCTGCCGCCGGCTTTCAATCCCGCGGCCGAGCCCTTACTCGAGCGCCATCTATGCCGAAGGCATTGTGGAGAGCGCGCAGACCAGCGGAGAAAACATCAACATCTATCCGGAAGTTGCCGGCACGGTGAAAGAAATTCTCGTTTCCGAGGGGCAGCAAGTCAAAGCGGGCGAGCCTCTGCTTCGGATTGACGATTCGATCCAAAGAGCCACGGCGGAGCAGCAGGGTTCAGCAAGCGGAAGCCGCGAAGGCGCTGCTCGAAGAACTGAAAGCCGAACCAAGAAAAGAAAACCTCGATGTCACCGACGCGCAAGTGGCTTCGGCCGAAGCCACCTTGAAAACCGCCCAGGACACTTTGCAGAAAACAGCAAGCGTCCTACGAGATGGATCCGCGATCCGTGAGCAAAGATGCGCTTGGATGGCGCCATCAATGCCGCCGCGGTTGCGAAAGCAAATCTCGAAGTTGCCAAAAAGCAATACGAATTGACGAAGGCGGGAGCCTGGATCTACGACATTCAAAATCAGGAACGGCAGCAGCACGCCCTGGAGAAGGCCTATGCGTCCTCCAGCGCGCTGCTCGGCAAATATACTCTCGCGCGCCCGCGCGATGGCGTTGTGCTCTCCATCAACACGATCGTCGGAAACTATGCGTCCCCGCAGGGCTCTTACGACAGCATACACGCAGGGCCAGGATCCCGTCATTATACTTGGGAAGTCCTCCGACGCTCTCTTCACGTGCGCTGCTACGTGGACGAAATCCTGGTCCCCCGGCTGCCCGCCGGTTCCAAAATCAAGGCGCAGATGTCCATCCGCGGCGTCGGACGTCAAGATTCCGCTGGACTTTGTCCGGGTGCAGCCGTTCGTTTCTCCGAAGATCGAGCTTTCGGATCAACGCCAGGAACGCGTGGATGTGCGGGTTCTGCCCGTGATCTTCAAGATCGAGAAGCCGCGAATGTGAATCTCTATCCGGGTGAACTGGTCGATGTGTATATCAGTGAATGAGATGCGACAGACCGTATCCAGACCAATCGCATCAGAGCCGCTAGCACTCGACGTCGCGACAGATGGGTCGCGATCCTGCGTGCTACGGTGTCAGCCATGGTTCTCACCTCTGTTCCTCGTCGGGTTGCAGCGTTGGCCCCAAGTACGTGCGTCCGCCGTCAAACTCCGCCAGCCTATAAGGAGCTTCCACAGGCCGGCGCGAGCGGATCGAATGTTGGCAGACGGCCCAGCCGAAAGATGGCACGAACCGCGGAAAGTGGTGGGAGAGTGTTCAACGATCCGCAATTGAATGAACTGGAAGAGAAGGCCAGTTCTTCGAACCAGGAAATCGCGGCGGCGGCGGACAACTTTCTGGCTGCGCGAGCTCTGGTTCGTGAAGCTCGCTCGCAATATTTCCCGACTCGTGACCACCAACCCCAGCATCGTCAATTCCGGCCGATCGCCCGGGCAATTTGGCGGCCTGCAATCGGGAAGCTCCTTCGGGTCCGGATTGACCGTCAAATCGTTCACCGACTACTCGCTGCCGTTTGATGCCTCGTGGGAACCCGATTTCTGGGGCCGCGTCCGGAACACTGTGAGGGCCAATGTTTACGCCGCGCAAGCCAGCGCCGCCGATCTCGAGAACGTTCGTCTGGACGATCAGGCGGAGCTCGCTGTCGATTACTATGAGCTTCGCGCGCAGGATTCTCTCAAGGAGCGTCTTGGATTCCACGGTCACCGCCTACCAGGAAACTCTGGATCTCACGCGCAGCCAGTACAAGGCCGGCCTCAGCTCGATGAAGCGGTGGCGCAAGCCGAGGCTCAGCTAAAAGCGGCGCAGGCTCAGGATACCAACCTGGGAATCCTGCGCGCCCAATATGAGCACGCCATCGCGGTTCTGATTGGCCAACCCGCATCCACGTTCTCCCTGCGAGCGAATGCTTTGGCGCAAGATCTCCTCCCGCAATCCCGTCTGGGGATTCCGTCCGAGCTTCTCGAGAGGCGTCCGGACATTGCGGCCGCGGAGCGCTCTGTCGCCCAGGCGAACGCGGAAATTGGCGTGGCCAAAGCCGCTTATTTCCCGACAATCCTGCTCAGCGCCTCCGGTGGATTCGGAACTCCTCGATCGCGGACTGGCTTACATGGCCCAGCCGCTTTTGGTCGGTGGGCCCAAGTCTTGCCGAAACGATTTTTGACGCTGGCTTGCGCAAGGCGACCGTCCAGCAGTACCGCGCGACCTACGATCAAACCGTGGCGAACTACCAGCAAACCGTGCTCACGGCGTTTCAGCAGGTCGAAGACAATCTCGCGTCGCTCCGAATCCTGTCGCAGGATATCGAACAACAAGACGCCGCCGTGGAAGCGGCCACGAGGAGCCTTCAGGAAGCCACGTCGCGCTACAAGAGCTGGGCTCGATCCCTATCTGAATGTGATCAGCGCCCAAACCATCTTGTTGAACGATCAGCAAACGGCTGTGACATTTCGCATGGAAGCAAATGGTCGCGAGCGTCCAACTGATCAAGGCGCTCGGGGGCGGCTGGAACGCGAGCCAAGTGCCATCGTCGCGGCAAGTGGCGGCAAAACCTTCCGCAAGCCCGCAGGCAATATCGCACAAAGGAGAATAAGCTCCCTCCTCGGCAACCCGATGCTTGGCCATTCCGCGAAAGACAAACAACCTGCCACCGCGCTCCAGCTTGCAATCAGAACGTGACGGCTTCTTGATTCTCGGGAATCCCTTCCAGCGGAAGGCGTACGTAAAACGTGGTGCCGCGGCCCATTTCCGTTTCGAAGGTCAGCGTTCCTCCATGCTTGTTCACCACGATGGACCTCGCGATGGCCAGCCCCTGGCCCGTTCCCTTCCCCACTTCCTTGGTCGTGAAAAACGGGTCGAACACTTTGCCCCGGATTTCCTCCGGTATGCCCGTCCCGGTGTCGGATATCGCCACCTCCACCGACGACCCTTCCTGTTTTGTTCGAACTCCGATTTGTCCTCTGTGTCCCGTCTCTTTGACCACGTCGCCGATCGCATGCGCGGCGTTGATCAGCAGATTCAAAAATACCTGGTTCAGGTCGCCCAGGCTGCACACCACCGGCGGGAGCTTTCCATAGTTGCATTCGATATCCGCCACGTATTTGAGTTCGTTGCGGGCCACGATCAGCGTGCTTTGGATCGCTTGGTTGAGGTCGGCCGCCGCGAGGCCCCTGTGATCCACGTGGGAAAAATCCTTCATTGCTCGCACGATTGTTGCCACGTTTCCCAGGCCCTCTATGGATTGCTCGATGGCCTTGGGAATCTCTTCGCGCAGATACTCCCAGTTCACCTTTTCCCGCTCGGCGGCCGCGTCGTCAATCGACTGCCCGTTCAGCGAACCTTTCACGATTTCTTCGCGAATGTTCTCGTACTTCTCGACGACGCCGGAGATGGCGCCAAACGCGTCGCGAAGGAAATGCGTATTGTCGCTCACGAATTGAATCGGCGTGTTGATTTCGTGAGCGATGCCTGCCGCGAGAGATCCCACGGCCTCGAGTTTCTGCGCGTGGCGAAGCTCCAGTTCCATTTTTTCGTTGTCTTTTATCGCGCGGTTCAGATGCGCTGTTCGCTCCTCCACTCTTCTTTCCAGATCGTTCCGGGCATGCAGTAATTCGATATCCCGCTGATAGATGTGACCCAGCATTCCGTTAAACGCATCCACCAATGCCCCCACTTCATCGTTCCCCAGTTTCTTTGCGCGAATGGAATAGTCCTGCCGTTCGTCCACCGAGACCGCCGTGGCCGCCAATTGGCGGATGGGCTCGGAAATAATGCCCTGGAGCAGCGACGCGAGCACCAGCGCGAGCGCCATGGAAGCGAGCAGCACCACTAGCACAATGCCGATAAAGCGGTCGATCTGGCGGTCGACATCTTTGAGATCCGTTTCCAGAAAAATGCTGCCTTCCGCTTGCCCCTTCAACGTGATCTTGTCAAACAGGAGCATGTGCCCGTCAGCCGTATAGCTTCCTCGTTGCGGGGACGGAGGCACCGGGCAATCGATGCCGGGAGCCGTTCGGCTATAGCTTGCGAACACCTTCCCATCCAGGTCGTAAGTGCAGGCGACGATCACGTTGTCGTTGGCGCGCAGTGCGTCAAGAATCGTCTCGGCCCCCTTGGCGTCGCGAAACGTCAATGCCGCGGCGCTGTTGAACCCAACCATTTGGGCGGCTGTGTAGAGTTCCTGCGCTTTGGCGCGGAGGAGCGTCGCTCGAGCGTAGAAGCTCAGCGCCGTCGACACCAGCAGCAGCGCCACGCCGCAGGTGACCACCACGATCCCCTGAAGTTTCGCGCGAATCGGCAGATCGCGGTAGGAGCGCATGTCAGTTCGCTCTTATGGTGGGTCCGTCGTGAACGATCTTCGCCAGTGCCAGCACGTTCGAGCTGATCGCCAAATGAGCCCGTTGCACCGAATCGACGTTGATGGAGAAATGGACGGCCTTATCCTCGAGATACAATTGAATCCCGCCCCCCCGCTTTGCAAAATCCTGGGAATCTCCCACCACCAGCGTGCTCGATCCTCTCAAGCCGTCCAGTATCGCCGGCAGATATTTGTTTTCGGCCCGGCTGATGAAGGCGATCTGACAGATTGTCAGGTCTTCGGACCTGCTCACGCGGCGAATCACGATTTCATGCTGATCGATTCGTTGGCCGCGGACGCTGCTGTCGAGCATATTCCCGAACGGATCAGCGCCCACGATGCACAGAATAAACGGGGCTCTCTCGGAGGAGACTGCCTTGGGCGGCCAATCCACGAACTTTGCGAAATCGTAGAGGAACGTCGCTTTAATCTCGTATTCGGCCACCCCGGTCGATTGTGCCCGGCATACCCACAACCCAGAGAGAACGGTGCACACAGCGGCCCAGAAAAAGATGGAGCGGCCGAAAAACCGGCCGCCCAGACGAACGGTAACTCTATGGGAGACAGGTGCAATTCGCGGGTAAGCGCTCATTCCGTTTCATGTCTCTAAACTGCGGAAGCCACCACACAATGCAGCTCTGTTCCTCTAATCATGCGAGGAATTCGAAGAGGGTAGCCGCCCAAAGGTGATCCCGGCCCTCTTAGTTTCTATCGGTAAGCTAAAGTAAATAATTACATTTGGCTTAACGAGCCTGTGTGACAACCTGCGTTTTTCGTCAGGGCACGGATTTTATCCGTGCCGCAAATGCCGAAAACTCAATGCGGCTTCACAGGCTGCCGAAAAACTCCGGTTTTAAGGGGTCGGAGCTTCAGCTCCGACATAAAGTCCGGGGATTCAACGGGGCTTTAGCCCCTGAGGAACAGGTTTTGACATTTTTCCGCAGCCTGTTCAGCCGCTGAGGGGGCGATCTAGCTAGTTCTCACACAGACTCTTAACGGCGCGGCCGAGGTTGATGCTGTCTGGTTCGACATGGGGCAGATACTCCGTTTTGATACAAACCGCTTCTTAAAAGCGCTCCGTAACAACTTACGCCACGCAAACTCATGCCAATCATTGCCACTGCCGATTCTCCTTCATTGACTCGTAACCAAGGCCATTCATTCCGGGGCCAGCAACGTCATGACGATCGAAGGGGACACGGCCGTTCACAACCTACCGCCTGCGCGTTTCTTGAAAGGCTCGTTGAAACGAATGGGCTGCATCTTCTTGGTGCTCTCCTGCGCCGGCTCGGCCCGATCGCAGCAACAGCCGCCGCAGGACCTCAAACAGGTTCCGATCGAGGATCTGGTGAATGTGCAGGTCGAGACGGTTTACGGAGCCTCGAAGTTCATCGAGAAGGTGGGAGATGCCCCGGCTTCGGTGACCATTGTGACGGCGGAGGAAATTCAGGAATACGGCTATCGCACGCTTGCCGACGTGCTGAAAAGCGTCCGCGGATTCTACGTGGTCTACGATCGCAATTATACCTACGTCGGCGTTCGAGGTTTTTCCCGGCCTAGTGACTACAATGCCCGCATTCTTTTTCTGATCGATGGCCACCGCGAGAACGACAATATTTTTGACGGCGCCTATGTGGGCACCGAATTCCCGGTGGATGTCGACCTGATCGACCACATCGAAATCATCCGCGGGCCGGGATCGGCCGTTTACGGCACAGGCGCTTTTGCCGCCGTGATCAATGTAATCACCAAGCGCGGCCGTGATCTCGACGCGATGGAAGTCTCGGCCGAAGCGGGCAGTTGGAACACCTACAAGGCGCGCCTCAGCTACGGGCGCCGGTTGAACAACAACCTCGAATTCCTGTTATCGGGCAGTTTCTACAATAGCCTCGGCCAGAAGCAGCTCTTCTTCCAGGCATTCGACTCTCCATCCACCAATAACGGTATCGCCGTCGATGCGGACTCCGATAAGGCCTATAGCATTTTTGCCGACGTGATTCGCGGCGATTTCACCGTCCATGCCGTGTTGAATTCCCGAACCAAGCATATTCCCACGGCTTCCTTCGGCACCGTATTCGACGATCCGCGCACCCAGACGACCGACGCGCGGCGCTACATCGACTTGCAGTACGCCCACGCCTTCGCCAGCAAGTGGGAAACCCTCGGGCGGGCTTCCTACGATTGGTACGGATACAACGGGCTCTACATCTACGACTACGCCGGTACCGGCATCCCGCCATTCACCAAAAATATTGATCTCGCCACGGGCGCCTGGTCGAACTTCGAGTTCGATGCTTCGAGAACTTTCTTCGATCGCCACCGCATCGCCCTCGGCGCCGAATACCGCCAGGACTTCAAGCAACAGCAATCCAATTATGATCAGCAGCCTTACGTGCTATATCTGAACAACAACGGCACTTCCAAAAACGCCGCCTATTACTTTCAGGATCAGTTCTCCATCCGGAAAGACCTGATCCTCGTCGGCGGCTTGCGCAGCGATTGGTACGAGGCTTTTGGGACCACTTACAATCCCCGCTTCGCCCTCGTTTACGTCCCAACGAAAGATACGCGGCTGAAGTTCATGCTCAACCGCGCCTTTCGCGCTCCCAACCGCTACGAGGAATTCTACGTCAGCAGCAACAGCGATGAAGCGAATCCAAGCTTGCTGCCGGAGCGCATTAAAAGTTACGAACTTGAAGTTGACCAAAGCCTTGGCAGGAATCTTCAGTTCACCGCGTCCGGTTTTCTAAACCATATGGATGACCTGATTACCCCGGACCTCAATGCCGTCACCGGCCACGTGGAATATACCAACAACGATGCCTTGCGCACCAAGGGCCTGGAATTCGAACTGGCCGGCAAAACGCGCCGCGGTTTGCAGGGAAAAGCCTCCTATACGCTCCAGAACTCCGAGGATCCCTACAACAGCATCGTCACCAATTCGCCGCATCAGCTGGCAAAAGTGAACGTTTCCGTCCCCTTTCGCCGGCGTTTTTTCGCGGGCCTTGAGGGGCGGTACACCAGCCGTCGCAGCACCATTTCAGGGCCCGTGTTGGGCGGTTTCGGAATCCTGAATGCCACCCTGCTGGCGCGGCGCATCGGCAGACAGTTCGACATCTCGGCAAACATCGACAACCTCCTAGACAAACGTTACGCCGACTCCGCCGGCCTGGAATTTCAAGAAGTTTCCATCCCGCAGGATGGCCGAAGCTTTCGCATAGGCCTGACGTACCGGACGTCTTCCAGATGAACGCAAAACGATTCGCTGGCTCGATCCTGACGGCGGCTCCGAGGAGTGGCTCACAATGACACGCATCTTGTTTGTGGACGACGAAGTGAAGATCCTCGAAGGGTTGAAGCGCATGATGTGGCTGCAGCGGCGCGAATGGGAGATGGCCTTCGCTCCAGGAGGAAAAGCCGCATTATCAATGTTAGAGGCCTGCGCCTTCGACGTGATTGTTTCCGACATGCGCATGCCGGAAATCGATGGCGCCGCACTGCTTGAAATCGCGCGCGAGAAGTATCCCAATACTTTGCGTTTTATCCTTTCCGGCTACACCGAACTGGAGGCTTCCTACCGTGCTGTTCCGGTCGCGCATCAGTTTTTATTGAAGCCGTGCGATCCGGACGCGCTCCGTTCCGCCATCCAGCGCGCCACCAGCCTGGTAACCGTGCTCAACAGCAAACTTCTCGCCAGTTTGGTGGGATCGATCCGCGACTTGCCTTCGCTGCCTCGCACTTGCGCGGAGCTGCGCCAGGTGCTCTCCGATCCGGATGTCTCCATCAGCCAGGTGGCCCGCGTGGTCGAGCGAGACGTCGGGATTTCCGCAAAAGTGCTCCAACTCGTGAACTCGGCTTTTTTTGGGGTTACGCGGGAAGTTGCCGACATCAAGACAGCCATCAGCTATCTCGGCATCATGCTCCTGCAGAACCTGGTTCTGTCGGTCGAAATGTTTCGTGTCTTTCAGCCGAAGAAAGCGATCCCCGGCTTCTCCATGGAGGAGTTTCACGAGCACTCTCAGCTGACCGCACAAATCGCTTCGGGAATCGGCCGCACGCTAGGCTTGTCCGACGCGGTCGTGGCGGCCGCGCTGCTCCACGACGTGGGAAAGCTGGTGATTGCCGAAAAATCTCCCGAGCATTTTGCGCGCGCCATCGCCGGCATGCGACAGGACAAAAAACCCCTGTTCTCCATCGAGGAAGATCTGATTGGCGTGTCGCACGCCGAAGTGGGAGCGTACCTGCTGAGCATCTGGGGACTTCCGGCGCCCGTGGTTGAGGCGGTGGCGTTTCATCATCATCCGGAACGCGTGCCGCAGGAAAAGCCGGACATGGTCTCCGCCGTATATCTTTCGAATCTTCTGGCCCATCAGCACGCTGGAAAACAGGAAGACATCACCGTCGAGCAGGACGTCCATCCGCAAATTCTGGCCATCCCGGGCATTTCAGAGAAGCTTCCGGAATGGCGCGAACTGGCTGAAACGATCGCTCACGAACCGGAACGCCAAGGCGTGGCTGGCTCAAAAGTTTGACGAATCTCTCAAGCCCGGTGCCAGCCGGGGCCGGAGTCCTGTGGCCTTTCGGCCGGCCTCGCAATTCACCGCAGCCCCGAACTTGCTTTCTGCGGCGAAGCCGCTCTATGATTTGAGTAGTGCTTCGCATGAGGCCACATGAGGCCAGGATGACGCCAGATAGACAAGCCGGCTCTTCGTCGCCATCCACCCCGCTCGGCAGGAACCTTCTGCGCAAAATAGTCATTTTCGCCCTGCTTTTAGCTGTCGCCGGCTTGGCCACCATGGCCAAGAACGGCCAGTACTTTCCCCAGAGTAGCCCGGCCCACTACGTATCGATTTCCACCAAGATGAACGTGGCGCACTCCACGGCGCATTTTGCCGCGGCCGATCTGCAACCGCTTACCAGTCTTTTTTCACTGCAACCGCCCCTGCGAGCCATGCGTGTGGAGCAGTTCACCGCTCCTCCTCTTATATTTAAGATCTATCTCGCCGATTCGCGGCACCTTCGCGCGCCCCCCGCCGCTCGCTCTTAGTACAACTGCATTCCTGACATTAGAGCGCTTTCTCACCGTTCGTGTGCCGTCTCGGGGCCCATGCAGACGAGGGTCTCGACCGGGAGCTGAAATGATTGCCCATTCTCTTACGCCGGCCCTTCTGGAGCAGTTTCGCCGTCTTAGCACCTGTGTGGTTGCAAGCGCGATTGAGTCCTTTCATGTTCGGCTGCCGAACACAGGCTTCGCGCATGCGAATATTCGCTGCATGTTTGAAGAGCGCTCCCCGATGGTGGGCTACGCCGTCACCGCCAGAATCCGAAGCGCCTCACCCCCTATGGAAGGTGGCAGCTACTACTATGAACGGACCGACTGGTGGAATCACATTCGCACCGTCCAGGAACCCCGCATCGTCGTGATTGAAGACGTAGACCACCCGCCGGGACTCGGCGCTTTCGTTGGCGAGGTCAACGCCAACATTTTATTGGCTCTCGGCTGCGCCGGCATGGTCACCAACGGCGCGGTTCGGGATCTGAACGCCATTTCGGCCATTCCCTTTCAAATGTTCGCCGGGAATGTCGCCGTATCTCACGCCTATGCTCACATCTTCGATTTCGGAGGAACGGTGGAAATCGGCGGCCTGAAGATCCGGCCGGGCGAGTTGCTCCAGGGCGATCGTCACGGAATCCAAACGATCCCTCCGGAGATTGCGGGGGAGGTGCCCGCCAAGGCGCGAGAGATTCTGCTGCGAAGGCACCATTTGGTCGGGTTGTGCCGCTCTGCCGACTTTTCCATCGAAAAGCTCCGTCAAGCCATTCAGGAACCGGATCCGGCGAGGAAATAAGCGCGATATTTCAATTTAAATTCGGGTGAACTTATGAAAGCGAAGCAATCGGTTGGTACGGGAACATGTGTGCGCAGGTTGCGGCGGGCGTGGCCGGTCGCTCTGCTGGCCGCGCTTTCCTGCGGCTGCGGCTCGGCTCCGAAGGTTAGCGCAGACGATCCATCGAACGCCCCGCGCGTCGCCGTAGTCAAAGCCGTCCGCCAGGATATTTCCAGCACCCTTGAAATCGCCGCGGAATTCGAGCCCTTTCAGGAAATCGACGTTTACGCCAAGGTGTCCGGCTACATCCAGAAGCTCTACGTGGACTGGGGAACCCACGTGAGCCAGGGTCAGCTCCTCGCCGTCCTCGAGATCCCTGAACTGCAGCAGCAGCTCCAACTCGACCAGGCCGACGTGAATCGCAGCCAGCAGGATCTCGCCCGCGCCAACGAGGAACTCACCCGCGCGCAATCCACCTACAACGTTACGCATCTCACCTACACGCGCCTTGCCGACGTGCAAAAAAATCGCCCCGAACTCGTGGCGCAGGAGGAAATTGACGAAGCGCAGGGAAAAGACCTCGAAGCAAACGCGGGCGTTTCCTCCGCAAAAGACGCGGTAGCCGGATCGGAACAAGCCCTGCTGGGCGCCAAAGCCCAACTGGAGAAAGACAAGGACATGTTTGCCTACGCGCGCATCTCTTCGCCTTTTACCGGCGTCGTCACCAAAATGTACGCCTACACCGGCGCGCTGCTTCCCGCCGGCACCTCCTCCAGCAAGGGTGACCAGGCCCTCTGCCGCGTTTCGGAAAACGATCTCCTGCGTCTCGTGATTCCGGTGCCCGAGCGCGCCGTTGCCGGCATCCGGCTCGGCGAACCCATTGCCGTCACCGTTTCCGCTCTAAATAAAACTTTCACCGGCAAGGTCGTGCGTTATTCGGATCAGATCGACATGGATACCCGCACGATGCACACCGAATTGCAGGTTCCCAATCCGAACTACGAAATCGTTCCCGGCATGTATGCCGATGTCAAACTGCCCTCCGAGACCAGGCTGCACGTGTTGACGCTGCCGATTCAGGCCGTCCAGCCCAAAGGAACCGGCGAGGGCACCGTCCTTATCGTCAACAGCTCAAACCGGATCGAACAGCGCAACGTCAAGCTGGGAATTCAAACGTCCGCGGATTTCGAGATTCTTTCCGGCGTCCAGGAAAATGAACTCGCTGTTTTCGGCGAGCAGGGTCAATACAAACCGGGAGTGCTCGTGTCTCCTCAAATCACCCAGCCCTCGGGATCGGGAACCGAATAGGAGTTTCGATGCCAACATTCTCCATCAAACATCCATATTTCATCATCGTCCTTTGCCTCTTCGTATGCGTGCTGGGCCTCACCAGCCTGTTTCAGATGCCCGTCGATATGTTCCCGCCCATCGAGATTCCCGTCGTGCTCGTGGCCACCTTCTATAACGGGATGCCCCCGCGTCAGATCGAGGCCGACATCACCGACACCTTCGAGCGTTTCTTCACTCTGGGCAGCGGAATCGATCACATTCAGTCGCGCTCCATGGGCGGCGTGAGCCTGATCACCGTGTACTTCCAGCCGGGAACGAATCCCGACGCCGACGTCACGCAAATGTCCAACCTCGCCATGGCGGACTTGCGCCGCCTTCCGCAGGGAACTCTTCCCCCGGTGGTTCTCAGCACCGGTGCGTCCAGCCTGCCCGTCTGCCTGCTCACGGTGGAAGGTAAGGGCATGAGCGAGACGCAGCTTCATGACTACCTTCAATATCAGATCCGCAATCAGATCGCGGGCGTTCCCGGCGCCACCGTCCCTCCCCCCTACGGCGGCAAATATCGCCAGGTCATGGTGTATGTCGACCCGCAAAAGCTTCAGGCCCATCAACTGAGCCCCATGGACGTGGTGCGCGCCACCGACCAATCCAACCTGATCTTGCCTGCGGGAGACGTTCGGATCGGCCCGCTCGACTACAACATCTACACGAACGCGCAAGTCAACCGGCCGGGCGACCTCAACGCGGTTCCCCTGAAAACCGAGGGCCAGCGCTCCGTTTTTATTTCCGATGTTGGAAAAGCCGTCGACGGTTCTTACATGCAGTACAACATCGTCCGCGTGGATGGGCAGAAATCCGTCTACGTGCCCATTCAAAAACAGGGCGGGAACAGCAACACCATCTCGGTCGTGAACGGCATTAAAAAGGCCATCCAGAATCTTCGCGACATTCCGCCCGAAATGAAGGCCCACGTCGTGTTCGATCAGTCGGTATTCGTGAAGCAGGCCATCTCCACGGTGCTGCGCGAGGGCGGTATCGGAGTCGTCTTGACCGCGGTGATGATCTTGATGTTTCTCGGCAGCGGGCGCGCCACCGCGGCCATCTTCCTCTCCATTCCTCTTTCCGTGATGATCACCTTTTTTGTCCTGCATACCATGGGCAAAACCATCAACGCCATGGTCCTGAGCGGGCTGGCCCTGGCCTTCTCACGCTTGATCGACGATTCCGTCGTCGTGATCGAAAATGTCTTTAGGCACCTCGAGCTGGGTGAAGATCCCAAGACCGCCGCGATTAACGGAGCGAACGAGGTGGCCCTCGCGGTCCTTGCGATCATGCTCGTCGCCGTAGTCGTGTTTTTCCCGGTCACATTTCTTTTCGGGGTCAGCAAATATTTATTCAGCGCGCTGGCTCTCGCGGTGGTCATCGCGCTCTTTGCTTCTTATTTTGACGCGGTCACGGTGGTCCCGCTTTTCTGCGCTTACTTTCTCAAGCCCATCCATCACCACTCCGAAGCAGCGGACAGCCCCAAGAGGTCGTGGGGAGCGCGGTTTCACGCCAGGTTCAACGCCAGATTCGAGCGATTTCTCGATCTCTACGAACGATCCGTTCAGAAAGCCCTCGATTTTCCGCGGGCCACGGTGGCCGGGATCATCGGCCTCTTCTTCCTGAGCTTTCTGCTGTATCCGTTCATCGGAGTATCGTTTTTCCCCCGGACGGATGCGGGCCAATTCATCATTAATGTGAAAGCCCCGTCCGGAACGCGCCTCGAAATCACCAACGAATACGTCAAGAAAGTCGAAGACATCGTCCGCCAGGTCGTCCCCGCGCGGGACTTGAGCACGATTGTTTCGAATATTGGCGTTTTCCCGGATTTGTCCGCTCTGTTCACCCAGAACTCCGCCATGCACACCGCGTTCGTGGAAGTGGGGCTCACCGAAGAGCACAAAGGCAGCAGCTTCGACTACATGGCGGAGGTCCGCGCGCGGATCGCCAAGGAAATGCCGGAGCTCCGCACCTACTTCCAGTCCGGAGGCCTCGTGGATTCCGTGCTGAACCAGGGCATGCCCGCTCCGATTGACGTGCAGGTAAGCGGGCTGGATTTGGCGGCCGTCAATAACATCACTCTCGGTCTGTCTCGCCAGTTCAAGGGAATCCGAGGCGTGTCGGACGTCTACGTGCCCCAGGACATGGATTACCCCGGCTTGGAGATGAATGTGAATCGGGCGCGCGCCAGCGAACTCGGCCTGAGCCCGCAGGAAGTGATCGACAACGTCATCACTTCCCTTACCTCCGACGTGATGATCGCCCCGAGCTACTGGGTAGACTCCAGAAGCGGCAACAACTATTTCGTCACCGTGCAGTATCCGGAAAATCAGGTGAAGTCGATTGAAGACCTGAAAACGATGCCGCTGCATTCTCCCAATTTGAAGCTGCCCACCTATCTGGACCAAGTCGCCGAAATCCGGCCGATTCCCACTCCCACCGAGGTGGATCACTACCAGCTCGAGCCCGAGATGGATATCTACGTGGCGCCGTCCGGCGAAGACTTGGGAAAGCCTCGAAACGAAATCTCCAAAATCATATCGGGGCTGCGTCTTCCGTCGAACATCCGCGTCGACGTGCGGGGCCTGGTCGTTACCATGGATTCCTCGTTCAAGAGTTTCGGGCTGGGATTGCTGCTCGCCATCCTGCTCGTTTATCTGATTCTGGTGGCCCAGTTTGCTTCGTTCATTGATCCCTTCCTCATCGTGCTGGCCGTTCCCACGGGTCTTATCGGCGTGATCCTGACCCTCGTCCTTACGGGAACCACGCTGAACATTCAATCGCTGATGGGCGTGGTCATGCTTCAAGGGATGGTCGTCTCCAACAGCATCCTGATCGTGGATTTTGCCAACGTGCTTCGTTCGGAGGGGCGCAACCTTCGTGAAGCCGTCGTTCATGCGTGCCGCATCCGCCTGCGGCCCATTCTGATGACGTCTCTCGCCACCGTGGTGGGTTTGCTCCCCATGGCGTTCAAGCTGGAAACCGGCAGCGAAGCCTATGCGCCGCTCGCGCGCGCCATTATCGGCGGATTGCTTTCCTCGATTGTTCTCACGATTTTCATCGTGCCCGCAGCCTACCTTCTCATCTATCGGCGCCGTGAGGCACGCGCGGCTGCCCGCTTGGCGGAGGCACACTAATGTCACGGCACTTTGTATTTCTTGCACTGCTTCTCGTTTTTCCGATAAACGGTAGTCCCCGCGCCCAGAGTATTCCCCAGCAAACGTTGACGTTGCAGCAGGCCGAGCAGATCGCCCTTCAGAATCATCCCCAAATTCAGGCCGCGGCAGACGTGGCCGGCGCGGCCAAAGAGCAAGTTACCCAGGCGCGATCCGCGTATTATCCCCTGGCCTATGGCAGCGCCACAGGTTCCTACGCCGAGAACAACACCCGCATCGGCGCCGGGGGCTTGAACTCCCCGCGCGTGTTCGACCGTTACGGCAACGGCCTTACCGTCAGCCAGCTTGTCACCGATTTTGGCCGCACCCACGAACTCGTCAAAAGCTCCAGTGAGCATGCCAGGGCCGAGCAGGAGAATGTTGTCACCACTCGCGAGCAGGTATTGCTCCAGGTGGATCAGGCATATTACGCCGTGCTCCGTGCCCGGGCTGTGCTCACCGTAGCTCAGCAAACCGTAAAGTCTCGCCAGCTCGTTTCCGACCAGGTGACCGAACTTCAAAAGAACAAGATCAAATCGGGCCTCGACGTCAGTTTTGCCAACGTAAATCTCTCGCAGGCCCGGTTGCTGCTGATTCAGTCTCAAAATGACGTGCAGGCCTCCTTCGCGCAGCTTTCCGCCGCTCTTGGCTACGACGGGCAGCGAACGTTCCAGTTGGCTGACGAGCCGTTGCCGGGGGCCCCTCCGGCCGACGTTGCCACTCTCATTCAACAAGCCCTTCGCGACAGGCCGGAGGTTATCGGCCAGCGCCTCGGCGTGCAATCCGCGCAGAGCTACGCAACCGCGGAGCGCGACCTCTGGTTCCCCACCGTTTCAGGCGTCGGAGTTGCCGGTCTCGTGCCGGTAGTAGCGGCAGGAGGGCTCGCTTCTACCACCCTTCCTGCGCCGCGATACGCCGCGGCCGGTTTCAACGTGAATATTCCGATCTTCAACGGCCACCAGTTTGGCGCTTTGCGCGCGGAAGCAAACTACCAGGCGCAGGCCCAGAATCAGTATCTTCGCGATCTCCAAAACCGCATCACCCGCGACGTGCAGATCGCTTGGCTCAATGCCAATTCCGGTTACCAGCGCTTATCGGTGACCCAGCAGCTCCTCAGCGAGGCGAATGACGCGCTCGATCTCGCCCAATCGCGCTACCGGCTCGGCCTCAGCTCCATTGTCGAGCTCAGCCAGGCGCAGTTGAATCAGACCCAGGCCCTCATCGACGAGACCTCGGCCAAATACGACTACGAAGCGCAAATCTCAGCCCTGAATTTTCAACTCGGCGCCTTGCGCTAGCACCCGTCGAGCGGCTTCCGCCGCTGAGGAACGCTTTTCCTGGTTGCCACAACTCCCGAATATTGGTGTAAAGATTCGCAACACCACAATAGTCGTATAGTGTCTTGTGTAGTCCGTCGGTTGGGGGTGTGTCCATGGGCTTAGGCCCGGTCCCACGCACCACCGGGGGGAGGAATAGAAATGCCCGAAAAAAACGACCCCGCATCGATCGAGATTCTTCCCCTCGGAGGAAGGGCAGCCCCCGCAAAAATGCAAAATTACGAAACGAAGCCACCAAGTCTATGAAAACAAAGGCTTCGCTTCGGAAGCCATCTGCGCCAGGCGCACACCCATGCGGAAAAGGAGGGCGAAGCGACCCCTGTTTAAGGTCAGTCGGCTTGCTGTGGGACTACCTGTAAATGGCGAGAGCGGTTTCTCTGCTGCCACCAAAAGCTGAACCGGTCCATATAAAGGTAGACAACCGGGGTGGTGAAAAGCGTCAGCATCTGGCTGAAGATCAACCCGCCCATGATCGTAATTCCAAGCGGCACACGCATCTCCGAGCCGATCCCCTTGGCCAGCGCCAGAGGCAGCGCCCCCAGCAGCGCGGCCATCGTCGTCATCAATATCGGCCGGAAGCGCAGCAGGCACGCCTCATGAATAGCGCTCTTGGCGTCCTTGTGCTCGTTCCGCTGCGCCGCCAGGGCGAAGTCGATCATCAGGATGGCGTTTTTCTTCACCAGCCCGATCAGCAGGATGATTCCCACCAGCGCGATCACGTCGAGATCCCTGTGAAAGATCATCAACGCCAGCACCGCGCCCACTCCGGCCGAAGGCAGCGTGGAAAGAATCGTGATGGGGTGAATGTAGCTTTCATAGAGCATTCCCAGCACGATATAAACCGCCAGCAGCGCCGTAATGATCAGAATCGGCTGGGTCGACAGCGAGTCCTGGAAAGCCCGCATCGTCCCCGAATACATGCTGCGAATCGAGGACGGCATGCCGATTCTCTGTTCCGCCTGTCCAATCGCCTGCACCGCGTCGCTCAACGCCACCCCGGGGGCCAGATTGAAAGATATCGTCACTGCGGGAAACTGCCCGTCGTGGTTTACGGCCAGCGGAGCGATCCTTTTCTCGAAATGAGCCACCGCGCTGAGTGGAACGATCCTGCCGGTATTGGAGTGAATGTAAACGTAGTTGAGCGCCTGCGGGTCTTGCCAGAACCTTGGCGCCACTTCCATCACCACGTGATATTGGTTGAGCGACGTGTACATCGTCGAGACTTGGGATTGACCGAAGGCGCTGTAGAGCGTGCTATCCATCAGCTGGGGCGTCACTCCAAGCCGTGCCGCCGTCTGGCGGTCGTACACCAGCCGGGCCTCCAGGCCGCTATTCTGCTGGTCGGTGTCCACGTCGGTGAGTTCGCGGAGTTTCCGCACCTGGTCGAAGACGATCGGACCCCACCGGACCAGGTCGTCCACGCTGTCGGACCGCAGCGTGTATTGATATTGCGCGTTGGCCGACTTCGCGCCAATTTTCAAAGTCTGGCTGGCCTGCAAAACACCGCGCGCCCCGGGCAGGCTGTTCAGCTTGGGGCGCAAACGGTCGATCACTTCGCTGGCGGTCAGCCTTCGCTCTTCGAACGGCTTCAGCGTCACGAAGCCTTGCCCGGTGTTTACCGGGCCATTGCCACCGGTGAAGATCACGGCCTCTGTGACGGCGGGGTCCGATTCCAGTATCTTGACGAACCGGAAAGTGAGCTGCGCCATCGCCTGAAAGGAAATATCCTGCGAAGCGCGGATGCCGCCCCTCAGATTGCCCGTGTCCCCCAGGGGCAGAAAGCCTTTGGGAACGATCGCGAGAAGATAGACATTCACGGCGATGATTATCAGAAGAATCGCGAGAGTGAACTGCTCGTTCCGCAGTACCCATTTCAGGCCCCGATCGTAAGCCCGCACCATGAAATTAAAGGCGCTCTCATTGACGCGATAAATCGTTCCATGCATTTGGCCGTGTTCGCGCTTCAAGAGACGCGCGCACATCATCGGAGTCATCGTGAGGGAAACCAGCAGGGACACGGCAATCGCCACCGAAAGAGTGACTGCAAACTCGCGGAACAGCCGGCCCACGATTCCCGCCATCAGCAGGATCGGAATGAATACGGCAATCAGCGACGTCGTCATGGAAAGAACGGTGAAGCCGATCTCCCGCGCTCCGTGCAAAGCGGCCTCCATCGGCCGCATGCCCTGCTCCACGTACCGGGTGATGTTCTCGATCACCACAATCGCGTCATCCACCACGAATCCGGTGCAAATCGTGAGAGCCATGAGCGAGACACTGTCGATGCTGTAGCCGAACAGATACATCACGCCAAACGTGCCCAGCAGCGATACCGGAACCGCCACGCTCGGAATCATGGTGGCGCGCGGGCTGCGCAAGAATACGAACACCACCAGAATCACAAGCACGACGGAAACCAGAAGCGACCGCTCCGCTTCCCGCACCGACGGACGAATGGTGGTCGAGCGGTCAAACATGACGACCACATCGATTCCCACGGGGAGCGACGCTTTCAACGACGGAATGGCCTGGCGGATTCGCTGGTTGGTCTCGATGATGTTGGCGTTGGGCTGACGGAAGATGTTCAGCGTCACGCACGGCTGGCCGTTGGAAAATCCCGCCGTGCGGATGTTCTCGACGGAATCCTGAACGTCCGCGATATCCGACAATTTGATGGCCGCGCCGTTGTGATATCCGACGATCAGCGGCCGGTAATATTCAGCCTTCAGGAGCTGGTCATTGTCGAGAATATCCGCAGTGGTATTGCCATCCCAGATCTGGCCTTTCGGTTCGTTCGCGTTCTGCTGGCTCAGCATATTCTTCACATCCTGCAAACCGAGCCCATAGCTGTTCAATTGCGTGGGATTGATATCGACGCGAACCCCCGGCAACGAACTCCCGCCGACGAATACCTGCCCCACGCCCTGAATCTGAGACAGCTTTTGCTCCATGACGGTCGACGCGGCGTCATAGAGACGCCCGCGATCGTAAATTTTCGACGAAAGAACAATCACGAAAATCGGCGAATCCGCCGGATTCACCTTCAGATAGGTGGGGTTGCTCGGGAGATTCGCGGGCAAGTAGCTGCGCGCGGCGTTGATGGCGGCTTGCACATCGCGGGCGGCGCCGTCGATATTGCGGTTCAAGTCGAACTGCAAAGCGATGGAGGTGCTGCCCAGGTAACTCGAGGAGCTCATCTCGGAGACGCCCGCGATGCGTCCGAACTGTCGCTCAAGCGGGGTGGCCACCGAGGAGGCCATGATCTCCGGGCTGGCCCCGGGAAGGCTGGCCTGCACGTCAATGGTCGGGAAATCGATCTGGGGGAGCTCGGCGACCGGCAGCATCACGAACGCAAGAATGCCGGCGAGCGCTATGGCCACCGTCAACAGAGTAGTGGCCACGGGCCGATGGATGAAGGGCGTCGAAAGATTCATCGCTTGATCTTCATAAAAGGAGCGAAAGGCCGCTTGGACATCAAGAAACCCCCAGCGATGTTTTTCACCGTCCGTCAGTCTGCCTGCTGCGGGGCTACCTGCAAATGGCGAGACCGCCTTCTCCGCCACGACACGCTGAAGCGGTCCATGTAGAGGTACACGACCGGGGTGGTGAAGAGCGTGAGCATCTGGCTGAAGATCAATCCGCCGATAATCGTGACGCCCAGGGGGACGCGCAACTCCGAGCCGACTCCCGTGGCCATGGCCAGCGGCAACGCACCCAAAAGGGCCGCCATCGTGGTCATCAAGATGGGCCGAAAACGCAGGAGGCAGGCCTCATGGATGGCGCTCTTGGCGTCGCGATGCTCGTTGCGCTGCGCCGCCAGGGCAAAATCGATCATCAGGATCGCGTTCTTCTTCACCAGGCCGATCAGCAAAATGATTCCCACAAGCGAAATCACGTTGAGATCCATGTGAAAGATCATCAATGCCAGCACCGCGCCTACTCCGGCCGAAGGCAAGGTGGAAAGAATGGTGATGGGGTGGATGTAGCTCTCGTACAGCATGCCCAGCACGATGTAGACGGCCAAAAGAGCCGTAACAATCAGGAAGGGTTCGGTGGCCAGGGAGGCCTGGAAGGCCTGCATCGTTCCGGAATAGGCGCTCCGGATCGAAGACGGCATGCCGATATTCTGCTCCACCTGGTCGATGGCCTGCACGGCATCGCTCAAGGCGACACCCGGGGCCAGATTGAACGAGATCGTCACGGCGGGAAACTGCCCGTCGTGATTCACGGCCAGCGGAGCAATTCGTTTTTCAAAGTGGGCCACCGCGCTGAGCGGAACAACGCCTCCGGTGTTCGAGTGAATGTAGACGTCGTCGAGCCCCTGGGGGTTCTGCCAGAACCGCGGCGCTACTTCCATGACCACGTGATATTGATTGAGCGTGGTGTACATCGTGGATACCTGGGATTGCCCGAAGGCGTTGTAGAGAGTCGTATCCATCAGCTGAGTGGTGATTCCCAGGCGGGCGGCCGTCTGGCGGTCATACACCAAACGGGCCTCCAGGCCGCTATTCTGCTGGTCGGTGTCCACGTCGGTGAGATCGCGAAGCTTCCTCATTTGCGCAAAGACCACCGGGCCCCAGCGGACCAGATCTTCCACGCTATCGGAGCGAAGGGTGTACTGATATTGAGCGTTGGAGGCCTTCGCGCCGATCTTCAAATTCTGACTGGCCTGCATCACCGCGCGCGCTCCGGGCACGCTGTTGAGCTTGGGACGCAAACGATCGATCACTTCGCTGGCGCTGATGTTGCGGTCTTCGTACGGCTTCAACGTCACGTTGACGTGACCGGTGTTCACCGGGCCGTTACCCCCGGTGTAAATCATCGCCGACTCGACGGCGGGGTCCGACTTGATGATTTTGACGAAGCGGGCAGTAATCTGCTCCATTGCCTGAAACGAAATGTCCTGGGAGGCGCGAATACCGCCAAGCAGCTTGCCAGTGTCACCCAAAGGAAAAAATCCCTTGGGCACGATCACGAGAAGATAGACGTTGACGGCAATGGTGATCAGCAGGATGCCGAGGGTGAACTGCTCATGCCCCAGGACCCAGTTGAGACCGTGATCGTAGAGGCGCACCATGGAATCAAAGGCCTTTTCGGTGGTTCGGTAAAGCCGCCCGTGGCTCTCCTCCTCTCCCCGCTTCAACAGGTGGGCGCACATCATGGGCGTCATCGTGAGGGAAACAAGCAAGGACACCAGGATCGACACGGAAAGAGTGACCGCAAACTCGCGGAACAAGCGGCCCACGATACCCGCCATCAGCAGGATTGGAATGAATACAGCCACCAGCGACAACGTCATCGAGAGAACCGTAAAGCCGATTTCCCGGGCGCCATGCAAGGCCGCTTCCAGCGGACGCATGCCCTGCTCGACGTAACGGGTGATGTTCTCGATCACCACGATCGCGTCATCCACCACAAATCCGGTGCAAATCGTGAGCGCCATCAGCGAGACGCTGTCGATGCTGTAGCCGAACAGATACATCACGCCAAACGTGCCCAGCAGAGACACCGGAACGGCCACGCTCGGAATCATGGTGGCGCGGGGGCTGCGCAAAAAGACGAAAACCACCAGAATCACAAGGGCGATGGAAACGAGCAGAGACCGTTCCGCGTCCAGGATGGTGGGGCGAATTCTGGAGGAGCGGTCTGAAGTGACTGCCACATCAATGCCCGCGGGAATCGAGGCTTGCAGGGACGGAAGGGCCTGGCGAATGCGGTCGGTGGTGTCGATGATATTGGCGTTGGGCTGCCGGAAAATTTCGATGGTGACGCAGGGTTTGCCGTCGTAAAAGCCGGCGGTACGAATATTCTCGATGGAATCGCGGACGTCCGCGATGTCCGACAATTTGATGGCGGCGCCATTGTGATATCCGACGATCAGCGGCCGGTAATATTCAGCCTTGAGGAGCTGGTCATTGGCGAGGATGTCCGCCGTGGTGCTGTCGTCCCAGATCTGTCCCTTGGGCTCGTTGGCATTCTGCTGGCTCAGCATATTCTTCACATCCTGCAGGCCGAGCCCGTAGCTGTTCAGTTGCGTGGGATTGATCTCAACGCGCACCGCTGGAAGTGAACTCCCCCCGACGTAGACCTGCCCCACACCCGCCACCTGAGACAGCTTTTGCTGCATGACGGTGGAGGCGGCATCGTAGAGGCGGCCGGTATCATAAATTTTGGACGTCAGGGCAATCACGACAATTGCCGAGTCGGCCGGATTCACCTTCTGATAGGTAGGATTGTTCGGGAGGTTCGCCGGCAGGTAGCTGCGCGCGGCGTTGATGGCGGCCTGCACGTCGCGGGCGGCGCCATCGATATTGCGGTTCAAGTCGAACTGCAAAGCGATGGAGGTGCTGCCCAGGTAACTTGAGGAACTCATTTCCGTGACGCCGGCGATGCGCCCGAACTGGCGCTCGAGCGGGGTGGCTACCGAAGAAGCCATGATCTCCGGGCTGGCCCCCGGCAAGCTTGCTGAAACGGCGATGGTGGGATAATCGATCTGAGGCAGGGCCGCGACGGGAAGCACGAGGAAGGCGATGATGCCGGCGAGCGCAATGGCCACCGTGAGCAGCGTGGTGGCAACCGGCCGATGAATAAAAGGAGTCGAGAGGCTCATTGGTTCATATGCCGGGCAGAGCGTAACTCGGCGACGACAATCATCTTACTGAAAGGACGGTTCGTCCAGCTCAATGGTTTCGACGATCCGGAAAGCCGGGGGCGCAATCGTTCAATGCTGGGTGACCAGACGTAGGCGCGCGGTGAACCCGAGGCCTTGTCTTCCTGAAAACGTAAGAAAATTGGGCGCGTCAACATTGTTTACGACCGCGGTCGGATTTTGATGATCGGTTAGGTTGATAGCGGACCCGCGAACCGCCCATTCCCGCTTGCGGAAGCGAAAGCGCTTCTCAAGGCCCACGTTTAGACTCACATAACTCGGATAACGAAAGCTGTTCGCTAAACCGACGAGTTGCTGCTGCTCGTTTATGGCGCTAAATGGGAAGCCCGATGGTACTCGAAGAAATAACTGAAGAGCAGTTGCCAGAGCGGCAGCGGCGTCCAGCCTCGGGAGATGACCCGGTTGGGCGCGTCCCAGGAGAGCGGCCCTGGTTGCTGCGGAGCAAAGATCAAGGACGAGATCGAGGGTCTAACACTTCGTTCGAGTTCGCCCGAGAGCGCGTGTAGTCCACCATGATGTCGGCTCCGTTGCCAAACGCGTGCCGAACCCAGACCTCGCCCGAGATGAAGCGATCCTCCCGGTTGTTCTGCAACAGAAAAATTCCGTCAGGCTCATTTTCCCATGCAAACGCATCGCGTCCTTTCCGCAAAAGGTATGCTGCACCCACAAACGTGCTCGCGGACACTTTCTCATCCCACTCGGCGGTGGTGTTGAAAGACCGCGGCTGCGAAAGCCCGGTTCGCGGCACGACGAACTGGCTGGTCACCGGGTTGCCGACCGGAATCAATCCGGTACTGTCGTAAAAAGTGTCGCGGCGCTCTGATCGGAGCCCTGCCCTAAAATCGTCAAGTTGATTGGCTGATAGTGTTCGCCCCAGGCCACCGTGAACTTCATGCGGCCGTCTTCCTTGGGAACCCAGTTCACCGCCAGTCGGGGCTGCACCAGGGTCTGCTGGATCAGACGATCCCGATCCGACACGAAGCCCCACCGAAAACACGAACTGGTTTCACTGGCCGCCATAGGTCTTGCGACGTAACCACCGATCTGAGTGTTGGACAGCCGAAACGCCGCCGGACCGCTGAATGTGGCGAGATCGGAAAGCGTGCCGTCGGTGCGGACAAAATCGATCGGCAGTTCGCGACGGCACTGTTGCGCGAAGTCGATCCCATCCGCATTCCATCCGCCGAGAGCGTGTGAGTTCCCCACTGTTTCAAGGGGCCCGAGGTGATATCGCCGATGAGTTGCAGGCGGCGCGACTGCTGAGCGACTGGTCTGAAAATAATTGCCCGATGATGTGGACGGCGTTACGACGTAGGGTGCGTTTCCCTGGGGATCATTGGTGCTGCGGCCAGTGTCATTCGCTACGCCGAACTCCAACAGCGTCCGGCCAATCCATATCTGGTCCTTGACGGACGCGAAATACCGCCTGGACTGCATGTCGGTGGTCGTCGAAAGAGGAGTGAGAGGTCCGAGGCCGTTTTGCGGATCGCTGGAACGGTTGAACAGGAAGGTTCCCTGGAGGATGTTCCTGGGAGTGATGGTTACCTGCGCGCGCAGGAGATCGTCGCCGGCCCATTCAGTCGCGACATTCTGCCCTTCTGGCAGTCCATTGACTATCGTAAGGCGGTGCTGAACGCTGATCGCCTCGGAAAACCACGCGCGACCTTTCTTGATAGGTCCTGAGAACGTTGCGCGCGGAAACCAATTGCCGAAGCGCACGCCATCTCGAATGCTTATGCCAGGAAAGAAATTCGTGGTCCCGAAGCGCCACTTATCGTCACCGACGCTGGTATCCAGGGCCAGCACACCAGCGCCGGCATGGGAATAGTGGGCCGCGTAGCCGCCGGTTTCGACCGTCACCGTCTGGACGGCGTCTACGTTGACACGCGGAGTAAATGATCCGTTTGCCGGATCGTTGATTTCGAAGCCATCCAGCAGGATCTCGGTTTGCCCTGCCGCGCGCCGGCGATGTGAATCCGTCCGTTGGAATCCATCAGCACGTTCGGCATGGGAATCAAATTCGCCTGCAAATCGTGGCTGGAAGTTACGGGAGTGTTCAGGATCTCGTGCTGCACGAGGGTCTCCTGATGGCTTGTGTATCGGGATCCATCTGGCTTGGACCAGAAGCGACGTTCACTTGCTGGTGAAGTTCGGTCTCGTGGTTGAGGGCAAACGTGATCTCGTTTACGCCTGGAGTAAGAGTGAGCTTCTCATCCTTGATCTGAAAGAAACCGGGCTTCGAAATCGAGAGGGAAACCTGATCCTCGACCGGAGCAATTTGAAATCTTCCCGCAGCGTCCGTGAAAACCGTGAACGAATGGTTCAGGCTCCATCTCGCGGCGACCTCGGCGCGCTGGACGGGATGACCGTCTTCGTCATTCACCTGGCCGCGCAATTCCACTTGTGTTCCTTGGGCTCGCGCGAGGGCGCAGGCGGCGAACAAATGGCAAAGACAAAAGCTGTCTCGATCAACAAAGCCTCGACTCTTCGCCGCATTCCGCGCTCTCTTGGGTCATCATTGCCTCGACTGATGCGAGAGCTTATACCAATTGGCGCGGGAGAGCGAATCGTGAAACTGATGCGAAGGACTCCCGGTTCACTTCCGTACGGGCACGCGCAATTTATCGCTCGCGAACGCAACCGGCCCCGCGTAAGACAAACCAATAGACTTCCGCACAGGAGCCTCCTGGCCTTGCACGTCCGGAGCAAGATGGCTCAGCAGCAAACTTTTCACTCGGCTCGCGCGCGCGGCTTCGCCAATTTTCCTGGGCGGCGTGTGCAGGTCGTAGAGCTGCGAAGGCGAACCCGGAGGATCCAGTACGGCGCAATTGAAGATCAGCAAATCCGCATTCGCCGCCAACTGCACCAGGTTGGGCAGCGCGGAAGCATCCATGTCCCCGGAGAAAACCACCACCGCACCTTTATAAGAAATCCGGTAAGCCACCGAAGGGCAGTCGCCGTGATGCGTCGCAATTTCTTCGACGACCAAACCATCTTCATCCGCTATCTTCGTTCGGGGGGAATTCAAGCTGATAGCCAGGTCGCGAACCGCAAACGATTCACGCGCACCAAACGTCTTCTGATACGCAAACGCGCCGCCGTTTCCCACCAGCAAATCGACGAATCGCGAGGTCTTGGGGAAAAGTCCCGCGCCGTCGGGACCAAATATCCGGTATGAGATTGGCCCATCGCTGGTAAGCGCTCGCGCGTTGAAGAACGCCGCCAAGTCTCCGCTGTGGTCGATATGCAGATGCGTCAACAGGACCGTATCAACTCTTTGCAGGTCCAGATCCAATTCTCCGATCCGCAAGAACGCACCCGGTCCGGCATCCACCAAAATCCGTGGTGTTCCGGCGACCAACACGATGTAGCTTGATCCGGCCCTTCCGAACGGCCGTGGTCCGCCAGAACCCAGCACCACGACTTCCAATGCCGGCTTTGCGGGACTAGCCCGCAGGCAAGCTGGGAACAAAACAACAACAGCCACTGCCATTGCGGTCAGCAGTTTCATGCCGTCTCCTCCTCGCTTCCTATGACGCATTCCCGGCGAGACCGGATAAATAGCAGTGTAGTGCACTGCTTGAACCTGCATCGGCGCCGCGGGCTGCGAAAGCGTCTCAGAATGAGACGCCGAACTGCTCTGGCAAACCAAGCGGCATGAAAAGCACTTGACCAGCGCAGGACAGGCTGCGCTCCTCTTCTGGTGGCGGAACTCGCGCGGCTATTCTTTACTACATTCCACAGCGGCAAAAGTGAGGGTGATTTCGCTGACGGATTGGTCCGCGGCATCAACGGAGACAGGACCGGCATCGATGCGGGCGGGAATCGTGCAATTCGGGCCGCGCCCCGCGGACGCGCGCTGCGGATCAAGATCCTCCCAGGCCGACACGGTGTAGCGCCCTGAGGCGAGCAGGGGGAATTCAAATAATCCGTCGGCAATCTTTTCGGCGGCGGGATTGGCGGTGCCGTCATCGGCCTTGGCCATTACGGTTAGATTTCCGGGCGGCTGGCCGTGTTCCCACTTCACGCGCACGTGAAGCGGACGTGTCGGATAACCGTCGTGAAGCTTGATATTGGCTTTCAGGATCTGCTGGCCGTCTTTCAATACGACCGGCTCGGCGCCCTGGGCGTCCGTGGAACCTGGATAAAAAGAGCGGCGAAAGGGCGAATTGGGATCCATCCGGTTCATGCGGTTGTAGACGATGACGTATTCTCCGGGCCCAATGTGGTCGAAATCGAAGTAGCCCTTCGATCCCTGGAATCCCCACAGCCCTGGGCGGTCGTCCGCATACTGGCCGGCGCGATAGAGCTCGACCGAGGCCAGCTTGAGTGGCTTGCCATCGGGGCCGAGAACGCTGCCGTGGATATGGCCGGTGGGCAGAGCGTCCACGTTGTATTCGTAGCACGCACCGTCGGGGATTTTGAACGGCGGAAGGCCGCCGGTGAGCGTCTTCTGAGTGAGGACCATTTTTACCGGCAGGTTCGCGGTGAAGCGGTACTCACCCGCATGCACGTGGTAGAAGGTGTAGACACCATCGGGGCCTGTGCTGGTGGAGAAGCGGTCGTCACGCGAGCGAAGTTTGAGCGAGATATTCGGCAGGGGGTCGTCGGGATCATCTGGGGGGGCCAAAAATGGCGGGTCGGCGCGGTGCAGCAGGCCAAAAACCGACGCGACCTGCTGGCCGTTGCGCATGGCGCGCAATTGGGGCAGCAACGCCCGTCCCTCGCTCGAAGGCCGCGTTCCGCTGCAGACGGTGGCGAAAAGCTTGCCGTCAACTTCCTGCTGGGTGAAGACAATGTACTGCTGGCCTTGCTTGAACTGGTAGCCGCAATCTCCGTCGTCTCCCCCGGAGAAAACATCTATCTCGGTTGCTTCCGGACCACTGAACCGGTCTTCGATGTGAAAATGATAGCGGGTGACTGGAACGCTTGGGGGCGGCGGCGCGGCATTCTGGTCAGCGGCCGCAGCGCCGGAATTCTCACTGGGCGCGCCAGGGTTCGCTGCAGGATTCGCGTTGGGTGCGTCGGTGGCGGCGGGAGGCTGCGCCGAGGGCGATACGTTCTCGATCGCCGTCACCGTGCCGAGGAAAACCACGTCGCCCTTCTGGAGGTTCTGGCAGGGACCCGGGGAATTCTGCGAACAAGTGCACGCCTTTGAAGGGGCGGGCGCGAGAAGCCAGAGGAAAATGGCCATCGGTAACAGGAAGCGTGTGCGATGGAGCATCGCAGATATCGTACATTGCGCGGCGAGGAGAAATCGAGGGCTGAAAACGAAAAAAAAGCATCGCAGATTGAAAGATGCAACCGTCTTGTATCCAGGCTTGCGTGGCTTTTCCATCTTCCGCGATCTTGCTAGACTCGAAAAGGGCCCGCCGATTTACCTCAAACTCGCTTCGGAGGAATGATGATGAAGGTTGTGTGTGGTCTCTTGCTGTCGATCGGCTTCCTGTTACTCGCCCAAGAGGATCGTGCTGATTCGCTCGTGCTCAAGAACGGCGATCACCTGACCGGAACAATATCCGATTCGGACGGAAAACAAGTCACTCTCAAGACCGATTATGCCGGGGAAATCAAAGTGCAGTGGTCGGCGGTGAAGGACCTCACCTCGGAAAAGCCGCTCTATGTAGTGACGCCCGAGAAAAAGACGGTGAATGGGAACGTCACGGTGGATGGCGCGGACATGGTAGTGCATACGGCGACCGCGGGCGAAGTGAAGGTACCGCTTGCGGCTGTAACGATCGTGCGCTCCGCGGACGAGCAGCAGGCCTACGAGAAAAGTTTGCACCCGGGATTGCTGGACGACTGGAAAGGCGGGGTGAACGTGGGCTTTGCCCTGGCGCGAGGCAACAGCGACACGACGAACCTCAATACGGGTTTTACGGCTGACCGCAAAACCCTTTCGGACGAGATCAAAGGGTATTTGTCATCCGTTTATTCAACCAACGGCGGAACAACGAGCGGAGGGCCCGGCGGCGTGACGGCAAACGAGATTCTGGGCGGAGCGAGCTACGACCGCAATATCACGAAAAAAATGTTCGCGTTCGGAAGCGGCGACTTTACGCACGATGCCCTTCAGGATTTGACGCTTCGGCAGATTTATTCGGGCGGCCTGGGATGGCACGCGATCAATACCCCGAGTACTACGCTGAATGTACTTTTGGGCATCAACTATACGCGCGAGAATTATAGCGATGGCGCGGCCGTCGCGAGCGTCAGCCGGAATCTGCCGGGAATAACCGCGGGCGAGAATTTTATGCACAAGCTGGGGAAAGGCACCGTGTTGACGGAGGACTTCCTTTTTTATCCCGACTTGAGCGACATCAATGAGTATCGCTTTTCCCTGGATGCGGGCCTGGTGACGAAGTTGAATAAATGGCTGGGCTGGCAAACGTCGCTCAGCGACCGTTATGTGACCGATCCACCGATACTCGGGACGAAATCCAACGACTTCATCCTTTCCACCGGGCTGAACGTCTCATTTAACCACTGAGGCCTCGGACAAGGAGTGGCTCATGCCATCGCGGATTGAAGACTACGCCATGATAGGCGACTGCGAGACTGCCGCGCTGGTCGCGAGAGACGGCTCGATCGACTGGCTTTGCCTGCCGCGTTTCGACTCGGGAGCGTGCTTTGCCGCGCTGCTGGGCACGGCCAAACATGGGCGCTGGAGTCTGGCGCCCGCAGGGTTCGCCAAGCAAACCGGACGGCGCTACGTGCCGGACACGCTGATTCTCGAGACGGATTTTGAGACCGGCGATGGAGCGGTGACCATCGTCGATTTCATGCCACTGCGGGCAAAAAATCCGAATCTCATCCGAATCGTGCGAGGCCGGCGAGGCCAGGTCCCCATGGAAATGGAACTGGCCCTCCGCTTCGACTATGGCGAATTGGTTCCCTGGGTGAGCCGTCTCGATGACGAAGGATTGCAGGCGGTGGCGGGACCCAACCTGGTTGTGCTGAGGACCACGGCGGCTCTGCGCGGGGAGGGATTCAAGACCGTTTCGCAATTCACGGTGAAGGCGGGCGAATCAGTGTCTTTTGTGCTGACCCATGGACCGTCTCACCTGCCGGTGCCGGAGGCGACGGATGCCGAAGCGGCGCTTTCAGAGACCGTCGCGTTCTGGAAACAGTGGACGTGCGCGTGCAGGGGCCGAGGGAGATATGAAGAGTCCATAAAGCGCTCGTTGATTACGCTGAAGGCCCTCACGTACTGGCCAACGGGCGGAATCGCCGCGTCGCCGACCACTTCCCTGCCGGAAAAGATCGGCGGAAAGAGGAATTGGGATTACCGCTACTGCTGGCTGCGGGACGCAACTCTCACGCTACAGGTGTTGATGGACGCCGGCTATGAAGAAGAGGCCGGGGAATGGCGCGACTGGCTGGTGCGGGCGGTCGCCGGAAGCCCCGACCAGGTTCAGATTCTCTATGGGCTGGCCGGCGAGCGGCACGTGAAGGAATGGGAGCTCGACTGGCTTCCCGGTTATGAGGGATCGAAGCCCGTTCGAGTCGGCAACGCCGCGTCGGAACAACTGCAACTCGACATTTATGGGGAGATTGCGGGCGTGCTGCACCACGCGCGCAAGAGCCAGCTTACCGACGGGGAACCCGACATCGCGCTCGGCCAGGAATTGCTGGAGCATCTCGAAAAAATCTGGAAAGAACCAGACGATGGCATCTGGGAGGTTCGGGGGGAGCGCCGTCAATTCACTCACTCGAAGGTGATGGCCTGGTTTGCGTTCGATTCCCGGATCAAGAGCAGCGAACAATTCGGCTTGAAGGGACCACTTGAGCGATGGAGAGCGGTCCGGCAGGAAATCCACGATGACGTTTGCCGCAACGGCTTCAATTCCGAGGTGGGAAGTTTTGTGCAGTATTACGGGGCGCGAAATCTGGACGCGAGCTTGTTGCTGATCCCTCGCGTGGGGTTTCTACCGGCGTCCGACGAGCGTGTGCAGGGCACCATCCGGGCCATTGAACGGGATCTCGTGAAGGATGGCTTCGTAATGCGCTACCACACCCATGAAACCGATGATGGGCTGCCGCCGGGCGAGGGAGTTTTTCTGCCGTGCAGTTTCTGGCTGGCGGATGCGTATGCTTTATCCGGGAGGCTGGATGAGGCCCGGGAACTTTTCGAGAGGCTCCTGAAATTGCCGAACGACCTTGGCTTGCTTTCGGAAGAGTATGACCCCGTCGCAAAGCGCCTCGTCGGCAATTTTCCCCAGGCCTTTTCACACCTGGCGCTGGTGAACACGGCGTTCACTTTGGGGCGTGCGGAAGCGGAGCGGGCCGGGTCTCCGTTTGCTTCCAGCAGCGAGGAAAAAACTGCCAAGGGAAGCGGTCGTTAACAGTTTCCGCTTCCAATTCCGAGGCAGGATCAGCGCGATCGCGGGGGAACCAGATTGTTTGCCCGGCAGTAGACGACGAGCTGGCCGTAGTGCTCTCCATCGTCCTCGATAACGCTCCACCAGAGCGTGGATACGCGAACGGGATCGGCGGTAAATGGCGAGAAGATCGCTTTATCGAGCCCGGCGTCTCCCTGGGACTTGATCACTTCAGAACCCGCCGCCACTGCGTCCTTCAATAATTTCACGACGTCCGCCTTGGACTTATACACCGACCGCGAGGCGTGTTCGCCCTGGAAGTCCGGCCCCGCCTGAGAGCCTTTGATTGCAGAGACGGCGAGGAAATCGTCGTTGGCGACATGAAGAAGCGTTTCCGCGAAGGTGCGCTGATCTTTCTGAACTTTGAAATCGTACTTGTCTTCGGGAAAATCCTGAGCCATTTCCACGAGCTTTCCGCCAATCTCGCCCCAGGCGCGGGCCACATCCTCGGATGGAGGCAGCAGCAGGTCGTTCGAATTGGACGCGGGCGCGGGCTTCCTTGACTGGCTTGCCCCGGGAAACAGCGCGGCCGAAGCCGGCACCAGGCAGGCAGCGAGCACGGCAAGACAGCAGGCAAGGCGCATCGGCGATTCCTCCGGTTACGTTCGTGGCCGAGACTACCATGCGGGTTGACGAAGGAACAACGTCACTTGACACGTCACTTGACGGTTGCGCGTTTGACCTTCGGCGGTGAACAATTCCCGTATGGAAATTCGAGAGTGGAATGAGCGCTATAGGGTGGGTGACCGGGCGAAAGACTCGGAGGCGGCGCCCAATCCGTTGCTGGTGGAGGCTTGCGCGAACCTGCCGCCCGGTAAAGCGCTGGACCTGGCTTGCGGCGCCGGAAGGAATTCCATCTGGCTCGCTCAACGCAGGTGGGAAGTTACAGCGGTTGATGGGGCATCCAGCGCGATTGAGATGCTGCGCCGCCGCGCTGCAGAAGCCGGGATCGCCGTCAACGCGGTAGATGCTGACCTTGAAACCTGCGGATTTGAAATCGGGGAATCGTGCTGGGACCTGGTTGCCATGTGTTTCTACCTGCAAACATCTCTCTTCGAGCCTTCGAAGCGGGGAGTGCGGCCCGGAGGGCTTGTGGTTGCCATCGTTCACATTTCGGATCCTGGAGAGGAACCTACGGCTCACCGGCTCAGGCCACAAGAACTGAAAGGGTATTTCGAGGGCTGGGAGATTCTGCATTACTACGAGGGAGCCTCGCGGGACGCTGAGCACAAGCGGCCCGTGGCTGAGATTGTGGCCAGGCGGCCAGCGATGCAGAGAAGCCAATACAGATCCTCACTTCGCTCAAGGTGATAACAACGCCGGCTCCCGCGGCGGAAGTCGCGTCCTCCAATGCCTCACGGAAGCTGAAGAACCTTCTCTAAATTAGACTCGCTTGGACGGACTTATATTTCATCGGGTACGGCGGCCGCGATTTTTCTGGTGGCGTTAGAGACCGGGAGGGCGGCCACGCCACTGAGCGGCAGGATGCGCGTGCGAATCTGCTGCGGCAGTTTGGAGACGCGTACGAGGAAGGGCAGCAGCTTGATATTGCGGAAGGTAACCGAATGACGGGCGGCGGCGAGCGGTTCGAGCGATGGGGAGCGGAGGCCTAGAGTGGATTGGAGGTGTTTTCTCAATTCCAACGCGGCGTCGAGTTTCACTTCGATGGCGGGAAACTGCCACATTCGCGAGAAGAGGACGCCATCGTGGGCGCCGGGGTCTTTCACCAGCAGCGTGCGGTTCCGGGGATCGCGGAGGATGGCTGCGGCGATTTGAATTTTTACCGGGGCTCGCTTTTTGCGCGGGGCTGGAATTTTGTCCACCAGGTTTGAGGCTCGGGCCCGGCACGACTGCGCTACGGGACACTCTGGGCAGCGCGGGATCTGCGGGGTGCATATGACTTCGCCCAGTTCCATGAGGGCCTGGTTCCAATCGGCGGCAGCGTGTGGCGCGAGGAGTTCGGCGGCGGTCGCCGTGAGCTGCTTCCAGGTGCGCGGGGCGCGCAGGTCGCCTCGGATGACGCGCAGGCGGGCGAGAACGCGGGCGACGTTTCCATCGAGCACGGCCAGGGGCACGTCGTAGGCGATGCTCAGGACGGCGGCGGCGGTGTAGCTTCCTATTCCCGGCAGCGCGAGTGCGGCTTTTTGTTCGCGTGGGAACTTTCCGCTGTGATCGGCTACGATTTTTTGGGCGGCGCTCTGGAGGTTGCGAGCGCGGCTGTAGTAGCCGAGCCCCGACCAGAGTCTCAGCACTTCCTCCGGGCGGGCTGCGGCCAGCGATTCCACTGTGGGAAACCGTGCCAGAAAACGATCGTAATACGGGATGACGGCGGCGATGCGCGTCTGCTGGAGCATTACTTCGGCGACCCAGATGCGGTAAGGATCACGGCTGCTGCGCCAGGGGAGGTCGCGGCGGTGGCGGCGGAACCAGGCCAGGAGGCTTCGCTGGAAACCTGGTTGCGCGGGGAACCTGAGCTTTTTGGGCATAGGCGAAATGGATTGCCGCGCGTGTTGGGCGCGCGGAGCATCCTGCAACAGTGACCACGCCTCGAGAGTTTTATGGTACAACGCATGCGCTGTTTCTGATGGCTTACGGTTTGCGGCGGACCATAGAATCTTTCCTCGGGGCTGAGGAGTCTGTGTGAGAACTGGCTAGATCGCCCCTCAGCGGCTGAACAGGCTGCGGAAAAATGTCAAAACCTGTTCCTCAGGGGCTAAAGCCCCGTTGAATCCCCGGACTTTATGTCGGAGCTGAAGCTCCGACCCCCTAAAAACCGGAGTTTTTCCGCAGCCTGTAAAGCCGCATTGAGCTTTCGGCATTTGCGGCACGGATGAATCCGTGCCCTGACGAAAAACGCAGGTTGTCACACAGGCTCTAAAGCCCTTATCGAGGCTGCCGATATGTCGGATTTTTGAGGCTCGGGCTGCCTAAGAGCCCAACCCCTTTCTTATTCGCGGTCCTGCATGCCCGAAAGACAGAATGCAGATCCCTCACTTCGTTCGGATGACACGCGCGGCTTTTTGGACAGTTGGGCAAGAAGGGCGTGTCGCGCGTCCTGCTGTGAAGATTCAGGCCGGGGTGCGGGCTATGCCGAGTGTGTATTCGGCCAGGCGCTGGAGGCTTTGGGTCCAGCCCATCTCCGCTCCTACCAGGTATGGCGCGGCCTGGGCGGTCGTTTTTATCACTGTGGCGTGCAGCGTCAGCTTTGTTTTGCGCCCTTGTTCGGCGAAGGTCACCGTGTTCAATATTTCGAAGAGCGGAGTGCCGTCTTCATCCAGGGCTGCGCTGGTGAATACCAGCTTTTCGGGTTCGAGAATTTCCTGATATACGCCGGTCATTGGGTGGACTGAGCCATTGGGCGCGCGCATGTGGATGCGGATCGCGCCTCCGGGACGGAGGTCAAGCTCGCAGACCGGGTTGGTGAAGCCGCCGGGGCCCCACCACTGCGCCACGTGTTTTGGGTCCGTCCAGACCTTGAATACCAGTTCCCGTGGCGCGTCCAGGATGCGTGTGATGAGGATGTCGCCCGTCGCGGGCTTTGCGCCGGAGAGTTTTGCCACGTGATCCGCCAGCCGATCGAGGGTCTGGTTGGCGCCCTCAATGGCATGGTATTCCTTGACGACGCGATCGCGTTCGGCGGTTGACGGGAAGACCATGCGCATGGTCAGCTCGGTTTTGTCGCCACGTTCGGCGAACGTCACGGTGGTCTGGAAGCGCACGGGCTCGCCTTCGTCGCCGTTGTGTGAATAGACGAGGCGCTCGGGTTTGACCACCTCATCGAAGATAATTTTATTCTGATAATCGCGCCCGTCGGGACCGTGCATGATGAAACGCCACACGCCGCCCGGCTTCACGTTGATCTCCTGAAACGTGTTGGTGAAGCCTTTCGGCCCCCACCAGTGGATGAGGTGCCGGGGCTCGGTCCAGGCGCTCCAAACGAGATCGCGAGGCGCATCGAAGACGCGGGTGAGGAAGATTTCTCGGTCTGAGGAGTTCTCAACTAAATTGCTTCTTTTTTCGGCCACGTTTCTTCTCCTTCTTTTGAATTTCGTGCAGGTAATCGTCCAGGCGATTGAGGCTTTCGGTCCAGAAACGGCGGTAGTGAGCGACCCAATCGGCAACATCCTTTAGCGGCGCGGCTTCCAGGCGGCAGGGGCGCCATTGCGCTTCGTGGCTGCGGGCGATCAGCCCGGCGCGTTCGAGGACTTTGAGGTGTTTGGAGATGGCGGGCAAGCTCATAGCGAACGGTGCCGCCAGTTGGGTCACCGAGGCCTCGCCGGAAATCAGGCGAGCCAGAATGGCGCGGCGGGTGGGGTCGGCAAGGGCGGCGAAGGTGGGGGTGAGGCGGTCGTGAGCAGGCATTTGTATTTAACCTATAGGTTAAATACAACACGCTTACGGGACGTGTCAAGGGGTTAGAGCGGGAACGTGCCAGAGAAGGCGCAACGGAACGATGACGGATGCCGGCGCTATTTTCAGAACGGCAGGCGAGCCGTGAAGACAACTTGATGGGCGTAGGAGTGGTAGCGAGTGACGGCAAATTCCACGCCCGCTCCTGTGCTCAGCTGCAGATGCTTGTGGATCACGAAGCGGCCGGCGGAGATTCCGGGCGTCAGGTAAACCTGCTTTTTACCGTTATTGGGGCCATCGTTGTAGAAATTCGAATTCACTTCCATTTCCGGCCAGATCTTTCCCCAGCCGCGATACTGCACGGCGTTGTTCAGGATCAGGCGGCGGCCCAGCAGCGCCGTTTGCGCGCTGGGCAGATCGGAGCCGAACGTTCCCTGGTAAACGAAATCTCCGAATCCCTTGCCGCCGGCGATCGTCGGTGTGATGACCGGGTGTGGCGAACCGTTTTTATAGGAACCAGTGGGAAAGCTTACGGCCAGAAAGGCCGTCAAGGCGTAGTCGCCTTTTTCGCGGTTGCGGGCCAAGATGCGGAACTTCGTCAGAATCGAAAAGTCGCCGAACCCGTCCTGCACTTTGGGCTCATTGTGGGCGATGTATGGCGGAAAGTTGATACTGACCTCAACACGGTCGACGGGAATGGTGGTGAAGCCTTTGCTGCCGCCGTAATTTTCGGCGGTTGTTCCGTCAGGATTGCGCTGCCAGGAGATGTCGTAGCGGATTTCCTGTTTCAGGCGGGCGGTTGAGGTGATGACGGGCGTTAGCCAGTTGGGCTGGTTGAGCTGGGCATTGAGGGCGCGCTCGTCCCAACGGGCAAAAAAAGAAAAGATTGCTCCGGCTGGCGTATTCGCGGCGTCTGTCTGCGCGTGTACCGGGAATGCGAACAGCAGGAAGACAGCGGCGAAGAGCCGTGCCGGCAGTCGTATCGAGCCGAGGTCCTTGGAAATTTTGATCATTGGTGGCGAGAGATTATAACCTCCAGCCGTGGCGCCACCGCACACGATCATCAAGGAGTTGTTCACGAGCGCTGGAGGCGGGAAAGCCGAAATGCCGGTCCCTCATTGCGTCCGGGATTGCACAAGGAGGTCCGTTGAATGGGCGGCAGAGTTATGCGGACGGATCAAGAGAAGAAGGTCGAAAGGAGATGACGAAGAGGACTCGTGCGGGAAGGCCGAAAAGCCGAGATTGGGGCACTGGCCTCGCGGGACCAGAACAGCTATTATCACTAATTCGGACCATTCGATTCGACGGAGGGGCTCTTTTTGACTGCGCGCATTCTTAGCGGGAACGCGATTCGCGATCAGATTTATGGGGAGCTGGCGAGGGAGATTGGTTCGCTTGGCGCAGCGGGGATACGACCGGGACTGGCGGCGGTGCTCGTGGGCGACAATCCTGCGTCCAAACTGTATGTGAACAGCAAGATTGCCGCTTGCGGGAAGCTTGGCCTCGCGAGTTTCATGCTGACGCCGCCAGCCTCGATCACAACCGAGGAACTGCTGGACGTAGTGGATGGTTTGAACCGGCGGGACGACGTGGATGGCATTCTGGTGCAGATGCCGCTGCCGCCGCAGGTGGACGCCAAGAGGATTCTGGACGCGGTGGATCCGAGCAAGGATGTGGACGGCTTTCATCCGATCAACGTGGGGCGATTGGTGGCGGGGCGGCCGACGCTGGTGGCCTGCACTCCGGCAGGCGTGATGGAGATTTTTCGGCGGAGCAATATTCCGCTCGAAGGCGCAAACGCGGTGGTGATGGGGCGGAGCGACATCGTAGGCAAGCCGATGGCGCTGCTTCTGCTGCATGCGAGCGCAACCGTGACGATCTGCCATTCGAAAACGCGGGATATGAAGGATGTGTCCCACCGCGCCGATATTGTGGTGGCCGCCATGGGGCGCGCGGCGATGATCACGCCGGACTACATCCGGCCGGGAGCGACCGTGATCGATGTGGGGCAGAACGTGATTACCGACAAGGCCGAGGCAGAGCGGATTTTTGCGAAGTTCCCTGAAAAAATCGAGGCGTTTCGCGCCAAAGGTTCGGTGCTGGTGGGCGACGTGCATCCGGAGGTGGTGAATGTAGCGGGAGCGTTCACTCCCGTACCGGGCGGAGTGGGTCCGCTGACGATTGCGCTGCTGATGAGCAACACCGTAAAAGCGGCGCGGATGCGGCGAGGAGCGCGGGTGCCGGCCGCGGTTGGCGGGAGGTCGTGATGCTGCGCGTGGGGCTCACGGGCGGGATCGCCTGTGGAAAGTCGACTGTCGCGGGATTGCTACGAGACCACGATTGCCAGGTGCTCGCGGCCGATCCGCTGGGGCACGAACTCCTGGAGCCGGGGCAGGCGGCTTACGACGAAGTGGTGCGCGAGTTCGGGAAAGAGGTACTCGGCGACGGCGGCAAAGTGGATCGAAAAAAGCTTGGCGCAATCGTGTTTGCCGATCCGGCGAAGCGCGCCAGGCTGAACTGGATCCTGCATCCGAAGATTCTTGACGTTATCCGGCAATGGTTCAAGGCGCTCGACCGGCCCGGAGGGCCGGAATTCGCGGTGCTGGAGGCGGCGCTGATTTACGAAGCGGCGGTCAACAAGGAACTGAACCGCGTGGTGGTCTGCTGGTGCGCTCCCGAGCAGCAACTCGAGCGGCTTCAGGCGCGCGGCCTTACCGGCGAGCAGGCGCGCGCGCGCATTGCCGCGCAAATGCCGATGGACGAAAAGAAGCGGCTTGCCGATGAGGTGATCGATTGCTCAGGCTCGATCGAGGAAACCGAGCGCCAGGTGGTGCAGCTGATCGAGAAACTGAAAGCGGCGTCGTTGGCCACCTGAACGGTTTGACGCTGGTAAAGTGTATTTGCTTCGAGAACGATCTGCTTTCTTAACGACCCCGGCAATCACAAAGGAACTCCCCGGCATGTCGCGATCGCGGAATCTGAGACGCTCCATTCGGCTGCTCACCATTGGCCTGATCATCGGGCTGGGCGCGTATTGGCTGGGCTCGCGCTACGGGCAGCGGATTCCAGAATCGGTGGACGCGCTGCGAACGTCGCCGGACTCACAGGTGGTGGCGCCGGGCAACATCAAGCTGGACCCTACAGAAGCGGAGAATGTCCGGATCTACCGCCAATCGTCACCGGCGGTGGCAAACATCGTGACACGCACCGTGGAATATGACTTCTTCTACAACGCGGTGCCGGTGGAGGGCGCGGGCTCGGGCTTTCTGATCGATACGGCCGGGCACATCCTGACGAACAATCACGTGATCGAAGGCGCGCAAACGATCGAGGTGACGCTGGGGGACCAGTCGCGTTACAAGGCCAAGCTGATCGGAGCGGATACGCGGAACGACATTGCGCTGATTCAGATCGATCCGCGGGGCCGGAAGATCACGCCGCTGGCGCTGGGGGACTCGCGGAACCTGTTGGTGGGGCAGCGCGTGCTGGCGATCGGCAATCCCTTCGGGTTCCAGAGCACACTGACCACTGGAATCGTGAGCTCGCTCGGGCGCACGGTGCAAACGAGCGACACTACATTTATCGATGATGCGATTCAGACCGACGCAGCCATCAATCGCGGGAATTCCGGAGGGCCGCTGCTGAATTCGCACGGTGAGGTGATAGGAATCAACAGCGCGATCTTCTCTCCGAGTGGAACGACGGCGGGAATCGGCTTCGCGATTCCGATCAATACGGCGAAACGCGTGGCGGAGCAGTTGATCACGAAGGGGCGCGTGCGGCGCGCCGTGCTGGGAATTCAAGGGCGCGAGATATGGCCTGAACTGGCGGAGGCGTTGAGTTTGCCGGTGCAGCATGGACTGCTTATCGAGACCGTCGCGCCTGGAGGGCCGGCCGCGCGGGCCGGAATTCGCGGGGGAAACCGCTCGGTGCTGGCGGGACTGCAAGAGTTGCGCATCGGCGGAGACGTGCTTGTATCCGTGAATGACAAGGAAATTTCGACGCAGACGGATTTGAATCTGATGCTGAACCGCGCGATGCCGGGAGACTCCGTGACGCTAACAATCATTCGCGACGGAAAGAAGATGAACGTGCCGGTGACGCTGGGCGAAGGCTAAGCGGAGCCCGAAGAGACAGTTTCCCCAAAACGCGGGAACGCCCTGAATAAAAAACAGGATAAAAATGGATAGGTTCAAGATTCAAGGCGGACGCAGGCTGGAAGGCACGGTAAGAATCAGCGGGGCGAAAAATGCCGCGTTGCCTGCGATGGCCGCCACGCTGCTTACGTCCGATACAGTCCACCTCAAGAACATTCCGCACGTGCGCGACATCATCACGATGGCCAAGCTGCTGGCGCACATGCGGTGCTTGGTGCAGAGCCCGGACCTGCCGCCCAGCGAATTTTCAATCCAGGCGGAGAATATTTCGCACGCCGAGGCTCCCTACGAACTCGTGAAAACGATGCGCGCATCCGTGCTGACGCTGGGCCCGCTGGTGGCGCGATTTGGGTACGCGCGGGTGTCTCTGCCCGGGGGATGCGCGATCGGGGCGCGGCCGATCGATTTGCACATCCAGGCGCTTGAAAAGCTAGGCGCGGAGATTACCGTTGAGCACGGATATGTGGAGGCGCGAGCCAAGCGCTTGCGCGGCGCCGCCTTTCGTTTCCCGAAAATTACGGTTACGGGCACGGAGAATATTCTTACCGCCGCCGTGCTTGCCGAAGGAGAAACGATCCTCGACAACTGCGCGCTGGAGCCGGAAATTCCTGACCTTGCCGAACTTCTCGTGAAAATGGGCGCGAAGATTGAAGGCGCGGGCACGCCGACGATTCGCATCCAGGGCGTTGAAAAACTTCACGGTGCGGCGCATGCGGTGATTCCGGACCGCATCGAAGCCGGCACGTTTCTGGTCGCGGGCGCCATTACGGGCGGAGACTTGCTTGTCACCGAGTGCGAGCCGCAGCACCTTGGCGCGCTGATCGCAAAGCTGAAGGAATGCGGCGTGGAGGTTCACTGCGAAGGCAGGCATGCGATTCGCGTGAAAGCCGCGCGAAATCTGGTGGCCGCCAATGTGACTACCGAAGAGTACCCGGGATTTGCCACCGACATGCAGGCGCAGTTTATGGCGCTGGCGACCCAGGCCAGCGGCGTCTCGCACATCCGCGAAACGATTTTTGAGAATCGCTACATCCACGCGAGCGAGATGAACCGCATGGGCGCCAATATCGCAGTCGACGGCAACGTGGCCGTAGTTACGGGCCCCACCCCATTAAGCGGCGCGCCCGTCACCGCATCTGATCTGCGGGCCAGCGCCGGGTTGGTGCTTGCCGCTCTTGTCGCGAGCAATACAACTACAATCGATCGCGTCTACCACATCGACCGTGGGTACGAGCGCATCGAAGAGAAACTCTGCGGAGTGGGCGCGCGCATCGAACGTATCAGCGACAGCCGTTAATTTTCCGCTCCTCTCGCATCGCCGGAGGCTCTTTTCCCTACTTTAGAACTTCCGGATTCAACGCGCCTGGCGGGACGCGCCCATCGAGATATGCGTCGATGTTTTCTACCGCCTGGCTAAAAAACTGGCCGTATGATTCCGTGGTGACGTAGCCCATGTGCGGGGTCAAGACGACATTTTCCATGGACCGAAGAGGATGGTCGAGCGGCAGCGGTTCGGTTTGAAATACATCCAGAGCCGCGCCACGGATGCGATTTTGTCGCAGGGCGGTGATCAGCGCCGCTTCATCCAGCAGGTGACCTCGCGCGGTGTTGATCAGGCAGGCCGTCGGCTTCATCAGTGAGATGTGGCGCGCGGTGATGATGCCGCGGGTTCGTTCGGAGAGCTTCAGATGAAGCGTCACAATGTCGCTTTGCCTTAACAGATCATCGAGCTGGGTATAGGACGCGCCAGCGGCCGCCGCCCGTTCTGGTGTGAGATTGGCGCTCCATGCGAGGACTCGCATCCCGAGTTGATTGCCAAATGCGGCGATGCGCGAACCGATTCGTCCCAGGCCAACAATGCCGAGGATTTTGCCGGCTAAGTCGAATCCTATTCCTGTTTGCCAGAGTCCTTGCCGGATTGCGCGATCTTCTTGCGGGACCCGGTGCGCCAGCGCCAACAGGAGAGCCATGGTCATTTCAATAGCTGACGGACCGCCGCCTTCAGTCTGAGTCACCAGAACGCCGCGGGAGGTGGCGGCGGCTATGTCCACTTGTCCCGAATTGCGCCCGGTGAGAGAAAGAAGCCTCAGTGCAGGGAGTTGCTCAAGAAGGGCAGAAGAAAAGTATGTGCGCTCGCGAATCGGAACCAGGATTTCGTAGGGGCGCAAGCGCTCGGCTAATTCCCGTTCGGACTGCACTGTGTCGCCGAAGGCTTCAAGTTCGATGCGGCCGCGCAGCTTTTCCCAGTGCGGCTGAGAAATTCCGGCACGCTGATAATCGTCCAGGATTGCCACACGCTTGAGCATCCGCCGTCTCGTGACTCGCCAGCATTCAAAATCGAAAGAGAATTTATATCCTGCAATATAGTATGTAAAGTCTCCTTCGCGGAAGCTTTGCAAGACCATTCAGAGGCGATTCCAGGAATGCCTCGAAAGCAGAAATAGCGAATTCGGAAAGGGCGCCATGCCACATATCGTCGTCGAATATTCAGCGAATCTCGAAAACCAAATTGACATTCTGAAACTCGTGGACGAGTTGCATCAGGCGGCGCTGCAAACAGGAGAATTCGACGTTGCCGCGGTTCGGACGCGCGCATCGCGCCGCGAGTATTACGCCATTGCGGACCGGCATCGGGATAATGCCTTCGTCGCAATTTGGGTCCGTATCGCCCCCGGACGCGCTCCTGAAAGGCGCAAGCGGATCGGCCAGGAGATTTTCGACGCTGCGTGCAAATATCTGGAACCGGTTTATGAGACAACGCCGATCGGGATTTCTCTGGAAGTGCAGGAGATCGACAATACCGCGGCATTCCGAAAAATCAATCTGCAATCGATTTTGAAAGAGCGGGCAAAGGGTTAGCACTCGTCCCCGTCGCGAGGCAGTGTTTTCGGCGGGATCCCAGACCTGGCCAGGTGGCGAGTTGTGACGAGGGGCGGTGTTTGCTAATCTTAAAAGCCTAAGGCGCGGAGAGGTGTCTGAGCGGTTGAAAGAGCCCGCCTCGAAAGCGGGTAGCCTGGCAAAACCGGGCTCGTGGGTTCAAATCCCACCCTCTCCGCCATAATTAAAAAATCCATAAAACATGATCTGTTGACGGGCATGCCACAGTTTTGCGGCTAATTGTACCGCCTTGCACGGGCTTGTGGAGGCAAAACTGATGACGATCGAAACTGTCTATTACCGTCACAAAACCGGTGGTGCGTGGCGTTATTCAGCATTGGGTATAGGTCGCAGGGCCGAAGCTGCGAAGCATGGCCCCTACTTCATCCGCGTTCGTAACGCCGCTGGAAAATATCAATGGGTCAAGCATGAGACCGAAGCCGCCGCAAAGGAAGCCGCGAAGCTAACTCCGGTGGCGCACACACGTAGCGCCACTACACGCCGACGGAACTCGGGGAATTGTGGGGATTAAGTAGCGAGACAATTTGGCGTCTCTCGAGCCGGGCGCTCTGATGATCGGCGAGCGGCATTGACGACGGAAGAGGCCCTAATGCATTCGCTGCGCGTGTGACCGACTTCAATCCTCCCCCCCGCCCACACGCGCCGATGAAGAACCAGAATCGGCGGACGCCATGTCCATACCTGCCGCCGACGAAACCTGACGAGGAAAGAAAACAATTGGACAAGGTGCCGAAGCGATACTTCGACATCCCAATTTCCGGCCCCTTTCCAACTAGGGCCAACCCTCCAATCCATGCGCGGGGAAACATTCGCATCGGCGGTTGATGCAGGCTATGGCTGCGTTAGTAGAGAAAACTCTATCCAACGGAGGATGCGCCAGCCCCCCACTTCTTCTCCCGTTGAGTGCCGGTAGAAGAAGTTTCAGAAGCGCTTCGTCCGAGAACGGGTTCTGACCTGAGATCAACTCGCGATCTTGAAGGACGTAGCTCTGCCACGGAGCGAGCACACTTACGTCGCCGCCCGCCGTACGCAAGGCGAAGTCTGGGTAGAACAGCACCTTGCCGCCAATCTCCTGCGGCTCCCGCTGCTGCTCTTCCGCCGTCGAAAAGATAGTCATCTTATATCCAGCATAGATCCAGCCTTTAGCCTTTGCGTGCGCTCCAGCGACATCGCCCGCCGCCAGCGCAGCGACCACCTCCGTCGAATTCGGAAGAGCCGAGAGAAGTGAAATCGGGCCATGGCAGAGCACCGCCGTAGGCTTGGATGTTTCATGAAAGTGTCTCATCACGGTGCCAGCGTCGGGATCATCGAGAAGATCGATCATCGGGCCATGGCCGCCGGGGACGAAAACGGCGTCATATTGATCCAGGCCCGATGCGATGACATCCGCGATGCGAGTTGGATCTCTGAGCCCAGTCAGGCCGTCGCGGAATAGCATATAGTCCTGAAGCTTGGCCGCGTCCCCGCCGAAGAAATCGGCGACCTCTGAATGCACATCCACTTGCGGCGTGTTGCCTTTGGGGTTGGCGAAAGTGATTTCGTAGCCCTCCTTCATCAGGGCGCGAACCGGAACCGTCAGCTCGTTGAGATAGTAGCCAGCGCCGGTATAAACCTTGCCATCTTTCAATGGCAAGCCGCGACCGCTCGAGACCAGCACCAAGACTTTTCCTTTTGTTGTCATTTTGTTCTCCTCTCTGAAATCGAATCTGTTTCCCGAGATCTTAGCTTGCACAGAGCAACCCACATTTGCGAGAGCCTCGGCCTCTAGCCACTTCATCATTGCGTCCACCAGCACCGCGCCGTACTCACCGAAGATCAAAGTCGACGTGATCGGGTCAAAGCCGAGCGTTAACCGTACTTGAGGGTCGGTGCTCTGTCCGACCTCGATAATGTAACCGTCAGGATCGCGGATGTAGCAGCGAATCTCGCCGTACTTGGGTATCGGCGCCGTGATGAACTCGGCTCCTCGACTTTTCCACAATTCATAGCACGCTTGAATATCCGCAACGCGGAAATTCATAAAGCTGTTGATGTGATTCGGGTCGGGGACGCTGAGCGTTACCGTCGGCTTGTCCGGGGTCGGCCCGCCCCCAACGTTCAGAATCATCCAGATATTCGCAAGCTGAAGGTACGGAGGCGCGTTGCCGTCACCCATGGTCAGAATGCGAGCGCCGAAGACCTTTTCGTAGTAGCGAGCCGATCGCTCGAGGTCGGCGACGGTGAGAAAATGCGCGACGGTGAACCCCTCACGCGGGGGCATCTCATAGCTCTTCTGTTCGACTTGTACCGCGTTCATTGATGGCTCCTTTTCGATGCGGTGCTCATTACAAATACGGCGTCCCGAGTCCACTCCCATTCAAAAAAAACGATCGACGCCAGCTAGTGCAGCAGCGATTCCCAATTGGCTGGAACTCTTCCTGCCGGCCCAGGTGATGGTTGATCCTCCGGATGCGAATGTGGCGGAAGCAACTCCACACCCTTGGTCATCCCCAGCTTCTCGGAATCGTAGAACCAATCCTCACCCGGCTCGAAGCTGGCAATGATCGGATGCCCTGTTGTCGCCGCATGCTTGGACGCATGCTGGCTCGGAGAACTGTCGCAGCAACCGATGTGCCCACACTTCGCACACCGACGGAGATGAAACCACCAGCCTTTCGGTGACGCTAGGCATTCGACACACCCATCGCCACTCGGCTTCGAAGCGGGGTCGATTCCGCGCGAACCCTTTTTCATTTCCGATTTTCCTTTCGTGTCCTCTGTGTGCAAAATAATGTCACCAGCTTTACAGCTGAGTAATTCCCGCCATCCCGTGGTGCCCCGACAACCGGTCGTTGCCTCACGGGATTCGTGGCGCGAGGTTCGCGCGCTTGTGACAGTCGATGCTTACGCGACCTTTAGCAGGATTCTGCCCTTGTCCCGGCCTTCCTGGCTCGCATCCTGTGCCTCACGCGCCTGCTCCAGCCGAAACACCTCGCCCATCCGGGGCTTCACGTCGCCGCGTACGACCAAGCCCGCTATCTCCGATAGGTCCGCCGGTTTTCCCTTCGACACCATGTTCACGCCGCGAATCCCCGCCCGGGCCGCCAACTCCGCGTTTGCCCCGCCCACCGTCGAAACCATCACGCCGCCCTTCTTTATCACCGCGAAGGAGCGCGTCGCAGTCTCGCCGCCGATCAGGTCCAGCACCGCGTCCACCTGGCCCACGGTTTCAAACCGCTCGTGCTTATAGTCCACTACCTGCACGTGACCCAGGGAGCGCAGGTACACGATGTCTTCGCCCGAAGCCGTCCCGATCACTTGCGCACCCCAGAGCTTGGCGATCTGGGTCGCAAACGAGCCTACGCCCCCCGCCGCGCCGTGGATCAGAATTCGCGTTCCCGGCTTCGGCTGCACATACGGCCACCGGCTCGCCCGTCCGGAAACTGCCTGAGTCGCCGCCAGCTCTCACGATCTCTCCCGCGAAATCCTGCCCCAGCGTCAGGGGAAAGCTCGCCGGGCGGAGCTTCTTCATGTAGCCTTCGCGGATTTTCCAATCGATCGGGTTCACGCCCGCGTAGCGCACTTTCGCGAGACTTGGCCCGGGCCGATCTCCGGCAGCGGTGCTTCCTCGCATTTCAGTTGATCGGAGCCGCCGTACTGCGCGATCCGAACTGCCTTGATCAGACTGGGCACCGCTGCGTGTTTTGTCGTCGCCATTGCCGTTTCTCCTTCCGCTGCGCTGTGAGGCTCTCTGGTTTTGTGGGTTGGCTAGAAATCCGCATTACCTCACTCTTCCCCCGGACGTCTGGTCCGTCCTGCGGGACGGGGAGTCGAGCTGGCGCCAACTCGTTTCCTTCATTCTGATACCGAAATGTTCGGCAGCTGCCTTGATGTTGGCGAACGCCAGATCGCGTTCTGCATCGCTCGCGCCCTCTACCTGATCGAATCTTGCGATGGCGTTGCGAACATGCGACGCATCCGTCATCGGCTCTTTGCGCAAACGCGGGAACGCGAAGGCGGTTTCAGACAAATGATTGACTTGCGCAGCATCGAGCTGGCCGTGTTCCGCCGGGTGCGGCGGTTTCCAAGTCACCTTCGTGCCGCTCCCATTCTTGACCTTCGATTGACTCATCGGACTGCTCCTTTCAGTTGAGATTGATGTTGCCTCTCTAATTTCGTTTGGCACGCATAGGGGACAGCTCTTCGCGATACTCTTAAGCATTCACTAGGGCTTCGCCTCAAAAAGAACTTGCGCAAATCTGCAAGCTCTGCTTCCGGAACACCCGCCACACGAAACGGACGAATCGTATCCTCGCTGCGTTGTTGCGTAGCACTCGTTTGGCTCATCGCATCCCCTCTTTTGAAGTTGTTTGGAGTTCTTGGAAGGTTGGGCGTAGATGAAAAAAAACGATTCCCCCGAAGGAACTCTTGGGGCGTGACGTCTCGGACGACTATGGGAGACTAATCAAGTGGCTTTTTGAGAGGAATACCGTGGTTACGGTATTTCGCAATACTGGCTGTGGAAATCCGATTTCCATACAAACCGAACGAGTCAGAGTTCCGACTTCACCAAAGGGGGGGAATTTCTGAAATTGGTGATTATCTCCACGCCATGATCGCGACCACTTCCCGTGACTGAAATTTGGCCTCAAGCCGTGTTCACGGTCGTAACTTGAGAAGCTGAAAGTCGCGACGCGAATCTCAAGAGTCCAGCGGGTCCGAGTCTGACGACAACGTCTCCGGCGAGACTTGACCCAGAGCGGGCGTCTGCTTCGGCCTCGGGTCAGGGCAAGGAACCTGCCTTCCCCGGTAAAGCCCGAAGGGGTAGGGGGGCCTATTTTGTTATTGGGTTTTGGCACGGTCCACAGGGTGCACCTCATTCACGCTTCCCGGTTTCCGGTGTCCGTGGGGATCGGGGATATGCTTTTGACCTTCTCTCCGACGAAAGTTTCATCGGCCTCAACTCGGCCATTAGGACCTCCTATCTTGGCAATATAGCTAGAGCGAAGCCGGATATTCGGTGGCTCGAGTGAATTGGAACGAGGTATAATGAATTGTGAACAAAGAACAAATTCAGCTTCTTCCTGGGCAGTGGATCGATGATAGCCCAGACGTTTTTGAGACGGAAGCAGACGTAAACGCATTTCTCCTCATGGTTGACCGAGCGAAACCGAAATGCCAATCGGAAGCTTTAAAGTTGTCGGAGTCGATACATTTGAAGCCTTCGACACCGGCTACCTGATCGGCGATTTTTGGACTTTCGAACAAACAACCGACTCCTTTTCATTTTTTCACGCACGAAATTAATTATTTTTTATGTGTGACCAGACCTCATCACTTAGCAAGGATAAGGCTCTGGCAATACAGCCTTATTCTTTGCTGCACAGAGCTCTTCGACTTCCAACCTTGAGCCAGGCCCAACGATTTCTTCGGTTCGCTTGAAATAAGCGTAATACTCTCCCGGGACTAAGCAAGCCACTGGCGAGTGCCGCGGCCGCGTGGCGAATGATTCCCGCTAAAATCAAGTAGACCGGAATTTGAAGGCCATAGAGAACGCAGCCAAGGCCAGCAAACAAACGTTATCGGAATGGATTCGGAGCACGTTGAATGCCGCGATCAAGGCCTGAGAAATCCAAATTAGCGGATACGAAATACGACAGGTGGTCATCCGGCAACAACTCACCAACGCTCGCAACGAATAAAGAGATACCATACGGTCACAATATAGATTTGTCCCGTCAATAAGCCTGACAGTATTCCAAGTCGAATGGCTGCGGACCGGGAAGCATGCCCGCGCGGCCATTTCCGTAACCCGTCCGTACGGCGTGCCCGGGAACTTTATAGGCGGTCTTTCAGGCTCTCCGCTTCACGCGAGCAATATTCAATGTCATGGTATCGGCGGAGCAGCGGCCGTATAGCCATCGGGATAGAAATGCACTGCCGTAGTAATCTTTTTGCCCCTGGTTCCAAACCAAATCGTATTGTCTTCCGCCACCTCGATTTTGGGGACGCTCTGGTGCGGTTGCGGCATCAGATAGAACGTGAACTTCGCAGTGTTCGGCTGGAACTTGATCATGGCACTGTGAGGTTGATCCGCTATCCAGATATTGTCGAACTTGTCCGCCCACACCTCATAAGGAACGGCTCCGTTCAAAGGGATCTTGTATTCGGTGAGCTTTTCCGTGGCCGGATCAAACCTTGCCAGAATCCCGACAAACGCTTCCGAGGCCCAGACGATGCCCTTCGAGTCCACGGTAATGCGGCGGAGGTGTCCCCAAGAGTTCGGCACTTTGTATTCCTTCACCGATTCCGTATCCACGTCCCACTTGTTGATGGTGCCTTTCTGCCAGCCGGCGGCCCACATGTTACCGTGCTTGTCGACCACCATTCCGTAAAGGCCGTTGTCGGGCGTCGGCGTGGGATACATGTGAATCTTGCGGGTTTTCGCTTCCAACCTCCCGAACTCAGCACCCCAGATGAGGTCAAAGCAAATGTTGCCGTCCTTGTCGACGACCGTTTCATGTAAGGCGCCCACTTGTTGCGGCATTGGGTGCCGAATCTGCGTACCGGTCAAGGGATCTAACTCGCCGAGCATTCCGCCTCGTAATTCCGGCCACCACACATGGCCCTTTTTATCGACAGTAAGGCCGCTCGGGTGGACAAAATCAGCTCCCTTGATCGGATAGTTCTTCCACCGCTCCGAGGAGTCGTAAGCAGTAGGATTCAGCCGAAGTAGGGAATTCGAGGCGCCAGAGCTAAGCCAAATGTTACCATCTACCGGCGAAATAAAGGCTGCTTGAAGATGCTGGACGTCATACTCGTTAGGCATTTGAGGAACCACCCCATCCACGATGTCGCCCCCTATCTTCGCACCTCCGGGAGCAAGTGGGAGGTTCTCGGGAATATCGTAGGAAACATAAATCTGGTTGGAAACGACACTTTCATCAGGCACTAGCGGCTCCACCCAGATTTCCTTTCGTGGTGCTGCGGGACCGAAGTTTGTAACCAGGTAGTCTGCCAACATCTCCTTCTGGCTCTTGTTGATGACAGTCCTGCCCAATGCCAAAACGTACGGATTGTACCCAGGGCCAGTTTCCGTCATGCGCTCGATGCCCTCCAGAAACTGTTCTTTATTGTAGTGCAGGGCACTCCATCCATTGGCATGGCAACCGGTACAGTCTTCCTTCAACAAGCCCAGGGCCGGTCCTGGAGGAAATAGCTCTTCGATACTCTTGACGTATATGATCTTCCCGGCACCTCCGCGAAGGTTCGGCCCTTCGTCACCTCCCGAACCGATGTCTGCCGGGCCCGACTGCACGCTCTTCTTCAGGGCCAGGTCGGCAGATTTACTTTCGCCAGAAGCGAGAACCAGGGATATTGTCGGAGAATTATATCCGGGCTCGTTCACCAACACTTCGTATCGTCCGGGAAGAGCTTGCGGGACGGCATACTGACCTTTGCTCGTAAAGACCGTATACCAGAGCCTGCGATCCAAATTGTGGGCGGCAACGCGGAAGCCAATAACCTTGCCTTGATCGGCGGTTACGGTTCCGGTGATAGTCCCGCGCGCAGGCTTCTGGGCGAAGGACGGCAGAGAGCACAACACTATTGACAAAATTACAATGGTCACCGCGAGCTGTTTTTCCCGCATCGTGTTCTCCTCTTTGATAGCCAACGTACCTCCCACGATCAGATTCCATTCTTGAGTCAAGCCCGAGCCGAAGTCTTTTGCGTTTGGCGGTAGTCCCCTCTTCAATCCAGCAGGATGGCTTTGCGGAGCTCTGCCACCGTCACAGTGCGTGGTCCGTGCAGCGGAACGATCAGTCCCACCTCCAGCTTGAGACGTAGAATGTTGTCGTAGAGATCCACCATGAACGGATTCACGAAGTCGCCACCAATGGTGTCCACATGCGGTGCGGTTACAGCTTCGGTTGCCCAACCATCGGCTTGGACGAGGATTTTCTCCGCCGGCAGGTAGACCATTACGATGGCGTCATCGTGCGAGGTAACCTGCTGGTGAATCTCGATTGCGCGCTTGCCATCACTCAAGACGAGTTTGCCGTTGGTGACGGTCTCGAACCTGGGCGTTTTCTTAGATTGTTCTAGCCTGTCTGGCTTCAACGTGTGCGGCGCGCGCCAAGCGAGTTCGTAGAAAGCCTGGTTCATCGGGAGAGTTACGATTGTGGCGCCCTCATCCACATACGTTCGGAGGCCGCCCGCGTGGTCAAAGTGCGCGTGCGTGTTGATGAGGTATTTGATCGGCTTATTGGGGATTGTCTCTTTGACCTTCGCAATAACGGCGAGCGAACGTGCCTCATCCAACGGAGCATCCACGACGACGATGTGATCCGTCTGGTTGATGGCGACGCTATGCCACAGTCCACCTCTGATCCAGTACACCCCGTCGGCCACTTGGTCGACGGTCACCTTGACAGGGGCTGTCATGGCAGCGCGCATACCCTCCGGTATCGGGATAATGAAGTCGGGGTTCGCTTTCACCGATGACACCGTGATTTCCAGCCATAGCTTTCCCCCTTTCGTGCGGACGATATTGGCAGGGAATATCACGCCGCCGAAGTCCCGGTAGCCAGTGAATTCAGCTTCACAGAGCATGTCACCTAGGACGGGGTTGTCAATCCAGGTATGGATTTTCTGCACTTGATTCTGCGCGTTGATTTTGCCGACGAATTTGTGTTTGCCGAGTAGGAAGGTCACTTCGGAGCCGCCATCGGTGGTGGGCACGGATGTGGCGTGGTTTGCCGCAGCAGCCCTCAGGAAGCCTTGGGGTGTGGCCCAGATCTCCATTGCTCGTTCCTCTACATCATTTCCGGGATCCGGTACGGTGGTGAAGGGCAAGCCGGTTCCTGAACCACCTGGCCGGCCTATGATCCACGAAACGTCCCCGACAACGTACTCGTCGATCGGCCGGTTGCGTGGCACCGGACGGATGCGGCCAGGGTCTACAGTAGGCCTGCCCACCAGCTGCACATGCTTGGCAGCCCTGACGTAATCAATCGTCGCAGTGTAGCTGCTCACGTCGTACTGCGGAGGAGGAAGAGTCGGATTCGGCTCTTGTCCGAACAGGTACCACTTGCCGGAACCCGAATACTCGATGGATGTGATGTGATCAGCCGCGAGCGCGTCGGTAGCAGAGTCCAGAGTGCCATTCGTTTGGCCGCGTGCCGAGAGCGTAGCCGTCGCAGCCACAACGAGCGCGAGGGCTGCCCATCGAGGCATGAGGTCCTCCAAAGAATAAAGTGTCATAGTCGCGCTGATGCGTTACCACGGTACGGTGCGTCCCCACGCGAAGGCGTCGTGGACTTCCCGGAGATCATCGATATTCGGCCTCAACTTTTGTCAGCCAGTTATCTAAGGCTCTTCGGTACCTAAAACACGTACTTTAGTGCAAATTGAATTAGCCGCGGATTCACCGACGTAGTCGTAATTTGGCCAAATGTACTCGCCTTGGATACGTCCACAACCCCAGGGTTATTGAACTGCGGGTGGTTGAAGGCGTTGAAAAATTCTGTGCGGAACTGCAGAGTCGCATCCTCCCGTAAGCCTCCGACTTTGGTCATCTTTAGCAATGCCATATCCCAATTGAATTGACCGGGACCGAGAATGATGCCCACGCCGCTATCGCCATATCCAGTCCCATTGCCAATCACTGGGGTAGTGCAAAATGCGGCCGCGTTGAAATACCCCGGTCCACCGAGAACGCTGCCTCCTAGGCGAGCACCCACGCCTCCTGGGGTTCCCACGTTCGCCGGTCCCATTCCTGAACAAAATTGCGCCCGCGACGTCACAGAAGATCCAGGACCGAATCCGTAGATTGTATCCTCCTCGAGTATCGGTGATAGTTAAAGGTGTGCCGTCTTGAACGACCGTCACACCGGACAGATTCCACCCACTGAGCAGTTTGCCCGTCAATCCTTCCCGATTGCCAATGGGCAGGTCCCAGCTGTAGTTCAGGGCGAGCCGCTGCGGACGGTAGAGCAGGATTCGGTCCATATTGTTGCGCAAGATTATTGGGGTCGTTGCTGTCCTGATTTTGACTCGCGACGTTGAAGTCGGTCAGGGACTTGCTCCAGGTATAGGCAGCCTGAAGCGTAAGGCCATGAGACAGTTGTTTCCGCACCGTCGCCTGGAGGCTGTTGAATTTAGCGTCTCCCGTGAATTCGTCGTCGGACAGACCAGCTGGCGAGAAGCCGAGGTACGGCACGCGGACATTCGCGTTGGCCACGGTATTGGTGGTGATGCCATTTACTGGGTTGCTCGGGCTCGCCAACTCGGCCTCGTTGAGTTCTCGAATGGCGCTAGTTTGATGGATGCCATGTGACCCGATATAACCGAGTTCAAGCACCCAGGTGGGCGCGAATTCATATTGGATGTTCAGATTCCATTGATCCATCAACGGTGTGGGTGCGTTCTGTTCAAGCAGAACCTGACTCAAGTTCGAACTCGTACCCGTCTGTGCCGTATATTGATGTTCACCCAGCGAGGCGTCCACCCCAAAGACGGTTGGCCGTAGGGCTGTGCGAACGTAGAATAGTAGTTTGCTGCACCTGATTGCCAGACCACCTGTGAGTACGGTTCGCCCTGTAAGATACCCGCCTGGTACGTGCCTACATCTGGCCGGTCATAGAAATAGCCGAACCCGCCGCGGACGACCAACCGATTGCTTGCGAGGGGCTGCCACGCAAACCCAACACGCGGAGCAAAGTCGTCAATAGGTGGGTTATTTTCAGTTGGAATCTTATGGTTACTCTGAAAAAGGCCTCCGACCGGGGGAGCAGGGTTAGCCGCGAAGTTGAAATTTGAAGGCACTACAAAACCCGCCAGTGACCCTGTGGCGGCCGAGGTTCCCAGTAGTGCGGGTGTGTTCACCGTATCGATGAGGCTCGGCCAAAGGGTGGTCCCGGATCCATACTTATCGTAAACTAGACCGTCATATTCCCACCGCAGCCCCAAGTTCACCGTCAACCTTGACTTGATCCTGATGTCGTCTTGAATGAAAACGCTCGCGGCACCCCAGCGAAAGGCGTGGATCAAGCCATTTGGACCAACCAACGAGGTAGTGTTGCCTGTGTTGGAAATGTTGCTGGATGCGGTTCCGTTCGTGAGCCCAGCAGCAGCACTCGCCGCGCAGGCAGCGGCGGAAAGGCTAGGAGCACAGCCTGGCAGGCCCAGGAGGAAGTCTTGGAAGCTTTGGAAAGTTAGCACTCCTGTCGCGAAGCTCCCATTATTCTGATTTTCACGGTCGCGCTCGTATTCGAAGCCGGCCCGAACCGTGTGCTTCCCGTGCGACCAGGAGATTTGGTCGGCCACTTCCCCTGCGGTTGTCCGGTTATAAACTATTGAGCCATTCGACCCGACCGTAAATGAGGTGGCTCCGCTAACCACTATCTCGTCGAGGTAGTTATCTGTGGGAATTAGCGGCACGATGCCAACTTGCGTATCTGTAAACGGCACCGTAACGTGTCCGTTCGCGACGAAGCGCTGAAGGGACACTCGGGCTTCATTCACCAAATTGTTGGTTAGAACCGACGTAAGCTTCAGAACAACATTCTCGTTAGCAAATTGGGTAACGTTACCCGTGTCGGGCAGGCAAGTGCCAGGTGTCGTCCCACCAACGATGCTAGCTCCACACCAGAAACTATTGGTCGTTGGATCGTTGCTATAGAACCATCGGCTGGACAAGGTGTTCTTACTGTTGATCACGTAATCCGCGTTGCCAATGGCCTGATGCTCCGCAAATCTAGCGGGAATACTGAAGGTGGTGGCCTGGTATTTTCCGCTACTTGCGCCAGTAACGTAATAGGTGCCATCGGGATTCTTCAGTTGGAGAACATTGATGGCCACGGGATTGATATTCGATCCGTTGCAAGCCACCTGAGTCCCGCCATTCGTAGTTTTGCCACCCGCGGTCCCCGTCGGGCAAAACACCACCCCCAAAGCGGCCTGGAACGCTGCAGTGTTCGAGCGGTCGCCCGTCGGTATTGGAGGCAGAATGGGAGCAGAGTAGCCTCCTGACGCAATCCCGTTTATTCTGACGAGTCTCTTGGTAAGACGCGAAGAAGAAGAGCTTGTCTTTCTTAATCGGCCCACCGAATACGCCGCCAAACTGGTTCTGGTTCAATACCTGTCGCCCATCATTGAGGACGCCATTGACGGGAGGAGAAATCTTACGGAAGTAGTCATTCGCATTCAGATCGGTGTTGCGGAAGAACTCAAACGCGGTCCCGTGGAATGCATTGGTGCCAGATTTGGTCACTACATTCACATTGGCACCCGGAGTGCGCCCGTAACCGGCATCGTAAAGCGACGTCTGAATCTTGAATTCCTGGATCGCATCCGGGTTTGCAATCCCAATTCCCGGCGCACTCCCGGCGTCAATGGCAGTTCCATGGGTTGCAATAGCTACAATCGAGGCCCCATCCATTTGGAAGTTGTTTTGGTTCGTAGAGCTGCCGTTCACGGCAATGTCCTGTGTACCTTTTCCGAGCGTGGCAGCATTGAAGACTCCGACGTTGGCCCCTGCCGAAAGGCCCAGAAGGTTCGTATAATTGCGTGTGGTCAATGGAATCGCCGCAACAGTTTGAGAGGTCATCACGGTGCCTACCGTCGCGTTCGAGGTTTGAACCGTCTCCACGTTACCCTGCACCGTGACTTCCTGAGATTGGCTACCCACCTCAAGACGTTGATTCAAAGTCGCCGTCTCTGTCACAGCGACCGCTGCCGAAGGGATCTCAACCGCCTTGAATCCTGTTGCCTCAAACTTGACGCGATACGGGCCTGGCGATAGCAAGCCAAAGTTGTAGGAACCATCGGCACCTGTTGTTGTAGTTCGCGCCTGGCCGGTGTCCGTACTTGTTACTGTGACTGTTACATTCGGCACCACGGCGCCGCTCGAATCCGTTACGATGCCGCTTAGCGCCCCGGTCGCGTTCGTCTGCGCTTTGAGTGACGGAGGCACAGCAAAGAATAAGCAAGCAACCGACAGTAGCAACGCCCCACTGCTGAGCTTGTTCATAGCACCCCCTTCGGATATCCGTCCTTCCGGTCCTCAAAATTATGTCAAGTCCTTACCCTGTGTGAGCTTACTTGGCAAGCGGGTCAGGGCGTATCTGGAAGTGCGCAATGGAGGTCGTATTACCCTTTCCCCCCTCAAGATGCCAGATAGCCTTCTCCTCATTGCCCGTCCACAAGCCCCGGCCCTTCCATCCCGCTTTCGGATCGTCGATGCGGCCCTCCATGTTGCGTGTATAGAAGTCGAGCGGATACGGCACGCGCATCATCACAAACTTTTTCGTGTCCGGCAGAAATGCGATCAGCGAATCCGCTCCGGTTCCGTCCACGATCGGTACGTTCTTGCCCAAGCCAAGCGTGTTGTAGCGGTCGACCCAGTTGTGATAGAAATGGTCCGCTGAAATGTTGGTTCCTTTGAACTTCGGTCCTGGCACTGGGTAGAGCGTCCAGCCCTCGGGACATTGTTGCCCCGTCGCGGTCGGACCGTTGAGGGGGCCCTTGCATTTACTGCGGTCGAAACTGGCCAGGTCGGCACTGCCAGTCAGCGCGGCCCACACCATGCCGTCGGTATCGACGGCGATTCCTAAGGTGCCAAAAGCCTCCACGCCCGGGACGTTTTGGATTATCGAACGGCGGTTCGTAGACTTCCGTCTTGCACGTTGCCGGCGGATTGTCGCCAGGGACCATGCGAATGATTCTCCCGGGCACAGGGGAACTTAACCCCGCATACCATAAGCTGCCGTCCTTCTGATCGAAAGAAAACCCGTAGCCATTCCCGCCGTCGACGGCCCGATCCAATTTGGGATCAATCGGCTCATCTGGTTTCGTATACAGACCGGTCTTCCCGTCGCCGTTGTAATCGATGATGGCGCCACACCAACCCATTGATTTCCCCACGTCGTGCGTCTCGTCCCAGATGCGCGTGTGCACCCATCCGATCCCTCCCATCCTGGGAGGAATTGCATTGGTATCAGTGAAGTAAAGCGTCTCGTCCCTATCGTTGCCGAAGGCCATGTGCCCCGCGGAGAGGCAGAGATCGATCAGCTCGAACTTGCCCGTCTTCGGGTCGTAATTGTCCAGATCTCTGGGATAGCTACCCATCAGGTATGGGGAAGACCTCGGCAAAGGGATTGCCTGAACCCTTCTTGCAATAGTCGGCAAAGCCCGGCCGCGTCTGCGCATGAAGCCAAATGCGGCCCTTGCTGTCCATGTGCGGCATGCCTATATAGTTCGTATCGTTCCAAATCAATTCTTTGCCCCAGTATGGAGACGGAGCCAGTTCATTCTGCGGCATGGAGGGTGGCATGAGTTTCCGGTCGCTTTCATTACGGACCGGAACTAGGACCTTGGTTTTGGTGTTGTCCTTCAGATTCAAGGCCCAGATTTCGCCTGACAAAAAGTCGGAGGCGTACACCGGTCCGTAGGCATTCGCCGTCGGATTCCGCTCATCCGTGCTGACGACGTCATGGATGAATGACGTGGCCGTATCGACCTCCCATAGCGTGATGACCACGTTGCGCTCGATACCCTGCGGCCGCGGCGGCGCCGGCGGTACCTCGCCCTTTTCGATCCGCGTACTCCAGTCGGCAAACATTGCCAAGCCACGATCGTGCCCGAACCTGTTCATTGCGGCGACCATACGAAAGCCGTCTTGACCGGACATAGTCCGCCGCTCCCAGGCCAAGGAAGGAGAATCGAATGTGCCGAGGCTTGGCTCAATCTCTCGTGTGGCTTTGTTGCCCATCTGGTGACAAACACCGCAGCCTCGCTTTACGTAAAATACGTATTCGGCCTGCGATTTGGTCTCCGAATCCTTTAACGGGAATGCACTCTTGGGGGGAATGTTCAACAGAGAGTACCAGTAATCACCGGGGTAATACTGCGCCGCAGCCAGGGCATTGGGAGCGATGACCGCAGTCAATGCCAACGTCTTGCCCGGCGTCGAATGAACTGGCTTTGAGTCTACTAAGCCATACCCTCTCACCCAGATCTTGTAAGTGGCTTTCGGCAATTGCGGCAAAAGGAATCGGCCTGCATCATCGGTGACGACAATCTTGCGCATCTTGGTCTGAAAATCGGTGGTTTCTGCGATCACCCAGACGCCGGCTTCTGGTCCTTTCGAACTCGTCACCACTCCTCCAATGTCGTCGGCGTCTATCAATACACCACCAGCCTCTGCCTGCTGGGCTGCACTCCTCTCCCGTGCCCGAGCTTCTGTCCGAGCAATCATGCCGGCGGCGACCACACCGCACGCCATGAGCGTTAGGAAGGACCCTCGTAGTGAACTTTTCCGCATTTCACTCCTCCTTCTTCAAAACCTCACCAACGCGGACTCGTATGCGTACATATTTGTGCGAATACTTGAATGTCGCGCAGAATACAGACCCATGACGCGCGCCTATAGCATGTCGTCCGGTATACTGTCAATATGCTTCTCATAAATGTCGCCGCAAAATGAGAATGTCCGGTTTGTGCAAAGTAGAAATGTCCGGTTTCATCCCGGGTGGGAGGCGGGATGGAAACGGAGCGAATCGAGTTGAGTGCGAGAGAACGGGAACGGTTAAAGGTGCTGCAACAAGTGGAAGAAGGACACATCCAGCAGGTCGAAGCCGCGCGGCGGCTGCGGGTGAGCGACCGCCAAGTGCGGCGTTGGCAACAGCGTTTGCGCAAGGAGGGAGATCGGGGGATTCTGCATCGGCTGCGCGGCCGTCGCTCCAACCGCAAGATCCCCGAGGCGAGGCAGAAGCGGGCGATAACGGAACTGCGGCAGCCGCGCTATGCCGGGTTCGGCCCGACGCTGGCCAGCGAGCACCTGGCGCGTGCCGGTGGAGACTGTCGAGAACGTGTTCGGACTTCTACTGCGACAAATACTTCGATCTCAACTTGCGGCAAGCGAACTCTGCAAGGCCCGGGACTGGTGAAAAAGGCCGATCGACGAGGCGTTCATCGCTGTCGACGTCCGCGGCGACCGATTGCTTATTTTGCGAGCGGGTCAGGTCGAAGTTGGAAATGCACCATTTGAGGCGTCTGGCCCTTGCCGCCTTCGGAATGCCAGACGACGCGCGTTTCGGTCGAAGCCCAGAGTCCCCGTCCCTTCCAGCCTGTTTTCGGATTGTCAATGCGCCCATCGATGTCGCGGGTGTAAAGGCCCCCCATGGGATAAGGCATGCGCACGGTGAGCCATTCTTTCGTATCAGGTTTGAAGAAATACAAAGAATCGGAGCCTGTTCCGAGCACCACCGAGACGTTCGCGCCCAGCCCCAGGGTGTTATAGCGATCCACCCAATTGAGATAGAACCAATCCGCACGCGCATCGGTCCCCTTGAACATCGGACCCGGCACCGGATAAATCGTCCAGCCTTCCGGACAATGCTGGCCTGTAGCGGTCGGCCCGTTCAATACCTTGCACTTGCGCCGGTCGAAGCTGGCGAGATCGCCACTGCCGGAAAACTCCGTCCACACCAAACCGTTGGTGTCGACGTCGATGCCTCGCGGGGTATAGTGCAGCTCATTGGGTAATTTGGGATTGTTGAACGGCGGTTCGTAGATCTCCGTAGCGCAAGTCGCGGGCGGATTCGGGCCGATTGTTGCGCGGACAATCTTGCCCGGCATAGGGCCATTCACCGCAATCCAGACAACGCTGTTGTCTACTGGATCCACGGCAATCCCGTAGCCGATCCTTACGGGACCAACCAAGCGGTCGAGTTTTGGATCGGCCGGCTCGTCCGGCAACGTAAAAGCGCCGGTCTTGCCGTCGCCATTGTAGTCAATCACCGGGGCACACCAGCCTTGGGCTTTTGCAGCGTCGTGCGTTTCGTCCCAGACGCGAGTCTTGAACCAGCCGAGGCCGCCATCGTGCAAGGAGAAGTAGAGGGTCCCGTCCTTGTCATCAGCGAAAGTCGCGTGGCTCTGTCCAAAACAGAGATCCACCGCCTCAAATTTGAGGGTCTTGGGATCATAAATGTCCACTCCCCATCCCTGGGCGCGGAGTTCCCACGGCATCCGCTTACCGCTCCCCTCGGTTATGGAAGCGTTACCCGATTCCCAAGCCTTGGCAAACACGTTTCCGGAGCTGGCCTTGCAGAAATCAGGAGGTTCCGGCCTGCGGTTCTCCATGCTGACCCAGAGCCGGCCCTTGCGGTCCATTTGAGTGTTCTTCGGATTTACAGGATCGTCCCATATGATCTCGTTGCCCCAGTAGGGAGATGGAGCGGTCACCTCCTGGTGGGACCAGGTAGGCATGGATTTCCTGTCGGCCTCGTTGCGCAGCGGAATCTTGATTGTGCTGGCCGTGTTTTCCTGTGGGTCAACTAACTCAAGCGTGCCTCCGGACCAGTCGGCGTTGTAGACTGGCCCGTTCGCGTTCTCCTGTGGATTCCATCGGTTGGTAGAGACCTCGGAATGGAGAAACGCCTTCGGCCCGGCAAAGTCCCAAACCGTAAGGACGATATTCCGTTCCAGGCCCTTGGGCCTCGGTGGCTCGGGCGGAACCTCTCCTGCGGTGATGCGCTCGGTCCAATCCGCGAACATCGCAATACCACGGTCATACCCGAACTGATTCACTGCTCGGATCATCCCCCACGCCTCCTGGCCCGACTGAATCCGTCGCTTCCAAGCGTCGGTGGCGGAAGGAAACGTGCCGAGGTTTCTCGGCATTTCGCGCGTTACTTTGTCCCCCAGCGCGTGGCAAGACTCGCACTTTACCGCATTGATCCAATCCCCCTGCGTAGGGAATGCGCTGCCACCGCCAGCGGGGACCGACATCGGGAATGCGTTCTTGGGAGGTATCTTTAGAAGGGAAAACCAATAGTTCGGAGGGTAATACTGAGCGGCGGCTTGAGGATTCGGGGCTATGACCGCCGTCAACGCCAAGCTCTTACCAGGTCTTGCATTCACCGGAGTCGAATCCACCAGGCCGTACCCGCGTACCCATACCTTGTAACTGGCTTTGGGCAGTTCGGGCAGCAGGAACTTGCCGCGATCATCCGTCACCACGATCTTGCGCACCTTCGTCTGAAAATCAGTGGTTTCCGCGATCACCCAAACCCCGGCTTCGGGTCCTTTGGAACTATTCACCACTCCCCCGATGTCGTCGGCATCCACCGGCACGCGACTAGCTTCTTCCTGAACTGCCGCGCTGCTCTCCCGCGCCCGAGCCTCTGTTCGAGCGATCATGCCGGAGGCGACCACACCGCACGCCGTGAGCGTTAAGAAGGACCCTCGCAGTGATGCTCTCCGCATCTCGCTCCTCCTTGTTCCCCAACCTCGCTAGCTCATCACAGTAGCAACCGCCGCCGCAGGATTGCTGGTAGCATGCCTGCCAATGATTGTCAATAATCATCGTGATAACGCCAAGGCACCATGCGTTGATAGCACGGCTTGTTATCGATTTAGGGGAACTACTTCCGCTCGGTTAGTTGTCAACCAGTCTTGGCAAACCCGTAGAGTTCCTCAGGGTTTTCCACAAGGATGCGATGACGCGTGGCTTCCTGAGGTGCCCACTGAGAAAGCAGGTCGAAGATCAGAGCGTCGTCTTCCTTGTGGATTTCTCCCGGGTGCGGCCAGTCGCTTCCCCAAACCATCCGCTCCGGAGCAGCCTGGATGTAGGCCTGCGCGAGTTTGCCCACATCGGCGTAGGTAGGCGGCCCATCTTTGGTATTGTCATACCCCACCGACAACTTAACCCAAGTTCTCCCTTTATCGACCAGCCTGCGGATAATCGCAAAGGCTGGGTGTTTCAAGCCCGTCGGCTGCGGAATGCGCCCCATGTGATCGAACACGAGCACGGAAGGGAGGCGAGCCCACAAATCCTCGGCTGCCACGAGTTGATCGGCGCTCATGCTGATCTGGACGTGCCATCCCAGTTCGCTCACACGTTTTGACAAGGGCTCAATCATATCCCGGGTTGTAGCCGCGAAGTTGGCTGGATTGGCGGCCAGCGAGCAACGGATGCCGCGAATTCCGACGCGGGCTAGGGCATCCAACTCCATGTCCGTCACCGTTGGGTGAATGACGGCGACGCCGCGCGCATTCGTTCCGAGCCGAGCAATGGCGTCGAGGGTAACGCGGTTGTCTGTGACGTAAGGTCTGGGTGTTACGACAACGCACCGCGTCGTACCGAGCCGCTGCTGCAGCAAACGGTATTCCTCAACGCGCGCGTTGGGTTCGGCTCCGGCCTGAGCTGGCGGAAACCGCGCGGCGTCATAAATATGGAGGTGACAATCGCATGCATGCGGGGGTGCTTTCAGCTTGGGACGTTCGGTGCCCAAGGAATTTGGCGCCGCATACTGCGCCCGACTGAAACCTGCGGGAACGCTTCCCGCCACGCCCAAAGTCGCGAGACCAGCCGCTTTGAGAAAAATCCTGCGCCCGATCGTGAATCCTCTCATTGACAATCATTCCTGCCGCTGCATCGGGGCGCCACTTCTCCAAATCCTCTTCGGTTCCACCTCAAAACGGACCGAGGAACAGGAATTCGAGCGAGATGTTACTCACGCCCCCAATTCAAGTCAATATTCTTGAAGGCGACGGACCAATTAATGTGAAATTCCGTTGCGCCGGACGCTTCGGTGATTCAAGACGCAATGGACGCGAAGCCTTCGGAAGAATTGTGGAATTCGCAGGCGGAGTTGGAAACTGTTTCCAAAGAGTTCCTTCATTAATCTGGATGCGGATGGAGAGAGGATTTCGCAGAAGCGAGAGGCTTGGATGGGTTTTCTAGAGCAGGACGTCGCAGCTGCACTGATACCGATCGGGCGGCAGAGGTCCTTCATGGGAGCTCGGGCATCCGCCTCCTTCAACACTCCCACGATCTGCTCTTGACTAAAACGGCTTCCTTTCAGGGAGCTTATCCTTTCGTGGTGTTATACCCGGAGAAGCTAAATTCTGGCTGGACTAAACCTTCACTGCCATTGAAGGGACGCTGGACATGTACCTTGCCTGGGAGCGCCGGCATATCCGGCTGAATGCGGGAGAGAGCGTGACGGCAGCAATGGAAGCCACTATCTTCACGGGCTGGATCTACGATTATCTACTTCCTCACGCCGCGGCGTTGAAAGGGGCGCATCCTATGATGCTGCGCGCCATCAACACCGCCAAGAAGAAGGATCGGATCGATGCCAGCAAGATTGCCGACTGCCCGCGTTGTGATTTTCTGCCGGAGTGCTATATGGCTTCGACCGAGATCCGGCAGCGGAGACGTACGCTGCGTTAACCTACTGGTCCGCAAGCGGTGCAGTCGAAGAATAAATCGCCGTCCTTCTGATGTAGCCCGGCGTGAGCTGCAACAAAAAGAAGCTGCACAAGGTAGCTCACTTCCGTGCGCTGCCGAAGAGCAATCCCGACATTAAAAATAGTCTACGATCGCTGTTGCAGCTGTTCCGGGAAACACTGGTGCGCCTTTAGAAGATCGAAAGTCGAGCGCGACCGACTGCTGGCCGCGCAGGTCGATCGAATGATGACGATTCCCAACCGATCACATCGCTGACGTGGGCTCTCGAAGTGGGGGACGTGAGGCCCTTCTCGAGAAGCGCTAGAGTTGATTAGAAACTCGAAAGACTCCACCTTAAAACCAACCTCCAAGCTTACTTGGCAAGCGGGTCGGGTCGGATCTGAAAGTGCGCGACGAAAGTCGTCGTGCCTTTTCCTCCCTCGACGTGCCAGATCACCCTCTCGTCGTTGGCCGCCCACACCCCCCGCCCCTTCCATCCGGCTTTGGGATCGTCAATGCGGCCACTCATGCTGCGCGTGTAGAAATCGAGCGGATAGGGCACCCGCATGGTCACAAACTTCTTCGTCTCCGGCACAAATGCGATCAGCGAATCCGAGCCTGTACCGTCCACGATCGGCACGTTCTTGCCTAGTCCGAGCGTATCGTAGCGGTCGACCCAGTTATGATAGAACGAGTCCGCCAGAACCTCGCTTCCCTTGAATTTCGGGCCTGGCACCGGGTAGAGCGTCCACCCCTCCGGACAGTGCTGGCCCGTCGCGGTCGGACCGTTGAGAGGCCCCTTGCACTTACGGCGGTCGAAACTAGCGAGATCGTTGCTGCCGGGAAGCGCTGCCCATACCACGCCGTTGGTATCGATGCCGATGCCTAAAGTGGAATAGGCTTCCACGCCCGGGAGTTTAGGATTATCAAACGGTGGCTCGTACGCTTCCGCCACGCATGTTTTGGGCGGGTTTGTGCCGGGCACCATGCGGATGATTTTCCCGGGAACTTCTGTGGTGGCCGAGGCGACGCCCGCGGCATACCACACGCTGCCGTCCGCAGGGCTGACAGCGATTCCGTATCCGCTGGCTCCGCTAACCGCTCGATCAAGATTTGGGTCAGCTGGATCATTCGGTCTCGTGTACGCATCGATCTTGCCATCGCCGTTGTAGTCGAGGACCGCAGGGCACCAGCCCACCGATTTCTCTGCATCATGCGTCCCATCCCACACGCGCGTCTTAATCCAGCCGATGCCGCCCATGCCTCGAACGCCCGAGATGTTGGCGTAATACAAAGTCTCGTCCTTGTCGTTGGCAAATGCCATATGTCCGGCTGACAAACAGGTATCGACCATTTCGAATTTGCCGGTCCTCGGATCATAGTTCACGGCGCCCCTGGCAGGGGATCCGGCCGGCATCGGGAAATTCTTCGCAAAGGGATTACTGGATCCTTCCCTGCAGTAAGTCGGGCTGGTCGGCTCGAGTCTGAGCATGAATCCAAAGCCGGCCCTTGCTGTCGATCTTCGGCCCGCTCGGATTGATCGGATCATTCCAGACGACTTCATTACCCCAGTAGGGGGAGGGTGCTGCCACATTCGGCGGCGTATACGGGCGCAACAGTTTTCGGTCATTTTCGTTGCGCAGCGGAACATTGAGCATGGATTTTGTATTCTTGTTCGGATCCAGAATCGCGATCGCTCCCGCCGAAAAGTCAGGGCCATAGATCGGTCCATAAGCATTCATTGTGGGGTTCTGCTCATTGGTGCTGATGGCGTCATGGACGAATGACCTGTCGGTACCGAAATCCCACAGAGTGACTACCACGTTGCGCTCGATGCCCTGCGGCCGCGGCGGCGCTGGCGGCACCTCGCCCGCCGCAATTCGATTGCTCCAATCCGCGAACATCGCCAAGCCACGTTCATGGCCGAAATTGTTGAGGATGTTAGTCATTTGCGGGCCAACTTGGCCCGACATCAGTCGCCGCTCCCAGGCTAGCGCGGGTGAATCGAATGTACCGAGACTTGGCTCAAGCTCACGTGTCGCTTTGTTGCCCATCTGATGGCAGACCTCGCAGCCCCTCTTCAGCAGAAAAGCCCATTGGGCCTGGGACTCAACCTCTGAACCCTGGATCGCCCCGTAGTTGCCGCTTGAATTTTCGCCTTTCTCGCCGGTCTTCCCCGAATGCGCGTACTACTTTGATGTCTCCGTTTGAACGGACGTTCATGGGGAAGGCGCTTTTGGGAGGCATATTCAGAAGGGAATACCAGTAGTCAGCGGGATAGTATTGGGCAGCGGCGCGGGCATTGGGCGCGATGACCGCGGTCAATGCTAACGTCTTGCCCGGCGTCGCTTCCACCGGCATCGAATCAACCAGCCCATATCCTCTCACCCAAACTTTGTACGTAGCTTGGGGTAGTTCTGGCAATAGGAACCGGCCGGCATTCATCGGTCACGACAATCTTGCGAAACTTAGTCGGCAAGTCAGTGGTTTCCGCAATCACCCACACGCCTGCTTCAGGCCCCTTCGAGCTGGAGACCACGCCGCCGATATCGTCGGCATTTGCCGCCACCCGATCCGCCGAGGCTTGTGACGCCGCGCTGTTGCCCCGTTGGGTGGCTTGGACCCGGACCACCGCTGCCATGACGACGAATCCGCACAAAACCAACATGGTCGATTTTGGACTCAGCTTTTCCATCATGACGCCCTCCTAATCGGATCGAGATGCGCTTGACTTCGCACCGATCACCTGGACTGGTGGCCTCAAATGTATTATTTACTTCTGGCTCGCGCAGCCGATTTGAGTCAGGGTGCGTTTCCTCACACGTTCAATGGTTTTTCTGAAACGATCAGAAGTGGCACGTTTGCGTTGGCAGCTTCCGTTTGCAATTGGGCAATCTCTCGCAGGCTGTATGGAATGCCGGTTTGGCGGCGCAGTGCTTCCTGGCGAGCCTCCATTTCTCCCGGCACCAGCACTTCGGTGAAGCCTTCCGCGGTGGGACACATGTGAACGCGCTCAATGAGCGTATCCATTCGAGATTGATACTCATTCATCGGTATGAAGAGATCCGGCTTCAACGCCAGCAAGAAATGCCCCACATCCTGAGGGCGATGCAAGTCCTTGGTTTGATCGCCGACATCGCCGGCGCAGCCTGCGCCCGTGAGCACCCCGGCGAAGATATCCATCATCATGGCGATTCCGGAGCCTTTCGGTCCACCCACTGGCAAAATGACGCCCTGCAGGGCTTTTAGCGGGTCGGTGGTCGGCCGCCCTTGGGAATCCAATGCGTACCCTTCGGGAATGGTCTCGCCACGCACCAACGCCTTTCGAATTTTTCCCCGCGCGGCAACCGCGGCCGCCATATCGAAAACGAAAGAGCCAAGCCCGCCCGCCGGAGCCCCTACGGCGAGCGGACTTGTCCCCAGTATCGGCTTTCGTCCGCCCCAGGGAGGCATGCAGGCCGCGGCGTTACTGAAAACCATTCCGACGAAACCGGCGTCGACAGCTTGCAGCACGTAGTTCGCCGTCATGCCAAAGTGCGTGCTGCGCCGCACGCCCGCGACGCCAATTCCGAAGTCGCGCGCCATCGCAATAGCCGCGGCCATCGCGCGCGTGGCAGCAACATGCCCAAATCCATTGTCAGCGTCCACCGACACTACCACCGGCGTGACGCTCTTAATTTCAATTTTTGGCTGCGTGTTGATGAGGCCCCGCCGCACGCGGTCGAGATAACCTGGCATCCGTAACAGGCCGTGGGTGTCAACACCACGCAGGTCGGCGCTCAGGAGACAGCCCGCCACGATCCTGGCATCATCGAGAGGCACTTCGTGAGCGACTAGAAGAGCGAAGATCAAATCGAAGACCGATGTTGCGGAAACATAAATCAACCCTGTATCGCTGATGGTGGATGCCATAGCTGAGGCTTCCTAAGGAACTCTTCCAGTTGAAGCGAAGTCTTTCTTACATTCACTCACTTCATAAGCGAATGCAGCAATCGGCCGCCGTTTAAGGTTTCGCCGCAGCGGTCGCGGTCCGATCCGGCAAGGTCTCCGCAGATATGGCCGCAGCATCCTCTGGCAGAAGCAACCTCTCGCGGACAACCCGGTCGGCTGCCTGTTTCCGTTTGGCGGTAAAGTCGTCCTGACTTCGATAGCGCTCTTCCAGCGATAGCCGAGAGTCATGATTCGCGAGGCGCTCTTTCCGAGTGCGCGCAAAAGGAATGTAACTACCGTAGAGGGAGCACAGGTCGCCCTCGGCAAAGCCTTCCGCGCGGGTGTTTCGCCCGGAGTACGTTCCTGTTGGAACGGCGATCTCGGGTGGTTCAATGCCGCCTATTGGATTGCCGTCCACATTTGTCCGCGCAACGAAGATGGGGTACTCGGGCCCGGCAGGCGTGGGGGGCTGGTGGCTGTAGTCGAGCGGCCGGATTTTATTGATTGCCGGGCTGAAAGGAACGCCGGGTATGCTGGGCCATAGCTTTGCGGCCCGTGCCATGGTCACCAGAGTGCCATCTTTTAAATTTGGGTAGCGGCTCGGAGGAGGTTCAACACCCTCGGTGACCCATTGGTCGAGAGCCAGAAACAGCGCGCGGGCGTAGTAGCGGTACCGCAGTTGGTTCTTGAGTTCCTTGCAGACGCCGCGTTCCGGAGTTCCCAGAGTAGACCCTACAATGTCATTGGACTCATGCGGAACGCCTGGGATGTAAACGCGGACGTTGTCAGGGATGGAGACCGGCTTCCCGCTCGGATCGGTGACGACAAGCGATGCGCGGCCCTGCCATATTTCCGTGTCGGTATCGAGGTGGAATATCTTCGGGCAGGAGTGAGACTTCGTGCATTTCACGAGTATTCCGTCGGTCTTGCCGCTGAAGGGATCCGTGGTTGTTGCGTAGGTGAAAGGAAAATCGCCGCCGGGAAATAGATGGTCCTCATGCTGCCGGGTGAATCGGCCGGGTTGCGCAAACTCGGCGTTGGTAAAGGTCTTACGCGAGCCGGAAACGAGGGTGAACATACCGTCAAACACGATGCGGCCCGAGTCGTCAATATTGAAATCCTGATACACCATGTCTCTTAACAGACGCCCGCTTTGCGATACGCCGAGGCCGAGCACCGCTTTGTATGGAGTCGCGGGATGCACGGGATTCGGCTGTCCTGTAGAGTCCCGCTCCGCATAGTGCAGGAACAGGATGAAATCACGAATGGAGGCGAAGGCGATACCCTCCACTACGGCGCCCGTTGCGGGGTAAATGAACTCATAAAGGGCCTCGGTATCAAACCCGGGAGGAGCCGTAATGCGTAGGTGCCGCGCATCGACATAACTCCAGCTCGAAGCGGCCACGGGCTTCCGCTGATCTCCCTCCCGCTCACGGACGGTGAGAGTTGCCGCAGAAGGATCCAGATTAGCCGCCGGATACGTCAGGGCCAGCGTGAACACGGGTTGCGGAGGAACGGTGGTAAGTTCTTCTCGAGTAATCGCGGTAATCGGCTTTCCGTCGCGAATGGCGATAGGGAACTTGGCCTTCAACAGACCGGGTTTGGAAGTTTCAGCAGAATCCTCGGCTTCCCAGGCGCTCCAAGCCACTGTATACCCGCGCTTCATGAGCAGCGCCGTGGCCGGATCGGCAACCTCGGCGGGGGGCGTAGAGTGATTTTCGCTGAGATTGAGGTCCGAAAGCGCCTTCTCATGGCCGCGATTCAACACGTCATAAACAAGGCGCCCGTTACCCTTGTTGATATCGACGGGCTTCAGAATAGTGATATCCATGCTGTATTCCACATGGCCTCGGGCATTGACGGGAGCGTACTGGAGATTGACGATTCCGGCGTTCATGGGCGCCTTCGGATCGAGCTCGCCGTACGCGGTCCCGGTGAGGAACTCATAGGGACCGGCGCTCCCAAAGGAGGCACCGCCAAAAGCAGCCTGGCGCCTGGCAATCACGATTTTCGTGATGCCAACGCCGGCGGGGGGCTTGGCCTGCCCACCGGCCAACTGAAGTGCCACGATGCATCCAATACCGAAAATCAAAATAGCCCGCTTCATGCCACACGCTCCCAGGTTTGCTTACAGCTAAGCCTTACCGTGGCTCTACAACCCGATTGTTTACTTCCGGGCAGACTCGGTGCCGTCGCTCCGGTTTGCCAGGTAGAAATACCCGACTTTGTTATTGGGATTCGTGCCGTACCACATGCGCCCTTGCGAATCGCGGAAGAATTCCCGCATGGCCATTTCCGCATGGGGAAAAGGATATTCGATCACCTTCCCGGTTTTGGTGTCGAACCGCGCAAGCACATCCATCCGGTGTGAGTTGTACCAAAGGTAGCCATCGGCGTCGAAACCCATAGCGTAGGGAGTGGGATCGGGTCCGGGCAACGGATACTCTTTGAATGTTTGGGTCGCAGGGTCGAAGCGCGCCATCTTTCCCCCATTGAACTCGCCGACCCACACCATTCCGTCGGGAGCGATTTCCATGCGGCGCGGCAAGCTCTTCTCTGTCGGAACAGCCCACTCGGAGACCTGCATGGTTTTTCCGTCGACCTTGCCGATCTTGTTGGCTTTCGATAACATTTCGGGAGAAATTTTTTCCGGATCCCTTCCATACCTGGCGTTCAGACCGAAAGTTGTAAACCACACGTCGCCGTTCTTATCCGGTTTTACGTCATAAGCGAAGACCACGTCCTCAAAACGTGTGAACTTTCTTGTTTCTGGATCGAACTTTGCTAGCGGAGAACCACTGCACCACACGTTTCCGCTGGGATCCAAGCGGACCGTGTGCTTCCCTCCACCCTCTCCAGTCCCTTCTTTCCCAGGAAGATAGGCATCCTGGTATTCACTGATCTTCCCGGTATTGGGATCCCATCGTCCGATGGTGTTCAAACCCGACTCGGCAAACCAAACGGAACCGTCCGGGCCGGGTACGGCGGAATGAATGGCAGCGGTGCCTCCATGGGGGACGGAGAAATCCTCCATCTTGCCCGTCTTAGGGTCGAGCCGGGTAATCATGTTGGCGAGCCCGAAGTCGGGAATCCATAGATAGCCGTTCTTGTCCGGAGCGGCGCTGAAAGGCATACGATCCGGCCCGGGCATCTCGTATTCCACATACACGATGTTGAGGGCGTCACTGCTGAAGGGGCGTACCGTGTCCTTGTATCCAGGCATGTCCGCTGGAGATTTCGGAACCACAGGGTCTGGACCAAACAAACTCGTTAAATAAGAGGCTAACTCCGATGCATCCTGATCCGTCACACTCGCCAAGGAAAAGTGCATGGTCGTCCGCATAAACTCAACGCGGTCTCGCCAGCCGTCTGCGTCGCGTGTCACGGAAGCCATACGGCTCTGAAATCCATGGCAAACCGAACAATTCCTGAAGAACAGGTCTTTCCCTTTTGCCGCCGGCCAGAGTTGCTTTGCTTGATACAAGGAGACGTCACTCCAGTGAACCACGCCCTTCTGCAAAGCAAAATCGTACGATGCCTTCTGGTCGGCGGTCAGATTCACTCCCGTTCGCGGATCGGCTTGGAAACCTACGGCCCGAATTTGCAGGCGGTACTCACCAGCCGGCAGCTTTTCGATCTGGTAGCGACCATGAGTGTCGGAGAGCACGATCACCGTGATGCGGGTTTTGGTGTTCTGAGCCTCCACGAAGGCGCCCGGAAAGGCCGTTCCTTCCGTGCCCTTCACCGTTCCAGTAATCGTCGCTCCGTGACACAGGGGGCCGAAAAACACCACGAAGACTAGGAGCGGGAACAGCTTAGAATGTAACCGCATAGCATCTCCTTTTCATCCATCCTATTGGGAGGCGGGTCTCGCCATCCCGCATCATGACCTGGCATCCTACTTAAGGACGACCCGAAACATCGAGGGTTGAGTTTCAAGAACCGGGAACCAACGCAAGCTTGATTGCATGACAACTACCAATGGAGTTTTTCGGCTTTCCCCAAACTGCTGGCAAATTTTATTTGGCGAGTGGGTCGGGCCGCATCTGGAAGTGGGCAACGTAAGGCCTGGTGCCCCAGCCTCCTTCAGTGTGCCACACTACGCGGCTCGCAACTGCCGACCAAACACCCCGCCCCTTCCAGCCACCGTCAGGATCGTCAATGCGGCCGTCCAGGCTGCGCGTGTAGAAACCCATCGGGTAAGGCACTCGCAGAGTGACCCACTTCTTCTCAGAGGGCACGTAAGCGATCAGTGAATCGGATCCGGTCCCGTTAAGAACGGGCACGTCGTTGCCCAACCCAAGCGAGTTCTCCCGGTCGACCCAGTCGTTGTAGAAGAAGTCCGAGTCCACATCGGTTCCTTTAAACTTCGGGCCAGGAACCGGGTAAATCGCCCAACCCTCGGGGCAATGCTGACCGGTCGCCATGGGGCCGTTTTTGACGCGGCACTTCGCGCGGTCAAAACTCGCCAACTGTCCGCTATAGAGTCCAACCCAAACGAGTCCCTTCGAATCGATGTCAATCCCTTCGGTGCCGAAGGAGACTTGCTTGCTCGGTTTCCTGGCATCAAAGGGCGGCTCATACACTTCTGCCATGCAGGACTGAGGCGGGTTCTTGCCGATATCCACGCGGACGATTTTGCCCGGCACATCGTTGTCCTGATACCACACGCTGCTATCGACCGGGTTGACTACGATCGTGTAGCCGGTCGCCGCATCCGCCACCATACGATCGAGTTTTGGATCCGGGGCCTCATCCGGCTTGGTAAATCGGCCAATTCTACCGTCCCCGTTGTAGTCAAGTACAGCAGGACACCAACCCTGGGATTTCTCCGCGTCGTGCGTCTCGTCCCAGACCCGCGTATTGATCCAGCCGACTCCTTGAACGCCGCGCGCGGCAAAGTACAAGGTTTCGTCCTTGTCGTGCCCGAAAGCCACGTGAGATGCCCCAAAGCAGATGTCCATGGTCGTGAACTTCTCGCTCTTGCGGTCGAAATATGCCACCCCAGCAGCCTGATTACGCAGCCGGTCAAGGGTGACCTGTTTCATCGGATAGTATTGAGCAAATCGATTTTTGGAACCCTCCAGACAGAAAGAGGGGACATCCGGCCGGGTTTGGATGTTAAACCAAACCCGCCCCTTGGAATCCATCATTCCAGGGCCCGCGTTCATGTTGTCGTGCCGAACCTGCGTCAATTCTTTTCCCCAATAAGGCGAGGGATACTTCACCGGAACATCCGGTTCGAAGCTGGGCAGGATTTTTCGCCACTCTTCATTGCGCAGCGGCACGCTTGCCATGTATTCGGCGTTCTCCACCGGGTCTACAACGTCAATCGCCCCTGCCGACCAGTCAACAATGTAGAGCCGACCCTTGGCGTTATCCATCGGCTTCCACCGATTGGTGCTGATCACATCGTGTGGAAAAGCCGTCCGGTTCGCGAAGTCCCACGTGGTGAGGACCAGATTGCGCTCAATGCCCTGCGGGCGTGGCGGCGCAGGCGGCAACTCCCCCTTGGCAATTCTGTCCGCCCAATCGGCCCATAGGCCCATGGCGGTGGGATTTTCGAGGCCCAATGGATCCGGGCCATGCAATTCCCGTCCGCCTTGACCCAACTCCAGCTTCCGCTGCCAGGCCTCCTTGACCGTCTTAAAACTGCCGATCTCCGGTTCAATTTCCCGGGTCGCCTTGTTGCCCATCTGATGACACACCTCGCAGCGCCTCTTGAGCCCAAAATAATAATCCGCCTGCGTTTGTATCGTTTGGCCGGGTATGGTCATCGGGAAAGCGCTCTTCGGCGGGATCTGCAATAAGGAGAGCCAGTAATTCGGCGGATAGTACTGAGCGGCATCGTGAGGGCTGGGGGCCACTATCGCGGTCAGTGCCAAAGTCTTGCCCGGCGCCGCCTCCACCGGTTTTGAGTCGACTAATCCGTAGCCTCGCACCCAAATTTTGTAATTGGCTTTCGGCAGCTGCGGGATGAGATAGCGGCCTTGATCGTCGGTGACCACGATCTTGCGAAATCTCGTCTGAAAATCGTTAGTTTCGGCAATCACCCAAACGCCTGCTTCGCGACCGCTGGAACTGGTCACCACGCCGCCAATGTTATCGGCGTCGACCGCCACGCGATTTGCTTCCGCTTGCGCCCGCGCCGCAGCACCGTTTGCACGAGGGCGAGCATCCACGCGAACGATTGCGAGTCCCGCCGTCATCCCCACAACGCCTAATATCAGTCCGATGCCTCTGCAGGTTCGTATTTTCATGAAAAGCTTCTCGTCAAATGATACGCACAATGAATTGCGAAAATTCCACAGAACCCCACGCGAAAAAGCCGGAGTAAATCCCCTTGTGGCCGTGCACTCGTTGCCGGAGGGGCGGACTGGACTTAGGGCAGCGCATAAGCTAAAATACTGGTGCATACATGTCAAGACTTAATTTAAGCTCTGTCTTTGAATCATTGCTATACTCACGTTATGAAAAAGCCCACGTCGATCAATGGTGACCGCGGCGCTGAGTCCAAGAAGGGTACGCGAGGTTATGTACTCGAACACGCCTACAACGCGCTGCTCGAAGCCCTCAATCAAGGCAAATTTCAACCCGGCCAGCGCTTGTTAGAGGCAGAAATCTGCGATTGGCTGGGAATTAGCAGGACGCCCGTCAGAGAAGCTCTCCGGCGTCTCCAGGCGCAAGGGCTGCTGGAGCATCTTCCCGGAGGAGGTGTCACTGTTTCTTTGCATGACTTCCGTGCCGTTTCTGAGCTCTTCGCCTATCGAGAAATCCTCGAAGGTTCTGCCGCACGGCTGGCGGCGAAGTACGCGGATGAAGTAGAGATAAACTTGCTGAAAGCCCTCGTAAAAATACAATTGGAATTGCCAGATGATCCCAGCATACATGACCGGGAGAACAAGCTCTTTCACAAACACTTATATCAGGCTGCGCACAACCAGTTTTTATTGAAAAGCTTACTATCCCTGCAGGAATCGATTTCTTTGCTCGGACGCACGACTCTCACGGTACCAGGCCGGATTGAAAGTTCGGTTCGGGAACACCAGGAAATTGTCTCGGCTATCGCCGCGCACGACCAGCAGCGTGCGGAAGATCTGGTGCGGCTGCATATCAGAAACGCATATGAAGCCCGGGTGCGCTTGATTACCGAATCACTGGACTTTGCCGCGCGGCAACCCGTTGCGGCCGACAAACGAATAGAAATCAGCCCTCACAAACCGAAGCAACGCTTGACATCAGGTGAAATAACCTCCGAAAAACAGAAAGGTTCCGTTCGGAAATCCAGCATGGCCTAAGTTCCAGAGCCATTTCCATTCGGTTCGTTTGCTCCAAACCCATAAAGGCGACTCGGATTTTCGCGAAGGACTCGCTCGGCCAGGGTCGGATCTCCGATTGCTACCAGAAAGTCTCGCAGCAGGCGGCCATAGTCGATCATCCGATACGGTGCCGATTGGTCCGGTCCTTTTTGCTCGTTGTCGACCGGCGTATGAGGCCAATCGCTTCCCCAGACGCAGCGCTCGGGGGCAGCTTGCAAGAAAGCGCACAGCCATTTGCCAGGCGGTGATGTAGCCAGCGGGTCGCCAACCACCCGGTAAGGCGCCGAAAGCTTCATCCAAACGTGAGGCGCCGCGAGCAGATCAAGCAGACATCGCCCCTCACGGCTCGTCGATTCCGCATGATCCGGCAGCCCATAGTGATCGATCACGATCGGGACCTTCGATTTCACAATCGTTGCGGCAGCCGAAACGATCTTTGGAAGAGCTGCAATGATTTCCACGTGCCACCCGCCAGCCGGCAACTTTTCGCTGATCACTTCCAATAAATCACCGAGTGGCCGCGAAGGCTTTCCGAGGCTTTTGCTGTATAGATTTATGCGCAGTCCACAAATCCCGCGCTCAGCGTATCCACTGAGCAATACAGGAGTCACTGCTTCGACGTCAACGGCTGCGACGCCACGGCCGTTGGGGCCCAGTGTTCTTAAGGTTTCAAGCAGACAGCTGTTATCGGTTCCATAAAAACTGGGCTGTACGGCCACCAAGCGAGTGATGCCTTGCGGCTCCGCTAATCCACGCAGCAAAGCGAGGGGTGCGAGCCCCGCTGTATAAGACCGAGTGGCGAGCTGGGGAAACCGGCCACTGCGGCCGACAATGTGAACGTGGCAATCACATGCATCGGCAGACACCGCATTATTCGACACGGTGTGTTTCTCTTTAGAGAGGTCCACGGTAAAGGCTCTCGTTTCGTAAGGTCGAGTTCCGTCTGATTTGTCATTCCTCGAAGGCAGTTCTCAGAAGTCCGCACTTGCCTTAGCTTGATTGTGAACGAGACAGCACGGGCGCGAAGTGAAACGAATTGAGCGTTCGAGGCTGTCGTTTACTCCTCAACCGAAAAAATATGATCAGTAATCGCAGAAGGCCCGGGGGGCGACGACGATTCTGTTGCTTACTTAGCAAGTGGGTCGGGCCGAAATTGGAAATGATAAAGTTGGCTAGGGGTGCCTTTGCCTCCTTCGGTAAGCCAGCTGCCTCTGGTCTCGTTGGCGGCCCACGCGCCGCGGCCCTTCCAGCCAGCTTTAGAATCGTCCAGGCGGGCATCGAGAAAGCGTGAGAAAAAGCCCATACGATACGGGACAGTCATTCTGACAAATTGCTTAGTGTCCTGCTCGAATGCAATCAGCGAATCCGAGTCGGCTCCGTCGACGATGACCACGTTCTTGCCGAGCCCAAGTGAATTGTTGCGGTCGATGTACATGTAGTAGTTGTAGTCTGCTTGCACAGTAGGGTCTGACTTGAACTTCGGGCCAGGTATGGGATAGAAGGTCCATCCTTCGGGGCACTGCCTACCTGTTGCGGCCGCCTCAGTGGTAGCTCCCTTACCCGTTGGGAGAACTTTGCACTTGCGCCGGTCAAAGCTGGCGAGAATTCCCTCACCGTTCAGCGGCGTCCAGACCACGCCGTTGCCGTCGATATCGATTCCCCGGTCATGCGAGCCTCCCGGTCCCCGGCCGTTGGGGTCGTAGGGTACTTCGTAGACCTCCGTCAGGCATGTGGATGGTGGATCGGATCCCCGAACCATCCGGATGAGTCTTCCTGGCATTGTCTGAATATTGGAATACCAGACGCTGCCGTCCACGGGATTATATGCGACGCCGTAGGCGCCCGGCCTGTTGATCTCGCGATCAAGTTCTGGATCTGGGGGACTCATCACCCTTTGTATAGGCACCGATTTTCCCGTCGCCGTTGTAATCAACCACGGCTGGGCACCAGCCCTGCGATTTCTCGGCGTCGTGGGTTTCGTCCCAAAGACGCGTGTTGAGCCAGCCGATCCCGCCGTCTCGTTGAACGCTAAAGTACAGAGTATCGTCTTTGTCATCGGAAAAGACGATCCGTGTTGACTCGAAGCAAAGATCGACAAAGCCGAATTTTCCTGTCCGGGGATCGTAAACGTCGACGCCCTTGCCCCCGACTTCCCGCGGAGAGTTCTTCGCAAAGCGATTATCGGCTCCGGCTTTGCAGTAGGGGGCATTGTCGGGTCTTGTCTCGACGTTGAACCAAACTCGGCCTTTTCCGTCCATTGTAATGGGTCCGGGATTAATCGGGTCATCCCACAGCAAGCTCGTTGCCCCAGTAAGGTGACGGCGCGAGCTGGCTCGGCGGGGAAGAAGAACTCATGAGCGCACGGTCGCTCTCATTTGGCAATGGAACCGGCACGAGAAAACTTTCGTTCGTCTTCGGATCTACCACCGCCAGACAAGTCATTCGTTTCGAGATGTTGCTGCAGTTCCCAGACCAGTCAGCCCCATAAACCGGGCCGCCCGCGTTTACGGAGGGATTCCGTTTATCGGTACTAATCATGGCATGCAGGAACGCCGTCGGTACTGACCAATCCCACATTGTGATTACCACATTCCGTTCAATACCCTGCGGCCGGGGCGGCACAGGCGGCAATTCGCCCTTTGCGATCCGATCACCCCAATCGGCAAACATCGCCAGACCTTGGTAGTGCCCGAGGCGGTTGAGTCGGTTCATCATGTCCCGGCCCACTTGACCAGAGGAAATTAGGCGCTCCCAAGCCTGTGTGCTTGACCCAAATGTGCCAAGGTTTGCCGGAATCTCGCGGGTCGACTTTTCTCCCATCTGATGACAGGTTTCACAATTACCCTTCAAAAGAAAGAGCCAATCCCCCTGAGTCTTAATGATCGGCGGGGGTGGCCCGTCCCCAGGCCGTGCAGCTCCGTGCGTCAACCTCACCGGGTCCGGCGGCCCGGGTAAACGAGGCGGGGGCGGAACACTGATCGGAAAGTCGCTCTTTGTCGGCACCTTTAACAACGAAAACCAATAGGCAGCCGGGTAATACTCAGCCGCTGCGCGGGGACTAGAAGCGAGCACGGCGGTCAAGCCTAAAATTTTTCCGGGCGTCGCATCGATCGGATGCGAATCCGTTAGACCGTACCCTCTTACCCATACCTTATATTTCGCTTTGGGAAGCTCGGGCAGAACGTAGCGTCCGTGATCATCGGTGACGACAATTTTAGCAAATTTTGTAGGCAAGTCCGTCGTCTCCGCAATGACCCACACGCCGGCCTCTGGCCCTTTCAAGCTTGTGACGATTCCTGCAATAACATCTGCTTCCACCGCCGCACTGTTTCCCTGTGCCTGGGCAACCGCACTACTCTCGCGTCGAGCGGCCTCTATCGGGACTATCGCTACAAAGAGCGGCAAACTAATCGCCATTGCAAATCGCCAATTCGATTCGGTCATCACGACCTTCCCTTCGCGGATTCATTCACCGATGTCTGACTGGAGATCCAAACAGCATAGAGGGGCATGGAGTCACGGCTGTTAAAGCCTCCGTTGCCGCGAACCTTAGGCTTATGAGTCGGCTGCGGGCAACCTTTTCCTGTTCGAAGGTTTGAATCATATTCGCGATGACGCGTCCATTGCGGCGCCAAATCATCTCACGAAAGATCTATCGTTCCCGGCAGAGTAAAGCTGGCACAACGCTTCTAACGCCAGGAACGACCAATACCAAAAAAACTACACACTCCGGGATAACCTAAAATACAAATGAATACGTGTCAAGACTCAAGCCGGGCCTATGGACCAGGCAAACTTCCGGACAGTCAAAGGCGGTAACGGGTCAAACAGATTAGTTACCAGGCTCCCTTGGGGAGGCGCGAAAGTGACGCAGTGAATGTTTACCCCTCCTTCCTGGTAGTTCCGTTTACGCGCTTCTGGAACTCTTCGGGAGAAAGGGACTCAATCAGCGCAGAGAAGACGTGCCCCAGTGTTCGTCCCATTGTCGCCGTGGCGTCGCGGGACATTGTCACCGCCCTGCAGCGGGCCGCCAAGTGCGCTCGTAATGCCATTTGAATTTAAAACTTTTTACCGTTTTACCGTTCCCATATATACCTCGCTGTGGGGGTCTACAATGCCTGCACCCTTCCCCGGAAGTTTCCCTGAGCAGAAAGGAAGTAAAATAATGGTGTTGACATGTATTCATCGGTATTCTAGGTTATTCCACTGATTTGGATCTAATGCATCACGGGGAGAGTGCCTATGACAACCAAGGCTCTGAAGTTTTGGCAGGGGTATCGGTTCACGAAGGTCTGTCTGACTTTAGTTTTTCTCTCGGTGATAACCCCGCCAGGGCTTCTGGCTCAAACGGCTGCAACTGGAGCGTTGACAGGTACGCTAAAGGATGCTTCTGGCGCGGTCGTGCCCAACGCTACCGTCACTGCAACCAATATCGGCACGAGTCAGTCACGCACCACGACGACCGACGCCGACGGCACTTACAAGTTTGGATTAATGCCGCCGGGCAACTACAGCGTGAAGTTCGCCGCCGCCGGCTTCAACACCGAGGAGGCAGCTTCGGTCGCCGTCGTTGTGACAGAGACCTCTGTTCTCGACCAAAGCCTGCAGGTTGGAGCGCAGACCCAGCAGGTTGAGGTTCGCGGTGAAGCAGAAGCCGTGCAAACCGCCAGTTCCACTGTGGGCACGGTGGTGAACTCCGAGATTATGACCGCTACGCCCTTGACCTCGCGCAACTATACGAACTTATTAGGCCTTTCGGCGGGAGCCAATTCTGGCGTCTACGATGCCGCCAACCTGGGCAAGGGCTCGCAGGACATCGCCGTGAATGGCTCCGGCACAGCCCAGAATAATTTGCAGCAGGACGGCGCCTCCATCCAGAGTTTTAGTGGGCGCGAACTCTTGACCGACCAAGGCAGCAACGGCGGACCTGGAATTGTGAATCCAGACGCCATAGAAGAATTTAAAATCCAGACATCTCTCTATGATGCCGGTTACGGGAAAAAACCTGGCGCCAACGTAAACGTAGTAACCAAGTCCGGCACGAATCAGTTTCACGGCACAGCTTTTGAGTTTTTCCGAAACACCGCGCTCAACGCCAACGACTTTTTCCGCAAACTGAGCCCCGCGCCTAACAACACAAGACAGGTATTGAACCAGAACCAGTTCGGGGGAGTATTTGGCGGGGCGGTGAAGAAAGACAGGTTGTTCTTCTTCGTCTCCTATCAGGAAACCCGACAGAAAAACGGGATTTCTCCCTCGGGCTATTCCAATCCCACCCTGGTCGGTATTCCAATGGGCGATCGCTCCAACACCGCTGCTTTCGAGGCTGCTCTGGGGGCAGCGTTTTGCCCTGGCGGAAGCGCCACGGCCGGCACGACCGGCAAGACTTCCAATGGCGGCACGCAGGTTGCGTGCAGCGGCTCAAACATCAATCCTGTGGCCATCAATATTCTCCAACTAAAGAATCCTAATGGCACCTATTTCATTCCCGGTTCCACTACAGGAATTAATCAGAACACTACCTTCAGTATCCCGGCAACCTTTACCGAACATCAGCCAATCGGAAATTTGGATTATGTAGTAGACGATAAAAACACTTTGTCGGCTCGGTGGTTCTATGCTGGTGGTCCGGAGAACGCCCCGATGGGATGCGGGACGGGTTCAACGTCAGCCACTCAATGCCTGCCCGGCAGTCCCGGGAGTATTTCGTTCTCGACGCAGTATGCGACTTTGAAACTCACTTCAATCCTCTCCAGCAATGTTGTCAATGAGGCGCGACTCTCGCTGCAGCGCTTCGTCCCAAATCTGCAAAACAAGGTCCCTTTTACCGATACACAAGTAGGAATCGCCCCCGTTGTTCCATCAATTAGCACGTTGGATACAATTACGATCAGCGGTCTGATGCAGTTGGGAGCCGTGAGCACGAATAGCACTGAGAACGCGATCACACAGTGGGAAGCGGCGGACCAGATCTCCTGGTCACGCGGGAAGCACACGATTCGTGCCGGCGTTGAATTCGCCCGGTACCGGGCAATATGGGCATTGCTGGGCACTTCGATAGGAAGCTTGACGTTTCAGACCTTCCAGGATTTCCTGCTGGGATTGCCTGGCTGTGCTCCTAGCCTATCGTCTACTGCTTGCGCCGCCAGTGCTGCTGCCGGGCTTACGAATGGCACGTCCACCAGCAACGTTTCAAACACGGGCACGACGACCGCGGTGACTGGCCCGGCCGGCCTGCGGAAGGACTTCCGGTACCCCGCGGAGAGCGCCTTCGTCCAAGATGACTACAAAGTCCTCAGCAACCTGACTCTGAACCTCGGGTTGCGGTGGGAATATAACGGCTTGACATACGATGCTGCGGGTGACTTCACCAATGTCTGGCCTAGCCTCATCAACACGGTTCCTGTTCCGGGGACGACACCCGCCACCGGGACGCTCGCCGGCTTTGTGGTGCCGTCGAACTTTAATTTCGCGGGTAACCCGCAACCGCCAGTGGGTGGTGTTTTTCAGAATATTCACAAATATCCCACCCAGAGTAGCCCATCTCTTAAGAACTTCGCCCCGCGCGTTGGCTTTGCCTGGAGGCCCTTGGCCAGTGATCGTTTTGTGGTGCGCGGCGGAGGCGGATATTTTTATGATCAAGTGGGATTGGGGGTTTATTCGAGAATGGCGCAGGGATACCCGTATGCACAAACTGTCTCGGCATCCGGAGCCGCAACTTACTTTTCGACCCTCGCCCAGCCCTATGCGGCGACTTCACTGGGATGGGCACCCCGCTGGGTAAATATTAATCCTGCGACTCAAACTGGAACGAGTTCCAATTTGAATGCTTATATAATGGCCCCGAACTATCTCAACCCGTTAACCTACGAGTGGAGCATGAATATTCAGTATGAATTCCTGCCCCGATGGGTGCTGGAGCTTGGCTACGTGGGGAGCCGCGGCATTCATCAGGTGCCGAATATTAGTCTCGCCTACCAGGATAACGAGGCACAACTGGCGAGCCCGGCCAATCCCGTTAACGGCATCACCACCAACACGGTCGCGAATGCCTCGCTGCGTGTGCCATATCTAGGTTTCGCGCCGGGTGGCCTACAATCTGCCGCAACCATCGGAGATAATAAATTCAACAGCCTGCAGGCGACCGTCCGCAAGCAACTATCCCATGGGGTCCAATTGCAAGCAGCTTACACTTGGGCCCGCGCGTTCACGACGACAGACTACTATGGCTACGATAACCCCGACCTGCCGTTCCAATATGGACTGAACCCCTCCTATCGCCCCCAGCGGTTAACTGTCAACTACAGTTGGGATCTGCCGTTAGGTAACCATGAAGGGCTCGCCGGTAAAGTAGCTAACGGCTGGAACCTGGCAGGAGTGACGGTGGTGCAGGACGGCACCCCGCTGACTGTTGAAGACACCCGCGGAGGGAGCATTTACGGGTTTGGCTCCGGGGCGGTGCAAATCTCCACGGCTGAGTTTGCTGCGGGAATGGGACCTGCGAATGTTGGCACGCCTGGGACCGACTCGCAGCGGCTCGGCGGCTCCGCTGGCGGCGCGGGCTATTTCAGCAAAGCTGCATTCAGTACAACTCCGGTGATTGGCAACGGGACTGGCTACGGAAATAGCGGCCTGGGTATTATTCTCGGGCCAGGTCAGTTTAACTTCGATGCGACAATCCAGAAAACGACCAAAGTGGGAGGAATAAACGAGGATGCCAACGTGGTGTTTCGCGCGGAGTTCTTCAATCTGTTCAATCATCCCCAGTTTAGCAACCCCACGGGGTCCCAGACGGACATTTCCAAATCGACCTTTGGGCAAATCACTCTCTCGTCGGTAAACCCGCGGCTGATTCAATTTGCTCTGAAGTACGTGTTCTGAGCTGCTAACCCCGGGGTAATAAGGGCTGAACATACGGCAATTCACAGCGGGACCGAACGGAGAGAAGCTCTGCTCTTCAAATCAGCCGTCGAATTGTCACGTTAGGAAACAGCGGCGTTTTTCAGTTAAGTGATCGTCCCTTCGAAGGATGCATGAAACACCGGAAATTACTCTTATTTACTGGAGGATTCGGCTCCTTCGGGCTTGTTTGCTAGATAGAAATACCCGACCTTGTTATTCGGATTGGTGCCATACCACATGCGCCCTTGCGAATCACGGAAGAATTCTCGCATCGCGATTTCTGAATGGGGAAAAGGATATTCGACCACCTTGCCAGTTTTAATGTCGATGCGTCCCAGCAGATCCATGTAGTGCGAATCATACCAAAGATAGCCCTCGGCATCGAAACCCATAGCGTATGGTGTCGGTTCTGGGCCTGGTAGCGGATACTCTTTGAATGTTTGGGTCACGGGGTCGAAGCGCGCCATCTTCGCGCCGGTGAATTCACCGGCCCAAATCGTTCCGTCTGGGGCTATTTCAAGCCGCCGGGGTAAACTCTTCTCTGTCGGGACGGTCCACTCGGAAACCTTCATGGTCTTCCCGTCGACCTTGCCAATCCTGTTCTCTTTTAGAATCCCCTCTATCCCGTGCCGGGGATTTGCCCCAAACGTTGTAAACCAGACATCGCCGTTCTTATCCGGTTTGACGTCGTAGGCGAAGATCACGTCTTCGATACGCGTGAACTTTCTTGTTTCTGGATCGAATTTCGTCAGCGGCGAGCCGCTTCCCCACACATTTCCGGAGGGATCCAGTCGAATCGTATGCTTCGAACCGCCCTCTCCGATGCCTTCTTTCCCGGGAAGATAGGCATCCTGGTATTCACTGATCTTCCCGGTATTGGGATCCCATCGTCCGATGGTGTTCAAACCCGACTCGGCAAACCAAACGGAACCGTCCGGGCCGGGTACGGCGGAATGAATGGCAGCGGTGCCTCCATGGGGGACGGAGAAATCCTCCATCTTGCCCGTCTTGGGGTCGAGCCGGGTAATCATGTTGGCGAGCCCGAAGTCAGGAATCCATAGATAGCCGTCCTTGTCCGGAGCGGCGCTGAAAGGCATACGATCCGGCCCGGGCATCTCGTATTCCACATACACGATGTTGAGGGCGTCACTGCTGAAGGGGCGTACCGTGTCCTTGTATCCCGGCATGTCCGCTGGAGATTTCGGAACCACAGGGCCTGGACCAAACAAACTCGTTAAATAAGAGGCTAACTCCGATGCATCCTGATCCGTCACACTCGCCAAGTTGAAGTGCATGGTCGTCCGCATAAACTCAACGCGGTCTCGCCAGCCGTCTGCGTCGCGTGTCACGGAAGCCATACGGCTCTGAAATCCATGGCAAATCGAACAATTCCTGAAGAACAGGTCTTTCCCTTTTGCCGCCGGCCAGAGTTGCTTTGCTTGATACAAGGAGACGTCACTCCAGTGAACCACGCCCTTCTGCAAAGCAAAATCGTACGATGCCTTCTGGTCGGCGGTCAGATTCACTCCCGTTCGCGGATCGGCTTGGAAACCTACGGCCCGAATTTGCAGACGATACTCACCAGCCGGCAGCTTTTCGATCTGGTAGCGACCATGAGTGTCGGAGAGCACGATCACCGTGATGTGGGTCTTGGTGTTTTGAGCCTCCACGAAGGCGCCCAGAAAAGGCGCCCCGTCCGTGCCCTTCACCGTTCCAGTAATCGTCGCCCCGTGGCACGCGGAGATGCACAGCAACAGTAAGCTTACGAACGGAAGAAACCGGGAATGTGTTCGCATGCGTTCTCCTTTTCGCCCTGCTTCAGCCCAGAGACAATCCTAACTGTCTTCAAATCTTGCCACGGGCCGGCCTCTCCGCGCCCTACGATTATTTGGGGCGGTCGTCCATCCATTCGTACATCCTTCTAACACCTCTGGGTTCGGCACCGGGGCCCTGGATCTGCGGGAAATCTGCCTGGTGGGACGTCAAGTCCACTTTTTGTGCAGCTTGTTCGGCTGAGAGACCCTGTTTGCGAAGTGCGGCGACTTGGGCCATGAGATCCCGCAGGTAGTCCTGATACGCGGAGATCAGCGATTTTCCCCGGAACGGCGTTCCATGCCCGGGGAGCACTGTATCGAAATCCAGTTTCTTCAGCGCTTCCAGGGTTGTAATCCATTCGTCAAACACTCCGTCGCCCATATACGCGGGACGGGACTCCATGAGGTCCCCGGTGCATACGATGCGCTCTTTCGGCAAAAAGACGACCGTGTCGCCCTGCGTGTGACCCTGGCCAAGAAACAAGAGCTGGATTTCACGCTCGCCCCGATACAGAGTCATTTTCGACGAATAGGTCATCGTCGGCGGAGTGAGCTTGATAGTTTTTAACTCCTGCAAATCCTCCTGGGTCTCTGAGAGCTGCTTCTGGAGTGCGGCCCGCCGGCTGGGATCTTTTTCGGCGGACAGTTGCTTTTTCAGCGACTCCACCTGGCTTGAGGTGTTGGACAGCGCGGAAGTGAAGGGTTCTCGATGGAGCACGTCAAGATCCAACATGGCGTGGCGAACGAACTCGTGGCCGACGATTTCGACCTCCGGCCCGAAAACGGAGTTGCCGTCGACATGGTCGTAGTGAAAGTGCGTGTTGACAACCCACCGGACGGGTTTGTCTGTGATTAGTCTCAGATCCTCCACGAGCGCTCGCGCCGCCCTGGGAGTCGTCCCGTCATCCACGATCATAACGTCGCCTTCGTTGACAAAAATCGGGTGGTTGCCACCGGTTGCCATCGGACCGCTGGAGGTGGCGTAATACACGCCATTGGTGATCCTCTCAAACGAATAAACTTTGCCTGAAACCAGCGGCGCGCCTGTTTGCGACCGGCCTTCCCCATGCGACTGGGCCAGGGCTTTTGACGGCAGCCCTGACGGGATAAAAATCGTCAAAATTACAGTAACTGCCAACGCTGCTTTCACTTTTGACCCTCCGGACGGGCCTGATGCACGGAGGCACGTACGTTTATTAATAAACTCTTGACATGTATTCACCCGTATTCTAGTTTATGCCACAGTTTTTGTCTATTGATCGGGGAAATGGATACCCGTGGAGAGTGCGCACATGACAATCAAGACTTCGAATTCCTGCCGAAAGCACGGGCGCGCGAAGAAATGCCTCGCTTTGGTTGTTCTCTCGATGGCCCTGGTCCCCGGACTGATGGGCCAAACGGCTGATACCGGGGCGTTGACGGGAACTTTAAAGGATTCTTCGGGCGCCGTGGTGCCGAATGCAACCGTCACCGCCACCAATATCGGCACTAGTCAGGCGCGCACCTCGACGACCGAGGCCGATGGAACCTATAAATTTGGTTTGTTGCCTCCGGGCGACTACAAACTGCGGTTTGAAGCTTCCGGGTTCAACACAGCAGAGGCTCCGAGGGTCTCGATCGTTGTTACGGAGACATCGGTCTTCGACCAGACCCTCCAGGTGGGCGCACAGACGCAGCAAGTGGAGGTTCACGCGTGAAGCGGAGGCGGTACAGACCGCTACTTCAACCATGGGCGCGGTGGTGAGCTCGGAGACCTTGACGACTCTGCCTTTGACCTCGCGCAACTATACCAACCTGTTGGGCCTGGCGGCTGGAGCCAATGCTGGTGTGTTTGACGCGGCCAACATGGGCAGAGGCACGCAAGACATCGCTGTAAATGGATTCGGCATTGCCCAGAACAATTATCAGATGGACGGGGCCTCCATCGAGAATCCTACCGGGGAAGGGAATGGCGCCGACTCAGGCGCCAATTCCGGGATCGGGGTTGTGAATCCGGACGCCATCGAGGAGTTCAAAATCCAGACCTCGCTGTACGATGCCGGCTATGGGCGCAATCCGGGCGGCAACGTAAATGTGGTAACGAAGTCCGGCACGAATCAGTTTCATGGCGCGGCTTTTGAATTTTTCCGGAACACCGATCTCAACGCCAACGATTTTTTCCGCAAGATGAGTCCGCCCGTCGGGGGCATCCCCGATGACGAGACAGGTGCTGAATCAGAACCAGTATGGCGGGGCATTCGGCGGTCCGGTAAAAAAGGACAAGTTGTTCTTCTTCGTCTCTTATCAGGAGACCCAGCAGAAGAATGGACTTTCCCTGGCGGGCTATTCCGATCCTACCCTTGTTGGGATTCCGCAGGGTGACCGCTCGAACACGGCTGCGTTCCAGGCCGCGTTGGGGGCGGCATTTTGCCCTGGCGGAAGTGCAGCCGGCACCACCAAGACTTCCATCGGTCGCTCAAGTTGCATGTAATGGCTCTAACATTAATCCGGTGGCTATCAATCTTCTCCAACTAAAGAATCCCGATGGCACCTATTTCATTCCCAGCTCTTCCACGGGACAAAACAAAATGTCACCTTCAGTATCCCCGCCACCTATGAGGAACATCAGGCTATGGGTAATTTTGATTATGTAGTCAACGATAAAAACACCTCTCGGGGCGGTGGTTCTATAGCATTCACCCCAACGAACGCTTCCACGATGGGGTGTGCTGCGAGCGCCACGACGATCGACCCAATGCCTACCCGGAAGTCCCGCAACGTTACGTTCCCGAACCACTATGTTGTGGGGAGGCTCACTTCGGTCCTGTCCAACAATTTCGTGAATGAAGCCCGGCTTTCATTGCAGCGATGGGGCACAGATGCTGTCAAAACCAAGTTCCGTTCACCGATACACAAGTGGGAATCACTCCGATAGTGCCAACAATAAACATTCTTCATATCTTCGCCGTTACCGGACTGATGCAATTGGCGGCGGTAGCCAAACATTTGGCAGTGATAAAGCACGTCACCTCATGGGAAGCAGCAGACCAAATTTCCTGGTCACACGGGAAACACACCATTCGCGCGGGCTTTGAATATGAGCGCGACCGGCAGAATCTGGCAATTTCCTGGCTTAGCGATAGGATTTGACACGTTTCAGACCTTCCAGGACTTCCTGCTGGGCCTGCCTGGATGTGCTCCCAGCCTCAACACAGCTCAATGCGCGGCTACTCAGGCGAGCAGCGCGGGTCCCGTCCTGCCGGGGCAGACGAATGGTACTTCTACGAGCAATATTTCCAGCACAACCAGTACTTCAGATGTGGTACCACCCGGTGGCATCATTCATGCCTACCGGATCCCCGCTGCGAGTGCTTTTGTCCAGGATGACTTCAAGATGCGAAGCAACCTGACGCTGAATCTCGGGCTTCGGTGGGAATATGACGGGATGAATTTACGATAAATACGGCAATCTCACAAACGTCTGGCCCAGCTTAATCAACACGGTTCCAATACCGGAGGATCGACGCCCGCCACCGGGACGCTCGCCGGATATGTGGTCCCCTCCAACTTCAACTTTGCGGCATACCCGGCGCCGCCGGTAGGAGGCCTTTTTCAGAATAGTCAGAAAATCTCCACCCAGAACAGCCCGTCCATCAAGAACTTCGCCCCGCGATTCGGCTTTGCCTGGAAGCCGCTGGCAAGCGATCGGTTTGTGGTGCGCGGCGGAGCCGGATATTTTTACGACCGCGTGGGATACACGATTTATAACAAGAGTTCGATAACAAATATTCCCGTATGGCATTACGATCGCTCAGTCCGGCGCCGCAAACTATTTCTCGACCGAAGCCCAGCCCTTGCGAAGCCGCCACGCTAGGGTGGACACCGCGCTGGGTAAACCTCGCCGCGGGGACGAGTTCCAATCTGATCTCCATCGTGACTGCCCCAATTTACCTCTCTCCCACTACGTATCAATGGAACCTCAACGTTCAGTATGAATTCCTGCCCCAATGGGTGCTGGAGTTGGGATATGTCGGGACTCGCGATATTCACCAGGCCGCCGATCTACACTCGACTCGGTACTTGAGAGAATCAACGGGGCGCAGTTGGCGAGCACGGCCAACCCCGTTAACGGCATTGCCACCAATACGGTCGCGAACGCCTCTCTCCGCGTGCCTTATCTGGGTTTCTCGCCCGGCGGTCTGCAGGAGGATGAGACCATTGATGACAGCAAGTACAACAGCTTGCAGGCAACCGTGCGCAAGCAGATGTCCCATGGCCTTCAATTGCAGGCTGCATACACCTACGGTCGCGCGTTCACCACAACAAGCTACTATTTCCTCAATATCCTGAACCAGCCATTACGATATGGACTGAATCCTGCGTATCGTCCTCAGCGATTTACCATTAACTACAGCTGGGATCTCCCGCTAGGCAAGCACGACGGTCTTGTCGGAAAATTGCTGATGGCTGGAATGTGTCAGGTGTGACGGTGGTGCAGGACGGCACGCCCCTTACCATCGAGGACACCAGGGGCGGGAGTATTTACGGATTTGGCGCTGGATCGCCGGTATTTTCAACTGCCGAATTTGCGGCTGGCATGGGCCCAGCGGACGTGGCAACCCCAGGTGGCGTGGAAGCGCGGCTGGGAGGCGCAATCGGAGGCCCAGGTTATTTCAACAAGACTGCCTTCGGCACAGTACCGGTGATTGGCAATGGAACAGGCTACGGGAACAGCGGTTACGGCATTATTCTAGGACCCGGCCAGTTTAATTTCGATGCGACAATTCAGAAGACAACAAAAGTGGGGGGTATACGCGAGGATTCAACTCTGGTATTTCGTACCGAATTCTTCAACGTGTTTAACCATCCTCAATTCAACAACCCCGCGGTTGTGGATGTATCAAAGTCAACTTTCGGACAGATTACGAGCACGTCGGTGAACCCGCGGCTGATTCAATTTGCTCTGAAATACGTATTTTAACGCAAAGTGAGGATCCCGAATCGGCTGTGACACCTGAGTTCACTCTTCGAAAATTGCCCGCTGCGTTTATTCGTCGCGGAAGCGTGGTAGATCTCGAACGCAAGTCCGCACCGGGCACCCAAAGGGTGCGCGCCCGCTGTGCGATGAGCTTTCGTTCACTGGAGAACGATTCGATGACAAAACTAAAATTTGCCGTAATGTCCCTTTTCACGTTGCTTTTTTTGTTTTCTGCGGGAACTTCCAACGCTCAGCTGGAAGGCATCATTGACGAACACGCGCACTCCGATCCTGACAATGTGCCGCGGCGATATGACGCCCTCGAGTTGGCGAAGGCAGCCAAGGCGGCGGGAATGCCCGGCGCCGTCCTCAAGAATCACGAAATGCCCACTACGCAACTTGCCTATATGGTAAGTGAGCTGGTGCCGGGCTTCCAGGCCTGGGGGAGCATCGTGCTCAACCGGTCGGTGGGAGGCATCAACCCCGACGCGGTCGAGCAGCAGGCCACGGTGAAGGGCCACTTTCTGAAGATCGTGTTCATGCCCACCCGGGACGCGGATAACCCTAAGACGCGGGCCGCCCACCACCCCTCTATTCCCATCGCCAAAAACGGCGTTCTGTTGCCGGAAACCATTGAGGTCTTGAAGATGATCATCAAATACGACCTGGTCCTGGCGACGGGGCACATCGAGCCGGCGGACAGCCTTTTGCTAATTAAAGAAGCCCGCAAAATGGGTATCAATAAGATATTGGTCACGCATCCTGAAATCTTGGGCACGACAATTGCTCAGATGCAAGAAGAGGCGAGGGACGGAGCTTATCTTGAGTTCATCGGTAACTTCGTTCTACCGGTCGCACAGAACGGGAGTCCCACGGTCATACCGCACGCCCCCAACAACAAGCCCGAAGAATGGGCCGCCGACATTCACGCTGTCGGCGCGGAACATTGTGTTCTCTCGGGCGATTTCGGTGGCCCTGCGTACGTACCTTTCATTGAAGGGTGGAGAATGTATATCGCCGCGCTGAAGAAGGCTGGCGTCACGGACGCTGAAATCGACCTGATGGGCCGGAAGAATCCCGCCCATTTGCTGGGTATGGATATGCCCACGTCAGCAAAGTAAGCTCGACGGTTAAATACACGAGACCCTCCAGGCAGTGAAAGACGCGGCTTTGGGCCCAGCAGCGTCATCACCAGCCTCGACGTCAGCGGATTGCTTCTGCCAACGGTGCCAACATCAAGCCTGTCCCACTTGCCGATGTGGTCCTCACGCGGGAGCCAAAATTGATTTGTCGACCGGCTTCAGAATGGTGATATCCATGCTGTATTCCACATGGCCGCGGGCATTGACGGGAGCGTACTTGTTGTTTACGAAGTTCAGCAGGAAACCGTACAAGCACTCGCCAACGAAAGAGTAATCGGTACATCATGAGCAGCAAGAAGCTAAGCGCCGAGATGGAGCGACTTCAGCACCAATCGTTCAATTACTTCTGTTACCGTTGTTACCGTTCCGGGCTGCAATTTATGTAGTCAGGGGTTTTCGAATGCTTTCGAATGTGACTTCGATGCATCGGATAGCATCAACAGAAACAGCGATTTAGCCTATGGTGTAGTGACTATGGCGAGTTAAGGAGACGAATCCCACCCTCTCCGCCAAGATTCAAACTACAGGACCTCCTGACTTCGACCCAGACTCTGGGGTTTCCCCGCATCCAGTCGACCTCTTGACCGAAGGTCAAGAAACGTAAATATAGTCAGCCTCGTATGTGAAGCGTACCGGCAGCACATGCCGCTGGTTGTTGAGTGATCAGCAGCGGCTAAGCCTTAGCGGAACCTGCCGAAGCGTCCAAACCCTCCGTAATACCGCGGGCCAAAACCAAATCCGAAAACGAAAGGTCCCGGATAATATCCCCATCCGCGTACGGATAATAGTAAGGATCGTAAGTGTACGGGTAGCCATAATAGGGCGCCGGCGGTGGAGGAGGTGGAGGATACACTCCCGTCACCAGAGAACGGCTGCTGCGGCTGTTGATAATCCCTCTTCGCGTTGTAGTCCTGCTGCATTACGGTGTGAAACGCAAACTTGCTTTTCTCCGTGGAGATCGTAACCGGCGCCTGTAACTGAAATGTAAGAAGCGTCTCGGGAGGAATCACCGTAGGCCGCCCATGCGTCGTGATCACTCCGAGCCCGGCAATGGCTCCAATCCCTGCCCCGACGGCTGCGCCGGCCTCCGGCCGCAATCGCACCGATCACCGCGCCGGTTGTGGTTGTGGCCCCCACGACGCCCACGTTTCGCCCGGAGTCCGTCCCCGCCGAGGTCTGTGAGAGCTGAGTCTGGATGGGCAACAGCTGCCCGTCTACAAAAGTCAGCTCGCTCATTTGCAGACCCAGCTGCGTGGTGCCGTGATTTTTTTGCACCATCGTTACGCGTCCAAGCACGCTCTGGCCGCGCTGCGCGACCACCCAGCCGTTGATGACAATCGGCTGCGCGAGCGTGGCGTTGAATCCGTCTCCCGGCAGGTTGCGATCTGTGGAAAGCCACTCGTTGGTGCGGACCTGGATGGTCGTTCCAACCGGCATGTCAACTCAGAGGGTAGCGCTTGCTCGGCCGGTGGGGCGTTCGGTGGCGCGGTGTCTTGCGGCGCCGCCATCGGAGGCTGTGGCGGCGGCGCCCGCCGTGTTCGATTCCTGCGGCGCGCTATTTTGCGCTGTGGAGGAGTTGGTACTCGCTTGTCCAGATGCAACCGGATAACCCGGAAGCGAATCGGGATTTTGGGCCGAAGCAGGCAACGCCGCGATGGAAAATGCCAAAGCCAGACTGCTGATTGCCGCGAATTTCCATAAGGAAGTTATTTTATTGCGCTCATTGTATTTCATGGTTGCTCCTCCGCGCGGCCGTACACCGGCCGCCGCACAAAAGCAGGATAAAGTGAACTCCGGTGCTATTCCTAGTTGATGATGCCGCCCCCCGGATGAGTTGTCTGGCATCTCTTGTCATTGTATGCCTTCCATGGCCTGTTTGCCGACAGGTTGTGCGCATCAGGCTCGGTGCCCTTTGGATGATGCTAGTACTTTGGTACCAGGAAACACTTCACGATTTCACGCAACTTTTGGGGCGGTGTCCGTGTTTAATGGACTGATTGCGCGGGACCGTTTTAAGTCCTAGAAGGCTTGGCCCGGCGTCATCATAATTTTTCTTAAATCCAAATTGATAGGGGACCTCTGCGTCCCCGCAGGAGAAAAACATGCGTTCCAAGTTATTTCATCTGGTCTTGGGATTGGCCATTGCCGCCATGCCTCTTCTTTCCATCGGTTGCGGTGGCGGCTCGACCAGCAGTTCCGGCTCTACTACGCAAACCCCCGCCGTGCAAACCGGGAACGTCAGCATGATGGTCAGCGACGCCTCCACGGAGGACTGGGCTACCATAGGCGTGAAAATCCTGGCGATTTCTCTGGTGCCGCAGGGGGGCGGCTCGCCGGTTAGTGTCTATACGGCTCCCAACCCCGCGCCTGTTATGAACCTTGTGGAATTGGATCAGCTTAGCGAAATTCTTGGGCAACCTCACGGTCGCCGCGGGCACCTACACCAGCGCCAACCTCACCATTAGCGGCAATCCCGGGGATGTGCTCTTGACCGTTTCCGCCGATCCCGAGGCGGGATTTGCGGGTACCGCCGGCGCTACGATCCCGTCGAATCAGATCAACATTCAGGGAACGACGGGCAGCGCCGGAAGTCTGACCGTGCCGGTGAGCGTAAACTTCGTTTCTCCCCTGGTGGTAACGGCGGGATCGAGTAACGCCCTCGACCTCGAGTTCGATCTCGCCCATCCTGCTTTCATCGTTGGCCATGTTCCGGTCACCACCGGAACCACGGTGTGGGCGGTCAATTTCAATGGTCCTGTCCGCCACCATCCCATTGCTGATATCACCCGGCTCGTTTTGCGCCACGCCTACGGCAACGTGACCGCCGTCTCTTCGGACAATTCTTCGATCACCATCAACCGGGAACATCCCACCGAGCCGCCGGTAAATCCCGAGACCGCCGTTTCCGGTTCCCAGAGTCTCCAGATTCTCGCGGATTCCACCAACGGCACGATCTTCTACGATCTCGATGCCAAAACCACCACGACCATCCACAGCTTTTCGGCCGAGGCGCCCACCATCGTGGGGAAGCAAGTTCGCGTGGCCGCTCGCTATCAGTCGAACGGCACGCTCGTCGCCGTGCGGATCTGGTCGAGCAGCACCTTTAACAACGTTTGGGTCAGCCCCGAGGGCCATGTGCTGCACGTCAACACCAGCACTGACGTCATCACCGTGCAGAATGAACTCGGCGTGGGTGTTCCCCTCTCGGTGAACTCGAACACGCAGTTTTTCTTCCGCACTCCGTGGAATGCGGTCGCGGACGCTACACCGATTGCCACCGGCACTGGATTTTTGACCGCGCATAACTTCGTGCGCGGATTCAAGGTCCATGCCAGCGTGGTCGATCCATTGGCTACTCCGCTCGTGGCTCAATCGATCGATATTGAGACCGCGCGGTTCGATGGATACATCTCCGGCACGACCACCACGGGCTTTACATACACTCGCAATTTCCACACCGCGAGTGACGATTACGTCGTGCCGTTGAACTACATCTCCAGCAGCACCCCGAACGGCAACGATTCCAGTGGAAACCCCATCACCGGATTTAAGTACTGGAACTTCACGTTCCCGACGTCCTGACCGACGGCGCGGGAGTGACCACCAACTTCCTCAATGCCACCAACGGCGCCGTCAATTTTGGCGGCACCGTCGGAATCCTGGATGCCTACGGCGAAACCTATGCGCATCTGGAACGACCTGGCAGTCCCAACGCCTGGGCCGCTCCATCGGTGGTTCTGATGCCCGTTTCCGCGCCTCTCGGGACAGTCGCGTCGGGCTACACGGTCGGCACTGGCGAATTCACGATGACGGTGCAGGGCGGAACGAACGCAGTGACCAATAGCCTCAGCACTACGTCGGGGTCGGCTACCCTCGTGTATCAAGTCGATCGCACGAATAATATCGTGACCATCACCTCGGTGGACATCACTACCACGGCGGGCCAATCACGGTGACGACTAACGTGGTGCCTGGAACGCCCGGTGAAAGTGTTCGGCGTGCCCCAGGCAAGCGGAGTAATAAAAGCCTATGTGGTCTTTTATTACACTGGGACAAAACCAAGCATATAAACCGCAACCTAAGGCAGTGAAGGAAAAAAGGGCTAGGGAGGCGCTGAGCCTCTTCTAGCCCTTTGCTTTTCGGCTTTGAGTGTCACGATGGCTCGGTTAACTGCCGTTCATGGCCTCACGCTTCGGGAGCGAGGTTCGCCATTTTCTGAGCCATCGCGAACAACAGCTTCTGCCGTTTAGGATTCATCCGAGACAACGCCTTGGCGAACAGCTGCAGCTCCCGGCGGTCCTTGCCTTTCTGTCCCCAGTACTCCCGATCTCGATGTTTGGGAAGTTGGGAGCTTTCACGGATTCCCCATCGGTGAAGAACCGGTAAAGCGGAACATCCAGCGCGCGGGCATATTTTGCGAGCGTGCCCACCGACGGCACGGTATAGCCATTCTCCACGCGCGAGGTATAACACCGAAGCAAACCCGTCCTTTCCTCAAGGTCGCCTTGTGACAAGTTCTTATCTTCCCGAAGCTGGCGCAGCTTGCGTCCAATTTCCATCTCTCTCCTCCACTTCGATAGTTAGATTCCGAACCGCGGCAAAAGGAGGGCTTCGGTTCTAGAACCTCGCGTGTTAGTCACTGAACCTTCGGCCTTGCAAAACCTGGCTACCAAGACGTCTTCGATTCACAATATTGCGGGCCGGAAAAGCCGGCCGCGCAAAGCCGCTCGAAATAGCCCCCGAAAATCAGAGAGGGGTTGGAGAGAGCCTTGCGTTCGCCCGATGCGGAGAAAGTGAACAGAATCCGGAGCGTCATGCACCTATCGCGACGATAATACCAGCACCCATAAGGTAAGTTATCTATAACAATTCAACCTGACATGGAACCGTGTCAATCATTGTCTGATCGTGAAACCGGGTCGAGGAATCTGGCGAGATCATATCTCCACAGCTCCGGATTGCATAGGATTTCCTTCGAAATACCACCTTGCAATTATCGGGCATCAAGCTAATCTGACCGGGAGGCTTACCGAAAGCAGGCATGCCATGATCATCCAAATCGATAAACAATTGCTGAGGCTCATGTTTCTGGTGGCGCTCGCTCTTTGCTTATGGTGCGCGCCGGCCCGCCCAGCCGCACAGGAAGCCTCCCCGGATACGCCCCAAGATAGATCCCAGGACGCCAAGCAAGCGGACAACAAGCCGGGCGACCAGAAGCCCACCGCGAACGCCGCTCCAAAAGAAGAGACGTCTACCACAGACCACACTATCCGCGTCGGCGGGCAGTCCATTTCTTACAAGGCCACAGCCTCCACGACTCTTTTGAAGAATGAAAAGGATGAGCCCACCGCGCTTATTTTCACAGTTGCTTACACAAAAAGCGACGTCAAGGATTTGAGCCAGCGCCCGATCGCGTTCCTCTACAACGGAGGGCCCGGATCAGCCTCCGTCTGGCTGCATATGGGCGCCTTCGGTCCGCGCCGCGTGAAGACGCCCAACGCCGAGCCATCCCCTCCGCCTCCCTACAACGTGGAAGACAACGCGAACTCCCTCCTCGATAAGACGGACCTTGTCTTCATCGATCCGGTCGGCACCGGCTACAGCCGCGCCGTTGGCAAATCGCAGGACAAGGATTTCTGGGGCATCGACTCCGACGTGAAATCCATCGCCCAGTTCATCAATCTCTATGTGACGAAAAATAATCGCTGGAATTCACCGAAGTTCCTTATCGGCGAAAGTTATGGCACGTTCCGTTCGGCGGCGCTCAGCAACTACTTGCAGTCGAATGATGGAATGTACTTGAACGGAATTGTGCTGCTCTCGACGGTCCTTGATCTTGGAACCCTCTCGTTTAATCCCGGCGAAGACATGCCCTATATCTTCTACTTGCCCAGCTACGCGGCTACGGCGTGGTACCACAAACTGATGGAAGATCGCCCCTCCGACCTCAATGCGTTTCTCGACGAAGCGCGCAAATTCGCGTCTACCGAATACGCTTCCGCTTTGATGAAAGGCTCAAATCTTCCCGAGCAGGAGAAAACGGCGGTCGTCAAAAAGCTCGCCCGATTCACGGGCTTGAGCGAAGACTATATCCGCAAAGCCGACCTGCGGGTGAGCCTCTCCAAATTTATGGCGGAGTTGCAGCGGAGCCGGGGCCTCACCACTGGGCGCCTCGATGCCCGCTTCTCGGGATCGGAAACAGACTTGCTCGCCGAATACGCGTCATACGATCCCCTCGAAACCGCTGTGACTGGGCCGTTCACCGCCGCTTTTAACAGGTATGTGCGCGAAGAACTGAAGTTCTCGCAAGAAAGAAAATACGAAGTGCTCAACGATACGGCCAACGAACAGTGGGATTGGAAGCATCATTCAGGCAGACGTTCCGGCTTTCCCGGCTCTCCGAATGTGGAAGGCGATTTAGTGGAGGCGCTCGTCGAAAATCCCCATCTGCATTTGCAGGTGGAAAATGGATTCTTCGACCTCGCTACTCCGTTCTTCGCCACCGAATACACCATGGACCATCTCGAGTTGCCCCAGAACCTTCGCTCCAACATCTCGCTGGAATACTACGACGCGGGCCACATGATGTACCTGCGCGACGATAGCCTGGCGAAGCTCAAAGACAATATCGCCACGTTCCTGGATAAAACCGCGAAGTGAGCGTGCTGCGGCCGCATGGGTTGCGTTGTAAGGACAAACAGCATCCCCCGCGGACCGTTTCACCCGCCCAGAGAGGGCAGCGCAGATGAGGAACCGAACAGAAAAATTGCCCCGACAATCAGGCTGTAGGTAGCCGTTAGCCCCACCACAAATCGCATTAGGCGAGGTCTCGCCGCGCTCGCCCCAAAAATTCCCGACCGCCGAAGCGGTCATCAGCGTGTTCATGAGCAGCAGGCCTCCCAGGAACATTGCAAGTCCGAGGAATCCGCGCGTAAGCCCGCCGAGGTTTGCGGCGAGCAGAAAAAGCAGAAGCTGGCTCGGAGTTTCCGCCCCCAGGCCGTGGATTACTCCGACCAGAAATACCGACTTTCGATTGTAGCTTTCTCGCGTGCTCGCTGACTGACGGTCCGCGCCCGGATTAACGATCTTCCTGATCTGCCACGAGACCCACCTGAAGCAGTCGATCAAAATGGAAGCGCGCGAACGCGGCACGAAAGATGCTCCCTGCCGCAGCAGCGTGCCCAGCACGTAAAGCCCGAGCAGGACCAATGTGAATCCCACGGCGCGTTCCGCCCAATTGTCGATGCGGGCCGGCAGCGACCGCTGGAACAAAATCACGGCCGCCTCCCAGCACGGCTACCGTCGACGCGTGCCCGATCGACGTACACGAGCCCCATGCGCATTCCCTTCGCGCGTGAAGGTTCCACGCTGGTGATATCGGAGATGGCCGCGATATGGTCGTAGTCAAAGCCGTGCTTGAAGCCGAGAACCACGGCGGATAACAGGGCTAAATGAAGCGTTGTCAGATGCGGAACCATGTCCCATGCGCTTGGCGAAATGGCAGGGCAGGCGTCACCCGCGCCAGGGCCAAGTGACCCAACTTTGTCACCGAACCAATTCTTTGTCTAGTGAATCCAGACCAATGAGCGAACTCGCATTAGTAAGGTAACTACGTAAGCGGAAATCAAGGGTTGCTGGTATGGCTCGGCCGAGACAGATTCGTTAAGTTTCCCGAACGGCCACCATTTCAGCGTGAGGTAGGGATGACCCATCCCGCCACGATCAGCGTCTTCGGTATGTATCCCGACTTTCGCACCTTGCGCACCAGCGTAGACGTGCTCAAATCTTTTGGCTTTCGCAACGAGGCCATCTCCGTGCTGTTTCCGGAGCGGGTCGTGGTGAAAGGCCTCTCCTTCGGCCCCGAGCTTCTCTCCTTGGAGCGCGCGAAGCCATTAATTGGAGACGCCGTGGGAGCGCTGATGCGCGTCGAGGCTGCCAATCTCGGCGTAGTCTCGGAAGCTCTGATTACAATTGGGGTATCCATGGCTACCGCGCGAGGGTACGAGGACTTTTTCAGAAGGGGCGAGTTGCTGCTCGGCATCCGGTCGCAAGCCTGGGTGGCGGCGGAGCGTGCTGAGGGCATTCTTCACCGCACAGGGGCTCACCACATCACGCGCACGTCTGCGCAATCTACGGGCTTGCTCCATGCGTCGCGCGCCGCAAGCATAGAGCCTACAAATGTAGGCGCGGATCGAGTTCGCCATTAGACATCTGGCCGCGCCGCTTCAGATCGACTGCACTAACTGTGCCACTTCCTCGAGCACGCGGCGCGTCGTTTCCGGACGCGTCGTCTCCGAATAGACGCGCAGCATATGCTCGGTTCCGGACGCCCGCACCATTACCCATCCGATATCTCCCAGGTACACCTTCACCCCGTCGATCGTTTCGCGGCGCGCGATCGGCCAGTCGAGCAGGCAATTCGAGTTTCGCGCCCCCGAAATGTGCCAGCGCGCGTTCGGCCTGCCCGCTCTTGAGCGTCAGGTCCACCCGGCCGTAATGATGCTCGCCGAATTCGCGCTGCAGCATCGCCACCAGTTCGCCCAGGTGCTTCCCATGCCATGCCATCACCTCCGCAAGCAGCAGCGCATTGACGGTCGCATCGCGCTCCGGCAGATACAGCTTGGTCCCGATGCCGCCGCTCTCTTCGCCGCCCAGCAGGATGTCACCTTCGAGCATCCGGTCGCAGATGTATTTGAAGCCGATCGGCGTTTCCCACACCTTGCGGCCGAATTTCGCGGCGATCTTGTCGATCATTTTGGTCGTCGAAAATGTCTTGGCCACCTCGCCCGTCAGCTTGCGCGTCCCAGCCAGATGCCACAGCAAAATCGAAAAAATCTGGTGCGGCGTCACAAAGTTGCCGTCGCGGTCGATGGCGCCGATGCGGTCGGCGTCGCCGTCCAGCGCGAATCCCGCATCGTACTTTCCTGCTCGCACCGCCTGGCGCAGGGCTTCCACGTGCGGCTCGATCGGTTCGGGATTCACGCCTCCGAAAAGGGGATCGCGCGTGCCGCGAATCTCGTCCGTCTCGATCCCATGCCGGTGAAACAGTTCGCGCAGCAATCCGCGCCCGGCGCCGTGCATCGGATCGATTACAAATCGGAATTTCGACGTGCGCAGCCGGTCCCAATCGACCAGCTTGGCAATGCGTCTCCAGATACGGTTCGTGAATTTCAAGAGAATGAATCAATTCCTTGCGCGGAGGCAGCGGAGGCACGCCGTCGCGCAGCACCTGGACGAGTTCCGTTTCGATCTGCGCCACGATCGCGGGCGACGCCGAACTCCCGTAACTCGCCTTGAACTTGATTCCGTTCCAGCGATACGGATTATGGCTCGCCGTGATCTGAATTCCGCCCGCTGCGCCTCGCTGCCGCACCATCAGTGAAAGCGCGGGAGTAGGCGCAGCATGCGCCGCAAGCCACACAGGCGTGCCGCTAGCCGGAATGGTTTCCGCCGCGACGCGCGCGAAATTTTCAGACCCGAAGCGGGTATCGTAACCCACTAGAATCCCGCGCTCCGGATTTGCCCCGCGCACCACGTATCGCGCAATCGCGTGGGCTGACCTTCCGCACATTTTCGTATGTGTAGTCTTCGGCGATGACGCCGCGCCAGCCGTCGGTCCCAAATTTAATGTTCGTCACGGTTCAGAAGTATACGAGATGCAGAGTGCGAGCCGAAAGTGAAAGCGCCAACAGGCCGAATCTTGCGATCGTCCAAAAGGCGTTCTTCTCGATCCATACCCAACAAGATTCCACGTCCGCGCCCAGAATGACGTTGCACTGCTTCCGTTCTCTCCGAAGCTCGTATTCCGCGCGCTGCCTTTCGTCAGGCGCCGATTACTTTGCGCACCAGCGGCGGCACGGTGGTCCGTTGCGGGCCGACCTCGAAGCTTTTCGCCAGCAAGGCGGCGGTCTCGCGAAGGCGCGCGTCGGAATTGTAGCGGATCGCGCAGAGGGTTTCGCCTGCCTTCACCGGGTCGCCTGGCTTTTTTTCGAGGATCAGGCCTGCGGCGGGGTCGATCTTGTCTTCCATTTTTTCGCGGCCGCCGCCCAGCATCATGCTGGCGATGCCGATCTGCTCGCAATGAACCGCCGTAACGTATCCGTTGTGCGGCGATGTCACGTGCCGCTCGCGCTGCGCTCTCGGGAGGCGGCTGGGCTCGTCGACGATGCGCGGGTCGCCCCCCTGAAGGCGGATTACTTCGCGGAAGGCGTCGCGGGCGCGGCCGGAGGCAATCATTTCCGAGGCCAGCTGCTTCCCTTCTGCGATTGTTTTCACGCGGCCGCCGAGCAGGAACATCCATGCCGAGAGTTCGTCGCACAACTCGCGGAGGTCGCCGGGGCCTTGGCCATTGAGAATTTCGAGCACTTCTTCGATTTCGAGCGCGTTGCCGACTTTGCGGCCCAGGGGCTGGTCCATGTCTGTGATCAGCGCGACTACCTTTTTGCCCATGCGCTTGCCGGTCTCGACCATCAATTGGGCGAGATACTCGGCGTCGGCGGGATTTTTCATGAAGGCGCCGCTGCCGGTCTTCACGTCGAGCACGAGCGCGTCGATTCCCTCCGCCATCTTCTTGCTCATGATGGAGGCGCAGATCAGGAACGGGCTTTCGACAGTGGCGGTGACGTCGCGCAGAGCGTAGAGCTTTTTGTCGGCGGGAGCGATCTCCGGCGTCTGGCCGATCAGGGCGCAGCCGCACTTTTCGAGCACGCGGCGAAATTCGGCGAGCGAGAGATTCACGTTGAAGCCGGGGATGGATTCGAGCTTGTCGAGCGTGCCGCCGGTATGGCCCAGGCCGCGTCCGCTGATCATTGGCACACAGATGGGAGCACAGCTGCGCGATTCCGGCCGCTGCTGACTACGGGAGCGATCACGAGCGAGTCTTGTCGCCGACGCCGCCGTGGAGTGCTTGTCCACCTTTGCGCCGGGAATGCCGGAGAAGTCGATCACCTCGCCCGAGTGCAGCATCGCTTCGGTGAGGGCTGCCGCTTCGGCAGGCGTCATGCCGCGCCACACGACGGCCATGAGCCACGCGGCTAGCTGATAATCAGGCACGGTACCGCGGGTCGCGCCCTGGACGAGGAACTCGATTTCCTCTCGGGAGAGTTCTCCCGCGTCGCGCTTCTTGCGGATGATGTCGACGGCTCGCATTGGGCCCAGGGATTCGCGCCGTTCGGAATCGATTTAACAAAACTACCGGAACCGGATTGAAAACACGCGCGAAACGATCCATGCATTATAGGCATGCGCACTCGCAGCGCATCCTGTGAATTTGGCGGGTTATGAATTAGAATTACCGACCGAATGGATACGCCCAGAAACAAGCAGGTTATCGCCATTTATCCAGGATCGTTTGACCCGGTGACCAATGGGCATCTGGACCTGATCGCGCGGGCCGCCATGATCTTTGACAAGGTGGTGGTGGCGGTGACGCGCAACCCCGAGAAGGACCCGCTTTTCGAGGTGAAAGAGCGCATTGAGATGCTCGAGGCAGTCACGTTCGACTGGAAAAACGTCGAGGTGGACGTGTTCGAGGGCCTGCTGGTGGACTATGCGCGGACGCGCGGCGCAGGCGTGATTCTGCGCGGCATTCGCGCGGTCTCCGATTACGAGTACGAGCTGCAGATGGCCATGATGAACCGCAAGCTCGAATCGCAGATCGAAACGGTGTTCATGCTTCCGGCGGAGGCTTACAGCTTCGTAAGCTCGCGGCTGGTGAAAGAACTGGCGCGACTGGGCGGCCCGGTCAAGGGGTTTGTGCCGGCGCTCGTGGAGCAGCGGTTGCGAGCCAAAGTGGTCTAGACTGAAACCCGCGTGAACAACGGTGGGGGCCGAAGCGCTGACACCTGACACTGTCCCGGCTACCGACCTCATGAGAGAGTGTACGAAGGCAGAACGAGGCGGAACTAATGGAGAGCGGCGTGGGATTGAAAACCGCAGAGGCTTTGCGACTCACCGAGCGCGTGAACCGCATCAGCGTGTCGCCCACGATGGCGGTGCTGCAGGAGGCAGAGAAGTACAAGGCGCAGGGCGTCGACGTGGTGGACTTCGGACCCGGCGAGCCGGATTTCCCTACCCCCGAACATATCAAGCGCGCGGCCATCCAGGCTCTCGACGAAAATCAGCACGAAATATACGGCGGCTGCCGGGATCGCTGCCGCTGCGGCAGGCGATTTGCGACTGGCACGCGGCCAATCTGGGTTCGTCTCCCGCGTATCAGCCGGCGGAGTGCATCGTCACTTCGGGCGGCAAGCATGCGATCTTCAACGCGGTTTGCGCGCTGGTGAGCGCGGGCGACGAGGTGCTGATTCCCGCGCCTTACTGGGTGAGCTATCCGGACATCGTGAAGTATGCCGGCGGAAAGCCTGTGTTCGTGCCCACGCGCGCCGACGACGATTTCCGGCTGCGCGCCGCGGACGTGGAGCGCGCCATCACGCCGCGACACGCGCATGGTAATCGTGAATTCGCCGTGCAACCCGACCGGGGCGGTGATCCCGCCGGACGAGTTCGCCAAAATCTTCGAGGTGTGCCAGCGCCACGGACGTCTGGCTGCTTTCGGACGAATGCTATTCGCACTTCACCTACGGCAGCGCAAAGCCATTTACGGTGGCGAGCCTTCCGGGTTCGCGCGAGCGGCTTGATCATCGCGGGATCGTTTTCGAAGACGTTCGCGATGACCGGGTGGCGCATGGGCTACCTGCTGGCGCCACAGGCGCTGATCGCGGCGGTGACGAAGCTGCAGAGCCAGTCCACGTCGAATGCGACCTCGATCGTGCAGTATGCGGCGCTCGAAGCGGCGCGCGGGCCGATGGATTCGGTGAGCGCCGATGCTCGCCGAATACGCGCGGCGGCGGGAACGCATCCTCGCGGGCTGCGCGCGATTCCGGGAATCACGTGCACGGCGCCCGAGGGCGCCTTTTACGTTTTCCCGAACATTTCCGCGCATCTGAACGCCGGACATGCCGGGCGACACCGCCGCTGCCAGACAACTCCTGGAACGCGAGCACGTCGCCGTGGTGCCGGGCGAGGCCTTTGGCGCGCCGGGCTACATCCGCATTTCGTATGCGACGTCGATCGAGCGAATCGAAGAAGGGCTGCGGCGCTTCGCCCGCTTTTTTGGCGGCGGCGCTTCCGGCCCGGTCGAGTGATCGGCACAGTGATCCTTTCGCCCTCGCGCCTGGAGCCTGTATTCAGTCCTCGGCCTTGGGGCGCGCTTTCTCTCGCGCCTTTTTTCCCCGAAAAACACGGTCTCGCCGAACCCATTGGCGAGGCTTGGCTCACCGGCAGCGAATGCACGTTTGCGACCGGCCCTTTTTCCGGCCGCAAGCTCGGCGAGGTTTGGCCGAAAATGCCGGTGGAATGGGCGGGCACGGCGGTAAAGCGCGAACGGAGCTTCCCGTCTGCTCGTGAAATTCATTTTCCCGGAAGATAAACTTATCCGTGCAGGTGCATCCCGGCGATGACTTCGCGGCCGTGCACGAGAAGGCCGCCGGTGGGTGCGGCAAAACGGAGATGTGGTATGCGGTGCGGGCGCGTCCAGGGGCGGAAGTGCTGGTGGGGCTGAAGCCGCACGTGACTCGCGGCGATTTCGAGCAAGCGATTGCCAGCGGGACTGCCGAGGATTGCCTGACGCACATTCCCGATGAATGCCGGCGACACGATTTTCGTCCCCGCGGGTACGGCACATACGATTGGTCCCGGGCTACTGCTGTGCGAAATCCAGCAGCACTCCGACCTGACTTACCGCGTGTTCGATTACAACCGGCCGGACGCGCACGGCAAATTGCGCCTGCTGCATATCGAGAAAGCCTTGCAGGTGATGCGTTTCGGCGCGCAGCCTGGCGGGAAGGTCGATCCGGTGCGCGTCAAGCAGGGCGCCTTGACGGAAACATATCTTGCCGCCTGCCCTTATTTCGCCACCGAGAAATGGGAATCGAGCGAGCGCATCGACGCCGGCACCTCGCCCGAGCACTTCGATCTGCTGATTTTTCTCGAAGGCCACGGGAACATGCGCCACGGCGCGGAGATCACGCCATATCGCCCGACGCAGGTGTGGCTGATGGCGGCGGCGCTCGGCGAGTATCAACTGCTACCCGAGTCGCGCACTTCGCTGCTGCGCACGCTACGTGCCCGCCGATCCGAACGAATTCGCGCGGCGCATGGCGGCGCGGGGCGTTCCGCCGGAGGCGATTGCGAGGCTCGTCCACGTCATGAAGAAAAGCTCCAAGCGGGAGGCCCTGCCACTTTGCGCTGTGATGCTCGCCGGAGGACGCGGCACGCGCTTCTGGCCGCGCAGCCGGATGCGCACGCCGAAGCAACTGCTCAATATCACGGGCGGGGCAACAATGCTGCGCGAGACGGTGAACCGGCTCGAATCCGTGGTGCCACTGAGGAATATGTGGGTGGTGACCAACGTCGAGCAGGCTGCGGCGGTGCGGCGCGAGATGCGCGGGTCACCGTCGTCGCAGGTGCTCGCGGAACCTGTCGGGCGCAATACGGCCGCGGCGATCGGACTCGCTGCGGTGCACCTGGCGCACGAGCATGGCGACGCGCTGATGGCTGTGCTGCCCTCCGACAGCTACATTGCCGGCGTTGCGGCCTATCGCAGGCTCGTTCAAGCCGCGCTGAAACTTGCACAGACGCCGGGTAATCTGGTGGTGCTGGGCGTTCCCCCGACGCGGCCGGAGACCGGCTACGGTTACATCGAGAAAGGCGCGTTGTCGCCAAAGCTCGAATGGCGTCGAGGCGTACGTTTTGCGCCGCTTCACAGAAAAACCGGAGCGGAGCGTCGCGCAGGAATATGTGGCGTCGGGAAAATACTTCTGGAATGCCGGGATGTTCTTCTGGCGCGTTTCTACTTTCCTGGAAAATCTGAAGAAATTCCTGCCGGAGACGCATGACGCGCTTCAGGAATTGGGAAAGACGATCGGGATGAAGCGGTACGCGGCCGCCCTGCGAAAGATCTATCCCAAGCTTGAAAGCATTTCGGTGGACTATGCCATCATGGAGCCGGCTACCCGGACAGACGGCGCGCCCCGCGTGTTCGTAATTCCGGCCGAGGTTGGCTGGAGCGACATTGGCTCGTGGGCGGCTGTTTATGAGCTGCTCGCGACGCAAGCCGGAGCGAATGTGTCGGCCGGTCCTTCGTTCGCTCTGGACGCTGCCGGGAATTATTTCTGGAGCCCGAGGAAATTTGTGGCGGCGATTGGGGTTCGCGACGTGGTGCTGGTGGAAACCGAGGACGCGCTGCTGCTGTGCGCGCGGGAGCGGTCGCAGGACGTAGGCAAAATCGTCAAATGGCTGGAGGGGCAGAAGCAGCGGAAGCTGATTTGATTGGAACCTCAACGATAGGGGTCTGTAGCAAAAAAAACATCATGACCGAATACGACGCATTGATCGCAGCAGCAACGAAAGCAAGGGAAAATGCCCACGCGCCCTTCTCCAATTTCCGCGTCGGCGCGGCGCTCCGCGCGAAATCCGGACGCATCTACACCGGCTGCAACGTCGAAAACGCAAGCTACGGCCTTACCTGCTGCGCCGAACGCGTAGCGATCTTCAAAGCCATCTCCGAAGGCGAACACGGCTTCGACGCCATAGCGGTAGTCGCCGATACTGATACCCTCACGCCCCCCTGCGGGGCCTGCCGCCAGATCATTTGGGAATTCTGCGGCGACGTCCCCGTGGTCCTCGCAAATCTCCAAGGCAAAGTCGAATACGAGCGCTCCGGCAAACTTCTCCCCCGAGCCTTCGACGCTGGTTTTCTTTAGCAGCACCTCGTCATCGCGACCATAACCGCGCACACGTAAATGTGTACAACGAACCGTGCGCATTCCCCTGCCCGTGCCATCCCGGAGCGCAGCGAGGGATCCGCATTTTCATTGCTGCCCCGAGCAAGCACTGCTGCCGTCAAAAAAAACAAGGCCCGGCAGAAGCCGGGCCTCGCCGTCAGGCATCTCACCGTCGAAACTCACCCGCCAAAACCTACCCAATATGCAGGTTGTTGGTCACCGAGAAAACCCCCGGCACCGAGTTAGCTCGGATGCGCGCGATGTTCGCAATCCATCTGGTTCATCACCGCTTCCCTCCAGCGTCACGTGGCCATTGTCCACGATGATGTGAATTGACGGCACCGCACCCATCGTGTATCGACCAAGCGTAGTACCCGAAAAGATCGCCCGGAACTCCGCCCGGCGAATCTGATCGTCAAATCCCGACACAGGAAGCACCTGGATGTTGTCAACCACCTGCGTAACTCCCTTCCACGCGCCGCACGGCCTTCTCTGCATCCGACTTCGTGACCGGCAGTACCACTTGCCCGGTAAGCACGACCTGCGTGCCGTTCATTGTGTACTCGATGTTGTCGAATACGCCGTACCACGGATTCATAACCAGCGCATGGCGCACGTGTTTGCTCAGTGCCTGTTCATTGATGGCTGGATTCTGGGTGGTGTTTGCGGCGCTTGGCCGTATAGGCCCCGGCCAGCAACGTAATAAGCGCGAGCGCGGCAGAAGCGCTGCGCAAATTTCATCAAACGATTGCGAATTCTCATGGCATCTCCTTTTTCAGCGACTTCTGTTCCTAAGAAAAATTTCCCAGACTCCCTGGTCACATGCACAGGGCACTGCCAAAATATGACCGCCAGTCATGTTTCGTAACCCCTTGAAATCCGAGCCTGCCCCACCTGCGGGGAAACACAGCTCGCTGCCCTTTCTCCCGGTTGAGTTCCACCATGGCCGCTGACTTTCGGCCATTCTCCGCCCCGCATCTGCCGTTGCATCTGGCGTCCCGGAATGGCGCTGAATCTGTTCTTGATTCATCTGTGCCTGGGGCGTACGATTCCGTCGCTTCAAAGCAGCGGACTGCGGTTCTAAAAGCTCTGAGTGCGATCATGGTGAGCAACGAAACGAAGTTTCGCCGCAACTGCTGGCGGCCGTGATGGCCACGGTGAGCGGCCTGTGGATGGGCCAAGCGATCCTCGCGCAAAGCGGCGAAACCTACAAAGTCTGGCTGACGCCGGTGCCCCTGGATTCCGGAATGCTGTCCACCGTCGCCGGCACGGGCCGCTGACGGCTGTTCTAACCGGGAAGAAGCTTACGATCTCCGGCACGTTTGCGGATTGAAATCGCCCGCCACCGATGCGCACATTCACCAGGGACCAAAAGCCGTACGCGGGCCCGTCATTCTCGATTTGCCGGTCCCGAAAGCCACCAGCGGAACGATCAGCGCGATCGATCGACCTGACTCCCGAGCAGGTCGAAGCCCTCAAGAACAACAGCCTCTACATTCAGATCAACTCCCAAGGCGCGCCCAATGGCAACCTGTGGGGATGGTTCTTGCACTAAAAGCATGGAAAGCTGCGAGCATCGGAATAACAGGAAAAAAGGGACTGCGATGAACGGACTAAAGGCGTTCGGACTCTTGGTGTTGCCTGCGACACTGGTGCTTAGTTGGTCGTTCGCCTCGCGGCAAGCAGTCGCCGTCGGCCGGTGTATACACCGCGGAGCAGGCCAATGCCGGCCGCGCGACGTTTCAATCCACCTGCGCGCCGTGTCATCAGGCCGATCTCAAAGGCGGCACGGACGCGCCCCAGCTGGCCGGCAGCAATTTCGTAAATACCTGGAGCACTCGCACCACTGCCGACCTGTTCGCCCGAATCCGCTACACCATGCCTCAGAATAGCCCCGGATCGCTGAGCGATCAGGACGCGCTCAATCTCGCGGCTTTTATCCTGCAATCGAATGGCGCTCCGGCGGGCACCAGCGCGTTAACCCCCGACGTGAAGGCGCCCATCGGCAGCGTGGCCAAGAGCGGGTCAGCCGCTGCTCCCAGGCAAGGAGCCCAGCCGTCCCCAGCCCCGGCTGCGCCGGCCGCGGGCGCTCGCCGAGCCCCAGCGGCAGCGCCAGTGGGCGTGACCGTCGAGGGCGAAGTTCGCAATTATGTCCCCGTCACCGACCAGATGCTGCTCCATCCCGATCCGAGCGATTGGCTGATGATTCGCGGCAATTACCAGGCCTGGAGCCACAGCCCTTTGACGCAGATTACACCGAAAAATGTGCATGATTTGCGGCTGGCCTGGGTGTGGGCCATGAATGAGGGCACCGGTTCGAACGAGCCAAGCCCGCTGATTCACAACGGAATCATCTATCTCGTGAATCCCGACAACATCGTGCAAGCGCTGGACGGCCCCACGGGCGAGCTCATCTGGGAGAATCGCCTCCGGCCGACCGGCCGTCAAAGCGGCGGCACCGGAGCCATGCGCAATCTCGCCATCTACGGCGACAAGATCTTCGCCGCCACCACCGATGCGCACATGCAGGCCCTTGACGCGCGCACCGGAAAACTCTCTGGGACACCGTCCTCGCCGACAGCTCCAAGGGCTTCGGCAATTCGAGCGGCCCCGTCGTGGTCAACGGCAAAGTGTTGCAGGGATTAAACGGCTGCAATCGCTACAAGGCCAGTGACAGCGATCAAGGCTGCTATATCACCGCTTTGGATGCCGCTACCGGCAAAATACTTTGGCGATTTAACACCGTGGCCCGCACCGGCGAGCCCGGAGGAGACACCTGGGGCAAGCTTTCCAACATGCTCCGCGCCGGCGGCGAGACGTGGATCACCGGCAGCTACGATCCCGAGCTGAATATCACCTACTGGGGCGTCGCGCAACCCAAGCCTTGGATGCAGGTGAGCCGCGGATCGGGCGTGAACGACCAGGACCTCTACACCAGTGCCACGCTGGCGCTTCATCCCGACGATGGCAAGCTGGCCTGGTTTTACCAACACGTCGCCGGCGAGTCGCTGGACATGGATGAAGTCTACGAGCGCGTCCTCGTCGACATTGGCGATCTCAAAGCCGCCTTCACGATCGGCAAGGCCGGCATCCTGTGGAAGCTGGACCGGCAAAAGGGGACGTTCATCACTGCAAAGGAAACCCTATTTCAGAATATCTTCAGCAGCCAGGATCCCAAGACCGGGAAGCTCACGCTACCGGCCCGATATCGTCGAACAGAAAATTGGTGTCGGCGTCGATGTTTGCCCCAGCACCGCGGGCGGCCATGACTGGCAGGCCATGAGCTATTACCCGCCAGCGGGAATTCTGATCATTCCGCTCACTCAGGCCTGCATGGAGATGTCTGGCCGCAAGGTCGATTTCGTGGATGGCTCCGGCGGCGGATCGGCGGACCGCCTCTTTTTCGAGATGCCCGGCACCGACGGCAATCTGGGAAAACTCGCGGCTTACGATGTGAAAACCATGAAAGAAGTCTGGAACTGGCAGCAGCGGCCTACGTTCCTCACGTCGGTTCTTTCGACCGGCGGCGGCTTGGCGTTTGTCGGCGACTTGGACCGCTACTTCCGCGCAGTCGATGCCATGAGCGGCAAGACCCTCTGGAAGTCCAGGCTGGGCACCTCCGTGCAGGGATTTCCTGCGTCCTTCGCCGTGGGAGGTAAGCAGTACATCGCCGTCACCACGGGCCTGGGCGGCGGCAGTCCGCGCGAAGCTCCCCGCGCCATGCTGCCCGACGTTCACCACCCATTGCACGGCAACGCGCTTTACGTGTTCGCATTGCCCGACCAGCCCTAGGGCATGCCGGATCCGCGTACGCCCGATCCGGTTGCCTGCAAACACGAGCGCACGCAGCTCATCGCCCGCGACGATAATTCCACCTATGTCGAATGCCTGGATTGCGGCGAAATCCTGAAGCAGATGGCGAAGGAACTCAAGAACGAAGCTCGGCTTCGACGAATCGCTCGACGCGTATCCGACGCTTCCTTGATTCGGCTAGCTTACTGTCTATCCCGAACAGTTAGCGTCATTGACACGCTGCTAAACAAAACGCTCGTCATCCTGAGCGAAGCGAGGGATCTGCTTTTGCTTTTTCTGCGGCGTCATGCTCGGCGACCGCGTCAGGAAATCCGCAGTTTCTCGTATCAGCCGCGTTACGTCTCCGGCCGAAACGTCGTAGAGCGAGTGCTCGTCTTCCTGCTCCAGCCGCTCCCGCAAGATATTCCGCGGCGATGTAGCTCGCCTCGCGGTCCGAAAGATTCCGGCCTGTGCGCTCGCGAAACGACACGAACCCCGGGTGCGCCAGCCCGAGCATCACGCCCTTGCCATCGACGATGAACTTGCAATCCATCGTGTCGCTGTGCCGCGTGGCAATCCCGTTCAAGCAGTGCGAAAAGTGGCAGTGATACAAATAGTCCGTCACCTTCGACGGAACATCGAACGCGCCGATGAATTCGCTCATCGCGCCGGCGTTGGCGATTCGTCGGATAGAGCTGTCTTCGCCACGTCCGTTACTTCCTCGCGCCCACTTCAGCGGGCTGCGCATGAATTGCTGATACATGTGAATGGCCGCCGCAACTCCCGCGCCCGCGGAAACCGGGAAGCCCTGATCGAGTCAGCGCCTTCTCCAGCGCCGCGAGGAACAGCAACACGTTGTTCTTCTGGCTGGAATAACCCATCAGGCCGATCCGCCACAAGCTTGCCCTTCATCGGACCAAATCCGCCCGCGATCTCGATGTTGAATTCATCGAGCAGCTGCCGCCGGACTTTCGCGTCTTCCACTTCGCGCGGGAATCTTTACGCCGGTCACGGTAACCAGGCGGTCCGCCGGGTTTGAAACCAGCAATTCGAGACCCAGCGCTTCGAGTCCGGCAATCAGCGCCTGCTGATTCTGCAGATGCCGCTCCCAGCGCGCTTCGAGCCCTTCCTCCAGCACGAGCCGCAACGCCTCGCGCAAACCGTAAATCAAAGTAATCGGCGGGGTGTGATGATAGGTGCGCTCTTTGCCCCAGTACGTCATCGTCGGATTCAGATCGAAATACCAGCTCTTCACGGGCTCCTTGCGCGCATGCATCACATCTTCCACGCGCGAATTCACCGTGATCGGCGCCATGCCCGGAGGCGCGCTGATGGCCTTCTGTGTGCCGCTGAAGCAGATGTCGATGCGCTGTGCGATCCACATTCAAGGGAACGCCAGCCAGCGTCGCAACGGTATCGACCACCAGCAGCGCTCCGAGTTCGTCCGCTACTTTCCTGTAATCTTCGATCCGCTGAACCACCGCGCCGGACGTTTCGCCGTGCGTCAGCCCGATCAATCTTGATCTTCTTGCCCTTCCCCGCGCGGCGCACATCCTCGGGATCCACCGTGCGGCCGTAGGGCGCCTCCACGCGAATCACTTTCGAGCGTAATGCGCTCCGCCATGATCGCCATGCGCTCGGAGAATGCGCCGTTCACGCAGATGATGCATTCGTCGCCATCCTCGAGCGGATTCACCACCGCCGCTTCGATGCCGCCTGATCCCGAAGCCGAAATCGGAAACGTGATGCGGTTTTGCGTCTGAAACACTTGCCGCAGAAGCGTCTGCACGTCGCCCATCATGGCCGTGAACCACGGATCCATATGGCCCACAATCGGCGCAGCCATCGCCCGGTATACGCGCGGGTCCAGGCAGGAAGGCCCCGGCGTCAGCATCAGCCGCGCAGGCGGCAGTAGTTCCCCAATAATCTCGCTCATTGCAATCCCCATTCCTGTGTTTCGCGATTTCGTTCGGCTTATGCGGTCAGTTTCCGGCGCGCAAACGCAACGAAACATATTCCTTCATTCACTAGTCTCGCTAAATCGAGCCGCTGCGGTCAACCTCCAAAATGGCTGCCTTGGTTAGAACGCCACGCAGCCAGCCGCGCGGCGATTCCTTCCTTTGTTCCCAAAGCTCCAATATCTCTTATGAAAGTAAGAGTTGCTGATTTCGCAACTGCTTCGTCGCCTTGTTGAAAGGCCTATACCCCTATGCTAGATTGCCAAATTGGGTACAAATCACGCGGTGAAAGCGAAATCAGATGTGAATGCGGCGCCCAAAGTGTCGCGGGTGGAGGTGTATTGGCACACGGTCACCTACAAGACCGTGCTCCTTTACATCTTCCTCGTGCTCACGCATTTTTCTCACGCTCACCTATCTCGTTTTTCCGAAAGCGTCCGGTTCGGTCCTGAGCCGCATCTCCGACGCCATTTCGCCCCACGATAGCGGCGTCGCCACGATCACCGCCCGAGCAGGCCCGCTTCGTGAACCTGGATGGCAAAGTGCAAGTGAAAAAAGTCAATTCCGTGCAGTGGACGACCGCCGATTACCAGCTCACCCTCGATAAAGGCGACCTGATCCAAACCGATTCCGAAGGCGTCGCGCGAATTGCGTTCGCCGACGGCACCACCTACACCGTCAAGGGCGATACGCTCGTCACCGTCGAAGAAAACAACGTTTCGCAGGACAAGCCCACGCAAGTCGGCGTGCATATCAGCTCCGGTCAGGTTGACCTCGCGACCGGTTCCTGGGAAGTGCCTGGTTCCACCGCACAGGTCTCTTTTGAAAACGCCGTCGCGTCGCTGCGCGCGAACAGCCGCGCCGCTGTCAGCAGCGACCCGGCCACCAAGGAACAGGAAATCACCGTCGATTCCGGCAGCGCGCAGTTCAGTCGCGGCAACGAGCACCTCGACATCGCCCAGTGGCAGCGCGTGACGTTTCCCAACCGGCGGAAAGACCACCACGTCCCAGGTTCTCGCGCCTCCCGATCTCGCTGGAACCTCTGAACCTGCAGCCCATCATCGTGGCGGACCCCAAGCATGATCCGGTGCACTTCTCCTGGAAGCAGGCCTCTACCGCGAAGCTCTACGATTTTCAAGCCAGCACCACCGCTATGTTCAATCGCATCGTCGCCGAGAAGAAGGTCGCGTCCACCAGCGTGGATGTCGCCGGGCTCGAACCCGGCGATTATTTTTGGCGAGTGCGCGCCATCGACGAGCAGAACAAGCTGAGCGACGCTGGCGACGCCCACAAGTTCACCCTGGTCGCCCAGGGCAAAGAGCAGGAGATGCTGCTCGAAGTGGACGACACCGAATTGCAGGGCAATGTCGTCGAGGTGATTGGGCGCACCGAGCCCGGCGCGGCGCTGATTATCAACGGCGAAGCAAGTCGCCGACATTCAGTCCAACGGACAGTTTCGATATTTCACCCAGCCGATGTCGCGGGGCAGCCACCCGATCGTCATCACCGGCCAGAATCGCCGCGGTGGCACGGCCATCAAGCGGGTGGAGGTAGTAATTCCATAAGCGCTTAGAAAGCAGCACACCGCCGCAAGCGCCGCCGCAGCGGCGCCGAATTGATCTCTGGGGGAACAGCGTGACCAAGAACGGCTACAACATGCGGTCGGTCTTCAGTCTTTTGTCTTCCGACCTGGCCATCGACCTGGGCACCGCCAATACACTCGTTTTCGCCCGCGGCAAAGGCATCGTGGTAAACGAACCCTCGATCGTAGCCATCAATAAGAACAGTTCCGAAGTGGTCGCCGTGGGCCGCGAAGCCAAGGAAATGCTGGGACGCACCCCCGGCAACGTGGTCGCCATCAAGCCCATGAAAGACGGCGTGATCGCCGATTTCAAAGTCACCGAAAAGATGCTCACCTACTTCATTCAGAAGGCCCACAATCGCCGCGTCCTGGTTCATCCGCGCATCGTCATCGGCGTCCCCAGCGAAATCACGCCGGTGGAAAAGCGCGCCGTGCAGGACTCCGCGTATCGCGCCCGCGCCAGCGAAGTCTACCTGGTTGAGCAGGCCATGGCCGCAGCGATCGGCGCCGGCCTGCCCATCGAGGAACCCTCCGGCAACATGGTTGTGGATATCGGCGGCGGCACCACGGACATTGCCGTGATCTCCATGAGCGGCATCGTCTATTCGCGCTCGGTGCGCGTGGCCGGCAATGAGATGGACGAAGCGGTGATGCACTACCTGAAACGCAAGTACAACCTGCTGGTTGGCGAGCGCACCGCCGAGCAGATCAAGATCGAGATCGGCTCCGCGTATCCGCTGGAGAAGCCGCTCACGCTGGAAGTGAAGGGCCGCAATCTGATCGAAGGCGTGCCCCGAACCGTCACCATCGACGACAGCGAAATCCGCGAAGCCCTGTCCGAGTGCATCTCGACCATTTTGAACGCCATTCGCGTGGCGCTCGAACGCACCCCGCCGGAGCTTTCCGCCGACATCAGCGATCGCGGCATCGTGCTCACCGGCGGTGGCGCGCTCATCAAGAATCTCGACAAGCGCATCCGCGAGGAAACCGGCCTGCCCGTATCGATTGCCGACGATCCTCTCGCGTCCGTCGTGCTTGGCACCGGCAAAATGCTCAGCGATTTCCGCCTGCTGCGCCTGGTCAGCATCGACTGACGCATCCAGCAACGTTGTTTGAAATAGGGCTTCGGCCCCTGAGGAACGGAAGTTTCCGGAGTCGCTTCGAGCCCCCAGCCTCGACCCTCCGGCATCCAGGTGCAAATGGTCGGCATCTTTTCTCGTCATCGGTCGCTGGCTCTTCTCGCGGGCGTGGTGCTCGCGCAGCTCATGCTGCTCGCCTTCCAGATCAAGCGCGCCCACGACGTGCGCCTCATCCGCTACTGGGCCGTCGCCATCATGTCGCCTGTCGAGCGCGGCGGAACCTGGGGATTCTCCGGCCTTCGCGGCGTCTGGACGGGCTACATCGACCTGCACAATGCCCGCAGCGAAAATCAGCGCCTGCGCGCCGAAGTAGGCGAGCTGCAGTTGCGTAATCGCGAACTCGAGAGCCAGGCCAACGAAGCGCAGCGCCTCAGCACACTCCTCAATTTCCGCCAGGCCCACGCCGACGCGCCCATCCTCGCCGCGCAGGTGATCGGCGCCAGCGCCGACTCCAACTCCCACACCCTCTTCATCAACCGCGGAACGCGCGACCACATCCGCAACAACATGGCGGTGATCACTCCCGACGGCGTCGTCGGAAAAATCGTGGAAGCCTTTCCCTCCACCGCGCAGGTGCTGCTCATCAACGACAAGGAAAGCGGCGTCGGCGCTCTCTTCGCCGCCTCCCGCACGCACGGCGTCGTGAAAGGAAGCGGCGATCCCACCCCGCGCCTCGACTACATCGTGAACGATGAAAAGGTGAAACCGGGCGACGTGCTTCTCACCTCCGGCGACGATCGCATTTTCCCGAAAGGCCTGCTCATCGGAACCGTAACCGACGCCAAACCGGCTCTGCCGTTTCAACTGATCCACGTGCAGCCCGCCGCGCGTCTGGACCGCCTCGAAGATGTTCTCGTGCTTCTCTCGCAGCAGGAATTGGAGCCCAGGAAAACCGGCGACGCTTCCTTTCCTTTGATTCCCGAACCGGCGATTCCCGAACCCGCGGCCGGCGCAAGCGCGCCAGCCTCCGGTGCCGCACCTGCGGCGGCTCCAGCCAAACCGGCAATCTCGGCCAGCAGCCCGAGCGGTGCCGCGCCTGCGTCCGCCTCTGCCAATGGCGCCGCTCCCGCCTCCCCAAAGCCCGCGGCCTCCTCAGCCCAAACCGTCCACGCCCGCGGCGGCGAATCCGCCTGCGGCTAAGCCCACGGCGACTAGACAATAGATGGCTTCGATGCTCAGCGCCGGCGCCCACAACGAATCCAATGTCGAGGTCCATAAGTATTACAGCGGCACCGTCATCGGCGCGGCGTTCCTCGCGCTGCTCTTTCAGGTGTTCCTCCATAAATACGGGCGCTGGGCGGAGCTGGTCGACCTTCCCCTGCTGGTCACTATTTATTTCGGAGTGAGCAAACGCAATCCCGTTTCAGGAATGTTTCTGGGCGCCGCCATTGGCATCCTGCAGGACGCGCTCGGCCACGATAACCCCATCGGCTTCTACGGAATTGCCAAAACCATCATCGGCTACCTGTCTTCTTCGGTGGGCGCGAAAATCGACACGGAGCATCCCGCCAGCCGCTTCGGCCTGGTCTTCATCCTGTTTCATCTCCATAATGCGATCCTCGCCGTCACCGAACGCGCCCTGCTCAACCAGCCCGCGCGCTTCTTCACCCCGCGTCTGCTGCTCGATTCGGTGGTGACTGCCGCGGTTGGCGTTGTGCTTTTCTCGCTCCTCGACAGGCTCCGCCGGCAATCCTGACCGCGCCGGGCCCCGTCGCTTCTCGTTTTTCGTGGTCATCCCGACAGAGCAAAGCAACGATCTCTCCCGGTTCTACCGTGCTATGAGCAAATCAGGGGGTGTATCATTCTGGTCACACGCTTCCCGACAAAGCCTTTTTATTACGTGCGATCGCAGGAATCCGTGTTATACTCACTTCGCGTTGATACTTCGGTTGTGCTGTGCGGTCCCTCTGGTGCAGTTAGCAAATCTGAGAACACCCGCCTTCAGTTTCCTCCCGTACGTCTTCAGCGTAATCTAAAACGAAGACTGGCTCTAAAAGCAGCCGCAGGCTTCCGCACACGTGTGGTCGTCCGGCTAGCTTCGCCAGCAAGAAAGAACAATGCAAAATTTCTCGGAATTACCCATCTCCTCCTACATGAAGGAGAAATTACAAGCGGCCAATTTCACGCTGCCCACGCCCGTGCAGGCCGCGGCCATCCCGCAAGCCCTGCAAGGCAAAGACGTGCTCGCCACCGCGCAGACAGGAACCGGCAAGACGCTCGCGTTCCTCATCCCGGTGATGGAAAAGCTTCTCTCGCAGAACACGCCCGGAATCGCGGCACTCGTGCTCGTTCCCACGCGTGAGCTGGCCATGCAGGTCGCCGAGCAGTACAACGCCCTGCGCGGCAGGCACCTTCCCGCGGCCGCCATCGTTGTCGGCGGACTTTCGGAAGGCGCGCAACTAACGGCCATCCGCAAGGGGGCTCGCCTGGTTGTCGCCACGCCCGGACGCCTGGAAGATTTCCTCGACCGCAGGCTGGTCTCCTTCGGCGCGCTGCACACGCTCGTCCTGGACGAAGCCGACCGCATGCTCGACATGGGATTTCTCCCCGCCATTCGCCGGATCGCTTCGATCCTTCCGAAGATGCGGCAAACCATGTGCTTCTCGGCCACGCTCGAAGGTTCGGTCGCTCACCTGGTGAGCGATTACACGCGCAACCCGGTGCGGCTGGAATTCGGTTCGACTCTCAAGCCCTCGGAAAACGTCAAGCTCCAGGCCTACGAGGTCTCCGCCACGGAAAAGCAGGACATGCTGCAATACCTGCTCCGCAAGGAGCCTGGCCGCGTGCTGATCTTCGCCCGCACCAAGCGCGGCGCGGACCGCATCGCCAAGGGCCTCAGCCACCGCGGCATCAACGCCGCCACGATTCACGGCGACCGCTCGCAGTCGCAGCGCACGGCAGCCCTCACCGGCTTCCAGCAGGGCCGCTATCGCGTGCTGGTAGCCACGGACGTCGCCTCGCGCGGTATCCACGTGGAAGACATCGCGCACGTCATCAACTATGACTTGCCCGAAGTCGCGGAAAATTTCATCCACCGCGTAGGCCGCACCGGCCGCGCCGGCCGCACCGGGCTCGCGTCCACTTTGGTCGCGCCCGATCAGCGCACCGAGCTTTTCCAGATGGAGCGCACCCTGGGCATTCGCATCGAAAAGGTTCGCCCCGAGGTTAGCTCCAGGGAAATCGAGGCCCAGAACCGGGATGAGTTTGCGAGCAAAGTAGCGCGCAATCCCACTCCCCCCACCCGGAGGTCCGTTCAACTCCCGGGCGAATTCCTCCAGACACAACTGGCGGTCTAAGAAGCAGCGGTAGTAGCGCGGCAGCTCGTGGCTGTACGCCACGACTGCCGCCTGCAACTCAGAGCTGCCGAAAACCCACCCTTACAGTTCAGAGGGTGGGTTTTTTCTTTATTTGTCACCCCGACAGAGCGACGCGATGACCGAATCTCTTCATTTCGCGACCGCGCGGCGTGAAAACAGCAGCCACCGGGACGCCGGCGCTACACTCCGAGCCTTACCCTAGGGTAGATCCTTATCCCTTTAGAGTAGTGGACCGTATTGTTCTGCCAGGCGCTGCCGGATAAAACGGGGCCAGGGTCAACCAACCTTGGAATTACTCTTCCGATTTCTCGCGGGCGGTTTGATTGTTTCGCTGTTCGCCGCGATCGGCAGCGCCGTGAAGCCAAAAAGCTTCGCCGGTCTTTTCGGGGCCGCGCCGTCGGTGGCGCTCGCGACACTGAGCCTCACCATTGTCACGGACGGAAAATTCTATGCCGCGCAGGAAGGCCGCTCCATGATCGCGGGTGCCTTGGCGTTCGTGGTCTACGCCTGCTTCTGCATGCTGCTCATGGCAAAATTCAAATGGCACGTAACCGCCGCAAGCATGTCCGCGCTGGCCCTGTGGCTTGGTTGCGCGCTGGGCGCGTGGCTGGTGCTCCTGAGGTAAGCGGGCGATGAGAATCGAGTTCAATTTTTCCGCCCTGAAGCAGACGCGCTGGTATGAGTACGCGTTGCGATTCCTGTTCGGCGGCGCTATTTCGGTGCTCGCTGGCCTTCTTTCGAAGCGCTACGGCCCCGCATTCGGCGGTCTTTTCCTCGCATTCCCGGCAATCTTTCCGGCCAGCGTCACGCTGCTCGACAAACACGAGAAGCTGAAGAAGAAGAAAGCCGGAATCCAGTCAACATCCCGCGGTCGGCTCGCGTCGGCCCTGGACGCTCGCGGCGCAGCCATGGGCGCCACCGGACTCGCCTGCTTCGGGTTCATCGTCTGGCGCCTGCTCCCCCTGCGGAGTGTCCCACTCTCTCTCGGTGTAGCTCTCGCCGCATGGCTGACAATTTCGGTGCTCATCTGGCTCGTGTGGAAAAAGCGGCACAGGTTGTTCCCGCATCCCAAAACGCCCTGAGCCGCCGATTCTCGGAAGGGTTTTCAGGAACACTCAAGTTTCCAGCCGGAGGCTGGTCCCACATTTTCGCCGCCTCTCATTTCGTTTCGAGCAACAATACGGAGCGTGTCTAATCTATATATATCTACTTACTCATATCATTTGCGTATGAATTGGCAGTTTCATTCTGGCTCACCTAGCATAAGAGGCAAGATCACATATGATGACAAATAAGTACGAGGTGCTCCTGTGTCTCAACACCCCCCCTCGACTGGAACTATTCTCATCGCAGACGACAACGTCGCCAATCTCGATCTTCTTTCCGCGCTTCTGGAGGGCGAAGGCTACGATGTTTTGGCCGTCACCGATGGCGAGCAGGCCCTCCAGGCCCTATTGAATAGCCGCATCGATCTCCTCTTGCTCGATGTGAGGATGCCCAAGCGCGACGGGTTTTCCGTCTGTCGCGCCGTCAAATCCAATCCGGATACGCGCCTCATTCCTGTAGTCATCGTGACGGCGTCAACTGCCGGCGCGGACCGCATCGCGGGAATTGAATCCGGCGCCGACGATTTTCTTAACAAGCCGGTAAACCGGGAGGAGCTGCGCGCGCGCGTGCGCTCGCTCCTTCGCCTGAAGCAATTCACCGACGATCTGGAGAGCGCGGAGACGGTCCTATTCAGCCTGGCCTCGAGTATTGAAGCAAAGGATCCGTACACTGAAGGCCACTGCGACAGGCTCTCCAGGTACTCGGCGGCGCTCGCAGAGCAGTTAAACCTGCCCCATGAACTGTGCATCGCGCTTCGCCGTGCCGGCACTGTGCACGACATAGGCAAGGTCGCCGTGCCGGAACAAATCCTGCTCAAGCCCGGCCCTCTAACGGAAGACGAGTGGCAGATTATGCGGCAGCACCCCGTCGTCGGCGAGCGGATCTGTTCCCCGCTGAGATCCTTTCGCCACGTTCTGCCGGTAATTCGCCACCACCACGAGAAATTCGATGGGAGCGGATACCCGGACGGACTGAAGGGCGAGGAGATTCCCCTGACCGCCCGCGTTCTCCAGATCGTCGATATTTACGACGCGCTGACGACCTCCCGCCCTTACCGCGAAGCGCTCTCCCCACGGAAGGCCCTCGATGTGATGCACGAGGAAGTGGAACGCGGCTGGCGGGATGGCGCGCTGCTTGAAGCATTTGAAGGAATGGCGCTCGGCGCCTGCGCCGGAGTCGCGCAGCGCTCATGAGTTCACGGCACACCGCGATTCCCAAGCCTGCGGCGATCCAGGCCTCCCCGAAGCCTGCCCGCAAGGCCGATTTGACGCAAACCCTTCTTTTCTTGTCCGTTCTTTTCGTAGTCCCTCTGCTCGGCGCCACCTACTGGATGTACGTGCAAGCAGAACGCGAAATTGAAAATACGGAACTGCAAAACGACCTCGTTCGGGCCCGCACCGTGGCTGCGCTGGTCGAACGTGACTTTGCTTCCGCCAAGAATGTCCTCGTATCGATCGCCCACCGCCAGGCTTTTCAGCTCAGTTGGGCCAAACGCGACCTGCCGGCGGTGGATCTCCATCTTCAGGAAGTGCGCAAGCTGGAACCCGCATTCCTGTTCACGAGCGCCTATGAAATGGATGGGACGATGCGCACGATCACCCCGGACGATCCCATCGTGGGCCTCAACTTTGCCTATCGCGATTGGTATAGGGGGGTCACGACTCGCTGGAAGCCCTACGTATCGGAAGTCTACCGCACGGCAGCCTCGACACATCCCCTGGTTGTGGCCGTGGCCGTGCCGATTCGAAACGAAGAAAACAAGCCCGACGGCATTCTGATGTCCACCTATGCGCTCGACCAATTGGCCCACAAGTTTAATGAGCTTGAGGCCGGGTCACCCGGAGGGGAGCTTTACGTCGTCGATCAGCACGGATTCATGGCCACTTCTCCGGCCATAGATCCGCTGGCGGAACCGAAGCAGGCGCCTCAGACGGAAGCGGCGTCGCTGGCCCTTGCCGGCAAAGAAGGCAGCGGCCGGTTTAGAAACGTCAGCGAAGACGATTTCCTGGGCTATGCGCCCGTATCAGGACTCGGCTGGGCGGTGATCTACCGGCGTCCCGCGCGGGAAGCGCTGGCTTCGGCGGTGCGCCTGCGGCAGCGAACCCTCTCGACGGGCCTGTATCTGCTCCTCATCTACCTGGCGACAGCGACTCTGGCCGTGATACTCGTGAGGCGCCAGGGCAAACTCGTCGTCGCCAACGAGAAACTCAATCGGGAACTCGAGGGCCAGATCGCCGAAGCGACTCGCGCCCGCGAGGAGTTGGACCGCTTCTTCACGCAATCCATCGATATGCTCTGTATTGCCGGCTTCGATGGGCACTTCAAGCGGCTGAACCCTGCGTGGGAAAAAACAGTGGGGTACTCGACCCAGGATCTCATCGCTTCACCCTACGTTGACTTCATACATCCCGACGACCGTGAGCGCACCATCCGTGAAGCGGAAAAACTGGTGGCCGGGGGAGATACGGTCAGCTTCGAAAACCGTTATCGCTGCAAAGATGGTTCGTACAAGTGGCTCTTGTGGACGTCCACCCCGTTTCCCGCCCGGCAGCTGATCTATGGATGCGCAAGGGACATTACGGACCGCAAGCAGGCCGAAGCAGCCCTCAAGCAAGCCAAGGAGGAGGCCGAACGCGGCAGCAAGTTCAAGGATCAGTTTCTTTCGACAATGAGCCACGAACTGCGCACGCCCTTGAACGCCGTTCTCGGGTTCTCCGATCTGCTCGCCGACGAAAAATACGGCCCGCTCAACGACCGCCAGCGCCGCTACGTCGATCACATCCACAGGGGCGGCAAGCATCTCCTGAGGCTGATCAGCGACATTCTCGACCTGTCGAAAATCGAGGCCGGGCGCATGGAACTGGCCCTCGAGGTGGTCCCGGTCGACGTCACGTTTGGCGAAGTGCTCAGCGCCATGGGGCCGCTCGCGGACAATAAATCCCAGGTGTTGTCGAAAACCGCCGCTCCTGATCTCGTGGTCCGCGCCGATTCCACCAGGTTCAAGCAGGTCCTCATGAACCTTCTCGGCAATGCCATTAAATTTACGCCCAGCGGCGGACGCATTGAAGTCAACGCTCGCTTGATCGAAGGTAAAGTGCGAATCGAGGTGCGCGACAACGGCCCGGGAATTCCTCCCGAGGAGCAGAAGCGCATCTTCGAAGCCTTCTATCGCCTTCGCGACTCAGGCAGGAAGAGCGAAGGCACCGGTCTCGGTTTGGCGATCACTCATCGGCTGGTGGAGCTCCACGGTGGCGAGCTGTGCTTGGAGAGCCAGGTTGGCGAGGGAAGCTGTTTTTATTTCTCTCTCCCGTTGGCGGTTCGCGAAGCGCGCGCCTCCATGGAAAAGTCGGTGCTGGCGTCCGGGGGCATGCCGCGCGTGCTGGTGATCGAAGACGACCCGGTCACCGCGCATCTCCTCCGGTCTCAACTGGTTTCTTCCGGCTATGAAGTGATGGTGTGCGACCAGCCGCAGAACGCGCTGGAGCTCGCGGCGCAATTCCAGCCAAGCGCCGTCACCCTCGATGTGGTGATGAAGCCCAAGAATGGCTGGCAGGTTTTGTCGCAGCTGAAGCAGGACGCGCGCACGGCGCGAATTCCGCTGATCGTAGTGTCGATGATCGACCAGCCTGGCATGGGAGCGCTGCTCGGAGCTGACGAATACCTGGTGAAGCCGGTCGATAAGACCACCCTGGTGGCCGCGCTGCAGCGCCACATCAGCAGCCGGGCTCCAGCGGAGAGGAAGCCGTCCGTACTGGTGGTCGAAGACGACACGGCGACCTCCGAAATCCTCGCCGAAATGTTGACGTCGCAGGGATACGCCGTCGCGACCGCCTCGGACGGCGCCCAGGCGCGCGCGCACGTAGCATCCTCGTTGCCGGAACTTGTAATCCTCGATCTGATGCTGCCCAAAGTGAATGGCTTTGAACTGCTCGGTGAGTGGCGCGCCAATTCCCGCACCGCGGATTTGCCCGTATTCATTCTCACGAGCAAGGATCTCAGCATCCAGGAGCGTTCCTACCTTCGCCAGCATGCCGAAGCGCTCCTGAGCAAGCACGAATCGTGGCAGGAAGCCCTGGTCAAGCAGCTCGATCGACTGGTGTCGCTCGGTGAGCCGGAGAAGGTGTGAAGCACCGCATCCTGGTGGTGGAAGACAATGCGCTGAATTGCGAGCTGCTGTGTGACTGGCTCGAAGCGCACGGCCACGAAGTGCTGAGCGCCGAGGACATCGCCGGCGCGCGCCAGGCAATCGAAGATAGCCCGCCCGACGCCGTGCTGCTCGACGTCCAGCTCGGCGATGACGACGGACTTACGCTAGCCGCCTGGATGCGCAAGCAGCCCCGCTTCTGCAGCATTCCCGTAATAGCCGTCACCGCCCACGCCATGGCCAGCGATCAGCAGCTCTTCCTGCAAGCCGGCTGCAACGCCTGCATCTCCAAACCAATAAATTTCAAATTGCTGAGCGACCAGCTCGAGTGGTGCCTGGCTCCCCAACAGAAGCTGCCTACCCGCTAGCTCCTTGAACGGAATTTCGCGGCGCCATCGCTCCCTGGCCTATGGATTGTGCAGGTCCCGGAGTAATCGCGCCGGTACTTGCTCGCCGGTCAGCGTCTTCAAAAACTCCTTCAGCCGCACCTTCTCCTCTGATGAAAGATGCAGCGGGCGGATTTCCTTGGGTCCGCCGAGGAAGGCGCCCGCCGAGTCGCCACCGCGATCGTAAAAATCGATCACATCATCGAGCGTCGCCGCCTGACCGTCGTGGAAATATGGTGCGGTCTCGGCCACCTGGCGAAGCGCTTTGGTGCGCCAGAGCCCCTGCTGGATCGTCTGGCGGCAGAAGCCTCCGTCGCGCGTGGTTTTTGGGTCGTCGCTGAAGTGTCCATTGACGCTGAAATCCCCGCCCGCCACCGAGGGATTGCAGATGAGCGCCTGGTTGCCGGCGCGCCCGGTCTCGGTGGCATCGGCATGCGGCGAGAGCTTTTTGTCGATGCGCAAGCCGATCACGTGAAAATCGTCATCGGAGAAAAGCGGCGTGCGATGGCAGCGGACGCAGCCCGCCTTGCCGATAAAGAGCTTGAGTCCCTGCTGCGCCTCGGCCTTGATTGCATTATGATCCCCCGCGACGAAGCGATCGAACGGCGCATTGCGGCTGACGAGCTGCCGTAGATACGCCTCGATGGCCTTGCCGTAATTGGCGAGTATGCGGTTGACGATCTCTTTGTCGCCGCTGCTCAGGCGATTCCAGTTCGCCGCGTCGGTGTAGGGCGAGCCAGTCGCGGGAAACCGCTTGTAGTCCGCGAGCGCCGCGTCGAGCGGCCACTCGGGAAAAGCGGCGGAGTAATCGCGGCGATAGTGTTCGAAGATCACGTGCGCGAGCTGCAGTCGGCTGCCGTTTTGCACGGGCGGGCCCTCCGGCTCGCTCTGCGCGTCGAACCACTCGGAATCGGAGTATCCGTCATTCTCGCGCCAGTGCGCGCCGGACGCCGGCTGCACGTAAAACACGGTGTTGACGATGCTGCTGGCGTTGCGCGTCATCCAGGCCGACCCCAGCGCCGTGGCGTTTGGAATCGCGCCGCCGTTGTTCGAGCGTGTGTCGAAGAGCCACTTCGACTCCGGCATGTGGCAGTTGCGGCAGGCGATCCTGCCCTTTTCGCCGATCGCCCCGAGCTGGCCCTGCGCGCGTGTTCCGGCTTGAATGGGACCCGAGAGTCGCGGGTCGAAAAAGAGCTTTTGCCCGAGCAGCGCGGCGCCCGGCGAATCGCGGTACGTGTTTGTGGTATCCACCGGAAGCGCCGGCAGCGGCGAAAGCGTTTTGACGATGGCCCAGTCTTGCGGGGAGAAGCCGGCGGCGGCGTCCGTGGGGTTGCCGGGAACTGCGCGGGCCGTCGCGGCGGAGCCGAAAAATCGCGCCGGAACGAAAGCGCCTGTTGCCACGCCTGCTAGCAGCAGACCAAGCCATCGCGCGCTATCCCGCATGGGTCACCGGGATTGTGCCGGCATGAGCGCGGGGCGTCCACGGAAGGCGGCAAGAAATCAAAGGTCCGGGCGCCACCGAAGGGCGGCGAAAGCGGGGCTGGACCCTTAGAAAATATTTCCAAAAACGCGCATGCGCGCAGCTTCTTATAGTGTCGAGTGGCGTGTATCGACTCTGTTTGTTTTCAATCACTTGCGATGTGTTCCGTTCGTCCTGCAGTGTCGAGTGCGCGTTTTTGAGCGCTTTTGCGAAGAAAAAGCGAATAGAATTGAGGGCGCCGCAGGGCCCACCCGCTGCTTGTGCCGGACCTTCCGGCGCGCGTTCTGACCTCGGTTGTATTTGGCCCCGTCACGTTGCCCCCGTCGCGTCGTCCGCGCCGTATTGTCCCCTTGGTGCTCCCGCGTTCAGGTGTAGCACAAGAGTGCAGCCGCCGTCCGAATGCAAATGTCGTGGTGTTTATTTGAAGTACTAAGCCGGCCGTACCAGCCGACGACGAACCTTAGAGCTAAGCGCACTATCTTCCGCACCATTCCTGAAAGCGGCGCGAATAACTAACCTCGCGCTATGAGTAACCATCGACGTTCCACCTCAAGTGTTGCCGTTGCCAGGGTCCTGACGCTCGCGCTTCTCGTAGCGCTTTTGACGCTGGCCGGGATTCCATTGAATTCTGATCGAAGCACCGCGCGAATTCGGACGGGCGCGATTCCGCCCGAGTCTGCGTCGTTTTCCCTGGGGGCCGATTCGCCGCGCTACTCGCCGCGCGGTGCCCGCCCGCTGTTTCCTTATTCGGTGGTTCCGGGAGGCGTCGAGTCTCCCCAGGAACTGACGAACGCCATGGGCAACGATCCGACTGTCGCGCAACATTACGCCGGGTTCCATTTGGCGGCCGCGCACGTGGTATCGCTGGACAAGGACTTTCAGGCCTACGTTTCTTACCGCATCGGCGAACAAATCTTCTGGACGAAGAAGCCCGTCACGCTACACAAGAACGAAACCGTGATCACCGACGGAACCATGGAAGCGAGGACGCGCTGCGGAAACCGTGTTTCTGCTACTCCTCAACTGCCCCTTTCCGCGCAAGAGCCTGCGCCTGAGGCGCTGGAAGTGGCCCAAATCCCCGACATTTCTGGCGCCCCGGACGCGCCGTTCGACTTACCTATGAATCTTCCGTCGCCGGCAGGCCTCATCGCGGCCGAGCACAGCTTCAATGAAACAGGACACGAGCCCTTGTTCACTCCTCCTGGTGGTCCGGGAGGCTGGGGAGGTTTTCCGCCGTTCGTTCCTGGCGGATCGCCGACCCCGTCAACTCCTGGAGTCCCCCCGCCGCCGATTCCGACCCCGGAGCCGGGCACCGGCTTGTGTCTGCTCCTGGCGCTTTCGGTGGGCTGGTTATTTGCGAAAACGCGCGCAGCCCGGCGCCCGCCGGCGTCATGAAGCCGGTGTGGTTGATCGCTGATTGTGATTATTGATAGCGATTGTTGATTGCTGATAGTCGCCTTACGCACTTTGCCTCTCGCGGTCGCCTCTAGTTGTCATCCCGACAGAGCGCAGCGACGAGGGATCTCTCTTCATTCCCATTTTCCTGGTTGCGTTCCGATATAGTTCGTTGTTCTGCCCATATCGACGAGCGCTTAATCCGCAAAGCGCGAAAGCTCACCGGCCTCAAAACGAAACGCGAAAACGTAGAGAAAGCCTTACAGTTGCTCGTGCGCGCAGAAACACGAAAAGGCTTCCTCCGCTCTTACGGAAGCGCCATCTGGAAGGGTGACTTAAAATCCTCCCGCAGAAACAGGATTTGGTTTCCGCCGCGGCTCAGACCGGGCGCAGCATCCCCAGAACGCCGTTTCTGGATAGCTTCAGGGTTGCCGACGAACCGGAAGTTGACGCTTAACCAAGTCAATTCAAGCGCGCCTCGACGGGACACGAGTCCAATGAATCGCTGCAATGATGGCGGCGTCGGGGATGAGATCGTCCCTTCCTTAAAGGCTTTGGGAGAACGTCTCGATGATCGCCTCGGCGATCGCGTCGGCGTACTCGTCAAGCACGAAGTGGCCGCCATCGAAATAGCGCAGCTCGGCTGTCGGCACAACCTGCTTCACGAATTCCGCGGCCGCCGGCACGAAGAGAGGGTCGTTTCGCCCCCAGACGATGAGCGACTTCGGCTGCCGGTCCTTCAGATAGGCGGTCCATTCCGGGTAGTGCTGGATGTTCGTCGCGAGGTTCATCAACAACCTCGACATGAAGACCCGATTCGCCGCGATAGAGAACGCATAGGCGTCGATCGCCCAATTGTCCGGATTCAGAGCGTCGGGCTGGCGCGCGCCCCTCTTGTGAAGAAACATGTCGCGTTCCACGGTGGCAAATTGCTCGGTCTCGGCCAGATTCTCTGGGGTTTCAGGGCCGCCGAGCCGCTCGTAGACTTTCAGGCGCTCGGGGTTCCAACCCTCTACTGAAATGGTGAAGTTCTGAAAAATCAGGCCGGCGATCCGCTCGGGATGGGCCGTCGCGATGCGCATTCCGATCGGGCCGCCGATGTCGTGCATGTAGAAGATGAGTGGTCCCGGGCGCGTACTGCGCGATGAACGCGTCGATCACCATGGCCACGTCGTCGAAGGTCGGGTCGCAGGACGGTCGGGTCCGGCGCCTCGCTGTATCCCATGCCGGGGTAGTCGGGCGCGATGACATGAAACCGATCCGCCAGAAGCGGAATGAGGTCGTGGAACTGGTACGACGACGAAGGAAAACCGTGCAGCAGGACGATGGTCGGCTTCGACGGATCCCCGGCCTCGCGGTAAAAGATCTTAACGCCCGCAACGTCGGCGGTCTTGAAGTTCATAAAGCTCCATCCCCACAATGCCGCCAAACTGCCTCGAGCTGAGACTCAGGATCAACCCAAGGATTTTAGTTTAACCCTTCACACCACGCGCCGAACTCCACAAAGCTCCTGGGTTTACTCGATCAGGATAAAGCGCGAGCATCTCGTTGTAGAGGTCCTTTGCCGTTCGCGTATCGGCGGCGATCCTGTCAAAGTCGCGAATGTATTGCCTTGTCTCCACAACGACGCTGGCGCGTCCGCCCGGCCCGGCCTTTTGTGCCCGGCGACAACGGTGCTTGGCTTCAGTGATTCGATCGTGTCGAGCGCCGAGATCCATTGCTTCCTTGTATGTGCTGTAGATTCCGCTAGATACACGTGAACGTCATTGTATGCCGCGTCGCCCGCCGCCACCAAGCCGATCGAAGGGACATGCAGGCAGGTCGTGTTGGCTGTTTCGGTGTGCCCGAGGGGAACGGTCACAAGTTCTTGTCCTTCAAGCGCGATGACTGTTCCTTCTAGTTGCTCTGCAATCGCCGGCTTCGCGTCGATCTGCCCAACAAAGCGTGGATTCCAGAATAAGTCAAGAACCCCAGATGAGACCTGCTGCCGCATAATGGTGATCACATCCGGAAGTGCTACGAATCGAGCATTTGGGAATCGCTCTCGAATTGCGTTCACGCCAAAAAAATGATCGCCGTGGCCGTGTGTCGCGTAAATCGTAGTTAGATTCTTTCCGCTTTTTTCGATCCACTCCACAAGCCCGCGGTTTTGTTTCACGGTGAGAAAGGTGTCAACTAATACGGCGTGAAATAAGAGTGGATGATATCGGGGACCATCTGCGCTTATTCACGCCAGGCGGCAAATCTCGGGTCAAGACCGGAACCTCGTCGCTAACGAACACGTTCCAATGCAATGAATCACTCATTAAGGTTTCACCCTGACGTATTGCGAGCCTAACGTGCGTAATGGGTGAAGACAAAGTCGCGATCTTTCGCAGGCGCGTGGCAGGGAAAGCAAGTCTCGTGCAGCGCCTTGTCTGCCCGGCTTTCCGTCCTTAAAGTCAGCGAACCCCCAGCCGCCCGTCGCGGCGTACTTCTTTGAGTCCTTGACCATGAACTGAACATTCACGCGGGACCCGACAACGAACGATTGAGCGCCGGGAAATGGACCGGCCAGGACTTTGTTGTTGTCTTCCGACGGGACACGAGTCCAATGAATCGCGGCAATGATGGCGCCGTCTGGGAACGGGAGCTTCCCTTCCTTAAAGGCCTTGATCGCTATATCGTTGCCGAGTTGAGCGCGCAACTGGTCGGCCTTGCCTGCTAACAGGAGTTGGTTCACGGCGATCAATTTCCAATCGCGGTATCCGGCCGGAATCGTGACGCCGTAGATTGGGGAGGAGTCTCCATCGGACGGTCCAGTCGCGTGCGTCAGGTGAGCGACAATGCCAGCCAAGGTTACCACTGCCAGTAGTAAGAAACCGACCCGTTTCATGGTGTTTCTCCTCTTAGAATTTTGAGTGAATGATGTTACGGCCGATCACGTTGGAAGCTTGCCCCCGGACTGCTCTCCGACCATATACTCGGCGTACCAATCCGGCCAGTTATCGTCGCGCCCCCCGCTGCGCTTCTCGTGCTCGCCGTGCGCGGCTTCCGCACGCCGAAGTGCGCTCGCCAGGTCGCTTGCAGAGCCGAACGTACTCACGTTAGGCTCCATGCGCCCGGGAAGCCTGGTGGTGACTTCCTGCAACATCCAGTGGTTCCCATCAGGGTCCTGGAACGAGGCGAACGAACGATAGCTATGTCGCTCGGGATCCACGCCACTGGCCTTGCCATTGGCGCCGACGTGGTAGACCTCGTTCATCGTAATGCCGGCGGCGGCCATTTGATCCAAGGTGGCCTGCAAATCGGAGACGATCAGCCAAAGGCCTTGCACAGATCCCGGGGCGGCGGTCGTGCGGTTCCCGCCGAATTGGACCGAGCATCCAGAGCCGTGAGGCGTGAACTGGACCACGCCGCTGGATTGTGTGGTGTCCTGCCTCCAACCGAGGCTTTGATAGAAACCTATCGCGCGTTCCACGTCCGAGACAGGGATGACGACGACCTCAATCTTCATATCGATGCTCGCCAGGCTCGCTGGCTGTGAATTCTTCTGCGCGGTCATTCTTGATCTCCTTCCCAGGAACGATTGATCGACACTGACTCAACGACGAAACAGGAGCTGATCAGCGGGCGTAACGCGTGAAGACGAAATCGTTATCTTTGGCGGGCGCGTGACAAGGAAAGCAGGTTTTGTGGAGCGCCTCGCTGTCCGGTTTGCCGTCGGTGAATTGTGCGAATCCCCATCCACCAGTTGAGGCGTACTTTTTTGAGTCCTTAACCATGAACTCAAGGTTCGTGGCTGACCCGGCTACGGAAGAGTCTGTATCGCCAAGCGCTTTATTGTTTTCGTCTGATGTGACCTCATGCCAGGCGAGCCGGGCAATGATGGCACCGTCCGGGAAGGGGAGCGTCCCTTCCCGGTAAGCTTTGATCGCTATATCGTTGCCGAGTTTGGCGCGCAAATCGTTGTTGCTGCCGGCTACGTGGCCCACGGAGATCAACTTCCAGTCGCGGTACCCAGCGGGGATCTTCACGCCATAGATCGGGGAGGAGTCTCCATTGGACTGTCCATGCAGCGTGGACTTGTCCTGCTTCTCCTGCGCAGAGCTGAACCTGCCGCCCGCCACGGCGATCACCAGCGCGACGATCGCTGCCATCCCGCATAGAGTCGTCTTCATGGCTTGTTCCTCCGCAGACCTGTTTGGAGGTTTGGGATTCGTCTCCCCGATTCGGGCTAGGAATTTTAGGTCGCTGGAACACTGTGGTCAAGGGTTTCTGGTGCCTGATTGCGGGCAACCCGGAAGCTATTCCGTGCCAGTAGTCCGCTTGTGGAAAGTTGCGTCGGTTGTCTAGCGGCACGGGGGCTTAGGGTTGACCAAATGGGCATCGCCGCCTTGCGGGGGACGCACCCCGGTGGTAGCTTAATTCTTCCAGTCCCGCTGAAGGATTCGGATAGGAGCGCGCACCGGGAAGTGAGCTTTTTCCCAGGCCTGTGCAGGAGTTCCGTTGGCACCGTGGAGCGTTAACGACCAGAAAATCCCGCAAGGGAGGCTGGCGCTTTTTTCCTATGTTTCGGTAGCGTTCATCGTCCTGCTGCTGGTGGGATTCTGGAAGCTGCAGGTCATCCAGTCCGGCCATTTTTCCGATCTCGCCGAACGCAATCAGATCCGCAACATCCCGATCATCGCCCCGCGCGGCGCCCTGCTCGACCGCGAAGGCCGCGTGCTGGTCGATAGCTATCCTTCCTTCAGCATTCTGCTGCTGCGCGACGATCCCAAGGCCCTGCAAAAGAGCCTGCCGCAGATCGAAGAGGGCCTCGGCATCAGCAAGGAAGACCTGACGCAGCAGCTTGAAAACGCGCGTTTCGAGCCGAAATTCGAGCCCATCATCATCAAGCCGGCCGCGAGCGAGGCGGACATCGCGTTCGTCGAATCGCACCGCGCCGACCTGCCCGTGCTCGAACTCATGATGGTCCAGCGCCGCCGCTATCAGCACGGCCAGATGCTCGCCAACACCATCGGCTACGTCGGCGAAGTTTCCGCGCAGCAGCTCGATCAGAGCGACGGGCATTACCGCCCCGGCGACATCGTCGGCAAAGCGGGCCTCGAACGCCAATATAACGACCAGCTCGAAGGCACCGACGGCATGCGCCGCGTGGTCGTCAACAGCGTCGGCAAAGCCATGCGCACGCTCGACGACGTGGAAGCGCTTCCCGGCAAGCCCATTCAGCTGACCATCGATTACGACCTGCAAGCCATCGCCGAAGCCGACATGGCCGACAAAGCCGGCGCGGTCGTGGCGCTCGACGGGCGCACCGGCGAAGTGCTGGCGATGATCAGCCGCCCGACCTTTGATCCCAACGATTTCGCGGTGCGCATCCCCGCGCCGAATGGGCCAAGCTCAATACCGATCCCGAAACGCCGCTGCTGAATCGCGCGATCCAAGCGCAGCTTGCGCCCGGCTCCGTGTTCAAAATCGTGATGGCTACGGCGATGCTCGATTCCAAAGCCCTTCCCGCGAATTTCACGGCCTTTTGTCCCGGCCACGCGGAATTCTACGGGCGCGTGTTCCACTGCTGGCGCCCGGCGGGCCACGGCTCGGTGGACGTTCACAAAGCGATCGTCGCTTCCTGCGACGTGTTCTTCTACAACATCGGCAAAATGCTGGGCATCGACCGCATTCACGATTACGCCATGGGACTGGGGCTCGGCCGCCCCACGGGAGTCGACCTGCCCAGCGAACAGCCCGGGCTGATGCCGTCGGAAGAATGGGTGCAGCGCGTTTACCACCACAAGTGGTATGCCGGCGAAACGATTTCCGTCTCGATCGGCCAGGGCGCGGTCACCGTCACGCCGATTCAGCTTGCGCGCATGATCGCAGCCGTCGCGAGCGGCGGCACGCTGGTGCAGCCGCACCTGCTGAAAAATCTCACCAATCTGAAAACCGAGCATTTCCCGCTTTGCCGACGACGCCGTCGAGCAGGTGACGCAGGGAATGTACGGCGTCATCAACGAAGGCGGCGGCACCGGATATTCGCTGCGGCTGCAGAATGTCGATTTCTCCGGCAAGTCCGGCACCGCGCAGCTGATGAGCTACGAAGCCGGCGCCAAGATGGGCAAGAAAGGAAAGAATACCAACGGCTGGTTTGTGGGATATGCTCCGCGGCGCAACCCGGAAATTGTGGTCGCCGCCGTGGTGCAGGACACCGACCTGCACGGCGGCTCGACGGCCGGCCCGGTCGTGCGCGACATCGTGAAGGCCTATTACGACAAGAAAAACGCCCACATGCAGCAGCAACAAGCCACCATCGCGCCACCGGCGCAGCCCGCTGTGGCCGCCGCAGCCGCTGCTCCGCCGCCTCTTGCCGCTAGCGAGGAAACTCCGCACCCATGAAGGATCGTCCGCGCACGCAGGATTGGGACTGGCCACTGCTCGGCATCATCGGAGCCATCAGCACGCTCGGAGTGCTCGAGGTTTATTCCTCCACGCACGCCAGCCCCATGGCCGGCATGCACTGGAAGCAGCTGATGTGGATCGGCATAGGTCTCGATCGGCATGTTCCTGATTTCCCGCATCGATTATCACACTCCTGATGGATCAGGCCCCGGTGCTCTACATGTTCGGCCTGGCCACGTTGCTGGTCGTTTTGGTGATCGGCCACTCCCGCTTCGGCGCGAAGAGGTGGGTGGCGCTGGGCGGCGGAGTGAATTTACAAGTGTCAGAGTTAATGAAGTTGATTATAATCGTGGTGCTGGCGCGGTTCTTCACGGACGTGCGGACGGACCGGCTGACGCTGCAGGATATCTTCAAAGTTGGCGTGGTCACCGGGATACCTGTAGTATTGATTCTGATCCAGCCCGATCTGGGAACGGCCATGGTGCTGGTTCCCGTGGCGGTGGTTGGGGCGTTTTTGGCCGGGATCGAGTGGAAGCATCAGCTGGTGGCGCTGGCCCTGCTTGCTGCTGTTGATTCCCGGTGGGCTGGCACATGCGGACGCATCTGAAGCCGTACCAGCAGCAGCGGATTACGACCTTCCTGCATCCGGAAGAGAATCCGCGGGGCGCGGGCTATCAGATCCTGCAGTCGGAGATTGCGGTAGGCTCCGGGGGATTCTGGGGCAAGGGATTTGGCAAGGGCAGCCAGAATCAGCTGGGTTTTGTGCCGGTGCGGTATTCGGACTTTATTCTGGCCGCGCTGGCGGAAGAGCAGGGATTTATCGGAGTTTGCCTGGTTTTGCTGTTGTATCTGGGCTTGATTCTGCGGCTGGTGGATAACGCGCAGAAGGCGAAAGATCGTGCCGGGATGTATGTGGTGATGGGAGTAACCGCAATTCTGGGTTTCCACGTTCTGGTGAATGCTTCGATGGTGATCGGGTACATGCCGGTTACCGGCATTCCCCTTCCGCTGATGAGCTATGGAGGGTCGGCAACAGCTTTTGTATTTATGGCTTTGGGCCTGGTGATGAACGTCCGCATGCGGCGTTTCGTCAATTGAGCCGGTTTCGCGTTACAAGGTTCAGTTCCAGAAAGTTTGGCTTTGCAAGATCAGCAGTGGTCCCGCCGCGAAACCCGCGAGCCGGGAATCCAGTTTTGAATGAAGGGACGCATCGGTTGAGCAGCGCAATTCAGCAACGCGACAATTTTTCCGGGGATAGCCGTTCGTGGCGGACGCAAGGCAGCCTCTTGAGCCACGCCGGTTCCCGTGCGCGCGCGTGTGTATCCGCCGCCGTCCGATGCGCCGCGAGGAGTTTTCAAAAAATGTCGAAGGAAATGGTGATATCGGCGAACCCCCACGAGACACGGGTCGCCATCATGGAAGAAGGACAGCTTTGTGAGTATTACGTCGAGCGGCAAAAAGAATTCGCGTTAGTCGGAAGCATTTACAAAGGCCGTGTGACCCGCGTGCTGCCAGGCATGCAGTCGGCCTTCGTGGAAATCGGCCTCGATAGCGACGCCTTCCTGTACGTCACCGACTTCCTGGAAGAAACCGAGGAACTCGACCACATCGTCACCACGGTTGTCGATAAGGTCGAGAAGATGGAGGAGCAGGGCGGGCACGTGTTCGCGACGGAGAATCCGTCGGCGCCGGCGCTCGAACCCGCCGACGTAGAGCGGACGCCTGCCGCGTTTACTCCCGAAAGCCACCACGAGGAAGCGCTCGCGGGGGGCGAAGGCGAGCACGAAGCTGAGCACGCCGGTGAAGCGCAGGCCTTTGCTCCGGCCCGCCGGCGGTGGCGCGCCCGGCAGCGGCCCCGCCGCACAATGTTCATAACGTGCACAACGTGCACATGTTCCGCCGCAGGACCGCCCACGCTATGAAGGGCGCCAGCGCGGCGGTAATCGGGATTTTGGACGTCGCGGTGGTAGTGGCGGCGGAGGCGGGCGCGGCGGACGCTTCAACCGCCGTGGCGGACGCGGCGGCAACCGTTTTGGCGGAGGGCGCGAACTGCCGCCTTCCAAATACGCATCGCCCCGCGCTCCTGAAGACCAGCCAGCCGAGGCGGCGCCGCCGGAAGGATACGTGCCGATCATTCTGCCCGGGGAATCGCTCGCAAAGTACCGCGAGAAGCCTCCGGTGGCCGCGCCGAACGCGAGCTCAGCGGCAGCACCTTCTCTGAACGAAGAGACGCATTCGGATGCGGCATCGGTGGCAGCGCCTGAACGTGATCCGGTTCAGGAGCATCCCGCTCCTGCATTTCCGCAATCTCACGCACCACAACCTCACGCACCGGAACCGCGCGAGGAATATCGTCCGTCGTCAGCTTCATTGGGCGGCGGCCTTGAGCCGTTGCCGGGCGAGACGCTTTCGAAATGGAAGCGCCAGGAACCTTCCGCCGCCGAGCCGATGCCGCCGACCGCCGCCTTCATTCCAGAACCCGAGGCTCAGCATGCTGCGCGGCAGCACGAGGAACCCGTCGAAAAGACGCTCCATCTTTATGAAAACACGCTGAGGGACCATGTGCCGCACGTGGAGCCCGCGGACCACGGAAAGATTGAGGAAGAGGACGAGCAGGCCAAGTTCATCCACGAGGCAGAGGCGTCCGATGAAGCGCACGTCGCCGCGGAACTGAGCGAAGACGAAGCAGCGTCACTCGCCGAGCACGTGGCGGAGGCACAGATCGAGGAAGAAGCGCGGGAAGCTCAGAGGCGGGATTTTGCCGTGTCCGACGCGGCGCTCGAGGCGCAGGTGGCGGGCGCTCCGGGTGAATCCGCCGCGGGTGAAACCTTCGACGAGGAAGTGGAGGAAGCCGTCGCGGGCGCGCTCGATGAGACCGAAGAGGAAGCCGAGGCCGAAGAGCTTGCGGCGCAGGCGGCGGAAACTCTGGAGGCCGCCGGCGAGCCGGGGCACGGGTTGACCGCGATGGAGGGCGAACATCTCGCCGCGGAAGGCGCGGTACCTTCGGCCGGCGAACTCGCGCCGGGAGAAAACGCCCCGCCACAGCAGCAGTTCAACGCGCGCGTGCGCAATGATTTTCGGGCGCGTATGCAGCATCCGCGCCGCGGAGGACGCGACCGCGGGCGGCACGATCGCGGACGGCGTCCGCAACATGGTCAACATGGCCAGCATGGCGGCGGGCAGGGCGGCCACTCACACGGCCACGCGCAGGGCCACCATCGCCCGCAGCAGCAGCCCCGGCGCCCGCAGTTGATCGCCGACATGCTCAAGCAGGGCCAGGAAATCATCGTCCAGATCGCGAAAGAGCCGCTGGGCAAGAAGGGCGCGCGCATCACGAGCCACGTCGCGCTGCCGGGGCGCTTTCTCGTGTATATGCCGACGCTGGACCACACCGGCGTTTCGCGGAAGATCGCGTCGGCGGAAGACCGCGCGCGGCTTCGCCACCTGGTAAACGACGCGAAAGGCAGCGCGGGCGGCGGGTTCATCGTACGCACGGCGGCGGCCAGCGCGGCGCCGGAAGAGGTTCGCGCGGACGTGGAATTCCTGACGCGCACGTGGGGCGAGATCAAGGCGCGCTCGGAACAGCGCAAGGCTCCGTCGCTTCTGCACCGCGATCTCAACCTGGTCGAACGCATCCTGCGCGACTACATGAGCAACGATTACACGGCCATCTGGGTGGACTCGGAAGAGGAGTACACCAAGGTAGTCGACTTCATGAGCCGCTTTCAGCCGGGCCTGGTGAACCGCGTCAAGCTCTACACCAAAGAAACGCCGGTCTTCGAGGAATTCGGCATCCAGCAGGAGATCGACAAGGGGCTGCGGCCGAAGGTGTGGCTGAAGTCGGGCGGATACATCGTCATCAACCATACCGAAGCGCTGGTGGCCATCGACGTGAACACGGGCAAGTTCGTGGGCAAGGGCTCGAACCGCCTGGAAGACACGATCGTGCGCACGAACATGGAAGCGGTGAAGGAGATCGTGCGGCAGATGCGGCTGCGCGACCTGGGCGGGATCATCATCATCGACTTCATCGACATGGAGGAGCGGCGCAACCGCGAAAAGGTGATGGCGGCTTTGGAAGACGCGTTGCGGGCGGACCGCGCGCCGTCGAAGATGCTGCGCTTCAATGAGTTCGGGCTGATTGCGATCACGCGCAAGCGCACGAAACAAGCGCTGGAACGCACGCTGTGCCAGCCGTGCCCTTATTGCACCGGCTCGGGCATGGTGAAGTCGATTCCCACACTGTGCTACGAAATTCAGACCGAGGCGCGCAAGATGGCTCCGCAGATCGCAAGCGGTAGCGTGACGCTGCGCGTGCATCCGGAAATTTCCAAGGCGCTCAAGACGCGGGAGTCTTCGCTGATGGAGGAGCTCGAGCACTGGACGAAGAAGAGCATCATCATCCAGGCGGACCCCACGCTGCACTGGGAGCAGTACGATATTTACTAGAAGCTAGAGGCTGGACCCTTGAGGCTGGAATTTCGAAGCGCCGCGGGATTCGTTCCGCGGCGCTTTTGCTTTTTGTGGAACGAGGGCAAAGAAGAAAAAGAAGAAGCAGATCCCTCACTTCGTTCGGGATGACAACCAAAAGCTAAAGGAAGGGAAAGCAATAGCTACACAAGCGGCGAAGAGCGACAGAGAAGCAGGTCCCTCACCCATTCGCGCTTTGCGCGTATGAGCTCAGGGTGACAACGTGGGGTTAAGGGCGGCGGGGACAGCGTCCCTCATGCTCGAACTCGAAGAGAGATCCCTCGTCGCTGCGCTCTGTCGGGATGACAACGAAAGGCAGGAGCGAACTGCAAAGGGCGAAAGAAGAAGCAGGTCCCACACCCATTTTCGCGCTTTGCGCGCATGGGCCCAGGATGACAGCAAAAAGCAAAGGCGACGAAGCCCTTTCTCAGGGGCTAAAGCCCCGATAACAGCAGAGAGGTTATGTCGGAGCTGAAGCTCCGACCCCCTAAAAGGCAAACGGCTGCCGGCAAAGCAAAAACCCTGCACTTGCACTTCAACTCGCACCTGAAAGCGTTGGAAAGACACAGAAAGCCGGAAAGACCCGAAAAGACCCACCCTTGAAAGGCACAAGGGTGGGGCACCCGAAAAAACCAGAGGGCGGAAAAGCTCGCTGGACAGCCAGGGTAGCGCTACCGAGAAGGACGCACCGAAAAAAACAGAGGACAGAAATGCTGCGCTGGACGACCGGGGTGGCGCTGAACGAGAGAGACCCACCGAAAACAACAGGGGCGGGAAAGGTGCGCTGGACTGCCGGGGTAAAGCTGCCGAGATGACCTACCTGCGAAGCAAAAAACACGACGCGATTTCGAATCCCAAAATTGATTGCAGTTTGAAGTATTTTTGTACTGCGAACTGCGTGCATTTTCAGGGGCATTGGGGGCAGAAAAGGGCGGGTTTTTGGTCATGCTGGCTGCGGGATGAGTCGCCGGGGGGCGGCAAGTCCCGGCAGTTCAGAAACATGAAGAGCACCGGCAGGAGTTCCGGTGCCACTTGAGGCAGGTTACAGCTATGGCGGGGTCGCGGATCACTGGGGCGAGGAGGAGGAGAACAACGAAGAGGAAGAAAACGACGAGGAGTGAGAATGGAACAGTTTTGTGAGAGGCGTCACTTGGTGGAGTGACATTTGGCACGGACGATTTCGCGACGGCGCTGAACGATATGGCCTGGGCACTTTGGATTCGAGACAGGGTGCCGGAGGCCGAAGATGAATCACGCGGCAGTACCGTCAGACCAACAAGTCTTCCACACGCTTTTCTGGATCATCATGGGAGCAGCGGCGGTTTTTATTTCGGCTGCGATACTCTTGGTCAGGTAAGGCACTGAAGCAAACCGCAAGAGACCGAAACGCGGCTCTGCAGGCTCAGATCGAGTAGCGCTGCTCCTTGAAGGGGTCGCCGTAGATGTTGTAGCCGTTTCGCTCCCAGAAGCCAGGGGCGTCTTCCTTCATGAATTCGAGTCCGCGCACCCACTTGACGCTCTTCCAGGCGTAGAGGTGGGGAACGGCGAGGCGAACCGGGTACCCGTGCTCGGCGGGGAGCGGCTCGCCATTGTGCTTGAGCGCGAAGAGGGTGGTGGGGCGGATCAGGTCGGCGAGCGGGACGTTGGAGGTGTAGCCCTGCTCGGCTTCCACCATCACGTATCTTGCCTCGGGTTTGGCGTTCGCTAGTTTCGCGATTTCGGTGAACGGGACGCCTTCCCAGCGCACGTCGAAGCGGCTCCAGCGCGTGACGCAATGCATGTCCGCGGTAACCTGCCTCATGGGCAAGTGCGAGAACTCCTGCCAGGTGAGGCGCACCGGCTTCTCGACGAGTCCCGCGATGCGGAAACCCCAGGTTTGCGGATCGAAGCGCGGGATCGTGCCGGCGTGCAGCACGGGCCACTTCAGCGTGAGCGATTGTCCGGGAGGCAGGCGGCCCGCTTCGCGCATGGCTCGCTCTTGCTGCCTGCGTTCGGTCAAATTCTCGAACATGATCTTTGGCTCCTCCGAGGAAAACATAGCACGGTGCGGGTTGACGTTGCTGGGCGGACTGCGGATCGAGCTTAGGCGCACCCTCCGCGTGCGCGCTATCATGAAGGTTTGGATGCCGCGAATCGTGGCGCGGCGCCATCCAATTTAGCGGGAGGCATTCATGGATCTGCAACTGCGAGGGAAGAAGGCGTTGGTTACCGGGTCAACGGGAGGAATCGGTTTCGCTACGGCGCGCGGACTCGCTGCGGAGGGCGCGTCGGTGATTGTGAATGGCAGGACGCAGCAGCGGGTGGATGGGGCGATCGCCGCGATTCGCAAAGCGCATCCCGGCGCGGATGTGTCGGGGATCGCGAGCGATGTCTCGAACGCGGCGGGCTGCGCGAAGTTGACTGCCGCGCTGGACCGCGTCGAAATTCTCGTCAACAACATGGGCATCTTCGAGCCGAAGCCTTTCGAGCAGATTCCCGACGCGGATTGGCTGCGCTTTTTCGAGGCGAACGTGATGAGCGGCGTGCGGATGTCGCGGCATTATCTTGCGGGGATGCGCGAGAAAAACTGGGGGCGGATTATTTTTGTGTCGAGCGAATCGGCGGTGCAGATACCCGCGGAGATGGTTCATTACGGCATGACCAAGACGGCGCAAGTTGCCGTCGGGCGAGGGATTGCAGAAACGGTGGCGGGAACGGGGATTACCGTGAACAGCGTGCTGCCGGGGCCGACGCGGTCGGAGGGAGTGGAAACCTTCATCGAGCAGATGGGAGGCAAGTCGGGAGGGGATTCCGCGGCGTTTGAGAAGGAATTCTTCAAGACGATTCGGCCTTCGTCGCTGCTGAAGCGATTTGCAACCGTGGATGAAGTGGCGAGCATGATCGTTTATTTGTGCAGTCCGGTGGCTTCGGCGACCAATGGCGCGGCGGTGCGAGTGGATGGAGGCGTCGTGCGCGCGATTCTGTAGCGGCGGTTCATGCGCGGAGGATTGAGTCGCGCCGGCGATCGCGCCGGAGAACTTACGTAACCTGCACGTAACATTGTTAGAGTAGCCTCGTCCGGTTCCCGATGCAGCGGGGGCCGCTCCGGCGGGCAAGGCCGCCAGCGCTGCTGCGAGTGACTGATGCGCCGCATTCAAACCGACAATCCGCGATACTTTTTCAACCGGCACCTTTCCTGGATGCAGTTCAACCGGCGCGTGCTGGAAGAGGCGCTGGACACCCACAATCCCGTCCTCGAGCGGGTGAAGTTCCTGGCCATCACCGCGAGCAACCTGGACGAATTCGTGGAAGTGCGGCTGGCGGGTCTGCTGCAGCAGGCCGAGCAGGGGAAAGGCGAGGCTGGGCCGGACGGCCTGGCGCCGCGCCAGGCGCTGACGCAGCTCTCCGCTTCCATCCATGACTTCGTGAAGGACCAATACGAATGCTGGCGGGAAAAACTGGCGCCGGCGCTGGCGGAGGAGTCGATCCGCGTGCGCAGCTTCCGTGAATTGAAGCCGGAAGCGCGCAAGGCGGTGGAGCGACTTTTATCTGGAGCGCGTGGAGCCGCTGATGACGCCGGTGACGGTGGACCCGGCGCATCCGTTTCCGCGGGTGCTGAATAAAGCCCTGTGCATGGCGTTCCTGCTGCAGAAGCGGCGCAAAAATTCACCGGTTTATCTTGGCGTGGTGACGGTGCCGCGGGCGCTGCCGCGCGTGTTTCGCATTCCGTCCGCCGAAGGCACCATCGAATACATTTTTCTGCATGACATCGTGGAGGCTTACGCGGAGAGGCTGTATCACGGGTACAAGATTCTCTCTTCGGCGCCGTTTCGCGTGACGCGCAACAGCAACCTCTACCTGCGCGAGGAAGAGTCGCGCAGCATTCTCGATTCGGTGGACTCGCAGTTGCACCGGCGGCGCAAGGGAGCGGCGGTGCGCCTGGAGATCGAGGCGGGCGCCGACCTGGAAATCATCGAGCGGCTGCGCTCGAATTTCGCGCTGGCGGCGTGGCAGGTGTTTCAGGTGAATGGGCCGATCAACTTATCGCGGCTGTTCAATCTGTACGACCAGACCGCGCGCCCGGATCTGAAATTCCCGCCGTTTACTCCCAAAGAGCTGGATGTGCCGCCCGATCCGCCGGCGCTATTCAGCCTGCTGCGGCAGCGGGATATTCTGCTGCATCATCCTTACGATTCGTACTCGACGGTGGTGCGTTTCATTGAGAGCGCGGCGCTCGATCCGGACGTGCTTTCGATCAAGCAGACGCTTTATCGCACGAGCGAGGATTCGCCGATCGTGCGGGCGCTGATGGAAGCGGCGGCGCGGAAAGAGGTGACCGTCGTCGTGGAACTGAAGGCGCGCTTCGACGAGGCGTCGAACATCCGCTGGGCGCGCAGCCTGCAGGAGGCGGGCGTGCAGGTGTACCACGGGCTGGTCGGGCTGAAGACGCACTGCAAGCTGGCGCTGCTGGTGCGGCGCGATCCCGACGGCAAGGTGCGGCGGTATGCGCACCTGGGGACCGGGAACTACAATCCCTCTACAGCGCGCTTCTACACCGACCTGAGCCTGCTGACCTGCGACCCCGAGATTACCGAGGCAGTTCATTACGTGTTCAATTTTCTTACGGCGTATTCGGAGCGGGCGCACTTCGGGCCGCTGTCGGTGGCGCCGCTGAACCTGGGGAGAAACTGCGTGAGCATGATCGACCGCGAGGCGGCGCACGCGAAGGCGGGGCGCCCGGGGATCATCATCGCGAAATTTAATTCGCTGCTCGACAAAAACATTATTATGGCGCTGTATCGCGCTTCGCAGGCGGGCGTGCATATCGAATTGATCGTGCGCGGGGCTTGCGCGCTGCGTCCCGGACTGCGGGGAGTGAGCAGCCGGATTCACGTGCGCAGCGTGGTGGGTCGCTTTCTGGAGCACAGCCGGATCTTTGTTTTCGGGAACGGCGGGGACACGGAAGTGTATCTTGGCAGCGCCGACTGGATGCCGCGGAATCTCTACGAGCGCGTGGAGGTGATCTTCCGGCTGAAGGATCCGGCGCTTTGCCAGAAGGTGTGCCAGGAGATTCTGCTGCCCTATTTTGCGGATACGGAGAAGGCGCGGTTCCTTCTGCCCAGCGGGCAATATGTGCGGCGGCTGCCTGGGGCGGGCAACATTCCGACGAACGGGACGCGGTTTAACGTGCAGGACTTCTTTATCCGGCTGGCGGAGGATCCCGAGGCGCTGAGCGCGATTTCGACTCCCCCTCTTGTTGAGAAACTGGAAAGACTGCCGGTGTATGAGGCTTTGTCGTCGAAGTGGGTGGAGGACGGTGAGGCGGAGACGCCAGCGGCCGTGCCGGCTGGGCAGAATCCTCGGTAGTTTTCTTCGAAGTTCCCTCCTGGGAAGTCCACGTTGGTTTCCGCTTGCATGAAAGGAAGAGAGATCCCTCGTCGCTTCGCTCTGTCGGGATGACAACTAAAAGCGACTGCGTAAGGCAACTGCGTGAGGCAACTGCTAAAGAAGATGCAGATCCCTCGCTGCGCTCAGGATGACAGCGTTGAGAGATGTTGGGATTTGTGCGATTTCGGTATTGCTGTGAACGTGTGCTGTGGTGAAAGCGCCAATCGGGAGATTGGCGGTCACAGGATGCAAAGAGCGGCGGCGGGAGTGCCGACGCAGCCCAACGGCTTTGCGGCTTTAGCGGCGCAGGAGTGCCGACGCAGCCAACGGCTTTGCGGGTTTAGCAGCGGCGGGGCTTGCGATTGCTCAGGGAGTCGCGGATCAGGCGGAGCAGGGAGGACATTTGGTCGATGCGGGCGGGGTGATTGCCGAAGCGAGCGGATTGGTACAGCTCCGTCAGGCGGGCGACGGGTCCCGCTAAATCGGGAGCGGGGATGGCGGCGGCAAATTCCAGCGGCGTTTGCGAGGCTTGTTTGGCCCAGCCGCTGCGCTCGAGGAGGCGAAGCATTTCGTTGTATTCGAGCGCGGCGAGGGATGCGGTGAGATTGCCGCCGCGGCGGGCGCGGAGGCTCCAGCGCTGGAGCAGGTAGGCGATCATCGGGCGGCCGCGCAGGTAGAAGAGCAGAATCAGCAGGAAGACCAGCAGGCCAGGCAAAAACAGGGGTGAGGCTTCGGCCTTGCGGTCGAGGGCGAGAATCGAACGCATGGCGCGGTCTTCATTTTCGTTGTAGAAGTCGCGGGCGCGGTCGCTCCAGGTACGGGACGCCTGCTGCGCGTTCTGGGCGAGGGTGATCTGGTGCGAGAAGTCGTAGTTGACCACCCACTCGCTCCAGGTGAACTGGAACGAATCCCAATACATATTGAGGCGGTCGAAGAGGCCGCCGTGCTTGTCGTTTCCCGGCGGCGTGGGATCGAAGGTGATCCAGCCGTAGCCGGGGAAAAAGACTTCGACCCAGGCGTGCGCGTCGCTTTCGCGGATGATGTAGTCGCCGCCGACGTCGTTGTACTCGCCGGGGAGGAACCCGGTGACGTAACGCGCGGGGATGCCTTCGGCGCGGAGCAGGACGGTCATCGCAGAAGCGAAATACTCGCAATGGCCGGTGCGGCGGACGAACAGGAAATCGGCTAGCGGATCGCTGCCGTGCGTTTCGCCCAAGTCAAGCGTGTAGGCGTAGTGGGAGCTCAGGTGGCGCTGGATGGCCGAGGCTTTGTCGTACTCGTTCTGCGCGTGGATGGTGATGTCGTCGGCCAGCTGCTTGATTCGATGATCAACGGGAGGCAGTTGCAGATATACCTGGCGAATCGGCTCGGGATAATCGCGCGAGGCAGCGCGGAGATCGCGGGGCGGCACGGCGGGTAGGTTGGCCGCGCCCTCATAGCGGATTTTGGAATTGTTGTGGGAGGGATTGAACATCGAGCCGGTCAGGTCCTGCAGCAAGTAGCCGCGGCGCAGCGGCACGCCAGCGCGCGAGGCTTCGTTCTGGAAGTGGCCGCGCAGGAACAGGGTGCGCGGGGCCAGAAAAATCGCGTCGGTGGCGATGGGCTCCATCAACACGGTGTAGCGCAGGGGGATGGATTTCTCGCGCGGGATCAAGGAGACGCCGAGCCAATAGTCTCCGTCGCCCGAGGAGGCGATGACGCGCTCGTCCTGCTGGGGCGTGAACCAGCGGTGGCCGTCAAAATTGGTGAGCGCGATGCCGCGCCAGTGCACGTCCTGGGCGGCGGCCGGATTGCCGTCGATACGAATCCGCATCACCACCGAGGAGCTCTGCTGGATTTTGCCGATTTCGTCGAGGGTGACGTCGTCGCTGAAGCCGGTCATCAGGTTGGGCTGGAGGTTCAGGGCGCTCAGATAGCCGGTGGTGAACCGGGGAATCAGGAAGAAGATTACGGCGCCGATTACGAGCGCACTGATCGCTACCAGGACTGACGTGATGCCCAGGGCACGATTAAGCTGGTGCGCCACGGGCGAGCCGGGGTGAAAGGGGGCGCAACGGCACCCGTGGAACTGCGGCGGATTTCCAGCGCAACGAACGTGGAGACGGCCAGGATTAAAAAAAGGGCGAGGGCGACCAGGAATCCTGTCTCCACGGTAAGGATGGCGGAGGCCAGCATCGACGTAACCGCCAAGACGGCTAGAAACGCGTAGTCGCGGTTTGTAGTGGCTGAGTAGAGGCGGACGATCGTCGCGAACAAAAGCAGGTGAATGGCGGAAAGCAGACCGGCATAGAGCGCGGGATTCGGGGCGCCCGCGGAGAGGTTGCGCGAGAAGACCCACAGGTCGGCGGGGAAAAACAGGAAGTAGGCCAGCACGAGCGAGGTGGCTACGCGCGTGGAGAGTTCCGGTCCACGGCCGCGCCACAAGCGAAAGCCTTTGTAGAGCAACGCGGCGGGAGGCAGCACCGTGCTGAGCGGATCGAGCTTGCCTGTGGAGACGATGGCGTACACGCCGGTGGAGACGAGGAAAAACAGGGATATCTCGAAGTAGCGTTGCACCGCGGGAAGGGGCGGCGCGCTGGGTCGTGCGGCGGAGGCCATGGCGTGTCTTTATGATGCTAACACCCGGGGGTGACGGTGGGGAGTGCGGGATGCGAATGCGCTAACAACTGGCGCTGGGTTGGGCCCGAGCGAGCCCAAGCGACAAGGACGGCTGATTGCGGCATGGCTTTCTGAGTCTGTGTGAAAACTGGCTAAATCGTCCCTCAGCGGCTTCACAGGCTGGGAAAAATGCCACGATCTCTTCCTCAGGGGCTAAAGCCCTGTTGAATGCTTTGGCTTGATGTCGGAGCTGAAGCTCCGACCCCCTAAAAACCGGAGGTTTTCCGCAACCTGTGAAGCCGCATTGATTTTTCGGCATTTGCGGCGCGGATGATTCCGTGCCCTGACGAAAAACGCGGGTTGTAACACAGACTCTTTCTGCCCTGCTGAAGTTAAGCACTTGGGCGCCCTTCTCGTCTCCACCACCGCCAATCGGGAGATTGGCGTTCCCAGGGAACCGGCGCGCGGGCGACACTTAGCGCGCGGCGGTGAAGAATTTTGGCGGGGCGGGCCCTTTCATGCTGCGCCAGTCGATCCGCCAACGCCCGCGCGGCATTTTCACCCAGGCTAGCTGCTTTTCCGATGTTCCACGGGCGTGATGATAGAGGGCGGCCGTCCTCTGGTAGAAGCCGCGCGTATGCGGGGAGCCTCCAAATCCAAGGAGTTTGCAATCGAGGTGATGGCAGAACTCGTGGCAGAGGGTGCTGAAAAAGGTTCCGTAGGAGGTCACCTGCTTGCGGACGGCGGTCCGGGTCCAGATGCGGATGAGCGCGGTTTGCAGGTTGTAGTCTCCGAACAGTTCGATGGAACCGCCTTCGCGGACGCGCAGGGGGCGCGCGGCCAGAACGCGAACCTCCGGACGCTGCACTTTGTAGAAATCCGCGGCGACCGAGAGGAAGTCGTTGCAGGCGTAGGCAATGGCTGCCGGCTTGCCTGACTGCATGGCGGACTCGATGGCACCGGCACGGGTAATCAAGCGCGGGTCTTCGGGCACGCGAAGCTTTACGTCCTGGTCGCTGCCGAGAAACTCGGATAGTAACCTTGGTTTTCGCGGAGGAGGATCGGTGACCATTCCAATTTATGTTTAGCCGAACGGACTCGTTCCTGCAAGGGGTCTCGGCAATGGGTAGTGGTGTCATTTGAATCGGCGCTTCTCTTGTTCGAGTGCCAAACGAAGCTGCCGTCTGCGCTCTGGTCGTGGCAAGAGCGGTTCAGGCCGCTCAAGCCAATACTGTATGAGAAAACCAACGAACAGGAAAAGGAATCCTGATCTTATGAAGTTTGGATGCTCTGTACTTATGACTGCGGCGGGTTGTCGTAGTGCCGCTTTTGGGCATGGTCCAGCTATGGAGAATGCACCATTAGGAGCAGCGGTGATTAAAGACTGATTTTCATAGCAAAGGGATGTGCTACCATCCTGTCCAGTAACAATCTTTATTCGGGAGGAGGTAAGCTGAATTGACCAAAACAGCAGAACTCCACCAAGCTTGATTCAGAAATAAGGCAAACCGCGCTACCCTATGACGTTCCTTTGGAAACTCCAGCACGTTTCCACCTCGACCTGATCGACTACGCAATGTTGATTACTTTTATGTTTGGTATTGGGGGCATAGTCTATTCTTTGCTGCGCCATTAGTGAACTCGCAAATCCTGCATTGACCACACCTCACCACTGAGACCAGCGGCCCATTGCTGGTGTCACTCGTAATGTCGGATCAACGCGGCAAAAGTTGTACCACAGCTCCGATTCGGCGCGGTAAGTCGTTCCTACGCTTTGCTTCTAATCCTGACGGGATGCTTTGCTTCGCTCAGAAGGCCTTCAAACCTGAGACTGCCAGAGGCTTTTGTGGCAAACCGTGCAACGTTTTCGGCCAAAGAGATGCGTTTCCAGGCTCGGCAACCGAATATACTGGATTACATGAAATCTCATACCCATCGTCGTTTCATACGCTCTCATGCCGCGTCGCGCATCGCGCTGGCTTTCGTTTTGATGCTCGCTTTCACGCTCTTGGCGGGCGCGATCTCGGGGCAGAACCCTAACGGTCTAGATCGCGGCGCGGTGTTAAATCACTTGAATGCGGTGATCAACTGGTATCGCGATGCGACCAATCGCGTGCAGACGCCGGGACAGCCCAGCGACGTGGTATATCAGGATACGGCTCAGAACCTGGCAACGTCGGCCTTGCGCTTCGCGTTCGACTCGGCCCGGGCGGAAGCGGCTCTGATCGATATGCCCGCCAAGGGCGGCAGCGCCGAAGCCAGCCAGGCCAATTCAGGCGCGAGCCAGCAAACCAACTACGGCAAGATGCAAACGCAACTGGCCGCGCAGATCGCAAGCCTGCAATCTCAAATCGAAGTCCTGAACAAGCAGATCGCGGATTCGGCTTCTTCCAAACGAGAGGCGCTGATTACACAGCGGGACACGCTTCAGGGACAACTCGAGCTGAACAAGGCAATGCAGGACTCGATTGAGAAGATGGCGAATTTCGTGGAAAGCAGCGAGAGCGCGAATCAAGGACTCGCTGGAACGGTGAGCGCGCTGGCTCGCTCGGTGCCGGAAGTACTCGAGAGCGCCAAGGGCCAAGCGGCCAAGAAGGCGGTTGCCGCCCCGACTAAGACGCCCAATTCGACGGGTCTCGTGGGGCAAGCGCTCGAACTGTATGACGAGCTGACGGCGATGCATGGGCTCGATCAGTTGATGGCGCAAACGAGCCGCGTGCGGGACGCGGCTGACGCCGTGCGCAAACCACTGCGAGACAATCTAGTAGCCACGATTCGGCAAGGCAACGCGCTGGCGGGATCGAACGGGGCAGCGGCGCCACAGAATCCGGCAAGTATCCAGGGGGAGTATCAGAACCTTACGAACAGCTTCAAGCAGTATTCCGCAGCGCTGGTGCCGCTGGCCCAGGAGATGGCCGTCCTCGACGAGAGCCGCTCGAATTTCGCCGAATGGCGCCAGTCGATCGCGCGAGAGTCGCGGGGTACGCTGCAATCGCTGGTGACGCGCGTGGTGGGGATCGCCATCGCCCTTGGGCTGGTGCTGTTTCTATCGGAGTTGTGGAGGCGCCTGACCTTTAAATACATACGGGACCAGCGGAGGCGAAGGCAATTTCTGGTCCTGCGCCGGGTCGTGATCGGCTTCCTGTTCGGCCTGGTGATCATTTTAGGATTTGTGAGCGAGTTCAGTTCACTGGCCACCTTTGCCGGATTCGTCACGGCCGGCATCGCCGTGGGATTGCAAACCGTGCTGTTATCGGTCGCGGCCTATTTTTTCGTAATCGGGCGCTACGGCATTCGCGTGGGAGACCGGATCAGCATCGCGGGAGTTACGGGAGACGTGATCGACATTGGCCTCGTGCGACTCTACCTGATGGAACTTTCCGGCCCCGCCGTGGACCTCTACCCAACGGGGCGGGTTGTGGTCTTCTCGAATTCCGTGCTGTTCCAGGCAACCACGCCGCTCTTCAAGCAGATACCAGGGACCGACTATACCTGGCATGAAGTGGTTCTGGATCTGACCGCTGGGGGGAATCACAAGACGGTTCAGGACAAGATTGCGGAGGCCGTGAACTCGATTTTCTCGAAATATCAGAAGGAAATCGAACGGCAGACCAGCTCGATCGAGGGACGCGTGGAGTTCCAACTCGAGTCACCCAGCCCGGGGGCGAAATTGCAGTTTGGAGATACGGGACTGGAGCTGATCGTTCGCTATCCCGTGGGACTTCGAAACGCCTCGGAAGTTGACGACCACATTACGAGGGCGCTGCTGGAGATGATCGACAAAGACGCGGAGTTGAAAGCGGCTATCACGGGGTCGCCCAAGATTCGCGCGGTAGTAAAAGGCTAGGGATGAACGCCGCCGCGCGACTGTGCTGAACGAAATGCAGATCCCTCACTTCGTTCGGGATGACACGAGAATGCGTGAAAGGCTCGATGCTCAGTGGAAATGCGAGATCAGAACGGTGTCGCTGATGCGGCGGCCGCGGGCGAAAATCAATTCGCTTCCGTCGGGAGACAACGCAAACGACCAGATCGTATCTGATGAAAAATTCGTGATCTGCCGCGGCGGTGGCGGCGTTCGCCCCGGAGGAACCATCGGTCTGCGCCCAGATATTGCTAATGCCGTTCTTATTGACGGCAAAAAGTATCGAGCGGCCATCTTTCGTCCACGTAACTCTTTCTCCTGCCTGATGGCCCAAGGCCGCTCCCTGAGGCAGGCTGTAAATATTTTGCACTTCCCCGCTCTCGACGCCCACGATGGCAAGCCTGCTGGCTTATCGGGACCTGGTTCGTAGGAGGCGGCGAATGGAGCGCCCGTCAGGGGAAATAACCGGCGATTCGAGGTGCTCGTTGCCAATGGGAACGGGAGCGCCACCGTCGATGGCCGACCTTCATGATCCGCGCCGGCCCCGGCGAGACCGCCTGATAGACAACGAATTTGCCATCGGGTGAACAGCTGGGACGTTCGTCTTCCGGCCCGCTGGTAATCGGCTTCAGAGTGACGCCGTCCGCATCGGCGCGCCAGATGGCGGCATGGCCGGAGAGATCGATCACGGACAGTACGAAGCCGCCGTCCTTTTCGCAGGCCGCCGGCCAGGCCGGGGACCCCGCAGTGACCACGTCCCGCAAGTCGCCGCCTTTGGGAGAAACGCTGGCGAGACGCAGAATGCCGGAGGTGTAGTAGGTGTAGAAAATACGACTGGACGTCCAGGCGATGCCCGCGAGGCCATCGGCGCGCCCCACGCCGGACGTGATTTGACGCGGCTCGGAAAGGCCGGCGCTCCCGGCAGGCGCCACCGAGAGGCTTGAGCTGAACGAAAGCTGAGTGGTGGCGAGAGTGACATCGTCGCCGGTAATGCTGGTGCCCGCGTAGTAGTTCAGGTCATTGGTGATGCGGAGGGTGTTTCCGGCGGGATAGGCGACTTCCCACAGCTGGGCGTTAAAGGAAGATTTGCTGTTCGGCAGCGTGAAAAGAATTCCGGAGCCATCGCGCAGCCACGTAAGCTGAGCTGGATCAGACCAGAGCGCGGCGCCCAGTCTTTTTTCGGCTCCGGAATCCGTGGAAACCGTTTCGAGGACGTATTCGTCGGGATCGTCGTTCGAGGTCCTCTGTACGGCGATTCGCTTGCCGTCGGGAGACCAGCCGGGGCCGCCTGAAGAAAACGAAGAGGGGAAACTCAGAGCCGCCAGCTTCTGTTCGGCAGAGCCATCCGCGTTGGCAAGCATCAGAGACGACGTCATGCTTTCCGGCGACTGCCGGACGAAAACCAGCCGCTTTCCATCCGGAGAGAAGCTGACGGGGCTGTCGACATCGAAGAGCACCTGGCGCGGCGCCCCGCCTAAAGAAGGCAATTGAAACAAGGCCGAATGATCCGCGTTCGGGTCGCGCTCGATGAAATAGACGTAATTGCCGTCCGGCGAAAACGAGAGGCTGGTGAGCATTTTGGATGATGCCGGCACCACGCGGGCCATGCTTCCGGTGGCCAATTGGCGCACCCAAACGCTTGACGGACCATTTTCCGATTGGACGTACGCCAGCCATTTGCCGTCGCTGGAGACCGCCGGAGACTGGATATTCCCGGAGGCCGTGACGGGCGTAATCATCATTTTCATAAAGTCGGCGCTCTTCGCGGTGGCCGTACCGGTTGTGCAAACTCAGCCCGAGAAACGCTCCGATGGTCGCGACAACGAGGCCGGCTAGCACGGGGACGATCCAGCGGCCGCGTGCGGACGGATCAAGGGAATGGCCGCCGTCTGCGGAATCGACGGTGAAGTGGCCGGGCGCACGGTGACGCGGCTGATCCGGAGGGGAAATTCGAATTCGAGACAAGCGCCGGCCCGGAAGGCGCGCCCGCGCGTGAACTATCCGTATCGCGCTTGATGCGCTTTAAGTCCGTGCGGAGTTCGGCGGCTGTTTGATAACGAAGTTCCCTGTTTTTCTCGAGCGACTTGCCAATGATCTCCTCGAATTTCAGAGGAAGTTCGGGGTTGAGCGAGGAAGGCGCCGCAGGCTCGCGGTTGAGGATGGCGTCGAAGATCACCGCGGAAGTGGCGCCGTCGAAGGCTTGGCGGCCCGTGGCCATTTCGTAGAGCACGGTGCCGAGGCTGAACAGATCGGTTCGCGCGTCGAGATCCTCTCCGCGAGCCTGCTCGGGCGACATGTACGCAATCGTCCCGAGCGCGGCCCCCGGACTGGTCAGCATCAGATTATCAGTCGTGGGCAGACTCGGAGATATTGCCGGCCCCCACGCCCTCCGCGATTCTCCGCGGAACAGCTTGTTTGGCGAGGCCGAAATCGAGGATTTTTGCCAGATTCCGGGTGGTGATAAAAATATTGGCGGGCTTGATGTCGCGATGCACGATACCGCTGGAGTGCGCGGCGTCCAGGGCATCGGAAATCTGCGTGCCGAAATCAAGAAGCAGGTCGAGCGCGAGAGGGCGGCCCGCCGCGCGTTCCCGCAGCGTCTGGCCCTCGATTAATTCCATTACCAGAAATGGCTGGCCGTTGTTCTCGCCAATGTCGTAAATCGTGCAGATCCCGGGATGGTTGAGCGAAGAGGCTGCTCGGGCTTCGCGCCGGAACCGCTCGAGCGCGGCGGGATCCTTCAGGAGGCTCTCGGAGAGAAACTTAAGCGCTACCTGCCGTCCAAGCCGGGTATCTTCGGCGCGGAACACCTGGCCCATGCCGCCGACGCCGAGCACTTCCAGAATGCGGTAATGAGATATCGTCTCGCCGATCATTTTCGTGTAACTCTGCGTGCAAATTCTGCCTGCGACTGCCTTATGAATATTCAGCTATATTACATCGCGCTTCGCGGGTCCGGGATGCACGAAGCAGACGATTTTGCGGACGAAATGAAGCGCGGCAAGCGAAAGCTTCGCTTCCCGCTCGGAACCGTCCTGCGAATTTCGCTTCTACTGCGAAGCCGCAGCCCGCGGCATTACCGTCACGGTTACCGGCTGTTCGAACTGGAAGTCCAGCTTTGTCTCCGACGGAATCTTTACCTTCTTTCCGCCAGTGGCGCCCTGATATACACCGCCGGCCCCGGCGCCCACGCCTGCTCCGATGGCAGCGCCTTTTCCACCACCGGCCAGTGCGCCAATGAGCGCGCCCGAGCGCCGCCCCGCCGCCTACTTTTTCCGCGGTACTTTTGCCTTGCGAACTGCCGGAAAGCGAATAGGTGCTGCTCATAAGCGGGTAAGAACGGCCCTGATACTCGATCTTAATCAGCTCCATATGCAGCTCGCTTTTGCCGGAAACGCGCCCGGCCGAAGCGGCATTGCTGAGCCGAACGTACACGTCCGCGCCTTTGGGAATGACTACCTGATCGTCGACAACGATTGGCGCATCCGAGCGACGCATGGAAAATCTCACCGGGTTTGTTCACCGAGGAATCCACTCCGTCGATCATGCGAATCGTGAGATTAGTGCTTGCCGGAACCACAACTTGCACTGGTTGCGGCGGGGGTGGCGCGGGTGGGGGTGGGGGAGGCTGTTGCGGAGGGGGCTGCGGCGCGGGGGCTGGCTGCGATGCGGGCGCAGGAAGAGGCTGATCGGGCGGCGGCTGGTACTGGTCTTGAGGGGTCGCGGGGGCCGCAGGGACCGCATTGTCCGCAGTTTCGGCCGGCTTCTGCCTTTTCGGCGCGCTGTTTTAAGCCCGCACTTTACGAGCGGGCGCGACATCGGATGGCAGGGGCACGAGCCGGAGGGGCTGGCGGCGCCGGTTGGGCTTCGGGGAGCGGGAGCTGGGTCTGCTGGACCGTCATCTGATCGTTGACTTTCGCAACGCCCGTCGTCTGGGTGGCGATCTTGTACGCCTCGTAGCGCGCCGCATCGCTCGGGACGCTGCCCGCCAGGGTGACCTGGCCATCTTTCGAAGTGACCTGGAGGCTGGCATCCTTCAATTGCGCGTCTGAAAACATTTGCGATTTGATCGTCGTGACGAGAGCTGTGTCATCCGGCTTCTTGGCACAACCCGCTGCGAGCACGACTGCGAGAATCGCGAGGGAAGGCACACATCGCTGGCGCATGAAGTTCTTTCTCCCGGATTCAGCTCATTCAGACTTTCAAGGCGATCGGCGGGATCCAATAAAAATTCCGCATTAACTTATTTTACTACGATGCGGGAGGGCCATTAAGTGCTGTCTCAAGAAACTTACGCAGGAAGCAAAGGGAAGCTGGCTTATGCATGACCCGTACCGCGCAGGATTCAGCAATATTTACGATGGGGCTTATCGCTCCGACGCGCCGGGCCATGACCTGACTCCCCTTGGACGCGAATTTCGATCGCCAGGGAGGCCGCCACCCGGGCCCCTGTCTGTATCTCGCCTCGAACCAGGCCGCTCGGGGCGTTTCCGTAATGGGTAAGGTCGAAAACGGTGCCATTGCATGGATCTACCACCATGGGATAAGCGGCGTCGAAGCCGTAGGTGGTCCGCAACTGGCGGAGATCCGTCACATATTCAAGCTCGCACCTGCCGAAAGGCTCAACCAATGAAAATCCCCAGAACGTCCCACCGGGAAGATGCACGACCATGGCGGGGGCAAGCTTCGAAGTGACGGGATCGCGAAAATAGAACCTCTTCGCAGACCAGGGCTTCGATAATTGCGCGGTTGTAGCAACTTCGCCCGGGCCCATGGGCAGCCTGTTATCTACCGGGGTGCTTCGGCGATCAGGGGCGCAGGCTTAACAGGTTCCGCGGCGGCGGCCACGGTTTTAGGTGGCGTGGGTTTCTTTGAGGCTAAACAACAAGAAACGGTCGCCTAACGCGCCGGCGAATGTGAGCGCCACCCATACGAAATTTTAGCTGAGACGGGTCGCCGCCGGGCTGCGGGTCGCGGGTCAATTAACCCATGACCTTCATGATTTTCCGGATTCCCCGGGTTCGAGCGGCGGTTCCTCTTCCCGGCGCCGAAACCCCGGGAATACGGGGCTGCGCAGGCTTAAAAGGATCGAGAATTTTGTTCTCTGGCATGGCGGCGATGCTATTCTGATTGACCGCGAAGGGAATGCAATGGGACGGACGCGTGTGTGCTGTTAACTATATGGGATATAACTGTCACCTGCAGAGACTTGCGTTCCGATGTAACGCCAATTGGGATTCAGGCTGGAGAATTCAGGATACGGGACCGAGGGAAATGGAGTGGTGCGCGGCATACTCGTGCAGATTCGCCAGGCTCAGCAGCAGTTCGAGCATACGGTCGCGTTCCTCCGGGTTCGGCTCCGCCGCGCCTTCCTCCAGTTGCGTGACGATCGTGAGGGCGTCCGAAAGCAGCCTCTCGACGATCTGAGGTTCGATCGGGCTGCCCTCACGGAATCGCTGCATGATCTGATCATTGCGGCGGAAAGCGTCGTCGAGGAAGTGGTCAAGGCATACTTGCTCAGTGGCAAGGCTGGGTGGGATGAAATTCGCGCAAGGCGAGCGTCGGCAGATCCCAGGGATTGCGGTATTCATGAAGGCTTACTTCCCCTGAAAATAAACTTCAGAGCCCACAAGAGTAAATCATTTTAAGCGCACAGAAGCAACACGCGGCGAAATAAAATGTTGTTACGGTAAGGATTCTTCGGGGTCCTGACTCGACAGGAAACGAGGTTGGGGTGCCTAATCAAAACCCGCAGGTATTCTTCAGGCGAACGAAGGGTCGTACAAGGCTGTCAAGATTCGATGCCGTGGCACTTCTTGTATTTCTTACCTGAGCCGCAGGGACAGGGATCGTTCCGTCCGACCTTCGCCGCGGCGCGAACGGGCTTGGGGGCTTCCGCCTGGGCAGGGCCGGCCTGAAACTGCAATTCTTTTTGCTGCTGCTGCTGCCGGCGCTCGATCTGCTTGGCTTGATCTTCGGGCCGCGCCGGCTGCATGAGGAAGAGGAAGCGCACTGCCTCGGTGTCGATGCGGTCCATCATGTCTTCAAACAGCGTGAAGGCTTCCTTCTTGAACTCGACCAGCGGGTCTTTCTGCCCGTAGCCGCGGAGGCCGATTCCCTCCTTCAGGTGATCGAGGGTGAGGAGATGGTCTTTCCACTGGGCGTCGACGATGTCGAGCAGGATGTGGCGTTCGAGCCAGCGAAGCATCTGCTCGCCAAAGAGGGTTTCTTTTTCGTCGTAGCGCGTCTTCACTTTTTCAAGAAGCGTATCGGCGAGCTGGTTGTGATTCAGATTCGCCGTATCGATTCCGGCGGCCTTCAAATCGAAGCCAAACTGATTGAGCATCTCGTTGCCGAGCTGGGTGATGTTCCACTGGTCGGGATGCTGCGTGGCCGGGGCGTAGGTTTCGGCGAGCGAATTGGCGATGGCTTCGGCGCGCTCGAGGACGAACTCTTTCTGGTCGCGCCCTTCGAGAAACGAGCGCCGCAACGAGTAGATGGTCTCGCGCTGCTTGTTCATCACGTCGTCGTATTCGAGGAGGTGCTTGCGGGCCTCGAAGTTCTGCGCTTCGACGGCTTTCTGCGCGTTCTCGATGCGCTTGCTGATGAGCCGCGACTCGATGGGCACACCTTCGGTCATGCCCAGGCGGAACATCAGGGCCTTCACGCGCTCGCCGCCGAAGATGCGCAGCAGATCGTCTTCGAGCGATAGAAAGAATCGCGACGAGCCCGGGATCGCCCTGGCGGCCGGCGCGGCCGCGAAGCTGATTGTCGATGCGGCGCGCCTCGTGGCGCTCGGTGCCCAGGATGTGCAGGCCGCCCATGGCGACCACTTCGTCATGCTCGCGTCTGCACTGCTCGGCAAACTGATCGTAGATGGGTTTCCACTGATCGAGCGGAACCTGGAAAATCTTGCCTTCCTGCTGGAAGAGCACCATGGCGGGAGCGGCCGCGCCGTTGAGTTCCGCGACGGCTTTGCTCGAGGATCTGGGCTGGGCGGCGCGCCGCCGGCATCGGCCTGCGCGGGGGTTTCCGTTCCCGGCGGCGCGCCGATCACCGCCGACGCGGGGGCATAGGGCATGGCCAGCTTGTTCTTCAGGCAATACTCGCGCGTCATCGCTTCGGGATTGCCGCCGAGCAAAATGTCGGTCCCGCGGCCGGCCATGTTGGTGGAAACGGTAACCGCGCCTTTGCGGCCCGGCCTGGGCGATCACTTTGGCTTCGCGCTCGTGCTGCTTGGCGTTGAGCACCTGGTGGGGGATGCCGGCCTTCTTAAGCAAGCTCCGCGATTTTTTCGGATTTCTCGATCGAGATGCTGCCCACCAGCACGGGCTGGCCGCTCTCGAATATTGCCGGACGCCGCCGCTGCGGGTGCCGTCTTCCTGCAGGATGCCGTTTACCGCCGCCTCGAATTTCTCGGGCTCGGTGCGATAGACAACGTCGGAAAATTCTTTGCGGATGAGGGCCTTGTTGGTGGGAATGGCAACAACTTCCAGTTTGTAGATCTTGTCGAACTCGGGGGCTTCGGTTTCCGCGGTGCCGGTCATCCCGGAGAGCTTGGAGTACATGCGGAAATAATTCTGGAAGGTGATGGTGGCGAGGGTCTGGTTCTCGCGCTCGATCTTGACGCCCTCTTTGGCTTCGACGGCCTGATGCAGGCCGTCTGACCAGCGGCGCCCGGGCATCTGGCGGCCGGTAAATTCATCGACGATCACCACTCCGCCGTCTTTGATCACGTAATCCACGTCTTTTTCGTAGAGGGTATGCGCGCGCAGGGCCTGATAAACATGGTGGATCATGTCCATGTTGGCGGGATCGTAGAGGTTCCCCAGGTTCAGCAGGCGCTCGCATTTCGACACGCCCTCTTCGGTGAGCGTGGCGGTGCGCATCTTCTCATCGAGGGTGTAATCGATTTCCTGGATCAGTTTGGGGATGATCTTATCCACGCGGTAATACTTGTCGGTGGATTCCTCGGCGGGGCCGGAAATGATCAACGGGGTGCGCGCTTCGTCGATGAGGATGGAGTCGACTTCGTCAACCACGCCAAAGTGGTGGCCGCGCTGGACGCAATCCTTCAAATCGTACTTCATGTTGTCGCGGAGGTAGTCGAAGCCGAACTCGTTGTTGGTGCCGAAGGTGATGTCGGCGGCATAAGCCGCGCGGCGCTGCGCGTCATCGAGGTCGTGCACGATCACGCCCACCGTGAGGCCCAGCACTTTGTAAAGCGGGCTCATCCATTCGGCGTCGCGCCGGGCCAGGTAGTCGTTGACGGTGACGATGTGGACGCCCTTGCCGGTGAGCGCGTTGAGATAGGCCGGAAGGGTCGCGACTAGTGTTTTTCCTTCGCCGGTCTTCATCTCGGCGATCTTGCCGTGGTGCAGCACGATGCCGCCGATGAGCTGCACGTCGAAGTGGCGCATGTTGAGGGTGCGCCGCCCGGCCTCGCGGACCAGGGCAAACGCCGGGACCAGTGCCGGATCGACCGCATCGCGCAACTTCTGCTTGTAGTTCGGATCGTCGCGCTCGAGCCCTTCCATGCGGCTCTGCACCTCGGCCTTGAGGGCCAGCGTCCGCTCGCCCAGTTGGGCGTCGGAAAGCTGCTTCATCTCCGGCTCGAGGGCGTTGATCTCAGCGACCAGCGGCTGAATGCGCTTGATGTCGCGCTCATGCTTGGTGCCGATGAAGCGCGAGACGACACTGTCTACTATCCGTTCTACATCCATGTTGTCTGGTTTCGAGGCCCCTCAGACCTATGAGATACCCACGACTTATAGCGATGCGAGGATTTCTCTGTGCCGTTGCACGGAACAGCCTTCATTGTATCTGCTCGCGCCCCTAGGTGCAAAGCGGGCAGTGGCAGAGCCACCCGTGCCTGTGCGATGCTTTACTTGAGCCGAGACTTAGCTAAAAATAGCGCCCCTGGGAAAGGAAAGATTGTCGATGCCGCCTGCCTTTATCTGCGAAGGAGTTCGCACGCCGATCGGACGCTACGGAGGGGCGCTCGCGCAGGTGCGCACGGACGACCTGGCGACCGTGCCGCTGTCGGCGCTGCGCGACAAGTTCCTGATGAGCGACTGGGAAGCGATCGATGAGGTGATCCTGGGGTGCGTGAATCAGGCGGGGGAAGACAATCGGAACGTGGCGCGGATGGCCTCGCTGCTGGCAGGCATTCCGCATACGGTACCGGCGGTCACCGTCAACCGGCTGTGCGGTTCGGGGATGGAAGCTGTTTCCGTGGCGGCACGGGCCATCGCGACCGGCGAGATCTCCCTGGCTATAGCCGGGGGAGTGGAGAGCATGAGCCGCAGCCCGTTCGTGATTCCGAAGGCGGGCTCGGCATTTGCGCGCGAGGCGCAGATTTACGACACTACGCTGGGGTGGCGGTTTGTGAATCCGTTGATGGAGCAGAAGTACGGCACTGATTCTATGGCTGAAACGGCGGAAAATGTGGCCGAGGCTTACGGCATCGAGCGGCGCTGCCAGGACCAGTTCGCGCTGCGCTCGCAGCAGAAGGCGGCGGCCGCGCAGAAGGCCGGCATTTTTGCCGAGGAAATCGTGCCGGTGAATGTGCCGGGGCCAAAGGGCTCCGTGAAAGCGGTAACGGAAGATGAGCATATGCGCCCGGACACCACCCTGGAAAAACTGGCACATCTGCCCGCGCCGTTTCGCGAGAACGGCACCGTGACCGCCGGAAATGCCTCCGGGATCAACGACGGCGCGTGCGCGATGTTTGTGGCGTCCGAGGCGGCGGCCGCGAAATTTGGACTAAAGCCGGTGGCCCGGGTGGTGGGCGCCGCCACCGCGGGCGTCGAACCCCGAGTGATGGGCATCGGGCCGATTCCCGCCGTGCGCAAGCTGCTGGCGCGAGTGAACATGTCGATGAACGATATCGAGATATTCGAGCTGAACGAGGCCTTCGCGGCACAGGCGCTCGCGGTGACGCGCACGCTGGGATTGCCCGACGACAGCGAGAAAGTCAATCCCAACGGCGGGGCGATCGCGCTGGGGCACCCGCTGGGCATGAGCGGCGCGCGGCTGGTGCTGACGGCCTCGCGGCAACTGAAGCGAACGAACGCGCGGTACGCGCTCGCGTCCATGTGCATCGGCGTGGGCCAGGGAATCGCGATGCTTCTGGAGCGCGCGTAGATTTAATCGGCGACCCGGGACGCAGCGTGGCGTTCCGCGCGCTGGCCAGCGGCGTGCGCGGCGCAGAATTCCACCAGGCGCGCCTCCGACCAGAAGCGCTCGTCCCCTGCTTCCCTCGAAATAAATGCGCAGTGACCGCCATGCCTCGGCGCGAGCAGCGTGATGTACGGATTTTCGCGGAGCGCGGGATTGTCGAAGGCGCTGAACGGGACGACGGGATCGTCCTGCGCGGTGATGATCAGCGTGGGCTTGCGGATATTTTCAAGGATGTGCTTGGCGCTCGAACGGGCGTAGTAATCGGCGGCGTCGCGGAAGCCGCAGAAAGGCGCGGTGATGGCTTCGTCAAAACCGCGGACCGTGCGTATCTCGCTCATGGGGCCCAGGCGGTAGCGGTCGGGATACAGCCGAGCCTTGTCTCGGATGCGGCGCTTCATGCGGCTCACGAATCTCCGCTCGTACAGGAAATTGGAGGGCGTTTCCAGCGCCGCCGCACAGCCGGCCAGGTCCATGGCGGGGGCCACCGCCGCGAATCCGCGCACTTCGTCCGGCGCGGAATCCCCGAATTCGCCGGCCATTTTGAGCACGAGGTTGCCGCCCATCGAAAAGCCGGCGGCAAAGATGTTGCTCACGCCATCGCGCTCGATCAGCTCCACCACGACGGAGCGGATGTCGCCGCTCAATCCCGAATGATAGAGGCTTTCGGTGAGATGCTCGGTGCCGCCGCAATTGCGCTGATTCAGCCGGACGACGTTGAAGCCCGCGATCCAGGCTTTTTCGGCGGTGCCCAGCATGTAGCCGGACTCGCTCGACCCTTCGAGGCCATGCAGAAGCACCAGCGTGGGGTGGGCTTTCGCGTGCTTTTGCCAGTGGCATTCGCCGCGAACCTTGCTGCCGGGTTCCACCTCAAACTGGCGGGTCTGGCTCGCGGGCAAGCGCGGAAATTTGCGCCGCCAGAAAGAAGCGGCAATGGTCATCAGGTGGCCATTGCGAAGCGGCTTGGGCGGTATGAACTTTTTCACCACAATCTATGTTAGGCAGTTCCGCTTGCGCATGCAATTGGGGAACCGCTAGCCGAGCGCCGCTATGGGGTGGCCGCTGCGCACATGAACCCGCCAATCGGGAGATTGGCGTTCCCGGGAAGGCAGGGACGGATTCTTCGCCGCGCTCGAGATGACGACCAGCTTTTTGATCCGCGCAGCATCGGCAAAAACCTGCGGAAAATGCACCGCAAAAGGAAGGCGCTTCGCGCCGCCGCTATGTCGGAGCTGAAGCTCCGACCCCCTAAAAACCGCAGAATAAGCCGGTGGTGCTTCCGCTTTCGCGCTGACTGAGGCCGCGACGACAAGAGTGGCGGCGCCACTGAGGGTCAATGCAAAGAGCCGGATTGTCACACAGACCCTGAAGCTCGGCCCCCCTGAACAACCTAACTGTGATCGTTTTGCGCAATCGAGCGTCGGGCACTCGGCAACCTACCATTGCGCACGCAATGCTCTTTGCGGCAATGCGCTAGGGATTTGTGGGCGGGCGGCTGCGCTTGCTTTGAAAGAGCGAAGCGCCTAAAATCTAAAATTACTTCATGATTCGCTTCTGGTACAAATGCAACTTTTTTGAGCCCAGCGATTTCGGCTGGGCTTCAGTGTTTATGGAAACAGCGCACCGTTCCAAGACGCCGGGAGCCGGCCGCCGCTGCGACCACTGGAGAGTTGAATGATTGAAGGACCCATCGCGGAGGGATTGACGTTTGACGACGTGCTGCTGCTGCCGGGCAAGTCTTCGGTGCTTCCGGCGCAGGCGGACACGCGCACATGCCTCTCCCGCAAGATTTCGCTGAATATCCCGATCGTGGCAGCGGCTATGGACACGGTCACCGATTCGCGCCTCGCGATCGCCATCTCGCGCCAGGGCGGCATCGGCTTCATTCATCGCAATATGACGATCGAACGCCAGGCCGAAGAAGTCGACCGCGTGAAGCGCTCGGAAAGCGGCATGATCGTCGATCCGGTGACGATTGCGCCGGAGATGACCGTGCGGCAGGCGCTGGAAATGATGAACAAGTACAAAGTCTCCGGCGTGCCGGTAACGCGAGGCACGCGCCTGGTGGGAATTCTCACGAACCGGGACCTGCGCTTCGAGCGCAACCTGGATCAGTCCGTCAGCGACGTGATGACGAAAGACAACCTCATCACCGTGCCGGTGGGCACGACGCTCGACGAGGCCGAACGGATCCTGCAGACGCACCGCATCGAAAAGCTCCTGGTGGTGGACAAGGATTTCAATCTGAAGGGCCTGATCACCGTCAAGGACATTCAGAAGAAAATCGAATTTCCCAACGCCACCAAGGATGAACACGGACGCCTGCGCGTGGGCGCCGCCATCGGGGCGACCGGCGATTTCATGGAGCGCGCCGAGGAAATGGCGCGGATGAAAGTGGACGCGGTGGCTATCGACACGGCGCACGGGCACACCACACGCGTGATGGACGCGATTCGCCAGGTAAAACGCAAATTCCCGGACATGCAGCTGCTCGCCGGCAACGTGGCTACCGCCGAAGGCGCGCGCGATTTGATCGCTCTTGGCATCGATGGGCTGAAGGTCGGCATCGGCCCCGGCTCGATCTGCACGACGCGCGTGGTAACCGGCGCCGGCGTGCCGCAGATCACGGCGATTCTTGACGCGCACCGCGCCGCGCAAGGCACCGGCGTGCCGGTGATCGCGGACGGCGGCATCAAGTTTTCGGGCGACATCACGAAGGCCATCGCAGCGGGTGCCTCGGCAGTGATGATCGGCGGCCTGTTTGCAGGCACGGAAGAATCGCCGGGCGAGACGATTCTCTATCAGGGGCGAACGTTCAAATCCTATCGCGGGATGGGATCGCTCGGCGCCATGGAGGCAGGCTCGGCCGACCGCTACGCGCAGGAAGGCGCGGAGCGCGGCAAAACGGTGCCGGAAGGAATCGAAGGACAGGTCCCCTACAAGGGGCCTTTGTCGGGCCTTGTGGAGCAACTGGTGGGCGGCCTGCGCAGCGGAATGGGCTACTGCGGCGCCGCTAACCTGAAAGAGTTGCAGGAAGGCAGCAAATTCATCCGCATCTCGCAAGCGGGGCTTCGCGAGAGCCACGTCCACGATGTAATCATCACGCGCGAAGCGCCGAACTACCGGCTGGAATAATTGGGCTCCCTGGAAACGAAGGCTTGGCGGGCAGATTCCCCAGCTTCGCCGCGACCCGAGAAAAAAGGCTGGTTCGCGCTATGGTGGCCCGTGCTTCTGTGGGCCGTGGTGATTTCCTGCTTTTCAACAGGCGCGTTTACGGATGACAAGACGGCTTCGGTCATCATTCCAATCCTGCGCTGGTTCCTTCCAAAAGCCTCACACCACACGCTGCTTCTGCTACACCACCTGATTCGCAAAACGGCGCATTTCGTTGAGTATTTCATCTTCAGCCTGTTAATTCTTCGGGCTATTCGCGCCGGTCGGCAGGATGCGCGGCTCCGGTGGGCGCTTGCCGCAATCATTATTGTCGCGGGCTATGCCTGCCTGGATGAGTTCCACCAATCGTTTGTTCCCGGCCGGACGCCCGCGGTTTCCGACGTGCTGCTCGATACCACGGGAGGCACTGCCGCACAGGCGATCGCGGGACTGGTGCTGCTGTGGGGCCACGTGCGTGAACGCCAGAAAAAGACTGCGTGATCATCACGCGGCACCGGCTGAAGCCTGCAGAAAATGCACCGCAGAAGGAAGGCGCTTCGCGGCGCTCTCTATGTCGGAGCTGAAGCTCCGGCCCCCTAAAAAGCGAGGTGTGGCGCGACGGATTTCTTCACTGCGCAGAAAAACAGAAGCAGATCCCTCACTGCGTTCGGGATGACATGTTGAGGGAAGGCGCGGCCGCCAACCGCTAATGACCTGAAAGAACGCCAAAGGGAAGCCAGCGAAACCGTTCCCGGCTGAGCGCGAATCAATCGCTCCAACCGCGGGAGGGATTCTTGGCTGCGGTCTTAATGACAGCTGAAGCTCCCAAATTTATCGGAGAGTGGCCGCAAAAAAGCCCGCCCCGGTCCCCCGGAGCGGGCCATCCCTGCGTTTAAATTGCGAAACGGGCTTTAGGACTTGGCCGCGGCTTCCTTTTCCTTCTCTTCGGGGGCTTCTTCAGCCGCGGGTTTTCTCGGCTTCTTTTCTTTCTTCTTCAATTCGGAGCCGATGAATTCGAGGATCGCGAGTTCCGCGCCATCCCCGATGCGCCATCCCGTGCGCACGATCCGGGTGTAGCCTCCTGGCCGGTCCGCGAACCTCGGCGCCAGATCCGTGAAAAGCTTCTTGGTGGCGTCCGGGGTCATCAGAAACGCGGCCGCCTGACGGCGCGAGTGCAGCGAGTCGCGCTTCCCGAGCGTGATCATGCGTTCGGCCAGCGGCTTGGCCGCCCGGGCGCGAAGGATGGTGGTCTGGATGCGCTCCTTTTCGATAAGGTTCGTGACCAGATTGCGCAGCACGGCCCGGCGATGCGCCGGCTGCTTTCCAAGTTTGAATCCAGAGTTAAGGTGTCTCATGTTTTCCCCGGCCTAGAATGCCGCGCTCTCCTCGGAAACCGAAGGCGAGGTCTGGCTGGGCAGCGGCGGCCAGATGATGCGGCCGTGCTCGTCGAACTTCATCCCGAGGCTCAAGCCCATCTTGTGCATGATGTCCTTGATCTCGTTGAGAGACTTGCGGCCGAAGTTCTTGGTCTTGAGCATCTCGGACTCGGTCTTCTGCACGAGTTCGCGCAAATTCTGAATATTCGCGTTCTTCAGGCAGTTGTAGGAACGCACCGAAAGCTCGAGCTCTTCGACCGACCGGTCCAGAAATTCCAGGCGCGGATCCGCGTAGTTCTCGATGGCTTCTTCCGGAAGATCGGGCGTTTCCTCGAAATTGATGAAGATGCTCATGTGATCCTTCACCAGCTTGGAGGCCAGGCCGATCGCATCCTGCGGGGTGATCGCGGCGTTCGTCCAGACTTCGAGAGTCAGCTTTTCGTAATCGGTCATCTGGCCAAGACGCGCGGCTTCGACCGCATAGTTGACCTTGCGCACCGGCGAATGGATCGAATCGATGGGAATGTAGCCGATCGGGAGATCCTCGTCGAAGTTGCGGTCGGCGGCCACGTAACCGCGGCCGTTCTTCACGCGCAACTCCAATTCGAGCTTGCCGCCCTCGCTCACCGTGGCGATGTAGATGTTCTTGTCGAGCACGGCGATGTTCGAATCTTCTTCGATCTTGGCGGAGGTAACCGGCCCGGGCGTATCCACCACCAGCGTGATGGTCTTCGGCTGGTCGCTATTCAGCTTGAGCGGCACCTGCTTGAGATTCAGGATGATGTCCGTGGCATCTTCGACGACGCCCGGAATCGGCGAAAACTCGTGCAACACGCCCTCGATTTTCACGGCGGTGATTGCCGCGCCCTCGATGGAGCTCAGCAGAGCGCGCCGCAGAGAGTTCCCTACGGTCGTTCCCCAGCCCCGCTCAAACGGCTGCGCGGAAAACTTCCCGTACTTATCGGTGAGTGTTTCCGGCTCTGCCGCCAGACGCTTGGGCTTCTGAAATCCCTTCCACATGGTTCTATTCCTCCCGGCCCGCCCGCGGCGGACCTCACTAACTGTTCAACGTAAATAAACCGGATCTCGCTACTTCGAATACAGCTCGACGATCAGCTGCTCGTTCATGGGCGGAGTCTGCACGTCGTCGCGCCGCGGCATGGCCACGACGCTTCGCCTTGAAATTCTGCGCGGTCGATGTCGAGCCAGGGAGCGACGCCCTGGCTTTGCGCCAGATTGCGCGCTTCGAGCACCATGGGATTCTGATGCATGTTCTCCTTGAGCGTGATTTCATCGCCCACCTGCACGAGATAGCTGGGAATATTGACCTTCTGGCCCTTCACGCGGATGTGGCCGTGCAGCACCAGCTGGCGGGCCTGCGCGCGCGATCCGCCAATCCCCATGCGATAGACCACGTTGTCGAGCCGGCGCTCGAGCGAGATCACCAGGTTCGAGCCGGTCGGGCCCTTGGTGCGCACGGCCTTTTCGAAATAGGACCGGAACTGCCGCTCGAGCAGGCCGTAGGTGCGCTTCACCTTCTGCTTTTCGCGCAACTGGATGCCGTAGCCGACCATCTTCGCGCGGCGCGCCTGGCCGTGCTGGCCGGGCACGAAATTGCGCTTCTCGATGGCGCATTTTTCCGTATAACAACGGAGGCCCTTCAGGAAGAGCTTCATGCCTTCCCTGCGGCACAGCCGGCAAACTGCTTCACGATGTCTTGCCAAGTGCTTCTCTCCTTTGCATCAACTGCCAAGCGAATTTCGAATCAGACGCGGCGGCGCTTCGGCGGACGGCAACCGTTGTGCGGAACCGGCGTTACGTCCTTGATCGCATTGATGTGCAATCCCGACGACGCCAGCGCGCGCACGGCCGATTCGCGGCCGGCGCCCGGCCCTTTCACGCGCACTTCCACCGATTTCATCCCGTACTGATCGCGCGCCACGCCCGCGGCCGTCATGGCCGCCTGCTGCGCGGCATAGGGCGTTCCCTTGCGCGAGCCCTTGAACCCGACGGAGCCGGCCGAAGACCAGCACACGGCGCGGCCATCCGGATCGGTGAGCGTCACGATGGTGTTGTTGAACGTCGCCTGGATGCACACGATGCCGTGCGGCACCACGCGCTTCTCGCGCTTCTTGCGGAATTCCTTCTTGCGCTTTGCCGTTTTGGCCGCTGCTGCCGGAGCCGCGGCTCCTTCCTTCGGTTCTTTTGCCACGCTTTTTCGTCTCCTCTACGCTCATGACGCGATAAACTGAGTTACTTGCGGGCCGCTACTTTCTTCTTGGCCGCGACGGCGCCCTTCCGCGGACCCTTCCGCGTGCGGGCGTTGGTGTGCGTCCGCTGGCCGCGCACCGGAAGATTCCGGCGATGGCGCAGGCCGCGATAGCACTGAATTTCGATCAGCCGCCGGATGTTCATCTGCATCTCCTTGCGGAGATCGCCTTCGACGCGCCCTTCGGCCTCGATGGCCGCGCGGAGCCGCGTCACTTCTTCCTCGGTAAGGTCCTTGATCTTCTTGGTCGGATCCACGTTCGCCTTTTCGCAAGCGACCGCGCGCGCTGCTGCCCGATGCCATAGATCGCCGTCAGACCGACCCAGAGCCGCTTGTTCGGCGGCAGATCCACACCTGCTATACGTGCCATTTCGTTTTTCTCCCTATCCCTGGCGCTGCCGGTGCTTCGGGTTCGCGCAAATCACGCGCACCACGCCGCGCCGATGAACGATCTTGCACTTCATGCAAATTTTCTTTACCGATGCACGAACCTTCATTTGATTCCATCCTTCCCTGCCGCCGCTATCCCCGTCACTACTGGGCGCTACTTGTACCGGTAAACGATCCGGCCGCGCGTCAGGTCGTAGGGCGAAAGCTCCACCGCCACCCGGTCTCCCGGCAGAATGCGGATGAAATTCTTCCTCATCTTTCCCGAAATGTGCGCGAGCACCTGATGCTTGTTTTCCAGCTCCACCCGAAACATCGCGTTCGGAAGCGGCTCGATCACCGTGGCCATCACTTCGATGGCATCCTCTTTCCCGCTTCCTTCGCCCGGCTTCTTCTTTTCTGGTTCCGGCCTTTTCGCCATGAGCTCCCTAAATTCGATCCCGCTTGCGTTTCTGGCCGACTACTCACCAGCACGGCCCGCTCACTTCGCGCGGGCGCGTCAGAATCCACGGGCCGTTCGCGGTGACAGCCACGGTGTGCTCGAAATGAGCCGAATCGCTGCCGTCCGCTGGTTACCGCCGTCCAGTTATCGTCGAGAACCCGCACGTCCGGGCCGCCCGTATTCACCATCGGCTCGATCGCAAGAACCATTCCTTCCTGCAACCGCGGCCCCTGCTTCGGGGTCCCGTAATTCGGCACCTGGGGCTCCTCATGCATGCGCGTGCCGATGCCATGCCCCACAAACTCGCGCACCACCGAAAAACCGTTCTTCTCGACCCACTCCTGCACCGCGGCCGAAACATCCCCGAGCCGGTTGCCGGGCCGGACTTGCTCGATGGCCCGGTCGAGCGATTCGCGCGTCACGCGCAGCAGCTTTTCCCGCTCGGGCGAAATCTTTCCCACCGGCAAGGTGAGCGCCGCATCGCCAAAGTAGCCGTCCAGCTCCACCCCGAAATCCATCGAGAGTATGTCGCCCTCGCGCAAGCCGCCGCGACGGCGAGGGAATCCCATGCACGACTTCCTGGTTGATCGAGGTGCAAACCGAACCCGGATATCCCCGGTAGCCCTTGAATGCCGGCTGCGCTTTCCTTTCCACGGTGTACTCCTCGGCAAACTCATCCAGCTCTTTGGTCGTGATCCCCGGCTTCACCATTTTGCGCATTTCTTCGAGAGCGCCCCAAACGATCAACCCCGCCTGGTGCATCTTCTCGAGTTCCGCCGGCGATTTACAGATGACCATCTCTACTGGCCGCACTCCCTACTATTTTTTCCAGGCGACGGCTCACCTCCTCGATGCTCCGCTTCGCCATCCACCGTCTCCAGCACGCCCTGGCGCCGGTAATAATCCGAGACGGGCTTGGTCTGCCGCTCGTACGCTACCAGTCTAGCCTTCACGACTTCCGGAGCGTCATCGGCGCGCTGCACGAGCTTTCCGCCGTCCCGATCGCAAACGCCAGGAACCTTGGGAGGCCGGTCAAAAACATTATAAATCTCTCCCCCCACGCTGCACGTCCACCGCCCGGAAAGCCGGCGCATCAGCTTCTCCGGCTCCACCCGGATATCCACGACGATCGGCTTGCCGAACCCCAGCTTCGACAGAATGCCATCCAGCTGCTCGGCCTGCGGCAGGGTCCGCGGAAACCCGTCGAAAACAAACCCTTTAGCCGCAATCCGGCTGCGCCAGCCGCTCCTCGACCATCTTCAGCACGATGGCGATCGGGAACCAGCTCGCCGCGCTCCATGATCGGCTTCGCCAGGTGCCCGATCGGCGTGTCCCGGCTCACCGCGTCGCGGAACATATCGCCGGTCGAAAGGTGCGGCACTCCGAGTCGCTTCGCGATGAGTTTCGCCTGAGTGCCCTTACCGGCACCCGGAGGCCCCAGCAAAATCAGCGCATGATTAAAAGGCATCCCCACCGCCGAACGACGCGATCACCCGCGACGACTTCGGACCCGGCGCCCCTTGGCCACAAACCCTTCGTAGTTCCGCATCACCAGTTGCGCCTCGAGCTGCTGCACCGTATCCATCGCCACCCCCACTACGATCAGCAGCGACGTGCCGCCGAAATAAAACTGCACGCCCAGGCCGTCCAGCACGAATCTCCACATGTGCTGGTCGAACCAATTGCCCCCAAGCCATATCGGCAGGTGCTGCAGATGAATCCCGGAAATCAGCCATTCCGGCAACAGGCAAACGATCGCCAGATAAACGCCGCCTACCAGCGTCAAGCGGGACAAAATGCGGTTGATGTGCTCCGAAGTGTTCCGCCCGGGCCGAATTCCGGGTATAAATCCGCCGTACTTCCGCATGTTGTCCGCAAGCTCGGTGGGGTTGAAAATGATGCCCACGTAAAAGAACGCGAAAAAGATGATCAGCGTCACGTAAATCAGCGTGTAGAGCGGCTCGCCCCAGCTGATCGACTTCGCAAAACGGTCAAAGAACGGGCTCTTATTCTGGAAAATCAGCGCCAGCGTCTGCGGGAAACGTCAGCAGCGAACTCGCGAAAATCGGCGGGATCACGCCGCCCGAATTCACGCGCAGCGGCAGATACGTCATCTGGCCGCCCATCACGCGCCGGCCCATCACGCGCTTGGCGTACTGCACGGGAATGCGCCTCTGCCCGCCCTCGACAAAGACGATAAACGCGATCACCCCGGCCATCAGGGCGATCAAACCCAGCAGCGCAATGGGCGTGAACGATCCCCACTGCTGCGTCTGGGCCTTATCCCAAAGATCGCCCACCGCGCGCGGCAGGCCCACCACGATTCCGGAAAAGATAATCAGCGACATTCCGTTGCCGATGCCGCGGTCGCTGATCTGCTCGCCCAGCCACATGATGAACGCCGATCCTGTCGTCAGCGTCAGCATCGTCATCAGAATGAACCGGACGCCCGGGCTGTAAACCATCGCCTGGCCCGAGAGGTTCTGCCGCTGCAGCGTCAGGGCGATCGTGAACGACTGAAAGGCGCTCAGATATGATCGTCAGATAACGCGTGTATTGCGTGATCTTGCGCCGGCCGAGCTCGCCTTCTTTTTGCAGCCGCTCGAGATAGGGCCACACCACCACCAGCAACTGGAGAATGATCGACGCCGTGATATACGGCATGATCCCCAGCGCGAAAATCGTCAGCCGGCGGAAGTTTCCGCCGCTGAAAAGGTCGATGATTCCCAGCACCGAGCCCCGGCTCTGCTCGAAACAATCGCTGCAGCAAATCGGTGTTGATCCCCGGCGTGGGAATAAACGCGCCGAGACGATACACCCCCAGCAGCGCCAGCGTAAACAAGACACGATTACGCAGGTCCGGCGTGCTGAAAATATTTCGAAAAGCCTCGGCGAGCTTCTTCATTTCAGGATTTCGACCTTGCCCCCGGCGCCGGTGATCTTCTCCTGCGCCGACTTGCTGAAGGCGTGCGCCTGAACCGTGAGAGCGACCTTCAGTTCGCCATCACCCAGTATCTTTACGCCATCGCGCTTGGCGCGAACGATGCCAAGCGCCGCCAGCGATTCCGGCGTGACCGTTTCGCCCGCCGCAAAGGCGTTCAGAGCTTCGACGTTCACCACCGCAAAGGACTTCGGGAAAGGGACTTGAAAATCCGCGCTTCGGGCAGTCGCCGGTGCAACGGCATCTGGCCGCCCTCAAATCCCGGACGGCGCGAATACCCGCGGCGGGACTGCTGCCCCTTGTTTCCCGCGCCGGAGGTCTTGCCCATCTTCGAGCCCATGCCGCGGCCCACGCGCACCTTGCGGTGCCGCGAGCCGCGCGGCGGCTTCAAATTCGATAGAGTCGGTTCCATTAGCCTGTTCCTAGCCTTGCACTTCGACCAGATGATGGACTTTTGCGATCATGCCGCGGATGGCCGGCGTGTCCGGGCTGCTCGATCGACCTGCTGCATGCGCCGGAATCCCAGGCCGCGAATGGTCTGCCGCATATCCCGCGGGCAGCCAATAAAGCTGCGAACCCACTTGATTTTCAAAGTTCCCGAAGTTTTCTTGGTAGTCGCCATGTTCGCTTCGCGGAGGCCTAGGAAGCCACCGCTTCCTCCGCTCCGCGCCCGCGCGACTCGGCCACCTTCACTGCATCCTTTAGATGCAGCAGGGCGTCGAACGTCGCTTTGATCACATTGTGCGGGTTCGAGGTGCCGAGCGACTTCGTCAGCACGTTCTGAATGCCGGCAACCTCCATCACCGCACGCACCGGGCCGCCCGCAATCACGCCGGTGCCTTCCGGCGCGGGCTTCAGCAGCACCCGCCCCGAGCCGTAATAGCCGACCACCTGGTGCGGGATGCTGGTGCCCTTCAGGTTCAGCTTCACCATGTTCTTCTTGGCCTGCTCGATGGCCTTGCGAATGGCCATGGGGACTTCGCGAGCCTTGCCCATGCCAAACCCGGCATGGCCGCCCTGATCGCCCACGACGACCAGCGCCGAGAAGCTGAGGTTCTTGCCGCCCTTGACCACCTTGGTGACGCGGTTGATGGAAACTACCTGATCTTTCAGGTTCGCCTGATTGGTCTCGATCGGCCGGCGAACGGAAAGCGTATCTTTGAGCTCTTGTTTCGGCATAAGTTTCAGAACTTCAGGCCCGCCTCACGGGCCGCTTCAGCAACCGCCTTCACGCGGCCGTGATACTGGTATCCGCCGCGGTCAAACACAACCTTATCCACGCCCTTCGCCTGGGCCCGTTCGGCGACCATCTTGCCGACCACTTTCGACGCGGCGATGTTTCCGCCGCCCTTGATCTGGCCCTTGACCTCGGCGTCGAGCGAGCTTGCCGACACGATCGTGCGCCCGGTCTGGTCGTCGATCACCTGCGCGCGAATGTGCCTGCTAGACCGGTGCACGCAAAGCCGCGGACGTTCCGGCGTTCCGGCTAACGTCTTGCGCATGCGCACGTGAATCCGCCGCCGGTGCGCTTCGCGTGATAGTCTTCGAACTGGTGCCGCCACCTTGCTTCTCCTTTTTCGCTGTTTCCGTTACGCCGAGGTCTTCGCGCCCGCCTTGCCGGCTTTCTTCTTCAGCCGCTCGCCGGTGATGCGAATGCCCTTCTGCTTGTACGGGTCGGGCGGACGAAGCGCGCGAAGATTCGCGGCCACCTGGCCCACCTGGTTCTTGTTCGCGCCGGAAACCGACATGTGCGTCTGCTTCTCGACCGCGATCTGAATGCCTTCCGGAATCGGAAACTCGATCGGGTGCGAATATCCGAGCGCCAACACCACGTTCTTGCCCTTTACCTCGGCGCGATAGCCGACGCCAACGATGTCGAGGTCCTTCTTGAAACCCGTGGTCACGCCGGTCACGGCGTTGGCCACCAGCGCGCGCGCCAGCCCATGCAGCGCGCGGTGATCCTCGGTGTCGCGCTTGGCGATGAGCGTCGCCGTCCTTCTGCTCGAAGCGAATTCCGTGGGGCAGCGGCACGTTCATCTTGCCCTTGGGTCCCTGCACTTCCACGGCGTCACTCTTGATCTGCACCTTCACGCCGGAGGGAACCGGGATCAGTTTGTTTCCAATTCGCGACATAGCCTATTCGAACCTCGTTCCTAAGACCTTTTAGCCTTTTGCAGGCTGCCTACCAAACCTCGCACAACAACTCGCCGCCCAGGCCTTCTTTGCGGGCGGATTGCCCGGTCATCACGCCGCGCGGGGTCGAGAGGATTGAAATCCCCATCCCGCCCACCACGGGGCGAATGCCAAACTTTCCGACGTAGCGCCGCGAGCCGGGCCGCGAAACGCGCTGCAGGTCGGTGATCACGCTGCGGCGCTCCGGGGTGTAGCGCAGGAAAACGCGCAGGGTCTTCTTGCCTTTTTCGTCGACGACTTTGTAATTGGCGAGGTAGCCTTCTTCCTTCAGAATCCTCGCGATTTCCAGCTTCAGCTTCGAGGCGGGCAAATCGACCCGCGGATGCCGGGCTTTCGCGGCGTTGCGAATGCGCGTCAACAAATCTGCAATGGGATCAGTGGTCATTCTTCTATCCTTACCAGCTTGCCTTCACGACGCCGGGAATTTCTCCCTTGAGCGCGAGGCCGCGGAAACAGATGCGGCACATTTCAAACTTGCGCAGAAACCCGCGGGCGCGCCCGCAGATCCGGCAGCGATTGCGCTTGCGGATCTTGAACTTCAGCTTCCGCTGCATCTTCGCCATCTGACTGGTTCTGGCCAATTCGTTTCTCCTTATGCCCTGCTTACGCCCGGAAAGGCACGCCGAGCAGCTTCAGCAGCTCGCGCCCTTCTTCGTCGGTCCGGGCCGTCGTGGTAATCGTCACGTTCATGCCCTTGATCTTGTCCACCCGGGTGTAATCGATTTCCGGAAACACCAGCTGATCGCGCAATCCCAGGGTGTAATTGCCGCGGCCGTCAAACGAATTCGGCGCCAAGCCCTTGAAGTCGCGCACGCGAGGAAACACGATGCTCGCGAGGCGATCCAGGAACTCGTACATGCGCTCGCCGCGCAGCGTGACCATGCAGCCGATGGGCATGCCCTTGCGAATCTTGAAGTTCGCGATGGATTTCTTGGCGCGCGTGATCACCGGCTTCTGCCCGGCAATCTGTCCCAGTTCCTGCGCCGCCGTGTCGAGCAGCTTCACGTTCTGGCTCGCTTCGCCCAGGCCGATATTCACCGTGATCTTTGAAACGCGCGGCACGGCCATGGTGTTCGAGTACCCGAAGCGCTTGGTCAGCGCCGGAACAGCTTCCTTTCGGTACTTTTCATGTAATCGCGTAATCATTTATCTCGTCCCTTATCTCTTATCTCGTCCCTTATCTCTTCCCTGCCCTCTAGTGTTCAAATGTCGTATTGCAGCGGCGGCAGACCCGGGTTTTCGTGCCGTCCGGCAGCGTGGTGTGCCCGGCGCGCGTGTGCTTCCCGCAGCCAGGGCAGACCAGCATCACGTTGGACACGTGAATCGGGCCTTCCTTCTCGAGAATTCCGCCCCGCACGTTCTTCGAGGGATTCGGACGCGTATGCTTCTTGATGATGTTGGCGTGCTCAACCGTGACGCGGCGCTTTACCGGATCGACGGTAAGCACTTTGCCGGTCTTGCCCTTCGAACGGCCCGCCATTACCTTCACCATGTCGCCGTGGCGGATCCCCAGCGGGGCGGGAGCTTCCTGTATTTTCCTCATCGCTACTTTTCTCATCGCTACCACACTTCCGGGGCCAGCGAGATGATCTTGGTGAACTTCTTCTCGCGCAGCTCGCGGGCCACCGGCCCGAAAACGCGCGTTCCCACCGGCTCGCCCGCATCGTTGATCATCACCGCGGCATTGTCGTCAAAGCGGATGTAGCTGCCATCCTTGCGCCGCTGCTCTTTCCGCGTCCGCACCACCACGGCCTTCACCACTTTGCCCTTTTTTACCTGGCCGTCCGGCGTCGCTTCCTTGACGGCCGCGGTGATCACGTCGCCCAATCCGGCATTCAATCCCGCATCGCCCCCCAAAGGAAGGATGCAGGTTATCTGGCGGGCGCCGGAATTATCGGCCACCGTCAGCCATGTTCGCATCTGAACCATGTTCGTGCTCCCCTAACTCTTGTTGCGGCTTACCGCACGCGCGTCGAGCGCGAGACCACCTGCTTGAGCCGCCACCGCTTCAGCTTCGATAGCGGCCTGGTGGCGACGATCCGCACCGTGTCGCCCACGCGCGCGTCCCCGGTCTCATCGTGCGCATAATATTTCTTTCCCGACCGCACGACGCGGTGATAGAGCGGGTGCTGCGTCGAGCGCGTGACTTTCACCACGATGGTCTTCTGCATCTTGGCGCTGGTAACCACGCCGACCAGTTCCTGCCGTGCGCCACGCTCGTGAGTCTCTTGCTGTGGCGCTGCTGTTTCATTCGCCATTACTTTTTCCTCAGTTCGGCTTCGCGCAGGAGCGTTTTCACCCGCGCAAAGTCCTTCTTCGCTTCCCGCAGCCTTTTCAGCCCTTCCGACTGCCCCGTGGAAAGCTGAAAGCGCAGGCGGAAAATCTGCTCGCCCAGCTCGCGCTCCTGAATTTCGAGCTCGTTGGGATTCATGTTGCGGTACTTCTCGATTTTTTCCGCTTTGTCCGCCATTACAGCCCCTCCGCCCGCGTCACGAACTTCGTCCGGATGGGGATCTTGCTGGCCGCGAGCTTCATGGCCTCGGTCGCCGAAGCGAGATCGACGCCCGCCATCTCGAACATGATCCGGCCCGGCTTTACCGCCGCCACCCAATGCTCCGGGGGCCCTTTGCCCTTACCCATACGAGTCTCGGCCGGCTTCTTGGTGAACGGCTTGTCCGGAAAAATCCGGATCCACAGCTTGCCGCCGCGCTTGATAAACCGAGTGATCGCCACGCGCGAGGCTTCAATCTGGCGGTCGGTGATCCAGGCTGGCTCGAGAGCCTTCAGCCCGTAGTCGCCAAACGCGAGGGCCCCTCCGCGCCAGGCTTTCCCGGTGCGGCGCCCGCGCTGCTGCTTGCGGTACTTCACTTTTTTCGGCATCAACATGATGAGTGGCCTGTTCCCTTACGCTTCCGCGCTTACCGTTGCGCCGGCACCGCGTTTCCCGCGAGCCGGAATTTTTTCGCCCTGATAAATCCAGCACTTCACGCCGATGATCCCGTAGGTGGTGTGGGCCTCGGCCAATCCGTAATCGATATCCGCGCGCAGCGTCTGCAGCGGCAACCGCCCCTGCAGGTACCATTCTTTGCGCGCGATTTCCGCGCCGTTCAACCGGCCGCCCACATGCACCTTAATGCCCTTGCAGCCAAAGCGCAGAGCCGAGTCCACCGCCTTGCGCATCGCGCGGCGGAAAGCCACGCGCTTTTCCAGCTGCAACGCGATCGATTCGGCCACCAGTTGCGCGGCCAGTTCCGGCCGGTGCACTTCCTGAATGTCGATGTGCACTTCGCGCTTGGTGCGCTTCTGCACTTCGAGCTTGAGCTTGTCGATTTCCGAGCCCTTGCGCCCGATGATGATTCCCGGGCGGGCGGTGTAGATGCGCACCACCAGCTTGTTGGCGGCGCGCTCGATGTCGATCGAGTCCATGCCCGCGGACTTAAGCTTCTCTTTCAGCTGCTTCCGCAAAATGACGTCTTCGTGCAACAGGTCGGCATAATCGCGCTTGGCGAACCAGCGCGACTTCCAGCCCTTGTTGTAGCCCAGCCGAAACCCGTACGGATGTGTCTTCTGCCCCAAACTTGCCTCCCGCTTCTGCTCGCGCTGCTACTTCTTCTGCGATTCTTTGGCGCGCTTCTCGATGGCCTTGCGCGCCTTGCGCACCGCTCCGCGCACGCCCTTGGATGCCTGCTCTTCGGCCGCCACCGCCGCCGCGCGAGACGCAGCGGCCTTCAGATGCTCGGAGACGGCCACCTCGATATGGCTGGTCCGCTTCTGGTAGCGAAAGCCGCGGCCCATCGGCGCGGGACGCATGCGCTTCCATCGCGGCCCTTCGTTCACGCAGCAATGCGTCACGAACAACGCGTCCACATCGAGCGATGCGCCGGAATCGTCCGCCTTGCGTTCGGCGTTGGCGATCGCGCTGCGCAGCGTTTTCGCTACGTCCTTAGCGATGCGCTTCTTGGTGAACTGCAATGTCTGCAGGGCCTCTTCCGCGCGCTGGCCGCGGATCAAGTCGATCACCAGGCGAGCCTTCTGCGGCGACACGCGCACAAACCGCGCGATAGCCGTTCCTTCAATCTGACCGTGAGCCTGTTCTGCCGTTGCCATGGTTATATGCCCTTCGCCTTACGCCTTTGGCGCTGCCGGCTCCGCCACCCGCGGGCGCCGCTCCGGCGGCAGGAGCCGCTCCGGCCGCCCGTTCCAGCGCCGCCTTCACCGCATGGCCCTTAAAGGTCCGCGTGGCGGCAAACTCGCCCAGCTTGTGTCCGACCATCTGCTCGGTGATGTACACGGGAATAAACTTCCGCCCGTTGTGAACGGCGATCGTGTGGCCGATCATGTCCGGCAGGATCGTCGACCGGCGCGACCACGTCTTGACTACTTTCTTTTCGTTGCGCGAATTCATCCCTTCCACCTTCACGCGCAGGTGGCCGTCGATAAAGGGACCCTTCTTTAGCGAACGCGGCATCTTTCCTCTACTCCTCCACGCGGCGCAGCTTGATCCATTGCGCGCGGCGCATCTTGCGAAACCCGCGCACCGGGCCCGAAACGCGGTGCGAAAGCGGGCAGAACGGGCATACAAACCGCGTTCCCTGGGCGTTCGGTATCTTTTCCACAATCACCGCCCAGCCGGTCTTGCACAAACGCATCAAAACCTGCGGCGCCGGAGCGAACTTGGAAACCTTGGCAACCGGCTTTACCGGCCGCCGCGGAACCGCTTTCCGCGGGCGGGCTGTACGGCGTGTGCGCACGTCGAGACGATCGTGTAGCTGCCATCTGACCCTCGATTCCCCGCCGCGCCGGGTTTCCTGATTTGTACTGCTGCTCCAAACTACGGCTTGCGCCGCTCCACAATCATCCGGTCGCTCTTGCGCTTGTTGCGCGTCTTGGCGCCCAGAGTGGGAAATCCCCAGGGAGTCTGCGGGTGGTTGCCCTTCACGCGACCCTCACCGCCGCCGTGCGGGTGATCGACCGGGTTCATGGCCACGCCGCGCACGGTGGGACGCTTTCCATGCCATCGCGTGCGGCCCGCCTTCCCGTAGGTCACGTTCTCATGGTCCAGATTCCCGAGCTGACCGACCGTGGCCATGCAATCCACGCTGAACTTCCGGACCTCGCCCGAAGGCAGCTTTACCAGCGCAATCTCGCCTTCCTTGCTCAGCAACTGCGCCGCGCCGCCCGCCGCGCGCACCATTTGCGCCGCCCTTGCCCGGAAACAAGTTCCAGGTTGTGGACCATCGTGCCGGGAGGGATGTGCCGGAAGGTCAGCGCGTTGCCCGGAAGAATGTCCGCCCCTTCCCCGTTCTGCACCGTCATGCCCACTTCCAGGCCCACCGGCTGCAGAATGTAGCGCTTCTCGCCGTCGGCATAGTGCAGCAGCGCGATTCGCGACGAACGGTTCGGATCGTATTCGATGGCCGCCACCTTGGCCGGGATTCCCGTCTTGTCGCGCCGGAAATCGATCGACCGGTAGCGCCGCGCGTGCCCGCCGCCGCGATGCCAGACGTGATTTCGCCGTGGGAGTTGCGGCCGCCCGTGCGCTTCTTCGATTCGGTGAGCGACTTTTCCGGCGTCTGCTTGGTGATCTCGCTCTTATCGAGCATGGTCAGGAAGCGCCGCGAGGGTGTGTACGGTTTAAATGTTTTTAGTGCCATTCTTACCTCTTGCCTCGAGCGCTTCGAAAGACGCCGTGTCGCCTTCCGAAACCGCCTCAAAAATCCCCGAAACTACAGATTCTCCGCGTATTCGATCATCTTTTCGCCGGGAGCCAGCTTCACGTAAGCCTTCTTCCAATCGCTGCGGAAGCCCTCGGCGCGCCCGCGGCGGCGAAACTTGCCGTGATAAATCGCCGTGCGCACGCGGTCGACCTTCACCTTGAAAATCCGCTGCACCGCTTCCTTGATTTCCGTCTTGGTGGCGTCGGCCGCGACTTCAAACACCACCGTGTGCTGCGTTTCCTTCACGGCCAGGCCCTTTTCGGTGATGATCGGGCGCCGAATGATCTGATAGAGCCTGGTCGCCATAACCTATTCCTTTTTCGCCTTGGGCTTGGCCTTCGGCTTTTCCTTCTTCCCGGCCTTTTCCGCCTTGGCCGGGGCAGCCTTCTTCGCGCGGCCTTGGGCGCGGCGGACGAGGCCTTGGTTTTCGCCGGCGCGGGCTTCGCTTTGGCGCCTTCGCTTCCTTCCGCCTTCACTGCCGGGGACGGTTCGATCTGCACCGTGTCGCCGGACTTCGCTCCTGGTTGCGGAGAGCGCCCGGCCCAGCCGCACAGCCGCTTCGCGCGAAAGCATCAGGCGGTCGTGCCGCAGCAAATCGTACGGCTCCAGATGCGTGGAGGCCACCAGCGTCACGCCTTCCAGGTTCCGGCTGGCGCGCTCCAGATTCACGTCCGACGTGTTCGACACGAGCAGGATCGTGCGCTTGGCACCGTCCAGCTTATCGAGCGCCTGCCGGAACGCCTTCGTCTTGTGCGATTCGAGCGCCCAGCCATCCACAACCGTCAGCTTCTGTTGCGCGCCAGTTTCGCCGAAAGCGCCGAACGCAGCGCGCCCAGAACCATCTTCTTCGGCAGCGCGTATCCGTAACTGCGCGGCTGGGACCATGCACCGTGCCGCCCTGGCGCCAGATCGGCGACCGAATCGATCCGACGCGCGCGCGGCCGGTGCCCTTCTGCTTCCAGAGCTTCCTCCCCGAGCCGCTGACTTCGCTCTTGTCCTTGGTCTTGTGCGTTCCCGCGCGCTGCGCCCGCCAGATAATACCGCACCGCTTCGTGCAGCAGGTGCGGGTTCACCCTCGCGCCAAATACGTCGTCGGCCAGTTCCACCTGGCCGACGTCTTGCCTTCCAGATTTTTCACGTCCACAACTGGCATCGTCGTCTCTCGCCGTTTCCTGAAGCTGCGCTTCACTACGACTTCGGCTCTTGCGAATGAAAATGTAGCTGCCGGCCGGCCCGGCACCGCGCCGCGCACCAGCAGCAGATTCTCGTCCGCGTCCATCTTCACCACGCGCAAATTCTTCGACCGTCTTGCGCTCATTGCCCATGTGCCCCGGAAAATGCTGGCCCTTCCACACGCGCGAAGGAAACGAACTCGCGCCGATGCCGCCCGGCGCGCGGTGATGCATCGAGCCGTGCGTCGCGTCGCCGCCGCGATAGTGCCAGCGCTTCACGCCGCCCTGAAATCCCTTGCCCTTGCTGACGCCGGTCACGTCCACCAACTCGCCGATCTGGAATCCGTCGACCAGCACGCGGTCGCCGGGCTTGGTTTCGTCCTTCGAGTCGTTGGCAGCCGAATTTCGCGCAGTAGCGCATCGGCGCGACGCCGGCCTTCTTGAAGTGGCCGGTCATGGGCCTTGTTCACGCGCTGCGGCTTGATGAATTCCACCAGGCCGAGTTGCACGGCGTCGTAGCCGTCTTTATCCTTCGTGCGCCGCTGCACCACCACGCACGGGCCCGCCTGCAGCACCGTGCAGGGCACCGCCGTGCCGTCTTCGGCGAAGACCTGCGTCATGCCCAGCTTGATTCCGAGTATTCCGTTGACTGCCATCGCTCTCGCTCTTTCCTTCTTGCTTGCTGATTTCGCTTGCTGCGCTTACTTGACCGCGTGTTCGCGGCCGAAAGCCTTGATTTCCACGTCCACGCCCGGCGGCAGATCGAGCTTCATCAGCGCGTCCACCGTGTCCGGCGTGGGCTCGAGAATATCGATCAGCCGCTTGTGCGTGCGCATCTCAAACTGCTCGCGCGATTTCTTGTCCACGTGCGGCGACCGCAGCACCGTCCAGCGGTTGATCACCGTGGGCAGCGGAATCGGCCCGGCCACATCGGCGCCCGGTGCGCTTGGCCGTGTCCACAATTTCCCGCGTCGACTGATCGAGAATGCGGTGATCGTACGCCTTCAAACGAATGCGAATTTTTTCTCCGTTGCCATAGTTACTCGATGATCTCCGCGACGGCGCCGGCGCCGACGGTGTGGCCGCCTTCGCGAATCGCGAACCGCAACCCCTTCTCCAGCGCCACCGGCGTGATCAGCGTGATCTCCGCCGACACGTTGTCCCCCGGCATCACCATCTCCACGCCCTGCCGGCAGCTTCACGTCTCCGGTCACGTCCGTCGTCCGGAAGTAAAACTGCGGCCGGTACCCCGTGAAGAACGGCGTGTGCCGCCCGCCCTCTTCCTTCGTCAACACGTACGCTTCCGCCTTGAACTTCGTGTGCGGCGTGATCGACCCCGGCTTGGCCAGCACCTGCCCGCGCTCCACTTCTTCCTTTTCCGTGCCGCGCAGCAGCAACCCCACGTTGTCTCCCGCCATCCCTTCATCCAGCAGCTTGCGGAACATCTCCACGCCCGTCACCGTCTTGCGCATCGTCGGACGGAAGCCCACAATCTCGACTTCCTCGCCCACCTTCACCTTGCCGCGCTCGATTCGCCCCGTCACCACCGTGCCGCGGCCCGAGATCGAGAAAATATCCTCGATCGGCATCGCGAACGGCTTGTCCACGTCCCGCTGCGGCAGCGGGATGTTCTTGTCCACCGCGTCCATCAGCTCAAGAACCGTCTTCTCCCACTTCTCGTCGCCTTCCAGCGCCTTCAGCGCCGACCCGCGCACCACCGGAATCGTGTCCCCCGGAAACTGATACGTCTTCAGCAGTTCGCGCACTTCCAGCTCCACCAGCTCCAGCAGCTCCGGATCTTCCACCATGTCGCACTTGTTCAGGAACACCACGATCGCCGGCACGCCCACCTGCCGCGCCAGCAGAATGTGCTCCCGCGTCTGCGGCATCGGCCCATCGGTCGCCGCCACCACCAGGATCGCGCCGTCCATCTGCGCCGCGCCCGTGATCATGTTCTTCACGTAATCGGCGTGCCCCGGGCAATCGATGTGCGCGTAGTGCCGGTTCGCCGTCTCATACTCCACGTGCGACACCGCGATCGTGATGCCGCGCTCGCGCTCTTCCGGCGCGTTGTCGATCGAATCAAACGCCCGGAACGACACCTTCGGGTTGTGCTTCGACAGCACCTTGGTGATCGCCGCCGTCAGCGTCGTCTTGCCGTGGTCGATGTGCCCAATCGTCCCCATGTTCACGTGCGGCTTATCTCGCTCGAATTTCTCCTTCGCCATTCTCTCTCCGCTCCGTTCTGTTTCCAGAGTTTCTATGAAAATAAACTTCGGGGCCCGCTACCTCTTGGCCTTTGCACCGGTCTTCCCGCCAATGATTTCTTCCGCGATGTTGTTGGGCGCCTGCTGGTAATGCGAGAAGTGCATCGTAAAGCTGCCGCGTCCCTGCGTCCGGCTGCGAATATCGGTGGCGTAGCCAAACATCTCCGCCAACGGCACCAGCACGTTGATGATCTCGGTGCCGCCGCGCGATTCGCGCCCCTGCATCTGGCCGCGCCGCGAGTTCAGGTCGGCGATCACCGGGCCCATGTAATCCTCCGGCACCACCACTTCCACCTTCATGATCGGCTCGAGCAGCTTCGGGCTGGCCTTCCGGCACGCTTCCTTGAACGCCATCGAGCCGGCGATCTTGAACGCCATTTCCGAGCTGTCCACTTCGTGATAGCTGCCGTCGATCACCGTCACCGCGAGATCCACCATTTCGTAGCCCGCCAGAACGCCGGTTTCCATCGCTTCCTTCACGCCGTTTTCGATGGGAGCGATGAATTCTCTCGGAATCGCGCCGCCGAACACCTTGTCGATGAACAGCAGCCGGTGTTCCTTGTCGAAGCGCCACTTGCCGCCCTTGCCGGCCACCTTCTGCGCGAGCGCATCGAGTTCGTCGGTCGACATCTCGTGCATGTCTCCCGCGCCGGAATTGGGCAGCGGCTGCACGGTAAGCTTCACGTGGCCGTATTGGCCGCGGCCGCCGGTCTGCTTGATGTATTTCTCTTCGCCTTCGGCCTTCTTGAGAATCGTTTCGCGATAGGCCACCTGCGGCCGGCCCACGTTGGCCTGCACGCTGAACTCGCGCATCATGCGGTCGACGATGATTTCCAGGTGCAGCTCGCCCATGCCGGAAATCAGCGTCTGGCCCGGTGTCGACATCGGTGTGCACGCGGAACGTGGGATCTTCCTGCGCCAGCTTGGCGAGGGCGGTGCCCATTTTTTCCTGGTCCGCTTTGGTTTTCGGCTCGATGGCCACCGAAATCACCGGCGCCGGGAAATCGATCGACTCGAGCACGATGGGCTTGTCTTCATCGCACAGCGTGTCGCCGGTAGTCACGTTCTTCAAGCCCACGCAGGCGGCAATATCGCCCGCTTCCACCGAATCGATTTCCTCGCGCTTGTTCGCATGCATCCGCAGCAAGCGCCCGATGCGCTCGCGCGTTTTCTTGGTGGAGTTGTAAACGTTCTGCCCGGCCTTCAGCACGCCGGAATACACGCGAATATAGGTCACGTGGCCGACGAACGGATCGGTCATGATCTTGAACGCCAGCGCGGCAAACGGCTGATCGTCCGCCGAACGCCGCAGTTCCGCCTCTTCGGTATCCGGATCGATGCCTTCGATCGGGGGAATATCGAGCGGCGACGGCAGATAATCGACCACCGCATCGAGCAGCGGCTGAATGCCCTTGTTCTTGAACGCCGAGCCCGCCACCACCGGCACCAGCTTGAGCGCAATCGTCGACCTGCGCAGCGACGCGCGCAACTCCGCCGGCTCCAGCTTGTGCTGGTCGAGATACTTGGTCAGGATGGCGTCGTCGTGCTCGGCGATATACTCGACGACCTTGTCGCGATGCTCTTTATAAAATTCCGGGGTCAGCGCCGAAGCCTTCACGGCGGTCTCCAATTCCGGGTGCGACTTCAGGTACTCCGCATCCCACAGCTTTTCGAGCGGCAGCGTTTCGTACTCCGCGCCCAGGGTTTCGCTCTTCCAGATGATGGCGCGCTCTTCGATGAAATCGATGACGCCGATGAAATTGTCCTCGCGCCCGATGGGATACTGGATCGGCACGGGATGCCCCGAAAGCCGCTGCCGCATGGTCTTGATCGAATGATCGAAATCGGCGCCCATGCGGTCCATCTTATTGATGAACGCAATGCGCGGCACGCGATACTTGTCCGCCTGGCGCCATACGGTTTCCGACTGCGGCTGCACGCCGGCCACCGCGTCGAACACGGCCACCGCGCCATCCAGCACGCGCAGCGACCGCTCCACTTCCACGGTGAAATCCACGTGGCCCGGCGTATCAATAATATTGATGCGGTGCTTCACTCCGAACCGGCTCCAGGAGGCCGTCGTCGCGGCGGAGGTGATGGTGATGCCGCGCTCGCGCTCCTGCTCCATCCAGTCCATGGTGGCGGTGCCTTCGTGCACTTCGCCGATCTTGTAGGTCACACCCGTATAGAACAGGATGCGCTCGGTGCAGGTGGTTTTCCCCGCATCGATGTGCGCCATGATCCCGATGTTCCGGATGTGCTCGAGTTGGACTTGGCGTGCCATTCTGAACGATTCGTCCGCGCTACCAGCGATAATGCGCGAAGGCTTTGTTGGCCTCCGCCATGCGGTGCACGTCCTCCTTCTTCTTCACTGCTCCGCCGCGGCCGTTGGCCGCGTCCATGATTTCTTCGGCCAGCTTGTCGGTCATCGACTTGCCGGAGCGCGTCCGCGCATTGAGCACCAGCCAGTGAATCGCGAGCGACTGGCGCCGGTAAGGATTCACTTCGACGGGCACCTGGTAGTTCGCGCCGCCCACGCGCCGCGTCTTCACTTCCAGCATCGGCTTGCAGTTTTCCACGGCCTTCTTGAACAGCTTGAACGCGTCGTCGTTCGTCTTCTGCGCGACGTGATCCATCGCGTTGTAAAAAATCACCTGAGCCGTCGAGCGCTTGCCGTCATACATCATGCTCGAGATGAACTTCTGGACCAGGTCGCTGTTATAGACCGGGTCGCCCGCAATCCTTCTTCGAAGAACCCAACCTTTACGAGGCATCTATCCGCTCTCCTACTTCTGTGCGGCTTTAGGCCGCTTGGCGCCGTATTTCGAGCGCCCTTGCTTGCGATTTTCAACGCCCGCCGCATCCAGCGTGCCGCGAATGACGTGGTAGCGAACTCCCGGCAGATCCTTCACGCGGCCGCCGCGCACCAGCACGATCGAGTGTTCCTGCAGATTGTGGCCGATCCCGGGAATGTAGGTGGTCACTTCGGCGCTGTTGGTCAGCCGCGCGCGCGCCACTTTTCGCAGCGCGGAGTTGGGCTTCTTCGGCGTCTGCGTGTAAACGCGCACGCACACGCCGCGCTTTTCCGGGCACCCTTCAAGACGCCGGCGACTTTGTCTTGATCCGGATTTTCTCTCGGCCATTCCGCACGAGTTGTGAAAACGTCGGCACGCCTTTTCCCCTTTTGCTTCCAGAAACGCTTCAATAATTGAGTGGTACACGCGCGAGTATGCCTCCCGCGCAGTACTCTGCGGGTGCATGAACAGAAAGGCCGCCAACCCTTGAGGAACTACAAGGTGCTCCGTGCGGACGCTTCACCCCGAGGTGAACTGCATCTGCTCAAAAAAACCGGAGAGGCTTACACGGCTTTGCGGGGCTGGCGCCCCATTTCGGCCGCTCCTTCAAATCCCGTTCCGTCCTTCTTGTTCCGGGATCGAAAGACTTCCCTTCACCACACCAGGCCCGAAGGCCTCTAGACAACCGCGCAAGTATAGGAAAAACAACAAGTCATGTCAACCCGATTCCTCTGTGGAAATCGAAAGGCCCATTTTAGGCTGGTCGCCGTGTGGGCAAAGTCCGTGAGTTTTTGCTTCGCTCTCGTGAGGGCAAAATTGTCCACTCGATCTCCTGTCACCGTGAAGCTCCCGCGGTGCTCGCACGTCAATCGCCTAGATGCTACATGTGTAGTTATGCACGCGGGCAATTCGTAAGCTACTCATAAGGATGTGATGCCGTCTATTGACGCTATTCAAGGCTGTCCGCTCATCGACGTGCACAAATCCCCAAAACAACTACCCTTGGGGCAGTCCGCATGCGCTGGCAATTGCCTCACCGTAGCTTCCGCAGATCCTTTACCGCCATGCGTATTCGTGCCTAAACTGGGGCCGCTTTTTTCAACAGGGAGCATCCGTGAATTTCGCAGGTGCGGCGCTTTTGTGCCTTCTCGTCGAGCCGCCATACCGCCTTTCGCTGCGGCGCAAAATCGTCCGGATCAGAAAGCTCAGGCGCCGAGCGGCGGCGCCGCTCCGCCGCAAGACCTGCCGGGCAAATATTCCACGGAGCCATACGTAATCGAAGAGTATAAAACCACATTTCGCTTTGAAAATGACGGCACCGGCGAGCGCATCCTAACGGCGCGGATCCGCATTCAGAATGACGTCGCCGCCAAGACAGCTCAGCGAACTTTCGTTCGCTTTTGATGCCAATTCCGAAGAACAGAATGTATCCTTCGTTCGCGTGCGCAAACCGGACGGGACCGCATCGACGCCCGCCCCAAGCCGTCACGGAAGACACTGCGTCCGCCGCTCGCGACGCCCCTGCTTACGCCAACTCCAAAGAAAAACATATCGCCGTACCGCCTCTACAGCCCGGCGACATCCTTGAATACGAGATTGTTACCCGCATCGTTCATCCCATCGCCGCGCAGGAATTCTGGGCGCAGCACGCGTTTTTGAGAGATGCGATCGTGCTGGATGAAAGGCTCGAAGTCAGCGTGCCGAGGGCCGCAGCGTAATCGTTCATCGCCCGGCGTGCCTTATTCCACCGACGCAGCCGCAACGAAAGAACGTGTCGTCTATCGCTGGAAGCACGCGAATCTGACGATTTCTTCCAACGACGATAACGGCTCCAATCCCGGCCAGGCCAAGGAACACGAGCGGCGCAGCCAGACGTGCAGACTCACCAGCTTCGCGACTGGAACGCCGTATCGCGATGGTATGCAAAGATCTACGACACAAAAGCACGGAGGCGACACCGGAAATCCGCGCGAAAGCCGCAGAACTCATCGCTGGCCTCTCAGCGGAAATCGATAAGATCGAAGCGATTTATGAGTACGTTGCCGCGAATATCCGCTACGTGGAACTACCGGCCGGCTCGGCAGGCTTTGCGCCCGCATTCGGCCGCCGAAGTCTTCAAAAACCAATATGGCGACGCGAAAGACAAAGGCGCCTTGCTGGCGGCGATGCTGCGGGCAGCCGGTTTTCAGACGAGCACCGTTCTGCTTCCACAATCGCAAAAGCTCGATCGTTCCGCTCCCTCCCCGTCGCAACTGGATTACGCGATCACGGCGGTGGCAAGCGGCGACAAGATGATCTGGATGGATTCGGCGCCGGAGTCGGCTCCGTTCGAGTTCTTACCGTTGTCGCTGCGCCACAAATCGGCCTTGCTGATCGCGCCAGAGGGAACGGCAAAAATCGTGGAAACGCCGGCGGACCCGCCGTTTCTTTCCACGCAAAAAGTGGAAGTGGAAGCCCGTGTGAGCGATCTCGGAAAGCTAACCGCTCACATCCACTATCAAATTCGCGGCGACAACGAATTTGTGCTGCGCCTCGCCTTCCACCGCACACCGCCTTCGCAATGGAAAGACCTCGGGCAGACACTCCTGACTCTCGACGGCCTGCGCGGGGACGTCACCCTCGCGAAATCGAGCGACCCGCTCGATACGAAAAATCCCTTTGAAGTCGATCTCGAATACGCGCAAGCCAGTTTCCTGGACTGGTCGAGCAAGAAAGCCAAAGTCCCCCTGCCCCTGCTTTCGATAGGAATGCCCGATGCTCCCAAGAATGCAGCGCCAGCCAATCGCACTTGGCAGTCGCCCTCGATGTATCCACTCATCTTAAACTCTCGCTGCCCTTGGGTTATGTCGCCGAGGCACCGGTCGCCAGCGGGGTAGGCCGCGATTACGCCGAATTCAAATCGAGCTATCGATATCAGGAAAACACTCTCACGGCGGAGCGGACCCTGGATTTCAAAATGCGCGAGCTTCCCGCGTCCCGGCGCAGCGACTACCTTTCATTCACGCATGCCGTCGACGCCGATCAGACGCAGCCTCTGATCGTCGAACATAAGGTGGCAGGCGCACCCGTTGTGCCGCCGGAGGCAACTGTAAGCGATCTCTTCGAGGCCGGCACTGCCGCGCTCGCCTCCGGCAGCGCCCAATCCGCCATTCCGCTCTTTGAGCGCGTCGTCGCCTTGGAGCCTGCACACAAAGAGGCGTGGAACGAGCTAGGACTCGCACATATGCGCCTTTCGCGGCTCGATGAAGCGGTCTCCGCATTCGAAAAACAACTGGAGGTAAATCCCGCAGACGAGCACGCCCACAACTATCTCGGGCTCGCCTATGAGCAGCAGCAGAAATATGACGAAGCCGCTGCCGCCTTCCGCAAGCAGATTGAAATCGACCCGCTCGATACGATTGCCCACGCCGCGCTCGGCACGATTCTCCTGGCTCAGCGTCAATATCTCGAAGCCGCGCCCGAGCTCGATAAAGCCGCGGTGCTGTCCCCCGGCAAAGCGGAGTTGCAGATCAGCCTGGGCCAGGCGTACATCAACCTGGGCCACAATGACGAAGCGCTCGATGCGTTCGACCACGCCATAGAGTTATCTCCGACGCCCGCCATCTGGAATAACGCCGCCTACAACCTCGCGGAGCACAAGGTGGAGTTGGCAAAAGCTCAGAAATATGCGGAATTGGCAGTGTCGGTAACCGCAGCTGATCTTGCCAAGGTCGACCTTCCCCACTTGACCGCCGAGCAAACAGGGAAAGTCGCGAGTATGGGAAACTACTGGGATACGCTCGGCTGGGTCTATTTTCAGAAAGGCGATCTTGAGGCCGCCGAACGCTACATTCGCTCCGCGTGGCTGCTCGATCAGCGAGGCGAAATGGCAGATCACCTCGCGAGAATATATGAAAAGCGCGGAAAGAAAGACGAAGCCATCCGCACGTATGCCATGGCGCTCGCCGCTCCACATCCGAATTTGGACACCCGGGCGCGTCTCACGCTGCTTCTGGGCGGCAACTCGCAGATCGGTGACCTTGTAAGACAGGCAGCGCCCATGCTTGCGGCGCTTCGGAAGCTTCCTGCCGGAAAACTGCTCAATGAGAGTGCGCAGGCCCAATTTACCGTGTTGCTATCGCCCGGCAAAACCCCTTCTCATTCGCCTCGCGTGGAATCTGTGCGCTTTTTGGATGGGGGCGAACAGCTGCGCGCTTTCGCGGACCGCCTCCGCTCGCTCGATTACGGGCCGCTGTTCCCGGATGCTTCGCCGATGAAGCTGGTCCGCCGCGGCACGCTTTCCTGCTCAGCAAAAGCCGCTGAATGCAGCGTCCTGCTCGACTTGCCGGATGAACTCCCGGCAATAAACTGAGCCAACCCGGTCTGAGAGGCTCAAACTCGGAGGAACTCACGCTCGTGTACAATGAAACCGCTACCGCGGTCAGTCGAGGGGTCTTAGTCCGAATACACAATTGATTGAGAAAGGTTCACGATGAATCCAGAGCGGGTCAGGTCAGGGCGTCGAGTGGTATACGCGTTCGGGATGATTTTCGCGGCTGTATTTGTTTTCGCGCAGGTCCCGTCGCTTAGAGCGCAGGACAAGCCGGGGCCTTCTATTCAGCTCGAAGTTGCCGGCGGCACCACGGCAACCTACCGGGTTCGCGAGCAACTCGCGGGCATCAGCTTTCCGGACGACGCCGTCGGTTCAACGGATTCCATCACCGGCACCCTTGTGATCCTGCCGGACGGGTCGGTCGACGCGGCCCACTCGAAGGTCACCATCGACCTGCGAAACCTCAAGAGCGACCAGGATATGCGCGATGGCTACGTCAAGAACCGAACCCTCGAGACGGACAAGTTTCCGACGGCTGAGTTTGTGGCCAAACGGCTTCAAGGGGCGCCCAATCCGCTTCCGGCTCCCGACCGCGCAACCGGCCAGAGCGGCTTTCAGCTTACAGGCGACCTAACCGTTCATGGCGTAACCAAGGAAGTTACTTTGAGCGGGTATGCAACTTACAGCAAAGACCTGGTTGCCGGACGGGCGATGACCGACTTTACGTTTGCCACCTTCGGGCTTACGAAGCCATCGCTCGCTCGCCTGCTGAGCGTGGACGATAAGATCAAACCTGGAAATAAATTTCAAGCTAAAACGAACCAACTGATTTTACAAATTCGCTGAAAACTGCAAGGCGGATCGCGAATCGGGAGAGCCTCTCCCGGCGTCACCTTCAACTCGAGGAGTTCTTTTTCCTTCGACCGCGGAGAGGTCCTCGATCTTCTGCGTTTCCGAATGGGTCAGCTTTTCCAGCTCGTCGAGTGAGCGCTTTTTTTCGTCTTCGCTGATTTTCTTGTCCTTCTCGAGTTTCTCGACGGCTTCTTTCACGTCGCGGCGTATGTTGCGAACCGCCGTGCGGTGATTTTCCAGAACCTTGTGAATGTGCTTCACCATGTCCTTGCGCCGGTCCTCGGTAAGCGCGGGAATCGGCACGCGCACCACCTTGCCATCATTCGTCGGGATTGAGGCCGATATCCGAGGTGCGAATCGCCTTATCGATCAGCGGTACAGCGCCCGGATCCCACGGCGAAATCACGATGGTGGACGGGATCGGGAACATTCAGCGATCCCAGTTGGTTGATGGGCATCGGCGTCCCGTGATAATCCACGCGAACATGATCGAGAATCGCCACGTTCGCTCGCCCCGTGCGGACTCCCGACAGCTCCTTGCGGAAGTCTTCCACGGCCTTCTCCATCCGCGTCTTCGCCTGCACCAGGGCATCTTTGCTGGTGGCAATCACATTCATCGAAACATCGCCTCCGCTTGCGGCGTCAAGCCGCGGTAACTGTCGAGCCTACCCGGTCGCCCAGCACGACGCGCTTCAAATTTCCGGATACTCCCATATCGAACACTACGATGGGCATCTTGTTGTCCATGCACAGCGAAATGGCCGTCGAATCCATCACCGACAAGCCCTTTTGCAGCACGTCCAGGTAAGTAATCTGCTCGAATTTCTTGGCGCTCGCCACCTTCTCGGGGTCCGCATCGTAAATTCCATCCACGCGCGTCGCTTTCAAAATCACATCGGCCTTTATTTCCATCGCTCGCAGGGCCGCCGCGGTATCGGTCGAAAAATAAGGATTGCCCGTGCCCGCCGCGAAGATCACCACGCGCCCTTTCTCAAGGTGCCGCGTGGCGCGCCGCCGGATGAAGGGCTCGGCCACCTGGTGCATTTCGATGGCGCTCAAAAGCCGCGTGGTGCATCCCGCTTTTTCCAGGGCATCCTGCAGCGCCAGTCCGTTGATCACCGTAGCGAGCATGCCCATGTAGTCGCCGGTCGCGCGGTCGATCGAAAGTTCCCGTTGCCGGGTGCCGCGGAAAATATTGCCGCCGCCCACCATCAGCGCGATTTGCACGCCGAGGTCCTGAACTCCCTTCACTTCGTGCGCCAAGCCCTGGATCGTGCCGGCGTGAATGCCAAACGAGTCCGGACCCGAAAGCGATTCCCCGGAAAGCTTCACCACGATGCGGTGGTATACCGGGCCCGGCCGTTTCGCGCCGCTTCGTTTGGCGCTGCCGCGTTTCAATGCTGCGGATGTGGCTGCGGACGTTGTCATGGAGGTGTGATCGAATCTCCGCCGGCGGAGATTCTCGCGCTCTTAGAACGACTTGACAGCGAATGTTTCAGATTGCGCCGGATCGGCGTCGGATTGCTATGCCCAGCGAATTTTCGCACAAGATATGCGGAGGTGCCAGTCAAGAAACTCGGTTTAGCAATTACTCACTCGCGGTGTCAGTTCCCTCGGAGGCCTCGGAAGCGCTGGACGCGCCGTCCATCTCCCCGACCTTGAACCGCGCGAACCGCCGGATGGCGATATTTTCACCCAGCTTGGCGATCGCCTGAGCAACCAGTTCCTTCACCGTGGTCCCCTCGTCCTTGATGAAGTGCTGCTCTTCAAGGCAGTTTTCTTCGTAGAACTTTTCCATTTTGCCGTTCACGATCTTCTCGATCACGGGCGCCGGCTTGCCCGTGGCTTTCGCCTGCTCGGCGTAAATCTCGCGCTCGCGATCGAGCGTCTCCTGGGTCACTTCCTCGCGTCTGAGAAAGCGCGGGTCGAGCGCGGCAATGTGCATTGCCACATCATGGCACAGCCGCTGAAAATCCTCGGTGCGCGCCACGAAATCGCTTTCGCAGTTGATCTCCACCAGCACCCCAATTTTGCCGCCGGCATGGATATAGCTCCCCACCAGCCCTTCGGACGTGGCACGCTGCGCCTTCTTCTGCGCCGCCGCCTGTCCCTTTTTCCGCAGAATATTGATGGCCTGCTCGATATCGCCATTTGCCTCGACGAGCGCATCGCGGCACGCGGTGAAGCCCGCGCCGGTACGGTCCCGCAGATCCTTCACCTGCTGCGCCGATACATTCTTCCCTGTCTCAGTGGCCATGAATTCACTCAATCCCTTTTCGATGGATTCGGGCCTGACAACGCCGGTCGGATGCGGAGTTTCCTTGCGTCAGTCCAATAACGAACCGTTCGAGGTGTGTTTCACTTTAAAATCGCTATTTGGGGACTTCCTCGTTCTCAGGCACAGCCGCGGCAGCGGCTTCTTCCTCCGGCACGGCGCCCGGCTCGCCCTCTACGAAGTCGCCTTCCTGTTTCTCGTAGACCTCGTAGGCGCTCGTGTCCACGTAGTCGACGCCCTCTTCGGTGGCGCCTTCGCCGCTCTTCTGGTCGGCGATCTGCGACTGCTCGAACGACTGGCGTCCCACGATCACCGCGTCGGAAATCTTCGAAGTAAACAGCCGGATCGCTCGCAGCGCGTCGTCGTTGCCCGGGATCACCCAGTTCACAAGATTAGGATCGCAATTCGTGTCTACGATCGCCACTACCGGAATACCCATCCTTCGCGCTTCGCGCACCGCGATCACTTCCGAATTCGGGTCGATCACGAACATCACGTCGGGAGGGGTGCTCATATTCTCGACGCCGGAGAAATTCTGCTGGAGGTGCTTAAGTTCCCGCTCGAGCCGCGCACCCTCTTTCTTCGAGAACTGCGCCATGCGCCCGTCTTCCACCATGGCCTTGAGCAGTTTAAGCCGCTTGATCGACTTCTGGAGAGTGACCCAGTTGGTGAGGGTGCCGCCCAGCCAGCGGTGGTTCACGTAGAACATTCCACAGCGCTGCGCTTCTTCCATGATGGCCTCTTGCGCCTGGCGCTTGGTGCCGAGGAAGAGGATTACTTTACCTTGTGCCGCCTGCTCAGACACGTAGCGCGCCGCATCGCGGAACATCTTCAGCGTCTTCTGCAGATCGATAATGTGAATGCCATTGCGCTCGCCGAAAATATACTCTTTCATTTTCGGATTCCAGCGCCGTGTCTGGTGGCCGAAGTGAACGCCGGCCTCCAGTAATTCCTTCATTGTAATTTCGACTCCCAATGTATCTCCTTTCTGTGAAGGGATGCTTCGAATCGCCTTGCGGCGCCAGCATCCTTTTTTGCCGGTACCTGGCCGGCCGTGAAGTTACCCCGGCGAGCCGGGGCCCTGCAAATTAACGCTTGCTGAACTGGAAGCGCCGGCGAGCGCCCTTCTGCCCGTACTTCTTCCGTTCCTTCATGCGCGAATCGCGCGTGAGGAAGCCGTTCTTCCGCAGCGCGGGACGCAATTCCGGATTCAATCGTGACAGCGCGCGTGAAAGGCCCATGCGCACCGCTCCCGCCTGTCCTCCGACGCCCCCGCCCTTCACCTGTGCACGAACTTCCACCTGATCGTGCATCTGGGTGAACTTCAGCGGCTCGACGGCCGATGTATGCCAGGCTACGTTGCGAAAATAATCGTCTACGGGCCGCCCGTTCACGGTGAACCCGGCCGGTCCTTGTTTAATGTACACGCGCGCAACCGATTCGCGGCGGCGTCCCGTGCCGTAGAACTGCTTGACGGCGCCCGGCAAATTAGTCGATGAACTCAACGTTCCTCCTGCTCCCGTTCGATTTCCTTAGGGTATGAATCTTGAAAATGGTTCCCGCGCATGGCGGACCTCTCCGCCAATGCAAGTCTGTTTCAGCGTAAACGCTCCACGCGTTTACAGTGCGAGGGGCTGGGGGTTCTGTCCGGCGTGGCGGGCAAGCGCTTCACTTCCGGCATAGACACGCAGCTTCTTCGCGCGACGCGCCCGGAGCTTGTTCTTCGGCAGCATCCCCAGCACCGCCTCGCGCACAACTTCCTCGGGACGCCGCTGCATCAGGGCCCGAATCGGAACTTCCTTTAACCCACCCGGCCACCCGCTATGGTGGCGATATATCTTCTGGTCAATCTTGTTTCCGGTAAGCCGTATCGTCTCGGCGTTGATCACGATCACATGATCGCCACAGTCAAGCGACGGGGTATAGCTCGGCTTGTCTTTGCCAATCAAGAGTCTCGCAACACGCGTCGCCAGCCGGCCCAGAACCTGGCCCTTCGCATCCACCACGAACCAGTTCTTCCCTACCGTCAGCGCTTCGGCCTCCCGGCCCTTGGGTACATACGTCCGCATCTGTGCAGTCACACCTTTCGCTCTAAAGACAAACGCCAAGTCTATTCTACACCGCATCCGGTGTCAACGAGTCGTATCTTGTGGAAGACTAGAGCGTGACGAGAAGGCCGGCCAGGAGCGCGGCGCGCTCCGGGAATTTGCGGATCACAATGTGCTCGTGCGGCGTGTGCGCGCCGCCTCCCACCGCGCCAAGTCCATCCAGGGTAGGAACCCCCATCGCCGACGTAAAATTTCCGTCGGACCCGCCGCCAGTCGCCGCTTCACCAAGCGAAAGGCCGCATTCAAGCATCAGCGATTGTGCGTGTCGAAAAAGCGCGCTCACGGCCGCTGTTCGTTCCAGCGGCGGGCGGTTGACTCCACCCCGCACCTCCAGCTTCGCGCCTTTCAATATTGGCCGCAGGCTGTGCAGCCTTTGATCGAGCGGACGTGCGTCGGCCAGCCGCGTGAAACGCAGGTCAATTTCCGCTCGAGCGTGATCCGGAATCACGTTTGAAACAGTTCCCCCGGAAATCACCGTGGCCTGCACCGTGACTCCCAGCCGCGAATCGTTCATTTTCGTCAGGCGGTCGATTTGAAGAGCCAGTTCGTGGACGGCATTCACCCCATCGCGCGGGTTGATGCCCGCGTGGGCGGCGCGCCCGCTCACAATCAGCTCGGCGCTGCCGACCCCTTTGCGCGAGGTCTTGAGCCGGCCGGCCGGCCCGAGCGAAGGCTCAAGGACGAGCACGGCGTCGCTGCCCCGGGCCTCGCTTTCAATCAGTTGACGCGAGGTGCCGCTGCCGATTTCCTCATCCGAGGTCCAAAGAAACACGAGGCGCTTGCTCGGCCTTATGCCCGCAGTTCGCAATGCATCCGCGGCATAAAGCCCCATCACGAGCCCGGCCTTCATATCGAAGGTTCCCGGTCCCCACGCCCGGCCGCCTGCAACACGGAACGGCATCTTCGCGAGGGTGCCCATGGGATAGACCGTGTCGAGATGCCCGAGCACGAGGATTTGTCCAGGTGCGTTCGCCGCGCGGCCCTCACCCAGCCACATTTCCGCGCGTACATGGTTGCCGCGCTTCGCCTGCCGCAGGATCCGAACCTTCGCTCCTCGCTGCCGCCACTCGTCCGCGACAACCCGCCCCATTGCGTCCACCGCGGATTTGTCATGGCTCGGCGATTCGCACCGCACGAACCGCCCCAGCAGCCGCACCATCTCCTTCTCGCGGCCTTTCAATTCATGCAGCAGTGCGCGCATGGAGGGGCGCGGGGTCATGGAGTGCGGCTGACCCCGCCGGGCGCGTCCAATTCTTTCGCCAATGGCTTGACCAGCAGAACCGTAGTATCGCTCGCGGAGTTGTAAACCATCACGAGCTGCACCATTACCGAACCATGGCGAAATTTGAATAGAAATCGCAGCTCCGCTCTCCCGTTAGCCCCAAACGCGCGCATCCTGGCCAACTCCCCCTCGAATTCCTTTACCCGCGTGCAGGGCGCGATATCGCGAAAAAAGTTCCTCCCAACCACCCGCGCAGGGTCGAGCTTCGAAAGCGATGCCTCCGTTTCGTTGTAGCCAACGACGGTTCCCTCGCCTTTGAGCTGGATCACGCCGTAGGGTAGGTCATCGAAATATTCAGGCGGGATGTGAGTCAAGTCTTCAATCGGAACGGAAATTACAAAGCCCATGCACGGCAGGCAAATTCCGTGCGAGGGAGGCTTGGCGGAATCGCCCGGTTTTAACTCTCTTTGGCACCACGCGCATATGACTGGCCCAAAACTTTGCGCCGACATTTCCACCAGGCCAGATTATCATGCACAGGTTCCGATTTTCGCGAGTCAGATCTGTCTCCTGGACAATGCGTGTGCCGCCCTGATGTTTCCGGTTCGCCATTGATTCGGATAGAATTAGCTTCGCTTCTGCAGGCCAAACGAAAAGTGCACGCAGCTAAAACACACACTGAGGTCACCTATGCTCCTAGATATCAATGGGATCCAGAAGATTCTTCCCCACCGGCCGCCATTTCTGCTGGTGGACGCCATTGAAGAGATGGAACGATGGAAGCGAATCGTGGGAATAAAGAACGTCACAATGAACGAAAATTACTTTCAGGGCCATTTTCCGGGAAAGCCTATCATGCCGGGAGTGCTCATCATCGAGTCCATGGCGCAAACGGGGGGCTTGCTGCTCTTGCAGGAAGTCGAGGATCGCGAAAAAAAGCTGCTCTATTTCGTATCCATCGATAACGCGCGCTTCCGCCGCCCGGTGATTCCGGGCGACCAGTTGCGCCTTGAAATGGACGTGCTGGCCTGGCGCAACGGCTTCTGCAAGCTTCAGGGACGCGCCACCGTGGGCGGCGAGCTGGCCGCTGAGGCCACGCTCATGTGCAAGATGGTTGATATCGAGGCGGTGCAGGCCACGGCCCCGGCGGCTGTGGAGAAGGCACGATGAGCGCTACCGATTCCCGGGCAACCGATTCCCATGCATTCGGTACCATCGATCCTCGAGCCATCGTTTCGCCGTCGGCCCGCTTGGGACAGAATGTTCGCATCGGAGCCTTCGCCGTCGTGGGCGACGAGGTGGAACTGGGCGATAACTGCGTCGTCGAGAACCACGCCGTTGTCCGCGGGCCCTCGCGGTTCGGACGCGATAATCATTTCCACTCCTTTTCCGCGGTCGGCGGCGATGCCCAGGACCTGACCTACCACGGCGAGCGTGCGTGGCTCGAAGCAGGCGACTCGAACGAATTCCGCGAATTTTGCACGTTGAACCGCGGCACGGACAAGGGCGGTAATGTCACCCGCATCGGCAGCCACAATCTCATCATGGCCTACGCGCACGTGGCGCACGACTGCATCCTGGGCGACCGCGTCGTTCTGGAGAATGGCGCGCAGTTAGCCGGCCACATCCACATTGACGATTACGCGGTGGTTTGCGCATTCAGCCTCGTGCACCAGTTCACGCGAATCGGCCGCCACTCCTACATTGGCGCCAACACCGTGATCACGCAGGACGTGCTGCCGTTCTCCATGGTCGTGGCCCCGCGCGGCACGCGCTGCTATGGCATCAACGCCATTGGTCTCGAGCGCCGCGGGTATTCGCCCGAGCGCATCAAGTCCATCGAGCAGGCCTTCCGGCTGCTCCTTCGTTCCAAGTTGAATACGGCGCAAGCGGTCGAGAAAATGCGTGGAACCCTTACCCACTCCGAGGACGTCCAACTGCTCATCCAGTTTATCGAGTCGGCCACCGGCCGTGGCTTGACGAAATAGGAATAAATGGCCGCCACCGTCGAAAACACGCCAGGGAATTGGGGACTCATCGCCGGGAATGGCGACTTTCCTTTTCTAGTGCTCGAAGGCGCGCGCCGCCGCGGAATCGAAATGGCTGTGATTGCCATCCGTGAAGAGGCTTCTCCGGCGCTGGAGCGCGCCGCCAGCCGCTTCCATTGGATCAGCCTCGGCGAACTCGGCCGGGGAATCGATCTGCTGCACGAGGAGGGAGTAAAGCACGCGGTGATGGCTGGGCAGGTAAAGCACAGCAAGATTTTCAGTTCGATTCGTCCGGACTGGCGCCTCGCCAAGCTGCTGTTTTCGCTCCCCAGAAAAAATACGGACTCGCTCATCGGAGCTGTCGCGCGAGTGCTTGAAGAGGAAGGCATCGAGCTCGTCGACTCCACCAAATTTCTCGGCGGCTTGCTTCCCGCCGAAGGCGTGCTCACGCAGCGCTCGCCGGACGAAGCCGAGGCGGCCGACATCGCCTATGGGCAGCAGGTCGCCCGCCAGATTGCCGGGCTCGACCTGGGACAAACGGTGGTCGTCCGCGACTGCGCCTGCGTGGCCATCGAAGCCATGGAGGGCACCGACGAGACGATCGAGCGCGCCGCGCGTTTTGCCAACGGCCAGCGGCTCGTGGTTGTGAAAGTGAGCAAGCCAAAGCAGGACATGCGGTTTGATGTACCGGTAATTGGCGCAAAAACAATCGAAGTGATGCGGCAGGCCAACGCCACCGCGCTGGCAATCGATGCAAGGCGCACCCTTCTGTTTGATCGCGAGACTCTGATAAGAGCCGCCGATCACGCGGGCATCGCCATTGAGGCCTTTGCGACCGCCGGCGCGCCGGTCGATCTTCAGAAAGCCGAGCCAAAAAAGAAATCGTGAACGGAAAACCCATTCGAGTCGCTGTGGTTGGCGCCGGCGAGTTTGGGCGCAACCACGTGCGCGTGTGGCACGATCTCCCTGGCGTCGAGCTTGTGGCGATTGTCGACACCGATGCCGACCGCGCCGCAAGAACGGCCGCGGAATTCCGCACGCGCGCCGTCCGCGATGAGCGGGACCTTTTCACCCAGAATATCGACGCTGTCAGCCTCGCTGTTCCCACCCGGGAGCATGCCCGGGTCGGTTGCCGGCTCCTCGATGCCGGGCTCGACGTGCTGGTCGAAAAGCCCATGGCCGCCTCTCTCGATGATGCCGATGCGCTGATCGCCGCCGCAAGACGCAGCGGCCGCATCCTGCAAATCGGCCATGTTGAACGCTTCAATCCAGCGGTCGTAGCCGTGGGACCGATCGTTTCGCGCCCCATGTTTTTCGAAGTCCACCGCCTGGGGATTTTCTCACCGCGCAGCCTGGACGTGGACGTGGTCTACGACGTGATGATCCACGACCTCGACATCCTCCTTTCGCTCGTGAATGCCCCGGTGACTGATATCAAGGCCGTGGGCATTCCGGTAATCACCGACAAAGTGGATATCGCGCAGGCACGCCTTGAATTTGCCACCGGGACGGTGGCGAATCTTACCGCCAGCCGGGTTTCCACCGAGCGCGTCCGCAAGATGCGTTTCTTTCAGGAACATGAATACATCTCGCTCGACTTCACCCGGCAAGACGTGCTGCGCGTCCGCGTCAAGCAAGGTTCCAGCGCGCCCAGCGCGTTGATGCCCGAGGACACGCAGCCGGAAATCAATTTCGAAAAGCTGCCTACAACCCCTGGCGAGCCCCTGCGCGCCGAGCTTCTGGCCTTCGCGGAATCCGTTCGCACGCGCAAGCGCCCTGTCGTCGATGGCGAAGCCGGCAGGCGCGCCCTGGAACTTGCCGACCGCGTGATGGCAGGCATCCTGGAGCACGCGCGGCGCGTCCAACTGGCGGCCTTCTCACACCAGGAAGTACCATGATTCCGCGCACGCTTGTTCCGGTAAACGTTCGTCCGGTTTCGCCTGAGGAGGCGAAGAAGACCGGCCATCGGACCACCACTTATATGGACGACCGGACGGTTATACCCTCCGGCCCGTCCGATGCGCCCCCGCTCGACGGCAAGTCCACGATTCCCGCCCATTTTCCGCTGGGTGTTCTCGTGAATCGCACGCTGGTCGCGCGCGGCATGCCCGCTAAGCCATTTGAGAATCTGACGCCGGTTTCCGACACGATCCCGCTCGCCATTCTTGATTCGCGCGTCGTTGTCCCCGCCTACGTCGAGCCTGCCGCCCCCGAAGATCAGAAGGAGTTCGAGCACCGTCCTGAAATGACGGCCGACCTCCGCGAGGTGATCGAACCCGATATCTTCATCACCGGCGACGCGAACCTCCTGATCGAGCCCGAGGAAAAGCGCAATGCGCGCTGGGATCTTGTCACCCGCACGCTTTCCGTCCTCGTTCACGTCGGCCTCATCATTTTTTTGATTTTCATCCCTAAAATATTTCCAACTCATGTGCCCACGCAGGAGGAAACCGAAATGGCGCGGCAGCAGCTCACCTACCTACTGCCGCCGGAAGCCCCCGCGCCGCGGACGCCTCCCGCTCCCAAGCTGCGCATCACCCCTAAAACCTTAAATCGTGTGGCCCCGGTAGAGCCGCCGCCCCAGCCAGCGCCGGCGCCGGCCCCCGTTGCGCCAGCACCCAAGCCGGCACCGGAATTGCCGGACGCGCCCAGGCCGCGCGTTCCGGTGGCGCCACCCCCGCCTCAGCAGACGCAGCCCGCGCCTTCCCAACTCGAGCCCGTAAAGCCGGCACCGCAGCAGCCCAATCGGCTCAACCTGGGTATACCGTCGCAGCGGCTTGACGACCAGATACAGGACGCAATCCAGCACAGCAACCCGGGTGGCGGGATACAGGTTCCGCGCGGCGGTGGTATTCCGAGCGGGCCTAGCGGCCCTGGCGGACCCGGAATGCAGCCGGGCGCTACCATTCTGACGCCCACCGAAGGCGTGGATTTCTCCAGCTACATTCAGCGCCTTCTCGCCACCCTCAAGCGCAACTGGTACGTGGTGATGCCCGAATCAGCCATGATGGGCGACAAGGGAATGGTCGACACAACCTTCCAGATCAATCGCGACGGCAGCGTGCCCTCGCCCGATCCACTGCTTGAGCGAACCTCCGGAAAGGGCCCGCTCGATAACGCTGCCATGTCGGCAATCCGCGCGTCCAACCCCTTCGAGCCGCTCCCGTCGCAGTTCAAGGGTCCTTACATTCGCCTGCGAATTGTCTTCCTGTATAACCTGCCCCTCGAATACGCCAAGTGAAGCCTGGGTGAGCCTTGTGCAGATCAATCGCACGCAAGTGATCGGCGCTCTGATTCTGGCGGGGCTGGTGCTGCTCGTTCTGCTGCTGCGCCTCTGGAAATTCTCGGGATGAGCGATCCTGAGCGGCTCATCGTTATCCTCGGGCCCACTGCTTCAGGAAAATCAGCGCTCGCGATCGACCTTGCCCGGAAGCTTGGCGGTGAAGTCCTCGTTTGCGATTCCACGCAGGTGTATCGCCACTTCGATATTGGCACCGCCAAGGTTCCCGTTACCGAGCAGCGCGGGATTCCGCATCACCTGGTCGATCTGGTAGAGCCGGGGGAATTGTTCACGGCGGGCGAATATCGTCTCCGTGCGCTTGCCGTTCTCGGCGACCTGCGCCGGCGGCGCAAACTCCCCATCCTTGCCGCGGGTACGGGCCTCTACCTTCGCGCGCTGCTCGAAGGCCTGTCGGATGCGCCCGCCCGATCCGAGAAACTTCGCGAACGCCTTCGCGCGGCAGCCGCCAGGCGCCCACCCGAATATCTGCACCGGCTCTTGAAGCGCCTCGATTCGGCGGCGGCCGCGCGCATCGAGCCGCGCGACACGCCAAAGATCATTCGCGCCATCGAAATGCGCGTGCTCACCGGCAAGCCCGTGGCGGAGATTTACGGAACCGGCCGGACGGCCCTGCAGGGCTACCACGTGACGAAGATCGGCTTGCAACCGGAACGCGCCGCCCTTTACTCGCGCATCGACGCTCGCGTCCACCACATGATGCAAACGGGCTGGGCAGACGAAATAAAGACGCTGATCGCCAGGGAAATACCCGCCGGCGCCAAACCGTTTCAGTTCATCGGTTATTCCGAATTGCGGCGGAGCCTCGAAGGCCGGATTTCAGAAGCCGAAGCGATAACGCAAACGCAGCAGGCCACCCGCCAGTACGCAAAGCGCCAAATCACTTGGTTCCGCAGAGAATCAGGCGTGCACTGGCTCTCCGGCTTTGGTGACGAACTCCAGATTATTGCCGCAGCGGCTGAAATCGCTGTTCGCCAGAAGTCCAGCGGAGAAAGCCCTTCGTAGCAATTCTTCGGAAGTCTATTCGTCAATCCAGAGAAGTTTAAGTCGTGTAGTATGGCCAGCGCGGTTCCCCGTGGGGCGCTCGGATGGCGGAGCTTTTTCGATCAGCGCCGGGGAATCGCTTTAGTCGTGCCGAAGGTGAGTCATGAAGATTTGGAAAACAATGAACCGCGTGCCGGGCGGGCTGATGGTGTGCCCGCTTTTCCTCGGCATGGTAATCAACACATTCTTCCCACGGCTTCTGAAAATAGGCGGGTTTACCGAAGCTCTCAGCGGGATAGGCTATCCCACCGTTCTCGGCATGTACCTGTTTGCCGTGGGAACCAAGATGACCCTGAGAGCGGCTCCCAAGATGCTCAAGCGCGGCTTCGGAATCCTGGCCACCAAAGTGGGCATAGCCACGATTTTCGCGCTGACGGTTGCAAAGCTGTTCCACGGGAGCGTCCTGGGGCTCAGCACCCTCGCGGTAATGGTGGCCATGAGCGACACCAACGGCGGAATGTTTCTGGCTCTCACCAGCGCCATGGGCGACAAGGAAGACGTCGGCACCTACGTTCTGCAGAGCATCGAGACCGGCCCCTTCCTCACCATGATCATCTTCGTGGGCACCGGGCTGGCGAACATCCCCTGGCTGACGATGGTCTCGGTGGTCGCACCCATCTTTGTAGGCGCGGTCCTCGGCAATCTGGATAACGATATTCGTGATTTCTTCGGCACGCACGAGCCGATCATCGTTCCGTTCATGGCCTTCACGCTCGGGCAGAACATCAATCTCCGCTCGGTCCTCACCGCGGGGCTTCCCGGCGTGGTTCTCGGCATCACCGTTTTCATCGTCACAGGCATCTGTTGCATCACAGCCGACCGGCTGCTCGGCGGATCGGGCATCGCTGGAGCGGCCGCCTCGAGCACCGCCGGCAATTCCGCCGCGGTCCCGCAGGCGGTAGCACTCGCGGATCACAACTACGCGGGCATCGCTCCGGCCGCGACCGTACAGGTGGCGGCTTCGGTGATCGTTACCGCGATTTTGACTCCTCTTCTCACCGCGTGGATGTTCCGCAAGGTGGCCAGGGCGCGGGCCGCGGAAGCCTCTGCTGCCGGTGGAACCGGCTCCCACTGATCGGAATCGAAGTTTGCCCGCCCGGGGGTTGGTTTAACGGCCTGCAAGGTATAATCGTGCGCCGCTTGAGGCTGGCGAATTCACGATGTAGCCGCGGCTGATTTTGTTTCACGGGTCCAAGGGCCTGAGAAAGATCGGAGGAGGAGCGAGATGGCAAAAATCGGTTTTGTGGGGCTGGGAATCATGGGCAAGCCCATGAGCAAGAACCTTATCAAGGCGGGCCATCAGCTCGTCGTTTACGACATTGTCGCCAAGCCGCTGGAAGAGTTAAAACAGGCCGGGGCGGAAGTGGCCGCGTCACCAAGCGAAGTCGCCTCCAGGGCGAACATCGTCATCACCATGCTCCCGAATTCGCCTCACGTGAAGCAGGCCATTCTCGGAGAAAAGGGCGTGGCCGAAGGCGCCAAGTCTGGCGCGCTCGTCGTGGACATGAGCTCGATCGCTCCCTTGGTTGCCCGCGAGGTCGGCGCCGAACTCGCCAAAAAAGGCATCCGCATGCTCGATGCGCCGGTGAGCGGCGGCGAACCGAAGGCCATCGAGGGAACGCTGTCCATCATGGTCGGTGGCGCGCAAGCCGACTTCGACGAGATGCTCCCGATATTCAAGGCCATCGGTTCTTCGGCCGTACTCACCGGCGGCCTGGGGGCCGGCAACGTCACTAAGCTCGCCAACCAGATTATCGTGGCCCTGAATATCGCCGCGGTATCGGAAGCCCTGGTACTCGCCACCAAAGCCGGTGTCGATCCCAATCTCGTTTACCAGGCGATTCGCGGCGGATTGGCCGGCAGCACGGTGCTCGATGCCAAGGCGCCCCTCATGATGGACCGAAAATTCAATCCCGGATTCCGCATCAACCTGCACATCAAAGACCTGGGCAACGTGCTCGAAACCAGCCATGAAGTAGGAGTGCCGCTGCCTCTATCCGCCGCCGTTATGGAAATCATGCAGGCCCTGAAAGTCGACGGCATGGGCGATTTCGATCATGGATCGATCGTCCGCTTTTACGAGAAGCTGGCGAAGATCGAAGTCAAACGCCAATCGTAAACCCAAAGCCACGCCGTCCGTCTTGGAACGGTTTGAATTGGAGAAAACGGAATCGCATGAACAAGGCCAGTGTGTATGTTACGCGGATGATTCCTCAGGAGACGATCGACGATCTCCGGAAACACTTCGACGTCGGCGTGAACCCTGAAGATCGCGCTCTCACCAAAGCAGAGCTGAAAGAAAAAGCCAAAGGCTGCGATGCCATCGTCTCCCTCGTCACCGACACCATCGACGGCGAGCTGCTGGACGCCGTCGGGCCGCAGTTGAAAATCGTCGCGAATTACGCGGTGGGCATCAACAATTTCGATGTCGCGGCTGCGACAAAGCGAGGAGTGATCCTCACCAACACCCCCGGTGTTCTGGACGATGCGACGGCTACCCACACGTTTGCGCTGCTGCTCGCCACCGCACGGCGCCTGGTCGAGGCGGATAGATTCGTCCGCGACGGCAAGTGGAAGGGATGGTCGCCGATGTTTTTCATCGGCCTGGACGTGGACAAAAAGACGCTCGGAATCGCGGGCATGGGGCGAATCGGAACCAACGTCGCGCGCAAGGCCAAAGCCTTTAACATGAAGATCATCTATTCCAATACCCGCCGCAATCCGCACGTTGAACAAGAACTGGGCGCCACCTTCGTGGACAAGGAAACGCTTCTAAGGGAGTCGGATTTTCTTACGCTGCACGTCCCGCTGACGCCAGAGACGCGCCACTACATCGGCGAGAAAGAGCTCAAGCTGATGAAGAAAACAGCCGTGCTCATCAACGCCAGCCGCGGGCCGGTGGTAGACGAGAAAGCGCTTTTCAACGCGCTAAAAGAAAAACAGATCTGGGGCGCCGGCCTCGACGTATTCGAGAATGAGCCTGAAATCGTTCCCGGCTTGACGGCGTTCGATAACGTGGTCGTCGTTCCCCATATCGCCTCCGCCACTCCCGAGACGCGAATCAACATGGGGAAAATTGCCGCCAACAACATCATCAAGGTCCTGAACGGCCAGCCCCCGGAAACCTGCGTCAACCCGGAAGTCCTGAAGAAGTAGCTTCCCCGTCTTTGCCGCTTCCACTGTAGAGCCTGTGCGAAAACTCGCGTTTTTCGTCAGGGCACGGATTCATCCGTGCCGCAAATGCCGAAAAATCAACGCGGCTTCAGCCGCCGAGGTACGATTTAGCCATTTCTCACAGAGACTCTGTAGCCCCGATGGGAGATTTCGCTAGCCTCCAGCGTCTCTCCAAAACACCACGACAACTGCACCCTGACAGCCTGCCTCTCGCCGTGGCTACACGTAACCTCGGACACATGACGATCAACGGCAAAACCCGCATGGCGGGAACAACTGCTGGATGGCTCCGGCTGAGGGCCGCCAGGGCAGTCCGACACGCGGGCGCCCCCTGGCACCTCTTCGCCTTTGTTTCGCAAAATACCCCAAAGAACTCAACAGCTCACTCGACACAGCAGGACGAACGGAATGCATCTCAAGTGACTGAAAACAATAAGACTCGACATGCGCCACTCGACACTGTAAGAAAAGCTCGCCATGCGCGAAATCGCATGCGCGTCAGGCTCGGATTAAACCGCGGATACAACGGAAACAACGGATACAACGGTGTGTTTCGCCAAAGAGCTTACGGGCTATTTCATGGCCGATTCGGCGCCGCCGGTTGGGCTCGTCAGATAAAAATAACCCACTTTATTGTTGGGCGACGTGCCATACCACATGCGGCCTTGCGAATCCCGGAAGAATTCCCGCGCGCAGTTCTCGTAATGGGGGAACGGATACTCGGTCACCTTGCCGGTTTTCGTGTCCACACGCCCGATGTTGTCCTGGTTGTGGGAGTCGTACCAGATGTTACCGTCGGCATCCACGCCCATGGCATAGGGGCTCGGATCGGGTCCCGGAAGCTGGATTTCCTTGAGGGTTTGCGTCTTCGGATCGAACTGGATCATTTTGCCGCCGTTGAACTCGCCCGAATAAATCAGCCCGTCCGGGGCGATTTCAAGCCGGCGAGGATAGGAATCAGCCGTTGGCGGAGCCCACTGCGTCACCTTCATGGTTTTTCCGTCCAGCTTGCCGATCTTGTTGCCGGTTGGATTCGCGAACCAGATGTCCCCATTCTTGTCGGGCTTCACGTCGTAAAGAGCAGGCACCTCGGCGAAGTGAGTGAACTTCAGCGTCTCCGGATCAAATTTGGTCAGCGGGACGCCGCTCGACCACACGTTGCCGCTGGGGTCCAACCGAAGCGTATGTTTCGACCCTCGTCCGCGAATTCCATTCTCGCCCGGAACATAAGGGTCCTGATATTCGGTGATCGTCTGCGTATTCGGGTCCCACCGTCCGACTTTGTTGGGACCCTGTTCGGCAATCCACACAGCGCCGTCGGGCCCGGGGACGGCCGAATGAATCCCGGCGGTGCCGATATACGGCGCGGTGAAATCCTTCGTCTCGCCGGTCTTGGAATCGAGGCGCGTAATCTTGTTCGCCGAGCCGGAATTCGGAATCCACAGGTAGCCGTCTTTGTCCGGTGCGGCGCTGAAGGGCATGCGGCTCGGCCCGGGCATGTCGTACTCCACGTAGACGATATTCATCGCGTCGCTGCTGAAATGCCGCAGGGATTCTTTGTACCCGGGCATGTCCGCCGGGGATTTCGGCAGCACGGATTCCGGCCCGAACAGCTTGGTCAGGTACGATGCGATCTCGTCCGCGTCCTGGTCCGTGATCATCGCCAGCGCGTAGTGCTCCGCCGTCCTCATATATTCGACGCGGTCCCTCCAGCCATCGGCGTCGCGCGTTACCGAAGCCATGCGGCTCTGAAACTGGTGGCAGATCGAGCAGTGATCGAAAATCAGGTCCTTCCCCTTCGCGGCCGGCCAGAATTTTTGCGCCTGATAAAAATGAATTTGATTCCATCGCACCACGGCGTCTTGCAGGGCGAAATCGAACGACGTCTTTTGTCCGGCCGTCAGGTTCACGCCCGTGCGCGGATCGGCCTTGTAGCCGGTGGCGTCGATCTGCACGCGGTATTCGCCGGCGGGCAGCTGATCGATCCGGTAGCGGCCCTGGCTGTTCGAAAGCACGATAAACGTCATTTTGGTTTTTATGTTGCGCGCTTCCACGAACGCGCCCTGGAACGGCGCGCTGTCGGGCCCTTTCACCGTGCCGTTGATCGTCGCGGCCTCACACATCGTCGCGGAGATAAGAATCGCAACCAGCCCCAAAAGAATCGCTTTCAATCGCACAGTTCCCCCCATCCCTTTTCCATGATGCCCATCCACGCGCAAAATAATCTCGCCCTCGCTGCCGTTTGGCAACCCATTTTATTCACCCGCGCGCGCTGCGTCACGGGCATAACTCAATCGGCGCGTTCCTCGCTAACTTCACTTTCCGATGTCGCTTGCTTCCGCCTTCTCGGCGTATCTCTGGACGTCTTCTTCCAAAAGAAACCGCTGCGCCAGGAGTTGCCGCGCGGCGTCCGTCACGTTCTTCACGTAGACATCGTGCGTCGGATACCTCTCCTCAATCGATCGCCGCGGATCGCCATTCGAAACCCGCTCGGCCTTGGTGTGGGCGAAATCGATTTTCTGCCCGGCCGCATCGCACCCGTCGCCGGCGGCAGGGCCGGCCCGCAGCGCCCAGCCCGTATACGTCGCGGTCGGAACAGCCACCTCCACCATCCGAATCCCCGCGATGTCGTTCCCATCCTCATCCGTCTTCGGAACCAGGGCGGGATAGGGAGACCGAAGCAGCTTCGGCGGGATCAGTGTGAAAAGGCCGCGATTCAGAGAAGGACCGAAGTCATACAGATCGCCCTCATGAAGGCGCCCATTGTACGTGACTCCTTCAATCACCGGGAAGCCCTCTGCCGATTGCGGCAACGAAGCTACCAGGGTCCCATCGCTGCGGCGTGGAATGCGGCTGTCTGGCGGCTTCGTGCCGGCAACCACCCATTCGTCCAGGGCCGCCAGGAGCGCCCGCAAAGTCGGACCCGGTACCAGCGGATTGCCAGGTTGCTGGCAGATTCCAGGACCATTCCCGGCGCCGTGGGGCAGGCTCGAAAGCAGGTAGAAGCGGACATTCGGAGGATCGGGAAGGTCCTTGCCCCGCGCGTCCGTGTGCAGAAGCGACCCTGCCTTGGCCCAATACTCGTTTTCCGAATTCGCCTCGAAAATCTTGGGGCACGTATGCGTCGCGAGGCAACTGCGCAGCCGGCCGTCCCGCTTGCCCGTCACCGGATCGTAGGTAACCTGATCCGCGAACGGAAACTGCCGCTCGGGATACCAGCGCGCGATACGCTGACGATGCGTTCTGCCCGGCTGGGCGAATCGATAGTTGAAGAATCCTCCACTGGCGCCGCCCAGCCAGCTCAGGACGCCATCAAACACAGGCTCGGCGCGTTCATCCTCGTTGAAACCAAGATACAGAAAGTCGTGAATGAACCGCGAGGGCTGGGACGCCGAGAACGAATAGACGTATTTCACTTCGCCAGCCAGCGGGTTAGGCGTGCCCAGGCTGTCGGCGGGCGCGTGCCTGAGAAACTCAATCAGGTCGCGCAAGCCTGCGAACGCGAGGCCGGCGACAAGCGGATCTTTTGCAGTGTAGGTAAATTCGTAGAGATGGCCGTTCTGAAAAGGTGTCCCCGCGGGCAGCAGTCGGATGGTGCGCGCGTCAACGAATTCCCAGCTTTCGCGCGCAACCGGCGTGGGCGGATCGACATAGAGCAACCGCACACTGAGGCTCGCCGACTGCTTGTCCAGCGTCGCCGCCGGATAGGTGAGCTTTCCCGCCATCGTCTCGTTCCCGTCGATGACGAACTCCTCCAGCGCGGGACCGGTAACCGGCGAACCATCCGGATTCCTCGCAACCGGCACCGTCATGGTCAGGCGCCCGTTGCCGGGGGACACAGTAACGTCCCATCCGCACAGGGCAATGGTGTAGCCCTCCCGCATCAGGTAGCCGTTGCCCGCGTCGGCGGGAGTTGTGGGGTCGTTTCCTCCGGATAGCGCATCGTTTATTACGGTGAACGTGCGGAAGTTTCCGCGGTTGTTGCTTTCGAAGAACAGTTTGTGGTTTCCCCTGGATTGGTCGACCGGCGTGAGGATGTAAATATCTGTCGAATATTCCACCATCCCCCGGGAGTTCCGTGGAGCAAGGGCAATATCGGTGATCACCGCGTTACGCCGGTCCGCGGGGTCAACCTCGCCATGAGGCTCGCCCGACCAGTTTCTTGTATGGCCCCACGGCGCCAAACGAAGCGCCCCCGAACGCTGGCGACTCCGTGCGCGTGATTACAATTTTGGTGATATGAGCTTCAACCGGCCCGGCCAGGAGCAAAAGAGCTGGGGAAATTGCCGCGAACGCCGCTCGCCGGCATCGCTGGAGAAAATGATTTTCGCTGGGGTTCCTCATTATCGAATTCCCTGACCTTCGGGCCAGCATAATACTGCGAATCACCAAGGAGGTGTTAGCGGGGGTGATTGACAACTCGGTGAGGCCGGAATACTGTTCCAGCGAAGGGGAGTCGGAATGGCATCGATCCCATCGAGACAACCGCGTACGCGCGCGAATTGACACAGCGGGGGCGCACCATGAGCAAGACGATCTGGCACACGGGAGTTATGACGGCTGTCGCGGCCGCCTTGGGCATCGTATCGGTGGTGATGTGGCAGCCGAAGACGTACGCAGGCAAGGCCGCGGCCGCCGTGAGCGTGGGTGGCGATGATATCGGGGGCGTGGTGACGAGTTCGAAGGGCCCCGAAGCGGGAGTATGGGTGATTGCCGAAACAACAGACCTGCCCACGAAATACGTGAAAATCGTCGTGACGGACGAGCAGGGACGCTACCTCGTGCCCGAACTGCCGAAAGCCAATTATAAAGTCTGGGTTCGCGGCTACGGCTTGGTCGATTCCTCACCCGTTCAGACGGCTCCGGGTAAAGACGTTAACCTGACGGCCAGCATCGCGCCAGATGCCCGCGCGGCTGCCAACTACTATCCCGCCGATTACTGGTATTCCCTGCTGAAGCTGCCAGCCAAGAGCGATTTTCCCGGGACGGGTCCCAACGGCAATGGAATCGCGCCCGCGATCAAGAGCCAGGACCAGTGGATCGACCAGGTAAAGGTGAACAACTGCGAGTCGTGCCATCAGATTGGCGATAAGGCCACGCGCGAACTCGAACCGAGCCTCGGACATTTCGATAATTCGGTCGAGGCGTGGGGACGCCGCGTGGCGTCCGCTCAGGTGGGGTCCCAGATGACCGGGGGGCTGACGCGCATGGGCCGCGAAGCGGCGCTGGGAATGTATGCGAACTGGACGGACCGTATCGCCGCGGGCGAATACCCTCGGGAAGCCCCGCCGCGCCCGCAAGGCGTCGAGCGAAACATCGTGATCACCGAATGGGACTGGGGAAACGGCAAGGAATATTTCCATGACGAAATCACCACGGACCGCCGTACTCCGACAATGAATGCGCACGGCTCGATTTATGGCGTCCATGAAGTGAGCACCGATTTCATCAGCGTGGTAGACCCCGTGAAGAATACCGCGGCGGAAATTCCCGTGCCGGTGCGCGATCCGGACACGCCGTACGCGGCGTCGCAGGACATCTCGGAGCCATCCCCCTACTGGGGCGACGAGAAAATCTGGAGCAGCAAAGCGAACGTACACAGCCTGATGATGGACGCCAAAGGCCGCGTGTGGTCGGCGGCGGTGGTGCGCGCGCCCGAGAAGAATCCGGCGTTTTGCAAACAGGGCGGTGATAATCCGTCCGCGAAGCTTTTTCCGCTCGATACGAGCAGCCGCCAGGCGAACGTCTACGATCCCAAGACGGGCAAGTTCGAGCTGGTCGATACGTGTTTCGGTACGCTGCACCTGATGTTTGCCGAAGATGCCAACAGCACCTTGTGGTTTTCTGGCGGACGCGATGTGGTCGGGTGGGTGAACACAAAGACATGGGACGCGACGCATGATCCCGACAAATCTCAGGGCTGGACACCGCTGGTGCTCGATACCAACGGCAACGGAAAGCGCGACGACTACACCGAGCCCGAACAGCCGCTCGATCCAACCAAAGACAAGCGCATCCACGGAAACTTCTACGGGATCAACCCAAGTCCGCTGGATGGCTCCGTGTGGGGAACCGTGCTGGGATTCCCGGGCGCGATCGTGCGTCTGAATCTCGGAGATAATCCGCCGGCTACCACGCTGGCCGAAATCTACGAGCTGCCCTGGAACAATCCAAAGGCGGCGGTTCATGGATTTGGCCCCCGCGGAATGGATATCGACCGCAATGGAGTGGTGTGGACGGTGCTCACCAGCGGCCATTTCGCCAGTTTTGACAGGCGCAAATGCAAGGGACCGCTGAACGGCCCCACCGCTACAGGCCAGCAGTGCCCGGAAGGCTGGACGCTATATCCCTTCCCCGGGCCGTCGTTCAAAAGCACCGAATCCGGCAGCGCCGATGCGAACTATTACAACTGGGTCGATCAGTTCGACACGTTCGGGCTGGGTAAGAATATTCCTATCGCCACCGGCAACCTGTCGGATGCGCTGCTCGCGCTTCTACCGGATACAGGGAAATTCGTGACGCTCCGCGTTCCCTATCCCATGGGATTCTTCGCGAAAAGTCTCGACGGCCGCATCGACGATCCGAACACTGGATGGAAGGGGCGCGGCCTTTACTCGACCTATGCGACTCGCGCTCCACAGCATATAGAAGGTGGAAAAGGAACGACGAGCAAGGTCGTGAAGTTTCAGCTGCGGCCGGATCCGCTCGCGAAGTAATCCGTTTCCCCCTGGCGGTGTATTCTTCCGTGGATCCACCGCCAGAGGGATATCCTCTCAAGTCTCCTCAATTCAAATGATTCCTTTGGCACTCACGCGGGGCCTGTCCCGCCCGTCGCGTCATGGTGTTACACTTTCGGCATGACAACCACACTCGACGCGAATGGCATGCTGGCCGTTGCACTCGAACAAGCTCGCACTGGACTTGCCGAAGGTGGGATTCCGGTTGGGGGAGCGATCTTCCGTTCCGACGGCACTCTGCTCGGGGCGGGCCGCAATCGCCTGGTACAAAACGGCGATCCGTCGATGCATGGTGAAACGGACGCCTTCCGGGCCGCCGGACGCCAGCCCAATTACCGCGACCTGATTCTGGTGACGACGCTCTCCCCATGCTGGTACTGCACGGGATTGATCTATCAGTTCCGCTTCAAACGGCTGATCGTGGGCGATAGCGTCAGCTTCTACGGCGGCATCGATTGGTTGCGCGAAAAGGGAATAGACGTCGTCGATCTGGCTTCACCGGAATGCATCGCAATCATGAGCGAATTCAAACAAAAAAATCCGAAACTTTGGAATGAGTGCATCGGTGAAGGCTAGAAAAGCGCGGGAGCTGGAAACCGGGTCGTTGCGAAAAAGGGAGCTCAGGTTCAATGGCTAAGGCCAAGGAATTTACGGTGACAATCGAGGACAAACCGGGTGCGTTGGGGAAATGCTTCCTGGCGCTCGCGGAGCGAGGAGTGAACGTCCTCGCATTTCAATCCTACGTCGAGGATGGCGAGAGCCTCGCCCGATTCATGGCCGATGATATGGCCACCGCCAAGTCCGTACTCGGCGGTCTTCACATGATTTTCGAAGAAACCGACGTGGCGGTCGTCAGACTGGCGCACCGCCCCGGCGCGCTGGGCCGCGCAGCCGCCCGGCTGGGCGAAAAACAGATCAACATCGACTATACCTATTTCGGCTTGGAGCCGGGCTCCGCGCAGGCTCTGATGGTCTTCGGAGTGGACAACTTGAATAAGGCCGCCGCCGCGCTCGATGAGTTATCCGCCGAGGGAGCGTAGCCACGGGCGTTCCATCGCCTCGATCGATGTCCGTATTTTGACAAAGTGACATTTTATCGACAGACAGAGTTCGAGGCATGTACAAGCGTTTGTTGGCTGGCCGCAGCGTCTGTTAGCCCTGCTCTTTGTTTCCCGAAACTTCCACGGACCGCGATGAAGGATCAAATTGGCACGCGAAGTGCTATCGCAAGGGATTTGCATCGGCAAGGAGGAGTCAGTGAAAGCGGCGATTGGCGGCCCGGTCTCGCGATTTTCAGCGCTGCTTCTGCTGGCCGGACTTTTCTGTGGATCGGGGCCCGGAGAAATCTCGACGGGCTTCGCTCAGACGCGTCTCGCACTTCCGATCGCTGGCGCTGCGCGGGCGCCAGAAATCGGATCAGAAGGGCGCGCCTGGCTCGCCGCAGCGATCACCGCCGGCAGCTTTCCCGATTCGCGCTGGCCTGATTTCAGCGATTACGCCGCTCATGTGAAGAAGTTCTACGACTTTAACGGGGATTCACTGTGGTGGAGCAAGGGATCGGAGCCAACTCCGCAGGCACGCGAGATGATCGCGCTGCTGCTCCAGGCGGATACAAAAGGGCTCTCTGCGGACGACTACGACGGCTCCCGGTGGAAAGATCGGCTCGAAAAACTTAAACCAGCCACGCGCGAACCAATGGAAATGGATGCGGTGAAGTTTGATCTCGCGCTCACAGTTTGCGCCATGCGGTATATCTCCGACCTGCATATTGGAAAGGTGAATCCAAAGCACTTTGCCTTCGCCGTTGACGAGGAGCCCAGGAAGTACGATCTGGCGGAGTTTCTTAAAGATCGGATTGTGGCCGGGTCGGACGTTCCGGGCGTCATGTCTCAGGTCGAGCCGCCCTATCCGGGCTACCGGCGTACACTTCAGGCCCTGCAAACCTACATGGAGCTAGCCAGGAAAGACGACGGAGAGCAGCTTCCAGCCGTAAAGAAGCCCGTTGCACCAGGCGATGCCTACCCCGGCATCCCACGGCTCACGCGGCTCCTGCGGTTGGTCGGCGACCTTCCCCCGGGCGCCGACGTTGCGGATGACTCTCTGGTTTACCAAGGCGCGCTGGTAGGCGCCGTAAAGAATTTTCAGAGCCGGCTTGGCCGCGATCCCAATGGACGAATTGACGCTCAGACCCTGGCTGACTTGAACGTTCCCCTCAGCCGTCGCGTTCGGCAAATGCAACTCACTCTCGAACGATGGCGCTGGTTACCGGACGCGTACCAGCAAGCGCCCATCGTGGCAAACATTCCAGAGTTCCGTCTCCGCGCCTACGACAAAGACTTCCACATCGCCGTGACGATGAGGATTGTGGTCGGAAAAGCCTACGGCCACGACACCCCGGTGTTTGGCCAGGCCATGCAGTACGTTATTTTTCGGCCTTACTGGGAGGTGCCCTACTCGATCATGAGGGCTGAATTGATCCCGCACATCATGCGCGACCGTGATTACCTGGCGAAAAAAGACTTCGAGATTGTGGACGGCAAGCAGAATGTCGTCTCGTCAGGGACGGTCACGGATGAGGTGCTGGCACAACTGCGGGCGGGAAAGCTCTTCGTTCGGCAAAGGCCGGGTCCCGACAACGCGCTGGGGCTCGTGAAATTTCTGTTTCCTAACAGCTACAGCGTGTACATGCACGATACCCCCGCCACCGAACTCTTCGCCAAGTCCCGGCGGGATTTCAGCCACGGCTGCATCCGCCTGGAAAAGCCCGCCGAACTGGCTGCGTGGGTCCTGCGCGACAATCCCGGCTGGAACCCCGAGCGTATCCGCGCGACCATGAACGGCAGCGCGTCCCAGCAGGTTAATCTGGCCCATCCGATTCCGGTCTTGATCGTTTACGCCACCGTGATCGTGCTGGAAGACGGAATTGTTCACTTCTACGATGACATCTACGGGCACGACAAAGCCCTCGAGAACGTTCTCGCGAAGGGTTATCCGTACCCTTCCTGACGACAGGAGGTCTTCAGAGGAGCCGTTTTTAGGAATGGCGGAGAGGGGGGGATTCGAACCCCCGACACCCTTTTGGGGTGTAACTGCTTAGCAGGCAGCCCTGTTCGGCCACTCCAGCACCTCTCCGCGGTAGAAGCAAGTTGAGGTAAGCCTGCGCCGGTAGTATAGCATCAAGGTTTCCCGCTGACTCCGAGCAGCACGAAGACATTGTTCGCGCATCGAATGGCGCGGCACCTAAAGAAGCCACACGAATCCGAGCCGCCAAGCCTCGTTTCCCGTACAAACCGTCGCCCTGATCCAGTATGATTCGAACGAATCGGGCGGCATGCCCGTGGCCACCTTCTGATGTCGATCGACACACCCTTTCATCTCTCCGGGGCGCTAGCCGATTTCGCAGAGAGTTGCTGGAAAAAAGCGGCTGCGCCCGTCGATTGGAACCTCACCCTCGATCAATTCTGCGCCGCGTTGGAAAAGAGTGTGGCGCAAAGGTTTGTCGGCAGGCTGCCTGAGCTGAATCAAGTTCAAGAATACCTCGATACCCTTCACCTAGCTGACCTCGCTCTTGCGCTTGCCTGCAGCGCAGGAAGTCCCGCGGCATGGGATTTTTTTGTCGCGCAGTACCGGCCTGAACTTTACTGGTCCGCCCGCGCGATTGCCGGCGATTCGGGACGCGAACTCGCGGATTCGCTTTACGCCGACTTATACGGTTTGCGTGAGTCGCAAGGCCGGAGAAATTCGCTGTTCGACTATTTTCACGGCAGGAGCAAGCTCGGCACATGGCTGCGAGCGGTGCTATCGCAACGGCACATTGACGAAATTCGCCGGACGCGCAGGACAGAGCCTCTGGAAGAGTCTTCGCCAAATGACGATACCCAAAGCGCGGCAGGTCCCCCGCGACCGAGCACAAATGATTTTCAGGATCCAGACCGGGCGAAATTCCTGGCGATGCTGCAGGCCGTCTTGAGCGCGGTTATCGCGGGGCTTGATTCTCGCGACCGCCTACGCCTCGCCTATTACTACGTGGATGACCTTACGCTCGCCCAGATCGGCCGCCTCGTCGGCGAGCATGAAGCCACCGTATCGCGCAAGCTTGAGCGAACGAGGCGAGAGGTCGGAAAGCGTGTTGAAAACGCGCTTCGCAATGAAAAAAAACTCAGCGAGGCTCAGTTGCGCCTCTGCTACGAATATGTCCGCGAAGAGTGGCCTTTCGACTTGACGCAGGCGCTTTCAGGCCGTCCGTGAAACCGGCTGCAAGTTTTGCGGTATGGATCGTTCAAACGGTTAGGGGAGAATAGCGGTATGGCTGCGCACGATCGGGATAAAGCAATGGCGGGGTTGCTCCGACAAACCCTGCAGGCGGATGCCGGTTCGCAGGACCCATGCCCTGGTCCCGATATTCTCGCCGCCTATTACGAGCGTTCGCTCGCACCGGATGAGACGCCGGTCTGCGAGCTGCATATCTCTGGGTGCGCCCGATGCCGCGCCCAATTATCCCTGATGGCTCGGACAGAGGCCCCATCGTCCCCCGCCGCGCGGCACGGCTGGCTTCTGGACTGGCGGCTGCTGGTCGCGGCAACCGCTGCCCTGATCGTCGTGACGGTGTGGGGCCTGCATCGCCCGGTGTTGAAATCCGCGGGAAATCGGTCCGCAAGCGAGCCTCTTGTGGCAATGTCAAAGGACGAACAGGGCGTTCCTTCGCAGCGTGCGCAAGCTTCCCCGTCCGCTCCGCCATCGGAGCCCGCGCCAGCCCACGAATCGCGCTCACGGAAGCAATTGGATGTGGATAACGTTTCTCGTCAACTGCAGGCCCCTTCGCTCGAAGCGCCAGTCGCGACGCAGAAGAAGCTGTCGCGCGATTTGCCCGAGGTCGCGTCCAGCGCGGAGGATTCTCTGAAGCTTAGATCGGACAGGCGGACCCAATTACAGCAGGACACGGCTCAGCAGAACACACGGCAGCAGAACGAAGTTCAGCACAACAAAGTTCAACAGAACGCGGCTCAGCCCGGTCAACTCAATCGCCTCGCCGCGCAAAACGCATCCGAAACCCTGGACGAAAAGGCCGCGCCTTCCGCGGCAGGCCAGTTGGCTGCGCCCCCACCGGCTGCAAACGTAAGGGTTCCGGCGATGGGTGGGATGATAGTGTCGGGCGGTAGCGCGGGCGCGGCTGCTATATCGCCCCGGGCCAAGGAGTCACAGCCCGCCACTCTCGGGGGGGCGGGCGCGGTCAGTGCAGGAGCCTTCGCGCAAACGGCGCAGCAGCGATCTGCGGAAACGATTATCCGTACGCCGGACCCGAAGGTTCTCTGGCGAATCGCGGGCGGCGGCTTTATCGAGCGGTCTGAAAACGGCGGGGCTTCGTGGCACGGGCAACTCCCGGAACCGAACGCCCAGTTCTCGGCCGGCGCCGCGCCCACCGCTAAAGCACTCTGGCTCGTCGGTGAGAATGGCATGATTCTGCTCACCAAGGATGCATCGAACTGGAAGATGATTCCCCCGCCCATTCCGGCAGACTTTGTGTCCGTAGACGCGAAGAGCGGTTCGTCGGCCACCGTCACCGCCGCCGATGGCCAGAAGTTCTCCACCTCCAACAGCGGCAAGAGGTGGATGCCCGTGCGCTAGCCGCCTGCGCTATTTAGCCTGCAAGAAATCTCCTCAGCCTCGTTCTAAGCATGGAACCACTTTCGTCAAGGAGACGCACCATGCCCTCAACGCGATCGAGTTTCATGAGATTCACGGTCTTTTGCGCAATTTTCGTTCTGCTTTCGCTCACCTTTCGCCTGACAAGCGCACACGGCGCCCCCGCGAATGACGTCCCGGCGGCCACCACGGACAAAGATCAGGTCGATTTGTCCCTCACGATCTATAACGGCAATCTCGCACTCATTCGCGACGTTCGCCAAATTCACCTGCAGCCCGGCGTCGCCCCACTTCGGTTCGAGGATGTCGCTTCCTCCATCAACCCCGCCACGGTGCATTTCCGCTCACTCACGGCGCCCTCCAGGCTCAGCGTGATCGAGCAGAACTATGAATACGACCTGCTCGATCCCCAAAAGCTCCTCCAGAAATATGTGGGACGCGAAATCACCCTCGTGAGGCCGGAGACCGATGCGGGCTCCACTCGCTGGGTGGACACGAAGGCCGTGCTGCTGGCCGACAACGGCGGTCCCGTGTGGAAGATCGGAAACGAAATCGTCACCGGGATGGCGGCCGATTCCTATCGTTTTCCCGACCTGCCCGAAAATCTCTACAGCCGCCCGACGCTCGTCTGGACTCTCGACAATCGCGGCGCCGAAGCGCAGCGCGTCGAGGCTTCCTATCTCGCGAACAGCATGAACTGGAATGCGGACTACGTGCTCACGGTAAGCCGCGACGAGAAGAACGCCGACCTCGATGGCTGGGTCACGCTCATCAACAACAGCGGCGCCGCGTACAACAACGCCAGGCTCCAGCTTGTCGCCGGCCAGTTGCACCGCACCCAGCAACCTATGAACATGAAAGCCATGGCAGGCGCCCTGAGCGCCGTCGCAGACGAGGCGAGGCAGCAATTCGCGCAAGAGGCTTTTTCCGAGTATCACCTCTACACGCTGGGCCGCCGAACCTCAATTCAAAATGACGAGTCCAAGCAGATCAGCCTGCTGAACGCCACAAACATTCCGGTCGAGAAATATCTCCTGGTCGAAGGGCAGCCCTACTACTACCGAAATCCTCAAGGGATCGGCAACGCCATGCCCCAGCCGGTGCAGGTGTATTACCGTTTCAAAAATGAAGATAAGGACGGTCTGGGAATGCCGCTGCCCGCGGGAACCATCCGCGTGTATGAAAGCGATTCCCAGGGCGGCACGCAATTCGTCGGCGAAGACAACATCAGCCACACGCCGAAAGACGAGACGCTTCGTATTCACGTGGGCGATGCGTTTGATGTGGTCTGCGAGCGCAAGCAGATGGATTACAAGAGGCTGGCATCCAACCTCTATGAACTGGAGTACCAGATCTCTTTGCGCAATCACAAAGTGAGGTCCAGTCACGGTCGAGGTCCGCGAACCGGTCGGCGGCGATTGGGAAGTTGTGAATTCGAATTACACGCCGGCGAAGCTCGATTCGACTACCATCGGCTTTACCATCCCGGTCGAAAAGGATGGCTCGGCCACTCTTGATTATCGCGTTCGCGTGAAGTGGTGATTTCCGCAGCCGAAGCTCAAGCCGCTGGCGTGTTTGCATGGGGCCGGGTGGCCTCTGTGTCCCCAGCACCGCTTTTGTTCACCCGCGGGCGCCAATCGGGGGTCGGCTGCCACGGCGGAGTCACCAGTTTCGCGGGACGCGGCTTCGAGAAGCGCCTGAAGTGCTTCTTGATCGACAGGCGGCGAGTAAAGGTAACCCTGGCCATACTCGCAACCAGACTGTTTGAGGTGAGGAGCATTGGCCGGGCGTTTCGATCCCTTCGGCAATCACTTTGAGATTGAGGTGATGGGCGAGCGTCACGATCAGGTGAACGATTTCCCGGCTCTCCGGGTCGTGCTCGATATTTCGAACGAAGGAGCGATCGATCTTGAGCACGTCGACCGGAAAGCTGCGCAGACGGCTGAGAGAGGAATGTCCCGTTCCAAAGTCATCGATGCTGAGCCGAACGCCAAGGTCCCTGAACTGAGAAAAGGTTCTGTTCGTAGTTTTCGGATCGCTCATCGCCATGGTTTCGGTGATTTCAAGCTGTAGGCTGGAGGGCGCCACGCCGGTTTCATCCAGGGCCGCTTTGACGTCCGCGACCAGATTGCTCTGCGCGAACTGGCGCGGAGACACATTGATGGTGGTGTCAGTAGCGGGTCGGTATTAAAGAGCAAATGCCAGGCGTGAGCCTGACGGCACGCTTCCGTCATTACCCAGCGGCCGATGGGAACGATCAATCCCGTCTCTTCCGCGACTTCGATGAAGTCTCCGGGCCGACCATTTCCGATTCGTTGTGCCACCAGCGCACGAAAGCCTCTACTCCGGCGATCTTGCCCGTGGAAAGCTGGATAATCGGCTGGTAGAAAACGCGAAGCTCTTCTAGCTCGATCGCTTTGCGCAACTCCGTTTCAAGCTTCAGCCGCTTCACCACGAGGGCATGCATCTCCGTGTCGAAGACCTCGCAGCCCGACGCGCCTTGGGATTTTGCGCGGCACATGGCGATGTCGGCATCTCGAAGCATGTCTCCGGGGCTTGCGTATGATGGGCCGCTCAAGGCGATACCGATGCTGGCGGACGTGAACGCGTCGACGCCCTTGGCCGTAAGAGGCGCCGCCAGGCTTTCCTGGATTCGGATCGCGACGCGCATCGGATCGCTGGGCGCTTTAATGTTCTCGATCAGAACGGTGAATCGGTCTCCATCCATGCGGGCCAAAGTCTCGCTCCCCTTGGGCCGGCCCAGGTCCCCCGTCGGTGTGGAGCGGGACATCGTGTCGTCGTGCCGAAGGCGGCCCTTGAGCCGTTTGCTGATGTCGATGATCAGCTGGTCGACGACGGCATGGCCCATCGTTTCATTGAAGATTTTCAGTCCCTGAATGTCGACGAATAGGACGGCGAACTTGAATTCCGGGTGCCGCTTGGCGTGGTCTATAGTCCCGCTGAAGCCGGTCGAGAAAAAGGCTGCGATTGGGCAAGCCGGTAAGCGAATCGTGGAAGGCTTCGTGCTCGAGTTGCTCTTCCATGCGCTTGCGCTCGGTGATGTCGCGGTTCACGATCACGAGCTGCGCGACTTGGCCTTTGCGGTTTCGGATTGCGCTGGCAGTCGACTCCAGAACGCGCCAGTTTCCATCCTTGTGGCGCATGCGATATTCGAGGCGTTTGCCCACTCCTGTTTGGCGCGCTTCCTTTGGCCGCTTCGATCACACGTTCGCGGTCTTCCGGATGTACTTGCTCGAGTGATCCGCTCGCAGCCAGCTCCTTTAACGAATACCCGAGAACCTTTCTCATAGGAGGGGCTGTTATAAAGGCGTTTACCGGTCACCTCCACGAGCGCGATCATGTCCGCGGCGTTTTCACTGACGATGCGGAAGAGTTCGTTTTCGCGAAGATGGCGCAGACGCTGGTAGGCGATGTAGAGGTACGGAAGGAGTATCAGGCCTGTTACTTCGGGCCAGGGCCGCTCCAAAGCCCACGCGGAAAGAAATTAGGTCAAGGCCTGTGGTCATTTGGCTAAGCGCCCGATTCCGCATGAGAGTCGGGTTCCGGGCCCAAAATGCACGGACAGGCCCAAGGTCTCTTCATCGCCAGCCACTAACAGAAACTTTAGCCGAGGAGAATCGCCACCCAGGAAAACGCGAAGGCCCGGTTAGCCATTCGTATACTAGGGGGGCATTGGGAGCCCGCTCGCGTAATATAGAGGAGCAAGCTTATTGGCCGGCAGTCGGAAAGCAAGTCGCCCGAGACTTTGTGCTTTCCTAAAAGACTTAACGAACCGAATGTCGCGCCATTCAGCTCTTGAAGCCGCGGGCCACGGCAGGGACCGACCACTCGGTCGCCGATCACGGCGCCTGCCAATCGCAGCGATCGAGAGAATTTATGCGCCGAAGCTTTGTATGGCGGCTGCTTCGTTGTCGTAGGTGTCGAACACGGTCATCAGCTTCGTCACCTGGAGTACCTCTTTGAATTTCGTTCCCAGGTTCGCAAGCTTTAGCGTAGCGCCCTGCGAGCGGGCGCTGTGGAATGTGGCTACAAGTGTGCCGAGGCCGGCGCTGTCGATGTAGCCTACCTGCGCGAGGTTCAGAACGATTTTCTTCTTTCCCGCCGCCAGAAGGCTCTTTACTTTTTCGCGGAACGCGTTGCTTTCTTCTCCGAGTACGATCCGCCCTTCAATATCCAGAACATCCACGCCACTCACACTCCGTTCGGTCATTCGCAGTGCCACGTTCACGCCTCCTCGTAGATTCAAGTCCTGATCTTCAACTGATTTCGCGAAGCTGTCTTCTCTGCGATTGGTGAGCCGGCTTTCCCTCAGTAAAAATCCGAGCAAGACATGTAATATCCGCAAGCCGGGCAAATCAGCTTACAGCTCCGGGCTTCCAGACGGGCCGAGCAGCCGGGGCAATAGTGAGACGGGAATTCCGCTTGCGGCCTATTCGCCTCGCCCCCACCGCCTGCGTGCGGGACCCGATCGGTCCCTGTAACCGGCTGCGGTTGCGCCATATAACGGAATCCTCCGGACGTGCGTTTATAGCACATCTCCCCGATTCGGAGAAGCAAAGCCGGACAAGATGGAGGGCATTTTGGGCCGCAGAAGGACTCGGCGTTACGCCTACAGTATGACCGGTCTCGACCGAGAAATGCAACTTCGCGAGCATAAGGCGCGTCCTATACAATGAACTTGGAAGTGAGGCCAGCATGAAACTCAGCGGTGCTTTCTCTCTCGCCCTGGCTGCTCTTCTTTTTGGGCCTTCGCCTGTAAGCGCACAGCACAGCGCTCGTTTCGCTGGCGCGTCCCCGGCGTCCGGCCGCCGGACATCCTCGGTCTTCCGCGTCGCCCCCGTAAGGACAGAGCCGCCGTATCGCGGGCTCGTATCGAATAACGGAACTTTTAACACCCCCCCGGATTCGGCCTCACAAACATCTATCCCGGAACAGGCCTCGGCATCAACGGTATTAACACCATTCTTACTCAGAGCAACCTGGGCGTCGAAGCTGCCATCGATCCGGCAACCCAGTGGAACTTGGCACTCGCCGAAAGGCTGCTCAGAATCGGCTCCGGCACTTTTCCGAGGCGGTGGTTATTATTTTCTCAGCGGTGGCGGCGCCTACCCAGCGCCCTTAGAACCGGTCGAAGGTGAACAGCCCGTGCGCAGCAACCGCAACCCCAGATAATCGTCCTGCAGCAGGCGCCCGCGCAACAGCGCTCCACGCAACCGATAGGAACCAGTTCGCCCCCGCTGCCGGACATTGGCCAATTCACGCTCATTCTGCTGGATGGCAGGCAGATTCAGGCCATCGCGTTCACCCAAACGAACGACCGTATCATTTACATCATAACGAAGGCAGCCGCCGGACGATTGCCCTGAGCGATCTCGATAAAAGTGCCACGCTTCGCATCAATGAGGAACGCGGAACGCCTCTTCAGCTCCCCCTGTAAATCTCTTTCCATTTTCTGGACTATTGAGGGCGCCCGCTATCGACCGGCCGCGGCCGGCCGGGCATGTAAAGTCCCGCTTCGGCGGGCAATCCCGCGCGCTCGAACTGAACCGTGGTGTGCGTGATATGGAAGTCGTGCGCCAGGACTTCCTTGATGCTCTCTAAAATCTTCTCGCAGCCCTCCATATGCATGTCGGGAATGCGCACGTGGCAGGAAAGCGCGTGCAGGTCGGTGCCCAGCGTCCAGATGTGGATATCGTGAACTTCCTGCACTCCGCGGACGCGCAGAATCGCCGCGGCAACATTCTCCAGGCGAATACTCCGCGGCAATCCTTCCAGCAGGATGTGGCCGCTTTCGTTGAGAATCCCCATTCCCGGACCACAGAACCATCGCGCCGATCGCGATGCCGAGCAGCGGATCGACCCACAGCGCTCCCGTCGCGTGAATCGCCAGCGCGCCCACAAAAATCGCGACATTCGAAAGGGCGTCGCCAAGATTGTGGATCCACACCGCGCGCACATTTAGGTCCTGTCCGCCCGCGATGGACGGCCAGTGTGATGCCCCCGTTGATCGCCAGAGCCAGCACCGAAATCCACATCATCAGGCCCGTGTGAATCTTCCACCGGATGCCGCAAGCGCCCAATCGATTCATAGATCAGGAAAAGAGCCGCGAACGCGAGCAACATGGCGTTCACGAACGCTGCCAGGATGCCGGCGCGATGATACCCGTAGGTTTTCTCGGGCGTGGGAGGACGGAGCGCCCAGCGCATCGCCAGCCAGGAGATCACCAGCGTCGGCACGTCGGTGAGATTGTGGATCGCGTCGCTGATCAGAGCGATCGAATGCCCGGCATAGCCCGCCGTAAACTCCGCGACCACCAGGACGAAGGTGGCCACCACGGACGCCCCGAGGATTCCCGGTCGAGCGCTCCCCCGAGCCCGTGATCGTGGGATGCCCGATGCTTGTGTGCCGTGCATGCGAATGCAGGTGCATCGAATCGATTTTACTCGCAGAACCTCGCGCCGCACAGTACTAGCGCGAGCGGCGACGGCTGCAACAAAGAAACATGTAACGGAAACGCAATTGACTTCGTTTGCGGCACCCGCCTACCATAAATCTGCTTCCACTTTCTTAGGTGCAATTCCGAGGGGGCGCTAGGCGCACGCGTCACGGCCCGCCCAGCAATGACGCAAAACGTTGCCAAGCTGGTTTTCTGGGGAGTGCGCGGCTCAACGCCGACGCTGGAGCGCGACACCTGGCGCTACGGCGGAAACACGCCCTGCCTCGAATTGACGGCTCCCGGCGGCACTCGCTTCATCCTCGATTGCGGCACCGGCTTGCGGATGCTCGGCAATAGCTGGGCTCGCTCGCAGAGCGATTTCGGCGTCGACGCGCACGTCCTGGTGACCCATTACCACTGGGACCACATCCAGGGCATCCCGTTTTTCCTGCCATTTTTCGAATCGCAGAATCGATTCCACTTTTACAGCTTTCAATCCAAGTTTCTCGGGCCCGACACGTTTCGCCAGGTTCTCGAATCGCAGCTCGCCAGTCCGTATTTCCCGGTCGATACCAGCATGATGGCCTCCGACGCGCTCCTTCCGGGAAGTGACCGGCGGCGAAAAATGGGAAATCGAGGGCACCCGCGTAACGGCCGCATGGCTGAATCATCCCCAGGGCTGCCTCGGATACCGCTTCGATACCACGGCCGGCTCCATCGTGTATGCAACCGACAATGAGCCGGGTGTTGCCGGAATTCGACAAGAGCCTGCGGCAATTCGCGCAAGGAGCTGACGTACTGATCTACGACGCGCAATATTCGCCCGAGCAAATCGCCTCCACGCGCCGCGGATGGGGACATTCGAGCTGGCTGGAAGGGGTGAAGATTGCCCGGGAAGCCAAAGTCCGCAACCTCATCCTGTTTCATCACAACCCGGACTCTTCCGACAACGTGGTCGACGGATTTCTCTCGGCGGCGCGGCAGGAATTCCCCGCCACATGGGCGGCAGCCGAAGGGCATGTCGGTCACCCTCAACGAACGCGGCGTGGATGTTGCCTTGCGTGAATCGCGCCTGGCGCCGCGCCGGAGGCTAAGGTTTAACGCGGTCGTCAGCGGCCAATCCGAGGACGGCGGCCTCTTCGAAGAAAAAGCTACGGTCAGGGATCTAAGCCTGCAGGGCGCCTATCTGGTTCTTGAGCACAAGCCCAAATTGCAGTCGGAACTGCGCGTGGTTATCGAGGCCGCCGGCGAACAAAACCGTTCCAGCCTGCTCTCGCTGCGAGCTACCGTGATTCACTGCAAAGACCGGACGCGAGAACAGCCAGAACGGCATCGGCGTGCTTTTTATCGCCGAAGTCGATCCGGCGGCTCCGAGCGACTAATTCCGGCGCCATCGCCTCTCGTATCCCATATCATCCGGCCCTCAGTCATGTCATTCCGAGCGAAGTGAGGGATCTGCATTTGAGTTTCCGCCTGGACGCGTCACGTGCGCGCGATCCCGCGCAGGTTTTCCTCATGAAATGTGGCCGGTACTACCCCGGATCACGGAAATCAACTGCTCGGGCTTTATAGGCTTGGCGAGGATGTCAAAGCGGTGCCCCTGTTCGCGAGCCTTCGCCAGCAAGTCCACCGTCGCTGCCTGCCCTGAAAAAAGGATGAGCCTGCAGTCGGGAACGATCTCCCGGATTCTGATTCCCGTTTCAATTCCATTGAGTCCCGGCATGATCACATCGCTGAGGACGATATCGGGACGCAAGGTCTTCGCGAGCTCGATGGCGGCTGCCCCGTCGGATACCGGCGTCGCCTCAAAGCCCTGATCGTTGAGGATTTCCGCGACTGTCTCGGCGATCAACACTTCATCGTCAATTACGATGATCCGCTGATTTTTCGCCTCATGGACGAATCCCTGTTCATCAGGGTTGTGCATGGTTCCGTTCGGAACCCACTTTGGATTTCCAAAAGAGGGCCACAGGGGAACGCTTACAGCTTGCCAGTTTCCAATCATCAATCCTCGCGACGATTTATTTACTGTGACTAAAGTTTAGTTCTTCAGGGGCCGCTCCGGCAAGAACACAGAAAATGCCGTCCAGGTGCGGCCCGGCTGGACGCTGCTTCGCACCTGCAGAGAACCATGATGCTTCATCACCAGATTCTGCGTCAGCCACAGCCCCAGACCCGTACCCACATCTTTCTTTGTGGTGTAGAAAGGCTCAAAGATTTTCTTTCGGTGCGCGGGGGCAATCCCGCTCCCATTGTCCAGAAAAGTGACGCGCACGCCCGGCAGCCCGTCGCCGTTCAGCATATGGACTTTCGACGCCCGAATCGCAAGAAAACCTTCTTCCGAGAGCGCTTCGATAGCGTTGGCAATCAGATTGGCGAAAATCTGGCGTATCTCTCCGGGGTATCCAGTCACCTTGAGTCCGTTCCCGTAGTCGGGCCGGAGTGTAATCCGCTTGAAGTGAATCTTCCTCGCGTAAAGGGACAGCACTTCTTCAAGAATCGTCGAAATGTCCACTTCCCCGGGAGACGTGCTGTCGCGATAGAAGCCCAGGGTATTCTTGGTGATTTGTGCGATCCGGTCGAGTTCCTGGTCCGCCAGCTTCAAATATTTTTCTACGTTAGGCGGCTGCCTCCGCGCCAGGTAAACCAGGTTGGTAACCGCCTCTAACGGATTATTGATTTCATGCGCGATGCTTGCGGCCAGCCTGCCCGTGGCGGCCAGCTTTTCCGTTTGCCGCAGGGCCTCCTCGGAGCGGCGCTGCTCTGTAATGTCGGTGTTCGTTCCAAACCATCGCACGACGTTGCCTCGCGCATCCCGTACCGGCATCGCCAGCGTCAGGAATTGACGGAACGTGCCGTCGGCGCCGCGGAGCGGAAAAATCATTTCAAATGGCTTGCCGCTGGCAAGCGACGCTCGCCATTTACGAAGAACCTCATCGAGGGTTGCCGGGTCATGCACCGACTGCCAGCCCCATCCGGCCATCTCTTCCGCCGAAGTCCCCGTGTATTCGTACCAGCGATGGTTGTACCAGAACAGACTGCCGTCGGGTTCCGCCATCCAGGCCAGTTGTGGGATGGAGTCGGCGAGCGTCCTGAATTGCTGTTCGCTTTCCTGCAATGCCAGGTCGCGCTTATGAATCTCGACGAGCATTCCGTTGAAGGCATCCACGAGAAGCGCCACCTCGTCGCTGTCGCCCGTCCTTTGCGCGCGCACCGAATAGTCCTTGTCTCGCGATACGTGCCGCGCCGTCTCCGCCAGGCGAAGGATTGGCTGCGAGATAACCCGCTGCAATATCCGGGAGAGGACCAGGGCGGCGACCAGTGAGGCGCCCAGAATCACGAGCAGGATGATGGTGTAGCTTCTGAGCCGGTCATACATCGCGCCCAGGTCCGACCGGATGTAAACGATTCCGGCCCGCTTTCCCTGAAAAACAATGGTGTGGACCAAGCCAAATTCGCCGCGTTTAAAGGCGTAGCTGTCGGCTTGACCGGGCTTGAACGCGGGCAGCTCCACCGTAGACTTATCCGGCTGACGCCAGTAACCTGCGAATAGCTTGCCGTTGGGACTGTAGATGCCTGCATAAATGATGTGCGGCGATGCGCGCAGCGCGGACAGTGTGCTCTCGGCGGACCGCGGATCGTTGAAGATCAACGGCGAAACAGCGTTGGAGCCAATGATCTGCGCCTCGATTGACGTGTTGTCGACCAAGTTGGCCCGGAAGGTAATCAAGTCGTAGGCAAAAAACGCGGTTGACGCCAGAATCAGCGCGCCGGCGCTTACCAGCAGATTCATGGCGGTCAGCTTTTTCGAGAGTGAATCGCGAAGCCGGCTCATGGTTTCACGCTCGTACTGGGCGGTTCTTTTCGGATGTCGGTGGCGACCTTCAATAATTGCGAGCTCAGCATCAGCCCGGCCTTTTCCGCCGCCGTGAGATTCACTTCGAACCGCACTTTGTTTTCCCTGCAGAACGAATTGGATCATGCCGCCGTCGCTCGTGAAACCGGGCATGTCGCTGACGGTTAACACGTTGAAGCTATCCACGGCTGCCAGGATTTCCTTGATCCGAGCCGCCTCTGAAGAGCTGATAAATAGAATCCGGCAGTTGGTTGCCTCGTGAGGGTTCGCGATTCGCCTCGCGGCGAGTTTTCGGTTGTTGATTGCTTCGCCGGCGAGCGTGGCGTCCAGGGCGCTTCCGAACGGATCGCGTCCAAGCACGCACACATCAAAAGTTTCCTGAGGTTCTCGCGGCTGTGCCGGGCCACACGACGAATCTTCCGAAGTTGTAAAGATAGACGGCTTTTACCTGGTATTCCTCTGGCCTGGACTGTTGAGCGTTAACCGAGGCGGGAAGGCTTGTGCATCCCAGAACCATCGCCGCGAGCAGCGCCAGTCGCCGCCGAAACGCACGATTTCGGCGGGCGGAATGGAAACGAACGAACGCGGAGCCAGGCGTCACTTGCGTCAGTTTTCCTTGCTTGTCCAGACCAGCTTCCCGTAAAAGCTTCTCTTGATCGCGACATTCGGGCCCGGATCGCTCGCGTACTCGATGTGATTCGGCTGGAGCAGATTGCGCCCGACGGCCGAGAGTTCCCAATGGCGCCAGAACGTCCACGCCAGCCGCGCGTCGGCTGTGGAATAAGCGGGTATCGAAATGCCGGGCAGCTTGCTCACATACCGGTAATCAAAGTCGAACGTAACCCGCTTCGGCAAGTCAAACGAGGATTGCATCAGAACCTGATGCTGAGGACTTGAGCCGTTCGTAACAGGCAGCGCTGCCGATATCGAGCGAATTCGGACCTCTGCGGAGTGACATGTGCAGGAAGGAATAAGAACCACGAAGCCGCCAGAAAGTGGTGGGCTTCCATTCCGGGGCGATTTCCGCGCCGGCCGACGTTCCGTCGAGGCCATTTCCGAACTCCGCCGGAAGCAGAATGTGCGTCGGAGCCGGAGAGGCCTCCACGTAAGGTGAGCCCGTTATATCCTCACTGAACAAGTCGGAGTACTGATTGAAAAATCCCGCCACGTCGAAATAGACATTTCGTCCCAGCAGCCCCCGATAACCCACCTCATAACTATCCAGCTTTTCGGATTGGAAGTTCCGATTGGCATTGAAGCGCGCGAAGTAGGGCAATCCGGTCGGCGAAGTTCCGATGTATCCCGAAAGGAAAAAGTCCTCCTCGCCGTCCGAGGGCGTGCGCACGGCCCGAGTGAAGGCCGTCCAAAAAGTTTGCGTATCGGTGGGCGTCCAGAGAAAGCGAGCGCTCGGTTCTGGTTCGACCCCGGTGTAATTGGTGAGCAAGAGTTTTGTGCCAACCTCGAAGACCAAGCGGTTGGGCACGAGCGTCATGTCGTCCTGCAGAAAAGCGGAATAGAGTTCGTCGGTTCGCGAGTTGGGCTCAAAATACAAGCCCGTGGTGACTTGCGGTTCGTGCCCGTGGCTCGCGCGGGCCCCCAGGCCATAGGAGAGGTGATTGCGCGATCCAAGATAGGAGCGTTGCAGATAGTCGATATCGACGGTATTGCGAATGTCGTCGAAATTCGGCTCGTAGCGATTGGTTCGATCGTAGTAGACCTGCAGCTGGATGTCTTCCCCATCGCGAAACGTTCTCGTCCAGCGTCCCAGGACGTTTCCGCCGGAAAGAACGGCATTCCCTGTAACCGTCTGTGAAAAGGGAGGCGCATAGTTGACAGCGTCCACGGTCTCACCGGCGCGCTGGTCGTAGAGGTCGCCTTGCAGCGTGAAGGAATCGCGCTCGTTTTTCTTCCAGTCCGTCCGGAAGCCGCCCTGCACCGAGCGCCAGTGGTCGTACTCATTCAAATCCGAGTGAATTTCCGGGCTGCGATTGAATGCCTTCGCGTAAAAACGATACGTGAGGCCATTCGGATCGCCGCCGCCATAGCGGGCGGTCAGGAATCCCTGCTCTTCGTTGCCCCCGCCGGTGCTCACCAAGGCTCCTTGGGTGTCCTTGCTGCTCTTGGTGATGATGTTGATCACGCCCTGGACCGCATTGGGCCCCCACACCGTGCCGCCCGGGCCGCGGATCACTTCGATGCGATCGATATCCTCCATCACGGTGTCCTGCACTTCCCAGTAGGTGCCCGCGATCAGAGTTGTGTAAACGCTCCGGCCGTCAATCAGAACCAGCACGGAGCGGTTCAGGCGGCTGTCGAAGCCGCGGATTCCGATGGACCACTTGTCGCCATCAATCCGCTCGACTTCCACTCCGGGCGCGAGCCGCAGCGCCTCCGGTATGCTGGTGGCGCCGGAACGCCGGATGTCGTCCTGGGTGATTACATAGACCGCGGCAGCGGTCTTCCACACTTGTTCCGGGGCCTTGGATTTGGTGGTGACCTCGATATTCCCGAGTTGTTCGAGGTCGAGCTGTTTCAGCTCTTGCGGCGAATTGTCGCTGGCCTGGGGCCGCGCCGCGCTGGTAATGCCACCTATCAGGATTAGCAACGCCGCAATTTTGCGCGGGCATCCCCGTCTGCAGCTGCGTGACATGATGGGTTCTCCATAAAATTGAATTACAACTTGAATTTTGAAGGCGTGCCAGAAACTTCCTGTAACTAAGTACAACCACCCCCGCCGCCGGTGTCCGCGATTTGCACCCACAAACCGATCAAACGGGGCGGCGATCGAGAAGCGCGGCGACGGAATCGAGCAACTGCTCCGCGCGCGTGCTTCCCTTGACGATCCACTGATCCACGGTGCCGGACGCTTCTCCGGGCAGATCCGACATCCCCGAGAGCACGATGATCGGGATGGCCGGATTGATCCTTTTCAACTCCGCAGCGACGGCGGTTCCTTTCATTCCCGACATCCAGTAATCCAGGATGACGGCATCGACTTTTCGGGATTGGAAAATGCGGATGCCTTCCGCCCCCGAGCGGGCCTCCAGGACACAGTAGCCGGCGGATTCGAGCAGGAGCTTGCGTGGCAGCAAGCCGGCCATTTCGTCATCGATCAAGAGGATGGTGGCCGCGTCCTGTTCAGCTTTTTCGCCGGCAGTCTGCTCGATTCCTCGGTCACTTCCCTGCGAATCGGCTTCTGTTTGCTTCAGTTCGTTCGGTATCGGCAACGCGGCGATGACTTGCGTGCCCTGCCCGTCTGAGCGAATCTCCAGGCGTCCGCCAAACTGGCGGATTCTTTCGCGCATTCCGCGCAAGCCCACGCCGGAACTCGCTCCCGAGGATATTTTCGATTGCATGCCGGGCGCGATGCCTTTGCCTTCATCTTTCGCTTCCAGGGTGATTTCCGATGGGGAGCGCTCGATCCGCACATAAGCGGCAGAACTTCCTGAATGCCGATGAACATTCGTCAGGCATTCCTGCACGATACGAAACAGAGACAGCGCCAAATCGCGCGGCAGGCCATCGCTGAAGCCCGGGGACAAATCCATCGTCACGGCAATGTTGCTGCGTTCGGCGAATCCGTCCCCGTACCAGCGAAGCGCGGATTCGAGGCCCACTTCATCGAGCAGCGGCGGGTGCAATAGATGAGACATGGTGCGAATCTCTTGCGAAGCCTGCTCGATGAGCCTGGAGTTTTCTTCGAGTGATTGGCGCGCGGCGGGGCTCAGCTTCTCTTTTTCGCTGTTGATTTTGGAAAGGTTGAGATTGACCGCGACGATCAGCTGCCCCACGCCGTCGTGGAGTTCGCGGGCGATGCGCCGGCGCTCTTCATCCTGCGTTTGGAGCAGGCTGCCCGAGAGTTCCCGGAGTTTTCCGGTGGCATCCTCGAGTTCCTGCCGCAAGGTCTTTTCGGCCTGGCGCCTCCTGGTATCGTCGCGAAAACACACGACGACGCCCACTGTCCTGTTGTCGATTTTCAAGGGCGAGGAGCTGAATACCACGGGGAAGAAACTGCCGTCCTTGCGAACAAACACATCCGCACGCTCGCGCAGCTCGATCCCTTCCTGCAGGACCTGCAAGCCGGGGCAATCAGCCGCGGGGAAGGGCGTGCCGTCCGGATGCTTGTAATGCGTGACATCGTGCATCTTTTTCCCGAGGATTTCCGCCGAACTCCACCCAAACATCGCTTCCGCGGAGGGATTGATGTAGGTAACCAGCCCCTGGGCGTCGAGGGTGTAGAGTCCTTCGGCCATATTGTTCATGGCCGAACGGAAGCGCTCTTCACTCTCGCGAAGGGCCTTTTCGTAGGCGGCGCTTCGCTCGAGGATTTCCTCGGAGTCCTGGCTCTCGCTTCGATTGGACGGGCCCGGGACCTGCAGGAACCGGTCACCGTGAGCGATGCGCCCGATAGCGGAGAGCAAATCCGTGGAAATGCTCGATTTGACGACATAGCCCCGGGCGCCGGCTTGAAACGCCTGGCGCACCATTTGGGGGGACTCGTGCTGGCTAACGATTACGATCTCAGTTCCGGGGAGGAGGCGCTTGATCTCGCGGGTCGCGTCCAGGCCGTTCATTTCCGGCATGCTGATGTCCATGACCACGATGTCGGGACGCAATTGCGCGGCCTTCCGCACGGCGTCGCGGCCATTTACCGCTTCCCCGCAGATTGTGAGGCTGGCGTCTGTGTGAATTACCGAACAGATCCCGCGCCGGACGAGCTCGTGGTCGTCGACTACCAGAATTCGCATCGCCCTCGCCTTGGTGGGTACACCCTCATCCGCAACTCCTGTGATCGAACACCGTTTTTCGCACGCATGGTCATCGTCAAAGCAAAGTGGAGCCATGATATGGGGGAGTTGCGTACGGTCCCATACGGTGTTTTCTGTAGCCGCAACCGTTTGCGTCGGAGCAGTTAACGCCGTTCGCGGCACAGATCGAAAGCGGTGGCGGTTGGAGGTTTCGCGCAAGCACTATCGAAGGGATCCACGGGCTACGTAGATGTGCGGGTTTTGATGCGAAATTTACGGGGCCGCAAATCGACTGGCGCGCTTGTTCACAAGAGTGTCGAGTGGGCGCTACGCCGATCGTTTGTTTCCAGTGGGTTGCATATGATTCCGTTCGTCCGACAGTGTCGAGTGAGCAAGCGCAATTTTCTCGGGCGAGTGTACTCAAACTTGCGGGTACCGGGCTGTATAGGACGGGTACTTTTGCGGAGAAGAGTATCGAGGTGCCGCGCCGAACACGGAAGCTCCCGGCAAATGGCGAAACATTGCGCTTTCGGGGACATTCAATTCTCCCATGCAGCTGCGTCGAGCTGAGACGCACCAACGTAGCAGCGATTCATGGGAGGATTCAAACGATTGTTGGCGTGGTGTTTTGGTTTTTCGGAAGGGCTTGCCGTGAAAGCGATTAGTGCAGGCCGGACCAGTCGTCAGCAAGGAGGATGGAATTGCTGGGATTGGAGGGGTCGTATTTAACGCTGGCGGTCTGGCCGGAGGCGATGCGGCTCAGATGCACGCGCTCTTCAAGGCCGGTAATGTCCTGAGCTGTTTCGTAGGTGACGCCGGAGATGGAATAGCTGTAATAGAGCAGCTTGGGTATACCCCCGGCATTTACGGCCACCGAACCGGGGCGCTGAGTGAGTGGGTTCGCGGGCTTTGCGCCATTTGATTTTGAGCCAGCGGGCTTCGCGGCGATTGACGCCGCATCGGCGGATTTTGCGCCATGCGACTCCGGCGCGGGCCCGGCAGGGACGGCGACTGCCTCCTCCGAATCCGGCAATTGAATCGAGGAGCTATGCTGGGAGTTGTGAGCGGAGAATCCCGCTTCGTCGAGCACGTCAACGACCTGACCTTCCACGATGCGACCGACGCGGTTCAGATAGGAGCGGCGCTCGCGTTCCAAGGCATCCGGGTCAACCTGCTTGGGGCGCAGAAAATAGTAGAGACCAGCGGCGGCCACGGCGCCAAGGCCCGCAAGCGGCAGGGCGCTCCGCCAGTCGGATAGCAAGGCTCTCACTGCGCACCCCTACTTAGCTTGTCTGGCTTCGCGGTGTCCGGGAGGAATTTCATAATTACACCTGCTCATTATTAACTGCTTGCCAGTGACGTGTGGTGATGAGTTCTGAGGTTGTGTCAAAAACGCTACGCCTCCTACGGGGCGCCACTTGCGTCTTGACGTAAGGACCGGCGGGATGCTCTGGCCCGCAAATGCATTATGAAACAAAATTTTTTCTATTGTCAGCTGTTTTGTTTGATAGTTCCATCAGCCAGCGGGATCGAGCGAAGACGCAGGCCATGAAAGGCGCCTCATGAGCGAGGCTCCATAGCCCTGGGCTTGTTGATCCAAAAGGGACCCGCTCGAATATTGACTCACTCGTGTTACTGTTGCCTTCCCGGCGCACGAATCGGGCAAACGGCATGACCAACATGAAAGCGCTGATTCGACGCTTCGGGCCGAGCAGGAGCGAGTTTAACTCGCCGAAAGCAGAGAACATCGTGCATTTTCACGCGCCCCCCTTCACGGATGCCCCGATACAGAAAAACGGGCGGGCCGCGGCACTTCGGAATTAGGCGGGGTGAGTGGCGACCAAATCGTGGAATTCAACCGCATCACCCAGCGATTTCAAGCCGTTCGTCGGGCCTGAGGAAAGCCCGCGAGAGTTCACGCTGCGGGCGGTTATTCTCGGCGCTCTGTTTGGCGTCCTGTTCGGCGCCGTCTCGGTTTACGTGGGTCTGCGTGCCGGGCTTACCGTTTCCGCTTCCATTCCCATTTCCGTTCTTTCCATCAGCATCCTGCGGGCGTTCGGCCGCTCGACAATTCTTGAAAACAACATCGTGCAGACCACGGGTTCGGCCGGGGAATCTCTAGCCGCCGGGGTGATCTTCACCATGCCTGCGCTGATATTCCTGGGTTATTCGCTCAACACGGAATACTGGCGGATATTTTTCCTGGCGCTGCTGGGCGGATGGCTCGGGGTCCTGTTCATGATTCCGCTGCGCCGCCAGCTCATCGTGAAAGAGCACGGCAACCTCACATTTCCCGAGGGCACGGCCTGCGCGGACGTGCTCGTAGCCGGCGAACGCGGCGGTTCTTTCGCAAGCCGGGTGTTCTGGGGACTCGGGCTTGGCGGCGTTTACACCTTCTGCATGAACACGCTGGGCATGTGGCCGGGCCAGCCGGAATATCAGCCGGCTTGGCTTCCGGGCGCATCGTTTCGCGCGGCGGTAACCTCCGAATATCTCGGAGTCGGCTACATCATCGGGCCCCGCGTGTCCGGGACGCTATTCGCGGGCGGGGTGATTTCGTGGCTGGTGCTGATGCCGGCAATCCGGTTCTTTGGTTCGCTCGCGCCCAATGCCGCGCTTTACCCCAGCACGGTTCCCATCCCGCAGATGACTCCCGACCAGCTCTGGGCCAGCTACATTCGTCCGATGGGCGCGGGCGCGGTGGCAGCTTCCGGCCTGATTACGCTGATCAAGACGATGCCCACAATTTTTGCGGCGCTCACCGCGGGATTGAAAGACGTCCGCGCCAAACAGGAGTCGCTGCCCGTCGCGGCGCGCACCGAGCGAGACATTTCCATGCGCGTGGTGCTGGTCGGCTCCGTAGCGCTGATTGCGATGATGTGGGCGCTGCTGAAGTTCAAGCCTATTCCTGGCGCGCAGACGGGAGCGTTTGCCAACCTCATGGCGGCGATCTTCGTGGTTGTGTTCGGATTTTTGTTCGTGACCGTGGCCTCGCGCATCAGCGGACTGATCGGCAACTCGTCAAATCCGGTAAGCGGCATGACCATTGCCACGCTGATGGCCACCTGCGCCGTGTTTCTTCTGCTGCGCTGGACGGCGAACGCGTATAGCGTCCTGGCGCTCACGATCGGCGGCGTGGTTTGTATCGCTGCAGCGATTGCCGGCGCCACATCGCAAGACCTGAAAACAGGCTATCTCGTGGGCGCCACTCCATTCTGGCAGCAGATTGGCCTGGTCGTGGGCGTGATGGTTTCGTCGTTCGCGATCGGCGGAACACTGATCCTCATGAATGTAGGCCTCGCGCAGTACAAGCCGATGCAAATCCCGCTCGATATCGCGCATCTCCCCACCGGCGTCGAGCGCCAGCAAAACAACTACATGTACGAAGGCAAAGACTACGTGCTGGTGAACGCGATCGGCTCAAGCGAAGTACCGGATGGAAAGTATTTGTACGATCCGTCCACGCGGCAGATCGAAGTGCAGTGGGAGCAAGGAATCGGCAGCGCGAAGGCCGCCGCTCCGCAGGCGCGCTTGATGGCCACCGTGATCAGCGGCATCCTGAATCAGCGGCTCCCGTGGCGGCTGGTATTTTTGGGGGTATTTCTGGTGCTCGCCGTGGAGCTGCTGGGAGTTCGCTCGCTGCCCTTCGCGGTGGGCTCCTACATTTCGATCGCCACCACCATGGCGATGTTTGCCGGAGGATTGGTGCGGTGGCTCGCCGAGCGCGGAGCAGAGGATAAGAGCGGCGCCGAAAGCGAGGTGAGCCCCGGGTCGCTTTACGCCAGCGGACTCATTGCGGCCGGCGGCGTGTTCGGCCTGCTCGCGATTATCATCAACCTTCTGCAGGACCCGGAGTTGGGGAAGCGCCTGCCCGGCTGGACGACAAATGTATTCCGCTTGCCGTGGTCCCCGACGGCCTTTGCTTTCGGCGACAGATTTATGCCGCGGCTCAGCCAGTCCCACATCTTGGCCGTGGTCTTGTTCTTTCTGCTAGCCGCCTCGCTGTACGTCTCAGCCCGCAAAAAACTCGACTAATCAACTTCGAAATATTGGTGCTGACGGGTATGCGGAGCGACGGGCGTCGCGGATATGGCGGGATGTGGAAACGATAAGGCTAAATAGGATCCTGGGTTTCCCAACCGGGCGAAACCGCGAAGTCCGGATCGTTCAAATCAATTTCGTTTGTGCCGCCGGGCTGGGCCGCGCCCGCTTCACCCTCGGTGTTCTTGGCAATCTTGCGTTCCGCGCGGCGCTGAGCCTTCATCTGCTGCTTTTCCTGGCGCTTCATTTCCTTTTGGCGCTTCTGAAAGCTGATTCTGCCCATAAGCGTCTCCTTGAAAGTGATGGATTGGAACTACCAGCGGGGTTCGCGCGGCTGCCGCGCGGCTCCGCCGTAATCCTCGTTCGAGAAGCTGTTGCGCCCGCGGCCGCCTCCCCCGCCGCCTTTGTTGGGACCTCCGCGATTATCGCCGCGGGGAGCGCCCGTGCGTTCTTTGGGGCGCGCCTCGTTCACTTTGATGTTGCGCCCACCAACGTCTTTCCCGTCGAGAGCGGCGATCGCCTTCTTCGCGTCTTCATCATTCGCCATTTCGACGAAACCGAAGCCGCGAGCGCGGCCCGTTTCCCGATCCATGGCCATGTGGATGCGCACGATCTGTCCGAAGGGTTCAAACAGGGCCCGCAATTCGCTTTCCGTCGTCTGAAAGCTGAGGTTCCCCACAAAGAGATTCTTCATCGTGTTTCCCCTTCTTCCGGCCGAATGGCCGACCCTGCTCGCTCACGACACTGATTCTAACGGCTTTTCTAATAATCTTCCACGGGCTTGCGCGCAAACGGACTTCTGGGCCGGGGAGAATGACTGCTGCGATAATCCTCGAGTTCCAGGTCGGAAATGTGAAAATGCGTATCCGGAGGGTTGTTGCCGGAGGTGGCCAGCTCGCGGCGCAATTTCAAGGAGCACACGCCCGGCGCATCCTGGAAGCTGATGCGATGCTTGGTAAATGCTTCGTTGGAGATAGTGAGGGTGAATTCCCGGGGCTCGGTGGCCGGCTCGCGAACGGTGAACACATATTCACGTACCGTTTCCTTCGACGAGAAGCCCACGAATTGCATCAGAAGCTCTTTGCTCATTTCGAGCCTGCGGATTTTGCCAGCGCCACGGCAACCACAGGCTTCTTGCGAGCTCTTTTCCGCTTGGGGGGGGTTCCTTCGGCGAGTTCCACAACCATGATGGTGGTGACGAATTTCTTCAAGCCATGAAGATCGAAATCAATCGAGGTGCGGTCGGAATCGGACTCGGTCACCACGCCCAGGCCGTACTGAAAGTGCTTGATATAGGCGCCTTTTTGGATCGCTTTCATCGAGCCTCCTTGATCAACTGACAGCCGATCAACCTGATTGATCAACGTGAACTTGATATCGCTGACACCGAAAAACACCTTGGAATTCCAGAGAGCGGGATTCCAATCTACCCAAAACGAAGCGAGCCCGCACAGGGCGGGCTCGCTCTTACCGGTTAGAGGGCGGCGACGTTCGCAGCCTGCAGGCCCTTGGGGCCCTTGGTGACTTCGAATTCAACCGCCTGGCCTTCGTTCAGCGACTTATACCCCTCCGACTGAATCGCGGAGAAGTGGACGAAAACGTCCTCGCCGGACTGGCGCTGGATGAATCCAAATCCCTTGCTGGCATTGAACCACTTTACTGTTCCTTGTTCTTTCAACTGTGTATCTCTTTTCTTTTTGAGCTATTTGGTGCTTTCTCCCACCGCCTCCAGCCGAAACAAAAAGGGGCTGCAAGTGTGGACTTGCAGCCCCTTCATCAATTCTAAAGGTTTACAAGAGCAACAAACGCAACCTCAGTATCTCATGCTTTGGGCCCCGCGTCCACCCAATTAGTGGTAGGTTGAGCGCAGAAGACAGGCGGGAGTTGGAAGCGTCGAAATGAATGTCTCGAGAATCGGGCTGTTGGCCGTGTGTTTCGCTCTTTCCCTTCTCGCGGGCGGCACCCGCCTTCTCGCTCAGCAGGCCACCCGGCAGACGGATCACCAGCAAACGGGTGGCTCCATTGTTTCGCCTGTGGACACTCCTGAAGCGCGACCCTCCGTTCGCAAGGGAGCCCCGGAGCAGGTTCCAACGCACCGCTTTTGGGATCGCGAAAACGCGTGGTTGTTCGCCGGGGTGGGCGCCGCGAGGGCTCTCGATTACACATCCACGCTCAACATGCGTCGCCGGGGCCGCCAGGAAATTCTGCTGACCAACTGGGTGGTCGACGATCACCCGCTATTTGCCGGAATCGAGGCGGGCGGCACGGCGCTCTCGATTGGAGCATCCTATCTATTTCACCGCACGGGCCACCACGAGATGGAGCGGTGGGTTTCCATCGTGCATATCAGCGTGGCCACCGTCGGCGACATCCGCAATTACAGCCTGCAGACAGCCCATCCCGCGGCGCCCAAGGTTGGCCCATGAGGCTGTTGACGTTGCCGAGTGCAAATCCCTCACTATCTGCCTAGAAGAGGAATTTTGCGCCCAACTGGACGAGGCGGGGTGAGGTGGCGCTGATGGCCTGGCCGAACGTGGAGCTATCGATGTTTCCGTCCACGGCCTGGGGCCCGAAAAACTGCGTGTGATTGAAAACATTGAAGCCTTCGAGTCGAAACTGAAGGGACTTCGATTCGGTCAGGCGCACGTTCTTCAGAAGGGCCATATCGTAATTGTCCATCCCGGGGCCGTAGAAGAAGCGCCGCCTGGCGGTGCCGGGCGTGCCCAGGGCGTTCTCGGAGAACGCCGAGGCATTGAAATACGGCCGGCCGTTGCGAGGATTGTGATTCAGGCCGAGAGGGCCTCCCGTATAGTCCGGCTCATCCACGCCGAAGTTGTTGATGCCGTTCGGTTCGGAACCCAGCAAAGAATTGTCGCCGAAGTTGACGAGGGTCACGGGAAGGCCGGTGCTGAAATGGGCGATTCCGGAGAGCTCCCAACCCTGCGTCCAGCGATTGGCGGCCCGAAACAGCCGCTCGAAGGGAAGCTGGTAGCTGTAGCTCACGACGAAATTGTGCTTCACGTCGAATGAAGAAAGGGCTTTGCTGAGCGAGGGATCGAGCGGATTGACCTCTTCGCCGATGTTCGAAGACTGGTCCTGCGATTTGCTGTAGGTGTATCCGCCCAGAACATTCAGGCGTTTGCCGCTGTGGCGAAGAATGACCTGGAGGGCGTTGTAATTGGAATTGCCGATGGTCGATTGGCTGGCGTTGCTGCCGAAGTTCGATCCCAGCGGGCCACGCGTGCCGTTGTAGACCCGGCCCGTCGAAGTGGTGTACGTGGTGTCTTCGCCGAAAGGGCCGCATGGGGTCTGCCCCGGCGCCAGATTGGCGGGATCGCTCAATGAAAACGCACAGCGATGGATTGCCTGGGTTCGCCTCCTCCAAGCACCAGTAAGTCGATGGCCCTGCGTGCCGACGTAATTCACGCTGAGCACGGTGTCGGCTCGCCAATCCGCGCTCGAGCGAGAGCATGTATTCCTCGGTATAGGGAATGCGATTGGTGGTGCGGTAGTTTGGAAGGCCGGTGATGGGCTCAAACTGCGCCCAGTTGACGTCACGGTCGGGATGGCTTGCGCTGGAATTCAACGGCGCGAGCGTTACCGGAAAGTACTGGCCGAGATTCTGCCCGGTCGCGGCGGTGACAAACGGAGTGGCAAACAGCGGCGGCGCGGGACTCGTGTAAGTGGTTCCGTAGGGCGCGTTGGCGCTCATCACGCCGATCGTGAGGGCTTCGATCGCGGTGTAAAACATGCCATAGCTGGCGCGGATGCTGGTCTTGCCGGGGCCGCCCAGATACTTTGGCCAAGAGCGCTGTCGCCTGAAACGCTGGGCGAATACGCCATGCCGATGCGGGGAGCGAAGTCGCGATTGCCCGGGGGGCGCGAGGGTTCGCGGCACTCCCGGGTCGGTGGGATACAGGATCCCGGCAGGCGCGCCCGGAAAAACAACCGACTGCCTGCCCGGCACGAAGGTGGCGATCTGGTTGTACTTCTCATACCAGGGCTCGATGCGATCCCAGCGCAGGCCGTAATTGAGTGTGAGGTTGCGGGTGGCACGCCAGCTATCCTGCGCGTAGAGGCCTGCGTATTTATTGCGGCCGTAGAAGGGCTGGAGCTGGCTCTGGTTATATTGGCTGGGAATCCCCAGCAGGAAATCCGCGAAGTCGGAGCCGGTCTCCGTGCCGAAGAAGAGAAAGCTGCCGTTGAACTGGGCGATGGCGTTGACGTTGACCTGGTCGTAGTGGAATTGGCCGCCGACTTTGAGGGTGTGGGTGCCGATCACTTTGGAGAAGTTATCGAGCCACTGAAACGTGTTGCCGGTCTGGTGCAGCTCATTTGTATTGGTGCCGATGGTGAAGCTGTTGAAACCGACGCTCTCCACGCCTTCTGTTTTTGGCGACAGAGCGACGATGCCCGGCGTTCCCTGGCCCACTTCGAAGCCCTGCGACGCCAGGCTGACACCGACTCCGCCAACCGGCTTGCCGAGGTCGTTCGCGTCGCGCTTGTAGCTGAAGTGCAATTCGTTCACGGAGTTCGTACCCAGCATTTTTGTGTCGCCCAGGTCGAGAAGTTGGGCGCGGCCCGTGTAGAGCGCGTTGAAGCCGGGGACGTTCGCGCCGCCTTGAGCGACCGGGTAAGGATTGTTCTGCGACCAGTCGTCAAGAAAGTAGTAAGCGGACAACTGGCCCCAGCGCGTGTCGGCGTCGAGGCGGTAGGCGCCTTTATCGTCGCGAAGCGTTTTGTTGTAGGCGGAGGTGGAGAACGTGCCGTTCGCGTTATTGGGCGCGGGGATATATTTCAGCAGGTTGGCGGCGGGCGCGGACCAGGCACTTTGCGGGATCACGGCATTGGGGAAAACGCACGCGGAGTTCGTGCATCCGGGCGTGTAATAAGGCTCCCCTTGCGAGACTGCATAGCCGAGCTTCTGGGAGAGGAGGCTGGCGAAATACGGGCCGCTCACGGTGGCCGGGACGAGGCTTCCCGTAGCGTCGGTGGTGAGAAAAGCGCCGGCCAGTGCGAGATCGGAGAGATTGCCCGCACGGTCCTGCGCCGAGGGAACGGGTATCTGGCCGGTGTCCACGCCCTGGGTCGAGCGAGTGCCCTGATAATCGCCAAAGAAGAATACCTTGTTCCTGCGGATCGGGCCACCGAGGGTGCCGCCGAACTGGTTTTGATCGAACAGGCCGCGCGCGGGGGAAAAGTAATTGCGCGCGTCCAGATTGGTGTTGCGGAGGAACTCGAACGCGTCGCCGTGAAAGGCGTTGGCGCCGGATTTGGTGATGACGTTGATCTGGCCACCGCTGAACTCGCCGTATTCGGCGTCGAAGTTATTCGTGAGGATGCGGAACTCGGCGATGGAATCGAGATTGGGAATAATTGCGGCTCCCATATTTACGTCTTCTTCCACGTCGCTTCCATTCACGATGAAACTGTTGGCGAATTCGCGCTGGCCGTTGATCGAGATGGTGCCGGGATTCAAATCGCCGGAGGGAGAGAGCACGGACGCGCCCACGTCCTGCACGGTGTCGGAGGTAACAGAAGTGACCGGAGCGACTCCGGGCTGGAGAGCCAGCAGATCCGTATAGCTCCTTCCATTGAGTGGCACGGCCGTCATCTGTGCGCCGGTGATAACTTCGCCCATCTGGGTGTCGGATGTCTCGGCGTGGACGGCGCTTTCGTTGACGGTTACCGATTCGGCCCTTTCGCCGACTTCGAGGGCGGCGTCCACGACCAGGGCGCTATTCGCGTCGATGACGATGCCGCGGCGACGATAGGATTTGAATCCGGGCTTCTCGATGAGGATGTCGTAGCGTCCTACGGGGAGGCCGAGAAAAGAGTAGAAACCTCTGGCATCCGTGGTCACCTGTCGCTCGATGCCGGTCTCGAGGTTTGCAGCCTTGGAGACAGCGCCCGGGATGACGGCGCCGCTTGCGTCATTCACCGTGCCGGAAACACTCCCGCCAACGCCGGCCGAGGAATCAGCGGCAAAAGACAGCAGGAAGAGAAATAACAGAACTACCGCAATGACAATGCGCACGAAACACTGGAAGCGCGAACAGAAGAACCAAACGCGGTGCTTTGAGTCCCTGAAAAAACCAGCCATTCTGCTTTTCTCCTTGTGAAACCAATGGCTGGCTCCCGTATAATGTGCACGGTCGTCAGCCAATTGGCTGTCGGTTTCCGGTCTTCACGGCTCCTCGCCAAAGGCTCGCCGTGGAGACCGGCCTACTTATCAAAAAATCAATCACATTGGTGCTGAACGAACACGGGACCGGGCATGATTTACGCCGCAACCCCAGTTGCAACCAAGTATCAACTGGCATATTGGACTTCATCTCCCTCCTGCTGTCAAGAGAGATGGGCTGAGCATCCTGTTCTGACCGGTTAATGGTTTCGAAATTGAGCTGAAGGGCGGATTTCGGCGCTTGAAGAGAGTTTGTGCTTGCCGAAAGACGATCGTGTTGCGAGCAGACGAGACAAGTCGTAAAGCATTTAGGGCCGGCGGTGGCGAAAATTCGATTCATAAGGAAGGGTTTCAGTGGACAACGAAGAGAAATGCCCCGTTAGCGGAAAACGGAAGTACGCAACCGAAGGAGAGGCCCTTGCTACGGCGCAGCACCAGATGGCCACGGGCAATGCGCCGGGCGGCCTTCGAGCCTATCGCTGCTCCTGGTGCGAGGCGTGGCATTTGACGAAAAACACGAAATGAATCGGGAATGGCTTGCCTAGGGGTGGGAGAATCTCGCTTGGATGAGCGGAGCAGAATTTCCCCGGCGGTTGACAAATCGCTGAGTGGCACGCTTCAAAAGAGCAGATGCGTCACTTCATTCAGGATGACGAGAGGCGAGGCGGATGACAAGTTCTGTGGTGGTGCCGCTGCCGCCTGTTAATACTCCGCGGGGGTACGATTGTAGCTACTTCCCCGGAGCGGTATCGATTCGATTGGTGACTCGGCTGTTGTATTCCTGGTATTCGCGGGGGCTGCAGATGAATTCCTGGAAATCTGTTTTTGGAACCAAATTGTAATATTTGTGAAAACCTGGCCAGGACTGCGCGCCCCAGGCTTTCGGATCGTAATAGGTCATGTCGATCACCAGGTGGTCATGGTCGATTCGCTGGAATCGTTCGACCAGATGGAAGGCGTCGCTTTTTCGGTGGCCGACGTTCTGGCTGACCATTGTTTTGCCGTTATAGCCGATGGTGTCGACTACCAGCGTGTCCCCTTCCCAATGCGCGGTGGAATCGCCTTCGTAGCTGGGGTCGAGATCTTTAGGATGCTCGCGATTGAGCCACCAGGTGCGCCACTCGCGGTGATACTCGAAGAACTGGAAAATGCGGTCGCCTTCGGGGGTTTCGACAATCTCCATGGAACCTATTCCCGGATAGTCGTACATGGCCGGCGTGGACAGCGGCTCGCAGTCTTTGCCTGGATATTCCCCCTCGGGATCGTTTACGGGCACGCCGTTGGGATCGGCGGTGAAACACGGTGTGTGGGTCACATAGCAGAGACGGCCTGGGAGGTCCCAGCCCGAGGCGTGGGGTCCTGTAAGCGCATCGTGCGAGATCGATTTGTAAAGCAGATGCTGCTTTGCCCAGTCGGTTAAAGGCGGCTCGGGGATCTTCTGATCGTAGCTGGCGAAGTTGCGGGTCGTGCTTCCGGCGAGGGAGGGTTGACCGGGCCGGGCAGGTTCGCCACGCCAGGTGCCCGATAGATCGCGAGGGTCAAAATTTTGGCTTTTGGGTTCTGTTGGCTTCGCCACACCGGGGGAAGTCGGCTGCAACTGCCGCCCTGCCTCCTGTGCAACGGCTTGCGCGGACGTGAGGAGAATCGCCAACGCGCAAATTCGCAAAGTATTTCTTGCCAGGTTTACAACCATCGAATTCCTCATTGAATGCAATGCCGTCAATGCTCTGATATGGCCTCGCGTATCGTATATCCGATGCACCTGTTTCGAAAACGTTTATGAGATCAGCCGAGACTCTTTTCCTAGCATCTCTTAGCATCAGGGAAACGGTGCGGACCCTTTAACCGTATGAGTGAAGAACCGGACGGCCCCACCGGAACTCGAGATACGTATCGATCTCGCGTGAGTCCGCGCGGACAGTATGAATGTTGCCTGCGGCGCTGATTTCGGTGCCGTTTTAGCGTATATTCGACCGCGATCGATCCGGAATGGTGTGAGTTGAATGCGATTGGTGGAGACAACGATGAAGATGAGGAATGCATTTCTTCTGGTGCTGGCGATCGCGCTCGCCGGTTCTCTCGCGGCCGCGCCGCGTGACCTGAATATTTATTGGCTGGATATGGAGGGAGGGGCCTCGACGCTCCTGGTGGGGCCTACCGGCGAGTCTCTGCTGATCGACACGGGCATTCCCGACGAGCAGGAAGTGAAGCGCATCGCCGACCTGGCGACGAACGTAGCGCACCTGAAGAAGCTCGATTACGTCCTGATCACGCATTACCACGGGGATCATGTAGGGGGAGTGCCGGCCCTTTCGAAAATGATTCCGATCGGAAGGTATCTGGACCACGGCGACTTGACGCTGGAGACTGAAAAGCCGAACCAGATGAAGGTGTGGAACGCGTACAAGGCGGTCGCCGACGGCAATCGAACAACGCTGAAGCCGGGGGACACGATTCCCATCAAGGGCGTGCACATCATGGTGGTTTCCGCGGCGGGCGAGGCCATCACCAAGCCGATCAATGGCGGCGGCCCAAACCCGTTCTGCAAGGACGCCCAGCAAAAGGCTCCGGACCACGACCCGGAGAATGGGTCGAGCGTCGGAGTTCTGGTGAAGTACGGGGCGTTCCGGTTTGTGGATTTAGGGGACCTGCCGTGGTACCAGGAACAACTGCTGGCGTGCCCGGTGAACATGCTGGGGCATGTGGACATTTACCAGACCACGCATCACGGCCTGGAGCGTTCGGGGTCGCCCCAGCTTGTCTGGGCGCTCAAGCCTCGCGTCGCGGTGATGAACAACGGTCCGACGCGGGGAGATGCGCCCACGTTTGAGACGCTGCGAAAATCTCCTGATTTCGAGGACCTCTGGCAGATACACCTTGCCGTGAAGCTCGACAGGGGAATCCAAACCGGCGATCAGATGATCGCCAATGTGGATGCCAGCCCGGATTGCAAAGGGAACTGGATTCGAGCGACGGTAAAGCCGAACGGCGATTACACCGTCACGAACAGCCGCAACGACTTCAGCAAGAGTTATAAACCGAGGTAGGGCTTCGGAAGAGGGGAATGCAGATCCCTCACTTCGTTCGGGATGACACGCGCTATAGGATGTTAGTCATTTACGTTATATTTGCCACGCGATGAACCAATGGCAACCAGCCGCAGAAGTCGTCAAGAATCTCCAAATCATCTCGGACAAAATCCGGGCGCTGCGCGGGCGCCGGTTACAACCGCGTCGAAATCGCCAAGTTCCTCGAATCCGCTACCAGCACGTCCGCAATGTGCTGGTTCGCTCCGGAATTGCAGGCGGCCTGCGCCGCGAAGCTGAAGCCGAACTGTGAGCCGGTTGAGGTGGATGCCACCCGAGCCCCACGCGAGGATACGTCGTGGAAGGTCCTCACGGAGGCCGGTTTTCAGTTTGTTGGAGAGTGGACTCGCGATCCCGAGAGCTTGCTCAGGCTCGATGCCAAGGCCCCGGCTGCGCCTGGCGTGTACGCGTTCGTCGTGGACGACATCGTGGTCTATGTCGGACTGACCTTGGGCGGTCTCAAAAAACGCCTCGATCAATATCGCCGTGGCCACGAAAGCCAGGCAACTAATTTACGCATCAATAAACGGATTTCGCAGACGCTGCACGAAGGGAAAAAGGTCAAAGTGCTGGTCGCCACGCCTGAACCCTGCGAGTGGCAGGATCTTCCCGTGAACACGGCCGCGGGGCTTGAAGCCGGCCTCATTGAGATGATCCGGCCCGCGTGGAACATAAGGGGCGCGGTATGAGCGACAAAGGTCGGGTAGCGGAAATTCAGTGGCCTGACGCGGCCAGGTAAAAACACTTTAATTGAAGAAGGCGCCGTTGATTACGGCGCTTGTGCCGTTGGTGCTGGTGTTGATCACTTTTACTTTTACATGGCCGGTGATGCTCCACTTGTAATACAGGCCACCGGTAAAGCCGGTGAAGGAACCGGAGTCGTAGAGGACGGCGTCGGTGTCGCCGTCGAGAACCTGAAGTTGCTCGCTTCTTAGATTGCTTCCGCCATCCTGGTCGTCGACCACGTAGACCTCGAAATTGTGGGTGCTGTTCCCGAAGCTGAATTCAAGGTAATACGAGCTGATGCCGGAGCACGTGTACCACTCGCTGTTTTCTCTGGTATCGGTGGTTGGCCGCCAGGCAACCATGAGGGCCCAGGGCGCCGCCGGATTCGAATCGGTAAAGTTGCATTGGAAATAGTTGGTGTTGGTGGCGTTTTGAGGTTCGGCCCCCATCACCCCCGACGGCCCTTGAACCATGGCGACGTAGGCGTGCGTGGAATAGGGTTTGCTCCCGAGATTACCTGCCGTGGAGGAATTCACACACGCGGGCCCGAAGGACACATAGCTCGGAAATGGATTGCACGATGTATCGCAGCCTTCCGTATCCGGCAGGATGTTTCCATCCTTCCCGTAGACGAGAGAACTGCTGGCCGGCGGGGCGTTGAAATTGCCCGCGCCCTTCCAAGCACCTTGCGTTGTTGAGTCAATGCCATTAAACACTACGGCGTTCGCCGTGGTCGGCGGGCAAGCCTGCGAACCCGATCCCGAGCCGTTCCCCGACCCGGAGCTGGATGAAATGGACGTGCCTCCGTTGCCGAAGAAGACACCGCTGATGACCGCATTGGGCCCGGTGGTAGACGTCACGTTGATCTGGACCTGTCCGGTGATGTTCCAGATTAGATAGACGCCGCCCGAGAAATTCGCGAGCGATTCAGAGTCCAGGATGTTGTTCGTAGAGGGATCGGCAATCTGAATGGTTTCGGCCCTGTTCTGATTGGAATAGTCCACGGCATAGAGGGCCACAAGATGGGTCTTCCCGTCGTTGAAGGCAATGTTCAGGCTGAACGATGTGTTGTACCAGGTGGCGGCGATTCTGCCAGCCCCGGGAACGGCCAGGGCGCGCGGGTCGGTGGGGCTGGAGGCCCATGTGTACAGGCTGGCGTTGGACTGCGAGAATGTGGCGTAAGACGGGAGGCTTTGCGATGAGGCGGCCAGCGAGTAGCCGTCAGCCCCATAGGCGGTGTACCAGTTTCCCGCGGTGGACAAATCATCCTTCACAAATTGGGCGCTGTTCTGGGAAGTGCCGGTCGATCCTGAGGAGGAACCGGAAGACGATCCGGAGGACGAACCCGAACTCGATCCGCCGTTCGACGAGGAGCCTGAAGAGCTCGAACCCGAAGAGCCGCTCGAGGAACCGGAGGACGAACCGGTCGACGAGCCGGAGGATGATCCTGACGAGCCGGTGGACGAACCAGAGGACGAGCCAGATGAAGAGTCTGTGCTGGAAGAAGAGCCTGAGGTGGAACTGGCGGTGGATTGAGAGCCGCGCGAAGTCGTACCACAGCCGGCGGACAACAGTGTGACCAGGGAGAGCGCTCCCGCGAGCAGGATTTTGGATTTGTCGGTCATAATGCGCGCCCCGTGTATCCGCCCGGCCAGAACCGCCCTTTGCCGGAGCGGAGGCCATTTCAGCACGCAGCGATTGTTACGGATGAACCCGCGGAGAACTACTGGACGCGGGAACATACTTCGGGCAGCGGTGAACCTGTACAAACGGGCAGGAGGCCGGGGCGCCGATTGTCGGGCCAAAGACACGCAGTTTGACTGCTAAGCACGTTTCAGGATCATTTCGCGGGCATTTCTGAATTGTGGAAACCGCCGCTGGACAGCGTTTCACGAAGGCACTAAGCTTGTGTCCGCCAGGGAGTTCGCGGGAGCAGACGACTTGAAGTACAACAACATACTCGAAGCGGTGGGTAGAACTCCGCTGATCCGGCTCCATCGCGTCTCGAAGGACTCGACAGCCGAGATTTACGTGAAGGCGGACTATCTGAATCCGGGCGGATCGGTGAAAGACCGCATCGCCGTGACCATGATCGATGAAGCCGAGCGCAAGGGCTTGCTCAAGCCGGGCGGAACGATTATCGAAGGAACATCGGGCAACACGGGCGTGGGGCTGGCGCTGGTGGCCGCGGTGCGCGGCTATAAGGTGGTGTTCACCATCACCGACAAGCAATCGCGCGAGAAAATCGATTTGCTGAAGGCGTTCGGCGCCGAGGTGATCGTGTGCCCCACCGCGGTGGAACCGGAGGATCCGCGCAGCTATTATTCGGTGGCGAAGAAGCTCTCACGCGAGATCCCCAACGCGTACTACCCCAACCAGTATGAAAATCCGCTGAATCCCGAGGCGCACTACCGCACCACGGGGCCGGAAATCTGGGAGGACTCGGAGGGGAAAATCACGCACTTCGTCTGCGGGATGGGGACCGGGGGCACCATCAGCGGCGCGGGGCGCTTTCTGAAAGAAAAGAATCCCGATGTAAAGGTGATCGGCGTCGATCCGGTGGGCTCGCTTTATTACGAATATGCCAAGACGGGCAACATCGGGAAGGCCCGCCCTTACGTGGTGGAAGGGATCGGAGAGGACATTTTCCCCTCGACGATGAATTTCCAGATTCTCGACGACGTGCTGCAGGTGAATGACGAGGAATGCTTTGTGTGGGCGCGTCGCCTGGCGAAGCGCGAGGGGATCTTCACGGGAGGCTCGGGCGGGGGATGCGTGTCCGCGGCGCTGCGCGTCGCAAAAGGCTGCAAGAAGGGCGACGTGATCGTCGCGATTCTGCCCGACGCGGGCAGCCGCTACCTGAGCAAGATTTTCAATGACGGCTGGATGCGCGAGCATGGCTATGCGGATTCGGAAGTGACGCTTACGGCCGCCGACGTGATCCGCGTGAAGCACCAGAATGGGAAGACGCGCGAGCCCATCATCGTGGGGCCCAATCAGACTGTGTTTCACGCGCTGAAGACGATGCAGCACCAGGACATCTCGCAGCTGCCGGTCTTTGAGGGCGATCAATCGATCGGAACCGTGTTCGAGGATCAGATCCTGAACCTGGCGCTGCAAGGCAAAGAGCTTCGCAAGCTGATCGTGCGCGAAGTGATGGGCGCAGCGATGCCACAGGTGCCGTCCAGCGCGCCGGTGGAGCGCGTTACCTATATCCTCAGCCATGAGAGCCCGGCTGTGTTTGTCGAGATGGGCAACGGCAAACTCGAAGTGCTCACGAAGTTCGACCTGATGGATACCATTGCCGGGCTGGTAGGACAGGTTCGTTAGTCGCCGAGCGACTCAGGAGGTGCCCAGCTCGTGGTATATTTTGGTTCGCGCGTGGCTGAAAACCACCACTTCGATTGAAAATAGCCGCAGCGACCGTTTTCCTTGCTACTTTCATCGCGACTACTACCGCGTATCATTAAGATATTAGGGTACTTACGGAAACATAAATGGCTCGGGATTTGGCAACGCTTTTGCCCTTAGTGTGATCGTACTTATCAGGCGAGCTTCCTAAAGCAGGTTTTTGGGGCTCTCGGAAGGAGTAAGAAAATGAAATATATGCGGATTCTGGCGGTACTTGGATTGTGCTTGATCCCGGCGTCTTACGCTCACGCACAAAGATTTTCAGTCGGCGTAGGAATCGGCGGGCCAGCTTACGTGGGCCCAGCTCCTGCATGCGCATACGGATACTATGGCTATTACCCGTATGCCTGTGCTCCCTATGGATACTACGGTCCCGCATGGTTCTCGGGCGGCGTATTCATCGGCGCCGGACCTTGGTATCGCGGGTACTGGGGTGGACGCGGATACTACGGTGGCGGTTATTATGGACGAGGCTACTATGGCGGCGGATACGGCGCCCGGGGCTTCGTAGGTCGCGGACCAGCGTATGGCGGGGGTTTCCGAGGCGGCGCCGTGCGCGGTGGCGGTGGCTTCCATGGCGGGGGCAGTTTCCACGGGGGCGGTGGCCACGGCGGCAGAAGGTAAGTCGAACCCAGGCTTTGGTTGTGAGGTGGTGTTGGAAAGGCCGGCGGCTTGAACCGCCGGCCTTTTCGTTTTTCAGGCGACTGCCCTTCCAATCCCTATGAGACACCTCCAAAGATCACCGAAGACGGAGGTTCTTCGGCCGGAGAGGTTGATTAGTACGCCATAAGGCAGGATTTTGCCGCTGGCGGAGCCTTTGCAAGGCGGTTAAGAATTGATTCGGCAGTTGGGGCATTGCCGCAATTCCAAACCATGAGCGCTACCCTCTCATCCACGTTGTGCGCTGCTCCTTCGTGCGGCTCTGGGGCCTGCGCATCTTTGCAAGGTCAGGATTTGTGCCGGCCGCATTTCATTGCGAGGTGTTACCAGGACCTCGAGGAGTGCGGCAAGCAACTGGAGCAGAACGAACACTGGAACTCGGTGTGCGGCGAGCCGCTGGCCGAGACATTGATTGAGATCGTGGATCAAGCTGCTGCATTGGGCTTAACGTCGACGGACCTGGATGGACTGGAGCAGGCTCAATTGCTCGATATCCTTTTCACGGCCGGGCATCTGATGAAAAACCTGCGAAGGGGTCTGCGGAAATCCGTTTCCATTCCTTTGAAGCTCTGCTACGAAGTGACGGGACACAACTGGACCGAGGAAACAACCACCCAGGAATTGAGCCTCCATGGGGCCTCCATGGAATGCCGGATTCCGGTTGCCACGGGTGAACTGGTGACGGTCGAGCGCACCGACGTTCACCGCCGGACGCGGGCCAAAGTGAAGTGGCATCGACGCAGAATCAACGGCTCACAGACTATCGGGATCGAGCTGCTTGAAAGCTCGGACTTCTGGGGATTTAACCAAGGCTAGCATTCAAGAACCAATCGAATACCGAGACGCACGACGATAGAACCATAGCTAACGTCGCGAAGGGCGCGCGATGGTGGCGAGTGCTTTCCGACTGCTTGGACAAGGGTTGACGTACAGGATTTCCCCTATATGGGAGGCGCCAATTAAACGCGAGTGCGCCGTTTCATCCCCCTGGGGGATTGTTTACAATTTTTGAATGATGGAAGTAAAGGCCAGATCGAGAAGGCCCTCGCGACGAGAGGTGTTGAGATACCTCGCCAGCGCAGGCGCTTGCCTGCCGCTCGGCTTGCTCCCCAAACTCGGATGGGCAATACCCGGGGGCCTTCAGCAATCGAATCAACCGGCAAGCACCGGGCAGGTGACGGGCGGGACGGCCGCGCGATTGGCCCAGCAGCCGGGAGTAACCTCGAAATATCAACTCACGGCCAGTGACGATGCGTTTCTGGAAGAACTCCAGAGGGCTAACTTTCTATTTTTCTGGGAGCAAACGAATCCCGCGACCGGAATCGTAAAAGACCGCTGCAACGTTCGAGCCAACGACAATAAGGTTGTAGGAAGCATCGCATCGACAGGATTCGGGCTGACGGCTCTCTGCATCGGCGAGAACCGCGGGTACATCTCGTACGCGCAGGCGCGGGACCGGGCGCTTGTTACGTTGCGGTTTCTGTGGAAAAAGCTGCACAACCAGCGCGGATTTTTCTACCACTGGGCGAACATCAACACGGGCGAACGGCTGTGGGAGTCCGAGATATCCTCGATCGACACTGCCATCCTGCTTTGTGGCGTGCTCATGTGCCGGCAGCATTTCATCCATTCGGAAGTAAACGACCTGGCGCAGGAAATATTCAACCGGGTGAACTGGCAGTGGCTGTCGGAGGACACGCTGATCCTGCCGCACGGATGGGCGCCGGAGACGGGATTTCTGCGCTATCGCTGGGACAGCTACAGCGAGCTGATGATGCTGTATCTGCTGGGACTGGGGTCGTCAACGTTTCCGCTGCCTCCGGGGTCGTGGGACGCCTGGAAGCGGTCGGAGTTCGAGTATGACGGGATCAAGTACATCGGGTCGTTCGCGCCGATCTTCGTGCATCAGTATTCGCTCGGCTGGTTCGATTTTCGAGCCAGGCGCGACAAATACGCGGACTACTTTCTGAATTCGACGCTGGCCACCGAGGCGCACATGCGGTTTTGCTTGGACCTGTCGAGACAATTCTCCGACTACAGCGAGGACCTTTGGGGCATCACGGCTTCGGATTCGATCCACGGATACGAGGTGTGGGGAGGGCCGCCAAAAACCGGGCCAATTGACGGCACGGTGGTGCCGTGCGCGTCGGCTGGCTCGCTTCCGTTTCTTCCCCAGCAGGTAATGCGCGTGCTGCGCGTGACCTATCTGCGCTATGGCGCGGGAACCTGGAGCCGCTACGGATTCGTGGACGCCTTCAATCCGCTCACAAACTGGTACGACAGCGACGTCGTGGGAATCGATACGGGAATCACCATGGTGATGGCGGAGAATGCGCGTAGCGCGTTCGTGTGGGAAACGTTCATGAAAAACCCGGAGGCGCAGCGCGGGATGCTGCGGGCGGGCTTCGAAGATTACGAGCCCACCGATCCCCAGGAGACGCTGCCAACTCGCGCCGCAGCCGCTCGGCCCGAACGGGGTGCAGGAATCAGCCAATCATCATCGCAATTCGATTAAAGCCAACCCCTGAGCGGGCAGCACCAAATGGATCGCGCCGCCATGAACGATTAATTTTTCGGGATGCCGAAGCTGCGCCGCCTTGCGAAGCTCCACAATCTGGACTTCGGTAGGATAGGCGGGCCGCCCCATTGCGTCATAGGCAGGCGAGCGGCGAGCCGTGCGTTGCGTCGAGCCGTGACACCAGGGCGCTGCGGCTCCGCGCCCCTTTGAGTTCCAGCGTAACGTCTTTTGGCTGCCCCTTCTCCTCCGGCAAAAATAAATTCCACACAGCGATCACGAAGGTTCCGTCGGCGCGGCGGGTTACCAGCACGGAATTGGAGTCCTCCGCGAGGCGCTGATCGCCCAGGGTGTGCAGGAGCTTGAACGCGTTGAAGGCGGGTTTCGGCAATCCGCCCTCCGCGATCAGCGCCGAAGCCGCCGTAGAAAGGCTCTTTGACCACCCCTTGCTCCTCGAAGACATCGGAAAACGTCCAATAACTCATCATTTCGGTGAGGCCGTCGCATTGGCGGATCGTGTCGGCAAGCCAGGGGCCCATGAAGGGCGCATCGGTTACGTCCGGTTCGTTTTTGTAGCTCGCATTGTATTCACTGAAGATCATCAGGCAGATCCGGGCGGGAAGACGCTCTGACCTGATCGTGCACCTTTGCCGCTGCGCGGCAAACCATCTGGGTGCGGGGAACGAATTCGTCGACACCCAGGACGTTCTTCGCGCTCGTCGTTGCCGTAGACGTGCGTGGAAACGAAATCCACGGGCACATGATTTTCGGCGCAGTGGCGGATGAAGCGGTCCACCCACGCGGCTTGCGCGGTGGAAGGACCTCCAACACGCAGGCGCGGACTCACAGCTTTGATTGCTTTAGCGGCAACGTCGTAAAGCTGGTAATACGTTTGCTCTTTCGGCTCGCCCGCCCAGAAATCCAGGTTCGGCTCGTTCCACACTTCGAAATACCACTGGGAGACCTCGTCAATCCCGTATCGCGCGACAAGATGCTGCGTGAACCGAGTAATCATTTCCGACCATTTGTCCCAGTCCTTCGGAGGCGAAATGATCGGGTGATACCAGAAGACGTGCTCGATGGGCTGGGCGGCGAGCTTGCGGGGCATGAAACTCAATTCGACGAAGGGACGAACGCCGTTCTGCAGGAGCCCGTCGTAAATCTGGTCGACGTAGGAAAAATTGTAAACGGGTTTGCCGGAGGCGTCCTCATCGTAGAGCCCCACTTCGTCATGAAAGATCGCGTGGAAGCGAATGTATTGAAAGCCGGTGGCCCGTTTAACCTGGCGAAGGTCGCTGCGATAGCTATCGCGGAGAGACAAAATAGCGCGGCCCGAGCCGAACATCTGCTCCCAGAAATGTGGAAAGGGGTGGGCAGGGGCGGCGAGATCTACCTGGATCGTTTCGGGCACAGCCTGCGCCTGAGCGGTGAGGGTGCAGACTGGCCCGCAGATGAAGCAGATGAAAAGGGCCGACAGCAATATTGTCACGGAGCCCTTGATGATCCGGCTTCGCTGGGTAAGTGTCTTTCGCGCCTTCATATTCCGCCTCGAACGTTCGGTTCCAATTGTCAGCACCTAGCCAAAGGATTGCAAGGGAAGGATGGCCAAAGAAATAAAGAACACGTAAAGCATTTTGAAACCTGATGCGACATAGCCTGAATTTGGATTGGCTTGCGCCGGCTGGGTTCCCTAGAATCTCCCGATGAAAACAACTGCCGGAGCACGAAACAAATCTCGACATCGAGTTTTTACACGAGATTGGCACGGGAATCTCGGCCGCGCCATTGTCGAAGGTGCTGGACCGGATCGTGCGGTTTGTCGCGGCGTGATGAAGTGTGATTCGTGCTTTGTGTATATTTTGAACGACAGGGACCTGGTGCTTCGCGCTTCGAAAAACCTGCACGCGGAGGCTGTGGACCGGCTGACCATCCGGTTCGGACAAGGGATCACGGGCTGGGTAGCCGAGCACAAAAAGCCCGTGGCGATTGCGCAGAAAGGCTTATCAAGACCCGCGATTCCAATCTTTCAATGAATTGCCCGGAAGACCAATACGAGGCGTTCTTGTCGGTTCCGGTGATGTGCCGGAGCAAGCTCGTCGGCGTAATCAACGTGCAACATCGCGCACCGCATGCGCACAGCCGGCGAGACGTTCAACTCATCTCCACGATCGGATTTCTGGTAGGCGCCGAAATCGAACTTGCGCGGATGGAGGAACAGATATGGAAGCTCTCCAAGGAAGTCCGCATGCTGAAGTCCTCGCAGGCGACGAACTGAGCTGCTGAATATTTCCGGCTTGCGAAAGACGAAAATCTAGGCCGCTCGCGCGCCCGTGAAGAGATGAATCACGAGTGAGATGACCGCGAACAGCAGAGAGTAAATGAATTAATCCGCTTGCTACGTGGAACATGACGAAGCTGCCTGCCCACAGGATAGCGAGCAGGATGGCAATAATCAAGAAAGGTCCGAATCTCATAAATTTTCTCCGTTTCGAAATGAGCCTACTTGCCGGGCGCGACTCGACTTCATCCGTAGTTTTCCTACCTCTATCATGGCCGCCTTTGACTCAACAATGCTCTTCTCTTCATCGGTATGCGCGGGACCGCCAGGCATTCAGCCGGTTCTTATTTTTCTCCATACGTGGATTCCCGGAGATCCTGTTGCGATGTCGGGTAGGGCTGGCGTCTAGTGGCCCGGACGGGGCTGCCGCGTCCGGCTGGCGGGGAAGACGCGCCGCGGTCGTCTAAGGTTTTTGCGGCGCGAGGCGGCGGTGGCGTTGAGTTGGGCTGCGAAGCGGGTTCGGTATTGAGCAGCTTGATGGAAACGCGGAAGCGCTTGTAGTCGGTATAGTGGACGGTCATGCGGATGCGAACATCCTCGGTGCGGAAGTGGAGCACGTCTTCCGAATGGGTGTAGGTCGGAAACCAGTAGTTTCCCTCGATGTTTTCGCGGTAGGTTTCAAAACGCGGAAATACATTCTCACTGCCTCCCTTGCGGATGTCGGGACACGGCCTTGCCGTACGTTTTGACAATTTCCATGTCCGTAGCGTCGACCCAGATGCGTCCCTGGAAATATCGCTGATTTTTTTCCAGGCGCTTGGGGCCCACATCGAAGACGTAGGTGGGGATTTCGTCTACCTTTTCCCGGCCGACGTAGGTGACATCGTATTTGGGCAGCTCAGCGGTGGTGAGAACGAAGGGCTGAACGTTTCTGAGATCGTCCAGATCCTGCTGGGAGAGCATGATGCGTTCGAGTGTGGGCTGGGGAGCATAGGTGATTTGTTCGTAGCGCTTGCCGTCCGGGGTGAAGGTGATGTCACTGGTCATCTCGTACTCGCCGTCGACGTGTCCCGAATCGGTGATGGTCTGAATGACGAAATCCTGGACGTAGGTAAAGTTATCGCGCTCTTCTTTGAACTCAGCCTCGCGCGCGGCAAATTTTTGAATGATCTGATCTACGGGAATCGACGGCGCGTCTTTCGTAGAGCGCCGCTCGAGGCAGCTTGGGCGCCGGCGACTGCTGCTGCGGAGGCACCTGCCGGGCTTGCTGCGGAGGAGGCGAAGTTCGCCGGGGAGCAGGACTGCGACGGGTAATCTTCCTCCTGCGGAGCCGCGGGTTGGAGCGGTCCCTGCTCCTGGGCGAGTGACGACAGGCGAGAGGAACGAAATACAACGAGGGAGCAGCATGGCCCAGCCAGTTCGCGAGGCTCCGTCTTTCCTGCATATGCGAGAACGGCGAGAACACGTTGTCCAACCTCCCGCAGTCACTGACTGACAAATCTACCAGATATAGGAACTTTCGTGGAGAGTCAAAGGGTTGCTTAGCCGGAATGCGGCTGCTAGCGCTGGCTTCCCTCGCTGGTGCGAGGCCCGCACAGGCACGCGACAGACTGCGGTCTCGGGGTACAATTATCTTTCCGCGGGAATTTGCGCGAGCCGAATTCGTCATCAGGAATTTGCTTTTGGGGAACCTGGTGTGGCGGCGACTCAAGTAGAGACATTCACTGCGGCGGGCGAGAAGACCGCGTTCAAGGTCCTGGCGACGATTAGCTTGTGCCATTTCGTGAACGACATGCTGGCGTCCGTTCTGCCAGCGACGTACCCGCTGCTGAAGGAATCGTTTCATCTGAATTTCGCGCAGATCGGCTTGATAACACTGACGTATCAATTTACGGCGTCTCTGTTGCAGCCTGTGGTCGGGCTGCTTTACGGACCGCCGGCCAAAGCCGTATTCGCTGAGCGTGGGAATGGGACTGTCTCTAACCAGGCATGCTGGTGCTGGCCATGGCTCATGTTTTCGGAATGCTGGTGGCGGGCGCGGCCATCATGGGCATCGGGTCCGCCGTATTTCATCCCGGAGTCTTCGCGGGTGGCGCGGATGGCTTCGGGCGGGCAGCACGGGCTGGCACAGTCGCTTTTTCAGGTGGGCGGGAATGCTGGTTTGGCGGCGGGCCGCTTCTGGTGGCGTTGATTGTGATGCCGCAAGGGCAATCCAGTATTGCGTGGTTCGGACTTTCGGCCCTGCTCGCAATCCTGCTGCTGTTTAACGTGGGCGGCTGGGCCAAGAAGCAGGCCGCCAAGCTCCGGGAATCCCGGGCAAGCGACTGACAACATCTGCCACGGCTCTGCCGGCGAAGCGAGTGGTGCTGTCGATCGGCGTGCTGATGGCGCTGCTCTTTTCCAAATATTTCTACCTGGCGAGTTTGACGAGTTACTACACGTTTTATCTGATCAGCCGGTTCCACTTGTCCAGTTCGCGCCATCGCAGATTTACCTGTTCGTATTTCTGGGAGCCGTGGCGCTGGGCACGATTATCGGCGGACCAGTTGGCGATCAGGATCGGGCGCAAATATGTGATCTGGTGCTCGATTCTCGGGGTACTTCCGTTCACGCTTGTGCTGCCGTATGTGAATTTGTTCTGGACGGGAATTTTGAGCGTTGTGATTGGCCTGGTGCTCGCGTCGGCTTTTTCGGCGATTGTGGTGTATGCGCAGGAATTGGTCCCTGGCAGGGTGGGCATGATTTCGGGGCTGTGCTATGGGTTCGCATTCGGGATGGCGGGCCTCGGCGCAGCGTTGCTGGGTGAACTCGCCGACGCCACAAGCATCGGGCGCGTTTACCAGGTGTGCTCCTATTTGCCGGCAGTCGGGATACTGGCGGCATTTCTGCCTAACATTGAGGGGGCGAAGCGGCCGCCCGCGCAAGAGGCGACTGCGTGATCACTCGGGACGGCGGTCCTCAACGGCTGGGAGACGTGTGATTCCTTTTGCGGTTTGCGCGCGACTGAAAGCCCTGCCCGGACGAAAACGATTGCTCTGACCGAAGTGCGTGGCTTCGCTCACGCCACAAGAGCAAAATGCTTATCCTCACTTTGTTCGGTTACAAGTGCCAGGCGCCGAGGCTGTAGAGGAGAAGCGTCAGCACGATTAGAGTGATCACCACGTAGGTCCAGTCCCGCTCGTAGGCGAATGCAAACACGGTGAAGATTACACGGGCTACGGGTGTGGCAATCAACAGCAGGATGCCCAGCTGAATGACGCCGCGCGGATGGCCGGCGAAGGCGTCGCGCAGGATGGCAAAGATGTGGTTCAAGTCGCTGGGTTCGCCGCGGAAGACAGCGTAATGCGCGGGCGTCGAACCGTAGCGCGCCAAGTAGAAAATCGCGCCGGCGAAAACCACGAGCGCAGCGAGAGTCACTCCCGTGCGCAGGAGCATGCCGATGATTTCATCGACGCGCTTGTCTTGGGCGGGCTGGGGAATTGCGCTGTTGGCGGGGCTCAATGCGAGAACCTCCCAGTGGCACCGTTCACGATCATCTCAACGGCGAGGGCCGCGATCACGAGACTGAACACCGTCCGGAGCAACGGCACTCTTGCCTTCGCCAGCACAAATGTTCCGACCAGCGACCCGAGCAGGACCCCTAACATCACCGGCATGGCGAGACCGGGATCGATATATCCGCGGTTGAGGTAAATGCCCGCGCTGGCGGCGGCCGTGACGCCGATCATGAAATTGCTGGTGGTGGTGGAAACCTTAAAGGGGAGATGCATGGCGCGGTCCATGGCGAGGACCTTTATGGCGCCGGAGCCTATCCCGAGGATGCCGGACAGCACCCCCGCTACGTACATGAGGCCGAAGCCGGCGGGCACTCCTTGCACGTGGTATTGCTTGACTCCTTCGGGTGTGGGATAGGAACTGTCCATGCGGAGAAGCGCCGCGAGCCAGCCAGTTTTCTCTGCGTGGACGTCCTGCTTCGGCGGCCTGTATGAAACGTACGCCGAGTAGAGCAGGACCAGCCCAAAGATGATGGCGATTACTCTCAACGGCAGGTGAACGGCGACGAGGGCCCCGCAAATGGCGCCAAAGGTGGTCGCTATTTCCAGGAACATCCCCACGCGAATGTTGGAATAGCCTTCGCGCACGTAGGCCGCGGCTGCGCCGGAGGATGTTGCGATCACCGAGACCAGCGAGGCACCGATGGCATAGCGGATATCGACGTGGAACACCAGCGTTAGAAGGGGGACGATTACGACGCCGCCGCCCAAGCCCGTTAGCGAGCCGAGAAAGCCGGCGGCGATCGAACCGAGAAAAATGAAAATGGTGAGTTCTATCGTGTTCACGTTCGCCGAGCGTACCCGCAACAACTATTTCTGCTTGACAATAAAGGCACAAGCGTTCCGGCAACGGACTTCCCATACCATTGGACGTAACTGCCGCTGAACTCTGCGCGGCGTGTTGCGGCGTGTTTTTGACTTCTGCTCTTGGAAAATGGATTTCGGAGCCGCAATGTCTCTCTTTTCGGATAGCCGGCCCGCCGCAAAACAACTTGCACCGCGGCTTCTCATGTCTCCAACCACCTGGCGACTCCGCCAATATGGGTTAGAGCCGGAATTGCGAAAAGGGCGGCCTTTCTGGTCAACTGCGAAAGCGCCACCTATCCAACAGGAGAGGGGTTAGCGCTAAGTTGGCAGCTCTCTTTCGGCCGAACTCAAGCCAGGTCGTAGCGATCCAGGTTCATCACCTTGTTCCACGCCGCCACGAAGTCCTTCACAAACGCTTCCTTCGAGTCGTCGCATGCATAGGCTTCCGCGATTGCCCGGAGTTGCGAGTTCGAACCGAAGACAAGATCGACCCGAGTACCCGTCCATTTAACCCCGCCCGTCTTGCGATCGCGCCCCTCGTATACGCCTGGCGGTTGAAGTGGGCTGCCACTGCGTGTTCATATCGAGCAGGTTGACGAAGAAATCATTCGTCAGCGTCTCGGGCCGGTTAGTTAAGACCCCGTGTTTGGACTGGCCGAAGTTTGCATTCAGCGCGCGCAGGCCACCGACGAGAACCGTCATCTCCGGGGCCGTTAGCTTCAGCAACTGCGCCCGATCCACCAGCAGCTCCTCCGCCGGTCGTTCGTTTTCCTTCCGAAGGTAGTTGCGGAAGCCGTCCGCGAGCGGCTCGAGTACCGCAAAGGAGTGCACGTCGGTCTGCGCCTGCGAAGCATCCGTGCGCCCGGGCGAGAAAGGAACCGCAACGTTGTGCCCGGCCCTTTTCGCGGCTTCCTCGACGGCTGCGCAGCCGCCCAGAACGATCAGGTCCGCAAGCGAAACCTTCTTCCCGCCGGATTGTGAGGCATTGAACTCCTTTTGGATCGCCTCCAGCTTCTGCAGGATCTTCGCCAATTCGGCCGGCTGGTTCACTTCCCAGTCCTTTTGCGGCGATAGGCGAATGCGTGCCCCGTTCGCCCCACCGCGCTTGTCCGATCCGCGGAACGATGCCGCCGACGCCCAGGCAGTGCTGACCAGTTGGGCGATCGACAGGCCGGATTTAAGGATCTTGGCTTTCAGAGCGGCAATGTCCTGCTCCCCGATCAGCTCATGGTCGACTGCGGGAACCGGATCCTGCCATATTTGAGGCTCTTTAGGAACGAGTGGGCCGAGGTACCGCGAGAGGGGTCCCATGTCGCGGTGCGTGAGTTTGTACCATGCCTTGGCGAACGCGTCGGCGAACTGCTGGGGATTCTCCAGAAAGCGCTTGGCTATGGGCGCATAGTTCGGGTCCATCTTCAGGGCGATGTCGGTCGTGAGCATTCCCGGGGCGCGCCGCTTCGAGGGATCGTGGGCACCAGGAACTTCGACCGGTGCATGCCCGTTCTTTTTGGGACTCCACTGGTTCGCGCCGGCTGGACTCTTGTCGAGTTCCCATTCATACCCGAACAGGTTTTCCAGGTAGTTGTTGCTCCACTTCACCGGAGTCGTGGTCCAGGTTACTTCGATCCCGCTCGTGATGGCCGCGTCGCCGCCGCCGCTGCCAAAGCTGTTCTTCCAGCCCAAGCCCTTGCTCTTCGATAGGCGCGCCCTCGGGCTCGGCGCCGACGTATTTGCCGGGGTCGGCAGCGCCGTGGGTTTTGCCGAACGTGTGCCCGCCGGCAATGAGTGCAACGGTTTCTTCGTCGTTCATCGCCATGCGGGCGAACGTCTCGCGGATGTCGCGCGCCGAGGCGACGGGATCGGGCTTCCCATTGGGCCCTTCCGGATTCACATAGATCAAGCCCATCTGAACGGCGGCGAGCGGGTTGTCGAGCTCGCGATCGCCGCGGTAGCGCTCGTCGCCCAGCCAGGTGCGCTCCGGCCCCCAGAAAATGTCTTCTTGCGGCTCCCAGACGTCCGCACGGCCGCCTGCAAAACCGAATGTCTTGAACCCCATCGACTCCAACGCCACGTTGCCGGCGAGAATCATGAGGTCCGCCCAGGAGATTTTCCGCCCGTACTTCTGCTTGATAGGCCACAGCAACCGGCGTGCCTTATCGAGATTCGCATTGTCCGGCCAGCTGTTGAGAGGCGCAAAACGTTGCGTGCCGTAGCCGGCTCCGCCGCGACCGTCGGCGATGCGGTACGTACCCGCGCTGTGCCACGCCATACGAATAAAAAGAGGGCCGTAGTGGCCATAGTCGGCCGGCCACCAGTCCTGCGACGCCGTCATCAAGCCGGTCAGATCCTTGATCACGGCATTCAGATCGAGGCTCTTGAATTCCTTCGCATAATCGAACTCCTTGTCCATCGGATCGGACAGGGAGGAGTTCTGGTGCAGGATCTTCAGATTCAACTGATCCGGCCACCAGCCCGCATTCGTCGGGGCGCCCGCCACGGTGTGTCTGCGAGGTCCGCCCGTTACCGGACATTTGGCTTCCGTTGGATTACTGGGGACAGACGCGGCTGTAGCTGAGAGTTCTTTTTCCATGTGTTCATGCTCCTCGTATTCGAAAAATGTTGTGGCAAGTTACGAGAACGTCTGCGAAATTCAACGGGAAGCGCGCCGCGAAGCGCACTTCGTGCAGAGGCCCCGGAAAATCAGTTCGTATTCGCGAATAACCCGCTTACTCAGAGAGCTCGAGGCTGGCTTGGGCACGTCGTACCACTTTACGTCCTCCACATTGCCGCAGCGGTCGCAAATGAAGTGGTGATGCCGCATGCCTTTCGCGTCGAATCGCGCGGCGCGGCCCTCGGCAGCCACTTCACGCACCAAACCCGCCCGCACCAAGTCCCGCAGATTGTTATAAGTCGTGGCCCTTGAAGAGCGCGGATCCACGCGATTCACAGCTTCGAAGATTTCCGCAGCCGTCGGATGCCTGTTGTGTTCCATCAAGAATGCCATCACGGCGTAGCGCTGAGGCGTGCACCGCAGCCCGCTGCCGTCGAAGGACCGTTTAATCTCGGCATCCATGAACGAGTTAGATTATGTCTAATGTGAGATTTTGTCAAAGGGGAAGCAGGGTTGCTGAAATCGGGGGCAGAAGGTAGGGGGCAGAAGGTAATTCTTCTTATCGCTCTGGCAACACCTACGGTAACCGTGCGGCTTGAATGATCGGATCATGCATTTGCTGTTTTACGCATTTTGGTGTTTCGCGTAGTGAGAGGGTTGCGAGCGCCAAAAGCACTTCCGTTTGAGATTCACTCGTCCTTCGCTCCCGACGCCGGCTTCGGAATGAGTGTTCGAAGGTAATTTACAAGCTCCCAGCGTTGCGTTTCGGAAAATTGCTCCTCCCAGGCCGGCATCACGCCTCGTCCCTTGCTCATCTTCCAGAAAAGCTCGCCATCGGTGACATCCTTCATCAACTTTGGGTCTGTGAAGTTGGCCGGCTTTTGGGGCAACGTCTTGGCTAAGGTGCCGTCGCCGGCTCCGTGAGGTCCATGACACAGGGAGCAGGTATCGCGGAAGATGTCGGTTGCCTCCGCCATGCCTTCCGGGGTTACTTTTACCGGGTTCTTGACTTTCTTGGCGTCGTCGGGAGCAACCCAGGGTCCTGTGACGTCGTCGGTGGCGCTTGCCGGAATGGCCAGGGGAAAGAGCAACAGAAGCGCCAGGCAATGCACACCGACGTTTCCAAACAAATGTCTAGATGGAAAGACCGTGCGCGAGATCACCATCGTACCTCTCAGTCATTTTAGAGTTTGCAAGAACGCTGATCGATGCTTGCTGATCCTCGCGATCTAAAAGAGAATCTTCAATCCAAACTGCAAGGTGCGCTGCGGCGAAAAAGTTGACGTAAACGTTCCCGCATTTGCAAGGACATTCCCGGTCAGGACGCCATTCACGACAGGTCCCTGAGAATATAAACCCGTCGCCGGCAGTCCGAGATTGGTGTGATTCAAGAGATTGAAGGCTTCTGCGCGGAACTGCACATCGAAGGTCTCCGATACTTTGGGCACCTTGGTATCCTTCAAGATTGCAAAATCAACATCTCGTAAACCGGGAGAAGTTAACGCATTCCTTCCTTCGTCGCCAAAATGGCCGACCAGAGGCAGCGTGAAACAGGACGGGTTGAACCACTTGGCCCTGTTCCCGGTCATGGCGCTCTTCGGAGTGCACCCGGGCGCCAAGTTCACGCGCTGATACACATTCGGATTGCCCAATCCCGCGAGATCAAATGTCCCGGTGGTCACGCTAAACGGGAAACCGCTCGTGACGCTCAAGACGCTGCTCAATTCCCAGCCCTCGACAAACTGATTTCCCCGGAACGGCAAGGCATACACGGCGTTGGCCGTAAAATTGTGCCTCTTGTCAAAAATCGAAGGGCCATAATCGGCCCTTTGGTTGTAAGGGTCGGAGCTATTCGGGGTACCCGTGCCCAGGGCACTCTGTATCTCCGTTCCATCCGCCTCGGACGTCAAGTCCAAAGATTTCGAGTAGGTGTAGGACACCTGGGTCTGCAATCCGTGAGCGAAGCGATGGTTCATGCTCGCCTGCAGGGAGTTGTAGTTCGAATTAGAAACGGGCCGGGTGTTGGTGAAATAAGATATGGTGGTGTTCGGCTGCGGATTGGGAACGATCGTGCCGGTTCCGTTTGCGTTGACCACAAGTGTGGCCGTCACTGGATTCGCAGCGGTCCCAGTATTAGCGGGAGCGTTCAAGTCTTTGCCTAGAAAAAGGTGGCGTCCCTGAGAGCCCACGTAGCCGATGGTCAAGATCCAGGAGCCTGGAAGCTCACGCTGGATGTTCAAGTTGTATTGCATCATGTAGGGAGTGGTATCGGTCTGATACGAGGTATCGTTACTGGTCGAAGGAGCGGCGGCGCCGGTAATATTCCCGGCGCCCGCGCATCCAGCCGTCACGCACCCGTAGGTCAGCGCCTGCTGTCCGGAGGTTACCGATACGACGGTAAACGGCGGATTGAACCAATACGAGGGTCCCCACTGCCTGTCTGTGATTACGTCGTGAAACATCCCGAACCCGGCGCGAACGGAGGTCTTGTGATCGCCGAAGGGGTCGTAAGCCAGGCCTATGCGCGGATCAAAATTCCACCATGAAGGATTGTGTGCCAACACGTGGGGAACATTCACGAAGCAGCCTACACCCACACGGCTACCCTGAGGCGGAGGAGGATTCACGATGGTATAGAGATTGTTGTGTGCTTCCGTGAAGTTCGAAGTCGGAGAATACCGCACTCCGATATTTGCGGTCAGCCTCGGGGTCAGCTTCCAGTCGTCTTGAACGTACGGCGTGACGTAGTATCCACGCCAGTCACGTCTGGCGCTTTGCTGGCCCGGCAACGTCCCGACGTACTGGCTGGGAATGCCTTTCAAGAAATTGGTCAAACTCGGGAAGGTATACAGCCCCGGGCCCCGATTATCGGCAGCTGTATTATCGTAAACCTTTTCGGCGGAGATGCCGAGCCGGAAGCTATGGGCGCCGTGAATCCACAAGACGTCGTCCCCCAGGTAAAAGCGATTGGGCACGATGTGAATGGGATCGCTAGTGCTCGCCCCGATGTAGTTTTGAGCGCCATTCATGAGACCCGATACGGTAACCGCCCCATCCTGAATTCCCGCGCCGGGATAAAACTGGAGGGTCGTGTGCGTGGCTGGCACAACCGTGGTTTCGAGCAGCCGATCGTAGCTGAATCTCGCGAGATTTATCAGATTTGCAGAGAACAGATGGCGTTCTTCAATCGTAGCGACGTGATTGGCGGTGTTGCTCACCTCCGCCCAAGTAGGCAACTGTTCCGGCGCGGTTACCTGCGCGTAATCGCGGATGTATCTGACGAAGATCGTAGTCTTTATCGGAAAATGTGTAATCGAAACGCGTCAGCAGGTAATTCTCGCTCGCAAGTTGCGCAGATGTTTCGGTAATGGTCCCGATGCCTCCCGCCGAAGCCCCGGTCGGATTCGGAAACAAAGCCAACGTGGGGGCGATGTTCGCAAGGTTGCAGTTCGAAGCCGGCCGTACTACGCGAAGGCCGAACAACTCGTTGGCGTGTCGGGCCAGGCGGGCAATCTGAATGGTAAGAAGATCGAGGGCGGGAATATCTTCGAGGGTCCGCGCAGCACTGACTATCCGATGCCGCCGCTGAAGATCGCTTCCCTGCCGGCCCTGTTCCGCGATGCCGCAAAGTCCCTCGGGTACCATCCTTATCCGAATGCCGCCGCGGTAAACAGCAAGGCTTATAAGAATTCGGATGGGCTGTCGCGCCCCGGATGTTTCTATTGCGGCTTTTGCGACCATTACGGCTGCATGATCGGCGCAAAATCACAGCCCTCGAACACCCTGCTGCCGATCGTGGCCAAACAAAAGGGCGTCACGATGCGCACCAACACCAGCGTCCGCCGCATCATCGCCGATTCGGGAACAACGAACGCGAAGGTTCGCGGAGTCTCCTACATCGACTCCTCAGGCGAAGAGGTTTTTCAGCCGGCCGACATCGTCTTCGTAGCGACCTGGACGTTCAACAACACTCGCCTCTTGTTGCTGTCAAATCTCGGGGAGCCTTACGACCCGGTCACAGGCAAGGGCACGCTGGGGAAGAATCTGACGCATCAGATTCAATTCGGCGCCCAGGCTTTCTTCGACAAGCCTCTCAACCGCTTCATGGGCGCGGGTGGCGTGGGAGTTCGCGCGAGCGACTTCGACGGCGATGCATTCGATCATTCGCAACTGCCGTTTCTGCGAGGGGGCATTTTCTACGCAACCTCCACAGGCGCGCAGCCAATTGCCAGCTTTGGGGTGGTGCCGCGCACAGTGAAATCCCATTGGGGATCGGAGTGGAAAAAGGCTGCGATTGACTGCTACGACCGGACCGGCACCGTCACGTTTGCGGGAGAGCACATCGCTTACAACTCCAACTTCATGAGTCTCGATCCGGCCTACAAGGACCATCTCGGCGATCCGTTGCTTTGTCTCACGCTCGACTGGAACGACAACGAACGGAAAATGGCCGAATTTGCGGCTCCCAAGACCGTCGAGTTGGTCAAGGCCATGGGCGGTAAGGACATTATTCCCTTTTCGGGTTACGGCCGCTATGACGCAACGCGCTACCAATCCACGCATGTGCAAGGCGGCACGATCATGTCAGCGTCGCCGGAAACGGGCGTACTCAATCCGTACTCGCAGCACTGGCAATATTCCAACCTCTTCGTGCTGGGGGCTTCCGCCTTTCCGCAGCAAGGCGCGGCCAATCCCACGCCGACCATACTTGCGTTAACGCTGCGCACCGCAGACGCGATCGTTGACCGCTACACCAAGAGTCCAGGCTCGCTTCTATAAGGGTCCGCGAAAGAGGAAACGGTTACGAGGGGGCAGAGTGTGGTGTCCCGCCTGAGCTGGAAATGGAAAATGGCTTGTTTCCGCTAATTTAAACGGGAGAGTGGGAACTCCACCGTCATCGGCGGGTGGTCTGATATACGATCCTCCACGGATTCATTCAGCTCTCGCATGGTCTCGGGGAAATGGGGCGGGAACACGTTGCTTTGTCCCTTGAGACGCGGATGCTGAGTGAACGGTTTGACAAAGAACCAATCGAGCTTGAACCGGCCCACCAATCCCGCATAGTCGCGCGAGAAGGCGTAGGTGGGAACGAATCCCTTGCCGCCTCGCTCATTGCTGTCAGCAAGCGTGCGGCTTCTTCGCTGTAACGTTTTGTCTGGATCGCCGCGAAAATCGAAGCTGCCTTCGTCCGCGAAGCGAAAATTCTCGACGGTTTTGAATAGCGGGCGTTCCCGATTGTCCCAGAGCATGGGCACATGCAGCGCAGTCGGGTCGTTGTAGCCGTGGAAATAGTGAAGGGGAACTATCGCGTATTGGTAGATTCCGAGGGGGTTGAAATGGGAGACGGCCTGCCCTACCCAGAATTTGTAATCGGTTACGCGGCGGGTGATCTCGTTGCGCAGAGACGTAGGTGTGTTGTTTTGGCCGGTCGTGTTCAGGTCGCCCGCCAGAACGACTGGATTCTTTTCCTGCTTCACTTCCGCGAGTAATGCCTCAATCTGTTTACGGCGGCACGCCGGCTCGCACTTGTTCTCGAGGTGAGTTGCGACGATCGTTGCTTGCCCAGCCGGCAACTCGGGAATAGCCAAGTTCGCGATTAACGCCATGCGTCCGCCATGGCGAACTTCGCGCTCGATTCGCTGCTTGAACAACCGGTGCGCGGCCCATCGCCTGCCTTTCTCGAGTTTCGCCGCTTCCTCCACCTCTTTACCGTACCAGTCGTAACACACTGGCAGGCGCACGATGCGCGCGCTCAAAATGGGATACCGGCTCAGGATGGCCGTCCCATGCAGGCCGCGATAGAGCTCGCGGTCGACCTGCAAATCCAGCTGCAGCCTTGCATCCTGTTCCGCGGCCGACAGATGGATTTGCTCGGTTCCCAGGTCGAATATCGGATCGACTTCCACGAACTCCACTCCGTACGCGTAATTCATGTGCAGCGCGGCTGCGAGCTCACGGGCAACGTCGCGGTACTCGGTTCGTTTCATTCCCGAGTCGGCTTCATTCAGAACCAGGACGTCGGCATCTTGCAGGTTGCCTAACTGCGACTCGATCGCGGCCCTCCGCGCGGCGCTGATCTGGCGCTGATTGCCTGCGAGCCGCTCGAACTCGCGTGTGTCCGTAAGCGCGGCTCGGATGAGTTCGAAGTTCAGGCCGCGTTCAATGTTCCACAAGCCAACGCGAACGACTGGTCCAAGGCGCTCGACTGAGGGCCGGTGCGGCGCGATGCCCGCGGCGCTCGCGTCGTTGCGGACGAAGGGCGTGGTGAGCAGGCCGTCGAGACGAGCGCCCAGCCGCCCTGTTGGTTTGGCGGTCGAAGAGAGGGTGACAAGATCGTCAAACGACAACACGGCGGGATCTGCAACGCCCGTCTGCGCGCGGCTGCGTCGTTTTACCCTGCCCGTTCGCAGACAAGACAGAAAAGAAAAAAACGAGTCCTACTGTTATTGCGCGCCTCATGTCGATTCTCCTACCTGGGCAGCTACTTCGCCTCGAGCGACGGTAGCCGGAGCAGGTTTTCGGTCGATCCACTGGAAGGCACCGCGCACGATGAAAACGTTCAGCAGTATTGAAATCAGCGAAGCGGCAATCGCGGTGCCAAGGAAGTTCTCCGATACGATTCCCGCCGAGCGTGCGACCTGCACGACCACGAAGGAGAGTTCGCCGATCTGCGCTAGCCCGGCTGCCACGGCGATTGCGGCCTTGAGTGGGTAGCGGAAGATCCACACGACGATCGTCCAGACGATAAATTTGCCGATCAGGACGAGCAGAAGCATCAAGCCGAGGAGCGGCAAATTCTGAGACAGCACACTTGGGTCAACCAGCGTACCCAGCGAAACGAAAAAGAGCGCTACGAACGCATCGCGGAGGGGCAGAAGCTGGGTGTGGGCGTCGTGAAGGTCCGCCGAAGCGCTGATCGATAGCCCGGCGAGGAAAGCGCCAAGCGCAACGGAGAATCCGACAGCCTCGGCTATTGCGGCGGTTCCGAGACACACGGTGATCGCCACCAAAAGGAAAAGTTCGGAGTTGCACGTCAATTTGACCCGCCGCAGGATGCGCGGAATCACCTTGATCGCGAGAAAGACTAACGGAGCCAGAAGTAAGACGGCCTTACCGAGAGTCCACGCCGCTTTCACGAAGCGGCTATCGCCGGAGCCGCCGAATGCCGGCAGGACTACCGTCATGCAGATTACGGCGAGGTCTTCCACGAGGGTGATGCCGATCATCACGCGGCCGTAGGTTGTAGACAGCCTGCCGCTGTCGCTGAGGAGCCGTGCCAGCACCATCGTGCTGGCCACGGAAACGGTGGCGCCGATAACGATTCCTTCGGTCGTGCTCCATCCGGCGAGCTTTCCCGCGCCAACCGCTATCGCCACCATGAGCAGAATTCCGATCGGCCCGCCGATCAGCGCCACCCATTTCACACGCAGCAGGTCGGGAACCGAAAATTCAACTCCGATCGAGAACATCAGCAGAACCACGCCGACCTCGGCAAACACCTCGAACGTGTGCAGGTCAGAGAGATGAGGACCTGGCGTGAAAGGGCTGATGACGATCCCGCCCAGAACAAAGCCAATGATCAGCGGCAGCCGGAGGCGCCATGCCGCGAGTCCCCCGATGATGGCCGCCAGAAAGATGTACGTCAGGTCGCGAAAGAGAATCGGATTGGATTCCATTTTTATTTCTCCAGGCTGAGACCTTCAGAAACTCCAAAAGTTCCGTCCGAACAAAAAAGGTGAGGCCCGTCCTGCGGTTATTTGCGCCGGACGGGCCGTTTTGGTCATGACGTTAAGCCTTGATGGCCTCGAGCGTTCGTCGCACACCCCAAAGTGCCAGTGACGTTCCGACAGCCAGGGCACCCAGCAGCGCCGCCAGGGGCAGGAGCGTTCCGGTCTTGGGCAAGGTCGATGCCGGTTGCTCTGCGCTGGCCAGCAGGACTTCAGGCGCCGGGACGGTGACCTGGATCCTGGGACCAAGGAACAGGAGCAAACCAGCCTCCTGTGGCGTGGCCGGAGGGGGAGGCGCCTGGCCGACGACGGCCTTGTTCCGATCGATGACGGTATACGAGTCGTCGGTGACAATGGTCGTCTCGATTTTCATCCCCTTCTTCAAGTCGAACACCGTTTTCTGCTTGCCCTCGATCATCACCTTGGCATGGCTCGGCAGTCTGTAAGCGTGGTTGGTGCCATCGGGCAGCGTCAAGATCACCGAAGAGCTGTGAGCGTTCACGTGCCACACCTTGCCCTTGAGAGTCCGGACCGTGGTGACATAGTGGGGAGCCGTGGTCGTCGTGATCGTCTGGCTCAGCTTTGTTCCCGGCGTCAATTCATGCACGGTCACGTCACTGCCATCGATCGTGAACTTGTCCGAATCAGGAATCACGAGATGCTCGACCTTGCCGGTGTCCAGCTTGAGGACCAGGTCGTTGCCCTCGACATAGACGACTTCGGCATTCCGCACCTGGGTTTCGTACATTACGGCGCCCGCCCGCACGGTTCTCGTAGTCGTGTCCTGCGCCCGAGTTCCGATCGCCGCCGCTGCTAAAGCGAGAACGATGGCTACTCCCTGGCAGAACCGATGCGACGTCTTATTGAAGTTGTTCATTTTCTTTCTCCTTTTAGGGACTGCGTTTGTGATGGCAGTCCGAGTGTCAGATTCTCGGATCCGCCTTTCATCTCTCGTTTGAGAGAAGCCGTGACGATGTAGCGCTTCGGTGCGCTCCCGAGGAAATAAAACGGGTAGCAGGTGACGAGCGTCAGAGAAGGGACAGACCTTGGCTGCAGGACGTCCACGCGGTCGGGCGTCACAATCTGTATGCGCTCGACCACGTATGTGTCGGTTCCATGCAAGGTTCTCAGCTCGATCACATCACCGGCGTCTACATCTTTAAGACCGTGAAAAAAACTGTCTCGATGACCGGCGATGCCGATGTTTCCGTCTTCGCCCGGCCGCGCCGTTCCGGCAATGCGGCCTACCGCGTGGTTGAGAGTGAGATCGTCGGTTCCGTCGAGAACAGGCACTTCCAGATTAATTTTTGAAATCCGCAGAACGGCCAGAGGACTGTCTGGCTCAGCGGTGGGAATCTCCGTGTTGGTGTTGGCCTTTATTGGCTCTTCGTCCGAGAGATAGAAATCGAATTCAGGCGGGTTTGCTCCCGGGAATGTGTCCACATCCCCGGCGACACTTCGGCCGACCCTCGCCGAATCGAGGGCGATGAATTTAATCAGCTCCAACTTCGACCCGAAGAAGCTTTCGATTCGGGCGAGCCCGTAAAGGGCGAGCAGCGAGAGTCCGGAAACGAGCACGATGCGCTCGATCCATATCCAGACCGCTGGACCGTGCGTAGCTTTCCTGGTTTCGCCGGCCGGGGCGCCCAATTCACCGTTCCACGATTTTTGACCGTTCCACATGATTCTCACTCCTGGTAAGGCATTCGCCGCGTCGCGGCGGGCGATGTCGACGCCCAGTGCTCGTTGCATAATTCGGCTGCGTCTCACGCAGCCGGCAGAAGGTCCATGCCGGCCGTCGCCCGAGTAAGGCGAGCCGATCCGGTGTTCAACGATTGGCGAAGCTCGGTTTTGGCGTGGTACAGCCGCGACTTTGTCGCGGTGATCGAAAGGCCCATCATCTGCGCCGTTTCCGCCAGGGGGTGCCCCTTCAATTTCTGTAGTTCGACCGCCTGCCGGATCGACGGGCGCAGTTCCCGGATCGCGGCTTGGAGAATTTGCTCTTCTTGTCGCCGCGCAAAGCCGGCTTCCGGATCGGGAGCGCGGTCCGCAAGCGCTGCGGAGGCGAGATATTTCTCCTGCGTGCCGGGGTCATCGAGTGACAGCTCCAGTGCAGAGCGCTTCTTACGCAGAATCATCAGTGCTGAATTGATGGCAATACGCGTCAGCCAGCTCGAGAAACTCGATCTTCCGTCGAAATCCCCTATATGGACGAACGCCTTCAAGAGTGAATCCTGCAACGCGTCTTCCGCATCCGCATGGTTTCTGGTGATCCGGCACGCAGTGCGCAGAATTCTTTTGGCGTGGCACTGCCAGAGCTGGTCAAACGCTTCCGTGTGCCCGCCCCTGGCTGCTGTGACTAATGCTTCCTCGTTCAGGTTTTGATTTCTGGAAGCGTAGCCGGCATTGCGAGGCACCGGCTTTTTCTCAACGGATTCGAGCGCGTCCGAATTCATTTCCAACCCTCCTGGGTCAGCAACTGAGTTTCGATCGCTGATCTTCACACTCGGAAGAAATGCACTCCTACGGCCAATGTCACGCGCTGAATCGCGAGGACTTGCACCGACAAACAGTGCCGTCTTTTTCAGAAATGCCGAACGATCAGAAAGACGGAACTGTCATCGAGTGTTTCTGTCCTATCCGCGACGTTGCACCGATTGAGAGGAATGCGATTCGATCAGCAGCAGTAAGGCAACAAGAGCCCTGAGGAGTTCGCAAGAGGCGCGTACGATGCAAAAGGCGCGTCGATAAATTCCAATTGGAGCGCCCTCGCCAAAATAAAAAGCCGGCTCGGCACTTTCTCGCGCCGAGCCGGCTCTGATGCAGAGGATCTTGGCGGAATGGAAGCCGCGCGCCGAAGACCCCCTTACAGTTATTTTGCACTGACCCAGACGTTGTCCGCAGAAGCAAGCTCTACGCCTGCCACCTCGGTCGTAAGCTTCACTCTCTGCAACGCCGACTTCTGACCCGGGGAGGCTTCAAACTCCAACAGATACTGATTGTCGAGGGCCATCTGTATGCTGCCGAGATAGGGTTTGAAGCTTACCGGGTTCTGGGTTCCCAAATAAAACGAGTTGCCGCCGGTTTCTTCTGACAGCTTGGCAATACTATTCTGGCCGTTGGTTATCTCCCAGTAGTTATTGCTCAAGCGGCCGACGCCTCGCGTGAAGATAGTGTCGATGATGGTGCCGGTGCGTTGCGCAATACGGCTTGCCGCATCCACATCGGGGCTTATGTAACGGAGCCCACGATAGCGCGGGCCGCCGCGGAACCGGTCGATTCCATCAGTGACCATGACGACTTCGCGACGGTTCTGACTCTCCGGCCAGCGCTTCATCAGGTCGATCACGGAAAGGTACGGGCTCCCGTAAGCGCCGGTGGAAGCGATCGGCAACCGCAACGTCTTTGCCGCCCTGCTATGGTCGGTTGTGAAATTCTGAGCGATTTGGACTGTTCCGTTCCGCATGTAACCCACACCCACCGAAGTGGTCGGCGGCTGCGCGTTGATGAAGGCCCGAAGATCGTCGAGTTGGATGCCCAGGCTCGGGTGAGACGCGTCGTCGATCAGAATAAATAGATCGAGCGCGCCGCGGCCTTCACGCGCCGGCGTGAAACCGGTTACCTGTAGGCGCTGTTTGCCCTGCCACACGACCACATCGTCGGAGGTCACCTCGGGAGTGCGTTTGTTGTCGCCCAGCACTTGCAACGTGACAGTCATGCGCGCTGGTGTGGCTGCCGCCGTGGTCGCCTTCTTTGCCGCTTGCGCGGGAAGCAATCCCAGAAATGCAATTGCGACCAGCACCACAACTGTGTAGAGCCGCTTGGAATTTCTCATTGGACTTCTCCTTGTCAGATATTTTCTCGGCTGTCCGCCGGACGTGCATCGATAGTGCAATTGCGCAGCCAAGGGAAAACACTGAGGTCGCGGGACTTGCATCAAGGAAAGTTGCCGAGCCCGTTCAGAAATGACGAGCGATCAGAAATACTGGACACTTTCTCTCGGAGGTTCCGGAAGCGGAGTTGGAGTTATGCGCGAGCCAGACGAAGAGGGAATTGCAAGGCAGGCACAACACAAAACATACTCTACGAATGTGCGCCGTTTGTAGTCGACCTTAGATAGCGGATTGAGCTTTGAAACGACGCTTGTCGATTCCTAAGCCGGCGATTTTCGAATCGAGAGTCTGCCGTGGAATTCCAAGTTTCGCAGCGGCGCCCGAAGGACCCGAAATTCGGCCGCGGCTCTCCGCCAACGCAGACTCGATCATTTCCTTCTCTTTGTCGGTCAGCGTGGCCATAAGAGGAATTGTACGGCCCGCGAGCGCGCGGGATTCCCGCTTCAGCCAGGTCTCATCGACGGAGAACGTCTCGCCTTCGCACAGAATAACGGCGCGCTCAATGACGTTCTGCAGCTCGCGGATATTTCCCGGCCAGTCGTATGCCTGAAGAATTTCAAGGTGTCCATCTCGAATGGCGCTGAACGTCTTGCCCGCCCTTCCGGCATATCGTTCGACGAGATGCTCGACAAGCAGCGGGATGTCGTCGAGCCGCTCGCGCAGAGAAGGCACATGGATCGGGAAATACATTCAGCCGTAGAACATGTCCTGGCGGAACGTGCCTGCCGCGACGGCCGCCTTCAGGTCGCGATTCGTTGCGGCGATGATGCGAACGTCCACTGAAATCGACTGGCTGCTCCCGACGCGCTCAAATTCTCGCTCCTGAAGCACGCGCAGCAGTGTGATCTGCGTCTCCATGGGAAGTTCGCCGATTTCATCGAGAAAGATCGTTCCGCCGTTGGCCGCTTCAAAGCGGCCGAGACGCCGCTGCAACGCCCCGGTGAAGGCGCCCTTTTCGTGCCCGAACAGTTCGGAGGCGATCAGCGAGGCGGAATCGCCGCGCAATTCACCCGAATAAAGGGGCGCGCGGAACGATTTGACCGCTCGTGGATGGCGCGGGCAATCAGTTCCTTGCCCGTTCCGGTCTCACCCAAAATGAGAACAGTCGCGTCGGTCGGCGCGACCAGACTCACTTGCTGCATCACGGATTTCAATGCAGCGCTTTCTCCCACGATCGCATCCGAGGCGGCCGCCGCGCGGCTGTGCGCCATGTCCTGCTCCAGCGAAGGTCACGCGATGTCGTCTTCTGTGTTGCCGACATCTATGTATCGAGAACATGTCGGCCTCCTTGGTAGCAGTCATCAGGTTAGTTTGTCGGTTCCGTGCTTTTCGCAGCGCGGCGTGAATTTCCTTTAGCAACGCGTCGCTCCGGACGGGCTTGTTGAGAAAACCTGCAGCTCCGGCTTTCATGACAAATTCGCGAAGCGATGCATCACCGTGGGCAGTGACGAAAATGATCGGGATCGGCTCTTGGCTTCGAGCAATCGCCTCTGCAGTTCGATGCCGCTCATCCCCGGCAAGCGCACGTCGAGGATCAGACACGCCATCTCGCTCGCGATGCGGCGGATTCGAGAAATTCTTCCGCGGAGGCAAAGGTATCGTCGAAAACCCTGCGGCCTTCAACACGCTTCCCAGCGCCTCGCGAAGGGGTTCGTCGTCGTCCACGATGGCGATGATGCCGGTTTTGGTTTGAGGTGTCGCTCACTTGATTCATCCCATCTGGCGCTCCGATAACATGTCCAGCCAGTAGGAGACTAACAATCCGAGAACTCGGAATCTATCCTGCTTTAGGAGGAGACCGGTACGTTACTTTGCGGAGGGCGGTTTTGAGCTTTTCGGCCATGCGAACCAGGTGGGCGAGAGATTCGGCCTGCGTCTTCTCCATGACGTGTGCGCGATGGGTCTTGACGGTAAGTTCGCTGGTTCCCAGTTCATCTGCGATCTGCTTGTTCAAAAGACCCGCGACGACCAGATTCAGCACTTCCGTTTCGCGGGGCGTGAGCGAATCGAAGCGCTTGCGAATCTCCGTCAGCTCCGCGCGCTCCTTCCGGACTGTTCGCGGTCGCGCGCGATCGCTTTCTGGACCGCGTCCAGCAGATCCTGACCGCGAACCGGCTTGGTCAAGAACTCCATGCGCCCCTTCTTTCATCGCGCGCACGGACATGGGAATGTCGCCGTGGCCGGTGATGAAAATGATCGGGAATCTGGATTTTCGCATCGCTCAATTTGCGCTGAAGATCGAGGCCGCTCAGGCCCGGCATTCGCACATCGAGGATGAGACAGGCCGGCGCATCCGGCCGCTTCGCGAGCATGAAGTCCCGTGCCGAAGCGAATGTCTCCGCGCGAAGGCCGACGGACCTGATGAGGCTTTGCAATTCCTTCGCGGATCATCGCGATCGTCATCGATGACGAATACGATCGGGTCCGGCTTCTTTCATGCGGCAGAGCCCTCCCCGCTCGGCAGAGTGAACTGAAAGACCGAGCCTTGATCGACCGTCGATTCGGCCCACAGCCTGCCGCCATGCGCTTCGATGATCGAGCGGCTGATGGGCAGCCCCATTCCTATGCCCTTCGATCGAGTCGTAAAGAACGGTTCAAAGAGACGCGGCATGATCTCCGCGCTGACTCCAATGCCGGAGTCCTGGACAGAAACACAGTATCTGCGCCGCCATCATCGGCGCGAGACCGGATCAGCAGCAACCGCGGCCGATCGGTGACGCTCGTCATCGCTTCGATTCCATTCATCATCAGATTCAGGATCACCTGCTGCAACTGAATTCTATCGCCAAACACCAAGGGCAGGTCCGGCGCAGTTCAATCACAACCGAGACGTTATTCCGCGATGCCTGACCTTCCGCCAGAGCGACCGTCTCCTTGATGATCTCATTGAGTTGAACTCGGCGCTTTCTCCGGAGTCGCCTTGTTGATGAGCGAACGAATTCGGACGATCACCTCGGATGCGCGCGTCGCGCCCTGAGTCGTGCGCTCCGCCGCCGCCCGCGCTTCAGCAAGATTCGGAGTTCTGACGAGACGAGCCAGGCCACACAAGCGTCGGCGTTGGCCACGACCGCGGCGAGCGGCTGATTCACTTCGTGGGCAATCGATGCCGTGAGCTCGCCGATTGTGGTGATTCGAACCACGCGGGCAAGTTCCGTCCGCGTTTCCTGCAGAGCCTCTTCCGTGCGCCTCTGTTCCTCCATCTGATTGAGCAAGCGCCTCATTTGCGTTCTTGAGTTCCGCGGTGCGCTCTGCAACTCTTACTTCAAGTTCGTCGCGGGCTTGCCGGAGGGAATCCTCTGTTTGCCTCCTGCCATGAAATCAACCAGTTTGCGATTACTTGGCAGGCAACGAATGTCAGAAAAAACGGGATATCCGCGGCTTTACAGCGAAGGAACGGACCGGCGGAATGAAGTAATATAGAGCCGCCAGCGGAGCTGAACAGCACAGCGAGCCAGCCAGGTCCCTTCCGCCGAACCAGGTACTGGCAATCACCGCGACGGGGAAGAAGAACCAGAAAGGATTCCCGAACGGCACCTGGAGAATAAGCGACAGGAACAACGCCGTCGATGTGAGCGCTATCGCGACGGCGTAGCCCGACAGCTCTCCCAACTTGAACGGCGTAGTTCGCATCTCGACGTACGAATCCACAACGGCAAATAACTTTTATACCAGCACGACGCTTAGAAATTCAGGAATCTTGCGACGTATCGGCGCCAACACGCTGCTAAAATGGCGTCACCTCCGATACTTTGCAGTGACCCGCATCTCTGGCAGTGATCTGTCATGTTTACTATAGGTCAGCTGGCATCCTTCGAGACGCTTTCCGTCGGGTTAAATCAGCTCTGAGTGCATTCAGTCCGCACTTCAGATTTGGGTTGGGGACTCTTCGAGATCCTCTCCCTGAGGACTGGAGCATGATTAACCTAGATTAAGATTATTCGAATGCTACCCCTTAAAGATCATAGAAAAAATAAGATTGCTTGTTTTCAGAAACTGGATTATACGCACCTTGGGTGTAAACCTTTAGCGATGCGTCCGGGAGAGTGGAATTATTTTGTCGGTTCCGGCCCCGGATCAACTCGTACGATTGAAAGTTAAACAGGAGGAAAGAATGTCAAAAGCGATGCTGCAGTTTTTGGCCGCGCTACTGCTCTTCTCTGCCACAGCTGCGGCGCAAACAAATTACTCAGCCACTTACATATCCGGAGATCAGATTGGGTCGACCGCCAAGGAGCTCCAGGCTGTGACCAAGGGCCTTTCCTTTCGCAATGTGGATGTGGGCGATGCCCACGTCGCGGTTGCCATACAACACCGGCTCAAACTGCAACCGGGCGGGATGGCTGGGCCGATTATGCACAACGATGTAACTGAGGTTTATTACATCGTATCGGGTTCGGCGACGATTGCCACCGGTGGAACCATGACTGACCAGCAACCCATGAAAGCCGGCAGCGAGGAAGGAACCGGCCCTGGATTCCGCGGGAAGGTCGCCAAGGCGAATGCTATTCAAGACATCAAGGCGGGAGACGTGTTGATAATTCCCAAAAATACACCGCATTGGTTCACGGCGATCCCGGAAGATTTAACATATCTGGTCGTACGGATCGACCCGTCTAGGTCTACGGGCTTGAAATAGACATTCTGGCCTGAAATGAATGTCTTGCACTCTTCAGCGTAACAACAGCAGATCGCCCTGAGGGATGATGCTTGTGCCCTTACCCTTCGCACTCGCTGCAACCGCTCATGCATGAACGTTCTCCAACGAGATGGGATGGCGGTGTCAATACTGCGGAGATGTGTGATCTTGAGGTTCACCATATACAACTAAGGGCTCGGCTCGGAGACTACGCGGAGGACAACCTCTTTACACTTTGCGTTCGGTCTCACCGACGAAGATGGGGCGTTTTCATTTCATCTGTCTCCGTCACTGGTTTTGGGCGAGCGTTTCGCCAGAGAGCAGGATGCTGTCAAGTGGAGTACGTCAGGTAGACTATCTTTCGATATACCCCCCCGAAACAAGGTGATCCGCGAGTAGAATAGCCGTCGCAAAATCGAAATCCCAGGGCAACGGAAGTGAAGGCGCCACTACCGGATTTGACACTCCGGCTTTGAATACAATGCGGACGACGAGATGCTCCAGGCGTGGCTCGGACGTCTCAACATATCGCAAGCAGAGCTGATGAGAAAAGTGAAGGAAAAAAGAAGATGCATTCGATACGGGTAACATCATCAAGATGATGTTGAACTCGTGCGTCGTACTTCTTGCACTGACACCTGTAGCGTCTTCGGCAGCGCAGCAACGAACAGCGGCGCAAGGCAGTTCGGAAGTGAAAGATGCGCAGACGAATCAGGGCGACCAGGATGCGGGCACGGAGGAACAGACGCCCGCACCGAATATCAAGCAGCGATTCGCAAAGACCGGCCCCGGATTTGTCAACCTGATCACGGGTGGTGAAAATCCGTCCCCTGCCAATCGCGGATCCCCGCACGTGCCCCTCGACAGCTGGGTTTATCCGGTATTCGATCGCCTCGTGTCCTTGGCTCTAGTGGACACCGCGTTTTCGGGCATGCGGCCGTGGACGCGGACTTACTGCGCGCAAATGATTTCGGAGGCCCGAGAACAAATCGATCGAGACCCTGCCCAGTGGAACGATACTGTGCGCGATCTCGTGGATGAACTTGCGAAAGAATTCGAGCCTGAACTCGAAGCCGATAAACCCGATGCTCCGGGTAACACCTCGTTTCGGATGGAATCGCTTTACAGCCGCACGGAGCACATTTCCGGAATGCCGCTCACCGACGGCTATGACTTCGGCGAGACGCAGATCAATGATTTCGGGCGCCCCTACGGGGAAGGCTGGAGCACCGTTAACGGCTTCTCCGCCTACGCCACGTATGGCCGGTGGGTCGCATACGTGCGAGGGGAGGGACAAACCGCGCCGAGTATCCCGGCCTTGTCCGTTTCAGCTCGTGAATTTCTCGCGCAAGCGAATTACGGCCTGCCTTTGCCGCCTGCCACGCCACAACCCGCAATAACACAGTTCACCCTGCTTGATACATATGTCGGACTGCTGTTATCGAATTGGGAGATTTCCTTCGGCAGGCAAAGCTTGTGGTGGGGAACGGGCGAAGGCACGTCGCTGGAACTCAGCGATAATGCTCAGCCTATTGACATGTTCCGGATCAATCGCACGACACCGCTAAAACTGCCGAGTATTTTGGGCTGGCTGGGACCGGTGCGAACGGAGGTTTTCCTAGGGCGACTGGCAGGCTACGAATTTCTCTACAGCCCCTCCGGGCTTGCCGGACAATGGGGACGCTCGCTTCCAAGCCAGCCCTTCCTTCACGGCGAAAACATCAGCTTCAAGCCTACGTCTAATTTCGAATTTGGCTTTTACCGCACGACGATTTTCGCCGGCCAAGGCTACGCCCTAACGTTCCACTCGCTGGGTGCGAGCTTGTTCGATGCGGGAAACACCGTCCCGGGCGCGCCAAACAAGCCAGGGGACCGCACTTCAGGACTCGATTTCAGCTATAGGCTTCCAGGTTTGCGCAACTGGATAACCTTCTACGGTGACGGGTACACCGACGACGAATTCTCGCCGGTCGCTTATCCAAGCTGGTCGGCCTGGCACTCCGGTATGTACTTGTCGCACTTTCCTAAATTGCCCAAGCTGGATCTCAGGGCCGAGGGTGTTTATACGGATGCCCCGGTGCGAGGCGGCTCAACGCTCCGGGAAGTTTTTATTCGAACGTGACATGGCGGAGTGGATACACGAACAACGGCTATCTCATTGGAAGCTGGATCGGGCGCGGGGGTCAAGGTGCGCAGGCATGGTCAAACTACTGGTTCAACGCGCGAAGCCGCTTGCAGGTGAACTTCCGCCATCAGAAGGTCAGCAAAGACTACATTCCGGGTGGCGGAACATTGACGGATTTCGGCGTACGTGGCGATTACTGGTTCCGTCAGATGGTGGGGTTTGGCGCCTCCGTGCAATATGAGCGCTGGCTCTTCCCGATAATTCAACCTGGACCTGAGACAAATGTCTCCGCCTCTATTGAAGTGCAATTTCAACCCCAAAAGATTTTCAGGCCTGCTCAAGAAGCACCCATCAACTGATCTCGCCCCCCGTCAGGAAGTATCCGGCCAGCTTCGATCACCCCCTGAGCAACTTACAATTGCCCTGAATGGCATCCGTTATCCAAGCTGAAACCTCTAACCAGCTGGTAACGTCACAGATACAATCCCTGCATTAAGATATAGCGCTCGCCCCGCGCGTGGATGGCAGAACAGGAGACCCGTCGTGCCCTTCGTGCTTAAATATCCTTTTGACTGCCGCCGGCTTGAGCAACCTATCGGGACTCTTCGATGCCGGTCAATACCATATCTGCGCATCCCGGTGGTGGCGGCGATATTAGTTCTGCTCGCCACCACTGCGCACGGGCAAGGGGCGGCGCCCGCCAGGCCCCTGCCCACCATACAGAAAATACCGTCGCAGGTTTTCTTTGAGCCGACTACGAATGAATCAATCGCGAATCAATCGAAACTGGACCGTCCGGGCGGCGGGCCGCTTTATATGGGCCGCGGAAATGGCTATTCCGTATTCCTCAGCAAGAGAGAAGTGGCGCTGGTGGTCCCTTCCTCCGTCGATCCGAAGACCAAGCGCCCGAGCAACTACCAGACCGTGCGGCTGGTCTTTGACTCCGGATCAGACGCTCTCCTGATGGGTATCGATGAGCTTGAAGGAAAGAGTAACTATTTCTCGGGCAGCGATCCAGATTTGTGGCGCAGGAACGTCCCGCATTTTGGAAAAGTTCTCTATAAGAATGTATATCCCGGAATCGACCTGATTTTCTATTCACGCGGCGCGCAACTGGAATTCGACTATGCGGTGCACCCCGGAGCAAATCCCGGCTCAATTCACTTCAAGACCACCGGCGGCGAGACCTCTCTGAACTCAGCCGGCGACCTGGTGATTCGCGCGGGCGGGCGCGACCTGGTCACCATCAAGAAGCCGGAGGCCTATCAGGAAGCAGGCGACCGGCGCGAGGTGCCCGTCCGATATACCCGGCAGCACGACGGACTGGCGTTAGACATCTCGCAGTACGATCGCACCCTACCGCTCATCGTTGATCCAGCCCTGATTTTCTCCACCTACATAACGAGCAACTGCCTCACCAATTGCGAGTACACAGTAAACGCGCTGGCCGCCGACGCCAGCGGCGTTTATCTGGGAGGAAACACCATAGAAGCTCCGTTTCCGTCCACTGCGAACAGTCCGCAAGCGACCACGACAAACGGCCCAGAACTGTTTGCAATAAAGCTCGATCCGAGCGGGTCACACATTATTTATGCGGACTTCTTCAGCGGCTCGAATTTCCCGGTGGTTGGCGGCTTGAGCACAATCTATTCGGTATCCGTGGATAGTTCGGGCGCGGCGTATTTGGCTGGAATGGCAACCGTGGGCTTTCCTACGACGCTCGGAGCGTTCATTACAACCCAGGAGTACACCAGCAACATTTGCGGCTTCGCAAACAATTGCTTAGATCCATTCGCTATGAAGATCACGCCCGACGGCTCGACGATTGTTTATTCGACGTTTCTGCAGGCGCCTTATCCGGACGGCAAAGGGAACCAAAACAGCGAACTGCTGGAAGTAGCGTCGGCGGCCGTTGATTCGAACGGCGACTTGTACATCGTTGGAACGGCAGAAGTAATTGAGTGTTTCGGCGGGACGTTCTCTGATCCGCCCTCGGGTATCCTGATGCCCCTGGCCGTTACGACTGGCGCTGTGCAAACGACCAGGCCGGGAGCGGTTTGCAACAATGCATTCGTAATGAAGTTGAATCCGAGCGGAAGCGGCTTGGATTTCGCAACCTATCTCGGTGGCCCCAACAGCCAGCAAGCTGTGAGCGTTGCGGTGGGTTCCAACGGGACGGCCTACGTGGCCGGTAACGCAGGGGCTGGCTATCCTACGACGCCAGGCGCTTACCAGACCACATTTACTGGTACGACGACTTATGGCAGCACCGGATTCGTCACTAATCTGAGCGCAGACGGCTCGTCGTTTCTTTACTCAACCTATTGGCCCATTCCCGTCAATGGAATTGGTGTTGACCCGCTGGGAGAGGCCGTTATCGCTCCGGCTATTGGAAAACTGAATCCGGCGGGTTCGGCATTGGTTTATTCAAACCCGCTGCCCGGTGTTACCGCGCTGGCAGTGGCGGTCGATAGCACGGGCGCAGCTTACGTCACGGGGTATCAGACGTCTGGCTCATTTCCGCTGATTAATCCGATTCAGCAGTATTCGTTTGTCTCAGAAGATAATCAGATTATTGCAAAGCTGGATACATCCGGGAATCTCGTTTGGTCAACGTTCTTCGGGGGGCTGTTCCCAATCAATGCCAGTTCGGGAGTTGGCATTGCCGCTGACCCTGGTGGTGCCGTGTACGTGCTTGGACAGGAATCACCTACTCCAGTCACTCCGGGTGCTTTCGATTCAACCGCGCAGCTGCCACCAAATAATTTCCTCGCGAAGATTGCACCTAGTTTGGGATCGCCGGTTCCTGGTGTGTTCACATCGTTCATCGCGTTTGGAAACGAGGTGGTAGGCGTTCCCAGCACTCCTCAATACGTGACCATCGGAAATTTTGGAGACGCACCGCTACCGCCCCCCACGATTTCGGTCACCGGTGATTTCGCGCAAACAAATACGTGCTTGAATCCGGTACCGCCAGCACAGAACTGTTTCGCTACCATCACTTTCAATCCCACAACCACCGGAAATCGAACGGGTGCCTTGACCATCAGCTATGGAGGCAGCTACTCGCCGCAAACAGTGCAGTTTTCGGGGACGGGTTTAGCGCCACAGGTGAACCTGTCATTGAGCTCGCTGGTGTTCCCCCCGCAGCCGGTCGGCACTATGAGCACGTTAATGCAAGTCACCATCACCAATGGAGGCACCGGCGCCTTGGCGACGAGTTCGGTCTCGGTAACAGGAGATTTTGCGCAGACAAATACTTGCAGCGCTCCAGTTCAGGTTAATGGTATCTGCATCGTGCAAGTGACTTTCAGGCCGACCGCACAGGGCTTTCGCACGGGCACGCTGACCATTACCGACAACGCGCCGGGAAGCCCGCAGACGGTGTCACTGGAAGGCTACGGGGGAAGCTCCACGAGCACGACGCTCAATCCCGGGTCGGTTGCGTTCAGTTCGCAAGCCGTGGGCGTTACCAGCGCATCGCAAGCGGTGACGTTCTCAAACACCGGGGCAATCGCGCTGGCAATCGCTTCCATCTCGTCCACCGGAGATTTCGCGGAGTCGAATACCTGCGGATCCTCCGTGGCTGCGGGAGGCAGCTGCCAGATCTCAATCACGTTTACACCGACCGCGGGCGGTACGCGCACGGGCACCGTGCAAATCATCGACAACGCGACGCAGAGCCCGCAAAGCATCGCCCTGAGCGGCACGGGCGCAGCGGCGAACCTGGGCCTCGGCGTTCCTGCCGGAGGTTCAAGTTCGCTCACGGTACAGGCGGGAGCGAGCGGGTCTTACACGCTGACGATTGGAGGCGCGGGGATTTCAGGAACAGCATCGCTGAGCTGTACGGGTGCGCCGTCTGGCGCCACCTGCTCGGTGCCGGCCACGGTCACCTTGACCGCGAATAGCGCGTCTACGGTTACGGTTTCCGTCACAACGACGGCCCGAACCACCGCTATATCCGGACCTTCCTCCCGCCAGCGCGGCCTCGCACCGTTGAAGGCCGCGCTTGCGCTGGGGATGATCGCCGCCGGCATGGCCTTTGCAAAAAGGCGGAGCGTGCGGACCGGATGGGCGTGCCTTGCTCCCCTGCTGTGGCTCTGCGCGTGCGGCGGAGGCGGCTCGTCATCGAGCGGCACGACGAATCCCAGTGGCACGCCCGCCGGCAATTATCAGTTGATGGTGACCGCGGCCTCCGGCTCAGCTACGCAAACGGCGACCCTCACGCTGACAGTTCAATAGCCGAGGGGCGAGCTTAGAAGTCGAGCAAGATACTGCAGGAGTTTGCTTTGTGATTTGCAGACCGGCCGGGCGACAGATGAGAGCAAGAGCAGAAGAGTTTCCCCAATAGCTAAGTGCCAGAAGCTTTCAGCACCTCGGGCACGGTTTTCATCAGGATGGTGAGATCGAGCCAAAAACTCCAGTTTTCGATGTAGTCAAGGTCTAGTTCCATGCTCTTTTCAAACGAGGCGTCGCGCCGTGCCGTTACCTGCCACAAGCCCGTGAGCCCCGGGCAAACGTCCAAGCGGCGCATGTGAGCAAGATCATAGTTCTTATAGTCATCGACAGGATGGGGGCGAGGACCAACGAGGCTCATATCCCCTTTCATGACATTCCAAAGTTGCGGGAGCTCATCCAAACTGAACCTGCGCAGCCACTTTCCCGTGGAGGTAATGCGCGGATCGTCCGTGATTTTGAAAAAGGGACCGCTCCGCTCATTGAGGTGGCGAAGCTCGCCTTTTTTAAGATCGGCATCCATACTCATCGTACGCAACTTGAAGCAGGTGAAGAGCCGCCCTTTTCTACCCACGCGAGGAGCACAGTAGAACACCGGGCCGGGAGAATCCAGCTTGATGGCAACCGCGAGCACAACCAGAAGAGGGGCGCAGAGTAACATTACAATGGCGGCTACGAGAATATCGACCACACGTTTGAACAATAAGCCGATTTCTGGAATGGGCTCCCGGTGCAATTCCATTACCGGAAGATCCCCCAGATACTTGATCGGCGCATGGTGACCCAAACCATCGAAAAGCTCGGGAATAACGCTCACATCCAACTTGTGTTTACGCGCCTCAAGAACCACTTTCTTAACGAGCATCCGATGTTGCGGGATGGTAATGAAGATTTCATCGGCGAAGTGCGATTGGGCCACCCGAGGAAGGTCTTCGATCGAGCCTAGCACGGTGGAGTCGCCATTCACGTGTTCGTCGAGAAAGCCTTTGACGACATACCCGAGATGGGGGTTGAGCTGAAAATACTGAGCCAGCGATTTACCGACTTTACCTGCTCCTATGATCAGAACATCGCGTGAGCCCAGGCCGTTTCGTACGCGGCGCCGAACAATGTGGCGCCGCAGCACTCTCCAACCCGCCAAGGTCGCACAGTTCAGGACGGCGCTGAATCCTACGACGGAACGCGCAACGCCGTTGACCCCGGAAAGAAAAATGAAAGCACCCAAAAGCAACGTGGCGAGTCCCACAGCCTTCAGGACCGAGGCAGTCTCGTCGAAGGAGTCGCGAGTCCTCATCGTGCGATACAGTTGCTGATTCTGGCAACACACGACGATCAAAGCGACATAGAGGGTGAGGAGCGCGAAATGAAAGTTCATCGATTGATCGATGGCGCGCCAACCCGTTCGCGAGAAGATCTCCAGGAGATTTGATAGCTTGGGCCAGGCACCTGAACGCAGGGAAGAAGCGGCGACATCGTCGAGGCTGATAAACATGATGTCGACAATCACATACACGACCTGCAGCCAACGACCGCTCGGTATAATGGCGTGCTTAAGGGGTGCCTGAACGGGGGATATTTCGCGCGGGCGAGTTGCATAACCTTCGCGAACTTGCAGGTGTGCACGTGTCGAATCTGTTGCAGTCATAACCGCCCCAAATTCTCCTTCTTACGCTTTATAAACTGTAACCGATGTTTGCCTCATTCAACCCGGAATCACCCAATTTTTCTCCTCCAAATGTGGATGAGTCAACAGAATACCAGATGGCTTAAGAGGCTTGTCGCGGATATATCATTTACATCTTCAACAGGAAAGCTGCAACGACGAGCCCGGGGACCTTGACTCTCACCCGAAATAATTCAGTCGGTCACCGCACTGAACAATTCCCTTTATACTGGGGAAAAGAACCGCGATTCAAACTGTTGCCTGGTGAGAGTCCCTCTGAGACGGGCTGGGTTCGACTGGAATAGTAACGGCTATACCGATCGCCCGTGCCTGCTCTGACTTAATTTCTTGGGCGTGAGCATTTGCGTATCGTATCACAGGTTAGAAAGACGAAGGGATAGAATCCGGATCTTTGGGAGCGCCCTAACTAACGGACAACGCAAGACTTGCAGTCCGAGGGTCGCCGGTGATCGATATCGGGACCAGCATCGGGATGGCTTCACAAGGAAATTGCATTGGTAACATCCTTATCACACCATGCTGTCCGCCTTTAGATTTTGTGATACTCTCTGGGAAGCAATGATGAATTATCGCGGATCGAAGCTACCCGCCCGATAAGCCACCGTGACAGGTACCTGAAAATCTTCTGATGCGTGCAATCCGAAACTCTTGGGGGCGGCGGCACAACCTTACATGTTGGCGGCAGCCGAGACAATAAGTGTATTGGTTGTCGTGAGGGCATAGCCGCCAGGTGCCGGACGCGAAGCCGGACCATGTAGCAGCACTACCAAACGTCTTTTCGAGGAGAAGTTGGCCTAGATGCCGAATCAACGGTCATCTCTCGATTTAACCATCGCCCGGAAGGATCAGGTTCAGCGCTCAGTGCCCGCCCAAAAAAAGAGCGAAGAAAATCGAACGGGCTTTATTTCCGCTTCCGCGGATGGGGCCAGACTCGCGAAAAATGCAGTTTTCAATTTCGGCGGGCAAATCCTGCCATTGCTGTCTGGAATTGTCCTGATACCCTACATCGTGAGGAGTCTTGGCCCCGACCGCTTTGGGATGCTGGGCATCATCTGGGTGGTTTTTGGTTATTTCAGCCTGATGGATTTGGGGATGGGCCGCGCGACAACGAAGTTTTTGGCCGAGTGGCTGGCGAAGGGAGAGGAAAGCCGAATTTCAGAGATGGTCTGGAGTTCAATCATTCTCCAACTCCTGCTTGGTGTAGCTGGGGGGGCCGTAATGGCAGCCCTCACGCCGTTTCTGGTGGAGCGTGTTCTCAAGACTCCGCCGTCTTTGGTGGGGGAAGCACGCTGCGCATTTTACGTGTTGGCCGCCGCGCTGCCTTCCATTCTCACGATGAACGGCCTGCGCGCGGTTCTCGAGGGTTGTCAGCGTTTCGACATCACCAACCTTTTGCGCATTCCTGCAAATACTTTGGCATTTGTGATTCCAGCGGCGGCAGTCGCTGCTGGGTTTGGGTTGCCGGGGATGGTGTTGTGGATGGGCATTTCACGAGTTGCGTTTACATTTGCGCATGGTTTCTACTGCCTGCGGGCGTTGCCCTGTCTGAAGACAAAACCGATACTCCGATCCAGCGTGATTTTCCCGCTGTTGTCATTTGGCGGGTGGGTGACCGTTTCCAATGCGGTAAATCCGCTTCTTCTGTGGATGGACCGCTTCATGATCGGCTCCGTCCTATCGGTGGCGATGGTGGGCTACTATACTGCCCCTTTTGAAGCGGTCACAAAGGTCTGGATGATCCCGGTGAGCCTGATGACAACGGTGTATCCGGCGTGTAGCGCCCTTGGGTTGGAGAGAATTCAGGGCTCTCCAGGTTCTCTATTCACGATTAATAAAATACATTTTTTGCACCCTTGCGCCGGTAAGCCTCATTGTGGTGATCTTCGCGCGCCCGATCATGAACGTATGGCTCGGGCCGGTGTTTGCCGCGAAAAGCGTGGTGCCGCTTCAGTTCCTGGCAGTCGGGGTTTTTATCAATTGTTTTGTCCATGTTCCGTACTCTTTTCTCCAGGCTCTGGGAAGACCGGAGCCCGCCGCCAAGCTCTTCCTGCTCGAGTTAGTCCCCTACGGACTGCTGCTGTGGTGGATGATTGGACATTATGGGATTGCGGGCGCGGCGGCTGCCTGGTCAATACGTGTTGCGATTGAATTATTGTTGCTTTTGTGGATTGCATGGCGCGTTTTCACGCTTTCGGTGGTTCCCATGGTAGACCGCGGGATGTGGGCGGCGCTAGCAGCGATGACCATAACCGGAGTGGCAATCTATACCACCCACCTTTTTCTAAGTCATGCCATTCTAGCCGACGTCGGCGCGTGCGCCGTGTGTATGGCTGGATTTATTTTCGTCGTCTGGAAATGGGTGTTGGACAGCGTCGATCGTGCCTCTGCCCTGGCAGTCATGAGTCCGCTGCAGCGGGTCGTTGGAAAGTCTTTCGGAAGCGTAGAAGCGGACTGAGAAAGGAAATAATGAGGGCCCGCGGGTCCTGGCTACTTCAACCTTCATTGCAGGAAATCATCGTAAAACTCGCCGCGGTACGACGGGCCTTTTTTGCAATGGCCATTTATCGAGTTGTTTCTCTCAATTTGATCAATTATTCGTTTCCGTCCCACAAAGAGCAAAGGGATCTACAACCTGAATCGAAGGCCTGCCTGCCCGCTTCATCGGGGTCACCCGAACAGCTGACGAGGTTGCGGTTAGGAGCAGCCCTCTGAATGAAGGTTCTGATCGTAAGCAATTTCTATCATCCGCACGTCGTAGGCGGTGCAGAGAAGGTGGCACAATCCCTGGCGGAAGGCTTGCTAGCTCACAACCATGAGGCAGTCGTCGTGACGTTAAGTCAAAACAAGCACTTGACGACCGACGAAGTGCACGGGGTTAAGGTTCACCGCCTGCCCTTGATGAACTTATATCGGCTACCTGCACACAATGGACAGCCCGCTGTAGTGAAAGCCCTCTGGCACACGCTAGACACTTACAATCCCTTGATGGAAACTTCCTTTCGACATGTTCTCGAGAGTGAGCGTCCTGAAGTCGTGAATACTCATAACATTGCAGGATTTTCGGCGTCGATTTGGGGGGCCGCCAAGAAACGCCACCTCCCCCTAGTGCACACGGCTCACGACTATTATCTCCTTTGTCCACCCAGCACCATGCTTCGGAACGGGAAGAACTGCCAGGCCCCTTGCTCCGATTGTGCAATGTTCGGCTGGGGACGCAGGAAGGCTTCGCGACTGGTGGACGTCGCAACGGCGGACAGCCGCTACACGTTAGAAGAGCACCTGCGCCGGGGCTATTTCTCCTCGGCCGAAAGTACGCCGATCTATAATTGCTGCGAAGTTCCAGCGCTAGACTCGAGTCGCTCAAATGGGGGCAACGGCTCGCTACGTTTCGGTTTTCTCGGAAGGCTTGACCCCGCCAAGGGCGTGGATTTACTGGTGAGGAGTTTTCTGGAGCTTCCAAGAGGACAGGCTGAGATCTGCTTTGCAGGGCGGGGAGCCCCGGACTACGAATCCGAATTGAAGACGATGACCCAGGACCGGCCGGAAGTTCGCTGGCTGGGTTACGTTTCGCCTGACGTTTTGCTGCGCCAGGTTGATGTGTTAATTGTACCCAGCTTATGGAACGATTCGGCGCCCGTGGTGGTGCTGGAAAGTATGGCCTACTCCGTTCCCCTCATCGGCTCACGCCGCGGCGGTATACCGGAGCTCATGGGAGAAGGCACAGGTTGGCTGTTTGAGCCTTACGAACCGAATGGGCTGACGCAAGTGATGCGCAATGCCATCGAATCGCGTGATGATCTCGCGGGTATGCGCGAACGGGCCCGCCAGCGCGCTGGCATGTTTTCTACCGAAGCAATGGTCGCGGGCTACCTGCAGGCTTTTTCTCGTGCAATGGAGAAAATGGAACACGAATCGCGATTAGCTTAGTCGATCCGCAGGGGCAATAGGGGACGAAACGCTTTCTGCACATTCTCGGCGAAACACGCCGCACCAGGGGTTGCACAAGTGGGAGCCAAAGCGACGCTTAGAATTCTGTTGAACCGGGTGTTGGAGCCGCTTGGATACCATATCAATCGATTTCAGCCCGAAACGCATGGCCGCCGAATGCTTACTCCCGCCTTGCGGACTCGCCAGTTCCAGTGCTTCCAGCGCGAACTCGCCGCCGCACTGGTGAATTTTTCCGATTTGAGAATAGATGACCTCGCAGAACAGGAGGTGTCTCTTTTTCTGAGCGAATTGTGGAACTGCCCAGTTCGCCAGCAATTGGGAGGCGGCGGTGTGAATGCAGCGCTGCTTTTGTGGGCTCTGACTCGTGCAATTCGTCCCACGCTTATCATTGAGAGCGGGGTATTCCGTGGCTTTACAAGTTGGGTGCTGAGGCAAGCCGCACCTGAAGCGGAGATTCATTCCTTCGACATTTCTTTCTCTGAATTGCGTTTCCGCACCCCGGGGGTTCACTATCACGAAGTGGACTGGATGACTACAAGCGTCCCCTCACCGGCTTCAGGCCGCTCTTTGGTCTTTTTTGATGATCACGTGGACCAATGGAGGCGCATCCGTGAAACTGCAGGCCGCGGCTTTCGCTACTTGATTTTCGACGACAACTTGCCAGCAAATGCGTTACATGGAGATGGCATTGCGGCCTTTCCAACCCTGGACATGCTCGACGATGATGAACTCACGGATGGAGAACTCATCGAATGGGAAACGGAGTGCGGCCGCTTTTCATTTCGATACGACCGGACCCTTGCTCTGGCAACGCGCCAGCTGGTCAAAAACCGCGTATGCCTGCCGTCCCTGAATTTGTGCACGGGCTATTTGCCCGCCAACCTGACCCTGATCGAAATTAAGTGATAGCTTTCAATCGGCTCATGGGGTTACAGCCGGCTGTCAGCGGATTCAGTTACAAACCTCGAGCACGCCGCATCAATCGTTACAGGGATCATTTTATGAGGATAATTTCTCTCGCGATTGGTTTCTCGTTCATATTGCTATCCACCTATGCGCAGAACGCTGCGACTCCTCAAGTGGAACCATCGAACGACGCACGGTGGCAGGGACGCGATGCCGGAGCGTGGATCAATGCGGCTATCGCAAGCCTTCCTGGAACGGGAGGAAACGTATACGTCGCCGCTGGAACCTACACGTTCTCCACGACGATCGTCCTGAACAAAAATATCTCTCTTCATGGCGCAGGGAGCAATTTCACCATACTGCGCTACACCGGCAGCGGAGACGCCGTCAGGATGGAAGCGGGAACGTCGCCACCTTACATGAATGGTGCGATAACCGGCATCACCCTCGCCGGCAACTCGAAACCGAATGCTGTCGGAATCCACCATATCGATACGATCGGAAGCATCTACGACGACCTGACCGTTGAAAACTTCACCGGCGCGAGTGGCGCAGGAATGTGGTTCGACAATCAGGCTCAGTTCAGCGAACGCCTCAGCTTGCGGAAGCTCTCGGTGTACAGAAATACGATCGGATGGAGATTTACGAATTCAAACCCTTTGCCCGCGAAATCCAATAGCTTTTCTTATTGGCGTGTCAGCGAAGTCCATTTCCAGATCGCAGCTAAACAGACTGCAATTCTCGCTGATGGCGCAGGACTCATCGATGGCAAAATACCTTCCGTGTTTATTCTCAACGGAGACTTAGGTATATCGGCGAATGAGGAAGCACCCACCTCGCGGCTAATCACCCTCAGGAATGGCGCAGCCTTCAGCGGCTACCATTTCGATCTTTTTGCGGAGTGCACTGGCTGCGCCACCCGCGGAATAGGTTTCACCATCGACTCGACCTCAACAATCGCTTGCGACGGACACATTACCCTCGATTCCATCAGCAATGAAATCTCGGGACGCTATGTCTTTCAGCCGGACAGTGCCAAAACTGCCGGAGGAGGTGCCGCGTACTTCCAGGTTTCGTTTCGAACAACATCGTCAACTTCTGACAGGATCACTATGAAGGGAATGACCGCAGGCGGACACTGTTCAATTTCACCGACAAGCGCCGCGGCGGCGGCAAACGCCGGAACCACATACATCTCGGAAAAGAGCAACAATGAGATTATCGTGACGCACGCTCCGGCCGCCGGTCTAACTTACGACATTCTCTGCACGCCGAATTGATCCAGATTCTATAACAGGCACATTATCACCCTCAGTAAAGGGTGAGATCACCGGCGCTCTGGAACGTTTTGCGAGGAGCACCATTTGAGGAGGGAAATTAGAGCAGAGGCCGTTGCAAATCCCTTTGGTGGAACTCGCTGTATTTATCTGCGACAAAATTACTCATCTCTGTTTTAAAACGCTCGAGAGAGAATTTCAGCGCGCTGCTCGAAATTTCCGAGGGGCAAAACTTCGCTTCTGCCGCCTCAAAGGCCAGCATCGCCTCGACGAGGGAAGAAGCCGTTTGCTCGGCGAAGAGAATTCCGTTGCACGATCCGTCGATCTGTCCATTTCCTACGAAGGGTCCTCTAATTGTTTCCAGCGCGCCACCCTTTCCGAAAGCAATCACAGGTCTGCCAAAGGAGTGCGCTTCAACAGGCACGATTCCAAAATCTTCGTTTCCCGGAAACAAGAGTGCCCGGCAATGCGCATACTGCTCCCGCACTTGCTCGTCTCTTAGGTCTTTCATGAAAGTGACCCCGCGGTACGCTGATTTTCTCAAGCGATCGTATTGCGGACCAGCGCCAACGACGTGAAGGGGCCGCCCAATTGAGCGCACGCTTCTATAGCCAGATCCACTCGCTTGTAATCCACAAGCCTGCCTACCATGAGGTAGTAATCGTCTTTTTCCTGCGAGATATAGCCAGCCCGTACGTTAACGGGGGGATGGATGACCGGAGCGTCCCGCCGGTAGATCTTCCGAATTCGGTCGGCCGCGTTGTGAGAGCTGGCCAGGAAATAGTCGACACGGGAGGCGCTGGCAAGGTCCCACATGCGGACGTAATGAGCGATGATCTTGAAGATGATTCTACTCAAGCCGCCCATGTCGTTTCCATTCACATACTCGTGATGCAGATCCCATATGTAGCGCATTGGCGAATGACAATAGCAGATGTGGCAGACGTCAGCTGGGGTGATGACCCCTTTTGCCGGCCCCGACTCATGGCTGATAACCAAGTCATAGCCACTCAGATCGAATTGTTCGAGAGCGAATGGATAAAGTGGAAGGAAGTGACGATGAAAGCGCTGGCTGCCTGGAACATGCTGCAGGAATGAAGTGTTTATGCGGTGCGGGGCAAAACGAGCCGCCGTTGCCTCGTTTGCAATGAGCGCGAAAAGGTCCGCCTGCGGAAATACTTCGAGCAATGAGGAGACGACTCGCTCGGCGCCGGTATAACTGCGAAACCAGTGATGGACGATTGCAACACGCAGATTGGCAAGGGGTCGCCTCAGGTCCGACTGTGGGACGGGAATTTGTTCACGCAAAGGCGCGGGCACGCGTCAGTTGCCTCCGCCTGTGGGGAGACCTGTAGATTTGCGCGTGGCCTTCCGTAAGGGAAATTTGAAGCTTCTCGGAGTGGCGCGTTTGCGCCTCATTGTCAATATGCTCAATTGGACCCGAGCACCTGACGATAGAGATCGGCATGCCTGTGTACACATTCATTCCAATCAAATAGTCCCGCACGCTTCATTCCGCTCGTGCGAAGAATTTCCTGAAGAGAGCCTGAGTCCAGAACCCGCTCTATGGCTGCAGCCAGTTCGCCGGAACTCAGTGGATCGAAGTAAACAACAGCGTCTCCGCCCACTTCCGGTAACGAAGCAGCCCGGGAGCAAATTACCGGCGTGCCGCATGCCATAGCCTCCAACACGGGCAAGCCGAACCCTTCGATCGTAGACGGCATAACCAATAAATCAGCGCCTCCATAAATGATGGGCAGCAGATCCCGCGGCACATGTTGGACAAACTGCGTGATATCCCCGATTCCCAAACGATAGCATTCCTCGCGGCGCGCAGGTCCCCATCGAGCGTCATCGCCGACGATCAAGAGCTTGTGGGGCATTGTTCGGCGCTTGCGCAAACCGGCCACTGCGCGAAACAGGGTAGACACGTTCTTGTGCGGTTTTAAATTGCCGACATACAAGATGTAAGGGCCGTCGAGCCCCAGCCTCCGGTGGACCATCTCACGCGCTGTCTCGCCGACACAATAACGGAATTCGGGATTCGCACCACAGTAAATGACTGAGACCTTGGAACCAGGCACGCCTAGCACCTCAACGATTTGCTTCTTCGAATATTCAGAGATAGTGATGATGTGCTTCGCTTTCTTTGCGGTCAAGTTGAGCATTGGTCTGGCGTAACCCCAGGACCGGAAGCCCCGACGGTAGGTCGGGTCGGTAATGTGGATCAAGTCAAGGATCGAAACCACCTGCGGTCCCCGGTAAAGAAGGGGCGCATTGTAATGCAGCGAGTGAAAAACACCGGCATCTCGCGCCGCCCGTGGAATTTCAAGCTGCTCGCGCAGCGAATACATCGACGCGTCACAAATGGCCACTTCGTCGCAAAAAGATTCGATCTCCTGGACTGCTTGTCGCTTCACGATGCCCCGCAACGTCAGCCCGTTGGCATAACGCGAAAAGCGGCTCACCAGGTTGTAGGTGTATGTGCCCAATCCCCCCAAATGCAGCCAGCGCGCATCAATACTTACAAGAGAACTGCTGTAATTCTTGTGATCCTTCATTCGCAGGCCGAAAGTAGAACTCAGGTCTTGCGGGCGACCACCTCGATCACCCCGCTGGAAATGGCAAACGGCCATACATTCGAAAGCGTATGATCCACCGCCTCGATCCGCCTGTAGTGGCGGCCATATGCCAGCTTCATTCGATGACTCAGGCCCGTGAGATTCCGGGGAAGCACATTGCGCCGCCACTTCCGCTCCATAGCGAAGCCATGATCTCGCAAAAGGCGCTCGATTCTCCCAAACGTGTATTTATCGGGATGTACGGACACCCCTCTTAGATCAGAAAGGAATTCGACCCATGAAAATCGATTAGGCAGCATGAAGATGAAGAAATAACCGCCCGGGCGCACCACTCGGGCGATTTCCGCCAGCGAAGCCTCGACGTTGGATTCACCCACGTGCTCAAGAACCCCTACCGAAAGAACGCCGCCGAAGGAAGCGGGATCATATGGCAACCGGAGAGGATCCTGAAGATACGTTATGTCTATTTGGTTCAATATCTCGATAAACTGCCGCGCCGGCCGCTTTTCCACATCGCACGAAACAACCGAGAGACCCCGACGCTTTAGAAGCCAAGACACTTGGCCGTATCCGCAGCCCCAGTCGAGTACCGGCATCTGCAGCGCACCGGATTGATAATAAGAATTGACTAGCTCCGCGATGCGGATGTAGTTGAAGGCAGCGGCGGCACCGTCCAAATGATCCATGTCCGTGGCCCCGGCGGCCAAGCCCGCCGATCCCATGTTCAGCAACCCTTCGAGTTCAAGTGATTCTGTTGTTTGCATGATCTGCCAGTTGCTCCGCGTCTTGCGTGGTTTCTCTACACCCAAAGGTCTGCTTAGCGTCGATGGATTAGCCGGGAACATAAACGAGTTCCGGGGCCGGTTTCGGCGCCAAAGAAGGAAGGCCGCCCTCGAGCCGCTTTCCCAAAGCCCAAAGAATCCAAAGTACAGCCATAATTTGAGGGTAGAGGACGAGCGTGGTAAACGAACTGCTGATCAACACCGCAATCGTCGCCGCTTGCACTCCCCGCGCATACGCGCGAACCCAGGTGCTCTGCGTCCTTTCGCGTAAGCGCGCCAACCCCTTAATTATGTCCAAATATATCCAGAGATAAAGAGTCAACCCCAGTAGCCCGGTGAGAACGCATATGGTAATCAGATCGCCGGAGAGTCCAAACGCGGTAGCGCTTTCCCTCATGACGCCAAACCGAGGGCCAACGAACCCCAGCGTGTCAAATCCAATGCCAACCACGGGATTATTGAAAATAATGTCCAGGGCACTAGCCCAATCCTGTACCCGGCTGAGCGCAGATGGATCGGTGATGGCGATTCGCTGGGCATCTTGTATCTGACCCTTCAAAGTCGGATACATAACGTAAGCGAGCACAACCAAAGCCAGCATTCCAATGACCGCCCGTTTCCAGGGAAATTTCTTCCCTGTGAATAAGATTGCAACGCCGACGGCAAACCCCAAGATGCCGCCGCGAGATAAAGTGGCAAAGAGAGCGCCGCCAAGCAAAAGAAAAATACCCAGCCATTTCGAGTATCCATGGACCCAAAACGAAAGAGCAACAAGCGCAAAGATCAAAATATAGCCCGCTGCAATGTTGGGATCCAGGAATGTGGAGACAAGCCGATGGCCCTGAAGGTCAAAGTCGACCGAGGGGATCGCGTCAGGATGAAGAATAAAAGCAAAATCTGGCAGGAAAGCCGCCTGGATCAATCCAAAGGCCGCGAAAAAACCACAACCGGTCACCAGCCACTTGACCGCTTTCTTCACTTCCTCGCCACTGCTGGCGAGATCATATGCAATATAGAATAAAGCGCAGTAGGCCGCCCAGCGGGCCAGATACAATGCGCTGAACGCTGTCTGTTCGATCGTAAGCCCATATCGGAGCTTGCCTAAAAGCAACGAGACAAGGGCCCACGAAGCGAAAAATAATATCGGTTTACTTCCCCGAATCCTTGCAACCGAAACCCGCCATCCTTGAAATCTCGTGCACCAGTAAACGATGATGAGAGCCAGCAGTATAATCTGGTCTGGTGTCAGCGAGGCCACCTTGCTTGCACTTGAGGACTCAAAGACTGACGTGCTGATCAGGCGGCCCGCCGGAATGATCAATAGCATCAGATAAAACAGACGACGCATCCACTGGTTCCTTGCAACACCCGTGACTCCGAGCCGATTTTAGTAGGACGCCCTGTTTCCTTCATAAGTATTTTTTAACGTTGAGTAATTCTCGCTGGATCAGTCGAGCACGCCTATTTTGTTGTTCGCGTCAACTGCGGGTGAAGCTGCTGTATCCCCGCGACTGCCGCCTACCCGACTCTTCTCACGTGAGCGGCGCCGCCGTTTGAGGCTGGAATGCGAATGCCAGCTCAGGCTTCCGCACCAGTTCCAAGTCCGCCTTCACCATCATGGCAATCAATTCCTCAAAACTCACTTTCGGCTCCCACTTAAGCTTGGTCCTGGCTTTAGTGGCATCGCCGCAGAGGAAGTCGACTTCTGCAGGCCGAATCAGCTTCGGATCAATTTCCACGTAGTCCCTCCAGTTGAGTCCGACAGCGCTGAAAGCCGCCTCAACCAGTTCCCGGACGCTGTGAGTCTGGCCGGTTGCCAGCACGTAATCGTCGGCTTCCGGCTGCTGCAGCATCAGCCACATCGCGGTGACGTAGTCTCCGGCAAAGCCCCAGTCGCGCTGCGCGTCAAGATTTCCCATGAGTAATTTCCTGGCCAGCCCGCATTTTATCCGGGCTACTTGGTGAGTCACTTTGCGTGTGACAAACTCCATGCCGCGGCGGGGAGACTCGTGGTTGAAGGCAATCGTCGAGCAGGCAAACAGCCCATAGCTCTCTCGATAATTCACGGTGATGTAGTGGCCAAATACTTTTGCCACACCATAGGGGCTTCGAGGATAGAACGGCGTTCGTTCGGTCTGCGGCTTTTCCCGGACCTTCCCGAACATCTCGGAGCTCGAGGCTTGCAGGAACTTCGCCTCAGGCGCGTGCTTGCGAATCGCTTCCAGGACGCGGATCACGCCCAATCCCGTAACATCGCCCGTCAAAACGGGCTGATTCCAGGAAACAGGAACGAAGCTCTGCGCCGCCAGGTTGTAAACCTCGTGCGGCTTCACGGAATGAATCAGGTGGTCGAGCGACGATTGATCGGTAAGATCGCCCTCGACGATCTCAATATCGTCGATGAAAGATTCCAACCGATCCAGCTTCTTTACGCTGCTCTGCCGGACAATCCCGAAAACTTCATAGCCCTTACTCAGTAGCAACTCCGCTAGGTACGACCCATCCTGGCCCGTAATACCTGTTAGCAGCGCTCGCATCCATTCCTCCGATCAGGTTGTGATAGCAGCTAGAAGCCGTAAAACCGTTCTGCAAAGCCGATGGGCGCGATTTCCTAGATTGCAACCCAGCCTGGGGACCGACCCGACATTTTGCATGCAAATCACGGACCAACCCAACACAATCGGCTCACGGTTTACAAAGAACGCAACAGCTGCAATTCAACTCTCGCCGATCGTCCGATCGCGTCCGGCCCGAAAACGGCTCGCGACATGCTCGCCTCCGGAACCATTTTCGCGAACACGCAGGGCATGCTCCTTGACCTGACTCCAAACATCGGTGGCCAGCATTTTTCCCGGATCCTGGGGATCGATTGTCTTCCAGTTTTCCGATCCCCATATAAACGCGATTCCAAGGATGAATGCCAGCCCCGTTCCGAAGCAGGTGATGAGCAGCCGCGGTGGAAAGGAGCGCTTCCCGGGAACGTCGGGCTCGTCGAGAATTTTAACGCTCGGCAATTCCTTCGCTTCTTCCACCTTAGCCATTTCATACTCTCGTGTAAGCATCGCGAAAGTGGCTTCCTGTACCTTCGTTTCCCTGTATAGATCGGCGAATTCAACGCCCAGCAAAGGCAATTGCCGTATCGACGGATAGATCGAATCCGGCGCTTCGCCGCCCGCTTCGGGAACGGCGCCCGCGGTTCCGCCCACTTTCTGGATCTGGCGTTTAAGCTCGTCGACGCGGGCCTGGATGCTGCGAACCCGGACATTCGAATCGCTGTAGATCTGCTTGAAGCCTTGCAGCTCCGTTTGGGTTGCAACAAGTTGTCCTTCCAAAGTGGCCGCGGAAGCAACCATGGCGATACCCTGCTCCTTCACATCGAGCGTTCGCGTGCCGGCTCGAAAACTCGCCGAGCTTCTTTTCCGCCGCCTCGAGGTCATGGTTGACCTGATTTAATCTATCCTCTAAAAACACCTTTTCGCGGTGGGCCGCCGACGTATTCAAGCTGACCAGCATGACATCGAGCTGAGAGACATATTCCCGGGCCATTGCCGCCGCCCTCTGCGGATTATGATCCGTTACCGCAATGGTGATGATGCCGCTCTTCCGGTCGGCGGATATATCCGTTTTGCGGATCAGATCATGGCGGGCATCCTCCATGCGCCGGTCCCAATAGACCTTTCGAAGATTGAACTTGTTGATCAAGTCGTCTTGAATGGTGCGGCTTTCAAGAATTCCGACAAACAGATCGCTCGATGTTTTGAGCCCCAGGACGTCTCCCGCAATTCCTGCCAGCGATCCTAAACCCGCACCCGGGTCTCCGCTAGCACCGCCCCCCGTTATTCCGGTGAGCGCGCTGAGCATTCCCGCAGTGCCGGATTGGTCAGGCGGCATCAGTCGAACAGTTGATTGATACCGCGTGGGAATCAAAAACGCTATAGCAAGCGACACAATAAGCCCGTAGAGCGCCGCCTTCCACAGGAAACGCCGCTCGCGCCACAGCAGGCGCAGCCGCGCAACCGTTTCCGCCCGCCGCTGGCGCACTTCGATTGGATCGATGACAGTAATCTCGTCTGGATGAACCAATACGAGGTTTTCACGCTTGGGTTCGGGAGTCACGATTTGACCAATCCGTTCCTTAAAAAAGCTTTGATGATACAAACCCCATCCCGGCCATTCCCACTGCTAGTTGAGTCCCACGTTTGGCGCTTGGTGGCTCCGCGCAAAAGGCCACTCCGGCCAAACCGTTACCTGCATTGATGTAGTGACGTCGGTCTTTGCCGCCGGCGCAATCACGGGGAAATCCCATCGCTCGTATTGAACTGAGCCAGACACGGAGAAGCGTGACCGAACCAAGAAATCTGCGTTGACCCCGGCCTCGGTCGAACTTCCGCCTTGAGGGATGTATTGCTTGCTCACCTTCTGATGCCTGAAATTAAACACAAGCTTGTTCCGCGGCGTAAACGAGTAGGCTGCCCAGGCCTGGGCCCCCTGCCCCTGCCGCCCGATCCAGCTTCCTAACAGATTACCCGCATTGGTGTAGCCGCTCAAATACTGTGTGTTGTGATAGAAGAAACCATGGCTTACGTTCCCGCCGATAGGGAGGTCCGTGTAAACCCCCTCGAACCGCAAATCCAACTTTGCAATGTGGGGAATTTGCGGAATATGCAGCCCGCTGACCCACGCCGACCGATCCCAGTAGGCCACCGGCGTTATCTGGTCGTCCGTGAATCCATCCGCATAAAAAGTAAGCCACCTGCGAACCCAGGGAAGCCGGTATGTCAGGTCAAAGCCCGACCTGCGGATCGCCGGCGTTGGCGTTACTCCCGGGTGCCCCATTAGCCAGAGAAAAGATGCCCTTGATCAGCGATTTGGGGGTGAAGGGATTCGTTTGGCCAGCGAAGATCGTCGTACGCGTGAAACCAAACTCAACGTTCGGCGTGGGCTTAAAGCTGAGCGCCTGGCCGTTGAGCAGTGGTTGGTCGCTCAGCGGAGCCGCGAATGACCCGATTATGCCGTTCGCGGTCCCTATAAAGTAGTGGTCAGACAATTGCCCGAGGAAAAATTCGGCGCGCATTGGTCCCAGCAGGCCTAATACGCTGGGCAGCTTGAACGGCGTCGTGGTATTGATGCGAAACATCATGAGGGGTTCGGCATTGTTGCTGAACATCATCGGGCCGCCCTGATCCGGCCCCCACCATTCACTCTGCTTTCCGAAGGAAATCTCCCAGTTCCGCAGCTGCAGTCCAACATAACCCTCTAAAAGATCTACTCTGTTAACACTAGGAATTGGCGTGCCTGGAGGTGCAACGGGCAAATAATCGACTTGTTGTATTACCTGCCGTGCCGTGGCTGGAAGGGCCGGCGACGAAGGCGCGTACTGATACTCGACCCTCGCGTATCCGACCAGCGGTCCCGCAGTGGCCCAGCCGGAAGAGCCGGCTATATCGTTCGAGCCTTCGGCATATGGCCGGCCAAAATCGTTGATAATTGTTTGGCCAAAATGAAAACCGTCGCGAAGGGGTTCGCCCGAGATCTCGGTGAACCGGTCGTACACAGATTCGACGTGCACGTCGACATTTTTTTCACCGGATGTTTCGGACTCTAGCGCAAACTCTCGCGATAGAGTCTCGATTAAATTGTCAGCCTCAACGTCATGATGGTCATTGTCGCTGTTATAATCCCTCGCTTCCTCGATCAGCCGAGCGCACTCGCGGCGGGTCCACGGCCGCAAACCCAGAAATGCGTCAGGGATATAGCCTAAGGCCACGAGGCGGTCCATGGCGGGATAAATCCAGCTGTCCAGCTCCACATAGGGGGATCCCATGTTTAGGGACGTCCGGCCGGGGCCCTCTTCGTGGGATTCGGCGTATGTCTCCCAATCGCCGCCGCCCAGCGTCGGGTCATGGTGATGCCGGTAAACCTCCTGGCCGATAAACCACCCGATCGCGCTGCCCACAAGAACATCCGATGGAAAATGGTCTTTCCCGGTCACCCGTGCAGAACTGATCGCCGCCGCAAGCCCGTAAGCCACTACCGATGTGACGGGCCCAGGATATTCATGAGCGATCACGCTGGCGATCGACCAAGCCGCACTGGAGTGCTCGGAAGGGAATCCATCACCGCCATGCCAGAATTGGCCCTGGTAATTGTCTTGCAGGGGGCGTTCGCGACGAAGGGCGTACTTTAGCGCATACGTATCCGCTAGGGCTATTCGCGGCTGCTTCCATCGCCAGGAATCCCGTTTCACGCATGTGATCGTTATGAGTGAAGTGTCCCCAAATATACATTCCGCCGCGCGGCCCGCCAGCGCGGCGATGCCATAGTTCGACAGATTATTGCTCGTAGAGATGCGGCTTGGCGAATTTGAGAGGTGCTTGCTCACTTCCGTGTCGGTAGCAAACATTGCCGCAGCCGCTCCCCCAAGGGGCACAAGCCATTCAGCGTCCACCAGGTGAACATGGAGGGGCTTGTCCATATCGCCTTCTGGTCTTCGGCAAAGTCCTTGAACATTTGTTTTCCGAACGTGTTGTCTTGGTCCCGCGGGTCGGGCTCCGAGCCGAAGCAGAACTCTCGGCGGTCAAACCCGAGGCCTGCTGCGAAGTTTCGGTGGCCGCTCACCCTTTTCCGATGATCCCGCGTCCGACTGCCGCGCCGGTACCGGCGTTGCCGCGAACATATCCGCTTGATGCCGTAATCATGACGAACAAACTGCCAAACACAATAAAAGTCGGCTTTTCGATCCCTGTTTTCCATCGGCTTCCTTTAATAATGCGTAGCGATAAACACTGTGCTCACGATGGATGACGCCACTTGCGCGGAAGTGAACAGTACATTCCAGTTCGGGCCGCCGCCAATCGCTTTCTCCGGCACTACGACTGTGTCGCCGGGCAGCAGCACCGCACTGAATGAATCCCCAATCAAAAAGCTCTGTTTCGCTCCGATAACCGATCCATCCGCGCGAATCACGAAAATCGCTTTCTTGTTCGCCAATTGCGTCGGTCCTCCCGATTGGCTGCAGGTACCACTTTGCGCTCTTGCCGGGGCGATATGAAACTGCCGTCGGATTGAATACCTGTCCACTAACCATCACGTAACTGGGCTTCTTGGGATAGCCAGAATGTCTCCGGCCCTCATTTCGATGTCTGCCGGCGTGTTCCTCCAGTGGTCGATATTCGACGAAATTCGAATCGACACCCTGCCAACCGGCGGATTTGAGCCCCCAACTGATCCAAAGTCGTTTGATATTGCTGAAGCGTCATCTCCCGCGCCTGCTGCTGCTGCGGAGTTCCGTTGCCGGCGCCAGTTCAAGGTTGCTCTGCGCTTCCTTGACGCGCAGAATCATCTCGTCCCGCTGCTGTGATTCCAACTCGCGAACCTGCGACCGCTCCAGCACTGCGCCATAGGGGTAGGCGTCCGGCTGGAAAGCGCCCGCGCGCTGCAAGACGGAACTCAACTTCTCGCCTGGACGAATGCCGTAAGTTCCCGGATGCTTCACTTCGCCCTTAACGACAATGGAAGCGCCCAGATCATTCCAGCCCGGCAGTTGCCCGATGGTCAAAACGTCTCCATTGTGCAGGGGCAAATTTGCCTTGGAATTGCCCGCTAATGCCGCCGTCAACTCGAAATTGTCTCGGTCTTTCCGTTGAGCCGGCTTTGGTTCACCCACTCGTAATGCGTCATATCGCCGGTTTGCGTGTTCGCACTCGGTGTAAGCCCCCGCCCACGCGGATCAAATCCGCCACGGTCATGTTCGTCGTCAGCGGATAGCGGCCTGGCTTGGCGACCTCACCTTCTAATGTTGACCGTCCCCGGCTGCACCGCGTCTGGGCTCTTGTGAATCAGGAGCCGGTCGCGGGGCTGCAGGATGATGTTCTCCGTGGGGTCGCCCGTCAGGGCCTCTCCCAAATTCACACTGAAAATCTTGGATTTCCCGTCTGGCAGATAACGGAAAATCTGCACGTCTTCCGTTCTGTGCATCCGGGGAAAGCCCTCCGGCCAGGTGCACGGCGTCGGCAACGTGGATCTGTCCGGATGTCTGGTACATTCCCGGCGCGCGAACGTCTCCCAGGACAGCTACGGATGGGGGATTCTCGAAATCAAAACGGCTGAAAATTCGCACCGTATCCATGGGCTGGAGACGCGGCGCCTGGGACGGATTTGCCAGGGCATCGGCCAGATCGAAGTTCTCGACGCTCGGGATGAAAATCCGGCTTATTCAGCCGAATGATTTCCGCATATTGCGAGGCAGGCTCCGGCAGCAGATCGCTGTAGGAACCGATCACGTCTGTGACCCGCATGTCCACGTGGTAGGAGTAGCGGCCCGGCCGGACGACGTGTCCCTGGAGATAAACAGCATCTTCGTTCCCATAGGCGATTGGAAAGATCCGGATGCTGTCTCCGTCCTGAATCTGGAACGACTGCAGCTTCTTTGTTACTTCCGTCGAATCGCCCACGTCCGGAATGTTCAGGCTCAGCATCGTCTGTTTATCGTGGGCTACGAGGCGCTGCACTTCGATCTGGCGTATGGCGGCAGTCGGCAAAAGCCCACCGGCCAATTCCAGGACGCTCGCGAGATCCTTCTCATCTTTCAATTCGTAAATTGCGGGACGCCGCACCATGCCCTCAACCGTTACCTGCGGACCGATCGGCGGAACCAGGATCGTGTCCCCGTTGTCGAGCCGCTCCATGTCCGGCGCGCACGCCGTGAAGGAGCAGATCGTACATGTCCACCGTCTCCACTAGTTGGTTGTTCCGGTAATGCTTGACAATCCGCAGCGAACCCTGCGGAGACGGGCCGCCTGCCACGAAAAGCGCGTTCAGCGGGCGTGGAAAGCGAGCTGATATCGTAGGCGCCCGGGTTCACCACGTCGCCAACTTCGTACACTCGGATCGTACGCAAACGCGCGAGCGATACCTCGGCCGACTCGTCGCGAAACTGGGTGCGCACCATCTGCTGCAAATTCTGCTGTACCTCGGCCAGGCTCTTGCCGCTTACCAGCAGCGGCCCGACCTCCGGAATACTGACGCGGCCTTCGCGGTCGACCGTCCGGTAAAGTTTGCGCGAAACACCGCCCCAAAGGTCGATTGCCAGACCCGTCTCCCGGCCCAACCACATAATCAGGGCCGGCGGGCAGATCCATCGGAATCAGGCCGGGATCCTGCATGGAGTTCTCGAAAACATCCATCCCGAACCGCTTTGGATTCGCGGGTCGCGGGGACGCCTGCAAATACATGTCGTACAGCGACGGAATATCACGGTAGGGATTCGCGGCGCGTACGAGCTGTGGCGCCTGCGAAGCCAGATTCTCCTGAATGCGCCCATTGAGGCGCGCTTGCATCGCGGCCATGGTCGAAGGGGAGTAACGAGAATTCCGGGACCCGCCCAGTTGGTTTGTCTCATAGGGGTTGATATCGTTCTGATCTAGACTGCCGGCCAGATCAGACCCGCCCAGCAAAAGGCTTGACGCGCTACCTTGCAGGTTAGGACTCAAACCACCGGACGAACCCGAAGACCCTGTTGCGCCGCCCTGCTGGTTCTGCAATTGCCGCAGCAGATTTGGCGAATTGGCCCCTCCGCCCATTCCGAGTCCCTGCAGGGAATCGAGCGAATCTTCCGTTCCAAGCTGTGAGAAATCCATGGGCGCGCCGCCTGTTTCGGTCAACTGTGCCCGTTCCAGAGGATTCGTTCCCTGCCCCGGGAAAGGAATATTGGGATTACTCGGCGTCCCCGGATTCGACTGAAAGGGACTCTGCGGCTGCCCCTCTTGAATCTGCTGTTCTTGCTGAAGATTCTGGCCCGGCAAAGTTCGCGTCTGCCGCTGCTGGCAGTCAGCCTGGACGCCCGTCGCGCAGGAACGTTCCTTCTGAAGTGCCTGGGCTACCTGCAGATGCTCCTGCTGCCGAGCCTCCTCTTCCTCCTGGGTTATCCATCTGACGCGCTCCTGCAGCAGCAACTGCTGCTCTTTGCCCGCTTCGGAATTCGGATTTACCTCCGGAACCAGGTAACCGTACTTTTGCAAAAGCAGGGTAGCGATCGCCCGAAACTCAACGTCGTTCTCAAGCCGGCCGAAGATGGCATCATTGGTCAAATCTGTTTCGGTGAGGATTTGTCCATGGTCGGTGGCGTCCTTGGCCACCCAGCGCTTTAACTCCACCATCAGGCCGCTGTCCTTGATCAGCAGAGGTTTGATTTCGCCGGCCGACGCCGCCACGCGGCTTAGATTTGCTCGTTCGAGATCGGAAGATTGCATGCGCTGGTAATTCTGGGCAGGAACCTGATCCTTCGGGTAGGCCGGATCCTGCGCGAAGGCTGGCCTCGGGCCGCCCGCCATTGCACTGACGAGACCCATCGCCACGCACAGTAGGATCGTGACGGCGCGCTTCGATTCCGTTGCCATGCCACTTGTCGTTTCATTCCCTCAGCCTCATCCCTCAATCGCCTGACGCAGCGTTCCAAAACTCCGCTTGCTTATCTGCGCTCGGTAAGCCGCATAAATGGCCTCTGGGTCGTTACCCAGATATCTGATAAAGACGCTGCTCTACACCCGCTGCAATTACAATTACCCTCAGATGCGGGTGTCCTTCCAGAAGGATGCGGCGCGGTGCGGGATACCCCATCCTCTTCGTCGCGGGCTATGATCTCAAAACTGCTCATCCGGCATTTCCTGTCACTCCAAAGCCGGACCGATTGAAAATCATCGCGAGGGTAAGTTCTTTCATACGGTGCGTTTTTCTTTCAACCGAGCTAGATGCGAGCATAAGACTTAGGAAAAGATCGTGTAGCGAATTGGGAAATTGGTCCCCTTGCCGATGCGTCGAGCAGTGTTCGCAGCACCCAATTATAGGCAAACAAAAGAAACGGCATTCGGCGCTGAGGTGAATGCCAAATAAAGAATAGTTAAAGATAGCGTTAGCTCCCGATAATAGTCAATCACTATCGCCGTTCCCTTTGTTTGTATGTTGCTGAATACGGGAACATTGGTCCTTTTTCTAGGGGTTTTCTGGGATTTTTAAACATCCCAGCGCCCGTATCCTCCAGCATGCGCTCTTGTGAAGAACTCCATCAAGTCCAAGTCGGGCCGCCCTTCCCGGCCTTCGCCGAGACAGGTCAGTCGAGCGCACGGGCGCGGGCCGCTTGGGCCCTCCAAAACGTGAGGATCGGGATATCGGGCTGGCGATATAAGCCTTGGCGCGGGGTTTTCTATCCGCCGAAGCTACCCCAGAAAAACGAACTCGCCTTCGCGTCCGGCGTCTTCGATTCCGTGGAGATCAATGGCACCTTCTACTCCCTGCAGCGCCCGGAGAGCTTTGCCCGTTGGGCCGCCGAAACGCCTGATGGCTTCGTCTTCGCCGTGAAGGGCCCCCGCTATATCACCCACATGCGCCGGCTGAAGGACGTAGCCACGCCGCTGGCCAACTTTTTCGCCTCAGGCGTACTTCAGCTGGGGCCCAAGCTCGGACCGATCCTCTGGCAGTTCCCGCCCAATTTCCGGTTCGACCCCGGCCGCATCGAAGACTTCTTCAGGATTCTCCCGCGCGACACGTATTCAGCAGTTTCTCTCGCGCGCCGTCGCGACCGGCGTATCGTGTCGCGCGCTTCCTTCAAGTGTCCCGTGGACGCCCCGCTTCGCCACGCCATGGAGATCCGCCACCAAAGCTTCGTTACCCCGGAGTTTATCGAACTGCTTCGCCGCTACAATATCGCCCTCGTCTGCGCGGACACGGTGGCCTGGCCGCGCCTGATGGATATCACCGCGGATTTCATCTATTGCCGCCTGCACGGTTCGGAGGAACTCTATGTCAGCGGCTATGACGATCCATCGCTCGATTCCTGGGCCGCTCGCGTCGCCGCCTGGGCCTCCGGGCGCGAGCCGGCCGGCGCCGAGCGCGTCATCGCCGCGGATAATCCGCGGAAGCAGCCGCGCGATGTCTTCGTCTATTTCGACAACGACGCCAAGGTGCGCGCGCCCTTCGACGCAAAAAACTCTAAAGGCTCGCGTGGAAAGACTAGTAAGCCAACCGCAAAATGATGGCGGCTGAGAGCAGTTTGCGGCTTCGTGATTCACACCAGCCTGGTAATTTTCTTCAGGTCCTGAATGAAGCGCTTCATTTCCTCATGCCGCGTCTCTTCGTCCGGCGCCCGCAATATGGAGGAAGGATGCACCGTCGCCATCACAAACGGCGCCAGCGGCGACTTCACGAATTCCCCGCGATGCTGCGTCACGCGAAACTCGCGCCCAAGCAAAGCCTGCGCGGCGGTAGCCCCCAGGCACACAATCACCTTGCGGCTGCAGGGCCGCAATTTCCCCATCCAGCCACGGACGGCAAGCAACAATTTCCGCCGCGTTTGGCTTTTTGTGGATGCGCCGCTTCCCCCGCGGCTCCCATTTGAAATGTTTCACCGCGTTGGTGACGTAAACCTTCTTTCGATCGATCCCCGCGTCCAGCAGCGCCGCATCGAGCAGCTTTCCTGCGGGCCCTACGAATGGCTTGCCTTCCAGGTCCTCCTGGTTCCCCGGCTGCTCTCCCACCAGCATCACCTTCGCGCTTGGCGTGCCTTCACCAAATACGGTTTGCGTTCCCAACTTCCACAGATCGCAAGCCTTGCAGTCTTTCGCGGATTGGGCCAGTTCATCCAGGCCGGCATGCAGCGGAAATAATGTCGATTCCGGCGCGGGCGGCTTTCGCGGCATAGGCTTCCTACCTTTCTGAAACTAAAGGAGATTCTTATAAGAAAAACGCGGATTGACAATCCCCTTTTCCTGGTACAGAATCCCTCTCCCAAGGCGAATAAAAAGCGAAACTAAAAGATCGCTTTTGCACTCGCCTTCAGGTCACCATGGCTCGCAATCTCGCTCTTTTACGCTCCCAGGTCGAATCGGCATTGGCCGGACGCGTCTCCGCGCCCTTCACCTATCGCGACCGCAAGGTCATGGACACGGTTTCCGCCGGCATCCCGGAAATTGATTCCCTTACCGGCGGCCTGCCTCGCGGCGGCCTCACCGAAATTTGCGGTCCGCCCTGCTCCGGCCGCACGAGCCTGCTGGTTTCCGCCTTAGCCGAACGCACAGCGCGCGAGGAAGTCTGCGCCCTGGTCGACGGGCGCGACTCCTTCGACCCGCATTCCGCCGAAGCTGCCGGCGTCGCTCTCGACCATCTGTTGTGGGTCCGCTGCCGGAATATCGACCAGGCCTTCCGCGCCACTGATCTGCTCATCCAGGGCGGCGGTTTCGGTCTCATTGCGCTCGATTTGAGCGACATTCCACCCGAGACCGTGCGCTACATCCCGCTCAACGCCTGGTTCCGCTTCCGCCGCGCCGTCGAAGATACGCCCACTATTCTGGTCGTCCTCGAGCAGGAGCCCAACGCCAAAACCTGCGCCTCCCTGGTCCTGCGCCTCAGCCCCGAGCCCGCCTTATGGTCGACAACACTGGACGCCGAAGCCCACGCAGCAACTTGTGCGGCAGCACATCCGTCCGCCTGCCTGCTGGATAGCTTGGAAATACGCGCCGAACTTCTCCGCTCGCGAATCCAATCGATGGAGCAGCATTACGATTTGAAAAAAACAGGAACATCGGCGGAACTCTTCACAGCGACAGAGCATTTTCCAGCGGCGGAAGTTCGAGCTGCTGCGGAGCAATTCGCACAAAAACCCACGCATGTCATCTCGAACGAAGTGGGGGATCTGCATTGCTTTTCGATTCATCAAGGCACGTTTTTAAGGGTGCGACACCCTTCGCAGGAGGGAGGGTGGAAGACCCTACAGACAATTTCTCCACCAGTCGATTTTTCAAAACCAAATCAATCTGGAGCCACGCAGCCGGGGCACGGCCCCCACTGAAACAGAGATGATTCTAAAAATATTCGTTTTCACGAAGGCTGACAGCGAACTCGAATTTTTATGGCTTTTGCATCCATTCATATTCCCGGATTCCTGATCCAATCGGCGGTTCGCTCCGAGCCGGCGCTCCGCAATCGTGCGATCGCGCTCGTGGACGGCACACCCCCTCTTTGGACCGTGATTGCCGCGAACGAATGCCGCCTTGCAGGCCGGCATTCAATTGGGCATGGCGAAAACGCAAGCCGCGCAGTTCTGCGCCATCGAAATTCGTCATCGCTCCCAGCCGCAGGAGAAAGCGGCCCACGCCGCTTTGCTCGACTTGGGATGGTCGATGTCCCCGCGCATCGAAGACACCGCGCCCGACACGATCCTGGCCGACATATCCGGCCTCGCTTCCTTATTTGGCTCTCCCGAAAATATCGCCAGTGAATTTGCCGCCCGCGCGGCTCTGCTCGGTCTCGCCGCGAACATCGCCATCGCCTCCAATATAGACGCCGCCCTTCTCGCCTCGCGCGGTTTCCCCGGCATCACCTTGATTCCACCGGGCGAGGAATCGCCGCGCCTCGGCCTGCTTCCTGTTCACGTGCTCCCGGCATCTCCGGAAACCCTGGAAACCCTCGATCGTTGGGGCATCCGAACTTGCGCCGAGCTCGCCGCCTTGCCCCTGCTCGATTTATCGGAACGCCTGGGACAGGAAGGCGTTCGCCTCCATGAACTCGCCCGCGGTGCAAGCCTTCGTTCCCTGGTGCTCGCGCAAACAAATCTCTCTTTTGAAGAGGAAATGGAGCTCGAAGACTCCGTCGAGGAACTCGAGCCGCTGTCTTTCATTCTGGGCCGCCTGCTCGACCAGCTCTGCGCCCGCCTGAATGCCCGCTCCCTGGCCGCCAATTCCATTCAGGTGCGCTTCCAGCTCGATCCCGCCTTCGGAGATGGCCTCGAACGCCTGAAAAAAAAGCCAGCTCCTGCTCCTCATAAAAAACGCGCCGTCGCGAAGGCCTACGAAAAATCCCTGAGCCTGCCCGTGCCCATGCGCGATTCCAAAATGCTCCTGAAATTGCTCCGCCTGCATTTGCAGTCCGACCCGCCCGCCGCCCCGATTCTGAAAGTTTGGATGGCCGCCGATCCCGCACGTCCGCGCCCGGCGCAAGGAGGCCTTTTTCAGCCCATCTCTCCCGACCCGGAAAAGCTCGAGCTGACCGTGGCTCGTCTCGCCAATCTAGTAGGTGATGCCAACATCGGATCGCCCGAACTGGTCGACACGCACCGCCCCGGCGAATTCCGCCTCAGCCGCTTCCTCTCTCGCCCTTTAGGGGGTCGGAGCTTCAGCTCCGACATTCCGCACAGCCAGTCAAAAGGGGCTTTAGCCCCTGAGGAAAGGTTTGCATTCCTTCAGTCGACGCATCGCTCATTGACCGCCTTCCGCAACTTCCGTCCCCCGATCCCGGCCAAAGTAGACCTGCGCGAGAATTGCCCCGTGCTCGTCTCCTTCAACGCCCTGTGCGGCGAGGTCATTGCCGCCTCCGGCCCCTGGCGCACCTCCGGCGACTGGTGGCGCGAGGACACGTGGCACCATGACGAATGGGATCTCGAACTCCACTTCGATTCCCTGTCCGATCCAAGCGCCCGCGCCCATTTTTCCAACGCGAGTCTCGCAAAAACTCCGCATCAAGGCGTCTACTGCCTTTATTTCAATTCCCTCCACCAAGCCTGGTTCGTCCGCGGGGTCTACGATTGACGTACATCGAACTCCACGCCCGCTCCGCTTTCAGCTTTCTCGAAGGCTCTTCGACGCCCGAAGAATTGGCGTCCATTTGCGCCGCCCATGGCATGGACGCCATGGCCCTGCTCGACCGCGACGGCGTCTACGGCTCTCCGCGCTTCCATCTCGCCGCAAAAAAATTTCCGCTCAAGGCCCACATTGGCGCCGAAGTCACCTCCCCGGACGGGTGGCGCTATCCCTTGCTCGTCGAATCGCAAGCGGGTTACCAGAACCTCTGCCGCCTGATCACGCGCATGAAGCTGCGCGCAAAGAAAGGCGAAGGCCACGTCTCGCCCGATGAAGTTGCTGCAAGCTCCCCCGGCCTCATCTGCCTAACCGGAGGCGACGAAGGCCCTCTCGCATACGCCCTCGCTCAAGGTGGAATCGAAGCCGCGACCGCATCCGTCGAACAACTCTGCGAAATATTTACCCGTGAAAATGTCTACGTAGAATTGCAGCGCCACTTCTGCCGCGAAGAAGAATCACGCAACCAGGCCGCCATCGAAATCGCGCGCAAACTGAAATTGCCTCTGCTAGCAACCAATGGCGTGTGCTACGCCCAGCCGCCGGAGCGCGAAGTCCTCGACGTGTTCACCTGCATCCGCCATCACCGCACGCTGGCCACCGCCGGCCACCTTCTCGCGCGCAATTCCGAGCGCCACTTGAAATCTCCCGCGGAGATGGCCCGGCTCTTCGCCGATCTGCCCGAAGCCATCGCCAATACGCAACTTCTTTCCTCGCGCCTGAAATTCACACTGAACGATCTGGGCTACCAGTTCCCGAAATATCCCACTCCCCAGGGCGAATCGCAGATCCAGTTCCTGCGCGAGCGCACGCGCGAAGGCATGCTCTGGCGCTACGGCGCCGAGAACGAGCGCGCTCGCCGGCAGATCGAGCGCGAACTCGCCATGATCGAGCAGCCTCGAGCTCGCCGGCTATTTCCTGATCGTCTGGGACATCGTCCGCTTCTGCCGCGAGCAGAATATCCTCGTCCAGGGGCGCGGTTCCGCCGCCAACAGCGCCGTCTGCTACGCGCTCGGCATCACCGCCGTCGATCCCGTCGGCATGGACCTGCTCTTCGAGCGCTTTCTTTCCGAAGAACGCGGCGAGTGGCCCGACATCGATCTCGATCTCCCCAGCGGCGACCAGCGCGAGCGCGCCATTCAATACGTCTACCAGCGCTACGGCCAGCTCGGCGCGGCCATGACCGCCAACGTCATCACCTACCGCGGCCGCTCCGCCGCGCGCGAGGTCGGCAAAGCGCTCTCGTTTGATCCCGAAACGCTGAATCGCCTCACCAGTCTGGTTGGCGCCTGGGAATACAAAGACGCCGATGACACGCTGGCGCGCCAGTTCCGCGAAGCCGGCCTCGACTTCCAACATCTGCAAATCCGCAAATTCTTCGAACTTTGCATGGCCGTGCAGGACCTGCCGCGCCATCTCGGGCAGCACTCCGGCGGCATGGTCATCTGCCAGGGGCAGCTTGATTCCGTCGTCCCGCTCGAACCCGCCACCATGCCCGGCCGCGTAGTCGTGCAATGGGACAAAGAAGATTGCGCCGACATGGGCATCGTCAAAGTGGATCTGCTGGGCCTGGGCATGATGGCGGTGCTCGAAGACTCCATCCAAATCATTCGCGACGACTACAGCGAAGAGATCGACCTCGGCCGCCTCCCCGCCGGCGATCCGCTCGTCTACGAAACGCTGCAAAAGGCCGACACCGTGGGTATGTTTCAGATCGAGAGCCGCGCCCAGATGGCTTTCCTTCCCCGCATGCATCCCACCTGCTTCTACGACATCGTGGTGCAGGTCGCCATCATTCGTCCCGGCCCCATTGTCGGCAAAATGGTCCATCCCTATCTGAAGCGCCGCCAGGGCCGCGAAGCGCCCGATAGCCTTCACCCCTCGCTCGAGCCCGTGCTGGCGCGTACTCTGGGCGTGCCGCTCTTTCAGGAGCAGTTGCTGCGCATGGCCATGATCGCCGCCGGATTCACGGGCGGCGAAGCCGAGGAATTGCGCCGCGCCTTCGGCTTCAAGCGCTCCGAAGCGCGCATGAAAGACATCGAGAAAAAACTGCGCGCCGGAATGAACAAGCAGGGAATCGCGCCGGACATCCAGGACAAAATCGTGCTCTCCATCACCTCATTCGCGCTCTACGGATTCCCCGAGTCCCATGCCGCCAGTTTCGCGCTGATCGCCTACGCCAGCGCCTATTTGAAATGCCACTACCTGGCCGCCTTCACCGCCGCCATCCTCAACAATCAGCCCATGGGCTTCTACAATCCCGCCACCCTGGTAAAAGACGCGCAGCGCCACGGCCTGAAAGTCAAACCCATCGACATCACCGTCTCCAACTGGAAATGCACCCTGGAACGCATCCAGCCCGCGGAGCCTACGCGCCCTCGCGATCCTTTCCCGGCATCGCCCATTTCACAAGATACGACTCAATCGGAACCAAGTGTCATCCCGAACGGAGTGAGGGATCTGCATTTGCCTTCCCCCGTAAATCGTCAGGGAAGCTCCCTAACACCTTCGCCCTGCGCCTCGGCCTGAACTTCGCAAAAGGCGTGCGCGCCGAAATCGCCGGCGAAATTATTCGCGAACGCGGCATTCGCCCGTTCGCCTCGATCGACGACCTGAAACTCCGCATCCTCGCCATGCAAAAGTCCGAACTAACCGCCCTCGCAGAGATCGGCGCCCTCAATTCCCTCGCCGGCCAGCCCGGCCACCGCCGTAGCGCCCTCTGGCAAGTCGAGCGAGCCGCGCGTCCCGCAGGCCCCTTGCTGGAATCCCCCACGCAACATCCTCCAATCGCCGAATCCACTCCATCTTGTCATCCTGAGCGCAGCGAAGGATCTGCATTCCCTCTCGCTCCCATGACGCCCGAAGAGCGCCTCCTGGCGGACTTCCGCGGCACCGGGCTCACCGTTGGCCTGCATCCCATGGCGCACCATCGCCGCACTCTGAAGCGCCAGGGTGTCCACTCCGCTATCGAACTCCGCGCGCTCCCCGACGGCGCTCCCGTCCGCATCGCCGGCAGCGTGATCGCCCGCCAGCGCCCCGGCACCGCCAAAGGCTTCGTCTTCCTCAGCATCGAAGATGAGACCGGCATCGCCAACGCCATCATTACCCCGCAGCTCTTCATGCAGAACCGCGTGCTTGTCGTGAACCAGCAATTCCTCCTGATCGACGGCGTGCTCCAGAACCAGGACAACGTAATCTCCGTAAAAGCCCAGCGTCTCCGCCCCCTTACCCTCACGCGCGCCGCAGCGCCCTCGCACGATTTTCATTAGCCAGTTGCCCAGCCCCGAAAACGATGTGTATACTCCGCCTCGCTGGAGCTGCTCGATATTGCGACGTAACGGAAGGGGTCTTGCCATGAATAAGCTCGTCCTCGGAATCACTCTCGTCTTTCTAGCAGGCTGCGCACAACAACCAGCGTCCAACGCGAACTCCACGGCCGCTCTCGAGGCTGAAGTCACACAGCTCAAGGCCTCCATCGACGACCTTAAGCCGGGTCTCGGCGAAATCATGGGTGTCATCCAGCAGCATCACGCCAAGCTTTTCTACGCGGGATCGAAATCCAACTGGCCGCTCGCCGATTACGAGCTGGGTGAAATTCAGGAAGGCCTCGAGGACGCGGTAAAGTTCAATCCGAATTTCAAGGGTTCCCCTGTCGCAAGTCTCGCTCCCGCGCTGACCAAAGACAGCCTGCAAAAGGTGAAAGACGCCATCGACAAGAAGGACAAAAAGTCCTTCCTCGAGGCCTACAACTCTCTCTCGACCTCCTGCTCGAACTGCCACAAAGCGGCCAATCATCCGTTCGTGCAAATTCAGACCCCCACCGAGGCCCAGTTCAGCGATCAGAAGTTCACGCCATGACGCAGTTATAATTCCCCGGCCAGCGGGCCACCAGCACAAGGAGAAAACCCGATCATGCCCTGGCAAAAGCTTCTGCAAACCGACGTCTCGGTGGTAGCCCGGATTGTCCGCTGGCCCACGCTTCTTATTGTCGGTGCCGCTTGGAGTTCTCTGAACACTCGCCTTGCCTCAAAAACTGCCGGTGTCTGACCCCGCCGCAAGAGAACCCGGAGACTCACTCGCCTCCGCACCACCAGGTGGCGCGAGCCAGCCGCCCAGGGACACCCTTGGCGAACTCGCGGCATTTTTCCTGCGCCTCGGCACCACCGCCTTCGGCGGACCCGCCGCGCATATCGCCATCATGGAAGACGAACTCGTGCGCCGACGCGGCTGGCTCTCACGCGAGAAATTCCTCGATTTGCTCGGCGCAAGTAATCTGATCCCCGGCCCGAGTTCGAGCGAACTCGCCATCCACATCGGCTACCAGCGCGCGGGTTTCCCGGGATTGCTCGTTGCAGGCGTCTGTTTCATCCTACCTGCATTCGCCATGGTCTCGGCCTTTGCCTGGGCCTACGTCCGCTTTGGCCATCTCCCGGCCATCTCCGCTCTGCTTTACGGCGTGAAGCCCGTCGTGATTGCCGTAATCCTGCAAGCGCTTTGGGGGCTCAGCCGAACCGCGGTGAAAACAAAATTGCTGGGCGTGGTCGCTCTGGCCTCCGCCGTTCTCGCTTATCTTGGCCTGCATCCCCTCCTGCTGTTACTCATCGCCGGCGCCGCTGTTGCGCTTACGAAGGTGGACTTCCATCGTGCCGGTCTCACAGGCATCGCCCCCTGGGCCACATCCAATCCAGTCATGCGAACGCCCCGCGCCCTGCTGGCGGCCGCAGCCACTTCGGCCGCAACGGCCATCACACTCAGCTCGCTCTTCCTCGTCTTCCTCAAAATTGGCGCGGTAGTATTCGGCAGCGGCTATGTCCTCCTGGCGTTTCTCCGCGCCGATTTAGTAACTCACCGTGGCTGGCTCACCGACCCGCAACTGATCGACGCTGTGGCGGTAGGCCAGGTCACGCCCGGGCCCGTTTTCACCACCGCCACATTCATCGGCTACCTGCTCGCCGGAATGAAGGGCGCTACCGTCGCGACGGTCGGCATCTTTCTTCCCGCATTCATCCTTGTGGCCATTAGCGGCCCCATTGTCTTCGGTGTCCGCAAATCGAAAATCGCCGGCGCCTTCCTCGACGGCGTGAATGTAGCCTCGCTGGCGCTGATGGCGGTCGTTTCCTGGCAGCTGGCGCGCGCCTCCGTCATCAATATCGAAACAGCACTTTTAGCGGCGATCTCGTTAGTCGCGCTCCTCCGTTATCGAGTCAACTCCGCCTGGCTGGTCCTCGGTGGCGCCATAATCGGCATTCTCACTCGGGGTATCTCCGTCTGATAACCTTGACCTCATCCCGAACAACGTGACGGCCCTGCGTTCTCCTGTGTCCGGCGGGGGTCGGCTTCGACTACCACACCCTTCCGCCAGCGTATTTTTCTCAGTCGCTTACGGAGAATTCGACTCACTTCGGCGAGACAGCTCCAAATCAATCGCCTGGAATGCTGCTCGTGCGCCATCGCCCCGGTTCAAGTTCGGCAAAGCCGTTATCGCGATAGATATTCCGGACAGGAATGTTTCGCGAAGTTTCAACGATCGAGCCGGTTAGGCTTTTCTTGGCCTCCGCCATAATCTGCCGCAGGAACTCGTGCTCAACCCCCATGCCCAGCACGCGGCAGCTCACCACGAGTCCCAAAATCTCGCCGTTCATGATGACGGCCGCGCCTGTGAGCCCGTGGTCTCCGAAGCGGTCCGAGACGTACAGCGAAAACAAATTCGCCTCCGGCTTGGAGAGCAACTCGACAAGCTCGCTCACCGTAAATTTGCGGCCCGTGGTGTTGAACTGCGTCGTGCGCTCGAATAGCTCGACGATTCTCTCCAGGTTGGAGTCGTTTGCCACGCGTTCAATGCGGCATTCAATCCGAAGCGAGGCGAGGTACTGGCTTTCATCGAGCGTCTCAGCGCGGAGGCGCTGGCGTTTGAGCTGTGTTTTTACAAGGGCCGTGCGCCGGGCCGATTCACCCGTTATCACGGGCAGCTGAAGGCGTGGATCGTTCAGCAGCTTTCGGCGCAAGCTGAAAGGATCGTCGCCCCAGGCCTCCACCTCCGGCAGGCGCTGGCGCACGCGCTCGCGCTCGACCGGGTGGTCATCGACGAACACGAAGGCATCGAGCGCAAATCCCAGTTCTTCGGCAATCGCGCGAATATTATCGACTTTGTCGTTCCAGTTGATGCGCCAGGTAACGAAATCGTCCGGGCTGAGAAGGCGCTGTCGCGGGTAATTGTCCGGATATTTCCATAGCTCGCGGACCGTGGCCTCGTCGTTCTTGCTCACGCAGGCCAGCAGGATGCCACGCTTCTTCAGGCATAGCAGCGCCTCGTGTAAACCGAAATACAAACCCACGTACGAGAAAGCGCCGCTGATCTCCGGCTTCCATGCGAAAGGGCTGCCCGTTTCGGCTAGCACGCCCGGCCACAACGTGCCGTCGAGATCGACGATCACGCATTTTTTGCGTCCGACGCCCAGCACGGTCACCAGAGCATCGATATGCGTGCGCGTCAGGGTGATCTCGCGCAGATAGGGGTCCCCGCCAACCCACCGGGCCAGAGGCGCCGTGTCCGGGAAGATGCCATGGACAGCGGCCTTCTCGCTCTCCGGGCGTTGCAGCATCCAGCCCGGCGATCCGAAATGGGTGAACGAGACTTGTCCATCGTCGAGCATCCGTTCGGAGCCCGCCATGCCCAGCGCTGCCGCGATATCAACCACGTGCACGTCGGGTATGGCCCCGGATATCTCCGCCAGCGCGATGTTGGCGAGGCGGAAACGCGCGCGGTGGCCTGCAATGCCACGCTCCGCGAGGCCCAGCGGCTGCACGGTCGGCTCCGGCAGGTTGTCGATCAGGATGGGGGCAGGCGTCTTTTCGCGAAGCTGCTCCAGCAGGCGCTGGGCCTGCGCAATATACGCGGCGTGCGCGTTTTGGCCGGGCGCGGGAGCCTCCGTAATTAGGTGCCGCGCGCGTAACGCCCCGACAAAAACGGCGTCGTGTTTGTGTTCCGCGGCAAAGCGCACATCGTCTGGAAATGTCGCGGCGATGCGAAGATCGATGCCCCTTCGCGCCGCTTCCTTGCGTAGAAACTCGGCCTCCATCTGGATGTCGCAATCGCCGAAAAGCAGGACATCCGCGCGTTTTGGAGCGCCGCCGAAATCTGACAAGTTATAGGCAGGCCCCGCCGCCCAGTAAGATTCCACGCCTTCCTTCATCCCGCGGCGGTAGCGTTCGAGCATCTCGCCGGGATCGCGCCCGTGCGTGGCGGAAAGTTCCGCGCTCACGGCGGCCAGTTCTTCTTCCGGTGCTTTCTCGGTGAGAATGTTGCGCTCGACCAGGGCGGCAATCGATCGGGTAATCACCTCCCGCGAGTACGGAAGCAGCTTGCCGATTGCGTCGCACTCTTCGGGAATGTTGCGGGGTTCGCGGAAAAAGTCGAGCAAGGTGCCAATTTCGCGGTCCACGGACAAACGCGTATGGCTGATGGCATGGACGATCAGAATACGGCCGGCGCCGACGGGCAGTTGATGAACGAATCGGGAGCGCCGTAAAATCATCGAGGTCTTCGTTGTGTTATGCCGCGTTTTCGGGATAGAGGCGGTCCTCGTCGGCCTGATAAGTCTTCTCTATCTCGTGCAGCAGGGAATTGTTCTCCAGGCCCTTCTTGGCGTCCGCCTCGCCGTAAAGAAAAGAGAGGAAGGCATAGCGCCGGCCTCTGGTAATCGGCGTCACCTCATGCAAGGCGCCGCACGAAAACACGATGGCGCCGCCCACCGGCGCGCGATACGTTCTCCGGCCAAACTCCGGGAAGATCAGGTCGCAACCCTCGTAGCCGCCATTCAGGTTCAACGAAACGGCAAAGCGGCGGTGCTCGACGCCAGGGTTGAGGTTGTCGCGGTGCCTGAAAAAATGGCCGCCGATCGCGCTGTCGTAGCAAGCCACCAGGTAGCGGTCCATGCGCGTCGCTTTAAACTGGAAATAGAGCTCGATGGCCGGCAAAAGCCGTTTCACGATGCGCTCGCGAATTCTCTGGCGCAGCTCGGGCGGGGCGATGACCATGTCCTGCCGGCGTTTTTTGCTGTGATCGGTGGCCGTTGCCGGTTTGCCGTCGCGTGCAACCAGGAAACCCGAATCCGTCCCGCCAACCTTGTCGTAGATGGATACCAGCAGATCGCATAGAGGAAAATCGAATACGCGCGGCACGATCAAAACGGGAGCGGTGAGCGGCACGCCCGCCGAATTGTCCACCGACGGAAGGTCGCGCAGCAGGCGCTCTAGAACCGCATCGTGGCCGTCCGGATGGTCGCAGGAGATGTTCGCGATGGCGCGCAACATGGGGTCGAGCGCGATTGTGAGAGGCTTTTCATCGGCGCCATAAAACGCGCCAATTGCGCCGTCGTAATCAGCGATGAACTTCAGTACCGGGCTGCTCATGGCCAGAAGCCGTGCCGTATCGTCTGGCGGCACGGAGAGAACCGCGTAAATGATCAGGTGATCGTCCGAGAACAGGGCGGCCTGCTTCACAAGCGTCGCCAGCCTGGCCTGCGCCTGCGCTTCGCCAAGGGGCCCCAGAAAAGCCAGCACCATCCAGCGCCCGGCGGAGACGCAGATATCGGTTTTTCCGCCGTCGACGTTCGCCGCCCTGAACCAGGGAACCGGGTCGCCCAGCGCGACTCTCTTTCCATTTTGCACGGTCATCTGAAATCGCTCCGCCACGGGTAAAATCGCCGCGCGCATAGGCAAAGTTTGCCCTTTTTCCAGGCGCATCTCGGCAATTGCGGTGTGGCCCATTTTCAGGGGCAATTCGCGCGCCAGGTTTCGTGGAGGAACAGAGGCCGTTGCTCTGTCGTTAACCCGGGGAACTGCTGTCGAACGTAGACGCTGGTGCAGTTGCCGGAAACGCAGTTGAAAAGTTGGCTGAGGTTTTGGCGCCGAGCAGAATGACTCTGGGGACTGGATTCCAGTGATTTGCGATGTGGTGGTAGGGATTCGCGCCCATTCCACCGAAATACAGCCCATCGCGGATTTCTCCCGCAACGCAAAACCATCTAAGCTATAAACCGGCGGCATCGAACCCGCCGCGAAGGAGCCGTCGAATCAGCAATGCGCTATTTCGCCCTGGCTTGTGACTACGATGGCACGCTGGCGGACGAAGGCATCGTCTCGGCCAGCACACTCGACGCCCTCCAGCGCCTGAAGAATTCCGGACGCCGGCCGATCCTCGTAACGGGCCGCCAGCTCAACGATCTCTTCCAGGTGTTCCCGGAACGCGCCATTTTTGACCGCATCGTGGCGGACAACGGCGCGGTCCTTTACGCTCCTGCGAGCCGTGAGACAAAAGCCCTCGCGCAGCCTCCGCCAGCCGCGTTTCTCGATGCGCTGCGCGAAAAAGGCGTACCCTTCACCGTCGGCGAGGTGATTGTCGCCACCGTCGAGCCATACGATACGGCCGTCCTGGAAGCCATCAAGGAACAGGGATTGGAGCTGCAGGTGATCTACAACAAGGGCTCCGTGATGATTCTCCCCTCCGGGGTGAACAAGAGCACCGGGCTCGCGGCGGCTTTGGCGGAGCTTGGCCTTTCCGAGCACAACACCGTTGGCATCGGCGACGGCGAAAACGATCACGCGCTCCTGGGGTTCTGCGAATTGGGCGTCGCCGTCTCGGACGCGATTCCCACACTGAAAGAGCGGGCCGATCTCACGACCACCTTTCCCTCAAGCCGCGGAGTCGAGGAACTGATTGGGCGTCTTCTCACAGACGATCTGGCCGCCGTCCAGCCGCAGCGGCCGGATCGTCAAATCGCGCTAGGAAAAACAGCGGAGGGCCAGGGAGATGTTTCCATCCCTTCGTACGGGTCAGCGTTGGTAATCGCCGGACCGTCCGGAAGCGGCAAAACCACCGTCGTCCGCGCCCTCATCGAACGGCTCGTGAAGAACGATTATCAGGTGTGTGTCGTCGACCCGGAAGGCGACTACGACCAGCTCGAAAAATTCGTTGCCCTCGGAAGCCCAAGCCGCGCGCCTGAAACTCCCGAAATCTTTCAAATTCTCCAAAATCCTAAAAGTAACGTGAGCGTAAATCTGCTCGGCGTTGCGGTTGCTGATCGCCCGGTCTATTTCAGCGGCCTATTTCCGAAGCTGCAGGAACTTCGCTCGCGCGCGGGCCGTCCGCACTGGATCATCATCGACGAAGCACACCACCTCATCCCGGACTCCTGGCACCCCGCCCAGGGCGCTCTTCCCGAAAGGCTTTCCGAAACGGTGCTGGTAACGGTCCAGGTGGAGTCCGTTCTTCAGTCAGCGCTCAAATCAATGACCGGCATTATCGCCGTCGGCCCCTCGCCTGGCTTGACGATAAGCCAGTTCAGCCAGGCCATTGGTGTTGCTTCTCCGGTACTGGCGTCTCTTCGGCACGAAAAGAATCAGGTGATCTTCTGGCCAACGAGCGACACCGCTCCTCCCACGCGCGTGGAGATTGCTCCTCCCAGCGACGAAGCTCGCCGCCACAAGCGCAAATATGCCGGCGGCGAACTCCCTCCGGACCGCAGTTTTTATTTCAAGGGCCCAGAAGGCAAATTGAACCTGCGCGCCCAGAACCTCAACACTTTCATCCAGCTCGCGGAAGGCGTCGACGACGAAACATGGCTGCATCATCTGCGGCAAGGCGATTATTCCAAATGGATGACGAAGAATATCAAGGACAACGAACTCGCCGCGGAAGTAGCCGAAATCGAAAGCCACCGGGCAGCCTCCGGCAAGGAAAGCCGCGCCCGCGTAGTCGAAGCCATCAACAAACGCTACACAGCGCCCGCATGAAGCAGCGGCATGGGCCGGACTTGCGGCTTGACACCCCCTATGCCATTCAGTAGATTTCGCGAGCTGGGCGCGGCGACTACGGCCCATTTGGAGGATCGTCAATGAAAACGCTTCAGAGGATTGTCTGTGTCGCCGGCTTGTGCGGGGCCATTGGGGCTAGCGCGCTCCCGGCCCTCGCGCAGGAGGCGCAGCCCAAAAAAGCCGTCGATTACGATTATCTGTTGCCCTGGGCCAATAAAGGAGTGAGGCTCCCTTCCACGGCGGAGGCGCAGGCGCGAGAGCCGTTCCAGATCTTCGACAACGTCTATTACGTGGGACCGCAATCGGTCAGCATGTACCTCATCAAAGCCGACAAGGGACTGATCCTCATCGATTCCGGCTACGACTACACTGCTGAAACGGAACTGGGCAACATCCGGAAGCTGGGTTTCAATCCGACAGACATCAAATACATTCTGATCACCCATGGACATTCGGACCACACTGCAGGGGTAAAAAAGCTTAAAGCTGCCACCGGTGCGCGGGTGGGAATGGCTGCGGGAGACTGGGACGTCTATGAAAAGCCCCCAGCCGGCGCATCCGTACGAAACGATTCCTCCCGACCTGGTGTACAAAGAAGGCGATAATGTGACGCTGGGTAACACCACTATCCATCTGCATCAGACTCCCGCCAACACCACAGGCTGCCTGAGCATGGAGTACACCGTCTACGATCACGGGAAGCCCTACGAGGCCCTCACTTTGGGCGGAACAGGCTTCAATTTCCCGGCGGAGTGGACCAAGACTTATATCGAGGGCATGGAGAGGATGCGAAAACTGCCCAACATTCGCGTGCTCCTGCCGGACCATCCCCAGCTGAACGATGTGTTTGAAACGGAAGCCAAGCTCAAATTGCGAAAGCCGGGAGATCCCAATCCGTTCGTGCAGAGCCGCCAGGAGATTCTCGACTGGTTCGACACTCTCCTCAAGGCTGCCAGAGAGAAGTATCGGCTGGAGCAGGAAGCCGCTAAGAAGTCGTAGCTCCGGGGTGGTTGACTCGGCGCGATGCGACCTAAGGCGGCAACGGATGGACTTCGACTCGCTCGCCGGCTCGAAACTGAATCGAAAAAATCAGGGCTCTCCTGATCCATTTTCGGATCGTGGAGAGCCCCATTCGTGTCTTTCTTGAAGACGACCGGCTCAACCCAACTTGCCGGCCGACCCGTTCCTTAGAATATATACTTCAGTCCAAACTGGACCAGGCGCGGATTCACTGATGTGGATGTGATCTGCCCGAACGTTGCATTGTTCACGTCCACGCCCGCACCGGTGGAAAGGCTGTTCGTTCCGACGCCGGGGGCGTTGAACTGAGCGTGATTGAAGGCGTTGAAGAGTTCCGCCCGGAACTGCAGGGTGGCTCCTTCGCGTATGCCTCCCACTTTGGTGGTCTTTGAAAGCGAAACGTCCCAGTTGAACTGGCCGGGACCGAGAAGAAGACCCAAGCCCGCATTGCCCCAACCCGTGCCTCCGGTTCCGGCAACGCCGGGAGTGGCGCCGATCACTGGTATCGTCGTGAACGCAGCTTTATTGAAAAAGCCGGGTCCACCGTTGGCACCGCCAATTCGCGCCTCCACGCCGCCGGGAGTGGCGATGTTCCCCGGCCCCATTCCCGCGGCAAATTCGGGCGTAGACTCTACCGGGCTTCCACCACCAAGACCGTAGATGGCGCCTCCCCTATCGTCGTAAAGGGTCAAGGGGAAACCGTCCTGAGCGACGGTCACGCCCGATACCGCCCAGCCATTCACGACCTTTCCAAGAATGCCCTCGTGGGAGATTCCGGGAAGGTTATACACATAGCTGATAGCAAGCCGTTGCGGACGGTAGGAGGGGTTCGGCCCGTATTTCGAATAATCGGGATCGTTATACAGCCATTCCGTAGCGGTAGCCCGGCTCCAGGTGTATGCGGCCTGCATCTGGAAGCCATGCGAGAACTGCTTGTGAAGAGTGGCCTGGAGGCTGTTGTACTTTGTATCGGTATCGGTTGCAAACTCCAGGATGCCGGCCGGACTGAACCCGAGATAAGGTACGCGCTCAAATGCGTTCGCGACCGTATTCGTGGTGACAAGTCCCGCGGCTATCGCGGGGGCGTTGACTGCGTTGGTTCCCAAAGGATTGCCGACCAACTGGGCTTCGTTGCCCTGCTGTCCGGTAAAGCCGGGAATACCTTCCTGATGGACACCACGCGATCCGACGTAACCCAGTTCGAGCGTCCAGTCATGTATGAACTCATACTGGGCGGTCATGTTCCACTGGTACACCACCGGGGTGTGCTCGTAATTCGGGAGGATGGAGGTATCTGACAGCAGCGAACTGGTCCCCGAAGTGAAGTTCACCCAGCGGGGCGCCCAAGGCGTCGGTGGTGGCTGGTACGGCGTTGCGAAAGAGGAATAATACTGCGCCACCTGTTGGAAGACCGGTGTGGCATAAGGCGCGGCCTGATTGATTCCGCCGATGTAAATGGTTGCGGCAGCGCGGTCATAGAAGACCCCGAAGCCGCTGCGCAGCACCAGGCGCTTGTTCGCCAGCGGCGACCACGCGAACGCCACGCGTGGGGCAAAATTCTTCACGGGCGTGCCACCCTGCGTATAACCCTGCCTGTTCAACTGGAACACGCCTCCAACGGGGGGCGGATAGAGTGAAAACGGAAAGTTCGAAGGAACTGTAAATCCGGCCAGAGTGCCCGTGGCGGCTGAGGATCCGGGTATGGGCACCGTATCGATCAGGCTGGGCCAGATGTTCGTGCTGAGGCCGTACTTGTCGTGGAACAGTGCGTCATATTCCCAGCGAAGCCCCAGGTTCAGGGTAAACGACTGTGTCAGCTTGACGTCGTCCTGGATGTACGCATCACCGAACGCATTGCGCAGGTGATGGTTCAAGCCTCCCGGAGGCGCTGTGGCTTGGTAGGCCCCTGTGCTGGAGAGGCTCGGTGCGGACGCTCCGGTCGTCTGGTTCGCAGCACCACTGGCGGTGCAGGCAGCAGCGGAGAGGCCCGGGGCGCAGCCGGGCAGTCCCAGCAGGAAGTCCTGGAATCTCGGGAAAGTCAGTGCACCAACGGCAAGGAATGCGGGGTTCCAGTTCCAGTAGTCGTGCTCGATCTCGACGCCGAACCGCATCGTCTGTTTCCCGTGCGTCCAGGAGATGTCGTCCGCAAGCTCCCCGTTGGTGACGGATTGATACTGCGGAAGCCCTCCGGCCGTGCCGGTAGTAAACAATCCGGTGACGGTGATCTGGTCGAGGTCTCTTTCATAGGGCGAGATGGAATTGATGCCGAATGATTCGTTCGCGTAGGTGTTTGTCGCGTGGGTGGACGCCGTATCCCGCTGCATCGAAACCCGGGCCTCATTTACAAGGTTGTTCGTCAGAATCGAAGTGAGTTTGAGAACCGCGTAGTGGTTGCTAATGCTGCTGATGCCAGCGTTGTCGTTATAGCAGATGCCGTAATTCGTGCCGCCATTGATGCCGCAGAGATAGGAGATCGTCTCGGGATCGTTGGCATAGAAGTAGCGCACCGAGAACGTGTTCTTGCTGTTGATTATGTAGTCCCCATTGCCCAGGTACTGATGCTCCGTAAACCGGGCGGGGTCGGTCAAAACGACTTTTGTGCCTACTGTCTGACCACCTACCGATGTCACAGCCGGACCGCTGGGGATGTAATAGGTGCCATCGGGATTTTTCTGCTGGAGAAGCGCGATAGCTACGGGATTGATGTTCGATCCGTTTGCGGCAACCTGAGTCGTGCCGTCCTTGGCGGTGCCACCATCGATCCCGCCAGGAGAGAAATACTGCCCGAGCGAGGCCTCAAGTGCGGCGGTATTCGAGCGGTCGCCGCCCGGGAAAATCGGGAGTTCAAAGGGAACCGAGGCTCCCTGGGCGGCCAAGCCGTTCTTCTGGGAGAGTTCCTGGAAAGAGCCAAAGAAGAAGAGCTTGTCCTTCTTGATCGGCCCGCCGAACACGCCGCCGAACTGGTTCTGGTCGAGCACCTGCCGGCTGTTTTGCTGAACGCCGTTGAGCACCTGGGTATTTTCCTTGCGGAAAAACTCGTTGGCGTCGAGCACGGTGTTGCGGAAAAACTCAAACAAGTCTCCGTGATAATCGTTGGTTCCGGACTTGGTAACCACGTTGGTGTTGGCGCCCACATTGCGCCCGTAACCGGCGTCAAACAACGAAGTCTGAATCTTGAATTCCTGAATAGCGTCCGGGTTCACAAGGCCGATGCTGGGCGCCTTCCCCGTATCGGACAAAAGTCCGCTGGTCGTGGTATTCGAAATCGCCACGCCGTCCATGGAGGTGCCGTTTTGCCCGAGGTTGGCGCCGTTCACGGCAATGTCCGTGGTGCCTTTTCCGAGCTGGGTGGCATTGAATACGGAGGTGTTCGCGCCGGCGGAAAGGCCCAGAAGATTCGTGAAGTTGCGCGTCGTCAGGGGAATAGCCGTCGCGGTATTGCTCGAGACTACCGTACCCATCGTCGCATTGGTGGTCTGCAGCGCTTCAGCGGTAGCCTGCACGGTGACTTCCTGCGTCTGCCCGCCAACTTCCAGCACGGGGTTAAAAGCCGCAGTCTCCGTTACGTTCACCACGATGGAGGGAACTTCGAGCGGCTTGAAGCCGGTGGCCTGCACGTGGAGACGGTAAGTGCCGAGAGGCAGAACCGTGACGATAAAGGAGCCGTCTCCGCCCGTCGTCACCGTGCGAACGGCGCCGGTCTCATTGTCGGTGGCGGTAACGGTGGCGTTTGGTACCACGGCGCCGGAGGAATCGGTAACGGTGCCCTTGATGGCGCCCGTCGATGCTGTCTGTGCCAGGCTAGCTGGCGTTGCGATGATAGCGAGAACTGCCAGAGCGAGAAAAGCGACGAAGACGTACCTATAGCTGAACTTCAGAAAACCCCTAGTCATGCACCCCTCCCCATTCGAAGCTCGGCCCTACCCTCGCTCATATCTCGCACCGATGCGAAACCTCAAAACGATTTTCAGTGCGAAACGTAGAGTGACTCTGGAAACGGCCGATATGTGAGACAGGCTATATCTCAAAACCGACAGGCGTGTCAATTGTTAATTTCAAAATGGATAAATTCCAGCGGGCACAAAACTACAGAAAGGAAGGGAGGAACAGGCAACGAACCTTGACACTGGAGGTATACTCCGCCGATGAGCGAACTCAACCAGAAGAAAATCTTTTCTCAGATTTCGAGTAAAGAAAACCGGTCTCTTTCGTGGCCTCGCGACGATTGCGCTGCTTGCGGCGCTGTTCCCCTCCGCTGGAATCAGCGCGGGCGCCAGCGGCAAAGGCTATATTGTCTATATCGGCACATACACACGCATTTCAAGCAAGGGCATCTATGGATATCGCTTCTCGCCCACCACCGGGGATATTACGCCGCTCGGCCTCATCCAGGAAGCGCACAACCCATCGTGGATAACGGAAAGCCCGAACCACCGCTTCCTGTATGCCACCGACGAGCACCCCGTGAAGGACGATCCCGGAAATACGGTCTCCTGCCTACGCGATGGACGCGAAAACCGGCAAACTCACGTTTTTGAATAAAGTTTCGACGAAGGGCGTGGGGCCCGCGCACCTTGCCATCGACAAGACGGGCAAGATGCTGGCGGTGGCAAACTTCGGCAACGGGAGCATTGCGACGATTCCGATTCATCCCGACGGCCGGCTTGGCGAGGTGGCGGACTACATCGAGCATCACGGCCACGCCGCGGGCCCGCCGGTTCCTCCGGACGAGAATGGCCTGAGCCCGACCGACCCGCACAATCATTGCGTGATGTTTTCTCCCGACAACCGCTTTCTTCTCGCCTGCAACATCGGCCTCGGAAAGGTTTTCGTCTATCGCATCGACCTCGTGACCGGCAAGCTCGAGCAGAACGGCGAACCGTTTACCACTTCGGCTGAGGCGTGGCGGGCCCGCCACCTGGCGTTTTCGCCGAACGGGAAATACGTCTACATGATCAGCGGCTCCATGCAGCTCACCACCGCCGCTTACGATGCCGCTACCGGCACGCTGAAAGAACTCCAGACCCTTCCGTTTACGCCGGCAGGCTCCAAGGCGGAAGGCTCCGAAGTTCGTGTGGATCGAACAGGCAGGTTCGTTTACGCTTCCAGCCGCGGCATCGATGCGCAGTTGAAATCCAAGCACGTGGACGGAAGCATCGACGTGTTTGCCGTCGACCCCGGCAATGGCACGGTGACTCCGATCCAGCATATCGCCTCGGGCAGGCAAACGCCTCGCACGTTCACGTTTGATCCCACCGGCGCGTACCTGTTTGTCGGGAACGAGAATTCCGGGAATATCGCGCTATTTTCGGTGGATCAGCAAACGGGCAAGCTGACGCCCACCGGCAAAGTGATGAATGACGCGCCGGAGCCCAGCTGCATCGTGTTTATCGCTGCGAAGTGATCCGCTGAAGCCGAAAAAGGGAATGGCCCCGGTTCTAACGGCCGTCGGTACTTCACCTGCTCAACGCTAATCAGACACATGCCGGAAGTCTGCGATCAATCCAGCAGCAGGACTTTGTCGCAACTCCGCCATGGTGGTGGTGCGGGGCCCGTGAACGGAACGATCTGCGCCACATCCAGATTGAGGCGCAGGATGTTGTCGTACATGTTCTGAATGTATGGATTCACGAATTCGAGGCCTATCGTGTCCAAGTAGGGAGCGGTGATTGCTTCCGTGTTCCACGCGTCGGCCTGAATCAGAAACTTCTCCTTCGGCAGATAGGCCATGACGATGGCGTCATGGTGTCCCATGCCGACCTGCTGATAAATCTCGACAGGGCGCTTCGGATCCGCGAGCACGTCCTTGCCGTTCACGATCGTCTCGAACTTGGGCGCCTTTTTCGATAGTGAGAGGCGGTCCGGGTTCAGCGTATGCGGCGCGCGCCAGGCTCGTTCGTAGAAAGCCTGGTTCATCGGAAGGGTCACGATCGTGGCGCCTTCATCCACGTATGTGCGGAGGCCGCCGGCATGGTCGAAATGCGAATGCGTGTTGATCAGATACTTGATCGGCTTGTTGGGGATGAGCTCTTTCGTCTTCGCAATCACTGCGAGTGAACGCTCTTCGTCCAGTGGGGCGTCGACGACCACGATGTGGTCTCCCTGCTCGATTGAGACGCTGTGCCACTGCCCTCCCTTGATCCAGTAAACGCCGTCGGCCAGCTTATCGACGGCCACCTTGACGGGCGCCGTCATCGCGGCGCGCAGGCCCTCGGGCACGGGAAGGAGCACTTCGGGATTGACCTTCACCGACGACACCGTAATGTCGAGGCGGAGCTTTCCTCCCTCGGTGCGGGTGATATGGCCGGGAAAGTTCACACCGCCGAAGTCGTGGTAGGCGCTGAAGACGGCTTCACAGAGCATGTCGCCCAGCACCGGATTGTCGATCCAGTAGTAAACCTTCTGAACCTCGTTCTGCGCATTGATCTTCCCGACGAGTTTGTGCTTGCCCATCAGGAAGGTCACTTCCGATCCGCCGTCGGTCGTGCGCGTGGATGTGGCGTGATTCGCCTCGGCCGCCTTCAGAAAGCCCAGCGGAGTCGCCCAGATTTCCATCGCACGTTCCTCGACGTTCTTGGGCTCCGGGAATGCTGGTCACAGGCAAACCGGTTGCTGGACCACCCGGGCGGCCGGTGATCCAGGAGACGTCGCCGACCACGTACTCGTCGGCCCGCGTCTGGTGCGGGGGAGGACGCAAGCGGCCCGGGTCCACCGTCTGCTTGCTCGTCATCTGAACCCGCTTAGTGGCTCTGGCGTAGTCGATCGTCGCTATGTAGCTGCTTACGTCAAACTCGGGAGGAGGGAGGTTCGGGATTGGGCTCCTGCCCGAACTGATACCACTTGCCGGAACCTGAATATTCGATCGAGTTGATATGATCGGCATTCGAGCGCCGCAATCGCGGAGTCCAGCGTCCCCGTTTGCTTATCGGCCGCCAAAGCGGGTGTTGCGGCCGCAGCCGCCAACAGCACAACAGCAATACATCCGAAATTGAACCGAGAGCGCATGAGTTTCCTCCCTTAGAGGTGCACTTCACATTCGTGGTGCGAAATGGATGAGCATTGATTGATATGTTTCAGCCAGTCTGATTACTGCGCTGTACCCCGCGTCGACTGGCAAGGCGGACAGGTGGTCCGCGGTGAATACCCCTTGAAGACAAATTTATAAGCGCCGGAGGCGGGCGTTTTGCCGTCAGGTCCGGTCAATTCGGCCTGAACCTCGTAGATGTTGCCCTTGTGGTCGGATGCGATCTGGTGGCCAGGCGGATGCGTTTGCGCGGCGCCGATATCGAACGAGCCGAGAATCTCGAGAGTCTTGCGATTCAGAATGTAAGTGACGGGGGTTCCACCCACGTAGAGAAAACGCTGGTCGGGAGAAAACGCCGCCGAGCGCGCTTGCAACGGATATTTGCTGTCGAGGCCGAAGTACTGCTCCGCGATGAATTTGCCCTCGACCGTGAACACCTGAATGCGCTTGTTGCCGCGGTCGGAGACGTACACCAGGCCATCGTCCGAGATGATCACGTCGTGCGGCACCGCAAACTGCTGCAGCGCCGGCCAGATCCCGCATATCACCGGGCAAAATTCGTTCGGCGGTGCGGGAGTGACGGGAGGGCGCGCGTCCATGTCGAGCGGTTTGTTACCGTAGGCGCCAAACATTCGCTTGAAGGCGCCGGTGTCCGCGTCGTACACCATCACGCGGCTGTTTCCATAGCCATCAGAGACGAAGAGTTCGTTGGTTTTAGGATAGACACGAAGGCCGGTCGCGCCGCGAAGAACTTCCGTGGCGTTGCTGCCAGTCTGGCCGCTCTTGCCGATAGCCATCACAAATTTGCCGTCTTTGGTGAACTTCAGAATCTGATTGTCGTTGGGAAGATTGGCGGGATTATTCTCCTTGCCGTCGGCGTTGCCCACGATCCAAACGTAGCCTTTGTAATCGATATTGATGCTGTGCTCGTTCGAAGGCCACTGATACCCCGGCCCGCTTTCGCCGCCCCATCCCTGAATGAAGTTGCCATCGTTGTCAAACTCGATCACCGGGGGCGCCGGCGTGGAGGTAAGGTCCGCGGCAGTGGACCGGGGATGCGCCAGGCCTCGCGGCCGGCTGAGAATCCAAACGTGATCCTTGTCGTCGATGGCAACGGCAGAGCCAAAACCCATCCTCCACTTCGAGGGAAGCTTGGGCCAGTTGGGATCCAACTGGAACTGGGGCAGACCACCTTCACCAATATGCGGAGTCTCCATCGCCGCGGCATGTCCGGAAACGGGCTGCCACAAACGGGGGATCACGCAGATCACCGCCGCCCCTAACAAGGCAATAATATCGTGCGCTTCATAAACGCTCCTGAAGCCATTGGTTGAAAAGCCGTCTATTCAGACGCCGATAGCGGCGTTCCCGTTGCGAAGTGAGGGAAATTTCCGGCCAAAGTATCGCGCAAGATGATTACTAACACAATACAAGCCCTCTTGAACTTCTAGAGTGACGATCAAGACTGAACGATTTGTAAAGTGGACGCCTTGCGTATCAGGATGTTGAAGCCGGAACGCAGATCGGCCGAACACGGGCGGCGGACTTTCGAAATCAGGTGCTACGACTATTGCCTTTTTGGAATCGCCTGACCAAGAGAAGCCTTGACGCGGTATACAGCAACAGCTAGAAACCATCCATCAGGAAAGGAGTTTTATGCCAACTGGCGACCCCAGCTTCCAGTCCGGCGAAAGCGACGACAAATTCGCGGTCGGCTGGCAGCGGCTCACGCGCGAAGAATTTCTGGAAGCGATCAGCGAAGCTGTGCTGGACCGTGTGCCGCGGCAAGAACTCGAGCAATTGGAGAAGTCGGGACCGCCTGCGCGACTCGCATCCCGAGTAGCCGGCTAGATCCCCCCGGCCGACATTTTTGCCGCCACGAAATTTTCACGGCGTTCAATCCACACAAGCAGCAGCAGCGCGGGTATCGTCACGACAGTCGTCAGCAGGAAAAAGTGCACCCAGCCGAGCTTTTCAGCGAGCATCCCGCTCGATGACGACATCAGGTGCGCCCCACTACCGCGATGGACGATAGCAGCGCATATTGAGTCGCAGTAAAAGCGGGCGAACACAGACTGGAAAGATACCCTACGAGAGCAGTACCCGCCATAGCGCCAGTGACGTTTTCAGCGGTCACGCAAAGCGCCAGGTAAGGAAGTTTGTGGCCCCCACCGCTTGCAGCACGTAGAATAAATTCCCGGCCGATTGCAGCAATCCGCACAACATCAGGGATCGAAGAATGCCGAACCGCGCCGTGACGACTCCCCCAATCAGCGCTCCTGCAACCGTCGCGAAAAATCCAACCAGCTTCGAAACGGCGGCGATCTCATCCAGCGAAAAGCCAAGGGAAATGTAAAGAGGCGTCGCCATTATTCCTGCCATGGCCTCGCCCACTTTGTAGCCGAGAACGAAGAAAAGAATCACGGGCCAGAGCGGGCGCCGCATGAAGTCGGCGAATGGTCCGAGCACGGCGACTGTGAGCCATCGGCTTAAACCGCCACTGGCACCGCCGACAGCGGCAAGCCCGGCGGCAGCGACCCGCCTTCGCCGCCAAGTTTGGTTCGGGCCCGAAGAGGAAAACAAGAATTCCCACGACCAGCATTGCTGCCATGGTCGAATAAGCGGCAAACCACCCGGCGCGAGAAGCGATCAGCAAAGTGCCCGGCGCCGGAAACCAGCATCGCGATGCGGTAGCCGGTCTGGATCATTCCGGCGCCCGGGCCCCTGAAGCGCCAGGGGAGGATTTCGACGCGCCAGGCATCGATCACGATGTCCTGGCTCGCGGAGAGAAACGCCACTGCAAGTGCGATCGCTCCCATGAGTGCTAGGTGATGCTTTGGATCGCATGCGCCCAAGGCGATTATCGCGGCGATCAGTGCGATCTGGATCGATATCCCCCAGCCGCGCCGTCGACCCAGCGGCAGCGGTGGCGGCAGACGGTCGATAAGGGGCGACCACACGAACTTGAACGCATAGGGTGTGCCAACCAGCGCGAAGGCGCCTATCGCGGCGCGTCGCACGCCTACAGTGGCAAGCCAGGCCGAAAGCGTCGAAAAGGTGAGCAGCAAAGGCAGACCGCTCGAGAAACCAAGCAGGAGAACCAGCAGCACCCGGCGATCGCTATATACCTCGAGGGAACGCCGCCAGCCGCTCATCCCCGTTTTATTCGCGCCTTGTTCATGCGTGTAGTCGGTCACTCGTGCCGCCGCAAGATACCCAGCGTTTCTCGCCTAGATGCTGCGGATTACCTCCGCCAGACAAACATTTCAAGTGCTGAAATGCGATTTCCCTCATTCGCCCAACGATGCAGCGATAATCTCATCAAGACTGATTCGGCTACAGGGAAAAACGGAGGGATGGTTCCTTAATCTCTAATCTCTGCCCATTAATGCTGGGGAGCCGTTTGCGCCGCGTCCTCGGAGGACAGGAGGCTTCGCAATTGCAAACGCAGCACGCGAAGCTGTTGCGCGAGCTGCTCCATCTGCTGGTTGTAGAGCTGAACCTGTTTCTCCGCGTCGCTCAGGACCACGCGAATGTTTCCCTCGACCGCCCGCAGCCGGAGCAGTTCGCCGCCGCCATTCACCGAGCCCTCGGCTCGAATCGTGCGCATGCCTTTCGGGGAATCCGCGTAGCTCACTTTGAGCGGGAAAGCGGGATCGAAGATCACACGGTGCTCATCCGCCATTTCAACCTGCGCATCAATCGTCACCGGCAGTTGGCGCGGAAGATGGACGATGATGTCGCCATCGCTCGAGTCGAGTTCGCAGGGGCCGGGCCGCTTGGGCGGAGTTACAAACCAGGCGGTAATGCCACCGGCGTCGGTGGAAGCCTTCACGGCATTATCGACTTGCGTCAGGTAAATGCTTCCGCCAACCGTTCTTAGCTCCGACGGGCCGGAAATGCGAGCCAGGCGGATTCCGCCGCCTCCTGTGGTGGCCCGAACCAGACCCGTGGCGTCGCCAATCTCAATCTGCCCGCCGGAGGTCTCCGCCACGAGTTCTCCCCCGGAGTGCTCCAGGGTCACATTGCCCCCTCCGGTAACAAGGTGAGCGGTGCCCCCAATCGACGATACGTGAATATGGCCGCCGCTCGTATGGAGAGAAGCATCCCCGGCAACAGCGCCCGCCGTAATGTGCCCGCCTCCGGTGCTGGCGAACAATTCTCCCTGCACGTTCTTGACGGCAATGTGCCCGCCCTTTGTCTCAAGGCGCGCTGAACCCCCGATATTTCCCGCCACAATATCACCGCCGGCGGTGGAGAGAATCACGTGTCCGTTTACGTCATCGGTTTGCACATTACCGCCGCCGGTTGAGACGTCGAGGTTGTAATTTTTAGGAATATCGACTTCCAGGACCACCCACAGGCGGCCGCTGGACTGGCTCCCGGCCTGGCCCTTCAGGAAAGCGCCGTCCGGCGCGACTCCAGCGTGAACGGCGAAAGTTTTCAGGAGCTGCCGCGCATTCTTCTGCGATGCATCCGCCTCGAGGTGAATGCGATAGTCAATCCGCGCGGAATTGTGCGTATGAATCTCGATGTTGCCCAGGTCGGTGATCAGGTGCAGGCACTGGCCGTCGCGCGCAGGGAGGGTTCCGGTGGAATGCGCGGTCAAACGAGCGCCTCGAAGGGTTCTCAAGGGCACTGGAGTGTCTCCCGCAATCAGCGCGTGAGAAAACATCCAGGAGGCGAGGAACACGCCGGTAAGGATAATCGCAGAGAATGCTCGTTTTTCTCCCGCAAAAAAAACGACGCGGAGAAAAAATCGGGTGGAAGAAAATGGTCGGAGGAAAGTGGCCATTGTAACGGCCTTCTAGCGTGAATCAAGATCGCGCAGCGCCGCAGCACTCTGGAGCCGGATATACGTGTTGGGATCGTGGCTCTGCCGGTCGCGAAGAACCGAGAGCACGCGATCTTCGGAAGAAAGCTGCCCGCTTTCGGCCATCCGGCGCAAGGAATTGATGGCTTCCACGCGAACACCCGGATTCTGATCCTGCTGAAGCGCATCGAGCAACGTTTCCCTTACCATGTCCTGCGGCGCTGCGCCATTCAGGGCATCAAGCGCCTTCAAACGGACCGCCGCGTTGTCGTCTGTCTCAACCGCCTGGCACAGAGCCGAGCGAACCTCCGGATCGTCGCTCCGTTCGCGCAGCAGGTCCACCGCGTTCAGCCGGACATCGGGATCAAAGCGGCGATTGTTGCGCAGAACATAAAGCAGGACGCGCTTCACATTATCGTCGTCCACCGTTCCCTGCACTGTGATGGGCTGCTGCGTCCTCATATGCAGTTCAACCTGCGGGGGATCATCGCCATCGGCTGGAAACACATTGATCCCGGCGACATCGGCGGTATGCAGATCAAACTTGCTGGAAGAAGGAGACGGGGCTGGAGCGACTACCTGCTCGGCCGCACTGGAATCATCGACGGCAGACACAGAGACTGATTTCGCCGCAGGAGCCGCCGCGGCCTGATGCCGCAGCAATCTTGGCGCAAAAACTCGCGGGCCAAACATTCCCACCGAAAAACCGATCATCACCAGAAGAGCAGCGCTCCAGGCCGGCCGGGGAGAGATCCAATCCGAGGGAAGCAGCGTGCCGATCTTCCGCCGCAGCCATCCACCCTCTTCCTCGCGGTCCAGGGCGTCTTCCAGGCTTGCGCGACAGCTCGCGAGCAAACCGGCATCGGGTTCCAGCCGGGTCTCTCCGAGCAGGGCGAGCAATTTCCTTTCGCTTTCGAGTGAAGCCCGGCAATCGGCGCAGTCCGTGAGATGCGCGGCTAGCTCACTCTCCTGCACGAAGTCGAGCTCGTCGCCAGCCGCAAAAAGCATCAGGAGCGGCTGCCATTTATCGCACTGCTTGTTCGCCATTGCGTCCTTATCTGATTTCATCTTCTGCTGCATCTGCTGCCGCATCCTGTTGACTTGCTTTACCGCATCCCGCCGAGGCTCTCGCGCAACTTCCTCGTGGCTCGAAATAGCGAATTCTTTACCGTTTCTTCCGAAGTGCCGAGCAAATCCCCGATGGCCCTTAATCGCAGCCCCTGGTAATGCCTCATTTCAAAGACCATGCGTTCGCGCGGCGACAGAAGCTTCATGGCCTCTTGGATCTTCGTCCCGAGTTCCTGCCCAAGCACCTGTTTTTCCGGGTCCGAGGCAGCGCTCTCGATCGCCTGGCGATCGAAAAAGTCCAGCGTGGTCCCTTCGGCATCCGCCAGAGCTGGCGCCTGATCCTCCCGATGACTTGTCCGCCGGCGCAGATAATCAAGGGCCACGTTCGTCGTGATTCTGTAGAGCCAGGTGTAGAAGCTGCACTCAAATCGAAACCGATGCAAATTGCGGTACACCCGCAGGAAGCTTTCCTGATAAATATCCCGCGCGTCTTCCGGCTTGTGAACGAGGTTCAGCGCGAGGCGCAGCACCTCGCGATCGTACCGGCGCACCAATTCCTCAAACGCAAGCCGGTCGCCTGCCTGCGCCTTCCGGACAAGCGAGTGCTCTTCGCTGCGCTTATCCGCGACTGCCTGGCGTGCATCCGCTTCGAGTGCGACGCTCATCGACATGGCGTTCCCTGCCGGTTGAGATAACACTGCACCGGACCCAGATTCCTCTGGACTCCGGTTGCCCGCGGCCGTAAACCGTTTCGAACCTTTCAAATACATAGACGATCCATTCGTGGTTAAGTAAGCAGAAAAGAGAACGCCTATTTGGCTCTGCCCTTCTCCCCTAGTTGGATGCGTAGGCCCGTCATGGCGTTGCTGACAAAGTACTTAGTGTGTAGTTGCCAAGGTCAATCGCCAAACCCCCGCCGGATTTATTGTCTGGTGCGAAGCCTCTCCAGTAGCCCGCCGTTGAGCCGCACGCCTAGCCTTATGAGGCCATAAACAGCGACGCAGACGAAGAAGTCGACCACCACGCCAGCGTCCACCTGGAATCCCTGGTGGCGGAAGGCATCGGGCAGGTGGGGAGCGAGCGACAAATAGTAGATCGCGTTCCCAACCAGAATCGCCACGAGATACTCGAACCATCTCGCCGGAGTTACCCCAAGAAACTGCCGCTCCTTCGCCATTCGTCTCCGCCAGCTAATCGAGAGTCTCGATCCCCTAATGCCACTATAGGTCAGCTCCAGGAACCGTGTAAACGGGGCGGCCGGCACCTGCTGAGTCCGCGAGGCTCGGCACTCAGCCCCGTACTATAGGAATACGCGGCGGCAAACCGCGTGTATCATTCTCCTTCCGCATTCGCATTCATGACCACCACACTGAGCGATTCCGTAAAATATCTGCGCGGCGTAGGGCCTCAGCGCGCCGCGATTCTGGAAGAGCACGGCATCGCAACCGTAAGCGATCTTCTTTCCTATCTGCCCTTCCGCTATGAAGATCGCATCCGCTTCACGCGCATCGCGGAGTTGATTCCGGGCCAGGTGCACACCATCTGCGCGGAGGTTACCGCCGGTGGCGGCGGGACCGTGCGTTTCATGCGCGGCCGCAGCGCCGTCTTTCACGTAACCGTTCGGGACAAGTCCGGCATGCTGCACGCGCGCTTCTTCCACGGCGGCTATCTCGCCGGACGCCTCAAGGAGGGCCAGAGGCTCGTCCTGCACGGCAAGGTTGATCGCGATTCTTACCGTCCCGGCCGGCTGGAAATGGTGAACCCTCAGATCGAAGTGCTGGAGTGAGGAAGGCGAGGTTGCGGACTCCACCGAGGTGGGCCGCATCGTTCCTATTTATGAGGCCATGGGCGGAATCAGCTCCCGGATCCTTCGCCGGATCATCTACAACGCGCTCCAGAACTTCACCGGGAATGTGCCGGACCTTTTGTCCGACGAACTTCGCAAACGCTATGGCTTTCCGACGCGACGCGAGGCGCTGCTCTACGTGCATTTCCCGCCGACAAACGTAAGCCTCGAATTGCTCAACACGTTCCGCAGCCCCGCGCAGACGCGGCTCATCTTCGAGGAGTTCTTCTACTATCAATTTGGGCTGGCCCTGCGACGCCAGTCGGAGAACCGCCAGCGTGGAATTGCCATGAGCGTCCGGGAGGATAAGATTCGCGGCGCACTCAAGCGCATTCTTCCGTTCAAGCCCACGGCGGCGCAGAAGCGCGTGCTGGCGGAGATCGCGGGGGACCTCGAGCGGCCGTTTCCCATGCACCGGCTGCTCGAAGGCGATGTGGGAAGCGGCAAGACGATCGTAGCCCTCGAGGCGGCAACGATCGTTATCGAGAACGGCTATCAGGTGGCCCTGATGGCACCCACCGAAATTCTTGCCGCGCAGCACTATCTCTCCGCGCGGCGCATTTTCGAGCCTGCGGGATATAAGGCCGCGCTCCTGGTCAGCGGCCGCAAACGCGCCGAGAAGGAAGCCGCCATCGACGCCATAGAAAGCGGCGAGGCGCAATTCGTCGTGGGCACGCATGCGCTGATTGAAGATCCGATCAAATTCAGGCGGCTGGGCCTCGCGATTGTGGACGAGCAGCATCGCTTCGGCGTGCTGCAGCGCAAGCAGCTGATCGAAAAGGGCGCGTCACCTCACGTGCTCGTGATGACCGCCACGCCGATTCCGCGCACCCTTGCGCTCACGCTCTACGGCGATCTCGATCTCTCCGTGATCGACGAACTTCCCCCGGGGCGCACGCCGATCGAAACGCGATGGACGTCTGAAGCGCAACTTGCGGGCGTGTGGGAATTCGCGCGCCGGGAGATTGCGCGCGGGCGGCAGGTGTACGTACTCTATCCTGTGATCGAAGAATCGAAGCAGGAGCTGAAAGCGGCGACGGCCGAGTACCGAGCGGCTCGCGAAAGCAGTTTTCCGGACCGACGCGTGGGATTGCTCCACGGGCGGCTGAAGAACGAGGAAAAAGACGCGGTGATGGAACAATTCCGCCGGAACGAGCTGCAAATTCTCGTCGCCACGACCGTGATCGAAGTCGGCGTCGATGTGCCGAACGCGACGGTGATGGTGATCGAGCACGCGGACCGTTTCGGACTCGCCCAGCTTCACCAATTGCGCGGCCGCATCGGGCGCGGCACGGAGAAATCGCATTGCATCCTCGTCGCGCCGAAATCGATCGCCGGAGACGCGCGCGAGCGCATCGAAGCGATGGTGGCCACGTCCAACGGATTCGAGATCGCCGAGCGCGACCTGAAGCAGCGCGGCCCGGGAGAATTCTTCGGCACGCGCCAGCATGGAGACGCGGCCTTCGCTTTTGCGCAGCCTCTGCGGGATCACGAACTTCTGGAATTGGCGCGGCGCGAAGCATTTGCCTCGCGGAAGACCCAAAGCGAGCGAGTGATTTGGTGTCGCGCCTGGAAAAACTGAGCCCCACGTGGCAGAAACGGTATCATTTAGCTTCCGTTGGGTGAGTTATGCGAGTGATTGCGGGCACGTATCGCAGCCGCACGCTCAAGGGGCCGGGAAAGCTGCGCCTGAGGCCCACGAGCGACCGGCTGCGCGAAACGCTTTTCAATATCCTCGGGCCGTCCATCGAGGATTCGCTCTTTGTCGACCTGTACGCGGGCACGGGAGCGATCGGAATTGAAGCCGTCAGCCGCGGTGCGCGCCTCGCCATTCTGGTCGAATCCCATGCAGCGACGGCGCGCCTCGCAAAGGAAAATCTCGAAGCGCTGGGATTCGCGGAGGCGCTGAAGTGATTCAGGCGGACGCGGTTCACGGCCTGGAAAAAATGGCCGCGCGCCACCTGATGGCCGATTTTATTTTCCTCGATCCGCCGTACAAGGACGATGCCGAGCATGTCAAAGTGCTGGAATATCTTGACGGGTCGCATCTGGTCGCCCCCTATGGAGTGGTGATCGTCGAGCACCACTGCAAGACGGAATTGCCCGGCCGCTTCGACCGGCTCGAACGCACGCGGCTGCTTGAACAAGGCGACGCCACTCTCAGCTTCTACAGCCTGGCAGCCGCCGCTTAGCCCGGCGCATCTGATCGAGCCATGTCATCAACTAATATAAAGCCGCGTCGAACCCGTATAATGACTCCTCTTATGGATCTAGGGCTGAATCCGGCACCTGTCGTGGATGGCGAGGAAAACCTCGCCGCCTACAATCTCGGCGTGGTGTGGGAATCTCCCTGGCAGGAATTCCGGACGAGCCTGCGCGATTTCTTTTTTGGAGCGCGCCGGAAAAGGAGGGAGACCTTCTGCCGGACCGGCCTCTTCGCGTGGACTGGGTGCGCGGCCGCGTGCCGGGCCGGGCATTCCTGGCCTCCTGCCTGTGGCACTTGCAGCGGCTATGCTGATTCTGATCCTGCCCATCTGGGGCTTTCTGCCACAGGCAGAACATACGCTTACACCGGTGCAAATTGAAGTGACCTATTTCCCCGCGCAGGACTCTGCCTCCGATTTCTCTTCCAGGCCGGTAGCAAAAGCAGCTACTCGCGCAAAAACGCGCCGCCTGACAACGGCGAAACCCGCAGAGGCGCCCGGAGCCGACGCGTATCATCCGCGCCAGACCATTCTCTCAGTCCCGGTGAAGGTGACGCACCCGCGCCAGACGCTTATTCAGCCTGATGTGCCGCTGAATGCGCCCAAGGTAGACGTTCAACTTCCCAACATGGTGCAGTGGGCCACGGCCGCGCCGCCGAAGCCTCAACTGCAATTGACACCCACGGCCGCCGCGCCCAAGGTGAAGGAACGGACGTTCGCGATGTCGCGGTTCCGGAAGTCGACAACGATCAGAAGAACGCGGGTGCTCTGAATATCGCTGCCGCGCCCGTCGTAAATTTTCAGCCTCAAATGCCAATGAGTTCGATGACCGCCGTAGCCGCAGAAGCACCAGGCGCGCGCAGACTCCGCCGCTGCCCCGGAAATTGGCGCTTCACGTCAAACGACCCCAACCTGCATCGATTGATCGCGCTGTCGGCGACGCCGGGTCCGCCCGCGCCACAAGTGACCGTGCCGCAGGAGAATCTTGCTGCGCGCATCTCGATTTCTCCGTCGGGAAAATCACCCGGCACGCCGGGAGCCACCGGTGGCGGATCGCCGAACGGGCCATCGATGCCGGCGCGGCTGAAAGACGGGGCCGCGAGTACAGGCGGGATCGCAGGAAATTCGAATTCCTTGCCGGCGGCGATCAGCGTGAGCGGTGGAAATCCACGAACCGCAGGAATCTCCGCGGGAGGAATCGCTCCGGGCAGGCTGAACTTAAAACCGGCCGCGCCTGATTTGAACGCCCCCTCGAGACGAGGGCTCTTCCACGGCCCGGGCGATCGACCCGAACGTTCCTCCTGAAAAAATTCTGTACGGCAAGGAAGTCTATACGCTGGACGTGAACCTGCCGAATCTTACGAGCATCGCCGGCAGTTGGATTCTGAATTTCGCGCAGCTTGACGAGGGTGACGGGCCGCCTGCGAAGCCCAAAGGCCAGCTCTCCGGTCCAGTCCCGCTTTCAAAAATGGACCCCAAGTACCCGCCGGATTTGATCAAGCAGCACGTCGAGGGTCAGGTGATCCTTTACGCCATCATCGGCAAGGATGGCGCGGTGCGAAATATCCAACTGGTCCACGGCATCGAGCCCGAACTCGACAAGGACGCCATGGAAGCGCTGTCGCACTGGAAATTCCGGCCCGGCGCGCGCGACGGCGAACCCGTCGATCTCGAAGCCGTGATTTACATTCCTTTCCGGTATCGGCCTGTGGAATGACCGCGTCTGAGTTGACCTGATCACCCGAAAAAGTTGCGACTTGTCGGATACCGGATGCCGGAAATCATGGTTTGATTTAAACTTCTCGGGCAAATTGTTTCCATGACCGCCTCTAGTCCGTCATCCCTTTTCATTGAATTTTCCCGCCGGAAGCTGCTTGAGGAGTATTGGCCCAGGCTCCGCGCGTGCGTCGAGTCGCTGACGGACGAGCAAATATGGTGGAGGCCGAATGAGGCAAGCAACAGCATCGGCAATCTGATTCTGCACCTGAATGGGAATGTTCGGCAGTGGTTGGTTTCGCCGTTCAGCCGGCTGGAGGATACTCGCGATCGCCCTGCCGAATTTTCTCGACGCGAGTTGATATCAAAGTCCGATCTCCTGTCGAGGCTAGGCGCGACGCTTGCGCAAGCTTCAGATGTGCTGTCGCGACTGACTGAACCCGATCTGCTCACGAGTTTCGAGATCCAAGGCTACACCGTCACGGGGTTATACGCGGTCTACCAGGTGGTAGAGCATTTCGGAATGCATTATGGACAGATTCTCTTCGTCACGAAGCTTTTGCGAGGGGAGAATCCGGGATTTTACCGAGAATTGGATAAGAACGGCCGATTCCAGTGAATCGCAGCAGAATTTTCTGCGTAGCGCTCTTTGAAAACACGCAAGAATAGCCCCTTCCTCAGAAGTGCGCGCGCAGATCGCGAAACGAGGGAATGATCAGCAATTTTCCGACGCCGCTTTCCACCGGCGCCTTGTCGGTATTCCACGTGGCCGGATGGGGTATGAAGACGGCGTTCAACCCAGCCTGAAGGGCGGGATTGATGTCCGTGATCGGGCTGTTGCCCACCATCCAGCCATTGGACTTCACGATCTTGAATTGCTCGATCAGGCGCTGGAAGATCCCCGCATTCTTCTCCATGACATTTTCAATCGCGTCAAAATAGGATTGCAGCCCGGACCGCTCCACTTTGCCGGCCTGTTCGGCGGCTTCTCCCTTGGTGAGCAGGATCAGGCGATGGCGCTTGGCGAGATAGGCCAGCGTTTCCGGCACTCCTTCGAGAATTTGCGGCGGCGTATTTTCGAGCTCGGCGGCCATCTGCTCGATGGCTCTGACCATCTCGCGGCGCGCCATATTTCCAGCAAGCTTCAGATAGGTGTCCTCGAAGCGAACGGCGAAAGCTGCGCACGCCATATCCGTGCTGGCGGATGTTGCGCTGTTCGGTTTCATTGAGAATGTGGCGGATGTAGTCCGGCGTGTAGCCAAGATATTCGAGCTGCGAAACGAAATTGCGTGATCGTCTTGTCGAAAAAACGTTGTTTTCCCAAAGCGTGTCGTCCGCGTCAATGATCAGGCTGTTCCGCGCCATCCAGGACTCCTCCGGCTCCAAATCTTGCGTTACTCCGCGGAATAAGAGAAGGAGTTTCCGCGCGGCGTGAATCAATTACAACGGTAATCGGAGGCATGTTCGGAAGACGGAAATGCGAACGCGGCTCGCCATGGTGAGGCGCGGTCACTCAGCACAGGTGAGAACGGATCAGGCCGAAGCGGGAAGGAATTCGTAGCGTTCGATGCGGGCGGCCACGCCGCGGCGTCCGTTTTGCGGACTCGACGCGGAGCACGCGCGCGTAACAGCGGATATTTACGTCACCTGCCAGCGTGATCTGCTGGGGAAGCGTCAGCACGAATTCGATCGAGCTGCCGGCTTCCAGGCTGGCCTCGATGGTGAAGTAGAGCCCTCGAAAACTCACGTCACGCGTTTCGCCTTGCCGTTCCGTGACGCCGTCGCTGGCTGAAAACCGGACCTTTACCGGGAGATTCATCGAAAAACGCCGTGCAGCGCGGCGCTCCACATCGTTTTCCATGAGCCTCTCTCCCGGACCGACAGCTCAAGCTATCATCGGCGCTTGCGCGGCGCAATGGATTTTGCGAACCACGGGCCTGAAACGAAGGGATTTGTATTACTCTAGTTGATTCGAGATCACAGCCCAGAAGCAGGACACGAAGCAGGATACTATGACACAGGTTTTCCATCGCAACTTTTTCCTGGAAGGACCCGCGGGGCGCCTCGAGGCGATGCTTTGGACGGCTCCTGCGGCTTCCTCGAACTTCGCCGCGTTGGTGTGCCATCCCCATCCGCTGTTTGGCGGGACCATGCACAACAAAGTCGTTTATCAGGCGGCCAAAGCGTTGCATCGCGGAGGCATCCCCGTGCTGCGATTCAATTTTCGAGGCGCCGGGCTGAGCGAGGGCGGGCACGATCGTGGGAGAGGCGAGCAGCAGGATGTTCGGGCGGCGCTGGACTATCTGGCGAATGAATTTCCGGGCCGTCCCATTCTGCTCGCGGGATTCAGTTTTGGCTCATGGGTGGGCTTGCGCGTGGGCTGCGAAGATGCTCGCGTGACGGCCTTGATTGGCCTGGGAATTCCGGTCAACAAATCCGATCTTTCCTACCTTGCATTCCTGCGCCAAACCGAAGCTCTTCATCCAGGGGGAAAATGACGAGTTTGGATCACGCGCAGGACGTCGAAGCCTTTTTCACCACGCTTCCGGAGCCAAAGCGGCTCGTGGTTATTCGAGGCGTGGATCATTTTTTTACGGGTAAGCTCGATGAAGTCGGAGCGGCCATCGGCGCGTGGGTTGAGGAGCTGAGCCCTCGGAAGGACACCTTGCAACGGTAAGGCGACTTAGCGCCTCGCCTCGAAGACCTTGAGGAATTCCTCCCGTCCGGCCGGCTCGACGCGCGCAAGAGCCAAATTATCCTGCACGTGCCCGATCTGGCTCATGCCCACCAAGGCAGTGGTGATGCCCGGGGCGGACCGGGCGAATTGCAGCGCGAGCGCGGAATCACTTTGCATTCCCCATGCGCTGCGCATCGCCGCGGGCAGATTCTTCGTGAGCTGGCCCTGCAGAAGAGCCGCGCTCGAAACCAGAGTAATTCCCAGCGCTCGCCCGGCCTGCACCATGGCCAATGTCTTGCCCGCCGCCACCTGATTCGGCCGCGTAAGGGCCTCCGGCATGGCGAGATTCAGCGGCAACTGCACGAATCGGAAATGGTGGTCGTTGCCGCCGGCTTCGGCGGCGATTCGGGCCATTTCCTCGAGCGAAAGATAGCTCCGGCGACTTCGGATCCTCGCGGAAGGCATTCCACGTGGCCAGCCCATAAGCGCCGATTTTCCCTGAAGAAACAGCCGATTCCAGAAAAAGAAACGCCTCGCGAATGCGCCGCCCGAATTCCTCTTTCGATATTTCGCTGAGCTGCGTTTCGGGATTGTGCAGATAAAAGACGTCTACGCACTGCACTCCCAGATTTCTCCGGCTTCGCTCGAGCTGGTCCGCCAGATAGCGCGGCGTCATGCAGTGGCAGCCCGGCCGCGATATCCTCGGCGCCGAATACCCCGCTTCGGACGAACTCGCGCGAAAAATATTCGCTGGGATCGGCAGGCATATCGCCGTCAGGCGTGAGGAATCCCGCCTTGGTGCAGAGTACGATTTCATCCCGCGAGAAGCCGTTGGAAACCAGCTCTTTCAAGGCGGCGCCAATGGACCGTTCACTTCGCTGGAAGCGGTAATTGATGGCCGTGTCGACGACGTTGAAGCCGCCTTCGACAGCCGCGACGACCGCACCGCTGTACGCATCGTCGGTGGCTTCGTCCGGCTCGCCGAGGTAAGTGCCGATACCGATCGACGACAGCACGAGCCCGCTCGGAACTTCCCGGAAATGCCCGGCGGCCGATTTCCCCCGGAACCGCGCCGCATAGCGCAGAGTTCCCTGCGGAGTGGCGGAACCAGGCATGAGCTTGGGTTCAGATGTCGCGGGAGACGGCATGCGAACGAGCCTCGCTTACAGAATTTAAACCGTCGGGAGAAAGGCGAAGTATAGCAGAACGAAATGCCCCGAAGCCCTGGAACAAGATCTCAGGAGCCTTTGAAAACTCAGGACACGCTGCGGGCCGTCATTTCCTGCGCGGGATTTCCGCCCGCCAGGCCCTGCGCGATGATCAGCTCGCGCGCCTGGACGCGAATCTTCGGCAAATTTCGCGCGAAGATAGCGCCTGCCAGCATCGCGCCGGCTCCGCCGATGGCCACCGTCGCTGGCGCCCCGATGTGACCGGCCATGATTCCCGAAAGCAGCGCGCCGATCGGCGCCATTCCCAAAAACATCATCGAATAAACGGCCATCGTGCGGCCGCGCAGCCGGTCAGGCACCATCGATTGGATCAGCGTGTTGGTAGCAGCCATCTGCACCATCACAAAAAATCCTACGGGAACCAGAAGCAGAACCGAGAGCGGGTAATACCGCGAGAACGAAAAAAGAATCAGAGATGTGCCGAAACTCGCGCAAGCTATCGCCACGAGCCTGGCCAGGCCTTGCAGACGGGTTCGCGAGGCCAGCGCCAGAGCACCCAACAACGCGCCGACGCCTGTCGCGCCCATCAGAACGCCGAGTGTCCGGGCGTTCCCATGCAGAACACGCGCGGCAAAAATCGGCATCAGCACGGAATAAGGCAGCGCCACGATGCTGATCGCACCAGTCAGCAGCAGGAGGGTGCGGATCGGCGCGGTACTCGAAACGAAGCGAAATCCTTCCAGAATGTGTTCCAGCGGCGAAGCGTCGTGCTCCTCAAACTTCGATTTCGGCACGCGCATCATCAGCAGGCCCGCAATCACCGCGATATAGCTGACGGCGTTGGCAAAAAAGCACCAGCCCTCGCCGATGCTCGCGACAAGAATCCCCGCCACCGAAGGCCCAATCACGCGCGCGCTGTTGAACATGGACGAGTTGAGGGCAATTGCATTCATCAGGTCTTCACGCCCCACCATCTCCACCAGAAAGGACTGGCGCGCCGGCACATCGAAGGCGTTTACCACGCCCATCAGCGAAGCCAGCACAATAACCTCCCAAACCGTCACGCGCTTGGTGAGAGTCAGAAACGACAGAATGAAAGCCAGGATCATCGAACTCGTCTGCGTGGCCACCATGATGCTGCGCCGGTCGAACCGGTCGGCCACGAGCCCCCCTAGCGGGCCCAGCAAGAAGATCGGAATCTGCCCGGCGAACGCCACGGTCCCCAGCAGCACGGACGATCCGGTCAGCCGGTAGACCAGCCAAGCTTCGGCGATGTTGTCCATCCACGTGCCAATCAGGGAAATCATCTGACCGCTGAAGAACAATTGGAAATTGCGGTGCCGGAGCGAACGTACCATGTCCCGGAAACGCGAGCGGTCTTCGATGGCGGTCGTAGAGGAAGCCTGAGGAGTTTCCGTCCCTGCCATAACGACAATTGTACGACGGTATCGAGCGCGGCTTGCGCCGATTCTGCGGAAGATTCAGTTCTTTGCGGGCCGGTGTAGCTTCGAAAATGCGTTCAAACGCCGGATTCGGTCGCGCGAAGCCCGCGTTGACGATCCATCCGGAGTTCCTTCAACCTGGGGCGGGGCAAGCAAGCGCCCGCAGGCTCTCAGGATGCGGCGATAAGGCCAGTCCGCTTCACGGAAGAAGATTTCGCCCTCCCGAGGGTTGGAATAAAACCATCTCGTCAGCAGAGATAAGTGTTCCGTCAACTCATGCGGTGCTCGACCTGAACTCATCGCAGAATCGTTTCCCGGCGAGTTCAGACCGGCCCGCAAAATCGCTTCCACCGACGTAGGCTCGCTCGAAATCTCACCGAAGCGCAGAAAGATCGGATCGCTGATCAGCCCGGACCGTACCGGAAAGGCCGCGACCGTCTTTTCGCCCGCGGCGCGCTGGAGAATCACCGCATCGAGACGATCGACGCGCCGCGCAAGTTCGGGCAGCCCGCGAAGCACCGCAGAAAGTTTCTCCAGCCGCTTGTGAAACGCCGAGGCGCGCTCGTAATCAAGAGCCTCGCTGGCCGCTTCGCGTTCGCGTTTGACTTCCTGAATCAACTGCGCCCCTCCCGCGTCGAGGCCTTTCACCACTCGCCCGACTTCCGCGTCGTATTCCTCTTGCGTGCAACCCGCGAAGCAGGGCGCGAGACACATCTTCATCTGAGAATACATGCACCCGGGAAACGCAGGGTCGGGCCGAATCTTGATCTGGCAGCGGCGGATTTTGAACAAATCGAGGAACTCCTCGCTGAACGATTGCGCCGCTTTGCGAAAAGCAAAAGGTCCGAAATAAAATCCCCCGTCCGGCCGGATCGAACGGGTTACGTAACATCGCGGATATTCGTTCCGAAGGTTCACCTTCAGGATCGCGGGCGGCCGTACCCGCACGAGCTTGCGATATCTGCCGGGAAAATACACGCGAGCCTGCTGATAATGCGTCACGGCTTGTTCGAATCTTGATCCCGTCGCGCGATAGCGAATCCGAGCAGCGGCGCCGCGCAAATTCAGCCGCTTGGAGGGCAAGGGGGGCGGAGTCAAAAGGCGCTCGGCAGCGCGCCGGATATCGGCCGTGCGCGCGAGATAGGGCTCCGCGCCCGCATCGGCCATTTCGATAAGAAAAACACCCGGGTGAGCGGGAAGTGCGTTGAAAAACGCTTCGTCGCCGCATGCGCTGAATTCCTGCAGGCCGTCCAACTCAAGCATGGTGCAAGCATACAACGAGTCGCATGACTGGGCGGAGACGGACGACCGCTTCAACCCGCAGCACCATACACGCTCGTGAGGTCGAACCGGGCAAAATTAGCGCCTCGCCATACTAGTTACCGGAGTTCGACTGGTCTTTCCGGCACGCGATCGCCGCAGCGTCCGACTCATTCCATTTTTCAAGCGGAATTCGCGGAATCTGGAAGAGGTTGGAAGTGCACGTGTACCATCCGCTGCCATGCATGCGGCCGATCAGTTTCAGTTTGGGAGTGTCAATGTAATATTTTGCTGCGTCGATCACCGCGTCATCGCGGACGTGCATCGCCACGACGCGACCCAGAATCAACCCGTTGTTGGTGCCGAGGTCGACGATTTGCATTAACTCGCATTCCATTGATACGGGACTCTCGGCGATGCGCGGCGGCTTCACCCGGACGGAAGGAATGGTGGTCAATCCCGCCTTTTCCACTTCATCGACGCCTGGCTCGAACTCAATTGCCGTGATGTTCATTGCCTCGGCGTTTTCTTCCGATACCAAATTCACCACAAACTGACCCGTCTCACGGATATTGGCGCGCGTGTCCTTCGGCGCGGAAGGATGATGGGAGCCAATGCCGATGCCAATCACTGGTGGATCGCCCGCGAATGCATTGAAAAAGGAAAATGGCGCGGCATTGATGCGGCCTTCCATATCCATGCTGACCACCCAGGCAATTGGACGCGGTGTTACCGTCGAAACCAGCAGTTTGTAGCATTCCGGCGGGGGAATCTTCGTGAAGTCAAACAGCATCATTGCTCCTGGGGCCTAGCAAATAAGAATCCGCGGTGTTCGTTCCACAAATGAACCGACGGGCTCATCTATCATATACGGTGGGTTACACAACGAATTATGAATTTCCAATTCGCGGTCGCTCGGATTGAGATAAGCCACCGAACCGACGACGATTGATTTCGAAGGCTAGCTAAGGTGTCAACAGCTTGCTTTTGGGAATCGAATGCTAGCCGCTTCAAGAACGCGAGCGTCGATCGCTCGGGATGGCTGCCGGAACGCTTCGAAAAAGGCAGTTGTGCTAATCGGCAACAGGCGCGACGGCCCTTCTCATTTCCACTTCCGGCTTGCGAGCCGCCAACGAGGAGATTTCAAAATGGTCCCCCACCTGCGTCCCGGATCGATAGATCGTGTGAGGAGGAAGCTCCAGAACGCTGCTGGCTTTGAGAGAGACCTTGGAAATGCGAAATGGACGAACGTGTTCTTCCAGGTGCACGACTTCTTTCTGCTTGTTGAGGAAAATCAAGTCGATGGGGAAGAGCATGCCGATCGTATGAACGCCCCGCGAGGGAATAATCCACAGTCCCGTGCCAAGCCGGGCCCACCGCTGGGTCTTCCCAAGCAGGCCGACCAGGCGGCGGACATAGCTGTCCGCGACGAGCGCCTCCGTTGCCACGAAGGTCTCTCGCGTCTTGTTGTACACGTAAACCGCGCGCTCTTGATCAGCCTTGGCCATATACCCTTAAAGCTTTCTTCACCGCCGTTGGTGTTTGTTATTCGATTGCTTTCCCGCGCCGCCGCCAGATGATAATGAACAGCACCACCACCGCCAGCACGCCGGCAATGATGCGAATCGTCGTAATGTCCATCCTCGCTTCCTCCTTTTCTGAATTGTCGTTTTCAGCCCGATTGGTCTTTCCCCACGGCTACTTCACGAATTGCCGCATCAGAGTTATTACCGCCGGCCCCAGGATCACGACCATGAGCGCGGGAAAAATAAAGAACACAAGGGGCGGGACCATCTTTACCGTCGTCTTCGCGCTCATCTCTTCGGCTCGCTGGCGGCGCCGCGTGCGTAAATCGTCGGAATAAACGTGCAGCGACTGCGCGATGCTTGTTCCAAAACGCTCCGTCTGTATCAGCATCGCCACGAGCGCCTTCAGCTCGTCCAGTCCGGTCCGTCGCGCCAGCTCCCGCAGCGCTTCCAGACGGCTTTTTCCCACGCGCATTTCCAGATTCACCATTTGCAACTCTTCGCTGAGTTCCGGGTGAACGATGCGGATTTCCTGGGCAACTCTCAGGATTGATTGGTCCAAGCCGAGTCCCACCTCAACGCAGATCACCAGAAGATCGAGGCCGTCGGGAAGAGCGAGACGCAACTTATGCTGGCGCCGCTTGATCCTCCACAGGAGCCACATTTCCGGAAGCATGAAGCCCAGCACAGCAGCCAGAAGCAAAACAAAGAATGGATTCGAGCGGTATACGCCGGTCGCGAACACCAGGGCTACTAGTGCAACAGGAGTGAGCACCTTCATCCCTTGCACGGCAAGCGAGGCTTCCGAACTTCGATAGCCGGCTCTCATCATCATGATCTGCGCGCGCGATGCCCTCGCGCCTGCCGCCACCGGAACGAAGCCCCCCACTTTAGCGAGGAAATTGCGAGCCAGCTCCTTTTGCTTTCCTCCGAATCTCTGCTCCGGGCGCCGGACGGTGGGTTGTTTCAGCTGCTCCAGCCGCTCCGCTACGCCCGTGTGCTCCGAAGAAAACGCGTAGACGAGGGCCGCAAGAATCAGCGCGGTCGCTATAAATGTGACAACTGCTACAAGTAGCACAACGCCCCCCTAACCTTTCAAACCTCAACCTGCACGATCTTCCAAAGAATAGCCCCGCCAATGGTCTGCATGACCGCCGCTCCGATTAGAAGCCGGATGCCGAGGGGATCTTCGAACAACACATTCACATAGCCGGGGTTGGCGACCCTCATGAAAAGCAGCATGGCAACCGGCAGCGCGATCAAAATCACGGCTGTCAGGCGCCCCTGAGCCGTCTTGATTTGCACTTCGCGATGAATCCGGAAGCGTTCCCGGATCACGCGGGCCAGCTCGTCGAGGAGTTGCGCCAGATTGCCGCCAGTGTCTTTCTGAATCAAGAGCGCGGTCACAAAGAACTGCACGTCGACCAGCGGCATTCGCGCAGCCATGTTTGAAAGCGCATCCCTCAGCGGCAAGCCAAAGTTTTGCTCCTCGAAGGTCGTCCGGAATTCGCCGGCCACCGGTTCAGCCGATTCCTTTGACACCATTTCCAATCCAGCGGTAAACGCGTGTCCGGCCCGGACGGCGCGCCCCAGCAGGTCCAGCGCTTCCGGAAAACGCTGTTCGAACTGCTTGAGTCTCCTGCTGCGCCGGAACGATATCACCAACAATGGGATGGCAGCGCCTACCGCCGCCGCGATCAGTCCCAAAGAGAATTGGCCATAAAAAACATTAACGATCACATACGCGGAAAGTCCGCTGACACCGGAAATCAGCAGGATCTTGCCGACCTTCGTTTCCATGCCTGCCTGCTGGATGAAATTCTGAAGGCCGGTGGTCCAGCCCAGCTTCATCATGATCCGGTTCAGCAGCGGCACGCTGCTCATCATTTCGTCGCGGACTAGCTGCAAGTCAAGCGAGACGTCCCCCCGTTTTTCGGCCCTGCGCACCGCGTTCATGCGGTCGCGCACCACTTCCTGGGTGGTCGTTGACCCGAAGAACACCCAGAATGCGCCGAAGACGATGGCGCCCACGAGAAGCGCGAGCAGGCCGATCAATAGCGCCATGGCGACTTGCCCTCCTTGCGGGATCCAGCAGGCGAAACTGTGCGCGATTTCCCCGGCTTACCCGCCAATGGACTGAAGAGCAGCATCATGAAATATCCTCAGCGCCTGCGGGCGAATTCGAACATGCCCGCCGGCAATTCAATTCCCGTAACCAGCAGCCGGTCGCTGAACTTGGGCCGGATTCCCGTGGCACGGAATTCGCCGATGACTTCCCCGTTTTCGCGAATGCCATGTTTTTCAAAAACAAAAATGTCCTGCATGGCGACGATGTCGCCTTCCATCCCGGTGATCTCGGATACGTTCAGCACTTTTCGAGTTCCGTCGCTGAGCCGGCTTACTTGAACCACGACATCGATAGCCGAGGAAATCTGGCGCCTGCAGACCGTGTCCGGAATGTTCAAGTTCGCCATGGCCACCATGGTTTCCAGCCGGCCTAGCGCGTCACGAGGGGAGTTGGCGTGAATGGTCGTCAGCGAACCGTCGTGGCCGGTGTTCATGGCCTGCAGCATGTCGAGAGCTTCGTCGCTTCTCACCTCGCCAACGATGATCCGGTCGGGCCGCATACGCAGTGAGTTGATCAATAATTGCCGCTGGTGGACGGCGCCCTTGCCTTCGATGTTCGGCGGCCGGGTTTCCAGGCGCACTACGTGATCCTGGTGCAACTGCAATTCCGCCGCGTCTTCAATGGTCACGATTCGCTCGCGGTCGGATATGAAAGACGAGAGCACGTTCAGGAATGTCGTTTTTCCGGCGCCCGTTCCCCCTGAAATCAAAATGTTCAGGCGCGCCTTCACGCAGCCCTGCAGCAGTTCGAGCATGGGCGGCGTTAGCGTCGAATTAGCGAGCAGATCCTCCGCCGTCAGCGGGATCGCGGCCGAATCGGCGAATCGAGAGGCAGGGCCCATCTACCGACAAGGGGGGAATAATAGCGTTCACGCGCGATCCATCGGCAAGCCTCGCGTCCACCATCGGAGATGACTCATCCACGCGCCGGCCGATCGCCGAGACGATGCGATCGATGATGCCCATCAGGTGCGCGTCGTCGCGAAACTGCACGGACGTCATCTCGAGAATGCCGTTGCGTTCCACATAGACCCGGCGGTAGGTGTTAACCAGGATGTCGGAAACCGTCGGATCGTTCAGCAACGGTTCCAGCGGGCCCAGTCCAAATACTTCGTCCAGAACTTCCTGGGCCAGCCTCTCCCGTTCCTGCAAATTCATGGGAGTGGATTCGCCTACAACCAGGGCTTCCAGATATCTGAGAAACTTCCCGGCGAACCTCTTCCCTCTTGATCTCGTTGAGCCGGTCCAGATTCAGTTTCTGGATAAGCCTGCGGTGAATCGCCGTCTTCACTGCGCCGAAAGTCAGCCCGGGGTCCGGATAGAGGGGTTGGAGGCATTGATCTTTTATCTCTTTCCTATACCAGTTATCTCTTCCCTGTAAATGTGAAGAAGTTGCTTAGCCCGCCGCGTTTCGATATCGGCCCGCGGGAAACTCCCGCGAGCTGATCCGCCAGCTGGCGGTATTGATCCGTCAGAACATTGTTGTGGTTCTCCATCAGCGGAGTTCCCAGATTCATCGCCGCGCTCGCCTTGCGAAAGTCATTGGGCAGGCAGGCGAACACCGAACGCTTCGTTTCCTTCTCGATGCTTTTCAGCGGCTCTTCGTCGCCCTTGTGCCATCGGTTCACAACCAGGCGGATGCGGTCAGGGTCGACACCCAACCCGGTAAGCGCCAACAACCGCCGCTGAAGGGTCCACAACGAGGGAACATTGGCCTCCACTACCATCAAAATCATCCGCGCGGTAGTGAGCACGGGGCTTAAATCGGAGGCGAAGTGCGATCCCATGTCAACCAGCACTATTCAAACCCGGCCTGCGCGACGTTCACCACCCTGCTCAGCGGCTCGGTGGGGATGTTTTGCCACTCTTCCGGCTGCATGGCGCCACCCAAGATCTCGAGTTTCGATTTGTGCCGCTCGAGAAGCCCCGCGAAAAAGTGACTGTCGAGACGGTCCAGACTGTCAATCGCGTCGCGAATGCCAAAGCGCGGGTGCAGATCGAGCAGAAGATGAGCGTTGCCGAGAGGCCGCGCAAAATCGAGCAGCACAGCGCGTTTGTTGGAATGCGCGGAAAGCTGCACTCCCAGGTTCACGGCGACCGTCGTCGTTCCCACACCGCCTTTCGAACCCATCACCACGATCAGCTTGTCGGCAGCCCTTCCCGTTGAATGCCCTTCCTGCGTGAAGCGCGCCAGAATGTCTCTCAGGCCGGCCGGGGTTACCGGCTTCGCGACAAAGTCCTGAACACCGCTGCGCATGGCGTCCAGAAGCATCTGGGGATTCGGGGGATTGGTAGCCGAACACGCAATCAGACGTGTGGACGGGCGAATCCGCCGCAGGTGCGTTCCAAAAATGAAAAAAGGCTCGGGATCGCGTCCCAGGTCGAGCAAAACAATGTCGGCTACCACCTCGCCCGCGTCCGGCAACTTATCCGACGAAACGGTCCACTGCTTGATGGCGGGATTCACCAGGCCCGTCTGCTCGAGACTGGCCAGCAGCTGCGCCGCGCTTGCGGTATCGCCGGTTACAATCGCCGCCGTTAGCATGGACCCTGACTTCCCCTTGAACTGATTTTCTTCAAATGGTTTCACAGACAGTCCTTTATCGGATCGCAATATTTATCGCGTCGCTGGCACGTTTGGCTGCGCTCCTGTCGGCACCAGGAAGGGAACCGTGAAAGCGGGTCCTGGAGGCACTTCATTGGGAGCCAGCGGACGCACGATACGCGGCGTCACGATCACCAAAAGTTCGTCACGGCTCTTGGTTGTTGAATGGCTTTTGAAAAGGTTCCCAAGGATCGGAATGTCGCCGATACCGGGAATCTTTGAAAGCTGCGTCTGGACCTGGTTGTCAATCAATCCGGCAATTGCAAAGGTCTGGCCGTCCCGCAGGTCCATTTCAGACTCCACGCGGCGCGTCGAAAGCGCCGGAATGGTAAAGCCCTGCAGGGTAACGGCATTGGTGAAATCCAGCGAGCTCACTTCCGGCTGCACTTTCAGATGGATCAGGCCGTCCGCCATAATCGTCGGCGTAAAATTGAGTCGCACGCCGTATTCCTTGAACTGGATCGTAATTCCCGGAACTCCCGCTGCTGGCAGTCGATTGCAGAACAGGATACGGGAACTGGCCCCCCGCCAGAAACGCGGCATCTTTGCCCGAAGCAGTCAGCAGGTTCGGCTCCGCGAGGATTTGCAGGATATTCTGCTGCTGCAGCGCCTGGATTGTCGCGGCAAGATTCAGATCCGGCCGGTAGAGAAAAATATTGAGCAAGTTGCTGACGGACACCCCGCCGGCATTAGTCGTCGTCGCCGTAGCGGTACTAGTCGTGGTCCCCGTGACGCCCCCTTGACTCAGCGTGCCCACAAGAGACGGCGGTCCAAACTCCTGGGTGGTAATCGAACCAACGTTTTTCGCGCCTGGCAGGCTCAGGATATTCAGCCCGAACTGGCTCACGGCGGAGCGATCCACCTCGGCAAATTTCACTTCCAGCAGGATTTCTCCCGGCTGCACCGCCGGAGTCACGATCAGGCTCGTAACTTTCGGAGTGGCGTTCTTTACGACCTCCATGATTTTGTCAGCCACCGCAATCGATGACGCATGCCCCGAGAGAATTACGGAATCCTTCGATGTCTCGATCTGTACTTGCTCGTTCGGGAACACTTCATGAATTTTTTCGCTCAGGCTGAGGATGTCGATGTCCACCGAAACTTCGAAGGCTTGGCTCTGATCCGACTCATCCCACAGCATCAGGGACACGCCCCCAGGCATCTTTCCATTTACCAACACCTGATTGGGACTAACGACGATGGCATCGGCGATGGCCGGGTCAGCCACAGAAATCCGCTTGATCCTCGTCGGCGAGGTGACCACCAGCGAACGGCCCACCATCAAGTGCAGCACCTGCGTCTCACCCTGATCGGCCATCTGAACCTGGCTCGTGGGCGCTTGATTACCAGGAGCCGCCGGCGCCCCGCCTTGCACCTGCGCGGTTGTTTGTTGCAACGGCGTGAGGGCCGCTGCGGCATTTTGCGTTCGCGCCTGTAAGGCCGGCACCGCGGACAAAAGAAATCCGGAGATCGCCAGGGCGGCGGCGATTCTCTTCTGGTTATGCGTTGCAAAAGATTCGGACATCCAACTCTCTCCTGTACAGCCTACTGCTCGGTGAAGCTCTTCGTTTCCCGTTTGTTCCCGGTGATCACTTCCACCTGATACGCCGACGGGGCCGCGGGCGCCTTGGCCACCGTCACGTGCTTCACGGGCGCCACCACGGCGGGAGCACCCGACGAAAACAGCACACTTTGCAGCACCGGTTCCGGAGTTGCCGTTCCGGTATCCACCGTATTACGAAGAGCCAACTGAATCTTTCCCTGAGTGCTGGCCATGGCCAGTTTCGCCGCGTCCTCGGGCGTCACCAGCAGCGTGATCACCGGAACGGTTTGCGGCTTTCCTTCCTGGTCTTGCTGTACTTTCTGTCCCGCGGCGAGCACGCGCACATTTTCGAGGATCGTTCGCGTGATGCTCCCAGCCTGGCTCGCTCCGACTACCGAACCTGTCACCAGCACATCCACCATGGTGCCTGGCGTAACGAACCCCGCTACGCCAACCACATCGTTCACGGCCACCGACATGGCCCTCATTCCTTCCGGAATCACCGCTGCAAGCCCTGCGCCAGCCGCGGCCGGAGCCAGCTTACTTTCCAGGATTGCTTCGTTCTCGGCTACGTTGGTGATGAGCGCGCGATTTGCGCAGTCTTGAATCCGCCGGCACATCCCGGCCACGGGTTGGCCGACCGGCCACGAAAGGGTTCGCAGCATCGACGGATCAAGCCGCGTTCCCAGCCCCAGCGGCCTGGCCGCCACGACGATTCGATCCATGGCCACGGGCTTTACGGCGGAGGCTTCCTGAAACTTGCGGTAGACAAAGTTGCTCAGCAGGAACGCCACCACCAGCGCGACCCCCAGCCCGATCAGCATCCGGTTTCGATTCATGAACCCAATCTCCTTATTGCCTCACTGCTTTCCCTCAAAGCGTCCAATGCGCCGCAACAAAACAAATCAGCGTCCCGATTGCCGCGGCCACGCCGAACGGCAGCTTGAGCATCCCCGGGTTATCGAGCGATATCTCCGGATGAGTTCGGATCCCTAACGTGAGAACCCCCATGATGATGAGCCCCATGTTATGAAGAGTCTCACGCACCCGCTGGGCCCGTATCGTCACAATGAGTGCCATAACTCCCGCCACGAGCACGCTCGCAACAAGAACGAACCAAAGCATTTGTGGGCCCACTAAGGCTCCCAATGCCCCCATCAACTTCCAGTCCCCTGCTCCCAGCGCCCGGAGCAATACCAGTGGCAATAAAACCGCTAGCCCGAGTCCTGCTCCCCCAAGTGCCACGAGCACGCCGCGCCAGCCCCCTAAAGCGCCGTGCACCACGACACCTGTCGCCACCCCCGACACCGTAAGCCAGTTCGGAATCCGGCGCGTGCGGCCATCCAATACAGCCGAGCACGCCACGAAAACAAGCGTCACTGCCCACACGGTTTGAGCTGCGTTCAAATGCATCGCTGACTTCTTTAGTTACTTCCTGAACGACTTCTTTAAGCGGCGGTCAAAAGTCCCTTCGCCGCATCGGACCAAACCGCACCTACAGCCCTCGTCAACCCGCTCAATGCGCCCCATCGAAGTCCGGGCTTATTCGAGCCAGGAGCAACGCACAGTATGATTGAGCGCCTCTCCCTCTCGCCGGGGTCGCCTACATATTACAGACATAGTCCCCCTCCCTCACGGGCAAGACAGGCTGCAATATGGACAACCTATCGTTGGCGGAGGCTCTTCCCTCGTCATTACGAACCGGGAGTAGGAGTAACCATGCTTGTTGCCGCGTTACTAAAGACGTTCGAAATAGCGCCACCCAATTTCGTAACGGCCGCGATCGCCACTAGCGCAATCAGCACGACGAGAAGCGCATACTCCGTCAAATCCTGGCCTTCTTCTTCCTTCCATAACCGCATGAACAAGCTCTTCATCTTTTCCTCCACCGAGAGTGAACTGACAGGTGGGGTACAGAACCCCGCCTACTATTTAGCATCCCGACCACCACTTGACGCTTCCTCTCACCTATTTAAAGCTTCCATTTACAGTTACTTATAATGTCCTAGAGGTCATTCCTCTAAAAGAGTCACCGGTTGTGGACATTCTCGCACCGCACTGCGGCGGGAATGGTGACGCACCCGTGATTCAGGTAGGTGCCAGAGCATCCACCAACTGCCAAAGCAGTACGGGTTTAGACGATGGAATCCGTCGTGGGCGCTGCTCTTTGGACCGCCCTGGGGGATGGCACCGGCAGGGGACTCTGTTTCGCGAGAACATCGAAAAGCGCGCCCAGCAGGTAAAAGACCCCTGCCAGCAACAGGAGCGATTTCAGCCCGAATACGAAAGAAACGTTTTCCGCCAATCCTCCTACGACAGCTCCAACGATGTTGCTGCCGAGCGCGGTCGACCTTTCATTGCTGCGCCGAAACGTCTCCGCAAAGATGACCCCAGCTGAGAAAACGGGCACACAGTAGCCGGCCGCTAACAATGTGCCCACAACGAACGGACGGAGAGGCAGCGCATCCCAGTGAATAGCATAGAGAGCCAGCAGCGACGCGGTCGTCGCACCGTACCAAAGCTCCAGCGAAAGCCCCGCGCCCCTTTCCACGCACACGTTCGCCCCGACCAGAACCGATAACAGGAGTGATATAACTACGCAGTTCACCAGCCACGTGGATCCGAAATACAGCGCGAGGCGGCTGATCATCTGCGTTTCCAACAGCAAGAACCCCGCTCCCAGAAAGAAGAAATTCCACGTGCAAGCCTTGGCCGGCTTGAAAGCATGCCGTAGGATCAGAATCGCGAGGCCTAAGAGGATGGCGGAGACAGTAAAGTATGTGCGAGGAATCGTGCGGCCACGGTTGTATACGTAAGGCCAGTCGTCCGTGGTCGGCGCGGGCGCCTGCTGCAAATTCAAAGAAAATTTCGGCGGATTCCTGAGAATCATTCCGGCAAGGGCAGGCTGCCGGGCACGATCCCACACGCCCGAATCATTCGAAGCGATAAACTCGGTCGCAGACAACATTCTACCGGCGGGTGGCGCGTAGAAGACAACCGGAGGCCGCCCGAAAATGTCATTGAACATCGAATAAAATCGCTCGCCCATCCACGTCCATGGTGGACGCACTTCGAATTTAACGATCAGAACCCCCGAAGGCTTTAATAGCCCTTTGGCTTCGCGCAAAGATTCTTCCGTATATACGTAATTATCGATGCGCATGTTGCTGTAGCCGGAGAACTCCGTATGCGAGTCGAGCAGGCCAAAAACGATTACATCGTAGCTGTCCCGAGACTCACGCAAAAACGACCGGGCATCATCGATAATCACGCGAACCTTTGGCGATTGATATGGATGGTCCGGATGCAACTTCCGTCCGAGGGAGTAGATCACCGGATCGATCTCGACCGCATCCACCTGGCTTGCGCCATTGCGGAGCGCCGCGTCCGCATCGTTGCCGGCACCGGCTCCGACGATTAGAACTCGCTGTCTGCTCTCCACAAACCTGAAGGGCGCATCGTAGGAGCTGCTCTTGTATGTGTCAGCCAAAGCTGTATTTTCCGCGAGATGCTCCGGAGAAACATTCGCAAGGGTCATATAGCCGGTATTATTTACCAGAAGGTGATATTCGCCCGATGGCAAAGGCTGGAGCTCGAGTTTCTGGTAAGGCGACCAGCGAATTAGCCCGCTCGAGGCAGCGTATCCCAGCAATAAGAGACTCGCCGCGCAAAGCGCGGTTCTCAGAAACCCGAACTTCACCACCCGCGGATGCACGAGAAAGAACAGCAGAAACGCCAGCGCGAACCAAAACACCGGGGCCAAGCGAAGGAAAGACATTCCGGCAAAAAGCCACATGCCCCCGAGGCTTCCCAGCAGATTCGCGGAATACGCTCGCACGGGGTTCTTCGCCGCGTTGAGGTACGTGCCAACCCATTGGCCCAGCGGAATCATGGTCTGAACGACCAACGATAGGAGAAGGGTGATCAGTAAGACCGAAAGCACCGACAGGACCAGTGGCGACCGGCCGTTTGTGAAACTCTCCGACCACGTCTGCGCATCGAGTGAGAATGCGAGCGCCGCGGAAAGAACCTCCAGAATCGACCGCCAGGAAGCAAACGGCAGCCCGACGCAGATGACCAGAAGGGCGAGCGTGCCAGCCTCGAAAAGAAAGTGTTTCTTCGCCGTGGCTCGATAACATCCAACGCCGAAACCGAGAAAACACGCAATCAGGGTCAGGTTCTGGAAGTAGGCAAAAACCCTGATTTCCGTTCCCACCCAACGGATGAGCATCAGTTCCAGATAGAGAGAAACGAAGCTGACCAGCACTAAAGGCCCTAAAACCTTTTCTTTCGGCTGATCTTCCAGGAACAAAATCTACCCCCTCGACGAAAAGGAAATATCATCGCGCATTCATCTGGTGCGTTGTGGAGCGCCATTCAGCGCCCTCGCCGCCTCCATAGCTTCTTCAGGAATGAGACCCTGGCTGTTTCGGCCGGACGAACAGGGTGGCAACACTGTCGGCATAGATCCTCTTCCACCCCGATGCTGCCAGCAGCGTTGCAAGGGGTTCACCGCGCTGCAGAAGGCACGACTGGATGCCGTAGTTATCGAGCACCGCGAGCGTGCCCGGCTCCAAACGGGAGATGTGAAGATAGTCGGCGAATACGCCTCCGCGCTCGTAGACGTCGCCGCGTCCGTCGATAAATACCCTGTGCACCGGACCGCGCGACCACACCAGATATCCTCCGAATCCATAGGTGTTGTACATGGGCTCAGGCGCGGGATTCCGATTCAGGTATTCGAGGGCATCGACAGGAAAATGCCCGGCGGCATCGCGGCGCAATTCCGCGCGCGACGGAAAAAAAAGAATGACGCATGCGCCGACGCCCACCGCCAAAGCAGCGTTCAGCGTAAACTTATCTTTACTCGCGTCGTAGTGCGGAATCCAGCGGGCAAGCATCGCGGACAGCGGCTGCATAAAAAAAGGCACGAAAAGCAGGACGAAGCGAACGTGCAGGCACGCCATCATCACCCCAGCGATAAAGAGCGCCAGGTGCTCCAGCCGCCATTTGAACTGCCAGACAACCTGCAAAGCAATCACCGCGAGCAAGATCCCCAAAAACAGCTGCCCTCCGAACATGTTGAAGGGCATCGGCTGCCATTCGCTGATATATGCGGAATTGAGAGGCAGCGAAAAGGCGAATTCAAATGGCGATGCCGCAATTCGTGCGCCGTAAGGCGTGATCGGGACCGCCATGAGAGATAACAGAAAAACGCCAGCGAGAATGCGGCGTTCGTCTCCCGTCCAGCGTACCGCCTCCAAGCTGCCCACCCGAAAATCAAACAGCCCGCTCATCCAGTACACGAAGATCGTTCCCAGTCCGATGATCCACGATCCATGCGTGTTCACCCAAAGCAGCATCATCAGCGGAACAAACCACAGAGCCATGCGCTTGCCTTGCCTGAAACGCTCCAGCGCAATGACGGTCAAAATGAGGAACAAGTAACCCAGCATCTGCGGACGCAAGGTAAACGAGACGGTCGCTAGTGGCAGAAGAATGCTCGCGGCCACGAATCCAGCCTTTGAATTTCCGCTGCACAAAGTCCCAAGCCCATAAAGCGAAAGCACTATGATGCTGCTCAGGGCAATCAGGAGAACTTCCAGGCCCCTTATGCCCCCGATGCGGTTAACCCAGGCGAGCAGCACTTCCCCCAGCCATTCATAAGCAAGCCACGGTTGCCCCGCGACCGTGAACGAATAAATATCCGTGGTGGGCCAGTAGTGCGTCGCAAGAATCGAGTCTCCGATCTTGATGTGCCACCACATATCAGGATCCACGCGGAAGCCGCGTACGATCGCGAAAACGCCTCCCACCAGCAAGCTCGCCATCATCACCGGAAAAGGAAAGGCCCGCTGGAAGAGGGTTGGCTTCCCCGGCAGGCTGGAAGGGCGAACCTTGCCCTGATCGCGGGCTAAGGCTGTTGCGGGCGGCTCGTGGAGGACATCCGTCGGGACGTCAATTTCTGTCGAAATGCCTGAGAGTCTCATCTCTCTTTCCGTTTGGCTTCCGGGCAACAGTAATCAAATGTGCGCAGATTCACGTTGTCGAGATCAGAAATCATTCGTAAGTCTTGGATTCCCAGTGTTCTCATTCGGAAACACTGGCTCCGTCACATTTCTAATGGCAGTTATCGTTCCAAAACGGCGGCCTCGGAAAGAAACGCAGCGGGAACTCAATGGAATGTGCGGTTATCCGTCTGGCTGAATTGGGGGAAACCCATCCGAACGCGCGACGTGGCGCGGGTAGAAACGACAAGGGAAGACGTTGAGGCACCTGTATGCCGCAGGTTTATGCGGTCTGCTTGATCGGCGCAACGCGGTCGCGCGCTTCGGACTCGACTACATCTTCCGGCTCGCGGATTTCCAGTTGGTTGATCAGCCTGTGCAGGTAGCCTCGCGCCACGCCCAGCACGCGCGCGCTTTCGGCCTTGCGCCACCCGCATTCGCGCAGCGTTCGCACGATCAAACGCTTCTTGAACTGGCGCACTTCTTCTTCATACAAGCCGTTCAAAGCCGACTGTTCGGAATTGCCGATAATCGAAGGCGGCAGGTGCCACGTGTCGACCGCGGGGCCGTCGGAAAGCACCACCGCCCGCTGCACGGCGTTTTCAAGCTCGCGCACGTTGCCCGGCCAGCCATATTCCTCGAGCGTCCGCATCGCCGGCTGCGAAAATCGCTTGGCCTTTTTGCCGAACTGCTCCGCGGAAATCTGCAGAAAGTGCTGCGCCAGCAGGGGGATATCCTCGCGGCGTTCGCGCAGCGGAGGAAGATGCATCTGCACCACGTTCAGCCGGTAGTAGAGGTCTTCGCGGAAAGTGCCCTTCTGCACCATGTCGGCAAGGTTGCGGTTGGTCGCGCAGATCAGCCGGATGTTCAGATTAATCGGAGTGCTGCTGCCCAGCCGCTCGAAGCTCCGCTCCTGCAAGCACGCGCAGCAATTTCGGCTGCAGCCCCAGGCCCAAGTCGCCAATCTCGTCCAGGAACAGCGTGCCCTGGTCGGCTGTTTCCAAGCCGGCCGCGCCGGCTCATCAGCGCGCCCGTGAACGCGCCCTTTTCGTGGCCGAACAGCTCGTCTTCGATCAGAGTTTCCGGCAAATTCACGCACGAAAACGCCACGAGGGGTCGCGTGCTGCGCCCGCTAAACTGGTGAATTGCGCGCGCCAGCAACTCTTTTCCCGTTCCGGTCTCGCCAGTAATCAGCACGTTCACGTCGCACGGCGCGATCTTCTGCACCAGCGCGAACATTTCCTGCATCACCCGCGAGGTTCCCAGCAACTCATGCAGCCTTCCGGCGCCCGGCGCAGTCGCGCGCAGCCGCTCCACTTCCTTCTCTGCCGCATAGAACTTGCATGCGCGCTTTAGAATCAGGCGCAGCTCGACGATATTCGGGGGATTGCTCACGCTGTCGTAGGCGCCCCGCTCCATCACGCCTACAGGCAACAGGCGATTCTCCGTGTCGCAAAGCACGACCATCGGGGGATGCGACTGAAACTGATTGATGGCATCCATCAACCGAAAAGCCTTTTCCTGATCGCCCCGCGACCTCGCATCACGCAGATCGAGCAGCACCACGTCGCACCACTCCCTCAGATCACCCAACCGGCTGGGCTGAAAGTCGCTCATAGCCCGGGTTGAAAAGGCCGGACCTAAAGCGCGCGCGATCGCCTCCGCCAGGCCGGAATCCTGGCTGACGAAGCAGACATTGACGGGTGGATGACTGTTGGGTGCAGCGTTGACGGGTGTGTCGCTCAAAGTTCTGCCTCGATTGGACAACCCCACGGCTGATACCGGCAGCTCCAGAAACCGGTACGGACACGGGGGTCGCTCGGAAGAATAAGCTCAGTGTGGGCCTAACTCAACCCCTATCCAAAAAAGAAATCCAAGGTCGAGGATTAGGCACCGGAGATATGTCTGCGGATTAGAGAGGGCAAGCGGGCTGCCAAACGGTATCCAAAAGGGTGCAGTTGGCAGTAAATCCGTGTGAGCAAACTGCTTGGGGGTAACTATCGGTATGTGGGAATGTCGACCCTAGCGGCTTCAGAGCTTCAAAGAGGCAATTTCCTGCGCACTTTTTCCATTTTAGTACCGCTCGCCTCCTTTCGGAGACACCAATACATATACTACTAAGGTAGTTTTGTAGCTTCGCCTCGGAACGCCACGCCCTTACTGACTTGACGGATTCGGCTGCGCCGTCGGAATTCCCACCAGCACTTGCACCGCAACCGGCTTACTCTCGCGCAAAGCAGGTTTGAATTTCCACTGGCTGAATGCCAGGCGAGCGTTGTCGTCCATTTCGGACAAAACGCTTTGATAGACTTGGAGCTCGTCGATAAATCCATCCGTGCGCAGCACGCCCTTCAGGATAATGAGCTTTCCAACCTTCTCCGGTGGCACCTGCTCCCGTTGAAAATCGAATTTCGATTCCGCCTGGGGCGGCACCAGGCCCTCGCCGAAGTGGGCGACGGTAGCCGAGTTGGGCACAGGAGGCGCATCGGTGGAATTCTGCGCGCAATACTGCATGATCCAGTTCTTCCCGGGCATTGGAAGGAAAATGGTGTAGATCTTCCCGCAATGCAGCGCGCCATAGGCGCCCAGGCCCCCGCCCCCGATCGAGCCGGTGACGACCGTCAGAGAATTCTTGCGAACGTTGAAAACCGCCGGAACCGGATAGATGATTCCTCTCGCCAGAGCCGCTCCAAGCATCCCGGAAGCCCCTGCGTTTGTGCCCTCGCCGCTGATACTCACGGGCGCTTCAGACATCGAAAGACCCCCGCCCCCGCTGGAAGCGACCCCGGGGCCCGTGCTTCCGTCCCCGCCTTTTCCTGGCGCTCCTGAACCGCCGCCTGTAACCCCCGTGCGGCTTCCGCCGGGCGATCCGGCGCCATTCTCGGTCGCCGACGTGGTGAACTCGCCGTATCGGTTGCCGGGCGGCAGCATGATTTGCGACATGGACGCGGCCCCCGGATCGCTGCTGATCACAGCGAGCGTGGCCGAATCTCCGGACGAAGCCGTACTCACATCGGGCGCCTGAACATTCCCGTTGCCGCTGCTGCTTCGCCGCACAGCGCCGCCTTGCGTCACCGGCACCGGCATGGATGGCTTGAACGTCGCGGGCGTAAGAAAGGTGGGAACGGGATTAGCCGCAACGTCCTGAGTGGCGGACGGCGCAGGCTCCGCATTGGTCTGCCGCTCTCTTTGAGTGGGCTTTGCCGCGCTCGGATTGAATTGCAAAGGCGCCTTCGGAGCGTCAATCGGCTTTCCCAGGATGACGTTAGGCAGCTTCAGATCTGCCGTGATCTTGAGTTCCGGCGGCGACGAGGGCTGAATGATCGTTTGATGAAAATTGTCCGGGTGCGCTGGTTTTGAAACGATGGTCAGAACGCCCTGCGAAGTGCTGCTCCCCCGAGCGGCAGGGCGTTCACGCACCGGTCCGGTCAGCGGATGTCCCCCCGGGCCTACCGGAGCAATGTGCGGCAATGTCTTGGGCAGCTTCTGCACCGGTACGCGATAGTAGATTACTTCGGGCTGGGGTTCCGGCGAATTGAACGCGTCAACACTATCTGAAAATTGCTGGTGAAGATAAACGATCAGAAGAATCGCGGCCACATGGACTGCCAGGGACGCGCTCCAGGACCGCCCTCGAAAATATCCACGCCGCCCCGTGCGGCTGCGGAACGGATAACCCGCCAGCATCGACGGGGAAAGTTTCACCCGCGTACAAAGAGTTTTCAGAGAACTCCACCACCGGAAGGCACCCGAGTCTTGCGGAACCACGAGGCTCGGAATTTTCCCGTAAGCAACACGCAACGGTTGCTCGGCTCCCCACTCCCTCGGCAGGCGGAACACCGCGGATTGCGGTCGCAGAAAGGCGACTCCTGAATCTCTGGGGCCTGATTCGCTTGTCTTCAGTGATATCAAATAAAAGTCCGCGCAGGCAGAAATGTGCGGCGGTCTGGCCGTGCCGCCTCTCTGTAGTAGCAAGCGTTATACCATGCGCGAAATTCTTGCGGAAATGGCCTGATTCCAGCGCACCGCCCGAGAAATCGCCCACGACTCGCCGCAAACAGTCACTATTCGGAGACAGACGCCCGAAGTCGTTGCGAGATTTCGGTAACCGGAAGATGCCTGCCTCTCGCTTCGAACCGGAAGTAAACACGCGGGTTGCCTGTCTTAGATGAAAAAGTACCGGAGCTCCTCAAGTTCTTTCCCTCAATCTGTCGGTTTTTCGACCGGTTTCATTTCTGAACTGAAAAACTTAATATCAGGGCCGAAAGCACCTGTGGAGGCGTATGAAGTTCATCGACGTGCTGGTTGGCAAGGCCCTTCCCACCTGGATGGAGCGCGCAGAGCGAGTGGGCGCTGCCACAGGCGTTGCTATCTTCGGCTTGGACGCATTGAGTTCGGCGGCCTACGGACCGGAGGCCGCGCTCACGATTCTCATCCCGCTCGGCGCAGTGGGCTCTGCATATATTGTGCCGATCAGCGCGAGCATCATCATTCTTCTCTCTATCGTGTATTTTTCTTACCGCCAGACCATCGCCGCCTATCCCGGTGGCGGCGGTTCCTACACGGTCGCCAGCGAGAATCTTGGAACATATCCAGGCCTGCTGGCGGCAGCGGCACTAATGATTGACTACATTTTGACGGTCGCGGTGGGCATCTCTGCGGGTGTGGGCGCTCTCGTATCGGCCCTGCCTCGCCTGCTGCCGCACACCTTACTGCTGTGTCTCGCGATTCTGGTGCTGATTACGCTCGTCAACCTGCGCGGCATTCGGGAGGCCGGCATCATTTTCATGATTCCCACGTACATTTTTGTTCTCAGCTTGCTTGGTGCCCTTGGTCTTGGTGTCGCCAAAGCGCTCTTCGCCGGCGGCCATCCGACGCCCGTGGAAACGCCGCCGCCCCCGGTCGCGCACACGGCGGCAATGGTCACCGCGTGGATCCTGCTGCAAGCATTCGCAAGCGGTTGCACTGCGATGACCGGCGTGGAAGCGGTAAGCAATGGCGTGCGAGCCTTTGGCGAACCCACCGTTCGCACGGCGCAACGCACCCTGACGGTTATCATCGGCATCCTGGTGCTGATGCTCGCCGGGATTGCCTACCTGTCCCACTCCTACCACATTACGGCGACGCCTCCCGGCCAATCCGGATATCAGAGCGTGCTCTCATTAGTCGTCGCTGCCGTGGCTGGGAGAGGCCTGTTCTATTACGTGACGATCGGTTCCGTTCTGGTGGTTCTGGCTCTCTCGGCAAATACCGCCTTCGCGGACTTCCCCCGGCTCTGCCGTGCAGTGGCTCAAAATGGATTTCTTCCCAGCGGATTCAGCATTCGAGGCCGCCGGCTCGTATACACCCAAGGTGTGTATGTTCTCGCGATCGTCGCCGGAATCCTTCTCACGGCCTTCCGGGGTGTAACCGATCGCCTGATCCCGCTCTACGCCGTCGGCGCGTTTCTCGCGTTTACGCTTTCTCAGGCGGGAATGGTAAACCATTGGAGGAAAGCGAAAGGCCCCGGCGCGCATCGCTCGATGCTCGTTAACGGGTTGGGGGCAGTCGCAACCGCCGCCACCGTAATCGTTGTCCTGGTCGCAAAGTTTGTGGAAGGCGCCTGGATCACTGCCATTTTGATCCCGGCGCTGCTCCTTCTGATGCTTTCGGTACGGCGCCATTTCGGTCGCATCGAGAAGGAATTAGAGTGCCACACCCCGCTGAATCTGACCGGCCTGCATGCCCCGCTGGTGATCGTGCCGGTGCAAAGCTGGGGAAAATCCACCGAGAAGGCCCTGCGTTTCGCGCTTACCGTCTCCAAGGATATTGAGGCAGTCCACGTGTATGCGGAGAATGAAGAGTCGTCGCTTCAAAAAGACTGGGACAGATTTGTAGAAGCGCCGGTGAAGCAGGAAGGCTGGCCGGCGCCGCGCTTGGTCACCTTAAAATCTCCTTACCGCTACGTGATCTCGCCCATTGTGGACCATGTCCTCGACGTAGCCGACAAAAACCCCGGCCGGAGGATCGCCGTCCTCGTTTCGGAACTCGTCGAACATCACTGGTACCACTATCTGCTGCGCGACAACCGGGCGGAAATCCTGAAGGGGCTATTGCGCCTGAAAGGCGATCAGCGGATTGTGATTATCACCGTGCCGTGGTATCTCCAATCCTGATCGAGCACGGGTATCGCAATGGGAGGCAGGAGTGCGTTTGAAGATTGTGCAAGCAGGAGAAGCCGTTCTCCGAAGCAAGGCGCGGCCGCTTACAGCCGCCGAAATCGCCGGCGAGGAGATACAGCGGCTGATTCGCGACATGCGAGACACGATGCGCGACGCGCCCGGTGTGGGGCTCGCCGCTCCCCAAGTCGGAGTGCCGCTTCAACTGGCGATCATCGAAGACAAAGAAGAGTATCTCAAGGGCATCGCGCCGGAAGAATTATCAGAGCGCGAACGGCGTCCCGTCTCATTTCAAGTGATCGTGAATCCCGTGATTACCGCTCTCTCCGAGAAAACCGTCGCCTTCTTTGAAGGATGCCTCAGCCTCGCGGGCTTTTCCGCAGTGGTGCCGCGCGCGTACAGCGTGCGCGTGGAGTGTCTCGATGAGCATGGGCAGCCCAGGGCAATCGAAGCGTCCGGCTGGAATGCGCGAATCCTGCAGCATGAAATCGATCATCTTCACGGCAACCTCTACATCGATCGCATGCGCAGCCGAACCTTTATGTCGCTGGAAAACTTCGCGCGTTTCTGGAAGGGAAAGCCGCTTGCCGAGATCAGCGGCCAGCTGGAATAAGGGTTAGCGGCCTGCGACAGACCTGCTCGCCTGTTGCTTCTGTGAAAGAATTCTGTTCAGTTCGTCTTTTCGCGCCAGAAGACGAATCAGTTCCTCCCGGCCGGGCTGCGCGCGCACTTTCTTCTCCAGTTCGGATAGTTCCTGCGCAATCTGGCGATCCCTGAGGAACTCCAGGCAAGCCTCAGCCTCCTCCCACGTGTGCTGCATAGCTTGATCGAAGAGCACTTCGAACAGCAACCGTTGGTCTTTTTCTTCCAGCAGCGCCGCAATAGCGGCTGCGTCCAGTTGCTCGGCAACCTTGGTGAGAAGAACCTCGATGATACGTTCGGTTTCAAGTCCGCGGTGCAGCGCCTCCGAAGTGATCTCCGCAGCCAACTGTTCCCGGAATCCCTCGGCTTCCACGAGCATTTGTATCAAGCGGCGCTCGGCGGGCTTTACGACCGGCGTGAGCAACTCCGCCTTGAGCTTTACCTCGCTGCGCCGTTCGACCGCGGCCCGCCGCAAAGCCTCGCGAAATACCGGCTCATCGACGCGCAGCTCGGAAGCGATGCGCGTGGCCCATTCCGATCGCAGCAGCCGGTTCGGGCAGCCGCTGCACGTAGGGCAGCAGAAAATTTATGGCGGCGACTTTCCCGGCGGCCGTCGAACGGTCCATCTTCCGGGCGCGCCCGATCAGATAATCGAGATACGGCGGAGCCTGCGCCAGCAGCTTTTTGTAGGCCTCGGCGCCATGCTGCTTCAGAAACGCGTCGGGATCGGCGCCGCCCGGGAGCGCCAGCACGCGAACGTCAAATTCCTTTTCGAGCAGCAGCAGCAGCGAACGCTCCGTGGCGGCCTGCCCGGCGGTATCCGGGTCGTAATTCACCACCACGCGCCGCGTGTAGCGCGCCAGCAGCTTGATCTGCGGCTCCGCGAGGCTCGTGCCGCAGCTGGCGACCACGTTCGAGATTCCTGCGCGCGCCACGGCGATCGCGTCCATATAGCCTTCCACCAGAATCCCGAAATCGTTTTGACGCAGCGCTTCCTTCGCGCGATCCAGATGATAGAGCACCGAGCTTTTCGTGTAGATCGGCGTCTCGGGCGAATTCATGTACTTCGGCATCTCATCGCCCATCGCGCGGCCGCCGAAGGCAATCACCTTCCCGGTATTCATTGGAGATCGGGAACATGATGCGGCGCCGGAACTTGTCGTAGAGCCGGCCGCCCTGGTCGCGCGAAAAAAGCCCGGAAGCCTCGAGCAGCTTCTCGTGGTATTTCGATTTCAGCTGGCGCAGCAGCGCGTCGCCGCTCGAAGGCGCGAATCCCAGGCCGAAACGTTTCATCGCCTCGCGGTCGAGGCCGCGGTCCTCGAGGTAAGCGCACGCTACTTTCCCCTCCGCGCCCTCGTGCAACTGCCGCGAAAAAAATACGCAGGCGTCGCGGTGCATGTCGATCAGCGTCCCGCGCTGTTCATTCTCGCGGCGCTCCTCCGGCGAACGCTCGCGAGGCCGGGGAATGGGGATCCCGCACTTTTCCGCGACCGTCCGGACCGCCTCCGGGAAGCTCGATTTCTCCAGTTCCATCACAAACTGAAAACGTCGCCGCCCACCCCGCAGCCGAAACAGTGATAGATCTGCCGCACCGGATGCACCGCGAAAGACGGCGTCTTCTCCTGATGGAACGGGCAGAGGCCCGTGAAATTCTGCCCCGTTTTCTTCAAGCGCACGTATTCGCCCACCACGCGAACAATGTCCGCTTGCTGCTTCACCCGCTCCGCAAATGATCCCGCTTCCGCCATAGTTTATTCGTCGTTGTCATCCCGAACGAAGTGGATCCGCATTTTTCTTCCCGTCGCCACGGCACGGCTGTTGCTTCCCGTCCTCATGCTTTCAACTCCGCCACCGTAACGGCATTCCCGCCGCGCTCCTCTGCCTCTGCGTGGGCCGCTTCCACCAGGGGATGCTCTGCCAGGAACTCGCCCAGCCCCCGCCGCAGCGCGCCGGTGCCATAGCCATGAATAATCCGCACGCTCGATTGCCCGGCAATCGCCGCTTCATCCAAAAATTTGTCCACGCGCCGCGTGGCCTCGTCCACTGTACACCCGATGACGTTGATCTCGTGCCCAGCCGGCTCGTCGCTGGGGCGCGCGTGAACCGTAACGCCTCGCCCAACGGCCGCCGAAGAAGACACAGAGGAAGCGCCTGTCTTTGCTCCGGCGCTCGCTTCAATGCGCAGAATGTCCGCGAGCGGCACTTTCATCCGCAATACCCCCGCCTCCACCTCAGCCGTGCGCCCATCCTGGCGCCGGAAAATCACGGGCTGCTTGAATCCCTTGACGCTCACGTGCGCTCCCGCGACGAGCTGCTCTGGTTCCACAGATTTCGCCGGCGCCTCCGGCGCAACCCCCAAATCCTGCTGCGACGCGGCAAGTGTTTCGACGACCGCCGCGTCCGCCTCTCCGCGCGCTTCCGCGACAATCTGGCCCATCCGCCGCGCCGTTTGCTTCTCGATTTGCGCCCGCGCCGCGCGCTCCTTGATGTCCGAAGCCAACCGCGCTACCTCGCCCTCAAAGCGTTTCTGCAGCTCAAGAAAGGCCTTTTCAAGCTCGGCGATTCGCTTCTTCTGCCGTTCGATCCATTCCGTTTGCAGCGAGCGGCGCTCTGCTTCGAGCCTGGCAAGCTCCTCTCGAGCGAGTCGCCGCGCGGCATCGACCTCGTCGCGGCTGCGATGCAGATACGCAATCAAATCCCGGGCCTCGCGCGATTCTGGCGAGAGGCTCGCTTGAGCGCGCCCGATCACGCGTTCCGGTAAGCCCAGCCGTCGCGCGATTTCCAGGCCGCTGGAAGTTCCCGGAACGCCCACCAGCAGCCGGTACGTGGGCCGCAAATTCGCTTCGTCGAACTCCATCGCCGCATTGACGATGCCCGGCGTGGTGGACGCATACGTCTTCAGGCGGTCGTGATGCGTGGTGGCCAGGGTCAACGCCTTTCGCCCGCGAAATTCCTCCAGCAGCGCGACCGCCAGAGCCGCGCCTTCATCAGGCGCCGTGCCCGTCCCCATTTCATCCACAAGAATGAGCGACCGCTCGGTAGCCCTCTCGAGCATCGACTTGATATTCAGAACGTGCGCCGAAAACGTGGAAAGGTCCGCGGCAATCGACTGCTCATCGCCAATGTCGGCCAGAACCATATCGAAAATCGGCAGCTCCGCATGGTCCGCTGCCACCGGAATTCCCGATTGCGCCGAAAGCGCCGCAAGCCCCACCGCCTTTAGCGCAACGGTCTTGCCTCCGGTGTTGGGGCCGCTGATCACCATCACCGTCTCGGCGCCGCCTAGCGCGAGCGACAGAGGTAACGCCGCGCGTCCCTGAGGCCGCAGCGTCGCTTCGAGTACGGGATTGCGCGCCGTCGTCGAGCCGGAGCGAATTCCCGTCGGAGAATTCCGGGATCACGCAATCGAAGTCACGCGCAAATCGAGCGCGCGCGAAAAGCGAATCGAATTGCGCGACCTTGCCGGCCGCCGTTTCAAGCTGCGCGCGTTCCGCTCGCAGCCGCCCGGTAAGCTCCGCTAGAATGCGCGCGATTTCCGCGGCCTCTTCTTCGGCGAGCTGCACCAGCCGGTTATTGAGATCGATCGCTTCGAGCGGCTCGACGAAAACAGTCTGGCCGGTTGCGCTCGCCGCATGGACAACGCCCGGAACCGCGCGCCGGTCCGACGCCCGCACCGGTATCACAAAGCGGTCCTTGCGCAACGTAATATAGTCCGCGCCGGATGGCTCGCCCCGAGCACGCAGAATATTTCCGAGCGCGCGCTGGATGTTCTCGCGCGCCTGCACGAGTCCAACGCGGATCCGCCGGAGCTGCGGCGAAGCGTCGTCGCTGATTTCGCCGTTAGGCATCACCGCGCGGCGAATCGCCGTGGATAGATGCCGAAAATCAGCTAGCGCGGCGGCCCGGTCGCTCAGCAGCGGGTGTTTCGCGGCGTCCTGTTCCCCCGTAAATGTTTGCCGCACTGCCGAAACAGCATCCATCAGCGTGGCCGCCGCAAGCAACTCAGCGCTGGAAAGCACCGATTCAGGCACGCTCAGCCGCGGCTGCCAGTCTTCCGGATCGGCCAGTGCCCCGAACCCCAATTCCGAACCGCCCCGCAGGTAGTCAATCGCCTCGTTCACCAGCGCAAATTCACGCCGCAAGCCCTCCGCATCCTGCCGCGGCGCAAGCGCCTCCGTCGCCCGCCGTCCGGGCGCACACGTGCTGAAGCCGCTGACGACGTCCTTCAGCGCGTCAAACTCAAGCAATTTTTCAACAGGACGAGACACGATACGAGCCGCGCAAGCCAAAACAGAATTGTAGCCCGATGGCCGCCGGGAAATTCCGTCCAACACGCGGCCGTGCGCACCGCGTTGATTCGAGTCCGCGCGTTCATCGGATACCGCTGCCATTCGATTCGCCAAGAGTCTCCACCATCGCGGCAACCATCGCATCCAGCGCGCCGGTGGCATCGGTTCCATGCTGCGGGTTGTTGTTGTCAAACATGGAAAACACGAGGTATTCGCCGCGTTGTGTCGTGGCGTACCCTGACAATCCCCGCGCGTGATCCGCGGCCCCCGTCTTTGCCTCCACGAACCCAGCCGCGGGGGTATTCTTCAGCCGGTGTTCCAGCGTGCCATCCACTCCGGCCACGGGCAGAGTCGAAAGGAATGAATCGCCCCAGGGCTGACGAAGCACGTAGGCCAGCAAAGCTACAACCGCCCGCGGAGTCACCAGGTCGTCGCGCGCCAGCCCGCAGCCATCCGAAAGCACCACGTCGCCATCCGCGACGCCAGCCGTCTTCAGAAAATCCCTTTCTACCTTCAGCCCCGCTGCCGTCGAGCCAATCCCCAGCTTTTCCCGCCCCACCGTGCGCAGAAGCAACTCCGCATGAAGATTCTGGCTGATTTTGTTGGTCACGCGAACAATTTCCAGCAGCGGCTGCGAAACATGTTCGGCAAGCACCAGCGAGTAGTTGGACCCGGTGTCGTCCTTCGTCGCATCGACGCTCGCGTGACCGAGCAACGGCTCGCCGGACGCACTCGTCCAGGGCGGCGCGCCGTGCCGCACGCGAATTCCGCCCTTCACCGTGACCCCGCGAGCCTCCAGCAATTGCTTCAGTTCCCCAGCGGCAATCTCCGCCGGATCGGGCATCGCAACATCGATCCTCATCGGTGCATGGCCGGGCGAAATGGAACCGCGAAGCAGCAGAAAATTTGTTCCCGGCTGCCGCACCACCGAAAAGCCCGTTGGTTCACCGGGGGAAACGCTGGAAAGTTCCACGCCGAATGTCCCGTTAGCAGCCGCGGGCTGCACAGTGATCGCAGGCGGCTCTCCTGGAGTAGCGCCCGGACGCATCTCGATCGAAACGCTGTTGTCGTTGAAAGCGATCGCGCTAACCGGCGCGCCGAACCTGAAAAACAAGTCGCCGGCGCTCCATCCAGCCGGATAGGGGTCGTAAGGAAAGTAGCTGTCATCCCCGACGATATCGCCGTCCACCTCTTTGAGCCCTTTGGCCACCGCCGCGTCAGCCAGTTCCGCGAGAACTTTGTCGATCGCTCCGTCCGTCTCAGTTTTTTTGTCGTAAGGAAACCTGCGATTGGAAAGATCGGGATCGCCGCGCCCCACCAGCGCCAAATCCCCCGCCAGGCGCCCATCCGCTCCGAGCATCCCGTTTGACTCGATCGTCGTATGAAACCGGTAATCGACGCCCAGCGTGGCCAGGGCCAGCGCCGTGGTAAAAATCTTCGCATTCGACGCCGGAGCAAAAAAGTGATCGGCGTTCAACGAATACAGAGCGCGCCCCGTATCGCGGTCCGCAACGAGAATTCCCCAATACGCGCGATCGGCGCGCGAATCCGCAAGAAGGGTCTCTACCCGCGCCCGAAACCGGGCAACGTCCGCGCGCACATTCACCATTCGCGCACTCGGGTTCACAGCGTTTGACGAGGAAGGCTGCTGAGCGCTCAGCGAACACGCAAAGAGCGCCGCGCACAGCAGGCCGAATCCGGCAGCCCATCGTCCGCACCGCCGCAAACACCCGGGAAGGCCGCCCGATAGAAAGTCCGCAAGGTTCGCCATGTGCCGTCGATTATATGGCATCGGCTCGGGCCGCAGGGAGACCAGCCCACCAGCCAACCGGGTTGCGCTCCGCCGCCCAAACCCAATATCATCGACCTAAGCTCCGAGGAGGGCCCTTATGAATAAGATTTCGAATCTCATCATGATCGCGTTGCTCATCGGCTCCATATGCCTTCTTCAACCCGCCACCGCCCGCGCCGACAACAAAGACGAAGACCGCCTTCAAAATGCCGGCGAAGTGATGAAAGAGATCGTCGACATCCCCGACGACATCCCGCAGAGCCTTCTCGATAAGGCCGATTGCGTTATCGTGATTCCTTCGGTCCTGAAGGCCGCCTTCATCGTGGGCGGAAGCTATGGCCGGGGCGCAATGACCTGCCGTAGCGGCGATGATTTTCAAGGCCCCTGGGGCGCGCCCACGATGATGGCCCTCGAGGGCGGCAGCTTCGGCTTCCAGCTCGGAGGACAAGCGACCGATTTCGTCCTGCTGGTGATGAACCAGCGCGGCGCGAGTTCCATCCTCAGCAGCAAGGTGAAACTCGGCGCGGACGCCGCGGCGGCCGCCGGACCGAAAGGCCGGGACGCACAAGCCGACACGGACGTAACGCTCCGCGCGGAAGTGCTTACCTATTCACGCTCGCGCGGCCTGTTTGCAGGCATCTCGCTCGAAGGCTCTACCTTGCGCCCGGACAACGACGGCAACGAAAAGGTATATCACAAGAAACTGGACGCCAAGGATATCGCTCTCCACAACGCCGTCCCAGTTCCGCCCTCGGCGAAGCTGCTCATCGACACGCTCACGCAACACAGCCCGAAGAATCTCTCGAAGTAAGTCTTGCGTGGCGCAGGCACTCTTGCCTGTGCGCATTTAGACTGAAAACCCACGCGGGGCGTCGCTGCGTCGCTGGTGGTCACCGGCGGTCTTGCCGCCAGGCCACCACAGCCTTAACACTCAACCTCGGCGGCCATGCGAGCAACCGGCCTAGCTGCAAGCCTGCCGATCGATCTGCCAACGCGGCAGGCTCGGCGTATCGATCGATAGAACGGGTTTCACCTCACAATATTGACCTACGCTCAAACATGACTTACAGTCATATCATGACGAGTCTCGTGGTTCACAAACCCTCAATCGCCCGCCGCCCCAACCCCCGTACAGGAGGCCGCCGCGAGCGCCATCGCGCCGAAACGCGCGAACGGCTTTTTCGCGCTGCCCTGGCTCTCTTCGCCGAACGCGGCTATCAGCAGACCACCGTCGAAGCCATCACCGAAGCAGCCGACGTCGGCAAGGGAACCTTTTTCAATTATTTCCCCACCAAGGAACACGTGCTGGCTACGTTCGGCGACGAGCGCATTGCCGTGATCGAGCGGGCGGTCGCGGAAGCGCGAAAACAAAAGGGGCCGATTCTACCGGTCATCCGGCACCTCACCACCGACCTCGCCGGGCAATCCTCGGAGAGCGCGGCCTTATTGCGCGCGATCTATGCGGCGCACGCCTCCTGTCTGCCGGTGCGCGCCGAGCTTCAGAAGCGCCTCCGGAAAGCGCGCCGATTATTCGCGGAAATGCTCAAGGTGGGACAGCAGCAGGGTGAAATCCGGCCGAATCTCTCGGCGGCCGATTTGGCCCGCCTGATCCAGCTGATTTTTCACGGGATTACGCTTTCCTGGGCCATGAATCCGGATTCGGCCCTTCGCGACACTACCGAAGGAGTCTGGGAACTGATCGTCCCAGCCATCGCCGCGCAGCCCAAATAGGCTACCCGAGAAGATACACCGCGAGCGCGAGAGCGCGGAAAGGACGAGAAGGCTTTCATGAATCTTCCGATGAATAAACCAAGTGCAATGAGTCTTCCGGCCGCTGAACCTCATCCAAAGCCAGTGGCCCTCGCGGGGGGAAGTCGCCGATGCGCAGTGTAACAAAGCAGCTCATAATCCTGGCGTTTCTCTCGCCCTGGGCATCGCAGTCCGCCCTCGCGCAGTCTACCCCCGGCTTACCGCCTGCTAGCGCCGCGCCCGCAGCTCAGTCCTCGAATGCCAGTGCTGCGCCGGTTGTCACACCTCCCTCTCAGGGAAGCAATTCGTTTTCCGGCAGCGTACCTTCGCAACTAGTGCCCGGCGTCCTTCCGCTGTCTTTGCAGGATGCCATTGACCGCGGCTTGAAGCAGAATCTCGGACTGCTGCTCTCCAGTTCCGATGTTACCAACGCGCGCGGCCAGCGTTGGCAGCAACTCAGCGCGCTTTTGCCACATGTGAGTGCGACGCCGTACGGGGACGTTTCCCAGGTGAATCTCGCGGAATTTGGCTTTTCGTTTCATATTCCCGGGGCCAATATCCCCTCGGTCGTCGGACCGTTTTCCTATTTCGATGCGCGCGCCAACCTGAGCCAGTCCCTTTTCGACTGGTCCGCCGTGAATAAGACGCGCGCCTCCGAGCAACAGGTGAAAGCCGCCGAATACACCTACAAGGACGCGCGAGACATGGTCGTCCTCGCCGTGGGCTACGCTTATTTGCAAGCGATTGCGGACGAGGCATCCATCGAGGCAGTCAACGCGCAGGTGCAGACGGCCCAGGCACTCTACGATCAGGCCTCTGATCAGGTGAAAGCCGGCACCTCGCCGGCCATCGATGCCCTCCGCGCCCGCGTCGAGTTGCAGACGCGCCAGCAGCAGTTGATCCAGGCGAAAAACGATTTCTCCATCCAAAAGCTTTCTCTGGCGCGCGCCATCGGGCTGGCTCCGGGCCAGCAGTTTGATCTCACGGACAAGTCGCCCTATCAGCCGCTCGAGATGCTGTCGGTCGATGAAGCCCTGAAGCGCGCCTACGACTCGCGTTCCGACTACCAGGCCGCTCTGGCCAGCGTGCGCGCAGCGGAATTTTCGCGGAAGGCCGCGGAGGCCGGCTACTATCCCACGCTTTCTTTCACTTCCGATTACGGAATCGCCGGCCAGCATTTCGATTCCAATCACGGCGTTTTCGACGTGCGCGGCACGCTGAACATCCCCATCTTCACCGGGGGCGCCGTACGCGGCGATGTCCTGCAGGCCGGCGCGCAGTTGCAGCAGGCTCGCGACCGCGTCGAGAACCTGCGCGGCCAGATCGATACCGATGTGCGCACCGCGCTTTTCAACCTCCAGTCCGCCTCCGAACTCGTCACGGTAGCGCAAAGCAACATCGATCTCGCCGAGCAGACGCTCGCGCAATCCCGCGACAGGTTTGCCGCCGGCGTCACCGACACCGTCGAGGTGGTGCAAAGCCAGGAAGCCGTTGCCACCGCCCACCAGAACTACATTTCCAGCCTCTACTCCTACAACTACGCAAAAATCTCGCTCGCCCGCGCCATGGGAGCGGCCGAAGCGGGCGTAAAGGAATACTTCAAAGGAAACTAACATGGCACAGCAAAGCGAAGTCGAAGCCCCCCCGGCACTCCCTGCGGAAAACGCCGCCGTTTCCGAAACCCATTCCGCCGCTCCTCCTCCGCCTCGCCGGCAGGGTTTCTTTCGCTCGCGCCCCTGGGCTCGCATCGCGCTGATTGTTGCCATCATCGTGATTCTGGTCGGCGCCTTCTTTGCCTACCGCTATTTCTCGAGCTATGAGTCCACGGACGATGCCCAGGTGGACGGCCATTTGATGCCCCTTAGCGCGCGGGTTACCGGCTACGTCACCAAAGTCAACGTGGACGACAACCAGTACGTGCCGCAGGGAATGATCCTCGCTGAGCTGGATCCGCGCGATTACCAAGTAGCCGTGGACAAGGCGCGAGCCGATCTCGCTGACGCCGAAGCCACTGCCCAGTCGCTCACCATCAATGTTCCGATCACCTCCGTCAACACCACGAGCCAGGTCTCTTCGTCGCAGGCGGACGTCGAGAGCGCGGAAGCGGCGGTCGCTGCGGCCCAGCAGCAATACGACGCCGCCCAGGCCCAATTGGCGCAGGCAGAAGCCAATAACGTCAAGGCGCAGAATGACCTCGTGCGCTACAAGCTGCTTGTCGACAAACAGGAAATTTCCCAGCAGATGTACGACCAGGCGGTGGCCCAGGCAAAGTCCGACGCCGAAGCCGTAAACGCAGCGCGCTCCTCCGCGCATGCGGCGGACGAGCAAATCCACGAGGCCCGCGCCAAGGTCCTGCAGGCCCAGGCGAACTTCAGGGCCTCGCAGACCGGCCCGCAACAGGTCGCGCAGACGCGCGCCCGCGCGCAGTCGGCGGAGGCAACCGTACAGCAGAAACGAGCCGCCCTCGAGCAAGCCGAACTCGACCTGCAATACACGCAGATCAAGAGCCCCGTCGAAGGCATCGTCTCGAAGAACGCCGAAGTAGGGATGAACGTCCAAGTCGGCCAACAGCTGTTCAACGTGGTTCCGCTCAACGACGTCTGGGTCACCGCGAATTTCAAGGAAACACAGTTGAAATACATGCGCCCCGGCCAGCGCGCCGAAATCAAAGTCGACGCCAATGGCAGAACTTATAGAGGCCATGTCGATAGCATCCCCGGCTCAAGCGGCGCCCGCCTGAGCTTGCTGCCCCCGGAGAACGCCACGGGAAACTACGTCAAAGTGGTCCAGCGCCTCCCGGTAAAGATCGTGCTGGAGCCAGGGGAAGACAACGACCACTACCTGCGCCTGGGCATGTCCGTAGAGCCAAAAGTCTTCGTCAAGTAGCGGCAGCTTTAGCTTCGAAGTCGCCCGGCAGCCGGTGCCCCCGGCGCTTGCTCCTGCCATCCAGCATGCTTTTGCAGTCGGCCTGCCGTTTCGTTGTCATCGCGTCCAGAAGGCTGACGCTATATGTCGACAGCGGAGGGACCTTTCTGCATTGCTCGGGAGCAACCGCATGTATGCCGAGGAAGGAGCGCTTCGGCACTCCCGGAATCCCGTTCTTAAACAATCTGGCCGTTTGACGGCGGGTGTACTGCCCCCGGGACCCTTCGCTTGAAAGCTCCGCGCCGGAGGCGTATGTTTTTTGTGTAAGGCCCATGTCGATCCGCATCATCACCGTCGAACGCGAATATGGCAGCGGGGGGGGCGTGATCGCCCAGACCCTGGCGCAGCGGCTCGGCTGGAAACTCTGGGACCGCGACCTGACCGAGGAGATTGCGCGCGTCGCGAAGGTGGATCATCGCGCGGCGCTCCGCTGCGACGAGCGCTGCGACACGCTCCTCTACCGCTTATTCAAAGTTTACGCGCGCGGCAGCTACGAGCGCTCCCTGCCTCTTGGCGACCGCGCCGGCTTTGACGCCGACCAGATGGTCGCCACCCTGCAGAAGGTCGTCGAGGACGTCGCTTCCCGTGGCAAATCCGTTATCGTGGGCCGCGGTTCGGCGTATTTCCTTCGCAATCGTCCCGACGCATTTCATATGTTCACCTACGCGCCCGTCGAGGAAAAAGTCTGCCGCCTGAAATCGATCGGCAAAAGCGAAAAAGAAGCCCTGCAACTCATCGACGAAATCGACCGCGAGAGAGCCTCTTTCATTCGCCATTATTTCCACGCCGAATGGCCCAAGCGGGATCTCTATAACCTCATGATCAACACCAAATTCGGCGACGAGCACGTAGTCGCAACGGTCCTCCAGCAGATCGCCGCTCTCGAGAAGCGCGATCAGCCGCAAACCGCGACGGCTTGATCAAGTTGCCCCGCCTGCCGCCCGCGCTTGCTCGCCAGCCTTCATTCCCGTAACCTCAAGAATCATTCCTGAGCGCCCGATTCGACCGACGAAGCTGAAGGAGAGGAATGGCCTGTCCTATTTGCGAGAAGCGCCCGCCCAAGCGCTTTTGTCCCGCCAAGGGCGAAAAAATCTGCACTATCTGCTGCGGCAAAGAGCGCGAAGTAACCATCGACTGTCTCCCGGACTGCCCGCACCTGATCGCTGCGCACCGCTATGAAGCCGAACACCGGAAGCCTGTTCCAGCCGAGGATTTCCCGTATCGCGATGTCTCGTTTCCTCCCGATTTCGTCTATGAGTATTGGCCCGTGGTCAGCACCATCGCCGAAGCGATTCTCGGCTTTGAAATCCAGCACAAAGACCTCAACGACAATTCCGCCTCCGCGGCGCTTTCAAGCCTCGCCGAGACCTATCGCACTCTCGGAACGGGAATCTACTACGAAAGGCCTCCCGATTTGCCCGTAGCCCGCTCCCTCTATGGGCACATCGCGGAATCCCTTCAGAATTTGCGTAAACAAATCGCCGAACAAACGGGCTCCTCTGCCGCCCTGAAAGAGTCCGATATTTTCCGCCTGCTGGTGTTTCTGCTACGAATTTGCCGGCAGGAAACGAACGGCCGCCCGCGCTCCCGCGCTTTTCTCGGCGTTCTCCGCTCCAGGTTTCCCCTGCCTCAAAGCGCGCCCAAGGAAACGTCGCGAATCATCATGCCGTGAGGTCCGCGCGCTTGCTGGCTTTCGCGCATAGGCCCTGACAGCGTCCATGTTCGCCGATTTTTGAACCGCCACCCTTCTGGGCGCCAAGCCCGCCACGGCGTCCGCTGCGGAAATCGGTGGCCGCCCCGCCATAAATGCCGCCAAACACGCCAGGGAGAAAAGCATCGTAAACGCCGAGACAGTTCTGAGCTTCACGCCCCGCACCGGCACGCCAGCCTCTTCCTGTTGCTCCGCTGCGGCAGCTGGCAGAGTCAAAGCACGCTGCGCATGGTTTCGTCTCTTACTCTTTCTTTTCACCTGTTCCACATTACCCTCCATTCGCAAAGCCCAGTTGCATCTGCGGCGACTGCCACGGCCGCGCCCCTGATCGATCCGGACGCGAACCGAGCCCATATTTCCGCCGCAGCCGCTCGACCCGTTCCCCGATTTCTCTGCGGTAATCCTCCGGAGCATTCCCGTAGCGCCCATACCATGCGCCATACCGCTTCACCAGCTTGGGGAACTTTTCGCGAAGGAACGGCAGAAACTGTTTCAGCGAGGCCGGCATCAGGAACAGCACGTTCCCCGCAAACCACTGTGCCCCGGCATCACGAACGCCTCGCGCCAGCGCATCCAGATCCTCTTCGCGGTCGGTGATCCCCGGCAGGATCGGCATCACCAGCACGCCGGCGGCAATGCCGGCCTCCCGCAGCTTGCGCACCGCCTCCAGACGCAGGTCCGGCCGGGGCGCGCGCGGCTCGAGCATGCGCGCCAGGCGAGTTTTGAGCGTGGTGACGCTCAAATTCACGCTCAAAGCCGATTTCGCCGAGATGCGCCTCAGCAGGTCGATATCCCGCAGCACCTGGTTCGACTTCGTAGTGATGGAAAGGCTGAGGCCCTCGCGCTCGGCCATCCGTTCGAGAATCGCCCGGGTGGCGCCAAATTCCTTCTCCGCCGGCTGATAGGGATCGGTCGCCGTTCCCATGGCGATGTGCTCGCCCCATATCCGCTCGCATCCGAGGTCCCTTTCCGCAAGCGCCCCGGCGTCCTGCTTCACATAGATCTTGGTTTCAAACTCGCCGCCGTCAAGCTCCATATACTCGTGCGTATACCGCGCATAGCAGTACTTGCAGCCAAATTCGCACCCGCGGTACGGGTTCACCGTCCACCGGAACGGCACCCTCGCCGAATTGCATTGGTTCAGGATCGACTTGACGGGCAGAAGAAAATACTCCGTCCCGCGCTTGGCTTCGGCGCAGGGGGAGGAGGCGGCGAGGCGGGCAATGCCGACCAGTTCCGTTGCGGGCTTCTCACTCCGGTCAACCGCCGGAGGGGGCGCGGAAGCACCGCTAGGGGACTCACAATTGCCGTGGCGAGCGGCTTGGGGGAATAGGGTGAGACTGGTCTGCCTCGAGCGAGCTTCCGGGCGGCGCCGAAGCGTCGCGGGATTCGGTCGAAGTATGGGAGAAGTGGCCATTGCTGCCTCGCCGCACGAACAGGATCGTATTCGCCTTTTGTTCGCCTGTCAAGAACTAATTCGCCTTTCCTTCGCCTATACAAATCCCAAGCGAAAACACCCGCCTGCCTTGGAAATCCGGCGCGGGGATTCCCGCGCCCTCTCCTCGCGCGCTCCTATACTAGAAAGGGCGTAAAGCGGGAGAGAGGCCGTGCCGGAAGTAGGAATTCTGATCATCGATGACGACGTCACCAGTCAGCAAGCCCTGAAGCTGATTCTCGATTCCGAGGGCTGGCGAGTCCGCATCGTCCCCTCTTCATCCCAGGCGATGGGCGAACTCGCCACCGGCAACTGGGACTTGGCCATCGTGAACGTGGCTCTCCTCGATACGACGGGCCCTCTGTTCGGCACACTTACCGAACTCGCTCAGGCCCAGGCGCTTGTGCCAGACTCCGCCGCCTCCACCGCCGCGGAGTCGCAACACCAGCAACAGCGGAAGCGCTTCCGCGCCTTGTTCCTGGTTCCGCTGATGGGATCAAAGGAGGTGCCGCTGCTACTCGAGCGCCTGGGGCTTCCCTATTCTTTCACGCCCTACCACCTCCACGATTTTCTCGAGAAAGTAAGCGAGCTGCTCGTCGAAAGCGGCGCAATCCCGGAATCGCTTCGCAGCGTTTCAGGCTTTGAAACGAAGAAGCGCAGGGGCTTGCGCTCCAGTCGCGACGCGCACACCAGCAAGAAAATGTTCGCCTCCCGCGAGGATTACCAGATGACCGAAGAAGAAATGGCCGATTACGAGCGCCAGGAGAAAGAAGAGGAAGAGCGCAAAAAGCGCGCCAAGCAACTGCTCAACCGCCAGCGGCCGCCCGGGCCGCCTCGAACACTCTCAAGCCGCGACATTCAATCTTTCGCAGCCGCAATTCCCGCAAAATCCCCGCCGTTGCTCCTTCTGAGAACCTGTGACAGTTTAAGGCGCTGTGGTGCGGCGCGTTTGCTTTTCCCCGTCATTCTGAGCGAAGCGAAGAATCCCCCTCGGCCTGGAAAGTAGTCTTGCGGACTTCGCTGCGATCGTGGGTAAGATCAAGCAACTCGCCAATCGTTTTTTCCAGCACCGGGTGCCAGGCTCTCGGCGCAATCTCGTTGAATGGCACCAGCACAAAGCGGCGCTCCGCCATACGCGGATGAGGAATCTCCAGCCCAGGCGCGCGCACGATACCCGATCCAAAAAGCAAGATGTCCATGTCAATGAGCCGCGGCCCCTTGGGCGCCCCGCGCACCCGCCCGAGCGAGCGCTCCACGTCCAGCAGCGCATCCATCAATTCGGCGGGCGCCAAATCCGTTTCCGCCTCCACAACACAATTCAGAAACCAGTCCTGCTCGCGAAAGTCCACAGGCTCCGTCTCATAGAGCGACGATTCGCGCGTAACCCGCACGCCGCGCGGCGCAAGAGCCGCAATCGCCCGCGCAATATTCGCCGCACGATCCCCGATGTTCGATCCCAGCGAAAGGTAGATGGTTGTCACGGAGAGCGATTATAGCGGCCAGCCGTTCCCGACAGGCGTCCGTTTAGCCGAAAAGGCCGCTTTGCCTGCGAGGTTCCGCCATCCCGAAATGTTTGTAAGCGAGCCCAGTAGCCACGCGGCCGCGCGGGGTACGGTCCAGCAGGCCCAGCTGCATCAGGTAGGGTTCGTAAATCTCCTCGATCGCATCTTCCTCTTCGCTCAGTGACGCGGCGAGCGTGCTCACGCCCACCGGGCCGCCCGCGTATTTTTCGATGATCGTGCGCAGCAGGTTCCGGTCCACGTCGTCGAGCCCATGCTCGTCGACGCCCAGCATCGCCAGCGCGTCGCGAGCCACTCCCAGCGTGATATGTCCCTTCGCGCGGACCTCCGCATAGTCGCGCACGCGCCGCAGCAGCCGGTTGGCCACGCGCGGCGTACCCCGGCTGCGCCTCGCGATCTCGCTCGCGCCTGCCTCATCCGTCGTGATGCCGAGAATTTTTGCCGACCGCTGCACGATGCGCAGCAAATCCTCCGGCGAATAGAATTCCAGCCGGTGCACGATTCCGAACCGCGACCGCAGCGGCGCCATGATCAGCCCCGCTCGCGTCGTAGCCCCAATCAAAGTGAACGGATGCAGCTGATAAGGATGCACGCGCGCCCCCGGCCCCTGTCCGATGATCAGGTCCACGCGAAAATCCTCCATGGCTGGATACAAAATTTCTTCGAGCGCGGGCTGCAGACGATGAATCTCGTCAAGAAAGAAGAAATCGCGCGCGTCCAGCGAAGACAGCACCGCGGTTAGATCGCCTTTTTTCTCCAGCAGCGGACCCGAACTGATCTTGATCGACGATCCCATCTCATTCGCCAGGATCTGCGCCAGCGTGGTCTTGCCCAGCCCCGGCGGACCGTACAGCAGCACGTGATCCAGCGCCTCGCCTCGGGCGCGGGCCGCCTCCACGGCAATCTGCAGGTTCTCCTTCACGCGGTCCTGCCCGATATAGTCGCCGAAGCTTCCCGGGCGCACGCTCGCTTCGATGCGAGCGTCCTCGTCGAAGGCCTTTCCGGAAACGATGCGATTACGCGCGTCGGTCATATGCAGTGATGTCTGTCCCTCTTCGAAAACTTCCGCGCGGCGCCTGGCTGGGTCGTAAAAACTCCGCGAAACATTCTATTCATTGGCCGCCCGCGCTCCTTTTTGCATCGCGGAGCTCCCCAGCATCTGCAGAGAGGCGCGCAGCAGGCTTTCGAAATCGCCCTCGCTCGCGGCGCGCGCCTTCTCAATGGCCTTCTCCACAGACCGCGCGTCATATCCCAGATTCACCAGCGCGGAAGCCACATCGGCCTCCAGTTGCGAGCGCGTCGTCGGTTTTCCCTGCTCCGCGACGTCCACCGCGACCACCTTGTCGCGCAGCTCGACCACAATCCGTTCCGCCGTCTTGCGCCCGACCCCCGGAATGCGCACCAGTTGCGCCAGGTCGCCCTTGCGAATGGCCGGTACCAGCTGTTCGAGGCTCATCCCCGAAAGAATCTTCAACGCGAGCGAGGGACCCACGCCCGAAGCCGAAAGCAGGAGCTCGAAACATTGCTTCTCGCGCGCGGTGAGAAACCCGTACAGCGAGAACTGATCCTCGCGCACGTGCGTATGGATCAGCAGCATGGTTTCTGCGTGCAAAGCACCAAGCCCCGCAAAGGTAGAAAGCGGAATCTGCACCTGGTAGCCCACGCCGCTCACTTCCAGCAGCACCTGGTTAGCGCGCTTGTCGATCAAAGTGCCGCGAAGAGACCCAATCATGTCGAGCGATTATTGATTAGCGGTGCAGGAGTGTCAACGAAAGCCGCCGCCACCGGGCGATCGTGTCCGCTCAGCCGCATCAGTGCGCTAGTGAGAAATCACACGTCTACACGCAAGAAGGATCGTCAGCGCTTCGGGAAAAACGCTCGCTCTGAGTCGCGCGCTGTCGGGCGCCGGGGGCGTTTCAAGCGCCGCGCATTTCGCGCCAACGCGAATTCCCGGCACGCGTTTTATGCAGCCAATACAAACTCTTTATTTTCCATTTAGGTAGAAACCCGATAAGCTAGCACCATGACGGTTTCAGATTTCTAGTCGATGGCATCCGAGCCCCAAAAAACTTCGTTTTCCATTCCCGGCCGTCCCGCCACCAAAGTGCTCGTGGCCACCACGGCCATGCTTGCATTCATTTCCTACTGGCGAGCGGCCGCGATCGTCCTGAACGACCTCGCCTCGTCCGCCTATTACGCGGGCGGTGAGGCCGAGCAATTCATCGGCAAGTCCGCTCCGTGGTTCATTCTTGCCACCATGCTGCTCTCCTACGCCGTCTCGCAGGTCTACGTCGAGAGTTGCGGGATGTTCGTTCGCGGCGGCGTCTATCGCGTAGTGAAAGAAGCCATGGGCGGCGCACTTGCGAAATTCTCCGTTTCCGCGCTGATGTTCGACTACGTGCTCACCGGCCCCATCAGCGGCGTTTCCGCCGGCCAATACCTCGCGGGTTTGCTAAATGAATTATTCGCCTACGCGCATCTCAACATCACACTGAACCCCAACGCTACCGCGGCCGCCTTCGCCATCGCCGTCACCGTGTATTTCTGGTGGGAGAACATCAAAGGCATTCCCGAATCAAGCGAAAAAGCCTTGTGGATCATGCAGCTCACCACGGTGATGGTCGTGTTGCTGATCGGCTGGTGCGCCTATACTCTTCTCGTGCGCGGCGGCCACCTTCCGCCCGCTCCGATTCCGCGCAACATCATCCAGGACAAGCATTCCCTCGGCTGGCTCTACGGCACGCGCATTCCCCAGATGCTTACCGCGGTGATCGTTTTCGTCGGCCTCGGCCACTCCGTGCTGGCGATGAGCGGCGAGGAATCGCTCGCCCAGGTCTACCGCGAAATCGAACATCCCAAGCTGGTCAATCTGAAAAAAGCGGCCCTGGTCATCTTCCTTTACAGCATGGTCTTCACCTCGCTGGTTTCCTTCTTCGCCGTGATGATCATCCCCGATAACGTCCGTCCGCAATTCTTCGAGAACCTGATCGGCGGCCTGGCCATGAGCCCTCCAGGGGCCGTTCGTACTGCGCCTGGCGTTTCACATATTTGTCGTGGTCGTGGGCACTCTGATCCTCTCCGGCGCGGTCAACACCGCCATCATCGGGTCGAACGGCGTATTGAACCGCGTTTCCGAAGACGGCGTCCTCTCCGACTGGTTCCGCCACCCGCACCCGAAGTTTGGAACGTCCCACCGCATCATCAACATGATCGTGGTGTCTGCAGATCGCGACGATTCTGATCAGCCGCGGCGACGTCACCTTTCTGGCGAACCTGTACGCGTTTCGGCGTGATCTGGAGTTTTGCGCTGAAGGGCATTGCCGTTCTGGTCCTGCGGTACACGCATCCGCAGGAACGCGAATTCCGCGTTCCGCTGAATTTCCAGATCGGCGGGAACGGAAATTCCCGCTGGGCCTGGCGCTGATCACCCTGACCTTGCTGGGCATCGCCATCGTGAACCTCTTCACCAAACCCGCGGCCACGATCTCCGGCATCACCTTCTCCGGCTTGCTGTTTCCTGGCTTTCGAGCTGTCGGAGAAACGAATTCAGCGCCAGCGCGGCCAGACGCACGTCGAGCTGGATCAATTCAATCTCGCGCAGGCGGCCGAGCTGACGCCGAGACGCCGTCGGCGTGCAGCCCGGCAACATCCTGGTGCCGGTGAGCACCTACTACGCGCTCTATCACCTGGAGGCCGCCCTGCGGCGCGCCAAGCGAAGGGAAGCGGAAATCGTCGTGCTGCACGTCCGGCTGCTCCGCCGGGCCGCCTCGGGAGAGTACGATCTCGCCCCGGACCAGCTTTTCAGCACCATCGAGCAGCTTCTCTTCACAAAGGTTCTCTCCATCGCCGAAAAGGAAGGCAAGCCCGTCCGGCTCTCGGTTGTGGCGGCCGAACGATCTGTGGGAAGCCATCCTGCGCACGGCTGCGAACCTGGAATCGAGCACGATCGTGCTGGGCAGCTCCGCCAAGGCGCCGGTCACGGAGCAAGCCCGCGAGATCGGCATCGCCTGGGAACGGATGCCCTCGCCCCGCCCGCAAGTGAACCTTGAGATTTTCACTCCTTCCGGACAGGAACAGATCTTCTACCTCGGCCCTCACGCGCCCAGGCTTACGCCAAAGGAAATCGACCTGCTCCACAAGATATGGCTGCAATTGAGCGACAAGATGCCCGGGCAGGAAATTCATCACCACGACATCGTGCACTTCGCGCTGGATGAAGTAGAGCGGGAACTCGGTAAAGGCCAGGAGGAAGAGGTTCTCGAACGGTTGCGCGCGCATCTGGGCGAGATTCGCGACCGCCGCCTGAACCCTTAGCCGACGACCGGCGAACCGCCGCAAAAGACAGTTACGTTTTTCGACGACAGGTAAATTTGCGTTAACTGGCGGATTGCACTCGGTTTGTTTGTGTTTGTTTTGTCGATTAGGGTTTTCTTATTACGATAAAGACAGGTCCCATATGATCTCACCCATCTGAAAAAAAGGAGGTGGCCATACGAGAATAATTAGTGTGCTTTATACGCACTATTTCCTCTTTCGGCGATATCCCCGGAGCCAACTACGAATCAAGCCTGTACCCATGACAGGATTGTGTTCGGCTGAAGGCGTCGACAGAAGCCCCAGTGGTCACTATCGGTGCGGAAGGCCTCTGGTCGCTTTGAGCCGTACAATAATGCGAATTCAGACATCGATACCGTTCCAACCATTCAATTCATTCCAGCAGTGTTCCCCCTCCGTCCGGGTTGCCGAGTAGCATTTCAAGCATATTGTCGTTGGATACCCTGACATGGACAATTTGTCCGGCGCCGGTCCCCCGCATTGAATAGACTGTCGGTTGTAGTCAGAACAAACGAACCCTACCAACCCTGGGGTTAAACTCCTGCGAGATATTCGCCTCATTGAGTTATCCTGCCGTCAGGACGACGCTGGCCCCTGTCCATAGTAGTTGGACGATTGCACCGCGCTGCCGCCACCGGAAACCGAAAATTAGAAAGCATTACGGTGTTGTTGCCGACATCGCCATCACCTGTCGTTGAAGTCGAAAAAAAGCTGTCGCGCGGACAATCCCGATGCGTTGTTTAGTGTGACGGTGAAAACGTCGGCCATGGCCGGCCACGCCCCCGCAATCAGTAAGCAGACCGGCGAGACCAACGAATCGAAACATTCGGTTCATTTGAGTTCTCCTGGCTTCACCGTGCAGCCCGGCCCAGCCAGCACGGCGGGCTGTATGTGATCGCGGTCCCGGTGGGATCGGTGAACTGGACAGACACCGCTACTTTCTGGCCTGGCTGCGAAGTTTGCCGTCGCGCTTACGTACGGCACTGCCCGCCGGCGGAAACGTGGTAGGTGGTGCCGCTCAGGTTGAAAAGTGAGGCATTCGCGCTGAGGTTGCTGATATACCAGCCAGAACGGGCCCGGCAATCGTTAGCGCGGACGTGTTGGTCAAAGCGATCCGTTCACAATACTGCCGGTTGCCTGATTCAACATAAAACTGCCCCGCACCACTCCGATATACTAATCGGAGCATAATATAGGTGACATGCAGGGCGTGTTGTGTTAGTGTGTGTGTATGGGAACGCAAGATGCTCGCTCTCTACCGGCCGAAGCTCAAGAGGATCTTCGCCGGCGAGTCGTTGAAGCAGTTCAGAAAGGTCTTTCGCAAACCGAAGCGGCTCAGGTGTTCGGGTTAGCTCGAGGTACGGTGAGTCGCTGGATAGGACTTGTGGGACGCGCAGGCCGCCGAGCGCTGAAGGCACAACGGCGAGGACGACCGCCGGTTTCGCGATTGGCACCGCATCAAGCAGCCACAACGGTGCGCCACATTCTCAGCGGATGCCCGGACCAGTTGAGCTTGCCCTTTGCGTTGTGGACGAGGGAAGCGGTGCAAGAGTTGCTGTCGCGAAAATTTGATGTGCAGGTGTCAGTGTGGACGGTGGGACGCTATTTGCGAGCCTGGGGGTTGACCCCGCAGAAGCCGGTGCGACGAGCGTACGAACAAAATCCGACGGCGGTGCGGAAATGGCTGGAGGAAGAATATCCGTCGATTCGAGCACAAGCACGACAGTTTAAGGCGCAAATTCATTGGTTAGACGAGATGGGGCTCCGTTCAGACCATCAAGCGGGGCGATCCTATGGACGGCGCGGGCAGACGCCGGTCGTATTTGGCACGGGTCAGCGCTTTCGCTGCAACATGATCTCTTCCATCACCAATAGGGGGCGCTTGGCCTTCATGATTTTCCGACAGCGTTTTACGGCGCGGGTGTTTCTGAATTTTCTCGGTCGTCTCCTGCGACTAACACGGAAGACCAGGAAGAAGGTGTTTCTGATTGTGGATGGTCACCCGGTCCACAAGGCGCGATCAGTGACATCGTTGGCTGGACGAGCACCGCTGAACAAATCCGGGTTTTCTTCTTCCGTCCTACAGTCCGGAGTTGAATCCGGATGAATTGCTGAACCAAGATGTGAAGACGAACGCGCTCGGCCGAGTCCGTCCAATAAACGTCCAGGAAATGATGGACAACGTTCGCTCCTACCTTCGGATCACACAGGCGAGGCCCACGGTGGTGAAGAACTATTTTTGCGAACGCCACGTCCGATACGCCGCCAGTTGAAAAGTGTCATCAATTTAGTGCTCGGAGTAGTAACTGCTCACGTCTGAAGCGCACGCGCACGCGAAAAAGTTTGCCGATTACTCCCGGCTCCAGCATCACCACCGACGTCGAGGCGCTGGCCACGTTGCTCACATTTCCCGTCCAGCTTGAGAACTGATAGCCGGGATACGGATCGCCTGATCGGACCACCGCATTTCCCTGCTCGCTGTCCATCCCCGGAGCTGGCGTCGCAGTTCCACTCATGCTCGGAGAAACCTGCATCGTCAGCGTCGTCGGATTGGGTCGGGTGCCCCCGCTCCCTCCGCAAGTATTGAACAGAGGACTGCTGATGCACAACGAACGTGCCGATGTCGTAGCCGCCCATCTCCGGACGAATCTGGTCCGCTCGCTCAATTTCAGCGCAGACGCTTCGTCGGTCATTTCAATGCCGGAGTATTTTTTGGGTATGGCCATTGTGGTGGTAGCCACCATTGTTCTGCAGTGGCCCGAGTTGTGGATCGGCCATATCCACCAACCCTGGAAAATTTAACGTTTCCAGTACCGCCGTCATAATGGTTCACCAGCACCGCGCCGACCAGATTTGTTCGCGCCATTATTGAAGATGATCGTGTCCAACAGGGTTAGAGACGTTGGCGAGGGCAATGTCCGGATTATCGCCACCGCCGGCAGACCCGGTGCTCTGGTTGCCGCTGATCGTGGCATCCTGGATCGTAAGCGGACCGTTTACCGAAAATGGCGCCGCCGCATCTGCGCCATTGTCCGCCGCCCCGGGAGCTCCCGCGCTGCCTCCATCTCCCCTCGCAACGTGGTTGCCGGTGAAAGTGCTGTTCGTCACGATTACGGTGCCGCTGTCGTTGAAAATTGCACCGCCCATTGCGCCCGCCCCCGCCGTTAAACTTATTCGCTTTGCCGCCGAACGTGCCACCGGCTCCCGGATTGCCTCCGCCAATGTTTCCGTCTTGAGCCGCGCCCCCGCCGCCTCCAAATCCACCGGTGCCCCCCGTCGTACCGCCCAATAGCCCGTCATCCCGCTCCGCCGCCGCCAGCCGCACGCTGCCTCCGCCATTTCCGCCTCCGTCGGCCCCGCCGCCACCGCCGCCGCCGTAGTTCCCGCGGCCGCCATTACCGCTGCTGAGCGCTTGTTGAACCCGCCGCCGCCCCCGCCGCCGGGGCAGGTCGCATCCTGTCCGTTCTCGCTGCCGTCAACGCCGCCATTGCCGCCGCAGTCGAACCCGCCCGGTGCCGAATTCGCGCTGCCTCCTGCGGAACCAAACACCGTCCCTCCGCCGCCGTGGCCTGAGCAGTTGTAGGAGCCACCATCTCCGCTCGCGCCTCCGCCCCCGCCGCCGTAGCCGACCCTCAGGGCAGCCGGCTCAGGGCTGCCGTATGCCGCCTAGCCCACCGCCGCCTCCGCCCGCTCCATTGCTGCCATTTCCCCCCATCGCCGCGTTTGAGTCGACGTGCTGCTGTCGATCTTCAAATTTGTGCCATTGAAATAAATCGCTCCCCCTGCGCCCAGTCCTCCTCCCTCGCTCGCTCCGCTTCCCCCTCATCTCGAAACCCTTGATGTAAAATCTAACGCATCGGGTCAGTTGCCGCCGGTGCCGACGGCGAAGGCGCGAAACGTGGAAGTACAGTAATTACCAGAGTCATCCGAGACATAACACCTGGCAGGCGCGTATGCAGAGTTGCGCGATAACCCTCGATAGTTACCGTGGAAGTGATCATCGGGGTTGCGGTCGGTCCCATGTAGTTACCGGCATCTTCCTGCGCTGTTGTCAGCTGAGCAGCCTCCCACCGGTAGCACGATGATGTCGTTGCCGCTCCCGGGTAACTGCTAGTGACGGAATAGGGTGAGAAATCAATGTCGCCATAACTTGAAATCGCGGAATTAGTTTGAAGGTTGGACGCGAAAATGGCTTCTTTCAGCGAGCATCCTCCCGTGCTGCTAACCTTGTCGTCGAGAGTTGTGACGTAGATAATATTTGCCTTCGCGTCATGACAGACCGCTCCGACTAACACCAGCAGGGCCGCAACGAACATCAGCGCCCGACGCAATAAAAAGCTCACCCTCATCGAACGACTCTCGATCATTCCAGTGCTCCTTGTACTACGTGCCTGGCTTCGCGCGCGCGCCCTGGCTGCACCATCGGACATTAAATTGGTCGGCGGATCGCGGTGATCTGTCGGCCTACGCTACCCGGCACCTAGATAACCTATCCGGCTTGTTTTGTATATAATCCCTGCAAACTAGCCCAAACGAATTAAGCTGCCCCCACCTATCGATATTATCTTGTTAGTATCCCAAGTCTGCCCAGTATATTAGAGCCTCATCCCCAGGTTTCGCACGAAGCCGCAGGCTCGGCCACGCACCACACCAAGCACGCCCTTGCATTCCATTTTTCCCGTTGCTACAAATGAGAGGCCTCTTCTAAGAGGCATGCTGCATGTCGCGAGGCGCGGGTGTTGAAAACGAACCACAAGTTGAGTAGCGAACGATCGAACAGCGCCAGACCCGCGTTCGAGGGTATTTCTTCTTCGCCTTGCCTTCGCTTTTTCACTCCGAAAAACGCTGGTTTTTTCCAATTCGCCACTCGACACTCCAGGACGAACGAAATCGTGTCTAAGTTGTTGCAAACAAACGATGGGCGTACAGCTGACTCGACACTACTCTGCGCAGCGCTCACAGGGAAAAACAATTGAAAATCAGCCGCGAGGAAGTGATCCGCGTAGCCGAGCTGGCCCATCTGGAACTCTCCCCCGGGGAGATCGACACCTACCGCGGGCAGCTCGATGAAATCCTCAGCTACATCGACAAGCTAAAGGAGCTGGACGTCACAAATGTCGAGCCCATGGCGCAGGGAATATCCCGCGCGTCCACCGCCGAGGGGGCGGGGCCGGAGAATCATCCGGAACTGCGCGACGACGTGCTGCGCCGCTGCGATGTGGCGGAAGCCGTCCTCGCCCAAGCGGCCGACGCCGAGAAGCCATTCTTCCGGGTGCCCAAGGTGATCGACCGATGAGCGCCGCAACTTCCTGGACAGTGGCAAGTGTGCGCGAGGCGCTGGCCAGCAAGAAAATCTCCGCCAGAGAACTGGCGGCGGAGTTCTACGGGCGCATCGAGAAACGCAACCCCGAACTCAATGCCTACCTCGCGCTTTCACCGGAACGCGCCTACAAGCAGGCTGGCCTGATTGACGCGGCCATAGCGAACGACAAGCCCCTGCCAGCTCTTGCGGGCGTTCCCATCGCCGTGAAGGACGTCATCAGCACCACAGGTGTGCGCGCCACCTGCGGATCGAAAATCCTGGAAACCTATATCGCGCCCTACGACGCGACGGCTGTCGAGCGTCTCGAGAGGGCCGGGCTGTGATTCTCGGCAAGACGAACTGCGACGAGTTTGCCATGGGCAGCTCCAACGAAAATTCCGCCTACGGCCCGGTGCGAAATCCCGTGGCGACCGACCGGGTACCCGGAGGTTCGAGCGGGGGGTCGGCCGCGGCCGTCGCCGCGGGCCTCGCCGTGATGGCGCTGGGCACCGACACCGGGCGGCTCCATCCGGCAACCCGGCTCCTTTTGCGGGATTCCCGCCTTGATGCCCACCTATGGCCGCGTTTCCCGCTATGGACTGATCGCGTTCGCCTCCTCTCTCGATAAGATCGGGCCGTTTACCACGAACATCGCGGATGCGGCCGCCGTCATGGGCGTCATTGCTGGGCACGATCCCAACGATTCCACCTCCGCGGCGGTGCCGGTTGAGAATTATCTGCAGGAAATCGAAAAGCCCGCGAAGGGATTGCGCATCGGCGTCCCCGAGGATTATTTCGGCGAAGGCATTGATTCTGAAGTGAAGGAGAAAGTCCAGGCCGGCATCGCGACTGCTGGAAAGCCTGGGCTGCCGGCGCATTCCGCTGCAAATGCCGCACACCGATTATGCCATCGCGACGTATTACATCCTCGCCACCGCCGAGGCCAGTTCGAACCTGGCTCGCTATGACGGGGTTCGCTACGGCCTGCGCGTGCCGGGCAGCACCCTGATCGATATGTATCGCAAGACGCGGGAGCGCGGCTTTGGTCCGGAAGTGAAGCGCCGCATCATGCTCGGCACCTACGCTCTATCCTCGGGCTACTACGATGCCTATTATTTGCGCGCGCAAAAAGTCCGGGCGCTGATCGCCCGCGACTTTGCCGACGCATTTCAAAAGGTGGATGCCATCGTCACGCCCACGACTCCCACGCCCGCGTTCCGGCTGGGTGAAAAATCCGCGGACCCGCTGCAAATGTATCTCGCGGACATCTACACGGTTACCGGCTCGCTGGCCGGCGTTCCCGGGCATCTCCGTTCCATGCGGAAAGACAAAAGCCGGCCTGCCCGTGGGCATGCAGATCTTCGGTCCACACTTCCGTGAAGGTTCAGTGCTGCAACTCGCGCGCGCCTTCGAGAAATGCCGGAGGCTTTGCGGCTTAGGCAAACACGAAAATGTTTCACACTCGTATTCGCGGCCCTGCAGAACTCGCACTCCTCGCGGCGCTGCTTGCCAGTGCCATATTGAGTGGGACACCGGTTGGCCCCGGCAGTCCCACACCCCGCAGCCGGCAAACTCTCGACAAATCGCCCACTGCCGCAGTCCCCAAGCAGGAACTCCCTCGCGGCAAAAAGCTCATGCTGAAAGACGGAAGTTTTCAGTTGGTTCGGGAATACCAGATTGAAGGCGACCGCGTGCGGTACTACAGCGTCGACAGTTCGCAGTGGGAGGAAATGCCCGCCGACCTCGTCGATTGGGATAAGACCAAGAAAGTGGCCGAAGAAGAAGCCGGCCGGGACGCCGAGGCCTGGCGAAGGCGCGCGCCATAGAGGCCAAACGGCACGCCGAACCCCTCGATATTGACGCCAGTGTCGAGGCCGCGCCAGGTGTATTCCTGCCGCCCGGAGAGGGACTCTTCTCCTTCGATGGGAAATCGGTGCTGAAGCTCGCGCAGGCCCCCATCGAGTCCAAGCTCGTTAAAAAGAAGACGATCGAACAGATTTTTGTGCCCATCCCCATCATCCCCACCCAGCACAGTATTAAGATCCACCGGCCCGCACGCGGAATACCGGGTCGAAAACGGACAACCCGAGTTCTACATGCGCCTCGCCGACGGGCGCGAGCCAGACCTGGAACTCATTCGCGCCACCACTCGCGGAGATTCCCGCGAGATCGAAAAGCTCGATCAGTTGTTCGGCCAAAAACGCCTGAGCAAGAGTACGTTGCCGATGCAGCGGTGGCAGGTGGCGCCGGGCCTGTATCGGTTCACCCTGGGCACGCCGCTGGAACCCGGAGAATACGCTCTGGCGGAAGTTGTCGAGGACAATGGGATGAGCTTATACGTGTGGGATTTTGGAATCGATGCCGCCCCAAGAAAAGCGGCGCCCAAGCCGAAATAGAAGCAATAGAAGCTGAATAGCTAGCGTGCCTGGGAGGCTTCCGCTTGAAGCAAGCCTGCCAGGAGTTTCGCAAGGTCTGGAACGCGAAAGGGCTTTTGAAGAATGGCGCTCCCTTTTCGGAAAACTCGGCAATCCGGGCGGCATCGACGAATTCACCCGTGATGAAAACGAAACGCGGCGCTGAAGCGCCCCGTTCTTTTCGCACCTGTTCCAGGAATTGCTCCCCGCTCAGCTGCGGAAGATTGAAGTCGCAGAGAATAATGTCATACGTGGTCCCCGCAAGCAGAGACCAGGCCTTCTCGGCGCTTTCGGCCCCGTCCACCTTCATTCCCCGCACCGTCAGGCCTTCCTGCACGATTTCGCGAATGCTCTCCTCGTCATCGACGATCAGGACCGTGTGCCCGAGAAGCGCCTCGGATCCCGCCGGCAACGAGCGCGCGGGAGACGCCAGATTTGACGTGACCGAGTGGCTCTTCCCCGCAACCGGCAAAGTAACCTGAAAGGCCGCGCCTCCGCCGGAAGATTCGACGTCGATCGCGCCGCCATGCTCCTTGATGACCGCGAGAGCGATTGTAAGTCCAAGGCCGGTGCCGCCCCCGGGACGCTTCGTTGTAAAGAAGGGATCAAAGATCTTCCCGACATTCTCGAGGGGAATCCCGGGTCCGTCGTCGACAACGGTCACGGAGACTTGACCGTCCGCAGATGACAGAGATATCCGCAGATTGCCTTCGCTCCGGGCGGAGGAAATTGCCTGCTCCGCGTTGCCGATGATGTTGAGGAATACCTGGGTCAATTGCTTGGCGTCTCCCACCACGGCCGGAAGACTGCTCGGCGCCTCAAATTTCACGGCGATATTCTTTTGGCGAAGAGACGGCTGGGCGGCCTGGAGGGCCTGCCCGACAATCGTTTCCAAATGGATGTCGGAATGGGCCTGCGCCGGGGGGCGGGCAAACTCGAGCAAATTCTGGACGATCCCAGCGGCGCGGCGGGCCTGCTGCATCACCAGATCGAGCTGGCGTTTTGCCGCATCGTCCACGGCCCGTTCGCGCAGAAGCTCGCCGACTCCGAGGATGGCGGTCAGGGGATTATTTAACTCATGAGCCGCTCCAGCCATCATCTGGCCCATCGCGGCGAACTTCTCTTTCTGAATCAGCTGTTTCTCGATCAGCTTCGTCTCGGTGACGTCGCGGGCCGACGCAACGACGCCGGCTATTTTTCCTTGTTCATCAACAAAGGGCCCGGCGCTCGCACGGAGCGTCTTCCAGCCGCCGTCGCCATGCCGCGCCCGGAACTCAAATTGGGCGCACGATTCCTCGCCGGAAAGTAACCGGCGGAGAGTATCGTCCAGCTTTCGCCGGTCCTCGGGATCCGACCGGCCAGCAAATCCCTCGCCCACATAGTCCTCGGGCGCGCCGCCCAAAATATCCTTGACGCTGGGACTGACATAGGTAAACCGGCCATCCCGATCGAGGACGGCAATCAAATCGGGAAAGTTTGCCACGAGGCGCCGCACAAATTCCTGCTCCTGGTGGAGGCGTCTTTCGATTTCACGGCGCTCGGTGACATCCACCAAAGTTCCCTGAAGGCGAGCGACATTGCCGAACGTGTCGCGGATTGCGAATCCGGAGGCCAGGCAATCGATCAGCCGGCCATCCTTGCGCCGCAGCTGAACTTCGCGATCGCGAAAAGAACCGTGGGACTCAATCTCCTTCACGAGAACATCCCGTTCTCCCGCGTGCACGTAAAGATCGGCGAGGTTGTGCGATTGCAGCTCTTTCTTGTTCTCAAACCCAAGCAAGTGGACCATGGCGGGATTCGCATCGAGAATACGCCCGCTCGTGGTCCCAAAAAATACACCTTCCCGAAGGGACTCGAACAACTCGGCAAACCGGATCTCGGTCTCGTACTGGGCGGTAACATCGCGGGCCCAGCCGGTGACGCACACGACATGGCTTTCTTCGGAAAGAGCCTGAAGCCAGCAGTCGAAGTAGCGGAGCTTGCTGTCGTTCTTCAGGCGGACCAGGACCGGGCCCGACCAGAATCCGTTGCTGATAAATTCGGGCAGAGCGTGCTGCACCTCGGCCAGCGCCGGCGTCTCGATGAATTCGCTGAGCCGGTGTCCGATGAGATTCGGAAAAGAAACCTGGAGGATTTCAGCGAGGCGGCGGTTGGCCACGCGAACTTCGCCGTCCAGGGAGAGCGTAAACACGGCCTGATCGAGGTTATCGATTAACTCGCGATAGTTGTGCTGGGAGCGCGAGATTACATCCACGAGCTTTTGGAATTGCCCTGGAGAGGCGGCGCCCGAGTCGGCCACCGTGATCTGGTTTTCGGACGATTCCATAAACACAAGGGCTCCCTGGCCGGCGCGAAGACCTTCCGGCCTGGCAAATCTGCTCGTAAAATCTTACTCGCGCTGAGCCCCTGCGGCTGGCAAAAGAATAAGGAGGGTATTCCAACTGCTCAACAGCCGCCGGACTCATATCGCGGCCGGAGCAAGTGAATCAGCGGATGGTGTTCGACCAGTATGGATTCTGCCGGAAGTGCAAAAAAAAGGCGGTCCGAGAATCCCGGACCGCCCTGGAAACGCAGATCGTTCAGGAAGCAACTAGCCTTCGGCGACCGCGTCGGTATCCTTGCGCAGGAAATCGAGCGCCGCGGCTTCTTCCGGCGTGAGCTCGGGCTCCATCTCTTGCGGCTCCTCCTTCGGCAATTCGGTGAGGAGCTGGATGTTGCGATAGCGCTCGAGCCCTGTGCCGGCGGGAATCAGCCGGCCCATGATGACGTTCTCCTTCAGGCCGCGCAGGTAATCGACCTTCCCGGAAATGGCCGCTTCGGTGAGGACGCGGGTGGTCTCCTGGAAGCTCGCCGCGGAGATGAAGGAATCGGTCGAGAGCGACGCCTTGGTGATACCAAGGAGCAACGGACGCCCTGTTGCGGGGCGGCCGCCTTCGCGGATGATGCGGTCGTTTTCCTCGCGGAAGCGGAACTTGTCCACCTGCTCCTCGAGGAGGAACGTCGTGTCGCCCACGTCTTCGACCTTCACCCAGCGCATCATCTGGCGGACGATCGTCTCGATGTGCTTGTCGTTGATGTTGACGCCCTGCAGGCGGTAGACCTCCTGGATCGAGTTCACCAGGTACGCCTGGGTGTACTTTTCGCCGAGGACGGCGAGCAAGTCGTGCGGGTTGAGCGGGCCGTCAATGAGCGCCTCGCCGGCCCGGACATGCTCGCCTTCCTGCACGTTGATGTGGACGCCGCGCGGGATGGAGTATTCCTTGACCGTCTTGCCATCTTCGCTCTCGACGTAGATCTTGCGCTGGCCCTTGGCGATCTCGCCGTATTTCACGACGCCGTCGATTTCGCTGATGACCGCCGGGTCGCGGGGCTTGCGGGTTTCGAAGAGTTCGACGACGCGCGGGAGACCGCCGGTGATGTCCTTGGTCTTGGTGGTTTCGCGAGGAATCTTCGCGAGCACGTCGCCGGGCTGCACCTCGTCGCCGTCGACGACCATCAAGTGAGCGCGCGAAGGCATGAGGTATTTCTTCTTGGCGCTTGCCCGCGGAATCGCGGACGAGAATCGTGGGCTGGTGCTTTTCGTCGCCCGGAGGAAGCGTGACCACCAGCTGCGACAGGCCGGTGACTTCGTCCACCTGCTCTTCGATGGTGATGCCGGGCTGCAAGTCCTTGAACTCGATGGTGCCGCCGGTTTCGGTAAGGATCGAGAAGGTGTAGGGATCCCATTCGACCATGATCTGGCCGAGCGTGACCGGCTGGCCGTCGTCCACCTTCAGGCGCGCGCCGTACACCACGTGGTGGCGTTCCTTTTCGCGGCCCTTTTCGTCGACGACGGCGATCAAGCCGGAGCGGTTCATGGAACGATCGTCTTGCCGCGGCCCTCGACGACCTTCAAGTCGATGAATTTCACGAAGCCGTTGTTGCGGGCTTCGACCTTCGACTGTTCGGTGACGCGGGTAGCCGTTCCGCCGATGTGGAACGTGCGCATGGTGAGCTGCGTGCCGGGCTCGCCGATGGACTGCGCGGCGATCACGCCGACCGCCTCGCCCATCTCGACGAAACGGCCCGTGGCCAGGTTGCGGCCGTAGCAACGGGCGCAAACTCCGCGCCGGGACTCGCAGGTGAGCACGGAACGGATCTTCACGCGCTCGATGCCGGCGGCCTGAATCGAGTTGGCGAGTTCCTCGGTGATCTCCTGGTTGATCTCGACGATCACGTTGCCTTCGTAGTCCTTGATCTTCTCAAGCGACACGCGGCCGACCACGCGATCGCGCAACGGCTCGACTTCGACGCCGGCTTCGAGAATCGGTTCGACGTAAATGCCGTCGGCCGTGCCGCAGTCGAACTCGTTGATGATCACGTCCTGAGCCACGTCGACCAGCCGGCGCGTGAGGTAGCCGGAATCGGCGGTCTTGAGCGCCGTGTCGGCCAGACCCTTGCGGGCGCCGTGCGTGGAGATGAAGTACTGCAACACCGTCAGGCCTTCGCGGAAGTTCGAAGTGATCGGCGTTTCGATGACTTCGCCGGAGGGCTTGGCCATCAATCCGCGCATTCCGGAAAGCTGGCGGATCTGCTGTTTCGAACCGCGGGCGCCGGAATCGGCCATGACGTAGATCGGGTTGATCACGCCCTGCTTGTCCTGCTCTTCGAGGGCCTTGAACATTTCGTCGGCGACCTTTTCGGTGACGTCGCTCCAGATGGCGATGACCTTGTTGTAGCGCTCGCCGTTGGTGATGGCGCCGTCGAGATACTGCTGCTGCACCTTGACGACTTCGTGCTCGGCGGTATCCACCAGCTTGAACTTCACGCTGGGGATGACCATGTCGCTGATGCCGATGGAAACGCCGGACTTCGTGGCGTAGAGGAAGCCCAGTTCCTTCAGGCGGTCGAGCATCAGGACGGTCTTCTCCAAGCCGAAGCGGAGATAGCCGTACTGCACCAGAGCCTGCACGCCCTTCTTCTTGAGCAAGCCGTTGATGAACGGCATGTCCGAGGGCAGGTGATCGTTGAAAATCACGCGGCCGACGGTGGTGTGCAGGAACTGCTTGTTCAGATGGATCGGGCTCGGTGTGCGAGACGTCCTGATCGTCATACGCGTTGGTGAGGTCGATCACTTCGCCGGTGTAGCGCATGCGGATGGGCGTGAGCAGTTCGACTTCGCCGGCTTCGAGCGCCATGACGACTTCTTCGCTCGAGCCGAACGCGCGGCCTTCGCCCTTGGCCTGCGGCTTGGCCTTGGTCATGTAATAGATGCCGAGCACCATGTCCTGCGTCGGAACCGCGAGCGGATAGCCGTTGGCGGGCGACAGGATGTTGTGCGAGCTGAGCATCAGCACGGACGCTTCCACCTGCGCTTCGGGCGAAAGCGGGATGTGCACGGCCATCTGGTCGCCGTCGAAGTCCGCGTTGAACGCGGTGCAGACGAGCGGGTGGATGCGGATGGCTTTTCCTTCGACGAGCACGGGCTCGAAGGCCTGAATGCCGAGGCGGTGAAGCGTGGGAGCGCGGTTGAGAAGCACCGGATGCTCGCGGATCACGTCCTCGAGAATGTCCCAGACGATCGATTCCTGCGCCTCGACGAGTTCCTTGGCCTGCTTGATGGTGGTGCAATGGCCCGCGGCTTCGAGCTTGTGATAGATGAACGGCTTGAAAAGCTCGAGCGCCATCTTCTTGGGCAAACCGCACTGGTGCAGCTTCAATTCCGGGCCGACCACGATGACCGAACGGCCGGAATAGTCCACGCGCTTGCCGAGCAGGTTCTGGCGGAAGCGGCCCTGCTTGCCCTTGAGCGTGTCGGAGAGCGACTTGAGCGGGCGATTGTTGGTTCCGCGCAGCACGCGGCCACGGCGGCCGTTGTCGAACAGCGCGTCGACGGCCTCCTGCAGCATGCGCTTTTCGTTGCGGACGATCACGTCCGGCGCGTGAAGCTCCATGAGCTTCTTCAGCCGGTTGTTGCGGTTGATCACGCGGCGATACAGGTCGTTCAAGTCGGAAGTGGCAAAACGGCCGCCGTCGAGAGGCACGAGCGGGCGCAACTCCGGCGGAAGCACCGGGATCACGTCGAGAATCATCCACTCGGGCTTGTTGCCGCTCTTGCGGAACGCCTCGAGAACCTTCAGGCGCTTGGCGTAACGTGATGCGCTTCTGCAGGCTGGGATCGACCTTCATCTTCTCGCGAAGCTCTTCGGAGAGCTTGTCGACGTCCACGCGGCGGAGCAGTTCCTTGATGGCTTCCGCGCCCATGCCGGAGGTGAACTTGCCGGGATATTCGCGCTGGAGTTCGCGGAGCTTTTCCTCCGGGAGGATGTCCTTTTCCTTGATCCCGGGAACCTCGCCCGGATCGATGCAGACAAACGTTTCGAAGTAGAGGATGTGCTCGAGGTCGCGCATGGTGATGTCCAGCAGGTAGCCGATGCGGCTCGGCAAGCCCTTGAAGAACCACACGTGCGAGCAGGGCGAAGCCAGCTCGATGTGCCCGAGGCGCTCGCGGCGCACCTTGCTGAGCGTGACTTCGACGCCGCACTTGTCGCAGATGACGCCGCGGTGCTTCATGCGCTTGTATTTGCCGCACAAGCACTCCCAGTCGGTGACGGGGCCGAAAATCTTCGCGCAGAAACAGGCCGTCGCGCTCCGGCTTGAAGGTGCGGTAGTTGATGGTTTCCGGCTTGGTTACTTCGCCATGCGACCAGGACCGGATTTTTTCCGGGACTTGCCAGGCTGATACGAATGGAATCGAAATCCGCAATCTGGCTGGCGCGATCATACGGGCTAGAACGATACAAGGGCTGCCTCCTCCCCGGCGTCCGCCAGGGCTAGAACAATATCGAACGATTGCTAGAAAGCTGTTGTAGCGCGCCGCGCGAACCTGCGCAGGCGCGCCGAGCTTAATCCGCCGCCTCCGCCGCTTCCAGCTGCGGCTTCTGCCGCTTCATCAATTCGACATCCAGGCAGAGCGACTGCAACTCGCGCACGAGCACGTTGAACGATTCGGGCACGCCAGGCTCGATGCCCGGCTCGCCCTTGACGATGGCCTCGTAGATTTTCGCGCGGCCATACACATCGTCCGATTTCGCGGTGAGCAGCTCCTGCAGAATGTGCGCGGCGCCGTAGGCTTCGAGCGCCCAGACTTCCATTTCTCCGAAGCGCTGGCCGCCGAACTGCGCCTTTCCGCCGAGCGGCTGCTGGGTGATGAGCGAGTAAGGACCGATCGAACGCGCGTGAATCTTGTCGTCGACCAAGTGAGAGAGCTTGAGCATGTAGATGTAGCCGACGGTGACGTTCTGCGCGAACTCGTCGCCCGTCATGCCGTCATAGAGCGTGATCTTGCCGGTTTCCGGAAGCTCGGTGAACTTGAGAAGGTGGCGAATGTCCCCTTCGCGAGCGCCGTCGAACACCGGCGTGGCGAAAGGAACGCCTTCGCGGAAACCGTGGGCCACGTCGAGCAACTCTTCGTCATCGAGGCCGGAGAGCGTCTTCCAGACGGACGTGGGGCCGAAGGCTTCCTTGAACCATTTGCGCACGGCGTCCGCGCGAGACTCGGTGTCGTCAAGGATCTTCGCCACGCGCTCGCCCAGCTCCTTGGAGGCCCAGCCGAGGTGCGTTTCGAGAATCTGTCCGACGTTCATACGAGACGGAACGCCGAGCGGGTTCAGGACGATTTCCATGGGCGTGCCGTCGGGCATGTACGGCATGTCTTCCTTGGGAACGATTCTCGCGATCACGCCCTTGTTGCCGTGCCGGCCGGCCATTTTGTCGCCAACCGAGAGCTTGCGCTTCATGGCGATATAGGCCTTCACCAGCTTGATGACGCCCGGAGGGAGTTCGTCGCCCTTCTTCAGCTTGGCGATGCGCTCGTCGGTGATCTTGCGCAGCACGTCGATCTGGCGCGAGGTCATTTCCTCCACTTCGTCGATCTTCTCGATGAGCAGAGGATCCTTATCGTTCAAGCGGAGGCGCTTGAGGTTGCGCGTGGAGATCTTTTCCAGGATCTCGCGCGTGAGTTCGGTACCCTTGGTGAGCAGGCGCTTGTTGGTGCGCTCGTCGTGCAGGTCGGCGTTCAGCGACCTTGCCGCCGAGCAGGTCGTTCAAGCGCTTCAGGCGCTCGTCGGTGAGAATGCGGATTTCATCGGCGAGGTTCTTTTCGAGCTTCGCGACGTGAGCGGCCTCGATGGCCTTGTGGCGCTCGTCCTTCTCCGCACCCTTACGGCAGAAGATCTTTACGTCGACGATGGTGCCTTCGATGCCCGGCGGGCAGTAGAGAGAAGCGTCGCGAACGTCACCGGCCTTTTCGCCGAAATATCGCGCGCAGAAGCTTCTCTTCCGGCGTGAGCGTCGTCTCGCCCTTGGGAGTCACCTTGCCGACGAGAATGTCGCCAGGCTTGACGGTTGCGCCGATGCGGATCACGCCGCTTTCGTCGAGATTGCGGAGGAAGCTCTCGTTGATGTTGGGAATGTCCCGCGTGATTTCTTCGGGGCCGAGCTTCGTGTCGCGCGCTTCGATTTCGTACTCCTCGATGTGAATCGAGGTGTAGTAATCCTCTTCCACGAGCTTTTCGCTGACGAGAATCGCGTCTTCGAAGTTGTACCCGCGCCATGGGAGGAACGCGACCAGCACGTTGCGCCCAAGAGCGAGTTCGCCGCGATCGGTGCATGGACCGTCGGCCAGCACCTGGCCCTGCTTCACGCGGTCTCCCGCGCGAACCAGCGGCTTCTGGCTGATGCAGGTGTTCTGGTTGGAGCGCTTGAACTTCGTGAGCAGGTAGATGTCGGATCCGACTTCGCGGCTGAGCACGCCGGACTGGTCGGATTCGACGCGGACGATCACGCGTTCGGAGTCGACCTGATCGACGATGCCGTCGCGGCGGCAGACGATTACCGCGCCGGAATCGCGGGCGGTGACGCGTTCCATGCCGGTGCCCACCAAAGGCGCTTCGCCCTTGATGAGCGGCACGGCCTGGCGCTGCATGTTCGATCCCATCAACGCGCGGTTGGCGTCGTCGTTCTCAAGGAACGGGATCAAGCTGGCGGCTACCGAGACAAGCTGCTTGGGCGACACGTCGATGTAATCGACTTCGTCGCGGCTCTTCAGGACGAAGTTGCCGGCCTGGCGGCAGTTGACGAGGTCGGTTGTGATTTTCAGCTTTTCGTCAAGCGAAGCGTTGGCCTGCGCGACCACGTAGCGGTCTTCTTCCCACGCCGACAAATAGAAGCAATGGGGCTCGACCACGATGCGGCGGCGCTTCAACTCCTCATTCATGTCCTCGACTTTTTCTTTTTCGACGATTTCGCCGGCCTTGAATTCGCTGTCGCCCGCATTCACGATCTGGACGTAGTCGATCACCCGGCCGCCCTTCACCTTGCGGTAGGGCGATTCGATGAAGCCGTATTCGTTGATGCGCGCGTAGCAGGAAAGCGAGCTGATCAAGCCGATGTTCGGGCCTTCCGGCGTCTCAATCGGGCAGATGCGGCCGTAGTGAGTGGGGTGAACGTCGCGAACTTCGAATCCGGCGCGCTCACGGGACAACCCGCCTGGACCAAGGGCCGAAAGCCGCCGCTTGTGCGTGATTTCGCTCAGCGGATTGGTCTGATCCATGAACTGCGATAGCTGCGAACTGCCGAAGAACTCGCGGATCGCCGCCATCACCGGCTTGGCGTTCACCAGGTCATGCGGCATGGCCGTGGACATTTCCTGGTAAACGGACATCTTTTCCTTGATGGCGCGCTCCATGCGGACCAGGCCGATGCGGAACTGGTTCTCGAGGAGTTCGCCGACCGCGCGGACGCGGCGATTGCCGAGATGATCGATGTCGTCGACCGAGCCGATGTTCTTACGCAGCTTGAGCAGATACTTGATCGCCGCCACGAAGTCGGAGGGATCGAGGGTGCGCTTGTCGAGCGGAGTCTCCAGACCCAGCTTGATATTGAACTTCAGACGCCCGACTTTGCTGAAATCGTATTTGCGCGGATCGAAGAACATCCCATTGAAGAGAGCGGTGGCCGTCTCCAGCGTCGGAGGATCGCCAGGCCGCAGCTTGCGATAGATTTCGATCAGGGCTTCCTTGGAGCTGCGGATGGTGTCCTTTTCGAGCGTGCGGCTGACGATGATGCCGACGTCGTCGCGCTCGGGGAACGCGATATCCACTTCCGTGATGCCCGCCTCGGCAATCGTCATCCACATTTCCGGCGTGAGCGGTTTGTTGGCTTCGAGCAACACCTCGCCGGTCTGCCGATTCACGAGCTCGCTCACGGTGATAGCGTTTTCAAGATCGGCAGGGCCGATCTCCACCTGGGTCACGCGCGCCTTGCCGAGTTCCTTGTAAAGAGCCTCAGAAATGCGCTTGTTGGCGCCTACGATGACTTCGCCGGTCTTGGGGTTTTTGATTTCGCGGCTGAGCTTGCGGTCGATCAGGCTCTCTGAAACGTTCCAATAGAGCTCGGCGTCGCGCAGGGTGATGCGCTCGACCTGGTAGAAGGTGCGCAGAACATCTTCATTCGACTTCATCCCCAGAGCGCGCAGAAAAATCGAACCGAGGAACTTGCGCTTGCGGTCGATGCGGACGTAAAGAATGTTCTTGGTGTCGTACTCGAATTCCACCCACGAGCCGCGATAGGGAATAATCTTCCCGAGGAAATAGCTGCGGTTGTTGGCGGTCTCAAAGAAAACGCCCGGCGAGCGGTGCAACTGGCTAACGATTACGCGCTCGGTCCCGTTGATGACGAACGTGCCGTTCTCGGTCATCAGCGGAATATCGCCGAAGAAAACTTCCTGCTCCTTGATGTCGCGGATGGACTTTGCGCCGGTATCGGGATCTTTGTCGTAAATGGTGAGTCGGATGGTGACCTTTAAGGGCGCAGAATACGTCATGCCGCGCTCTTCGCATTCGGTGACGTCGTATTTCAGCTGCAATGTGACGGGGTCGCCGCACTTGTTACAGAACGTGGGGGTGTTCTTGTTGAAGGTGCCGCACTTCGCGCAAAGCACGTCGCCGGTCTTATAAGGGTTGGTGACAACGGAGGCTCCGCAATTGCGGCAGGTGGCACGCAGGTGATGCAGGCCGCGCAGGTGGCCGCACTTGCACTCCCAGTTGCCGATCGCGTAGTCCACGAAATCGAGTTGCGACAGCCCGCGAAAATCCTGGATGGGAAACACGGAGGCGAAAACCGACTGAAGGCCCGCGTCCTCACGCTCGCTGGGCAGCAGGTCCATCTGCAGGAACCGCTGATAGGACTTCTTCTGGACGTCAATCAGGTTCGGGATCTGGACCGTCGTCTTGATTTTGGCAAAGTCTAACCGCCCGCGTTCCCGAACAACGCGATTACCATTCCGATTACTCATTGATTTTTCCCCTTCAGGGCAACGCCGAACCGACGGCGCGGAAGACACCCGCCCCGTCGGTCCGGGAAGGACTTATTTTGAGATTCTTATGTTCCAAGGGATCACGCGCATGCGCGATCTCCCCGGCAACCCCGGCGCTTTTACGCCCAGGGCCACTACTTGATCTCGACCTTGGCTCCCGCGTCCTCGAACTTCTTCTTGATGGTGGCCGCCTCGTCCTTGTTGATACCTTCCTTGACGGTCTTCGGCGCGCCATCGACCAGGTCCTTGGCTTCCTTCAGCCCCAGGCTGGTCACTTCACGGACAGCCTTAATCACGTTAATTTTGTTCGCGCCCACTTCGGTGAGGACGACGGTGAATTCCGTCTTCTCCTCAGCCGGAGCCGCGCCCGCAGCGCCCGCGCCGCCACCCGCCACCATAACCGGAGCGGCAGCCGCCGCCGACACGCCGAAAGCTTCTTCCATCTTCTTTACCAATTCGGAAGCTTCGAGCAGCGTCAAACCCTTGATTTCTTCGAGAATCGATTCCACTTTGCTGGCCATTGCTGTTTCCTATCCTCCTGAGATGAGAAATTCGTACGATTAAGTTGTTTCAGGCGCCGGAGCGTCTCCGCCCTGCCCGAATTTGCCGGCCTTCACCGCTTCGCTCGTCACCACCGCCAGATTGCGCGGCAGAGCCGCCATAGCGGTCGCCACGCGCTGGGCCGGAGCGTTGAGCATGAACATGACCTTGCTGATCAGCTCTTCCTTGCTGGGAAGCTGCGCGAGCTGGCCGATTTCCTGAATCGAAATGACGCGGCCTTCCACCCACCCCGCGCGAAACTGAAACGCCGGAACATCCTTGGCGACCTTGGTCAGGATCTTCGCCAGGGCCACCGGATCGGTCTTCGTGTAGGCAATGGAATTGGTGCCCTTCAGGTCTTTGAGCAGACCCTCGGTAGGCGTTCCAGCAGCGGCGCGCTCGGCAACGGTGTTCTTCACCACCTGGTAATGCCCGCCGGCCGACTCAACCGTGCGGCGCAACTGCGTGTCCTGCTCGACCGTGATCCCCTGAAAGGTCGAGAGGATTACCGTGGAAACGCTCGCCAGCTGCGCGCGAAGGTCCTCGGACTGCGTTTTCTTTTCGGCCTTCTTCTTCATGCCGAACTCCTCTTAGGCTTCGAAATATCAGGCTGCAACAGCAACGGCATCTTCCGCTTCGACGGGATCGATCAGGATTCCAGGACCCATCGTCGAGGTGAGCGTAATCTTCTGAATGTACTTGCCCTTCGCGGCGGCCGGCTTGGCCTTGATGACCGCGGCGAGCAGGGCTTGCGCGTTTCCGGCCAGTTGCTGCGCCGAAAAACTGATTTTCCCCACGGGCGAATGAATGATTCCCGTCTTATCGAGCCGGAATTCCACTTTACCGGCCTTGATTTCCTTGATGGCGCGGGCAATCTCAAACGTCACCGTGCCGGTCTTGGGGTTAGGCATCAGGCCGCGAGGACCAAGAACCTTTCCCAGGCGCCCGGCGGACCGCATCATGTCCGGCGTGGCGATCACCGCTTCGTAATCCGTCCAGCCCTCCTGGATTTTCTGGACCATGTCTTCGCCGCCCACGAAATCGGCGCCGGCTTCCTGCGCCTCGCGGACTTTCTCGCCGCTGGCGATCACCAGCACGCGCTTGGACTTGCCCAAGCCCGTGCGGCAGCACCACGGTGCCGCGAACCATCTGGTCGGACTGCTTCGAGTCGACGCCCAGATTGAGAACCAGCTCGACGGTTTCGTCAAACTTCACGAAGTGCGCCTTGCGAAGCACTTCGGCGGCCTCTTCGAGCCGGTACGGACGCGCCTCCACCAATTTCCGGGCGCGATCGATATTCTTTCCGCCTACTTTTGCGCTGCGGCCCATCGTCTGCTCCTAGCCTTCCACTTCGATGCCCATGTTGCGGGCAGTGCCCTTGATCGAACGGATCGCCGATTCCAGCTTCAGCGTGTTCAGATCGGGCAGCTTCATCTTGGCGATTTCTTCCACCTGCTTGAGGGTAACCTTCGCCACCTTGTTGCGGTTGGGTTCCGGCGACCCCTTGACGATGCCCGCCGCGCGCTTCAGAAGCTCGGAGGCGGGAGGCGTCTTGAAGATGAAGGTGAACGTGCGGTCGCTGTAGATCGTGACCAGCACCGGAATGATCATGCCGTCCGGCTCTTTGGCCGTCTTGGCGTTGAACTGCTTCAGAAATCCATGATGTTCACGCCATGCGGGCCCAGCGCCGTGCCCACCGGCGGCGCCGGCGTGGCCTTCGCTGCCGGCAACTGCAGCTTTACCGTCGATTGAACTTTCTTCGCCATTCTATGTGTCCCCTGCTTCCACTTCTTGAACTCTGTCCCGCGTGCAGCGCCCGAAAGGGCTTCTAGGCGACCTTCTCGACTTGCGCGAAATCCAGCTCGACCGGAGTGGAGCGGCCGAAAATCGTAACCGAAACCTTCAGCGTGCTGCGGTCGGAATTCACTTCCTCCACGACCCCGGTAAAATTCGCGAACGGCCCCTCGCCGATGCGCACTTTTTCGCCGCGCTCGAACGACAGCTTCGGCTTGGGCTTTTCCGCCGTGGTGGTGGCGCGATTCAGAATGTTCTGCACTTCCTCTTCGCTGAGCGGCGAAGGCGTCTGCCCGGAGCCCACAAAACCCGTGACCCGCGGCGTGGAGCGCACCACGTGCCAGGTGTAATCGTCCATGTCCATCTCGACCAGCACGTAGCCCGGATAGCACATGCGGGGCGAGATCACTTTTTTGCCGCCGCGCACTTCCACCACCGATTCGGTCGGAATCATGATCTGCCCGATCTTGTCGGTGAGGCCGAAGGCCGCCACGCGGCCCTCCAGGCTCTCCTTCACCTTCTTCTCAAACCCCGAGTAGGTGTGGACGATGTACCACTGCTTCGGCATTGCAGTTCCTTCAGTGTTTAACAACGTGAAATAACCAGTCCTCCGCTTTGCTCAGAAGCGAATCCGTAAAAAAGAAGAACAAAGCGAAAAAAGCCACGTCACGATCACCACGATCGTGGTGGACCATACGTCCAGCCGCGACGGCCAGTTCACCTGCTTCATCTCGATGCGCACGTCGTGGAGGAAAGTCCCCAGCCGCTTGAAAGACTCGGAGACCTTCCCCACCGGCGACATCAGGGAAAATCCGCTGACTCGGTGCTCATCCTCTTCGCGATTCAATTTTGCCGCCTGCGCCATTCCGTCGACCGCCTCGCCCCTGCGAATTCCAATCCGCCGCTCGCCGCTTCCAGCCGCCAATAAAGCTGGCAGGGGAGGAGGGATTTGAACCCCCACATCCGGTTTTGGAGACCGGCGGTCTACCGTTGAACCTACTCCCCTGAAGTCCGTGCCGGCTCTATTTCACTTCTTTGTGCGCGGTATGCTTCCGGCACGTGTTGCAGAACTTCTGCGTTTCCAGCCGGTCCTGATGCTTCTTCCGGTTCTTGGTGGTCGTGTAGTTCCGGTTTTTGCAATCGTTGCACTGTAATGTGATGATTTCTCGCATGGTCTTTTACTCGATGATCTCCGCGACGGCGCCGGCGCCCACGGTGTGGCCGCCTTCGCGAATCGCGAACCGCAACCCCTTCTCCAGCGCCACCGGCGTGATCAGCGTGATCTCCGCCGACACGTTGTCCCCCGGCATCACCATCTCCACTCCCTGCCGGCAGCTTCACGTCTCCGGTCACGTCCGTCGTCCGGAAGTAAAACTGCGGCCGGTAGCCCGTGAAGAACGGCGTGTGCCGCCCGCCTTCTTCCTTCGTCAACACGTACGCTTCCGCCTTGAACTTCGTGTGCGGCGTGATCGACCCGGGCTTCGCACAGCACCTGCCCGCGCTCCACTTCGTCCTTTTCCGTGCCGCGCAGCAGCAACCCCACGTTGTCTCCCGCCATCCCTTCATCCAGCAGCTTGCGGAACATCTCCACGCCCGTCACCGTCTTGCGCATCGTCGGCCGGAAGCCCACGATCTCGACTTCCTCGCCCACCTTCACCTTGCCGCGCTCGATTCGCCCCGTCACCACCGTGCCGCGGCCCGAGATCGAGAAAATGTCCTCGATCGGCATCGCGAACGGCTTGTCCACTTCCCGCTGCGGCAGCGGTATGTTCTTGTCCACCGCGTCCATCAGCTCCAGAACCGACTTCTCCCACTTCTCGTCGCCTTCCAGCGCCTTCAGCGCCGACCCGCGCACCACCGGAATCGTGTCCCCCGGAAACTGATAGCGTCTTGAGCAGTTCGCGCACTTCCAGTTCCACCAGTTCGAGCAGTTCCGGATCTTCCACCATGTCGCACTTGTTCAGGAAACACCACGATCGCCGGCACGCCCACCTGCCGCGCCAGCAGAATGTGCTCCCGCGTCTGCGGCATCGGCCCGTCGGTCGCCGCCACCACCAGGATCGCGCCGTCCATCTGCGCCGCGCCCGTGATCATGTTCTTCACGTAATCGGCGTGGCCCGGGCAATCGATGTGCGCGTAGTGCCGGTTGGCCGTCTCATACTCCACGTGCGACACCGCGATCGTGATGCCGCGCTCGCGCTCTTCCGGCGCGTTGTCGATCGAATCAAACGCCCGGAACGACACCTTCGGGTTGTGCTTCGACAGCACCTTGGTGATCGCCGCCGTCAACGTCGTCTTGCCGTGGTCGATGTGCCCAATCGTCCCCACGTTCACGTGCGGCTTACTCGCTCGAATTTCTCCTTCGCCATCTCGTCTCACCCTCGCAGCAAAACTTCTATCGAGGCCAGTGCCTGTCATCAACCACGAAATGCCAACCAATTCCCGTATACAGCTTTCTGGAGCGGGGGACGGGGCTCGAACCCGCGACCATCTGCTTGGAAGGCAGAGACTCTACCACTGAGTTACCCCCGCTCGTGCCAACCAACCCGCCTATTCAGCAAACGTCATGCTGGAGCCTGGGACCGGGATTGAACCGGTGACCTCGTCCTTACCAAGGACGCGCTCTACCAACTGAGCTACCCAGGCTCGAAACCGGTCTGCCCGCAACCTTCGCTAGCGACTGCTGCTCGAACGCGACGTCCACTATTCAGTCGAGCTGGCCGCTCTGAATTCGCAATGCCGCTTGCGGCAGCTCCACGCCGGCAACTCGCGCCGAAGCAAGACTGGTGGACGGGGGAGGATTCGAACCTCCGTAGCCCGCAAGGAGCGGCAGATTTACAGTCTGCTGGTTTTAGCCACTCACCCACCCGTCCGGCGAAACAATTCGGGACACAACGATGTCATCCCACAAGCATCGCCAGATCTGAACCGGACTGCTGTACGGGGTTACTCTGCAATGCAGAAAAGGCTCGTGTCCACAGACACCAGCCCCAGCGCTTTTGTCGCGAGGAATCCGTCCGCATCCCTACTACTTGAATTCCGGTCCCTCAGAAACTCAGCTGGCGGAGGGATTTGAACCCCCGACCCTCTGATTACAAATCAGATGCTCTACCAACTGAGCTACGCCAGCCCTGCTCAAACCGAGCGAAATTATCACACAGGCAATCGAATTGCAAGCAAGGTTTTCCGGGCCAGCAAAACCGTTGCCAGCAAGGCATTTATCCTCTGCTCTTGAAGCATGGGGATGCCCTATTGTACAGCAGGCTTGGCAAATTCGCTATCCTCGAATGCGACGTTGTGATGGACCTCATTCATCCGCACTGTAAACCCAGGGCCCGCGCCGGACTGAGAAATGGTAAACGGCAGCTTGATGCCGTCCACTTCCCGGTAATCGGAGAATTCCTCCAGAAATTCGGAGGCGCCCTCGGGCGTGTGATGCTGGCTTACGATGCGCATCGGAAGTCCCGATTGCGCATCGAAGTATAGCTTGTCCGGCTGCCCTCCTTCCGGCAAGGATGCCTCGACTACATACGCTTCCCGATCCCCCACTTTTTCCGAGCCAAGCAAAACAAGCTTCGCATACTGTTGATGCATGTCGAAGGGACCGTAAAAATCAGCCTGACGCTTCGCTTCCGCCAGTTCGGGGCCGCTCTGCTCACGCAGCCCATCTTGGGGATCTTCGGCCCAGCCAACTTTTCCGTCGAATCCCTGGCGGAATGCGGAACCAGCCATGATGATAATCGTGAGTATCTTGTCGGGCGCCTTCTCATGGATCACGACCGTACCGGAGAGATTCATGGAAGGCACTTCCACGGTTCCCATCGAGGAGCGCGATTTCAGCTTCAGCCAAGCGGCGCGTCCTCCCACAGCTTGCTGGTAGCGCTCGACGATCTGGTCGACTGTTGGAGTGGCTGTCGCGGACGCGTTTGGCGCAGGTATTGGTGCGTCCGGCATCGCTTGCGCTGGCTTCTGCCCGAGCGCCGCGATCGCCAACGAGAGCGCCGCAAGCATACAGACGAAGATCTTGCCGGCAGCCCTGGGGTGTGAAGTCATCTAGTCGCCGGATTCGACATTTTGGGAGACAAATACGCAACCCTGCGAAATTTGACGCCCTGCCCCCACCGGCGGTTGCACGTCGCTTCATAGCGCGCCTCCGGGCAAATCTCACTCCAACCCGCGTGCTTTTCCGGTACGCTAAGAAAGCCGGGCTATCTCACACTGTGAGAGGGAGGAAGGAGCGTTGCCGCTGTCTTCCACAAAGCGAGCGTGGCTTGCGGCAGGGGTGCTGGTAATGCTCGCTGCTGCCGCGGTTACAGCTTGTCTCTACGTTGCACGCCGTAGCGCTTCGACCGCCGCAAGCAAAGCCGCCGGGCCCCCGATCTATTCAGCGTCCCCTCAGCAGATCAGATATACCGTCGAAGTGATTGACGAACTTCCCGGAGACGCCCCTGGCGTAGCCTATATAGATGTGGAAACGCTTCGAAAGTTGCAAGCTTCCCCACTGGCTGAGATTCTGGGGCTCACGGGAGATCCTGGGCCCGAGGACGCCGAGTATCGGAAGTTCGTGCGCGAGACGGGGTTCGACTACACGCGTGATCTTGACCGCGCGGCGATCGCCGTCTGGTTCGACGGCTTGGGGGATAGCATTGGGGCCGCTTCCGCGGATAGCCGCGCCTGCGCGATTGCCGATGGACGCTTCAACGAGGGGAAGATCCGCGCCTACGCACTGAAGTCGGGAAGGCTTCGGGTAAGCGGCAGCCGGATCGTATACGAGATTCCCGGAAAGCCTTTTGTTTCATTCGAGTTTCTATCGCCAACCAGAATTGCCATTGCGAGCGGCACCCGGTCGACAGAATTGCTCGCACGAAGGAGGCAGACCACCCGCGATCCGGCATTTCAGGCTCGCATCGATCGCGTCGTCGGGGCGCCACTTTTTGCCGTCCTCCGCGCCGATGCTCTGCCGGACAGCTTCTACGCCAATTTCAAGAGCTCACCCCAAATTGATAGCCTGGCCCGCACCCTGCGCACCCTGACTCTGGCGGCGCAGTCGCAGCGGGACACACTGAAGATCGTGCTCGATGGCGAGTCAACCTCCGCCAAGGACGCGCTGGCAATCTCCACACTTCTGGAAATTTCCCGCATAGGAGCCTCGATGGCGCTGCCCGATTCCAAGACATCCGCCCAGATGAGCCCGGTGCAAGCCACGTTTATGGATGCTTTGGTTCGGAGATCAAGGATCAGCCACCAAGACCGGTGGGTAAGGCTCGATTTTGACATTACGCCAGAGATGCTTGGCGCGGGCGACGCAGCGTCTCCGGCCGGGAAATCGGGAACTGTGGATCGGGACACGCAAAAACACTGAAGCGAATCTGTCGGAGGTGCGAGTAACTCGAAATCGATTAGTCTCCGGCGGCGCGGGGCGTTAATGTACTGGCCACCGTTGCGGTCGGGTTGACGTTCTTCAGGTAGCGCCACGGATTCACAGGCGTGTTGTAAATGCGTACTTCGTAATGAAGATGGGGCCCAGTGGAACGGCCGCTCTTGCCTTCGAGTCCGATTACATCTCCCGCCTTCACATGCATACCCACCTGCGTCTTGAAAGCCGAGAGGTGTCCGTACCAGGTGCTTACGCCAAAGCCATGGTCGATAACTACGAGGCGACCGTAGCCGGAGCGTTCACCACCAGCCTCGGATACCACACCGTCCCCGGTGGCGCGAACCGCGTCGCCGTAATGGGAAGCGATGTCCATACCCGCATGGAAGGCACCCTCGCCACTGAAGGGGTCAAGCCGCTCGCCAAAATGCCCCGTGATTTCTCCCACGACCGGCCATAGTGTCGGTACAAACCCTAAACTCGTGAACTGAGCTGAGGGAAGAAGCCTCATACCGTTGTTCGAGGTGCCTGCCAAGGAAACATTGCTGGCAAGGTAGCTGAATTCATCAAGGGATTGCTCGAACTGCTTCTCCGGTTCAGAGGGTGAGTCGGCCAAGGCAAAAGGCGTTTGCCGAAAGCGGTCGATTCCATAAGCCACCGCAACCTCGCCCGCGAGCGACTGCAAAGAGGAAAGACGCTGGTTGGTGTCCTTTACCTGGGTCTGGAGCTGGACAAATTGATGTTTCAGATTATCCTGGTCGCGGCGGAGAGAATTGTAGTTCGCCGCCTTCCAAAGCATCCGCGAATACGAACCCATCCCGGCAAGGGTGGTGATTCCACCCACAACTGCAAGCAATGCAAGGCCGTGAAGGACGTAAAACGGAACCCGTACACGGCGCATGCCGCCGGAGGCGCTCGAGGCAATAAAAAACGTGTAAGATTTGCCCTTCATCGTTTGAACGTCCGAATGAAAACTATGCCGACCGATGGAACGCCGCGCGATGCTTCCTGCGGCTGGCCGGTCTCTTAGAGTGACGCGTACAGGAGCCTGAACCGAGAGCCCTGGTTCGAAACCCGAGGGGGGAGTTTAACGGCAACGTCCCCTAGCGTCAACCCTAAATCGCTCAAATCTACCATGTTGCGCTGGCGTGCCGACTATCGCTTCTCAGGGCGGCTCACCTTATAATTCACACTCTAAAATCATACTTCGTGATGTGGCTGACTTCTTCAAAAATCTTACCTTAATAGTACGGCAGCAACAACTGGACAACCGGACAGACTATGGACAGCGAAGACCAACTGGTCAACAGAATCACAAGGGTTATTTCGAAGGCGACTGGAGGCACCGGCAAAGGGGTCCGAGAGCTGCTGCGCTTGGGCATTGGCGATGACGCCGCTGTAATATCTCCTACCGGCAAGACGGACTTGGCTATTAGCTGCGATGCGTTCCTGGAGGGCGTGCACTTTTTGCCGAATGTGCATCCGGCCGATTCGGTTGGCTACAAGTCTCTGTCCCGAGCAACAAGTGACTTAGCAGCCATGGGCGCAATTCCTCGATTCTTCCTTTTGACGCTGGCTCTACCGGCGAGCCGGACTGGAGCGTGGCTGGACAAGTTCCTGAGGGGAATGGGACGCGCAGCCGGTGAACTGGGGATGCGGCTCGCCGGAGGGGACACGACGAACTTCAGCACGGTTTCGATCAGCATCACGGTGCTGGGCGAGGTTCCGCGCGGGTTCGCGGTCACCCGGTCGGGAGCCAAACCTGGCGACGGAATCTACGTGAGCGGTAGACTCGGGCGGGCCCAGCTCGGCTTGGATCTGATCCGGAGCCGGCACGGAAGGCAAAAGCGTTACGCCGCAATTCTGCAGCCTCATCTTTACCCCAGGATCCGAGTTGATCTGGGGGCCTGGCTGGCGCGAAACCGCGTCGCTTCCGCAATGATGGATATCTCAGACGGTCTGTCGACCGATCTGCTCCGATTGTGCAAGGCGCAGCGGGGTCGGGGCGCGCCTGGATTCCCTGCGTATTCCCTGCGTTGAGATTCCCGCCAAGGTCGCGAGGCTTTTGAGCAATGACCATACCTATCCCCAACAGATGGCTTTACACGGAGGAGATGACTACGAGCTTCTGTTTACCGTGCCACCGCAGAAACTCAAACACCTCAAACAAGCACCGGGATTCTCTGGGTTGACACCAATTGGAGAAGTCACCGCCGAAAAAAAACTGCTTATAACGGCACCTGATGGGTCGCTAAAGCGTTTGCAATCGTTGGGATGGGATACGTTCGCAAAGGCATAGGTCGTTGCAGCGATCCTAAGGAGCAGTTTTAGTGAGTGAGCGCCACAGGCTCGGCATCTCTGCGTAAGGAGGACGGGGTCGATATTTTCTGGGGAGGGGCCGCAGGAGGATTCGCGCCTGGAGAGCTTGGGACGCGTGATCCCGAATTGTCGTTCGGCTTGTGAGGGCTTGTCGAATCAGCTGGTGCTGCAAGCCCTTTAGTCTGAGTAAGCCCCTGCTCGGCGGCGTCTGAGGGTGGAGCCGTATCGGCGGTATCAACCTGCAATTCACGTCCACCCGCCAGCTGCTCGAGTGGCACGACATTCGGGAAATTCTCGATCGGGGTCGCCTTGGTGGCCTCCTGCATAAACTCGAGCCAGATGGGCAAAGCTGCGCGCGCTCCAGTTTCTTTCTTCCCCAGGGAAATGCGCTTATCGTCGTTGCCAACCCACACTCCAGCAGTCAGCTGGGGTGTGAAACCCATATACCAGGCATCGGTGAAATCGTTCGTTGTCCCGGTCTTTCCGCCCGAGGGCCGGCCAAGTTCCTTGGCACGAACACCGGTTCCAAACTGAACCACCTCCTCAAGCATCGCGACCATCGTGCGAGCAACGTCGGGCGGCACGACATCGGTGACATTCGGGCGGGGTTCTTCGAGAACGGCGCCGTCGTAGGTGGTAACGCGGCGAATGTAATGCGGCTCGATGTGAATGCCGTCATCCGGGAAAACAGTGAAAGCGGAGGTATGTTCGAGCAAGGTGAGATCAGCGGCTCCCAGGGCAAGAGGCAAATAGGGCGGGAGCGGGCTGCGAATGCCGAACTTCCGCGCCAGGTTGATCACATTTTCGATGCCAACTTTGTCGAGCAGCCGAACGGCCGGTACGTTCCGGGAATCGGCCAGGGCCCTGCGCAAGGTGATGCGCCCTTCGAATTTTTCGTCGTAGTTATGCGGTGAGTAGATCAGGCCGCCACTGTGAAAGGAAACGGGCGCGTCAACAATCGTGTCGAAAGGCGATGCGCCTTGATCCAGCGCCTCAGCATAGACGTAGACTTTGAACGAGCTACCCGTCTGGCGCATGGCCTGGGTGGCGCGATTGAATTTCGATTCGCCGAAATCGTAGCCACCCACCATGGCCTTGATTTCGCCGGTCGAATTATCGATCGCGACGAGGGCTGCCTGCGCGGCGGGCTGCTGCTCTAGCTGAACTTCGGCCGTGGCGCCGGAAATCTCTTTTACCGATACGATGACCAGGTCACCGGTCTTCAGCAACTCGGCCGGAGATTTGTGGCCCGTCCAGGCGAAATCGGCGGGGGTCAGCATCGCGTGATAGGCGCCAAGCCTGATCGACACGAATTTAGGTTCCACGGCAGTGACCAGCCCCGTGACGTAATCACCTTTCTGAATCGCGTTCCGCCAATCATCGCTCTGGTATTTTTCAGGCGTTCCGAGATGATCGCGCAAAATGTTGGGGAGGTTGCCGCGCCAGCCGTGGCGGCGATCGTAGGAATGCAGACCGTCGCGGACGGCCTTTTCGGCGGCTTTCTGCGCCGCGAAATTCAAGGTGGTATAGACACGCAACCCCTGCTCGTGCACCGCCGCAGTGCCGTAGGTGTGCTCGAGGTACTGGCGGATGTCTTCGACGAAGTACGAGGCGAAATCATTGCGGGACGAAGAAATATGCAAGCCCAGTGGCTCCTTGACAGCCACTTCGGCCTGCGCTCGGGTGATCTTACGGTCGTGCGCCATCAGAGCCAGCACAAGATTGCGGCGAGCCAGAGCGCGTTCGGGATGGGACGTGGGAGAATAGATCGGACCACGTATGATCGCGGCGAGGGTGGCCGCCTGCGCCACGGTCAATTTGCTTACCGGCACGCTGAAATAGAATTCCGACGCAGCCTCGAAGCCGTAGTTTCCCGCACCCAGATAGATCTGGTTGCAGTACATCGTGAAGATCTGTTCCTTGGTGTAATGGCGCTCGATTTGAAGGGCGAGGATGGTTTCCTCGATTTTGCGGTGGAAGCTGCGGTCCGAGCGGTTGAGGAAGAGGCCGCCGGCGAGCTGCATCGTCAGAGTGCTGGCGCCCTCGGCGATGCGGTGATGAGCGATGTCGTGCCAGGCGGCTTCGAGCACGCGCGGGAAATCAACGCCCCAGTGTTCCTCGAAATGCTGATCCTCCGTGGTAAAAATTGCGTCCCGGAGTATCCGGGGAATCTGACTATAGCTGAGGAGAATGCGCCTCTGGATGGCGAAGGTGCCGACTGATTGGCCGTCGTCGGAATACAATTCCGTGACAACGTTGGGGTGGTAATCCTCCAGCGCATGCACCTCGGGAAGGTCACTGGAATAGACGAAAAGAAGCCCAGCGGCGGCGCCCAGAGCGATCGAGCAAACGATCAGGAACGCAAACACCAGGCGCCCGAACAGTTTGCCGCCGCCGATTTTGATGGTTGCCCGCTGAACTCTTTCCATGGTATTGCCATTCTATCGCATACGGCGGCGTTCACTGCGAGTGCGGTTCGCGCAATTGTGTCTAACCTCGCCGGTCAACGCCGGTGTTCATAGTTGGCACAATAGTTGGCACATTTGAAGACGAGACGTCGCCGACGGGCTCGGCCTGTCGTACAATCCATCTTCGCCAAAGGAGCGATGACATGAACGGATCGAGCGGCGTTAAAACGTCTGCGATGTTTTTTCGATACATTAGAATTACCGGTGCTTTGGCAGCGGTCTTATCACTGCGTGCCACCCCAACCAAGGCCCAACAAGTGAAACAACCGTGGCACGCGCCAGCTTCGGCCGATGCCGTGCCAAACCCGGTGAAACCGACGCCCGCGAATCTCAAAGGAGCGCAGGATCTTTATCAGAAGAATTGCGTCATCTGCCACGGCCCGAAGGGTGCCAGCAACGGTCCTGCTGCGGGATCGCTGCCGCAGAAGCCGGCCAATTTTACGGACGCGAAAATGATGCAGAAAGCCACCGATGGCGAGCTATTCTGGAAAATGACCACTGGGCGGCCGCCGATGCCATCATGGCAGGACAAACTCTCGGAAACGCAACGCTGGGAACTGGTGAACTACCTACGCAAACTTACGCAGGAAGGAAAGTATAAGTTCCTGGGCAATGCTAGCTGAGGGCAGGCGACGCTATGACTTGTGCGCGCGATGTCGCCCGCGCATCTTCAACTTGGCAGCCCGCACCTTGTTCTTCAGAACATCGAGAGCAGCCGCCTCACACCTTCCGCAAATTCAGCCGTTCGCGTAATCAGGCTGACGACCAGGCGGCCCTCCGGCGGGAAATTATAGAAGTGGCCCGGGTGAACGTAGACGCTCTGAGCCGCCAGCAGTTCGATGGCGAAATCTTCATCGCTCCGGGTGCGGGGAATATCCAGCACGGCGTACCACCCTCCTTCGATTTTCAACCGGCTGCAGGCGGACTGCGCGGACAGCTGGCGGTCGAGTTCGTCAAGATTCGAGCGCACCCGCGCCGTTACCTGTGCCAGGAAATTCTCTCGCTGCTTCAGAAACACGGGCGTGGCAAGCTGCAACGGAGTGTTCAAGGACAGGTACGTGTCGGCTATCACGCCGAGGCGCGCCATGGCCTCGGAGACAAGCGCGCCTGGGCCATTCGCCACAATCCAGGCTATTTTCATCTGCGGCAGGCCGCAGATTTTCGATAAGCCGCCCAGAGTAAACGTAAGCGCCTCGGTATTTGCCGCAAAGCTGGGGGGCGAACCTTCCTCCAGAGTGAAATCGAGAAATACTTCGTCGGCGACGAGAGCCAGCTCGTGGGCTGCGCAGATGGCGTTCAGTTGCTGCGCCTCTTGCGGCTTCGTGAAATGCCCGGTGGGATTGTTGGGATGTACGACGATCATGCCGCGTGAACGAGCCGTGATGGACTGCTTCATGGAATGAAAATCGATGTGCCAGCCGTGATCGTAGAACAGCGGATAGGGAACGAGCTTCACGTCCTCTATGTCAGCCAGAAAATCGAATAGCGGGTAACTCGGCGCGGGAACCAGAATCTCGTCCCCCGGGTTGCAAAGGGTGCGAAAGATAAAAGAGTAAGCCTCGCTCGTGCTTGTGGTCAGCAGGATATTATCGGCCGTAATTTCGGGAGCGCGGCGTTGATAGTAGCCGGCCACGGCCAGCCGCGCCGATTGCAGGCCCAGTGGATCTGGTTCGTACTTCAGAGCGCCGGGATGGCGCAGCGCGTTAAGAATGGCCTCTTCGTCGTAAATAAAACTGGCGTTGGTCGGATTGGAAGCAGCCAGATCGATGACCGGCAGCCCGCTCCTTTTCTGCTTGGCTAAGGCTTCGCTGAGGCGATTTGAAGCGAGGTCCCATTTTGTACGGTGGGCGAACATGACAGGCAGCCGGCGACTCGATTCTTCGGGCGGCGCATTCAAATTGAATGCGAAACGACTTCAAGCTGAATTGCGCTAACCCTTTCGGCGACGGACAAACGGGGTGTGTTCGTTATCCAGATCCCGGGACACGCGCTTGGGACCTGGCTTTGCCGCTACGAATCGAATCTCTCGAATCAGATTGCCGCCCCACGCCTCGTTTACGCGAGCACGGAACTCGTTTTTCATGCTTTCCAGTTGTTTACGCCAACCTTTTCCGTCTGCGGCCACTTCCAGACACCCTGAGTGGTATCGGACCGGTATGGTATGCGCGGCGAGCGTTTTCCCCACCACAGTCGACCAGGAACTTGTAAGCCAAGCCAAAGAGGCCTCGGGCCGCTCGAGTTTTCGGACAACTTTTCCCAGAAATTCTCCGGCGCGTTCCATTGAAATCGCGAGATTGTAACATAGACTGCGCAACGTCAAAGGGCCGGCGCATCAGATGTTGTGAATCGTGTGGAAATGTTTTTGCATGCGAAGGGAAATTTCGGTCATAAATATTTAAATCGCGCTACTTTTCGGAATCGAATCAGGTCCGCGCAGTCGAGCTAGGCTGATCCCGAGAGCCCCAACGCTGGAGCCACACTGCGCATCGCTTCTATGCAGTAGGCTATGTGCTCTTCGATTGAAACACCTAATTCTTCCGCGCCCTTGTAAACGTCCTCGCGGCTCACGCCGCGCGCGAACGCTTTGTCCTTTAATTTTTTCTTCACGGAAGCCGCTTCCACATCGTGGATGCTCTTGCTCGGCTTCACCAGGGCGCAAGCGGTGAGGAATCCGGAGAGTTCGTCGCACGCGAATAGCGCATGATCCATAAGGGATGTTCGCGCCACACCGCAATAATCCGCGTGTCCGAGAATCGCGTAGATCAGATCCTCCGGGTAGCCGTTTTCGCGCAGAATCTTCGAGCCCTCATAAGGGTGCTCCCGTTCCGCGTGATGCTCGTCATTCGGCCAGCGCTCGTAGTCAAAATCATGCAATAGACCCGCCATGCCCCAGAGTTCTTGATCGTGGTGTAGCTTTTGCGCGTAAGCGCGCATGCAGGCCTCTACGGCCAGTGCATGTTTTCGCAGGCTCTCACTCTGCGTGTATTGAGACAATAGTTGCCAGGCGTCCTCTCTGGAAGGCATCGAGACTCGCTTTCGCCCTTCGTTCGTTCGAAATGAGGGCAGTAAACTCTACTCCGCTTCTCCGGGCTCAAAGTTTGGCAAACGCTTCCGAGAAAAAATGCGGCAGCGCGGAAAATGTCAATCTCTCAAATATTCGGAAGTGATTCCGCCGACGAACATTGTCACTTTGGGCCAAATTCCCGTGTTATCTCCTCCGCAACACGGCCGCAATAACAGTCATCCGTACTATTTGTAACACTATAGTTGTAGGGTTAGAATGGCTCGCTTTGGAGGGGGGAAACAAAAAGACCTTGACAAGAATTGGCACACTGTAGACAATCACTCGCGCGCCAGTTCCTGCCTTCCCCAGAAACTTACGTACAGTGACGTTCCTCCCCTTCGCATTGCCGGAATAGTCTGCGAGGAGACCCGGTGGCGGAAAAAGAAGCCGTTGCGACAAGCATGGAAATGGACCGTGAAGTAATCCGTTGTCACGTATGTGGATTGGTGCAATACCGCACACGCACCGGCAATTGCCGTCGCTGTCTGCGTTTGCTACCCCCGAAGGTGACGTTCGTGATTCCGACGCCGTCGCCGCAGGATTTACCGGGGGACGACCGTCAATTGTTTGAGAGTTGGCCGAATCGAGACACCGTCGAGAACATTGGCCAGCGCATCCGGCAGTTGAGGGAATCGCGCGGTATGACGCAGAGCCAGCTTCAGGCACGCTCGCGCGTCTCCCGCTCGTATTTGTCACGCATCGAAAGCGGACAGATGACACCAAGCCTCGGCACGCTTGAAAAGATCGCCGAAGCGCTGGGTGTCGGTCTGAACCGCTTTTTCGTTCCGGAGACAAATGGAGAAACGGTGCTCGAGGATCCATTTATCCAGGGTCTTCGGCCGTTTTTGCGGCAATTGGACTGGACGCAGTGGCAGGGCATCCTGAAAAGGCTGCAGGCGATCAGTGACCACGTCAACACGAACCAGATGCGGCCGCTACCGCCCCAGACGTCAGATCGCATGCCCAGCAACATGCCACGTCGCCAGCAACACGCGGGACCGCCATCTGCGGCAACCATTCACCGTTAGCACTCACAATTAGCGACGCAGCACGGGCATTCGGAACCAGGGGCCGGGCCCGGACAGTCGAAGGTTGTCCGGGTCCTCCAGCTCCGCCCTAATTCCGAGCGTTTCACCGCGCGTACACAAACTCAGATCCGATTGGCGAGCAAACGAATCGGCCGTCTGGGGAATCGAAGCTTGTCGATCCCGGCCGGAAAACACTCGTGTCGGGGGGCGGCGAGTAATAGCTAGACGTACGCGGGAATTCCCGTAATTCGTTCGCCGATGATGAGCTTGTGTATGTCGTCGGTTCCCTCGTAAGTGTAAACCGACTCCAGATTGGCCATGTGGCGCATTACCGGATAATCATCGACGACGCCATTTGCGCCCAGAATTTCCCGTGCCTTACGCGCGGTCTCTCGCGCCATCGATACATTGTTCATTTTGGCCATCGAGATATGCGACGGATGTACCCGGTCCAGATCCTTCAGGCGGCCGGTCTGCAGCATCAGGAACTGGGCCTTGGTAATCTCCGTAATCATCCAAACCAGCTTTTCCTGGACCAGCTGATGAGAGGCGATGGGGCGATTTTCAAATTGTTTCCGCTGCTTCGCATAATCGAGGGCGGTTTGGTAACACGCCATGGCGGCGCCAATTGCTCCCCACCCGATGCCATACCGTGCTTGATTCAGGCAGGACAGCGGCCCTTTCAAACCTTCGGCACCCGGTAATAAATTTTCGGCAGGAATTCTGCATTCTGATAGTGCCAGGCTGGAAGTAACTGAGGCGCGGAGGGAATGTTTCCCGTGAATGTCCAGCGAACTGAATCCAGGCGTGCCCTTTTGGACGAGAAAGCCGCGCACCTTGCCGTCTTCGCATTTCGCCCAGACTACAGCCACATCGGCGATTGAGCCGTTGGTAATCCACATCTTTTCGCCGTTGAGAACATAGCCGGAGCCATGCTTCACGGCTCGCGTGAGCATGCCGCCCGGGTTCGAACCGAATTGAGGCTCCGTTAATCCGAAACAGCCGACTGCTTTTCCCTGCTGAAGCAGGGGAAGCCACTTCTCCTTCTGCGCCTCCGACCCGAAAGCATAGATGGGATACATTACAAGCGCCGACTGCACCGAGACGAAACTGCGGATCGCGGAATCGCCACGCTCAATCTCCTGCATTACCAGCCCGTATTCCACGTTGGACATTCCGGCGCAGCCGTAGCCCTTCAGGTTGGCACCGAAAAGGCCAAGTTCCGCCATCTTTGGCACAAGCCGAAGCGGGAATTTTCCTTCTCTATTGTGCTGCTCGATAATTGGAAGGATCTCTTCATCGGCGAACTGACGTGCCGTCTGCCTCGTCAGCTTTTCGTCATCGCTTAGCAGCGAATCGAAGTCGAGAAAATCGACTCCTGGGAAGGAAGGCATTCAAGTCTCCTTGGCTATGCTCAATCTTATCGGATAAGCGAGCGCGGTTGCCACTCGCGGTAACACCCCCCAGGGGAGCAGAATTCTATCTTCCCACCCGGATCGAGCCATTGAAAAAGCTTCGCCGAAGCGGCCCTTTGATATAGATTCGTTGGTTCGGTATACTGCAATTTAAGCTCAAACTCTCGAAGGGATCAGGCATGAACCCGCCCAAAACAGAAACAGTCGTGAACGGCGCGCCGGCCGAAACGCGCCGCGACACGCTCACCATTACCGACAACCGCACCGGCAAGCAGTACGAAATCCCGATCAAGGATGACACGATTCGCCCGATCGATTTGAGGCAGATCAAGGTGAACGATTCCGATTTTGGGATGATGAGCTACGACCCTTCGTTCGCGAACACGGCGTCGTGCAAGAGCAAGATAACTTATATCGACGGCGACGAAGGAATTCTCCGCTATCGCGGCTATTCCATTGAGGAACTGGCGGAAAAAAGCACCTACCTCGAGACGGCCTACCTAATACTATACGGCGAGCTCCCTTCGAAAACCCAGCTGGCGGACTGGTCTTATCACATTACACATCACACGTTCATCCACGAAAGCATCAAGAAGTTCCTCGACGGCTTTCACTACGACGCTCACCCGATGGGCATGATGATCTCGACGGTGGCGGCCCTTTCCACCTTCTATCCCGAATCGAAAGATATCTTCAATGCCGAATCGCGGCGCAAGCAAACATATCGCCTGATCGGGAAGATGCCGACGCTGGCCGCCTTTGCTTACCGGCACAGCCTGGGAATGCCGTTCGTTTACCCGGACAACGAACTCAGCTACACCGGCAATTTCATGAATATGCTGTTTCGGACGAGCGAGCTCAAGTACCGCCCCAATCCGACGCTGGAGCGGACGCTCGACGTCCTGTTCATTCTTCACGCGGATCATGAGCAGAATTGCTCATCGACGGCGATGCGCGGAGTTGGCAGCTCGCACGCCGATCCCTACTGCGCAACGGCTGCGGCGACCGCCGCGCTCTACGGCCCGCTGCACGGCGGCGCCAACGAGCAGGTGCTGCGCATGCTGATCGACATCGGCTCCGTGAACAACGTGCCGGCCTACATCAAGAAAGTGAAGGCGGGCGAGAAGCTTCTGATGGGCTTTGGCCACCGCGTCTACAAAAACTACGATCCTCGCGCCAAGATTGTGAAGCGCATGGCCTACGAAGTCTTCGACATCATGGGCCGCAATCCGCTGATCGATATCGCCCTGGAGTGCGAACGAATTGCGCTGGAAGACGAATACTTCGTCAAGCGGAAGCTTTACCCCAACGTGGATTTCTACACCGGCCTCATCTATCAATCGATGGGCTTCCCTGTAACCATGTTCCCGGTGCTCTTCGCGATTCCGCGGACTTCCGGGTGGATTGCGCAGTGGGAGGAAATGCTGCTCGATCCCGAACAGAAGATCGCGCGGCCGCGCCAGGTCTATACGGGCTACGATTTGCGCAGCTATATCCCGCTCGACCACAGAAGCTGAAGATTCGCACTGTTGCCGTGCCTTGGCGGCGGCTAACCGAGCGGGCGCCTTGCCGTCTTTGTTGATAATGGTTGCGTCCCAGCGGAATCTCTGGCAAAAGACTGTTGCCGTTAGAAAAGGGGCGCTCCATGGATCTCTCCAACCGCGAAGTCGGGAACGCCACCATCGTCGATATCGTCGGCGACATCACCCTGTATAATTCGCCCGAAGTGCGCCGCGTTCTGCTCAACCTTCTGAAGGACAAGCGTGTCCCCCGCGTGATTGTGAATCTGCAAAAAGTGAAATATATCGATAGCGCGGGCGTTGCCTCCCTGGTTGAAGGTCTGAAAACATCGCGAGACTTGAAGAGCGGCTTCGCGCTTTTCGGGCTCAGCCGGACCACTCGAGAAGTCCTGGAGCTGACCAGGCTCATCAAAGTATTCGAAGTGTACGAAACCGAAGAGGAAGCCCTGCACGCGGGCGGCAATAGCGCCCCGGCGAGCTAAATCCTTTGGACGCGCTTCAACCGGCGCGAATTCCTTCGACACCTAAATATTAAATGCCGCTCGCTTACAACATCGGCGAAGCTACCATCGAGGGATTAGCCTATGTGGGAAGCCTTGCCCAGCTGATCGGCGGGGTGGCCCGCTCCGTTTTTGTGGAGCCCTTTCGCGGCCGCAAGCTGCGATTGAGCCGCGCCGTTCATCAAGCCATGTCCGTTGGGGTTGAGGCGGTCCCCATCGTCTCTCTAATCTCCTTTTTCGTGGGAACGATTCTAGCCCTGCAGGGCGCGTATCAGTTGCGCAAACTCGGAGCCATGCAGTTGGTGGCAGCCGCGGTGGCCATCGTTATCACTCGCGAGTTAGGACCGCTGATGACGGCGATCATGGTGATTGGAAGGTCCGGCTCCGCATTTGCCGCCGAAATTGGCACCATGAAGGTCAATGAAGAGATTGACGCGCTCGAAACGATGGCGCTTGAGCCGGTGCATTTTCTCGTTGCGCCGAAATTTCTGGCTATGATCCTGATGATGCCTTGTCTGACCACCTGGGCCGACTTCATGGGCGTGGTCGGCGGGGGATTTTTTGGTGTCATGAGCGCGGGTTTCACCTGGGGCAGCTATTTTCGCGCCACCCTTGACGCGCTCGTGCTTCGCGACATCGTCACCGGGCTCATCAAGAGCGTGATGTTCGGGGTCGTCATCACGGCCGTGGGATGCCGCGAAGGCTTCGCCACCGGCCTGGGCTCCGAAGAAGTAGGACGGTCGACCACTTCGGCGGTGGTGAAGTCGATTTTTCTCGTTATTGTCGTCGACCTGATTTTCACCGCCATCTTTTATTTCACGGCGCCGTGACACGAGCCATGGCCAACAAGACCAACTCCGCGGACGACTCGTACGAGACCCCTTCGGGCCCCAGCATCAAGGTGCGGAACCTCCGGGTCAATTACGGCGAGCGCGAAATTCTGCACAGCATCAGTTTTGAAGTGCCCGCGGGCGAGACGATGGTGATTCTGGGCGGCTCAGGATCGGGTAAGAGCACGCTACTGCGGACGCTCGTGGGCCTGGAAAAACCCACGGCCGGCGAGATCTGGATGGGTGACAAGAATTTCGCCGCACTGACCGACGCCGAGCGCGACACGCTGCGAAAGAAAATGGGAATGTCGTTCCAAGGGGGCGCGCTTTTCGGCGCCATGACGGTGGGCGAGAACGTCGCTCTGCCTTTGCACGAACACACCAACCTGGAACAATCAACCATCGAAATCATGGTCCGCCTGAAGCTCGACCAAGTAGGCCTTTCCGGCTTCGAGAATTACATGCCGGCGCAACTAAGCGGGGGAATGAAAAAACGCGCGGCGATCGCCCGGGCCATGGCCATGGATCCGGAGATTCTTTTTTTTGACGAGCCGTCGGCGGGCCTTGACCCGATTATCGCGGCGGGAATCGATGAGCTGATTCTGAAAGTGAAAAAGGTCTACCGCATCACGATCGTGGTCGTTACGCACGAACTCGCCAGCGCCTTCCTGATCGCCGACCGCATGATTCTCATTGACAAGGGCAACATCGTAGCCGCCGGCACTCCCCGGGAACTTCGTGAGAGCCAGCAACCTCGCGTTCGGCAGTTTCTGGACCGCGTCCCAGAGCCGGAGTTGGCCGGCGAAATCGATTATCTTCAGATGCTGACGGGAGAAGAGCCGCCGCCGCAGCAGTGATCGCGGCCTGCCAGGAGAGCCTCATGATATACTTCGCCACCGCGGTTCGGCCGGGCATCAGGAGAATCCGGCGGTAATCGCCGGGAAAGCACATGCGATCGAAGCGCGAACAGGTGCTCGTCGGACTATTCGTAGTGGTAGCCACCAGCCTGCTTGTCGTCACCGTCTTCGCGCTGTCCGGAAGGCTCACTCGCGGTGCTGTTTCTTATCGCGCGTACTTTAAAAACGCCGGCGGCTTGGCTCCCGGAACACAAGTGCGCTATGCCGGGGGCCCTCCCGTTGGCCGGGTCAGCGAGGTTCATAGCGATCCTCAAGATCCCACGCGCATGGAAATCGATTTTTCCGTGGCAGCCGATGTGCCGGTAAAGACCGACAGCACTGCCATCATCACGAACATCAGCCCCCTAGCGGATAATTACCTGGGGATCGTTCCCGGAACCGCCGCGGCGCCGCGAGCCTCCGCCGGTGCGACGCTGAAATCCACTGAATTTGTAAGCTTTTCGGATATCGCCGCTGTAATCAACAGCCTGGGTCCGAATGCAAATAATCTTGTGACTAACTTGAATGCCCGCGCCGTGGACCTGCAGGAAACGCTGAACCGGGTGAACGATCTCCTGAGCGCGCAGAATCGCGCCAACATTTCGGCGAGCCTTGGAAACGTCCGCGGCATGCTGGAGGAAGATCGCCCGGTGATCCATTCGACACTCACCAACCTGAACACGGTGAGCGCAAAAGTCGGCCCGCTGCTGGATGACTTTCGCAAGACCTCCGCGCAGGCCAATGAGGCTCTGAGCCATCTGGATGCGGCCATCACCGAGAACCGGCCCGATCTTCGCCAATCCGTCGCCACGCTGCGGCAAGTACTCGCTTCCGCTGATGTGCTGACAGAGCAATTGAATCAAACGCTCAACACCAACGCGGAGAATCTTGACGAGATCCTTGATAATCTCCGTCACGTAACCAACAACCTCAACGAATTCACCGAAACGATCAAGACGCGGCCGTACACGCTCATTCGCGCGTCCGGGATCAAGCCACATCAGCCAGGGGAGGCGCCTCCCAAATGATTTCACGAGCCACCCGAGCGATGCGGGCCCAGCGTGCGGGGCAACGAACGGGGCAAGCATTGGTGTTGCTCGCAATGGCCGGAATTTGCTTCGGATGCGGCGCTTCCCGCCCGGTGAAATACTATGTACTCGACGCAGAAGCCGGTAGGCCGGCCCCCATGACGAATACGTCGGCGAAATACCCGACTACGATTCTAGTGGCCCGGATCGCGTCGTCGCACCTTTACCACGACGACCGGCTCGTCTACGGGGCCGGACCGGTGGAGTTGGGGACCTACGAGTATCAGCGCTGGGCGGAACCACCGGCGGAAATGGTCCAGGATATGCTAGTTAGCTCGCTTCGCTCCACGGGGCAATACCGGTCCGTTTCGCCCATTGGAAGCAATCTGAAGGGCGAGTATATTCTGCGCGGGCGTCTCTACGCCGTCGATGAGGTTGACAACCCCGCCATCACGGCCCGCTTCTCGATTGGGCTGGAGCTCTTCGACACAAAAACAGGCGCTACCGTTTGGACCAATTCTTACTCGCACGACGAGCCGGTAAACGGGAAAACCGTGCCGGATGTCGTCCAGGCTCTCGATCAAAATGTCCGCACGGGACTTGCTCAGCTTGCCGCCAGCCTTGGCGAATATTTTGCAAGCCACCCGCCGCAGCCCCAAAGCGCGCAATAGCCTCCTTCCCGCAACACCGGCTTCCAGGCCAGGCGACTTGCGCGCGAACGTCTCCCTCCTCAATGAATCGCGCCGCATAGCCGATTAGGGCACGTATATGGCCGGGCTGGGGCACTTACTTCGACAGGTACTAAGGCAATTGTTCACTTCGGGCAATTTCGAGCCGCATGGCTACTGCTATCTCTGGAAGCCGGGGTTGGTGTGGCTTCACGTGATTTCAGATTCTCTAATCGCGGGGGCTTATTTCGCCATTCCGATAGTCCTGCTCCTTTTCGTTCGCAGAAGGCGAGATCTTCCATTCAGCTGGATGTTCGCGTTATTCGGCGTATTCATCGTCGCGTGCGGGTCCACCCATCTGATGGAGGTGTGGAACCTCTGGCACGGGAACTACTGGTTGGCGGGTGTCATCAAGGCGGTCACCGCTGCGGCGTCTGTGCCCACGGCGATATTGCTCGCCCATCTTATGCCGCAGGCGCTGGATCTTCCCAATTATGGCGAGTGGATCAGGGCCAACGCGGCGCTTAAAGAGGAAATTGCGGAACGCCGCGAGGTGGAACTCAACCTTCGCATCAGCGAGGCCAACTATCGCGAGCAGGCTGAACTGCTTGATCTGACGCACGACGCCATCTTCGCGCGCAACTTCGACGGAAAAATCTTTTACTGGAATCGCGGCGCGGAGCAGCTCTACGGATGGCACAAGCAGGAAGCGCACGGCAAATCAAGCCACGAGCTTCTGCAGACGCAGTTTCCTGCGCCGTTGGGCGAGTTAATGGCAAGCATACTCGAGAAGGGCTATTGGGAAGGGGAGCTCGTGCACGTCTGCCGAGGCGGCTCGCGAGTGACCGTCTCAAGCCGGTGGGCGCTCCGCAGGGATGCGGCGGGCGAACCCGTTTCGATTCTCGAGAGCAATCGCGACATTACCCAGCGCAAAAAGGAAGAGGCAAGATTTCGCAACCTTCTGGAAGCGGCGCCCGATGCGATGGTGATCGTCGACAGCCAGGGCCTGATCCAGCTGGTAAACGCTCAAACGGAAAGGCTTTTCGGTTACTCGCGCGCGGAACTCATCGGCCAGCGAGTGGAGATCCTGGTGCCGTCGCGGTATCAAGGCCGGCACGCCGCGGACCGAGAGGGGTATGCACGGTCGCCCCATGCGCGCTCCATGGGTGCCGGGCTGGAACTGTACGGACGCCGCAAAGATGGCAGTGAGTTCCCCGTTGAAGTCAGCCTCAGTCCGCTCGAAACCAGTGAGGGCACGCTGATTTCCAGCGCGATCCGCGACATCACCGAACGGAAGAAGACCGAAGAGGCGCTTCAGGAGAAAGACGAAAAACTGCGGCTGCTGGTTCGCGGAGTGAAAGATTACGCCATTCTAATGCTCGATCCGGACGGCCGAATAACCAACTGGAGTGAAGCGGCAGAACGCATCAAAGGCTATTGTGCCGAGGAGATCATCGGCGAACATTTTTCAAAATTTTATACGCCAGAAGCGATCGCTCAAGGTAAGCCTGCCCGTGAACTCAAAATCGCAGCGGCGGAGGGGCGATTCGAGGAAGAGGGCTGGCGCGTGAGAAAGGATGGCTCACGCTTTTGGGCCAATGTAGTGGTCACCTCGCTTCGCGACAAGACCGGCCGGCTGCGCGGCTTCGGCAAAGTGACCCGCGACATTACCGAACGGAAAAGAGCGGCGGAGGAGGCTGAACTCCAGCGAAACGAACTGGCCCGGACGAATGCGGAGCTTGTCACGGTCAACAGCGAACTGGAATCGTTCAGTTACTCCGTCTCGCACGATCTGCGTGCGCCGCTACGCCACATCGACGGCTTTGCCCGCATCCTGAAAGACGAACATGCATCCATGCTCTCTGAGGACGGCATTCGCTACCTTGACCGCGTGCTCCAGGCAGCTACTCACATGGGGCGCCTTGTGGACGACCTGCTCAATCTGGCAAGAATCGGGCGCAAAGAGATATCTCGTCAAATGGTTAAACTGGATGATCTGGTGCGCGAGGCCATGGCTGACCTGCCGCCCGAAATAGTAGAACGGCACATCGAGTGGCGGATCGAGCCGCTAGGTGAAACCAGTTGCGATCCCGGCCTGCTGAAATTAGTTCTCGTTAATCTTCTCTCGAACGCCGTGAAATTCACCAAAACGCGGCAACTGGCCGTAATTGAAGTAGGTACGCGACAGGCTGGCGGCGTGCCGATTTTCTTCATCCGGGATAACGGGGTGGGCTTCGATCCAAAATATGCCGATAAGCTGTTCGGAGTCTTTCAGCGCCTTCACCGGCAGGAGGATTTCGCGGGGACGGGCATCGGTCTGGCCACCGTGCAGCGAATCATTCATCGCCACGGCGGCCAGGTCTGGGCCGAATCCGAGCCAGATCGCGGCGCGACTTTTTTCTTCAGCCTTGAACCGTGCGCGCAAAGCAGACGGCTCGAATCTATAGCGGAGGTGAAGCTTGGCCACATCGGATCCCGTTGAAATTTTGCTCGTTGAGGATAATCCCGCCGATGCCGAGCTCACGCTGCATGCGCTACGGAATAGTAATCTCGCTAACAAAATCCAGCTAGCCAGGGACGGCGCGGAAGCGCTTGATTTTCTTTTTTGCCGTGGAGATTTTGCCGGCCGCGAGTTTCCGCAAGCTCCAAGCCTGATTTTGCTCGACCTGAAACTTCCCAAGATAGACGGCTTGCAGGTTCTCGAGCAAGTGAAACGAGACTTGCGTACCAGGGCCATCCCGGTGATTGTGCTCACCACCTCAAAAGAAGAGAGCGACATGGTCACCAGCTATCACTTCGGAGTGAACAGCTATATCCAGAAGCCCATTAACTTCGGCGAATTTCAGGAGGTCGTCCGCCAGCTGGGCCTCTATTGGCTGCTCATCAATAGCAAGCCTCCCGCGTCCGCCTATCTCCCGCAACCGGGTCTAAGCAATGCCAAAGCAAATGCCGAAAAATGATGGAACGGCATTGAAGCCCCTGCAATTGCTGTTCGTAGACGATGACGCCAGCGACCTGGAGCTCTGCCTGAAGGGCCTCAAGAAGTCCGGACTGGAATTTCAAGCAGCCACGGCGTTAACAAGGGACGACTTCGATAGGGCGCTCCGGTCAAAAGCCTTCGACGTGGTAGTGGCCGATTACCGCATGAAAAGCTGGACCGGAATTGACGCGCTCGCCATTGTGAATGAGGTTTGTCCAAGCGTGCCCGTGATTCTCCTCTCCGGAACGGTGGGAGAGGAACTCGCTGTGGACTGCATCAAACAGGGCATCACCGACTACGTGCTGAAAAATCAAGTCGCGCGTCTGCCGGTCGCTCTCCGGCGCGCGAGCGAGGAACGCGCCCTTCGCGAAGCAGAAGAGAAAGCAGTGCAGGCTCTTCGCGAGAGCGAAGTACGGTATCGCACACTGGTGGAGAACGCACCGGATGCGATTGTGGTTCTGGATGTGGAAAAAAACAGATTCACCGACTGCAATGACAATGCCCTGCGCTTATTCCGTATGACCCGTACGGAACTTTTCGAGCACAGCCCGGCCGATCTGAGCCCTCCCTTGCAACCCGAGGGCCAGCCATCGGCGCGCGAGTTTGGACTGCAAGTCGCCCAAGCGTTGAGCGGCCGGGCTCGGTGTTTCGAGTGGGTTCACCGCAATTCGCAAGGAGACGAAATTCCCTGCGAGGTTCACCTTGTAGCCCTGCCTTCTCCAGGGCCCAGGCTCGTCCGGGGCAGCATTCTCAATATCGCCGAACGCAAGCGCGCCGAGGCTGCGCTCCGCGAAAGCGAAGCGCGATACCGGGGGCTGGTCGACAATGCCACTTACGGAATTTACTGGGTTACGGTCGAGGGCAAATTGCTCTACGTGAATCCGTCGCTGGTTCAAATCCTGGGATACGACTCCCCACAGGAACTGCTCAAGGTTCCGAGCACGAGGTTATTCTATGTAAATCCGTCCGACCGCGACGCCCTGCTCGCCGAATTTATGAAGAATGGACGCGTGGACTCCAAAGCCGAATGGAGGCGTAAAGACGGAAAGACTATTACCGTCCACATCAACGCCCGGTGGACGCGCGTGCCAGGGATCGTGGATCAATGCTTCGAGGCGGTGGCGGAAGATATCACCGATCGCATGGCTCTCGAGAAGCAACTGCTCGAGGCACAGAAGTTCGAGGCTATAGGTCAACTGGCAGGCGGCATCGCGCATGATTTCAACAACATGATTGGAGCTATCGTCGGCTGGGCGGACCTGGGAGCCGACGAGACCGAGGCCGGGTCCAGGCTTCGCCGCCACTTTGAAAAAGTGCGGCAGCAGGCGGATCGGGCCGCAGGATTGACGCGGCAACTCCTGGCGTTCGCCCGCAGGCAGATCCTGGAACCACGCGACATCGATTTGAACAAATCCGTCGTGGAAACGCTGAGCCTGCTCGAGAAGGTGATCGGGAGCAACATCGAAATCAAGGCAAACCTCGCGCCCGATCTGGCCGTCGTGCGCGCGGATCCAACGCAGGTGGAGCAAATCATCATGAATCTCTGCATCAACGCTCGCGACGCGATGCCGGAAGGCGGATCGCTCACCCTCGACACGTGCAATGTGACGTTTGACGAACAATCGTGCGTACGGAAGCCTCTCGCTCATCCCGGCATTTACGCCATGCTATCTGTCGCTGATACCGGAACGGGCATCGACACGGCCACCCTGGGCCGGATTTTCGAACCCTTTTTCACAACCAAGAAGCTGGGCAAGGGAACGGGCCTCGGCTTGGCAACCGTATACGGGATCGCGCGCCAGCACGGCGGCTTCGTGGACGTTGAGAGCGAAGTCAATAAGGGCACCACATTTCGCACCTATCTCCCAATGAGCATTTCCCCGATAATTTCGCGAACTCAGCCGGAGGATTGCAGGGTCGTGCGGGGCGGCAGCGAAACGATTCTGGTTGCGGAGGATCATGACGGCCTAAGAGAGATCGCGGTCGAGGTTCTGGCGAGCCTTGGTTACCGTGTGGTGGCGGCGCCTGACGGCGAACAAGCACTCAGGGAGTATAAGATCCATGGCAATAACATCGACCTCGCACTGCTGGACGTTATGCTGCCGAAGGTCTGCGGTCCTGAAATCTATGAACGGATAAGCGCTGAAAGGCCGGACCTTTCCGTTATCTTCGCTACCGGATATAGCGCCGACAGTGCGATGCTCCAGCAAGTGGAGGAGCGCGGCCTGCCTGTGATTCAGAAGCCATACTCTCCTAGAGACTTGGCCCGTAAGGTCCGGGAAGTCCTTGACAAAAAATGTATGCAGAGCGAGACGGCGGGGGTTTCTATAGTCTCCAGACAGGAAGGGGACCGTCAGAGGCCTTTAATCCGAGGCATTTGACGCCATGTCCAGAGTTTGCTATGTTCCAGATTCGCAATCCGCAAGGTGCACTCGTGAAGCGTCGAGCAGCTCCAAGCCGGGCATCCTCGCAAAATGGACATAAGCAATTGGCAAACAAAAGCTTAGCGGCTGTAGGCAAGGCAAAGGTAGCTCCGGACCCCGAAGCCCCCGCGAAACAAGTCCAATTGAAGGCATACGAAGAGGCGCTGGGATTCTTTCAGCAACAGAAATTCCAGCGCGCGAAGCAGTCCCTCGAGCGTGTGCTGGAAGGGCCCAGCAAGGAGTTGCGAGATCGCGCCATGGTTCACGTGCGCATCTGCGACCAGAGGATTTCCCGCACTCCGCCACCGCCCGCAAAATCGGCGGAAGAGCACTACACGCAGGGTGTGGCCCTCATGAATCTGGGCCGGTGGGACGAAGCGCGAGAGCACCTTGATCGCGCTCGCAAGGCAGCTCCGAAAGCCGATCACGTTGTTTACGCGATGGCGGCCCTCGATTGCCTCACGGGCGAAGCGGATTCGGCGATGGAAAATCTGAAGATTGCCATTCAGCTGCGTCCGGAAAACCGCTACCATGCGCGCAACGACGAAGACTTCGCTTTCCTTCAGGAAGACCCCCGCTTTACAGAATTGCTTTATCCTGAGCGAGAGAATTCGGCCGGTTAAGTTCCTGCGCCATCTGTGAAAAATTCCATGCAGCATCGTCCCCGGCATGGCTCCTCCCGGCACGCCAAGGCCGGTCGCGCGCGCCCCGGCAGCACCAGAATTGTTGCGTTGGGCGGTGGTACCGGCCTATCCGCCGTCCTGCGGGGACTCAAAGAGTATGTGGCGCGTCCCAAGGGGAACGGCAGCGCCCGGCTCATCGCCGACCTTACCGCCGTCGTTACCGTGACCGATGATGGCGGCAGCTCGGGCCGTCTGCGCCGCGAATATAGCGTCCTTCCTCCGGGAGACATCCGCAACTGCATGGTCGCGCTCTCCCAGGACGAACATCTTCTTGGAGAGCTTTTCCAATACCGCTTCCCCGTGGGGCGCGGCCTGGCAGGGCATAGCTTTGGAAATCTCTTTCTGACTGCGCTCACCAACATCACCGGAGATTTTTCGCAAGCGATTCAGGTGTCCGCGCAGGTCCTGGCGATTCGGGGGCGAATCTTCCCTTCGACGGCGCAAAACGTCACGCTCGAGGCCGAGCTTGAAAACGGCGTCATCGTCGCCGGGGAAACCAATATCTCGCGCTCACGAAAACCGATCAATCGCGTTCGTCTGGTGCCGCGGCGCGTGCGGCCGGTTCGCGAGGTTCTCGAGGCTCTGCGCGATGCAGACCTGATCCTAGTGGGTCCCGGCTCCCTTTACACGAGCATCATTCCCAATCTGCTGGTGGAGGAGATCGTCGATGTGATCGCCCATTCTCGCGCGACGCGCGTTTACATCGCGAATCTGATGACACAGCCGGGCGAGACGCAGCATTATTCGGTAGCCGACCATGTGCGGGCCATTTACCATCACACGCGTCCGGGACTGTTCGACTTTGTGGTGGTTAACAGCGAGCCGGTTACACCGCGACTCTTGCGGCGCTATCGGAGCCAGGGGGCCGAGCCCGTCGATCCCTCTCTGGACGAACTGCAACAACTCGGCCTTCGGTATATTACTGGCAAACTGCTGCAGGAAGAGAGCGTCGTGCGCCACGATCAGGAGCGTTTGACACGACTGCTGATCGACAAATTTGTTAAACAAAACCGCGCGGGCTGAGTAGACCCCCACAAAAATCTGAACGGCCGATTTGCGCCAGGAATGCGCCTCACGCGTGCCATTCAAATCGGGACGGATTCGTCGCTCCAAAGGCGAGCGATGGAGAACCGTTCTTCGAATGGTTACGCGGGAACTTTTATTGGAGCCGCTGTTCTAGCGACATACCTGCAGCATCCGCGCCGTAACTACTGAGGCTGCCGGAGAGCCATGAGACCCGCAGCGCTTCGGTTGCTCGGCCGATATCACGTTCGTATACTGATTGAGGGGGTTGGCAGACACCACCTGCGGCTCAGTGAGCGACGTGGTTGCCATGGCAACTCTGGGAGGTAGAAATGCCCGTCGCTACGCAAGACGAATTGAATGTGTATGAGTCTGCAGAGGCACGATTCGAAACTGCCGCACAAAAGCTCGGCCTCGAAGAAGGCGTCTACCGTTACCTGAAATATCCAAGCAAGGAAATCACGGTTTACATTCCGGTGGCCCTCGATAGCGGCCATCTGGAAGTATTTATCGGCTACCGGGTGCTGCATTCCGCCGTTCGAGGACCCGGCAAGGGCGGCGTCCGATTCTCACCTCACGTGACCCTGGACGAAGTGCGGGCGCTTGCGGCGTGGATGACGTGGAAATGCGCCGTGGTGAATGTTCCGTTTGGCGGGGCAAAAGGCGGCGTGATCTGCGACCCTTCGAAGCTTTCCAAGACTGAGCTTGAGCGCGTCACCCGCCGCTACACGGCTGAACTGAGCAGCTGGCTTGGGCCAGAACGCGACATTCCCGCACCCGATATCGGCACAAACGAGCAGATTATGGCCTGGGTAATGGATACCTATGCCATGCACGTCGGGCAAGCGACTACCGCAGTGGTCACCGGAAAACCGCTGGAGCTGGGCGGCTCTCAGGGACGCAGGGAAGCCACAGGGCGGGGCTTGATGATCTGCTGCAACCGCGCGATCGACAAGCTGCGGATGAAGCGCGAGGCCTGCCGCGTAATCATTCAGGGATTCGGGAACGTGGGCTCGCAGGCGGCTCTCCTGATGCATGCGGCGGGTTACAAAATCATCGGAGTGGCCGATATCGATGGCGGACTCTATAACGAAAGTGGCTTCGATATTCCGAAGCTCTACGACTGGGTTTATCTGCATGGGAAGCCGTTGGCGGACTTTCCCGCCGGGGGGCAGACAATGCCTCCTCAGGAGATTCTCTTCCATGCGTGCGACATTCTGGTTCCGGCCGCCACCGAGAATCAGATTACTTCTCGGAACGCGCACCGTTTGGATTGCCGCATCCTGTGCGAAGGGGCGAATGGGCCTACCACGTGGCACGCTGACCCGATCGTCCGGGAGAAAGGAATCTTCGTCATTCCCGACATCCTGGGTAATGCCGGAGGGGTGACGGTGAGCTATTTTGAATGGGTACAGGACCGCCAGGGATTTTTCTGGCGGGAGAGCGAAGTGAACGAGCGGCTGCGCGACGTGATGGAGCAGAGCTTCGATCAAGTAGTGCACTACGCTGAAGCGCATCGCGTTGATAACCGCTTGGCTGCCTACATCCTTTCCATCGACCGTGTGGCCCGCGCGTTGAAACTTCGCGGCTTCTACGCATGAGTGTCTACGCATGAGTTGACACGCCCGCTCCAGTGGGATATGAAGGGCGCGATGGCTGCCGAATCCATAACTCCCGGCGCACTCAAGACCGAAGAGGAGCACCGCCGCGACATCTGCACTGCGGGGCGCTGGCTCCGCGAGCGGGGGTACGTGGTGGCCACCGACGGCAACATTTCCCTTCGCCTAGATTCCCGCCGCATTCTTACTTCACCCACCGGAGTGAATAAAGGCACGATGAGCGAGGAGGACATCGTCATTGTGGACCTCGAGGGACACCGGCTGGGTGGGCGCCGCAATCCGTCGTCCGAACTTGCCATGCACCTTTTGATTTACCGGCTAAGGCCAGACATCAACGCCGTTTGCCATGCTCATCCCCCGACGGCAACCGGTTATGCCGCAGCTGGAATTCCCCTAAACAAGGCGTTGCTTTGCGAACTGGTGATCGCGTTGGGAAGCGTCCCGGTGGCGCGCTACGGTACGCCGGGAACATCTGAATTGACGGCGACGCTCGAACCGCTCGTTCAAGGGCACGACGCCATCCTGATGGCGAATCATGGTGTGGTGACCTACGGACCGGACCTTCTCACGGCTTTCTTTCGCATGGAGACGACCGAGCATTTTGCCCGGGTGTCGCTCGTGACCGAACAGCTTGGCAAACAGATGCTGCTCTCCGTGGGTGACGTTGAAAAGTTGCTGGCGGCGCGGGGCCGCCACGGCATACAAACTGCCGGGACAATTGGGCCCGAAGGTCCCGTGACCTGCGATGCCGGCGATGCCGAGCGAATCACGCTGACGCGTCGCGAGCTGGAAGCGCTCATTGACGAGGCGGTTCAGAAAGACCGAGCCCGCGGTTGAGATTCTCCGCAAAGCCCTTTTCTACACACCTTCAGAGTCTTCTCTAAGAATCGCAACAACATCACTCAAACCAGGTCTCAGACGAGAGGTTCAGGGTGTTTCACATATTTGTTTACGATAGCGTCGGCTGTGTGAAGAGTCAGGGCGAGGACGGTCATCGTCGGATGGGCGGAGAAATTCTGCGGGAAGGCTGAACCGCCGAGCACGAAGAGATTGGGGACGTCCCAGTGTTGGAGGAAGGGATTCACCACGGAATTTTTCCGGGAGGAGCCCATGATGGCACCGCCCTGCACGTGGGTGCTTTGATAGCGCGTAGCGTCGTAGTCGCGCAGACCTGGGTTCGTTAAGATTTCGCGGGCACCCATCGCTCTTGCGATTTCCACGGCCTTGGGAACTGCAAATTCGACCATTTTGCGTTCGTTGTCGTTCCAGTTGAGGGTGAGGCGCAGCAAGGGATCTCCGAGATGATCGGTATATGTCGGATCTAGATCGCTGAAATTTCCCTTGTAGGCCAAGTGCTCCGCCAAGAACCCGATGCTGCCCGTGCGATCAAAAGAATTGACCGCGGCTTTCTTCCACTCCGATCCCCAGCGCGCTTCTACGGACGGTGGAACGCTGCCGAAGTTGCTGACCGGACGGGCGCCGGTGGCGGCGGCTGCGAAGAGGCCTCCCCTAATGAAAGCAAGTTTCCCGTGATCAAAAATGTCGCCGTCGAAGTCATTCATCACGGCCGCGGCCGCTCCAGCTCCCATGAATCGGTTCAAGGGCTCGTCGAAAAATGGCTGCGCGACCGGCGTATCAATCTGATGGGTAAGGTTGCGGCCCAGGGTGCCTCCGCCTGTCGCGGGATTGTAAGGCTGGCCGATGCCGGAGAGCATCAGGAGCCGGACATTGTTTAGCGTCCAAGTGCCTACGATCACCAGATCGGCTGGCTGAAAAACTTCGTCTCCCGAAGCGTCTCGATAAACTACACCTTTAGCGACTTCGAGCGCCCCATTTTTCTCGTGGACAATTTTGCGGACCCAGGCGTGCGTGCGAAGTGACACATTCTTGTGCCCGCGAATTACGGGCAACAGAGTGTTCGTCGGCTGCGCTTTGGCGCCGATCATGCAACCGAAACGCTCGCAGAAGCCACAGTATGCGCAGGCGGGGCGAACTATTCCATCCGGATTCGTGTACGAAGTGCTGATTGTCGCGGCCGGCTGAATGTACGGGTGGTATCCCAGAGAGGCCGCGACTTTCCGAAATCGCTCGGAAAAGTCCGGAAGAGTCAGCGGAGGAGTGGGATATTCCGTGCTCCGCGGGCCTTCAAACGGGTTGCCGCCTGCGATCAGCTTCCCGCGAAGGTTTCCAGCTTTTCCTGAAACGCCGAGAAGGGCGTCCACGCGGGCGTAATAGGGCTCGAGTTCGTCAAATGTGATGCCCCAGTCCTGGATAAAATGTTCCTCCGGCAGACGTTTCTCGCCATACTTTTCCCTCGTGCGCGTGAGGATTTCAAAAGCGTCGGGCAATGGGCGGTGACAGGTGCCGTTCCAGTGCTCGCCCGCTCCACCGGTGCCGGAGCCGGGAAGAAACGATCCGTATTCGCGGATGGGATAGGCGCGTTTCTGTGAGCTGTGGCGGAACGTGACCGTTTGCTGCGAGGCGTCCTGCATCATCTTCAACAGGACGGCGTAATCGAGCTCGTCCATCCCCGTCAGATATTCCGCGGAGCCGCGAGGCGCACCTCGCTCGAGCACGGTGACCGACAGGGGAGTGCGGGAACCCAGTTCTTTGGCCATCAGGAGGCCGGACCAGCCGCCGCCTACGATGGCTACGTCGACGCGAGGGAGAGTCTTCACCGTTGTTATTCGTTGACTATGGTTTGCGCTGACTATAAGTTGCGCTGATTGCAACTTGCGACAGAAAGTGTTATCCGCGAAGCCGGCATTGTCAACCACTGAACTTTGATAATTGTTCCAACGAAGTTATTCGCCGCCGACGATTGCTTCGGCTTCGATTTCCAAAAGCATTTCCGGAGAGACGAACCCGCTGACTTGCACCATGGTGCAAGCGGGGCGGATATCCGCAAATACTTCGCCATGGGCGCGTCCGATGATTTCCCAATCGGCGATATTCTTGACGAACACACGGGTACGGACGACGTCGGACATTCTGGCGCCCGCCTTGGCGAGGGCTGCCTCGATGTTTCCCAGGATTTGGGCGGTCTGTACGTAGGGATCGCCGATGCCCGTGATTTGGCCCTGGGCATCAGTCGCCGTGGTGCCTGCGACATGCACGTAGGGACCGACGCGGACGGCGCGCGAATATCCGACGATAGGCTCCCAGGGCGTGCCGGATGAAATGTTCTGCCTTTTCATTCTTCACCCTGCTTTCTTTCCTCAACTACTGGCTCGAACAGCGAACGGCACCCGTCCTCGCATCATCCTTGTGTGTGAGTCGCTATCGCAGGGCTTTCTCGATTGCCGCTTCCGCCACGGGTTCCAATAAGGCGAATCCCTGCGCATTTGGATGGAGCCCGTCGTCGGAGAAACCTTCCCGGAACATCCCCCTGTCGTCGACCACCGCGGAGTAATAGTCGGCATAAACCGCGCCCACGGTGGCCGCATAGGTCTTCATCCAGGCGTCGAGTTGCAGAATCTGGGCGGGGGGCCGCTGATTCGTCTGGATGTGACGCGCGGGCGTTCCCGCCATCTGGGAAGCGGGTCCCGGCCCGCCGGGAGCGCTGCCTTGCCCTCCGCGGCGAGCCGGCATGAGCGTGTAATCACTGACAGGCATCACTGAACATAGAATGACCTTGATGCCGTGCCGCTGCGCGAGTTCGGTGATGGCCATCAGATTTTCTTCCACCATCGTAAGGGTTTCCGGGCCGGTGTTTTGTGCAATGTCATTGGTGCCTGCCAGGATTATGACCGCGGCCGGCTTGAGATCGATCACGTCGGGATACATGCGCACCAGCATCTGCGGTGTGGTTTGGCCACCGATACCGCGGTTCACGTACGGCTTGCCGGGGAAGGCCTGGTCGAGGTGCCAGGCTTCCGTGATGGAATCCCCTAAGAATACGACGCGCTTCGGGTCGGCGGTCCGCTTTCATAAGGTCCCGGTCAGCCTCATGAAAACGCCCTAGCTGGTTCCAGTCCTGCATCTGGTCGGCAAGAGTTTTGGCCGTGGCTAGCCAGCAACAATTCGATCCGCGGAGGGTCATAGTCGTCAACTAGTTGCGCTTGCGAGGGCATTCCCACCAGCAGCGCTGAAAAATAAAGCTACTAAAAGAGCTCGAAGCATATGTTCTCCCTAGCAACCATGAGATATTTTACGAGACTATCTTGGCGGATATTTTACCGAAGGATGCATGGCGCGGGTGTTTTCGCATTCGTACGAATGTCGATTACCGCCGGAAACTCCATGAGTCTCCGCCACGTCTATTAGACGAAGTCAATTTTTCAGCCATTTGGAAGCGATTCCAGTCGTGTCGGCATCCGAATGCGCCGCTCTAAATAGAGGCTCGGGATTATCAATCTCCATGCGAGCTGATGACCCGGTCTCATTGCCGTTGTCGCCGCAGGCGAACTATAATCGCCAGTTCAAACCATGAGCATTTCCTCCCCATTTATACATCGGCCGGTGGCCACGACGCTGCTGACGGTAGCCATCGCGCTGGCGGGAGTCATTGCGTTTCTGGTGCTGCCTGTGGCAGCGCTGCCTGAAATCGATTACCCGACGATCGCCGTGTCGGCCAACCTGCCTGGCGCGAGCCCGGAGATCATGGCGTCTTCGGTGGCCACGCCACTCGAGCGGCAATTCGGGCGCATTGCGGGCATCACGGAAATGTCGTCCTCGAGCTATCTCGGCAGCACCTCCATTGCGCTGCAGTTCGACTTGAACCGCGATATCAATGGCGCCGCCCGGGATGTGCAGGCAGCCATCAACGCGGCGCGCAGCTACTTGCCGGCGAACCTGCCGAGCAATCCCACCTACCAGAAGGTGAATCCCGCCGATCAGTCGATTTTTGTAATGATCCTGACATCCAAGGTCTACGATCGCGGGCGCCTCTACGACGCCGCCTCGACGATCATGCAGCAAAAGCTGTCCCAGATTCCCGGCGTGGGGCAGGTTTCGATCGGGGGAGGCGCGCTTCCAGCGGTTCGCGTCGATATCAATCCCACGCAACTGAACAGTTACGGGCTTGGCCTTCAGGACGTGAAAAACATGCTGAGCCAGCAGAATGCGAATGAGCCCAAGGGCCAGATCTGGGACGACAACACGACCGCCGACATTCTCGCGAACGACCAATTGCTGAAAGCCGACTATTACAAGCCGCTGATTGTCGGGTACCACAACGGCGCAGCCATCAAATTGTCCGATATCGCCGAAGTCCAGGATTCGGTGGAGAACATTCGCACCGCCGGATTTATCGACGGCAAGCCGTGCATCACGATGCAGATGTTCCGGCAGCCCAACGCCAACATCATCGAAACGGTTCAGCGTATCCGGCAGGCGCTTCCGTCATTGGAGGCGTCGATTCCCGCGGGGATCGACGTGGTGGTCATGTTCGACCGCTCCCGGACGATCCTTCCCTCGGTCCGAGAAGCCGAGCGCTCTCTGCTTGATCTCCATTGGGCTCGTGATTTTGGTGGTGTTTGTCTTTTTGCGAAGCCCGCGCGCGACGGTGATCCCGAGCGTGGCGGTTCCGGTTTCGCTGCTGGGAACCTTTGGCGTGATGTACCTGTTCGGCTACAGCATCGACAATGTCTCGCTGATGGCGCTCTCGATTTGCACCGGATTCGTGGTCGATGACGCGATCGTCGTGATCGAGAACATCAGCCGGCACTTCGAGCAGGGAATGCGTCCCATTGAAGCCGCGCTGCATGGCGCGAAGGAAATCGGGTTTACCGTGCTGTCCATGACGCTGTCGCTGATCGCCGTATTCATTCCCATCCTGCTGATGTCGGGCATTGTGGGCCGGCTGTTTCGCGAATTTGCGGTGACGCTTTCGGTGTCGATTCTGGTGTCTTTGCTTGTTTCTCTTACGATGACGCCGATGATGTGCGCGCGCTTGCTGAAGCGGGAGCATGGGCAGGCGCACGGGCGCATCTATCGCGCCAATGAAAGAGCATTTAACGCCATGCTGCGCGTTTACGACCGCGGGCTCCAATGGGTGCTTGAAGCACGAGGAGTTTACGCTCGGCATCCTGCTGATCACGATTGCCGTGAATATTTATCTACTGGTGATCGTCCCCAAGGGATTCTTCCCCTTGGGGGACAACGGCAACATGAAGGGCGGCATCCGCGCTTCGCAGGACATTTCGTTTCAGGCGATGCAGGACATCACTTAGCGCTACGTGAATCTCATCAAGTCCGATCCGGCGGTGAACTACGGCGGTGGCTTTCACCGGCGGGTTTTGGTCCCGTGAACACCGGACAAGTGATCGTTTCGCTGAAGCCTTTTCGGGAGCGGAAACTCAGCTCCAGCCAGGTGATCGACCGTTTGCGTCCCAAGCTCAACAGCATCCCGGGAGCGCGCGGGATCCTGCAGGCGAATCAGAATTTGAGAATCGGCGCGAAGCAATCCAACGCGCTGTATCAATATACGCTGCAATCCGACAGCATCGACGATCTGATGAAATGGGGACCGATCGTCTTTGCCCAAATGAGGAAGCTGCGCGAACTCACCGACGTGGACTCGGACCAGCAAAACAGCGGTCTTGCAAGCCCGCCTGGTGTATGACCGCCAGACCGCGGCCCGCCTGGGAATCACGGCACAATTGATGGATAGCACGCCTCTACAGCGCGTTCGGGCAGTCCCAGGTGTCCACGATGTATACCTCGCTGAACCAATATCACGTGGTGATGGAAGTCGCTCCACAATTCTGGCAGAGCCCGCAGGGTCTGGAGGACGTGTACATTCACTCCAACACGGGCGCGGTGGTGCCGCTGAGCGCCGTGGCCCATTTTGAGAAAAGGATCGCGCCGCTGGCGGTAAATCACGACGGCCAGTTTCCGGCGGTGACGATTTCTTTCAATCTGGCCCATGGGGTGGCGTTGAGCGATGCGGTTCAGGCGATCGAGCCAGGCAGAGCAGAGCATTGGCATGCCGTCTTCCGATCCGAAGCATGTATTCGGGGACAATGAAAGCGTTTCAGGCATCGCTTTCCACGCTGCCGTCTTTTGATTATCACGGCTCTGCTGGCGGTCTATATCGTACTGGGGATGCTGTATGAAAGTTACATTCACCCCATCACAATTCTTTCCACGCTGCCATCGGCGGGCGTGGGGGCGGTTCTGGCGTTGATGATCTTTCACATGGATCTCGACGTGATCGCGCTGGTGGGAATTATCCTGTTGATCGGCCTGGTTAAAAAGAACGCGATCTTGATGATCGATTTCGCCCTGGGTGCGCAACGCAACGAAGGCCGCGATGCGAAGAGCGCGATTCATGAGGCTTGCCTGCTGCGGTTTCGACCCATTCTGATGACCACCATGGCCGCACTGCTGGGTGCACTGCCGCTGGCTTTATCCGAGGGCATTGGCTCGGAGATGCGCGTGCCGTTGGGAATTACGATCATGGGCGGCCTTATCTTCAGTCAGATGCTTACGCTGTTCACCACGCCAGTCGTTTACTTCTACATGGACCGCTTCGGCCTTTGGTGGCAGCAGCGGAAGCGTTCCAGCCATTTGCAGATCGCCCCGCAGCAAGCCGACTGAAATCTTAGGAGTGGTTTGGAAGCGGCGGGGGCTATCCACGAGCCGAAAAGCAACCCTGTCTGAATCAGTGGGAATGAATCAGCCCGTTAGGATCGGGCGGCGCTTTCAAGTTCTGCGATGACGAGCTTTTTCATTTTAAGCATCGCCTGCCTCGCTTTGGGGCTCTTGATCAGGTCGGGCAGGCGCGCCGGTACGATCTGCCACGAGAGGCCGAACTTATCCTTGAGCCAGCCGCACTGGCTTTCCTTTCCGCCGGCTGACAGCTTTGACCAATAAAAGTCCACTTCCTCCTGCGAGTCGCAACGAACCACAAAGGAAATCGCCTCGGTGAACTTGAACGCCGGGCCGCCATTGAGCGCGGTAAATTTCTGGCCGTCGAGTTCGAAGGCGACGGTTAGAATGCTGCCTTTGGGCAAGGTGGTATCGTCGCTGGCACGCAACTCGCCGAGGCGGCGCGAGTTCTTGAACACGGTGAGGTAAAAATCGACGGCCTCTTCGGCGTTCGAGTCGAACCAAAGGAATGGTGTAATTCGGGGAACATCTTGTAACGCACTCATTCATTCACCTTTATCTTCCCCATGGATTCGTCCCAATTCGGCGAGCAGACGATTTTGGGGGTCTCATCGGCTCCAGGATCTTTCCGCGTGTTTCCGGCAGCAGGAACGCAGCGACAGCCATTGTCCCATAGGCCAATGCCGCAAATAGGCCGATGGCCTCTCCCAGCGGTATTTTCGCGGAGAGGAAACCCACAAGTGTCGGGAATAATGCGCCTGTCGCCCGGCCAGCGTTATAGGCAAAGCCCTGCCCTACGCCCCGCACGCGCGTTGGAAAATGCTCGGTGAAAAACGGTCCCATCGCGCTGAACACGCCCGAGAGAAAAAGCCCAGGGGAAACCCTAGAACCAGCATGGCGCTGTTGCCGAAGCGGAGCATCGTATAAGTAATGGCGATTACGCCCGCGCCGACCGCAAACACCAGGAATGTGAATCGTCGTCCGATGCGATCCGCCAAATAGCCTCCGGAAAGTAACCGAAGAAAGCACCTGCGATGGAAACGGACAGATAGCCGGCGGAATCCAGCACGGAGAGCTTGCGCTCGGTGCGCAGAAAGGTGGGCAGCCACGTAGTGACCGCGAAATAGCCGCCTTGCGCGCCCGTTCCCATCAGGCTGCCAAGAACAGTAACGCGCAACAGAGGCTTGCGGAAGATTTCGAAAAAGGATGGCTGGTCGCCGCTCGCGGCGAGGCGGGCCCGCGACTCAAGATACAGCTCGGGCTCTTCCACATAACGCCGCACCCAGAAAACCAGGAAAGCCGGCGCCACGCCTACCATAAACATAGCGCGCCAAGCGGTTTGGGGCGGCAAAAAAGAAAAGAAAAAAGCATATAGCAACGCAGCGATACCCCATCCTACCGCCCAGCCCGCATGCATGGCTCCCAGGGCCTTCCCGCGATGCTGGGGCCGAATCACTTCTCCCGAGAAGAACCGCGCCTGCCGCCCATTCGCCGCCGAAGCCCAGCCCCAATAGTGCGCGAGCGGCAAAAAGCTGGCCGAAATTCTGCGCGAGTCCGGAAATGAATGTGAAACCGGCAAACCACAGGATCGCGATCTGGAGAGTGCGGACGCGGCCGATGCGGTCGGCAAACCATCCGGCGAACCATCCCCCGAATGCCGAGACGATTAGTGCCGCAGTACCGAGCAATCCGGCCTGGCCGCGCGTGATGCCCCACGTGGAGATGAGCGCGGGGATCACGAAGCTGTAGAGCTGGACGTCCATCGCATCGAGGGTCCAGCCGCCGACGCAGGCGCCTAGGGCGCGTCGTTCCGTCGGGGACGAGGTCGGAGATCCATCCAAACTTGCTGTTTGCCCCGGCCGGGGCGTTAACTGTTTCCAGGAGTCTTCTTTCATAGGAGCGCCATGGAGATACCGCCGAACAAAGCGGGCCAAGGATTTTGCGGCGAAATTGTAGCACGCCGAAATGCCGCGCCCCGGCCAACATATTCCCATGCGGACCCCGGCTAGGTAGAATGCTGCCACGCGATTCGTATCCGTTTCCAAATTAGCGGTTCACTGATGAACCGTCGCAGGAAGAGATGGGGTCATGCGTTCAAAGATAGCGGCGATGGCCATGGCGGCGTTGGTCATTTTGGTTCCGTTTTGCGTGATCAAGGCCCAGGGCATTCTGAATTTGCAGCCAACCCTCGGGCAAGGAATGGCTGACTGTAGGCGGGGACTGGAACAATTCGCGCTACTCGACGCTCGACCAGATCAATCGCGGCAACGTGAAGGACCTGAAAGGCGCGTGGGTGACGCATCTTGGCTCCGGCTTGGGCAGCAAATACTCGCTGGAAGGCACGCCGCTGGTGAAAGACGGCGTGATGTACGTGACGACCGGGAACGACGATGTGTTCGCGCTGGACGCGAAAACCGGCTCGCTGATCTGGGAGCATCGATCCGGCATCGATCAGAACATCAGCGACCGTCTGCTGCGGCTGGGACAATCGCGGCGTGGCGCTGGGCGAAGGAAAGGTTTTTCTCGGCTACCTGGATGGCACGTTCGTGGCGCTGGATGCCGAGACAGGAAAATTGCTGTGGCAGACGCGGATCGGCCAATGGCAGGAGGGATATACCATCACGTCCGCGCCTCTCTACTATAAGGGCGTCGTCTATACCGGCGTTTCAGGCGGCGATATGGGTGCGCGGGGCAAAGTTACCGCGCTCGACGGCAATACCGGAAAGGAACTCTGGCACTTCTGGACGGCGGCCGAGCCCGGGCGAACTCGGCGGCGACACTTGGCCTCCCCCAGCGAATGATGCCAGCCAACTCACGGCTAATCCTGCCACCCTGAAAGATGTGCATCAGGACCGGCACGGCGGAGCCAGCGTGTGGCAGATCCCCCCGCCATTGACCCGGAGCTTGGGCTCCTTTACTTCAGCACGGGCAATCCCGTTTTCGGCGAAGGCGCCCACCGCCCCGGCAACAATTTGTTCAGCGCCTCGATCATGGCGCTGCATCTCGACGGCACCTACGCGTGGCATTTTCAGGCAGTGCATCACGATCTATGGGATTTCGATTGCCCGAGCCCGGTCAGTGCTGTTCGACCAGGTTTACAACGGAGTGAAGCGCAAAGGGATCGCCGAGGCTTGCAAAACCGGCTGGATCTACATGCTGGATCGCACCAACGGAAAGCCGCTGGTCGGGATCGACGAAAAGCCGGTGGAGCAGGACGCGCGCCTGGCGACATCGCCCACGCAGCCGATCCCGACGCGGCGATGCACTCATGCCGCAATGTCCGCAGCCGCTCGGAGCGTGGGTCACCAAATGCATTTTCGCGCCGATCTACGACAAACCCGTTCTGATTTCGCCGGGCGGAAACGGCGGGGTGAACTGGGCGCCGATGGCCTATAGTCCCCTCACCGGCTACTTCTATGCGACCGCCGCGGACCGGCCGTCTGCCCGCATGGGCGTGGGCACCGGCATGGCAGTCGGGCCGCCGATTGGCGCGCGATATTCCGGAACTTTTACGGCCGTCGACTCTCGCACTAACAAGATCGTGTGGCAGAAGAAAATGCCTTATTCGGTGGGCCAGGGCAGCGGCGCGCTCGCGACGGCCAGCGGCTTGATTTTTCATGGCGATCCGGACGGCAATTTCCAGGCGTATGACGGGAAGACTGGCGAATTGCTATGGCAATGGCAGACCGGCGCCGGCGCGGATGCCCCGGCGATCACTTATGAGATCGGCGGGACGCAATACGTAGCCATCGCAGCAGGCGGCGTTTCCACGCAGACGACCTCGGCGAATGGAGACATGATTTGGGCGTTTTCGCTGAACGGCTCGCCCGGCAACAGGCTTCGTCCCTTTGCAGCCCCTCCTCCGCCACGGACCGTCGTGGAAGTGACGGGGCCGATTGTTGCAACCAATGCAGTCACTTTTGTTGATTATTCCTTCACGCCGAACCGGATCACGGTGCCCACCGGCACAAAGGTGATCTTCACGAATACAGGCAAGCAATTTCACAACGCGGCGTCTTCAGACGACGGAGGATGGGACACCGGATTGCTTGGTACCGGGAAATCAGCAGCCGTTACGTTCAATCGCCCGGGAACTTATTCCTACGCCTGTTTGCCGCATTCGTTCATGATCGGGCAGATCATCGTTACCGGGGCACCCATCGAATCTGCCCCTCCCATCGTCGTCGAACGCAATGCCACGGCGCCTGCCGCGAATGTCCCGGCTCCGATGCCGGATATGCCTGCTCGCCACGATCACCCCGAATGATGAAAAACACAAACGGGGAAATTTCAGGGGACATCTCGATCAGCCTTTCGAAATTGAAATAGCGTGCTATCTGGATAACTGCGTAAGAGGAGAAATGACATGCCGAATGATTCCCATCAGAGAGCGGCGGAGTTTCACGATTTGGCGGCGCACGCCCACCGCGCTGCCGCGGCGCATCACGGCAAGGGTGACCACTTGACTGGCCACGAACTGTCGCGGAAGGCGATGGAGCATTCCGCCAAGGCCTACGAACTCGCACAGGAAGCCTTCCGTAGATCAGAGAAGTCCCTCGGCAAAAACGCGTAAAAGGCGAGAGCAATTCCAAGAGAGCCCTGATTTCGCATCGTTGCCGCGCTGCAAAGCCGGAAACATGCCCTGACTTCCGCGCCTTTGCATTTTTCGCTTCGTGCTAAGCTGCGGCTGGCTTAGGAGGAAGCGAATGACAAAAGGTTTTGGAGGAATCGCTCGCCGAAACACAGGCACGCGAAGTGCGGCAGCCGCTCTGGTCTGTGTGCTTTCTGTTCTGTTTTCTCGCCGGGACCGGCCGCGCGGCAGAAGAAAAAGAACGGGGGCATTGTCGACAATGCATCCGCCGCGGGGCTGCCGACGATCCCCAACTCCGTATCGGATCAGATTGACCACGACATCGGCGAAATGCTGGGCGCGTTTCAGGTGGGAAACGTCGAGGCCATGCACAAGTATTACGCCGACAACGCCACGTTCGTGAGCGGCAGCTACGAGCCTCCTGTGCAGGGCTGGAGCAGGTACGTTGCTCTTTACGAGAAACAGAAGAACGCCTTTCAAGGCATGCAGCTAATTCGCCGCAATACTTTTATCTTCGTGCACCAGGACGTTTCCTGGGCTTCCTATCAATGGCAATTCGATTCAATGTTCAACGGGAAACCGTTTACGGCGCGGGGCCAGACGACGCTCGTGTTGAATAAAGTAGGAGATAACTGGCTGATCGTGCATAACCACACTTCAGAGATATGCCCGGGACAAACGCAGAGCGCGCCAACCGCACAGCCGCAACCGCAACAACCATAACCTCACCGGCAACAGTAGCGCTGCACACCTGCGCGTCTTTGAGCCCCACATCAAAATCGCAGACTGGCGGCACCCAGAGTCGACAACAGACCAATACTGCTGGCGTCTCTGTTTCCTAGGGTGTGCCGCGCGAAACTAACCGACAGTCCGCAGGGAAAACCCTTGCGCGCCTTCGCTGCGGCTAAAAGCTCTGGAAACCCTGCCACAGCCAAAGTCCTGCCACCGTGACGAGCAGAACGCTCGAGACAACGATCAAGGCGGTGATGGGCTTGCTCAGGCGCTCGATGCGTGCAACCAAAGCTCTTTGCTCGTTAGCCATCGATTGAGCCGCGGCGTCGAGGAATATCTGGTCTTCCTCGCGATTCTCGAGCATGCTGCGGTAAATCAGCACGAAGATGAGAATCGCAGTGACCACTCCCCAAGCAATCAAAAGAGGAAAGAACGCTTCGTGAAGAGCGTCCATGGCTGCCTCCACTGCCCGCTAGACGTCAGGAGAACTGCCAGGTTTCTGGCCCGTGCGGGCCCATTGGGTCTATGCGCGGGATTATAGCACTGCGGGAAGCGAGGTCAATCGTTGTGAGCGTCATCCGGAAAAGGAATGCCCCAGAAGTTCTGGTTCGGGTAAAGAATCTCGACGCCGAGTTCAATAGAGCCCATCGGGCTTGGGCGCGCTCACGCGAACCACGCGAAATTCGCGCGATTCCCGCGAGAGGCCGTGCTGCACCTCGATGCGCGAACCGAGAAGAGGTGAGAAGGGAATTCGAAGCAGAGCGCCGCTCCGGCTTACCGAAGTGGCTTCGCAGGTGTCGTTGCGAGGGCCTTGCGTCGGGACGTCGCGGAGGCTTACGCTCACCGGGATGCGGGCCATCACGCGGGTGGAGCGGCGGCGTTCGATCATTGCGCGCGCAGATGCCATCGGGTGTGCCCTCCCTATCCTGGAAGCTCAAATTCGCTGCCGATACGGTTCAACTGTAGGTGGCCCCACGCTGGCGGTCAACCCCTGTTCGGACGCCTTGTGCTTCGTTGACAAAGTATCGGCCGGGCGGCAATATGGTTTAGCCTCGGTTTGCACCGGTTAATGCCCAAGTGGCGGAATTGGCAGACGCGCTAGCTTCAGGAGCTAGTTCTCGCAAGGGAGTGGAGGTTCGAGTCCTCTCTTGGGCACCAACTCTTCTCATATAATTTCTCAAACGATTAAGACTCAGCCTTAGTTCCGTAATGAGCCACCACGGTGACCTGGATCACTTCTCGAGTCGGTGGCAAATCACTTCCAATGCCAAAACCAGATGGACACGATAACGGTGTTTTGCGATACTTTTTCGTCCGGGAGTGCCATTGGACCTCCATGCAGACAGCCTCGTCTAAAATAAATCTGGCGTTAGGATCGAGTTGAAATGAAAGCAATTTACCGGTGTGGTCTTTGTGCAGGGATTATTCTGGCAACTGGAATTGGGGCGTTGAGCCTGCTTTCGCGCGACAGTTCCGCCGCGCAAGCTCAGGCTGCGCCCGCCCAGAAAGCATCGCCTGCGGCGTCACAAGAAGCGCTTGTAGCGCGGGGAGAATACTTGGTGGATAACGTCGGAATGTGCTCCGAATGCCACACCTCGCGCGATGCAAATAACAACCTCGATAACTCGCGCTATCTGCAAGGGGCTCCGACCTGGATCATGCCTGTGCACAACATGACGAACTGGGCCTGGCGTGCGCCCGCGATCGCGGGACTTGAAGGGTTCACCGACGCTCAAGCAGAAACGGTGCTTGAGAAGGGCGTGGGGCCGAACGGAATTGCCATCCATCCGCCGATGCACATCTATCACATGAATCATGCCGATGCGCAGGCGATCGTTGCATATCTTCGCTCCCTGCCTAGCAGCTACACTCAGCCATAAAATTTTGCGACCGCCGCTTTAATCCATCTGGCGGCCCCAAAAACTGAACGCACATCCCACACTTTCGTCCGGGATGATAAGTCTCAGGACGAGCCCTGTTGACTGACGGCGGGCGCTTCTGGCGCGCGATAGCCTTCGGACGCGCTGCCAGCTTCCGCTATAATCGCCGCCGATGGGTACGCGGTTAACCGCGGTTGTTGACTGGTTGTTTGGCCCTGAACCTGTCAGCGCCGAACGGGCCGGGCATTTGTGGCCGCGGTGGATTTTTCTTCGAGCCCTCGGGCTGATTTACTTCTCTGCCTTTTATTCACTCCTCTTTCAAATCAAGGGCCTCAACGGACCGAACGGAATTTTGCCTGCGGGTGACTACCTGCAAGCGGTCGCGGGTGTGCTTCACGCCCGGCGCTTCTGGTATGTGCCAAGCCTGTTTTGGTTGGGCTCTAGCGATCGGGCCCTGCTGCTGGTTTGCTGGGTGGGGCTGGTCGCTTCCCTGTTATTGGTCTTGAACCTGTGGCCGCGCGGGATGCTTGCGATTTGTTTTGCCTGTTTTGTTTCCTTCGTGAGTACGGCGCAGGATTTTTCGAGCTATCAGTCCGATGGGATGCTGCTCGAGGCAGGCTTCATCTGCCTGTTCTTTGCGCCGCCCGGCTTCCGTCCGGGCTTGGCGCGCGGTAATCCTCCATCGCGCTCGAGCCTGTTTCTGCTGCGATGGGAATGGTTCCGCATCTATTTCGAATCGGGCGTGGTGAAGCTTGCGAGCGGAGACCAGTCCTGGCGGCACTTCACCGCGATGGACGACTATTACCAGAATGGCCCCTTGCCAAGCTGGATCGGCTGGTACGTGCAGCAATTCCCACACTGGTTTCACGCAGGGACGGTGTTCTTCACGTTTGCCGCTGAATTGGTTCTGTGCTGGCTCGTGTTTCTTCCGCGCCGCTTTCGAATTGTCGCGTTTTGCATTTTGACGCCCTTTCAGATTGGCATCATCCTGACGGCGAATTATGCATTTCTGAATTACATTGTGCTATCGCTCGGGTTTCTTCTGCTGGACGACCGGATTCTCGAAACAATTCTTCCTGCAAAGATACGCAGCTCTTATCGACGGCACGAGACGCGAGCCAGCAGGCGGCAATGCCTGGGCCCGACGACCTGGACCGTAAAGCGAGGGGCGGCGCTCACGGCATTTCGCATGTCGATCACGGCTGTATGTCTGGGAGCCGTGTTTTACGTGACGAGCGTGCAGCTTGCCGGAATGTTCTGGCGGCCGTTGCCGCTGCCGGAGTGGCCCGAGCGGGTTCTTGACCCGTTTCGTATCGCAAACCAGTACGGACTGTTTGCCGTGATGACGCATGCGCGCTATGAGATCGAATTTCAAGGAACACGCGACGGTAAATCGTGGAAAGCGTATCCGTTCCGTTACAAGCCGCAGGATCTGCGCAAGCCGCCCGGCATCTACGCGCCATATCAGCCGCGGTTCGATTGGAACCTGTGGTTCGCGTCTCTTGGTCCCTGGCAGGATTATCGCTTCGTGGTTTGGACTGAGGAGCGGCTGCTGCAGAATGACCGTGACGTGCTGCAATTGTTCGCCGGGAACCCGTTTGACGGCACGCCGCCGCGGGAAGTGCGCACGATCATCTACCAGTATTGGTTTACGAACCGTAAAACAAAGCGCGAAACCGGAGATTGGTGGCGACGGGAAGCACTGGGCGAGTACGCACCGCCGCTCGAGCGCGGGACGGATGGGAAGGTGGTGATCCTGAATGCACCGATTGCTTCACCCCCTCCGCCTTGAAGTTCAGCATCCCCTTACGGGAACAAAAGGGAGAGAGCTCGTCGCTTCGCTCTATCGCGTGACAACGAAAAGTCGAAAAACCGAGCGCATCAAGTTGAAGACACAGCGCGGCTCCCCTGCAGACGGTACCGGCCAATTCAAGTTTTGCTACGCAGGCGGAAATCCGTTAGCCTGAGTTGGAACGCGCGTAAAGCATGAGACGCCAACACACTGTCGAAGACCAGGAGGCACGCCCCGCGGAAGTCACGCCTGAGGAAGTGATCGCGCATCTCTCCGAGCAATCGCAGCCCGCGACCATTCGCCAGATCGCGCATGGCATGGACCTGAAGCATCGCGGACGTCGCTACTTGCCGCGCATCATTCAAAAGTTGAAGAAAGCAGGAGACATCGAGGAAATACACGGCGGGCGGTACCGGCTCACTGGAACAAAGCACGGCACGCGCCCTGGGAAGCAACCTCCTATGGTTGCGCCGGCGAAGCACGACGGAGTCACCGGTGCGACGGGACTGAGGCGAGCGGCCGATCCTAATCTGATTTCCGGGCGGATGGTGGCGCACCGCGATGGCTATGGCTTCGTTGTGCCGGACAAGCCAATTCCAGGGGTCGAAGGCGACCTGTTTATTGGCCGCGACGGGGTGGGCGACGCGATGCACGGCGATCGAGTGCTCGCGCGCATTGCGCGGCGACGCAACGACGGGCGGGCGGAAGGGCGCGTGGTCCAGATCGTCGTGCGGCAACACCCCACGCTCGTCGGTCTCTTTCGGTACGGCACACAGGGCAACTATGTGCTGCCTTACGACACGCGCATTCACCATGAAGTCCTGATCCCGCCAGGAGAGGAGTTGCCTCCCGAACTGCGCGAGAAGCTTCGCGAGGCGGCCGGCGCCGATCCCTCGGCGAATCCCCTGGCCAATCGGCGAGCACGACTCGCGGAGTTGGACGGCGCGGTGGTCAACGCGGAAATTACACGCTTTCCAAAGGGTGGGCTTGCGCCTACCGGGCGCGTGCTCGAAATCCTGGGACGCCCTGGCGACATCGGCGTGGACGTGGAAATCATCATCCGCAAGCACCACCTGCCGCACATTTTCCCAGACGATGCAATTGCCGAAGCGAAAGCTGCGCCGCGGCTGGTGAATGAGGCCGATCTGGAGGGTCGGCGCGATTTTCGTGGCCTTCCGATCGTGACGATTGACGGGGAAACGGCGCGCGATTTTGACGACGCCGTTCACGTGGCGCTTCTTCCACACGGGCATTACGAGCTTCAGGTGCACATCGCCGACGTAGCGCACTACGTGCGGCGCGCATCAGCGCTCGATCAGGAAGCGCGGCTGCGCGGGAACTCGGTGTACTTCCCGAATCGCGCCGTCCCGATGCTGCCCGAGGAACTTTCCAACGGCATCTGCTCTCTCAATCCCGACGTTGACCGGCTGGTGATGAGCGCAGTGATGGAGATGGATGCGAGACCGGAGCAGATGGTGCGCTCGGATTTCACACCGGGCGTGATTCGCTCGGCCGAGCGCATGACTTATACGAATGTTCACAAGGTGCTCGAAGGCGATCCGGAGATGAGCCGGCGCTACGAGCCGCTCGTGGAACTACTTCCGCCGCATGAAGGAGCTCGCGCTGTTACTCAACCGGCGGCGCGGCGAGCGCGGGTCGATCGATTTCGATTTGCCCGAGCCGATCATCGAGTTTGACGAGCAAGGCCGGATGCAGGGCGTGGTCCGCAGCGTGCGCAATATCGCCCATCGGATCATCGAGGAGTTCATGCTCGCGGCGAACGAGGCCGTTGCGCAGTACCTCGAGAAGCGCGGAATCGCGTCTCTGCACCGCGTTCACGAGAAGCCCGATCCAAAGAAAGTACTCGAATTCGAAGAACTGGCACAGGCGTTCGGCTATTCGCTGGGCGTCGAGGATCTGGCGGAGCGGCGGATCGCGGTGAAGCATGGGCAGATGCAGGCCGCCGCGCGAGCAGGACGCAAAGGGCGGGGTCGACTGCGGCCCATGACTGTGGCGCTGCCTGCGACTGAAGAAATTGACATAGTCCCGCAGCATTACCAGCGCCTCACCGAAAAAATAGCGGGTAAGCCCGAAGAGCGCATTCTTTCCTACCTGATGCTGCGGTCGCTCAAGCAGGCTCGCTACGCCGCCGACCCGCTGGGACACTTCGCGCTCGCCGTGAGGGAATACACGCATTTCACGTCGCCGATCCGGCGTTATCCCGGACCTGATCGTGCATCGCATTTTGAAATGGGCGCTGGAGAATCCGACGGCGCATGCTCCCCTTGCCGTCGTCACGAAAGGCGGAAGGAACAATCGGTGGCGATGCTCGGGCCCTACCGCCGCGTGGAGCTCGAGGAAATCGCCTCCGAAAGCTCGGAAGCGGAACGCCGGGCCGACGCAGCCGAGCGGGAACTGATCGAATGGAAGACCGCTCAGTTCATGGAAGGCCATCTCGGCGAAGAATACGATGCGCTGATCGTCTCGGTGCAGAAATTCGGGTTCTTCGTAGAGCTGGTGGAGATTTTCGTCGAAGGGCTGGTAAGCATCGACCGCCTGGAAGAATTTACAGGACAGCAGTGCGTCTATCGGGACCGCGACCATGCGATCGTGTGCGAGCCGCACCGCCGCTCGCGCGGGGCGAGATCCGGGACACATCTACAAAATTGGCGATCGCATCCGGGTGCGCGCCGAGCGGATCGACCCGCAGCGCCATCGCGTGGAGTTTTCACCAGTCTGAGGCGCGGCCAGTGCGGCGGAGCACATATACTCCTTACTACTTACTGGAGGCTTGAATGGCACCGACTGTTGGACTGATTGGTCTCGGATTGATGGGCAAGCCGATGGGGCGGAACCTGCTGAAGGCAGGCTTTCCGCTCGTGGTGTGGAATCGTACACCTTCCAAGGCGGATGATCTGGTCCGGGAAGGGGCCACGCTCGCGGCGAATCCGCGCGAGACGGCTGCCCAAGCCGATGTCCTGTTCACCATCGTCAGCGATCCTCCCGCGCTGGAGGAGGTCGTGTTCGGGCCAGGCGGCGCGCTGGAAGGGCTCCGCCGCGGCAGCGTGTTGGTGGATTCCAGTACGATCTCGCCGGATCTGGCTCGACGCGAAGCCGTGGCTTGTGCCGAACGCGGGGTCGATTTTCTGGATGCGCCTGTGACGGGCGGCACGTGGGGAGCCGAAAAAGGCGAGCTTGTTTTCATGGTCGGCGGGAAAGCCGAGGTATTCGAGCGAACGAAGCCGGTATTTGAGGCCATAGGGCAAGCGATTTTTTCTGCTGGGACCAAGCGGCTCGGGCCAAATCGTGAAGCTGGCCATGAATCTAATCCTGGCGCTTGAGGTGGAAGCACTGGCAGAGGCCATGGCGCTGGTTCGCAAGGCGGGGATCAAGGGAGAAAGGCTGACCGAAGTACTGCAATCCAGCATGGGGCGGTCGGCGCTGATGGATGTAAAGGCACCCCTTATCTTGAAGAACGAGTACCCGGCCAGTTTTCCTCTGCGGCTGATGCATAAAGACATCCGCCTGGCTCTCGAACTCGCCAAGCAGGAAGGGATCGAGTTGCCGGCGGGAGCGGCCGCTTTTTCAACGTATAGCGCCGTGAAGGCCGCAGCGAGAGATGATCCGGATTACGCAGCTGTGGCGCGATTCTGGAATAACAGAGGCGATTATAAGGCGCGAGCGCGTGGCACGCACATAATCCCGAAGCGCGGAGACGTTGGGGCCGTAGGCGCCGACGCGACCCGCGTCCACTGGCAATCCAAGAAGCTCGGCCTGTTCGATGCTGAGGCCTGCATCGTCCAGTTCAGCCAAGCTATATCCTTCAGCAGGGGTGAGGCGGTTGCGCAAGGATCTGTGCACCGGACGCGGCGGCCGATTCATCTGCCCGCGCTTTCTTACGATATGGAAGAAATCGTCCCAATCTCGCCGGTTCCACATGAGGCCCTCCGCATTCAGTGCGTTGGATGCAGCATAAGCGCTTTCGGTAGCATAAATATTTCCACTTGGCTGTGAATCCCTGGGCCGTGGCAAATTCTAACCCCCGTACCGGTATAAAGTCTCGCTCCGATCATGTATGTATCCAGACAGTTATAGCGCTTTACGCACAAGCGGTAATGTGACGCATAGAGCCCGGTTCGTTCCGCCAGTCTTTGCCCATGCCGAGTACATCCGCGAGTTCCGAGCCCCTGTTATACTCTATCGGCGCTGCGCCGCTATTTGATTGCAGAGAATAATTGCATGAGTATCCCCGTCATCGTCGTGCATTACCACGAGTTGTGGCTCAAGGGCCGCAACCGGCGTTTTTTTCTTGGAAAGCTCTTCACGGCCCTGCGCCAGTCACTCCAGGGAATTCCCGTGCAGAGAATCGAACAGCCTGGGGATCGATTCTTGGTCCGCCTGCGTGAAGGAGCGCCGGTCGAGGAGGCCATCGCGCGCGTGGAGCGCGTACTGGGGGTCGCTTATTACGCTGTCGCCCGGCCTGTCGAGCGCAACATGGAAGCAATTTGCCGAGCCGCCTGGGAGGAGATTGAACCGCTTCGCTTTAGCACTTTCGCCGTACGCGCGAAGCGCAGCGACAAAACGTTCCCACACCGCACAATGGAGATGGAAGCAGAGATTGGACGCTTCCTGCTTGATCAACTTCGCGCTGCGGGCCGGGCGTCACGGGTGCAACTGAACGATCCTGAACTCACGTGCCACGTCGAGGTTACTCCGGGTCCCTTGCTCGTTTACGCACGCAAAATTCCCGGCACGGGCGGATTGCCCGCCAACACAGCGGGGCGTATCGCGTGCTTGCTCTCCGGAGGGTACGATTCGGCAATTGCCGCATACCAGATGATGAAACGCGGGGCGCATCTGAGCTTTATTCACTTTTATGGCACGGGGGCCAAGCCTGGGGAATCGTCGCTGCACGTTGCGAGCGGCCTGGTGAAGCAGCTCGTGCGATATCAATTCCGAGCCAAGTTGTATCGCGTGCCGTTTGAGGAAATCCAGCGTGAGATTGTCCGCTATGCTCCGGAAGATTATCGGGTGCTGCTTTATCGCAGGATGATGCTTCGCATCAGCCAGGTGCTGGCGGGAAGGGATCGCGCTCTGGCGCTGCTCACCGGGGATAGTCTTGGGCAGGTGGCTTCGCAAACTTTGCGGAACCTGGTGGCCGTCGACGCCGCGGCGCGCATGCCCGTTTTTCGCCCCTTGATAGGCACCGACAAAATGGAGATCCTGGCGACAGCGCACAAGATCGGCACCTACGGCATTTCGTCGGAGCCGTTTCACGATTGCTGTCCGGTCTTTCTGCCGCGAACGCCTGCGCTATACGCGCGGCCGGAGGAGCTGGATGAGGCGGAAGGAAAGCTCAACGTCGCGGAATTGATCCGTCAAGGTCTTCGAGGCACTACGATCGAACGGTTTGCCTACTCGGGGGGTGTCATAGAAGCAAGCGAACCCAGGCCACTGATCTCTGCCGACAAACAGCACACCGCCTTTGCCTGACTATCGCCCGTCAAGGCGAGAGTTTGCCGCGATGGGATATAGCAGCGCCGCGTCGAATCGGCGGATTCTTCGCTTCAGAATCACGCCCAACGCTCGATGGCGATCAGCGGTCTCGACCGTAGCCGCCACCGCCGCCGCGGCCTCCGCGTCCGCCACCGCCGCCGTGACCTCCGCGCCCACCGCCGCCACCGCCGCCGTGACCTCCGCGTCCCCCACCGCCCCCGCCCCCTTCGCGCTGCGGGCGCGCCTCGTTCACAACAAGAGCTCGTCCGAGAAAGTCCTTGCCGTTCAGGGCCTCGATTGCTTTTTCTGCTTCCGCATCGTTGCCGATCTCCGCGAAGCCGAATCCGCGCGGTTGCCCGGTGAAGCGGTCACGAAGCAATGTGAGTGAATCCGGCGTTACCCCAATTTCTGAAAACAGCGCCTGTACCTGTTCTTCTGTGGCCTTGAACGACAGATTGCCTACGTAGAGTTTCTTCACAGTCGTGCTCCTTGTGCCCCCGGTCGACTGCAGGGCCACGCGAGGCTGAAGAAGCAGGATCTCGGCCGCAAGCCGCCGGCAAGGTGGCCGGCTCTCCGGTCTGAAGCGAGCGCTCCAGCAACTCAAGCAGCATCTTGCTGCAAAGGCACCTTTGCAGTCAACCGCGCGAGACATTGGCCGCGGTCGACGTGAATTACTGCGACCTAGGCGAATTCTTGGCCAGGCGCGGGCATCGCAACGAAGAGCGCTCGGCCCGGCCTACGGAACGGGGAACTAAGTCCGGTAGCTGGCGTTGATGTGGATGTATTCCTTGGTGAAATCGCAGGTCCAAATGCGGGCCTTTCCCTCGCCCGAATGCAGGTCGACCACGATAGGCACGAACTTCTCGAGCATCTTTTCGTGGGTGACGATCTCATCGAAGGGATATTCGCGGCCGCCGCGGCACACCTCGATGCCCGCCAGCCAGATGTCGGCGCGCTCGAAATCGAATTTCACGCCGGAGCGGCCCGCAGCGGCCAGGATGCGGCCCCAATTGGGATCCGCGCCGGCCACCGCTGTCTTTACGAGCGGTGAATTCGCGATCGTGCGCGCGACTTGATCGGCGGCGCGATCCGAAGGAGCGCCGCGCACCTCGATTTCGATCACGCGCTGCGCGCCCTCGCCGTCGGCAACGATCGCGAGCGCCAGCGACTTGCAAACCGCGTGCAGCGCATCGAAGAACTTTTCATAATTCGCCCCTCCAGTGATCGCGCGAGCGCCGGACTGCCCGTTGGCGAGAAGCGCGACCGTGTCGTTTGTCGAAGTGTCGCCGTCGACGGTGATGGAATTAAAGGTGGGGCCGACGGCCGCTTTCAGCGCGCGCGACAGCACCGGTGCGGGGATTGCCGCATCCGTCGCGATAAAGCCGAACATCGTCGCCATATTCGGATGAATCATGCCGGAGCCCTTTGCGCAGGCCGGCGATGCGCACCTGTTTTCCTGCCGATCCGAATCTTTGCGGCGGCCCACTTGGGAACGCGTGTCCGTGGTCATGATCGAGCGAGCAAACTGTTCGAACGCGGCGGCGTCGGCCTTGCGCGAGCGAACGAGTTCAGGCACGCAGACGAGAATCTTGTCCACCTGCAGCGGCGCGCCGATCACGCCCGTGGAACACACAAGCACCTGCGAAGGATCGACGCGGCCCAGTTCGCTGCGCCAGCCTGTTGGCTGTGGCCACGGAAGCGGCATAGCCTTCCGGGCCGGAGCAGCAGTTTGCATTGCCCGAATTCACGATGATGCCGCGGATCTTCTGGCGCGACTTCTTCATGTGCGCGCGGCAGAGCACCACCGGGGCGGCAGCCACTTGATTGGTGGTGAACACCGCGGCGGCCGATGCGGGCACATCGCTTAAGAGCATCCCGAGATCGAGCTTCGTTTTTTCAAGTCCGCAGTGCATGCGCGGAGAACGTGAATCCGCGGGGCAGGTCTGCGGCAGTTGAGCGGACGCGTTCACAGAGTCTCCTCAAGTTTGGCGAGGCGCGCCTTGAAATCCTCGAGGGCGGCGCGCACGGCGCTCGGGAGCGGTTCCCCCGGGAACTGCGCGCCGCGCCAGCGCCGCTTCAACGCGTGAGCACGGTGCCGAGGTCACTCCAAACACCGGCGAAAATTCCTTCAGGCGCTCGAGCGGCATCTCCCGGATGGACTTGCCTTCTTCGTCCGCCGCACGCAGCACTTTGCCGACGATTTCGTGCGCTTCGCGGAACGGCATGCCGCTGGCGACCAGGTAGTCGGCGACCTCGGTGGCGACCAAGCGCGGGATCCTGCGCCGCTTCGCACAGGTCGCGCTTCGCGGAAGCGCGTGGCGGCAAGAGTCGGCCGCGGCAATTTGCACCATGGCAGAGCGCCTGATCGTGCGCCGCAAAAAGGGCCTCTTTGTCTTCCTGCAAATCGCGCTGGTAACTCGAGGGCAAGCCTTTCGTGGTCGTGAACAGCGCCACAAGCGCGCCGTAGATGCGGCCTGTCTTGCCGCGAATCAGCTCCCAGGCATCCGGATTCTTCTTTTGCGGCATCAGGCTGCTGCCGGTGGAATATTCATCGGGCAGATCGAGAAAGCCGAACTCCGGCGAAGCGAAAAGGATCATGTCCTCCGAAAGGCGCGAGAGGTGCATGGCGAAGAGCGGAGAGCGCGAAGAGATATTCGAGGGCGAAATCGCGGTCGCTGACCGCGTCCAGGCTATTGGGCGTGATCCGGCTGAATCCGAAGTCCCTCGCGAGAGCCTTGCGGTCGATGGGAAACGCCGATCCGGCGAGCGCGCCCGAGCCGAGCGGACACGAGTCGGCGCGATCGGCGGCGCCGGCGAATCGCTCCGCGTCTCGCTGGTAGGCTTCGCCATGGGCGAGGAGCCAGTGCGAGAGCAGCAGCGGCTGCGCGTGCTGCATGTGCGTGGTGCCCGGCCATGGGCACGTGAAGATTCCTCTCCGCCTGCGCGGCAAAGGCGCGGCCCAGCTACGCGATGGCGCCGCGCATCTCGCGCGCAGCCGCTCGCACGTACATGCGGAATTCGGTCGCGACCATTTCGTTGCGGCTGCGGCCGGTATGAAGCTTCGCGCCGAGCGGCCCGAGCTTTTCAATCAGCGCTGTTTCGGCGAAGTGGTGGACGTCCTCGGCTGTCGAGCTATCGAGCCAGGCGGAATCGGTAAGCGCACGGTGCCCGATTTCATCGAGAGCCGTTGACGATGCTCTGGCACTCCTCGGCCGTGAGAATCCCCGCTGCGGCTATAGCGCGCGCCCACGCGCGATCGAGCGCGAGTTCCTGAGGCAGCATTCTGCGGTCGAAGTGCCAGGAACGCTCGAACTCGTAGAATGACGCGTCAGGGCCGCGTTCGAAGCGGCCGCCCCACATTTTCTGGCCGCCCGGATCGCTCGTTTGATCGGTCATTTCACCTGCGCCTCGACCTCGAGCGGAACCGTGATGGGAAGCGCGAAAAGGTTGATGAATCCTTCGGCGTCCTTGGGGTTGTAGCCGGTCATCGTGAAGCTCGCCAGACCGGCGCGGTATAGAGAATAAGGCGATTTTCTCGATGCGATGGTCACGTTGCCACGGCGAAGCGTGAGGCCCACCGAGCCAGTGACACGCTTCTGCGAGCTGGTGAAGAATCCGTCGAGCGCTTCACGCAGCGGCGTGAACCACATGCCGTAATAAACCATCTCCGCATAGCGCAGCGAAAGGATCTGCTGGTAGTGGGCGGTCTCGCGGTCAAGCGCAAGCGATTCGAGCTCGCGATGCGCCGTGACGAGCAAAGTTCCCCCGGGAGTTTCGTACGCGCCGCGCGATTTGATTCCGACCAACCGATTTTCGACCAACTCCATGCGGCCGACGCCGTTCGACGCGGCGATTTCGTTGAGTTCTTCGATCAAAGCAACAGGCGCGAGCTTCTTGCCATTCACGGAGACCGGAATTCCCTCTTCGAAACCAATCTCGACGGTCGTGGGTTTGTCCGGGGCGCTTTCCGGGGCGACGATCCATTGCCACATAGCTTCTTCGGGAGCGTTTGCCGGGTCTTCCAGCACGCCGCCCTCATGGCTCAGGTGCCAGATGTTGCGGTCCCGGCTGTAGATATTTTTCTTCGTCTGGTCCACGGGAACGTTGTGCGCCTGCGCATAAGCGATGGCTTCTTCGCGCGAGACGATGTTCCATTCCCGCCACGGCGCAATAATTTTCAATTCGGGACCGAGCGCTTTCGCGGCGAGTTCGAAGCGGACCTGGTCGTTACCTTTTCCCGTGCAGCCATGGGCGAGCGCGTCCGCGCCAACTTTCTTTGCGATCTCCACCTGCCGCTTGGCGAGAATGGGGCGCGCAAAAGACGTGCCCAGCAGATATTTATGCTCGTAGACAGCTCCGGCGCGCAGAGTCGGCCAGACATATTTCGTGATGAATTCCTCGCGCAGATCTTCGATGTACGCGGAACTTGCGCCGGTGGCCAGCGCCTTTTTGCGCGCCGCCTCGAGATCTTCCTTCTGGCCGAGGTCTCCGATCATGGCGATCACCTCGCAACCGCCGTAATTCTCCTTCAGCCACGGAATAATGATGGAGGTGTCCAGCCCTCCGGAATATGCCAGCACAACTTTCTTCGTCAATTCGTTCTCCTTGGATTATGCAAGCAGCGTGTGCAGAACCGCCTTCTGAACGTGAAGGCGATTTTCGGCTTGATCGTACACGACGGAGCGAGCGGAGTCGATTACTCCCTCGCTGACTTCGAGTCCGCGATGCGCCGGAAGACAGTGCATAAAGAGGGCGTCAGCCGCGGCCTGGGCGAAAAGCTTCTCATTCACCTCGTACCCCGCGAAATCGGCGGCCCGCTTCGCGGATTCGTCTTCCTGGCCCATGCTGGCCCACACATCGGTGTAAACCGCCTGCGCGCCGGCGACCGCCTCCTCGGGCGAACATAAGACTTCGATTTTGCCGCGAGTCTCGCGTGCCACGCGCTTCGCTTCGGAGACGATCGCGGCGTTCGGTTCATATCCGGCCGGCGTGGCCACTCGGACGTGCGCCCCTACTCGCGCTCCGATGGCCAGCAGCGAGTGGCACATGTTATTACCATCACCAACGTAGGCAAACTTGAACCCGCGCAGATTGCCGAAACGCTCCTCGAGCGTGAAGAAATCGGCGAGAGCCTGGCAGGGATGGTATTTATCAGAGAGCGCGTTGATCACCGGGATCGACGCACTTTGCGCGAATTCCTCGAGCGATTCCTGGGCGAATACGCGCGCGACAATTCCATGAACCCACCGCTCGAGATTCTTGGCGATATCGCGGACGCACTCGCGCTCGCCCAGGTGCGTGAGCGTGTGGTCCAGGAAGACTGCCGTGCCGCCGAGGCTCGCCGTGCCGACTTCAAATGTGACGCGCGTGCGCAGCGAGGGTTTTTCGAAAATCAGAGCAACGAATTTTCCGGAGAGCGAGGCGCGATAGTGCTCCGGGCGAGCTTTGATGTCCGTGGCGAGCTGGAAGAATTCGCGCAGTTGCGCGGGATTCCATTCCGTTCCGGTGAGCAAGTCATTCGACAAAGATAGCGATGTGCTGAGTATAGTCATTTTGTTTTACCTCGAAGCGGCGACGGCTACGTGTTGCCCGTGAGCCGTCGCGTTAGGAGAGTGCGCGGCGGAACTTGACTTTGCCGCGGATTTCTGGGCCGTCGCCAGTACCGCCTCGAACTTGCCGAGAAACTCCACGACGTCCTTGTGGCGAATGATGAAGGGCGGCAGAAGGCGCAGGATGTGTTCGTGCGTGCAGTTGATCAGCATGCTTTCTCGAAGCGCTTCCTGGACGAAAGGCGCGCCTTCGATGGAAAGGTCGACACCGAGGATGAGCCCCTCGCCGCGCACCTCGCGGATAAAGTCGAAGCGCGTGGCCAGTTTTTCGAGGCCTGCGCGGAGTTCCGCTCCTCGGTCGCGCACGTTCGCGAGCAGCTCGTCCTCGTCCACGATCGTCAGGAATTCCAGGGCGGCCGCGCAAGCAAGTGGCCCTCCGCCGAACGTGGAGCCATGCATCCCCGGAGAAAACGCCGATGCGAATTGTTCGTTCGCTATGAATGCGCCTAACGGCAAGCCGCCGGCGAGAGGCTTAGCGATGGTGACGATGTCGGGAAACGCATCTTTGCCGAACTTTTGGTACGCGAAATAGCGGCCGGTGCGTCCCAGGCCCGACTGAATTTCATCGGCGATCAGCGCGGCGTCATATTGGGTGGCGAGTGCACGGGCACGCTCCGAGAAAGCCCTGCTGACGGGGAAAATTCCGCCCTCCCCCTGGATTGGCTCGATCACGATGGCGCAGACCGACTTATCGAACTTGGCTTCGAGATCCGCGACGTCATTGACGTGGACGAATTCAACTCCGGGAACCAGCGGCTCAAACGGCTCGCGATACTTCGCCGTATGCGTGATCGACAGCGCGCCGAACGTGCGGCCGTGAAAAGAATTCTCCAGAGCGAGAATGCGCGTCTTGGACCCGCCAGGCGAGGAAGCAGTCTTAGCGTGAGCGTAAGCGCGCGCGAGCTTGAGTGCGCCCTCCATGGCTTCCGAGCCGCTGTTGCTGAAGAACACGCGGTCCAGCCCCGACCACTCGGCGAGTTTGCGCGCGAGGGGCGCCTGATAAGGGTTGTGAAAGAGATTCGAGATGTGCGTGGCGCGGCCCGCTTCCCGGCGGATTACGCGAACCATGCGCGGATGCGCGTAACCCAGGGCGTTCACCGCAATTCCGGCCAGAAAATCGAGATATGCCCGGCCCTCAGAATCGTACAATCGGCACCCGCGCCCGTGCGTGAACACCACCGGCGGCCGCCGGTACGTGTTCATGAGGTAGCGCGCGCTCTCGGCAACGATCTGCGCCGGGGACATGCGCTTCGCCGTCTTTTGTTTCTTCTTCGGCATTTCAGTCCGCGGCTCCATGCGCGGTACGAGCCTTGCTGCGAATCCGAATTGCGGGAAATACCCGGGTGCCGGGGCAGCGGGACGATCCGTTGACGGCATTCAGCAGCGCGCGGCGCTGCGTACCGCCGACGATGCGCACTTCCGACACGCCCCCGGCGAGCGCGCGCTTGGCAGCCTCCAGCTTCAGAATCATTCCGCCCGAAACCTTGTGCTGGCGAATCAGGTCTTCGACGTCGGTTCCCTTCACGGCACGCAGCACCTTGTCGCCATCGAGCACGCCCGCCACGTCCGTGAGAAAGATCAAGCGGTCCGCCTCGACGAATTCGGCGGCAGCTGCGGCCATGTGGTCGGCATTGATGTTATAGAGCTCGCCATCCGCGCCAAGCCCCATACAAGAGCCGACCGGTACGAGCCCCTCGCGCCACAGCGAATTCAGAAACTCCACATTGACCTCGGTCAGGTAGCCGACGAAGCCCAGGCCACCTTCACGTTCGTCCACTTGCATCGGCTCCGCCAGAAAGCACGCGGCATCCGTTGCGCCGATGCCCACAGCCGGCTGGCCCGCCAGAGTGATTGCTCCCGCGAGTTTCTTGTTAAGCAGCCCGGCAAACACCATGATGGCGGCATCTCGCGTTTCGCGGTCGGTGATGCGCAAACCGTTCTTGAAGCGGCTGCTGATCCCCATGCGCGCAAGAGTTGCCGTGAAAATCTTTCCGCCGCCATGGATCACGAGAACCTCGTGGCCGGCGCGCGCGACCTCGGCGATCTGGCGTGCGATTGCCTGCACGTGTTCTTCTTTTTCGAGCAGCGCTCCAGCAATTTTCACCACTAGTCTCATAGCAACCCCGCCGTTTCGGGATATCCACGCATCCCGTTCAGATTTTGCACTGCTTGTCCCGCCGCGCCCTTGCCGAGATTGTCGAGACACGACACCACGACCAAACGCTCGCCTGTTGAATCTAGCGCGAAGCCGATATCGCAGAAATTCGTGTGCGCCACATGCTGCAGTTCCGGCAAGCTCCCCCTCGGCATCACGCGTACCATCGGCCGGCCGGAATAAAACTTCCGGAACAAGGCCTCGACTTCATCCGCCTTGCGCGGCGCATTCAGCCAGACATAAAGGGTCGACAGAATTCCGCGGTCGACCGGAAGCAGATGCGTTGTAAAAACGAAGTCCTGCAGCCGCAGCCCCAAGTGATCGGAAACTTCCGGCGTATGTCGATGCTTGAACAGGTTGTAAGCTCGAAAGTTTTCATTCACCTCGACAAAGTGCGTCTCCCGTTTGGGCTCTTTGCCCGCGCCGGTGACCCCGGACTTGCAGTCGGCCACGATCCCGTGGGCCATATCGATCCACTCGGCTTCCACCAGGGGCTTGAGACCCAGAATTACGGAGGTGGGGTAACACCCGGGATTCGCGACGATGCGTGCCTTCGGAAGCGCCGCCTCATATAGTTCGGGCAGTCCGTAGACCGCTTCCGCCAGCGTGACGGCATCAGGCGCCGGCAGCCTGTACCAGTTCGCGAACGTTTCCGGGTTGCGAAATCGGTACGCACCGCTCAAATCGACGATGCGCAGCGAAGGATTCGCTTTTACCAGTTCCGGAACGAGCTCCAGCGAGGCCTCGTGCGGCGTTGAGAGAAACACAACTTCCGCGCCGCTCTGCGCGACTGCCTCCACCGAAAGCGCCTTGCACGGCGCCTCCCCCCAGCCGCGCAGCTGGGGATAAAGCTCCGTCAGACAACGCACTTCAGCGCGACTTTCGCGCAAGAAAAATGTGGGTGTGCTCACATTTGGGTGCCGAACCAGGAGCCGGGCCAGCTCGTATCCCGCGTAGCCCGTTGCTCCGACGACGGCGACCCTGGCGGGGCCGCTCATCGAAGCATCTCCTCCAGGCGTTTCTGAATCGTCTTACAGGCGCTACGCGATGTCGTAATCAGCAGGACGGTGTCGTCTCCCGCCAGGGTTCCGGCGACTTCTTTCCAATGCTCCGCGTCCACCGCCGCCGCGAGCGGCTGAGCGCCGCTGGGGGGTGTCTTGAGCACGAGCATGTTCTGCGCGGGGCGGATATCCAGCAAAAAATCTTTCAGCGCGCGGGCCAGAGCGGGAAGCGGGGATGCTTCTTCCGCGGCTGCCGAAAGCGGGCGATACCCTTCCACGGTCTTCACCAGCCGGAGTTCGCGGAGATCGCGAGAAAGCGTGGCTTGCGTCACGCGGACGCCCAGGTGGCCCAGCTGTCGGCGCAGTTGGTCCTGGCTCGCGACGGGCTGACCCGCAAGGAGCTTTAAAATCTGTCCGTGACGAAATCGTTTCTGAACGGCCATGTCACCCTGATGCGTGAATATGCAACATCTTGCATAATCATACAAGGCCGACTGCCCGTGTCAAGCTTTTCCATGGCGTCGCGCGGCGTTTCATAGCCGTACCTACTTTAGGGGTTTACCGCACGTGAAGATTGCTCCGCGCACGGCGAGATACACTTGAGAGGATCTCGTGAGAGGATCTCGCCGTGCGCGCAAAATTCACGAAGAGATTACTTCGGCTGTGCGGAGCCGGTTGAGTTCGTGGGCGGCGGAGAAGCGCCGTAGGCGTTATTGCCGGAATCCCCCGGCGTGCTGCCGGCGTTGGAATTCTGGCGTGCTTCGATACGCTCCTGCCGGCACTGCCGCAGTGCTTCCTGCTGCTCCGGCGTGACCAGCTTGCCCGCTTGCTGTCGCGCGTTCACGCGGATTTGCCGGATCTGTTGCTTTTGCTGCGCCGGTGACAACGTGGTATCGCTTTCGATGGAACGAATCTGCGCCTTTGCGCCGGAAACGATCGACTTCCGCTGCTCCACAACGTCTTTAGTGAGCCCCGCCTGTTTCCAGCACGCTTCCCGGCCTCCCGGAACCGCGCTAGCCGGGGTGCTGCTCTCGTCGACCGCCCCAGCCGGTGAACTCGAAACGCTGCTGGAGGCATCTGGAAGGGCCAGAGCTGCCGCAACGGGAAGGGCCTGCTGCGGTTCCTGAGCCCGCACCGCCGCACCGAAGCTCACGTTAATTACAAGCCCGAAAACTATAAATGCCGCCAACTTAGTCGTATTTCGCATATGAGGTCTCCTGAACTGCCTCCAATATAAACCCGATTCAAGCGCCAAAGTTTCTGCTCTTGCGATCGGTACGTCGCGTCATCCGCAAACCGTGCAGCTTCCCAAGGAATCAGTTTTTCCCGGCTGGTCCTTGCCGCGCGCTCTCGTGTATCCTGAACGGCCATGAGCAAACGACCCAGACCAATCGTCCTGACCGTTCTAGACGGCTGGGGCTTCCGCGCCGAAACAAAAGGAAACGCCATCGCGCTCGCCCGCAAGCCCAACTACGACCGGCTGCTGAAAGATTTTCCCAACACGCTGATTCACACCTCCGGCCCGTACGTCGGCCTGCCCGAAGGGCAAATGGGCAATAGCGAAGTGGGCCATTTGAATATCGGCGCCGGTCGAATCGTGCAAATGGACATCACGCGCGTGGATCAATTGATCGCGAGCGGCGAATTCTTCCGCCAGCCGCTTCTGCTCGAAGCGATGGAGCGCGGCCGCGGGCATCAATTGCATCTGATCGGGCTAGTCAGCGACGGCGGAGTTCATTCCCACATCGAGCACCTGTTCCAGTTGCTGCGCATGGCGCGCGAGAACAAGGTGAAGAACGTTTTCGTGCACTGCTTCATGGACGGGCGGGACACGCCTCCAAATAGCGGTATCGACTTCCTGCAGCAACTCGAGCAGAAGATGCGCGAGTACGGCGTGGGCAAAATCGCCAGCGTCAGCGGCCGCTACTACGCGATGGATCGCGACAATCGCTGGGAGCGCATCGAACTCGCGTATCGCGCCATGGTCCACGGCGATACGGAAGCGCGCTTCACCGATCCCATCGGCGCCGTGAGAGCCAGCTACGAAAAGGGCGTCACCGACGAATTCATTTTGCCTGCGACGATCACCACCGAAGCCGCTCCAGGCGCCCCGGCTGCCCCGCGCGGCGTAATCCGCAGCGATGACGCGGTGGTCTTTTTCAATTTTCGCGCCGACCGCGCACGGCAGATCACCAAGGCACTGGCCGAGCCAGCCTTTGACAAATTTGCCGATCCATCGAGGCCGCAGAATCTCGTCTACGTTGCCATGACGCAGTATGAAAAGACGTGGCCGTGGCTGCGCTACATCCTCGCTCCTGAAAAGCTGGAGCACATCCTGGCCAATGTTTTCGCGGAGCAGGACTACAAGAACCTGCGCGTGGCGGAAACCGAAAAGTACGCGCACGTTACCTATTTCTTCAACGGCGGAGTCGAGAAGCCGTTTCCCGGCGAGGAGCGCACGCTGGTTCCCTCGCCGAAAGTGCCCACGTATGACTTGAAGCCGGAAATGTCAGCCGCGGGAATTGCAGACACTGTCATCCACGCCATTGAAAAGGGCGATTTCGACGCGATCATCATGAACTTCGCCAACGCGGACATGGTCGGCCATTCCGGAAAGCTGGAAGCGACGATCAAAGCCGTAGAAACGGTGGATGAATGCCTCGGCAGAATCTTCCAGTGCCTGCGCCCGCGCGGCGGCGCCTGGATCATCACCGCCGATCATGGGAACGCGGAGACCATGATCGACCCGGTCACCGGCGGCCCTCACACATACCACACTACGAATCCGGTGCCGTTCATTCTGCTCACCGAGGACGGCCAAATGCAGCTCAAGCCCGGCGGCTCGCTTCGCGATATTTCGCCGACGCTTCTTGGCGTCCTCGGCGTGCCGGAACCGCGCGAAATGACGGGCCGCGATTTGCGCGTAGTTGAGAAAATGACATGGCGGAACGCATGCGCCCAGAAATCCTGCGGAAACGAAGCTCCTCATCTGCGTGAACAATCCCGCGCCGCTTTGGAATCCCCCGCCGGACACTGCACAACGCATGCGCGCTCGATTTCCGCGGATGCGCGTCACGCACCTTCCCAGCTTTGACGGCTTAGAACGCGAACTTGCCGACACGGATATTTTCATGGGCCTCTCGCTCAAAGCAGAGCCAGCTTTCGCTCGCGCCCAAGCTTCAGTGGATCCAGGCGGTATCGGCAGGCGTCGCGCAATTCATGTACCCGGAACTGCGCGAGCGCGGCGTGATTCTCACGAATGCGAGCAGCGTACACTGCGTACCGATCGCGCAGCATATCCTGGCGATAATTGTCGGCCTGGCTCGGCGATTTCCGGATTGCCTTCGCTACCAGCGCGAGGGCATATGGGCGCTCAATGAGTTGTGGACTGCTCCGGTGAAGCCACGGGAATTACGGGGTCAGGTGCTGTCTATTCATCGGCTTTGGTGCGATCGGGCAGGAAACAGCCAGGCTGGTGCGGCCTTTGGACATGCGCGTCTGGGCGGTGACGCATTCAGGCCGTCCGATTCCCGATATGGCCGAACGCGTTGTGAAGACACCGCAACTGCACGAAGTGCTGCCGCAGGCCGATTTCGTGGTTGTGGCCGCGCCGGCCACTCCGGAGACGCGCAACATGCTCGGCGAAATCGAATTCGCGCTGATGAAGCCATCGGCCTACCTCATCAACGTTGCGCGTGGAACGCTCGTTGACGAACCTGCGCTCATTTCCGCGCTCGAACGAAATGTGATTGCCGGCGCTGCCCTCGATGTCACTGTGAAAGAGCCTCTTCCGCCGGAAAGCCCTCTGTGGAAGATGAATAATGTGTTCATTACACCGCATGTGAGCGGGGCGACTGAGAGTACCTGGGAGCGCGAAGAGGAGTTGATGGCGGAGAATCTTAACGCGCTGGTTCGCGGGAAGTGAACTACTGAATCGCGTGGACCTGTCTCGCGGATATTAGAGAGAAATAAAGCGTCGCGTTGAGGACCGCGTCGATCGCATCGCGCTTAACTTGCCGGAGCGGATGCCGCCATGTAGCCCTGCCGCGCGTGCACGATCGTTTTCTTCTTTTTGCCCTTTTTGTCCGGAACCGTCAGCGGATCGCCCTGCTCGTCCACCGCGTCGACTTTCAATTTGTGGAGCCTGCCATCCTGAGGCGTGTTGGGCGTGAATCCAAGCGTGTACTGGCTTCGCAAAATACGCCGCGACCGAATTGAAAATGTCGCGGCATTTCGCCCTCAAACCGCGGAAACCATGCGTAACCCCCGGTCATATTGGCGAACGCGGTCATCTGGTTTTTCGCCTGCAGATAACCCACGCCTGCTCCGATCGGGTTGTACAAATCGATTTCCTCGCCCATGCCGACGCAGAAGATCGGAACGTCGGTTTCCTTCATGCGGTTGAGCGTCTGGTCCAGAGTGTGTTTGCTGAAGGTGTCAAAGCCGGTGGCAAGCACGAGAATGGATTTTTTGCCCTTCACGTCGCGAAGCTGGTCGAGGGTTTCCAGAACGGCGTCGAAAAGATTGGCCTCGCTGAAGTCGGGAAAGAACAAGGCGTTGATGGCCTGCGCCACCTCCTGCTTGTTCTGCGTGAAATCCACTTCCACCCGCGTGCGCATGGAGAAAGTCTTCAGCGCGACCCAGTCTTTGGGAGTGAGCGCATTCAGAATGCTGAAGGAATACTGTCTGGTCTTGTACGCGAAAATAGCCCGCCGAAACGGCCGCTGTACTCCATGAGAATCACCATGGTGATAGGGGCTTCGGAAGGGCGCAAATTGATGATCTGCTGGGGCTGGCCATTGTCGGTGATCCGGAAGTTATCTTTGGTCAGGCCGCTGCAGCACATCGCCGTCCTGGTTGGTGACGACCGCGTCTACGTTGACAAGGTTGGATTCCACCGCAATGGATGTCTGGGGAGCAGGGGCTTCGGGCCTGCTTCTGGGGAGCCTGTGGCTGGCCGCTGGGGGCCACCGGCGGAGCGGGCTGCTGGGCCGGCGGAGCCGGCTTGCGGGCCCTGTTGTTGCCGCGCGAAAGCTGCCGGGCCGTGCAGTGGAATACCGAGGCTAGCAGCAGATTAAGAACTCCCAGCAGTATGGCGCGCAACCGGCTTCGCTATGCATGTTCAATCCTCGCTCCGGCGCAAATGCCGGCAAGCCAGTGTCCTTGTCGTCACTTGCGGGTCAGAAAACCCAGTCCCGCTCGCCCGGCGTCCCCAAACCGACATGATAGTATGAAAATCGGGGGGGCGGGCGATGCACTTTGAGATTCACCCAGTGACGAAAAGGATGGCGCAGGCATTTACTCGAATTTTGTTATTGGCGGCGCTGGCAATGATTGTCTCATAGCCGGGCAGACGCACGGCCAGCCAACCCCACCGATTACGCCGGCACCTCGGCTGCCCGCCGCACGATCTTTCCCAGTTGGAAAGCGACGCGCTCAATTGGTTGCAGGACCTCATCCGCATCAATACCGTAAATCCGCCGGGTAACGAACTCGTTGCCGCGAAATATATCGCCGGGATCCTCGACAAGGAAGGGATCCATTCGGAGATTTTCGAAAGCGCGCCGGGGCGGGGATTTATCGTAGCGCGTCTCTCGGCCAGCGCGATGCCCGATCCGTCGCGCGCCCTTCTGCTAATGGGGCACCTGGATGTCGTGGGCGTGGACAAGGCCAAGTGGACCGTCGATCCCTTTCGGCGCGGTGATCAAAGACAATTATCTCTATGGGCGCGGCGCGAATGACGACAAGGGAATGACCATCGCGAATCTGGCCGTGCTGGTCGCGCTGAAGCGTTCCGGAGCGCGGCTCAACCGCGACGTGATTTTCCTCGCGGAGGGCGACGAAGAGAACGGCGGCGAGTACGGCATGAAATTCGCGACGGAAAAACACTGGGACAAGATCGCCTGCGGATACGCCATCAATGAAGGCGGCGACGTTGTGATGGCGAACGGCAAGGTTCAATATGTGGGCATCCAGGCGAGCGAGAAAGTTTGCCGTCAACGTGGACGTAATCGCCAAAGGTACCTCCGGCCATGCCTCGTGCCGCGAAAAGACAATCCGGTGACCCATTTGGCAGCGGCCATCGCCAAAATCGGGAACTTACGAGACGCCGGTGCAGTTCAATTCCGTTACGCGCGCCTACTTCGAGGGGCTTGCCTCCGATCCAGGACGAGGAGACCGGCAAATGGATGCGGGCGCTGGAATCCGTCCGACCGGGCGACCACGCGGCCCGCTGGGTTTCCGACGCTAATCCCGTGTGGAATTCCATGCTGCGCGACACGATCTCGCCGACCGTGCTGCAGGCGGGTATCCGCCAGAACGTGATCCCGCCGGACGCGCGCGCCGTGCTGAATATTCGCGTGCTGCCGGGCAATACGGTTTCACCGCTGCTTGCCAAGTTGCAAACATCTTGTCAACGATCCGGAAATCCAGCTTTGAAGTGCAGCCGAACGCAGGAGAAACAGCGCCTTCTTCCTCAGTGACGTCGGATTTGTACAACACGATTTCGAAGGAGGCCAAGCAGCAGTTTCCGGGAGCGATCGTCGTGCCGGAGATGTCCACGGGCGCGACCGATTCCGTCCCCCTGCGCCTGCGTAACGTGCAAGCCTATGGATTGCTTCCTTTCCCGATGAGCGAATCCGATCGTGCGCGCATGCACTGCCGACGACGAGCGCCTTCCGGTGGATTCCTTCCGCAAAGGCATCGATTTCCTCTACGGCGTTGTTAGCGATTTCTCGGTTGCGAAGTAATTTCAGGGCAGACGGAACCGAAATCAGAAGAGTCCGGCGAGATGCCTGGCGCTGCAGTTCAGAACTGCACGGACATCACGCCGGTAGTTACGCGGGCCCCGTCGATTTCCAAAGCAGGGCGTTATTGCTGTTGGGATGTAATAGGCCAGCGAGTACGTGGCGACGCTTGTGGCGATTGTCGCGGTGCCTCGTCCATTGGCAGTCGGGCTGACGACACTCGTGCTGCTGGTAACGGGGAATGCGGAACGAGAGTCGCCAGAGCGAAATTGTTGATGTAAAGCGACGCCGTTGAGTGAAGTAGTGCCGGAAGTCGTGACCTGCCCGACGGCGTCCTGCTCCACGCGCCCCGTTTTTCGGGCCGGAAGCGCCGGCCGAATTCAGGGCATAGTTGCCTTGCAGCGCCCCCGCGAAGACGATTGCGGGTAAGCGACGCCGAGGGCGGTCGTGTCGGTGTCAAGCCTCGATCAGTTCGACGAATTGCACCGGACCGGACTGTGAATTGTAATAGGCGGTATAACCGGCGAAATTCTTCGTGACGTTGTTGACGCGGATGGGCATCGTGATCCGCCCGAATTCGGATCGATGGTGAAGCTGGTACCGGCGATCTGGAGCGTTCAGGAGGATGCTGGCGATCCCGATCGTTGATGTCGATCACTCCAGTCAGACTGCCGCTGGTCGATGGCCGCGGTTGCCGTCGTATCAAATATCCCCCCGCGGCATATGCGCCATTTGACGATGATTCCGGCAACAGTAAAAGCATAGTTACCGGCCGGCAGAGCGTCGCTCCGGCATTGAACTGGCCGTCGGCGGCGACCTCTGGGGGTCAGCCCGTTGTAGCCGTAGATGTCTCCCGCCAGCGCATTCGATTTTATCGGTTTCCACGACTTTCAAATGTGTGTTGTCGACGATGTAGAAAGCAAACTGCAGCGTGCGCCGCGGCCGTGAATATCGCGGTGCTGTGCTGGCGAGCGTGAGAGTACCCCGGCCGGTACTCGACGAGTTCTGGTCCATCGCGAAGCTGCCATGCAGGCGTAGTGTCGGGGCCAGCCGTGGAAGTGGTTCGTGGTGGTCTGTGGTCGTGCCGGCGGTAATCGAATACGTGCTTTTCCCGTCGTCGTTGATGTCTTGCACCGCGGAGCCCGGCGGTATCGTGCCCACTCCATCCGCATAAAATTTGCCGGCAATCACGAGCGGGCTTCCGCTGCTATCGACGCCCGAAAGACCGAAGACGTAATTACCCGAGAAAGCGGAGGCGGTGAGGAGCCCCTGGTTCTGGGCGTTGATCGTGCCGGAACCGGTCGAACTCGAGTCGAATCGCACGAGGATGGCCTGGCGCGCAGAACCACCGGTCGGATTAGAAACCAGCGTGAATTCCCACGTGGCATTGTTCGAAAGAGTGGCGGATGCGGTGCCGTCCGGGTTCACCGAAAACGTGCCGGTAAATGTATGCGGGAGCCGAAGCGCTTGAGCCTGCCACGAGAGTGTCCTGCCTGCCGCCAAAGATCTGCCCGGTCGAGCCGGCGCTCCCTGAGCAATGAAGCTTCCGGCCACTGCCGTAAACCCGGACGAATTGTTCCCCTTGTAAGAAAACGCATACGCTCCGTTGAGAGAGCTATTTGAAAAAATACCGCTACGGTTGCCGTACCGGAAACGGTGGAAGACCCGCTTCCGGTAATGGCAGTGATCGTGGTCGATCCCCCTGGCGGAGGCGATGCCGGAGCGATGTAATTTCCGTTTGAGTCAATCGTCCCGTGCAGCCCGTCGCCTCCCACCTGCCCGTTCACTTCCCAGGTCGCTGTTACCGCTGCTCCGTTGACAGTGGCAGCGAAAGATTGAGTCGCGCCAGCGGCGATCGCCACCGCCGACGGACTAACCAGAACTCCCTGCGCAGCAGTCACGTTGAGGGTCGCCGTTCCGCTCAGGCCGTGCCGATGTCTGGCCGTCACCGTGATGCTTGCCGGGGCTTGCCGGGCGCCGTGAACAGTCCCGACGCGGTGATACTGCCTCCACCGCAAACGCTCCATGTGAATGTCGAGCCGGGCGCGCTCGCAGCGAAGGCAGTGAATTGAACCTTCCCATTGACGGGGCGGTAGACGTCGCTGGATAAATCGCGATACTGCTCGGCGTGGTCGAACTGCTGGAGGAACTGCTCGCAGCGCTGCCTGAGAAGTGCTGCTCGTGGTGTCGCTCTTAGGCTGCCCGCAGCCAGCCAGAGATAGAATTCCCGCAGCGGCAAATGAGAGAGCGACGAACCTCCAGCGTCGCCACTCATCAGCGAACGCCTCTCCGGGCGCAGCTTGAATATCGCCGATGTGTTCTCACTTTCACTCGTCTCTTCAAACTCAGCCTCACAAACTTCTCCAGGGCAACATGATTTCTAGAGCGGATACCTGCTATGAATTTCACTGAAGCGGGAATCTAGAGTATATCGGTCTGCCCGATTCTCCAACGGCGAACTACTAAGAACATCCGCAGCCTCAATTAGTTGCCCGCCATCATCGGCGGCGAACGCACCGCGCCCGGCCTTCCTGTCAATTGCGCAGAGGCTTGCCGGTCTTGAGAGTGTAGCGCGATGCGCTCCTGGGTCTTGCGCTCGCCGCACAGGCTGACGAAGGCCTCCCGTTCGAGGTCGAGAATGTATTGCTCGGGCACCGCTTGCAGCGCCGTGATGCTCCCCCCGCCAGTATATAGGCAAGCTTGCGCGCCAACCACGGCATCATACTCGGACGCGTACGCGCCCCGAACCAACAGATGAATGGCAAGCTTCGCGGCCGCCAGGAATTCTTCTCCGAGAACGCGAATCTTCCGCCGGCGCGGAGGGTGGTAACCCGCGCGCACCATGGCCAGCGCAGTTTGTTTCGCATCGGCAATCAACCGGTCGCGATTCATCGAGATCAAATCCGCTGGACGCAGATATCCGAGTTTGCGCGCATCCTCCGCGCTGCTGGACACCTTGGCCATGGCCACATTTTCGAATATCGGCTTCATCGCGTGGAAAAGATCCAGATCCTCGGCACCGGCGGCATGTTCGTTGGCGCGGATCAGCATTTCTTTCGTGCCGCCGCCACCCGGGATCAGGCCCACGCCCGTTTCCACGAGGCCCATATAAAGCTCAGCCGACGCGTGAATCCTGGCCGCGTGCAGATTAATCTCGCAGCCTCCTCCAAGCGCCATACCTTGCGGAGCGCTAACCACGGGCCCGGTCGCGTACTTGAGAGCCATGGTGGCGCGCTGAAATTGCCGCACCAGCATGTGAATCTCGTCCCATTCGCCTTCCTGCGCGCTCATGAGCAGGAGCATCAGATTTGCGCCGACCGAGAAATTCGTCGGCTTGGTTGGCGATCACCATCGCTTCGAAGTCCGTCCCGAGCCGGGCAACACCGGCGTTGAGCATCGCGACGATGTCCGCGCCCACGGCGTTCATCTTCGAATGGAATTCGCAGCAGACGACCCCGTCGCCCAGGTCGATCAGGCTGGCCCCGGAGTTCTTCTGTACCACGGGCGTGCGGTCCTTCAGCGACTTCAGAACGATGATTCCTGGCTGCTCGGCAACAGGTTTGTGCGCGCCGGTGGCGACGATCGAAATAGCGAGTTGTGCCCTTCTCGCTGGCGTAGAAGGATTTTTCGGGAGTCGCCAGCACCTTCTCAACAAGCGGAGGCATCTGCTTCCCCTCGCGTCTGCAGCGCGCTCGCCATCCTCTCGACGCCGATTGCGTCCCACACTTCGAACGGGCCCAACTCCCAGGCGAAGCCCCACTGCATGGCGTGATCGACGTCGATAATCGTGTTGGCAATTTCGGGAATGCGCCGCGCCGCGTACAGGCACGTCTCGCTGAGGCTGGTCCAGACGAATCGGCTGGCCTTGTCCCCGCCCTTTCCTTCGAGCGCGGGCGCCACAATCGCGCGAATTCGTTCGCGCGTGTCTTCGATGGCTTTGCCCCCCTCGATCGAGCCGAACTTCGCTTTCTGGCGCTCGCGATATTCCATCGTGTGCCAGTCGAGAGTCAGGATTTCCGAGTCTCCGCCTTTTTTTATGCGCTTGTAGAATCCGCTGCCGGTCTTCTCGCCCAGCCATCCGCGCTCGATCATCGCCTCGATCAGCGGTGGCACGCGGTACACCTCGCGGGATTCGTCCTCCGGCACATTTTCATAAATGTTGCGGATCACGTGGACGAGCACGTCGAGTCCCACGATGTCCGCGGTGCGGAACGTGGCCGACTTCGGCCAGCCCACCGCGGGTCCGGTGCAGGCGTCCGCTTCCTCGATCGGTCATGTCGAGCGCCTGCATCTGATTGATCGCGTTCACCATCGAGAACGTGCCGATGCGGTTGGCGATAAAATTCGGCGTGTCTTTCGCGCAACACGACGCCCTTGCCGAGCCGCCTGTCGCAGACTTCTTCCAGCGCCGAAGCACTTCAGGCCGGGTTTTCGGGCCCGCGATCAATTCGACCAGCTTCATGTAGCGCGGCGGATTGAAGAAGTGCGTGCCCGCCCAGTGCTGCTGGAAATCCTCCGAGCGGCCTTCGGCGATCAGGTGAATCGGCAGGCCCGGACGTGTTGGAAGTGACGATCGTTCCGGGCTTGCGCAAAGCCTTCTACGCGCTCGAACAACCGGCGCTTGATTTCCAGGTTCTCGGCCACCGCCTCGATGATCCAGTCCACCTGGCCGCACCACGCCAGGTTGTCTTCGAAATTGCCGGGTGTGATCAGCCGCGCCGTTTCCGGAGTGAAGAACGCCGCAGGACGCGATTTTTTCGCCGCGTCCAGACCCGCCAGCACGATTCGATTGCGAACTTTGCGGATCCTGAAGCGTGAGGCCCTTGCGCTTTTCGTCCGCGCTCAATTCCGGTGGAACGATGTCGAGCAAGTAACAAGGAATGCCGGCGTTGGCCAGGTGAGCGGCAATGCGCGCGCCCATGGTGCCGGCGCCGAGCACTGCCGCTCTTTCGATGCTTCGTCTCATTCGGCCAGTCCTTGAAATACGGCAACGGCGGCGCTCGGCCACCATGCGAGACAGGACATGGTGGCAAAACGTGTACGTGCGGGTCAACCGGAAACACCGCGCCGACGCGAAATTTGTTAGAGTGTCTCCAGTGGGTGAGGCGAGGATCTGCCGGAATGGGATACAGGCGCAGCTTGGTTCAAGAAGAGCGATCCAGGGCTTTCGGTCGTTTGCCTATGCGGATTCCGGCGAAGGCGAACTTGGACGCCCGAAGATAGGAGCTCGCCTTGGGCGGCGGCTTCGCGCGGGGCATTGCGCACATCGGCGTCCTGAAGGTGCTCGAACAGGAAAAGATCCCCATCGACTTCATCGCCGGCACCAGTGTCGGCGCGCTGGTGGCCGCCACCTATGCGAGCGGCACGTCCGTCGATGAAATGGAGCGCCACGGCGCCGCCACGAAATTCGGCGATTTCGGCCGCTGGACGCTTTCGCGCATGGGCATGGCCTCCAACGAGCGTCTGGAGGCACTATCTCCACAAATTCACGTCCGGCGCGAACGTTCGCTGAAATGAAAATTCCGCTGTGCATTGTTGCAACCGATCTGATCGCCGGCGAGTCGGTTCATTTCCCCGACGGCGAAATCGGCCCCGCGCTGCGCGCCTCCTGCGCCTATCCGGGGCTGTTCCTGCCCGTCGAATACCGGAATCATTTTCTGGTCGATGGATTTCTCACGGAAACGGTTCCCGCGCCGGCGGTACGCAAATGGGCGCGGACATCGTGATTTCCGTGCATCTGGAGCCCGGCCTCTTGGAGTCGAAGCCGCGCAATACCATCGAGGTGATCAGCCGGTCCTTTTCCATCATCCAGATTGCCGCCACGCAATCCTGGCGTGCGGCCACCGATGTCTTGATCGAGCCGGACGTGCATCACATTCTGTGGGATGAATTCGTGAAGACGCCGCAACTGGTGGCCGCAGGCGAAACGGCCACGCGGGCCGCTATGCCGCGCATCCGGGCCGCGCTCAAGGGCGAGATCGAAAGGCGCGTAAACGAGCGGCGCAGATCGCCGCTAGGCCACCGCCGAACCTTCCTGCAGGACCGGCCGCCCCGGCCCTAGCAAACTCAGTCAGTGGACTCCTGCCGGTGGATTTCTCAGAACTCCCCTGCCAATCTTCACGCTGCTGTCCTGAAACCCACCGGCAAGAGATGCCGGTGCCACTCCTCAGACCGGCCGCAGTTCGATGCGCACGGGCTTTCCGTTGCCCTTGCCGCGCTTGGTGAACCATTCGCTCATGGCAATCGCCAGACGTCCAGGGTCGATGCCCAGGCCGGCCTCGATCTGCCCCTCCCCAGTGGGCAGCGTGTCGTCAAATTCCCCCGAGCCCGTGAAATTCCTCATGCAGAAGCTATCCAGCCAATCGAGCGGCACGGCCCGGCGCGCGCCTCCTCTACGATATTCGCCTGCAATTTACGCGCGTACATGGCTTCGCGGGAAGTATATCAGCCGTCACCCTGCCTTGACTTCACGCAGAGGTGCCTACTAGACTTATCCGGTTCTTGGTAGAGGTGCGGAGGCCATCAGTAGCCCGGTCGGTTTTCCGAGCAGCTTCGGAGATCGGGGCGAAAGGGGCTTAGCCATCCGCCGAAATCGCCGCGCTGGCTGAGGTCGCGGCGGTTGGGGGACACGCCTAAGGCGGGTCCACTGTCGTCCGCTGCAAAGCGGATGGAGCGCTATCGAGAGGCGAAGGCACCCGCGCGATCGACCGGCGTCCTCTCTCCCTTGCGTTCCGTACCTCTCACGGAAAGAAAACTCAGCGTTCATCCCGAACGAAGCGCGGGATCTGCATTTCGGCTTTCGAGTTTGTCTGGGGCATCGGTTTCGGCCGTGGACGGCCCGCGGGTTAATCGGGCTCGATCTATCGGACCTTGTAAAAGGTAAAACAATGAACGTCTTCGAACTCACGCGCGCGTTCGTCGATATCGAGTCGATCAGCGACAACGAAACGCAAGTCGCATGCGCATCTCGAGAGCCATCTATCGGGCATAGCGGCCGTTTCCGGAGGCCGCGTGGAGCGGATGGAGGTCGAGCAGGAGCGTTTCAACATTTTTGCATACGTGGGGCAAGCCGCTCGTCACGCTTTCGACGCATATGGATACCGTGCCGCCGTTTTTCCCTTCGCGCGAGGATGCGGATTCCATTTGGGGACGCGGCTGCTGCGATGCCAAGGGCATTATTGCGTCCATGGTGGGAGCCGCCGAAAAGCTTCTCGCGGCCGGAGTCACGAATTTTGGTCTTCTCTTCGTTGTAGGCGAGGAGCGTAACAGCGCTGGGGCCATCGCCGCCTCGCGCGCGCCGCGCGGCTCGCGCTACCTGATCAACGGCGAACCCACGGAAAACAAGCTCGTGCTTGCCTCCAAAGGCGTGCTTCGCTTTGAAGTGATCGCGAGCGGCCGCCTGGCGCACTCCGCCTATCCCGAGCTTGGGCGAATCCGCGATCGAGAAGTTGCTCGACGCTCTTGAAAAGCTTCGCCGCGCTCCACTCCCGAGCGATCGCCTTCTCGGCCCGAGCACGATGAATATCGGGACGATATCGGGAGGCCGCGCGCCCAACGTGATCGCCGACTCAGCCAAAGCGGAAATTCTCGTACGGCTGGTCGGCGATCCGGCGCCCATCCGGGAATCGTTTTCGGCAGCCGTCGGAGACCGCGTGGAGCTGAAGGAAATTTTGATGATTCCTGCCGATCGAATTTCATCGCGTCGACGGAATTCCGACGCACCGGTCGTTGCGTACACGACCGACGTGCCCATGTTCGCCGGGGCCTGGGGCGAGCCGCTGCTTGCTTGGCCCGGGCAGCATTCATGTGGCGCACACGTCGGAAGAACGCGTCGCCAAGCGCGATCTCCTGCAGGCGGTCGATCTCTACGCCGATGCCGTCCAGCGCCTGGTGGCCACATGCTGAAGGGTGTGAACTCCGTCGTTTTCTACCATCGATGCGCGAATCAACACGCGCCGAGACCTGCTCTTCTTCCCGTTGCCTTGCCGGGTGCCCGACCCTTCGATTTTAAGGGTCGGGTCTTTGACTTTCCCGTTTGGCGCCCGAGCTCCCACGCGGAAACCCGCCCCCGGCACCGGAGTTCCGGACACGCGGAAATTCGACTGGGGGCGCCGTTAACCCACCAGGTGTTTGCTTTTTGTTGTCATCCTGAGCGTAGCGAAGGATCCCTCTTTCCCGCTCAAAACATGAATCGCACAAAAGGACCCATCACCCAATGATCGTAATGAAATTCGGAGGCAGTTCCCTCGAATCCACCTCGGCCATTCGCGCGCGTCGCGGATATCGTGCGCTCCCGCTTGCCGAAACACCCTGTGGTCGTTGTCTCCGCCATGGGAAAGACGACGAACGCATTACTCGCCATGGCCGCCGACGCGGCCCAGGGCAAGCGGGCCGAAGCGACCGCGCAATTGCGCGCCATCGAGGATTTTCACAGACGGGAGGCGCTGCCGCTCGTGTCGGAGTCCCACTCGCAAGGAGCTCGAAACGGTTTTGGCGACCACTTTCGCGACCTCGGAGAAATCGTCGAGGGCCTTTGCGCGGTAGGAGAACTTACCCCGCGCTCGCTCGACGCCGTGGCGAGTTTTGGCGAGCGGCTTTCGAGCCGCATCGTCGCCCTCGCGTTGGAGAGCCAGGGCATTCCAAGCGTCCATCTCGATTCCCGCAACGTGATCGTCACTGATGCGCGCTACACGCACGCCTCGCCTCTGATCGCCGAAACTTACCCGCGAACATCCGCGAGCATCGCCGCCAATGGGAAAGATCGCGTCACCGTGATGGGCGGATTCATTGCGGCCAACCAGGAAGGCGTTACCACCACGCTCGGCCGAGGGGGATCCGACTTCTCCGCTTCTTTGGTAGGCGCCGCGATCGACGCGGAGGAAATTGAAATCTGGACGGATGTCGATGGCGTGCTCACCTGCGATCCCACTATTGTGACCGACACGCACCCGGTCAGAACGATCTCTTTTGACGAAGCCGCCGAACTCGCCTATTTCGGCGCAAAGGTGCTGCACCCGGCGACTGTGCTGCCGGCCAAAGAGAAAAACATCCCGGTGTGGATTCTGAATTCGCGCCGCCCCGAGGCCCCCGGAACGAAAATCGTGTCCGAGGCCGCGTCTTGCACGAATGTGCTGAAATCGGTGGCATGCAAGAAAGGAATCACCGTCGTCAACATCCGCTCCACGCGGATGCTTGGCGCCCACGGCTTTCTGCGGCGGATTTTCGAGGCCTTCGACCGCTTCGAGACGCCCGTTGATATGGTCTCGACGTCAGAAGTGAGCGTTTCACTGACGGTGGATGACGACGCGCGCCTTCCCGAAATCTGCGCCGAACTCGAGCCCTTTACCGAGGTTTCGATCGAAAAGGATCGCGCCATTCTTTGCGCCGTCGGCGATAAGATACGCGAGACACCCGGGGTCGCCGCGCGAGTGCTCGGCGCGCTCAAATGCATTAACGTGCTGATGATTTCGCAGGGGGCTTCGCGCCTGAATCTGGGAGTCGTGATAGCCTCGCAGGACCTCCCGCAAGCGGCAGCGGCAGTCCATCGCGAATTTTTCACCGAGCGCGATCCCGCTGTCTTCGGCTAATTTTACGCGCGGGACGGTGTGGGTGCCACCGTGCCAATAGCGCTGTCATCCCGAGCGCAGCGAGGGATCTGCATTTCGTCTTTGACTCTGAGCACCGCTAAAAAGCGGGGAACATGAACCTGGCAATCGTCGGCTACGGCAAGATGGGGCACATCATCGAGCGCCTCGCGCCCGAATACGGCTTCGACGTGAAGCTCCGCCTCGACATCGACAACAACGCAAACTTCGAAGGGCTAACCGCGGCCAATTTCCGCGGCGTTGATGCCGCAGTGGAATTCTCCACGCCTGCCACCGCGCCCGAAAATATCGCCCGCCTCGCTGCGCTGGGTGTGAATGTAGTCGTTGGCACCACGGGCTGGTTCAATCAGCTCGACCAGGCCCGCGCCGCAGTCGAAAAGGCCGGCACGGGGCTCGTCTGGAGCCCCAACTTCTCGGTGGGCGTCAGCGTCTTCTCTCATCTGGTCGCTGAAGGGCCGCGCGATTGCTGGCTCGGCAGCCGGAATACGCCGCGTGGGGATGGGAAATCCACCACTCAACGAAGAAAGACGCGCCCTCCGGCACTATGCTGGCGCTTGTGGAAACGATGAAGGAAAACGGCTACGACAAGCCCATCGACGTAGCGGCAAGCCGCGCCGGCACGCATGCCGGCACGCACGAAATCGGCTTCGATTCCGCCGCCGACACGATTACCATCCGCCACACCGCCCGCGGACGCGACGGTTTCGCCCGCGGGCGCCCTGCGCGCGGCCCGATGGCTCGCCGGGAAAAAGGGCTTTTACGATTTTCGCGCCATCGTCAACGAACTGGAATAAAATAGCGGCTCGGCCAGGGAGCCTCTGTGGCAGTCGCTGAGGGATTGGCGTCGGGTGTTTAGGGGGTCGGAGCTTCAGCTCCGACATAAAGCGCCGGCGCGAAGCGCCTTACCGCTCGCCGTGCTTTTCCCGCGAGCCTTCGCTCTGGCTTTTCGCCCGGGCACGGCTTAACGAATCTCGCTAAGCAAGCTATAGCAGGCGCCAGAAGGAGAAAGCGCAAATGTTTACGGGATGCGGAACAGCACTGATCACACCTTTTCGGCGCGGATCTTTCGCTCGACGAGGAAGCCATGCGTCGGCTCGTCCGCCGGCAGATCGACGGCGGCATCAACTTCCTCGTGCCTTGCGGCACCACCGGCGAAAGCCCCACGCTATCGCCATGCCGAACAGCTGCGCGTCGTCGAACTCACGATCGCCGAGGCGCGCGGCAAGGTTCCCGTGCTCGCCGGCGCCGGCGGAAACGACACCTCGCACGTGATCGCGCTCGCCCGCGAATTCAAGCAACTCGGCGCGAACGGCATCCTCTCCGTCAGCCCGTACTACAACAAGCCCACGCAGGAAGGTCTTTACCAGCATTTCAAGGCGCTGGCCGCGGCGGTCGATCTGCCGATCATTCTCTACAACATTCCCGGCCGCACCGGCGTGAACATCGAGCCCTCCACCATCAAGCGGCTCGCGGAAATCCACAACATCGTCGGCGTAAAGGAAGCCTCGGGAAACATCTCGCAGATGGCCGCGCTGCTCGACATCGTCCCCGAAGAATTCATCGTGCTCTCGGGCGACGACGCCATCACGCTGCCGCTGCTTGCCATTGGCGGCCGCGGCCTGATTTCGGTCGCGTCCAACGAAATTCCCGCCGAGATGACGCAACTCGTCCAGTTCGGGCTGGCCGGCGATTTCGCCGCGGCCCGCGCCATCCAGCACCGCTACTTCCGCCTGATGGACATCAATTTCGTGGAGACAAATCCCACGCCGGTAAAAGCCGCCATGGCGCTGATGGGCCTCTGCGAGCCGGTGTGCCGCCTGCCGCTGGTCGAGCCCAAGCCGGAAAATGTCGCGAAAATCCGCGGAGTGCTCGAATCACTCGGCATGATCCAGCAGGTTTATGCTGCACGCTGAAATCGAGCGGCTGTTTGACGAAAACCCGCCGCAGTACACCGAAGCCCAGCGAGAGCCTTTTCCAGCAATTCAAGGACGCGCTGAACTCCGGCCAGATTCCGCGCCGCCGAGCCCGGCGCAGCTTCGAAAACCGGCTGGCGCGTGAATCCCTGGGTCAAGAAGGGCATCCTGCTCGGCTTCCGCATGGGCGCCATCGTTGACATGTCCATCGACGCGGCCCGCCAGCCCTTCTTCGACAAATCCACCTATCCCGGTGAAGACCTTCACCGCCGCCTCGGGCGTCCGCATCGTTCCGGGCGGCTCGAGCATTCGCGACGGCGTGTACATCGCCAAGGGCGTCACGTGCATGCCGCCGATGTACATCAACGTGGGCGCTTACGTCGACGAAGGCACCATGGTCGATTCGCACGCCCTGGTCGGCAGTTGCGCGCAGATTGGCAAGAAGTGCCACATCTCCGCCGCCGCGCAGATTGGCGGCGTGCTCGAGCCCATTGGCGCGCTGCCGGTCATCATCGAGGACGAAGTGCTCGTCGGCGGCAACTCCGGCGTCTACGAAGGCACAGTCGTGAAAAAGCGCGCCGTGCTGGGCAGCGGCACGATCCTGAACCGCTCCACGCCGGTTTATGACATCGTCACCGGAAAGGTTCACGCCGCCTCCGACGACGAGCCGCTCGTCATTCCCGAAAACGCCGTTGTAGTCGCCGGCTCCCGCGCGATTTCCCACGGCCGCGGCAACGAATGGAATCTTTCGCTCTACACGCCGGTCATCGTGAAATACCGCGACGCCAAGACCGACGCCAAAGTCCAGCTCGAAGACCTTTTGCGCTGACCCGAATCCTCACGAATCCATGCGTGAATCCTTGCTTGACAAACTCACCGTGGTCCCGTATTTTTTACTGCGTCATGAAGCCACGGGCGCAACAGCAGCATCATCATCATCACCACACGAAACCGTGCCCGCGGCGGTGTGACTAGCTAGCGACTCATAGCTCGCACTCATCAGCCCGCTGGCGCGGAAGCGCTCAGCGGGCTTTTTGTTTGCAGCAGAAGCTTTCACGGAGAGGCGATTCGCATGGAACTCGATTTCGAAAAGGAAGGCGGCCTGATCCCCGCCATCGTGCAGGACGACAAAAACGGCGAAATTCTCATGCTGGGATTCATGAACCGCGAAGCCTACGACCTCACCCGCAAGACGGGCTTCGTCACGTTCTTCAGCCGCTCGCGCAAAAAGCTGTGGACCAAGGGCGAGACCAGCGGCCAGAAGCTCATTCTGCGCGAACTCCGCACCGATTGCGACCTCGACGCCCTGCTGGTGCGCGTGGAACTTGACGGCGGCGCCGTCTGCCATGAAGGCTATCGCAGCTGCTTCTTCCGCCGCCTCGATTCGGACGGCGACGCCACGGTGGTCGCCGAACGCGTGTTCACTCCCGAAGAACTATACGGAAAGGGGAAGAAAGTAATGCCCGCGCTGAAGCTGGGTATTCCCAAAGGCAGCCTGCAGGATTCTACCGTCGAGCTCTTTGCGCGCGCCGGTTGGCGCATCTCCGTCAGCTCGCGCAGCTATTACCCCACCATCGACGATCCTGAAATCGAATGCATGCTCGTGCGCGCGCAGGAAATGGCGCGCTACGTGGAACACGGCGGGCTCGATTGCGGCCTCACGGGAAATGACTGGATCATCGAATCCGGCGCGGACGTGCAGGAGATCGCCGAACTCGTTTATTCGAAGACCAGCCTCGCCCGCGTGCGCTGGGTGCTCGCTGTGGCCGAAAATTCCGCCATCAATTCCGTGAAAGACCTGGAAGGCAAAGTCATCGCCACCGAAGTCGTCCACATCACTCAAAAATATCTCGAGCGCAACGGCGTGAAGGCCCGCGTCGAATTTTCCTGGGGCGCAACGGAAGTGAAAGTCCCCAAGCTGGCCGATGCCATCGTGGAAATCACGGAAACGGGCTCTTCGCTGCGCGCCAATCGCCTGCGCATCGTCGATACGCTTCTCGAATCCTCCACCGCGGTTCATCGCCAACCACGCCGCGTTGAAAGACACCTGGAAGCGCGAAAAAATCGACGGTCTCGCCATGCTCCTCGACGGCGCCATCAAGGCCTATAGCCGCGTGGGCCTGCTGCTCAACGTGCGCCGCGAAGATCTCGACAACCGTTCTCGCCACGCTGCCGTCGCTGCGCAATCCCACCATCTCGCAGCTTGAGCGATCCGAACTGGGTGGCCATCAACACCATTGTCGAGGAGAAAACGGTCCGGCAGCTCATCCCGAAACTGAAAGCGGCGCGCGCCGAAGGCATCGTCGAATATCCGCTGAACAAGGTTGTGTACTGATGCGCGTTCTCGCTGCTCACGCCCGCCGCGCAGGAAAAAGTGCTGGCCTCGCGCCGCGACAGCAGCCGCGACGCCGAGCGCATCGCCTCGCGCATCGTCGACGACGTGCGACGCCGCGGCGACGCCGCGCTTTTTGCTTAGACCAAGCGCTTCGACCGCGTGGCGCTCACTCCGAAAAATGTTTGGGTGTCGCGCGCGGAACTCAAGCAGGCGGTCCGCAAAGTGTCCCGCGGATTTTCTCGCCGCCATCGATCACGCCGCGCGCAATATCCGCGCGGTGGCGCGCAAGCAGAAGCCGCTGGAATGGAATATCGAAGTCGAGCCGGGCGTCCGCGCCGGCCAGCTCGTGCGCGCCATCGACTCCATCGGCTGCTATCTTCCCGGCGGCCGCTTCTCGCTCGTCTCCACGCTGCTGATGACCGTCGATTCCCGCGCAGGAAGCGGGAGTGCGCCAGATCGTCGTGGTCGAGCCCGCAGCCGGGCCCGGCGCTGCTCGCTGCCGCGGAGCGGCTGGGCGTGCGCGGCCGTCGCGCGCGTGGGCGGCGCGCAAGCGATCGCCGCGCTAGCGTATGGCACGCGCTCGATTCCCCGCGTCGATAAAATCTTCGGCCCCGGCAACCGCTTCGTCACAGCCGCCAAGCGCCTGGTGAGCGCCGATTGCGCCATCGACATGCTGGCCGGCCCCACCGAAGCGATCGTCTTCGCCGACAGTGGCAATCCGCAATTCATCGCCGCCGATCTGATCGCGCAGGCCGAGCACGATCCCGACGCCATCTCGATTTTCGTCACCACCTCGTCGCGCTTGGGCAAGGCGGTGGCTGCTGAAATCGAACTGCAGCTCGCCGAATTGCCGGATACGAATCTTGCCCGGCGGTCGCTTGCCAACAGCGGCGCGGTGCTGGTGGCGCGGAATCTCGCGGAAGCCGTCCGCTTCGTCAATCTTTTCGCGCCCGAACATCTGACGCCTGCCGGATACCTCGAGCGGCCTCCTCGACCAAATCGATTCCGCCGGAAGCATTTTCCTCGGCGATTGGAGCGCGCAAACTTTCGGCGATTACGCCAGCGGCACGAATCACGTGCTGCCCACGGGAGGCGTGGCTCGCACGCGCGGCGGCCTTTCCGTGACCGATTTTGTGAAGTGCATCAGCGTGCAGGAAGTTTCGCGCGCGGGTTTCCAGCGTCTTGCGCCGGTAGCCGCGGAATTTGCCCGCGCCGAAGGCCTCGACGCGCACGCGCGCTCGGTGGAACTGCGTAGTGACGTGCGCAACGCCGGGGTGCGCAGATGAAGCCGCCCGTTCCCATCCGCGAGGCCGTTGCGAAAATGCGCGCCTACAATCCGCCGCTCGAAGGCCGCACCAAGAAGCTGCGCCTCGACTTCAACGAGAACCCTATCGGCTGCTCGCCAAAAGTTCGCCAGGCGCTCGCCAGGCTCAGCGGCGCGGAGATCTGCTCCTACCCCGAGCAGGAAACCGTCCGCCGCCAGATGGCCAAGCACTTCGGCGTCCGTCCCGGACGAACTGCTTCTCACCAACGGCACCGACGAAGCGCTGCATGTAATCGTCAGCACCTTCGTCGAACCTGGCGATGGCGTGTTGTTAGTTGAGCCAACCTACGCGATGTACCGCTTTTACTCCGAACTGGCAGGTGCGCGCATCGTCGCCCCGCGCTATACCGGCGAAATGCAATTCCCGTGGCCCAGGTTCTGGCTCTCTGAAGGGCGAAAAACTCTCCGCCGAGCGCAAGTGTGCCGCGAGAAGTTTTTTCGGGTGCCGCACCCTTTAGCCGTTCAAGGGTGCGTGCCAGCAGAGTCGACTCAAGCAACCGTCAGCAGTTGATCTCTCAAGTCAGCGCGATACGCCGCCACGTTGTTTTTCTGCCGAATCCCAACAGCCCCACGGGCAATCTGCTCTCGCTGCCGGAAATCCGGCGCATTCTGAGCGCTGCGAAGCAACACCATGGTAGTAATCGACGAGGCCTATTTCGAATTTTCCGGCGTAACGGTAATTCCCTGGATTCGCCGCCACGCCAACCTGATCGTCACCCGCACCTTCTCGAAGACAGCCGGACTCGCCGGCCTCCGCCTCGGCTGCATTTTCGTCAATCGCGAGCCTGGCCGCCAGCATGCGCAAGTCGCAATCGCCCTATCCGGTAAACGCCGCCGCGCTGGTAGCCGCCGAAGCGGCCATGCGCGACCGCGCCTTCATCGCGCGCACGGTCCGCGAAGTCAAAGCGGGCCGCCAGCAGCTCGAACGCGGCCTCGCGCGCCTCGGCGTCCGCTATTTCCCGAGCGGCGGCAATTTCGTCCTGGTCTATTTCGGCGACCGCGCCAAAAAAATCGTCGCCGCGCTCGACCGCAAAGGCATCCTCGTGCGCGACCGTTCGAGCGACTTTCGGCGGCGAAGGCTATGTCCGCATCACCGCCGGCACGCCGGCGCAAACGCGCCGCCTGCTTCGCGAACTGGAAACGCTCTATGAGAAAAGCTCAACTGCACCGAACCACCAAGGAAACCGACATCGCCCTCCGCCTCAACCTCGACGGCAAGGGCAAGCGCCAAAATCTCCACGGGCATCCGCTTCTTCGATCACATGCTCGAACAAATCGCCCGCCACGGCGGCCTCGATCTCGAACTGAAAGCCAAAGGCGACCTCGACGTCGACCAGCACCACACCGTCGAAGACGTAGGCATCGCCCTGGGCGAAGCCGTCAAGCAAGCCCTGGGCACAAAGCGCGGCATCCTGCGCTCCGGCTATTTCCTCATGCCCATGGACGATTGCCTCGCCGCCGCCGCGCTCGATTTTTCCGGCCGCGCCTATTGCGTCTGCACCTGGAAGTTCTCCGCCCCGAAAGTCGGCGACTTCCAGACCGAACTCCTCGAAGACTTTTTCCGCGGCTTCGCACAGTCCGCCGCGGCCAACGTGCATCTCAAGCTGATGTACGGCCACTCGTCGCACCACCAGGTCGAGTCGATCTTCAAAGCATTCGCGAAGGCGCTGCGCTTCGCCGTCTCCCGCGACAAGCGCCTGCGCAACGTCCTGCCATCCACAAAGGGCCTGCTATGAAAGTCGCGATCGTCGATTACGGCGCCGGCAACCTGCCTTCCGTCGAGCGCGCCCTGCAGAAACTAGGCGCGGAGACCGAGCGCGCCGTCCGCCCCGAACAAATCGCCGGCGCGAAAGCCGTCGTTCTTCCTGGCGTGGGACACTTCTCCGCCTTCGTCGCCGGACTCCACGAGCGCAATCTCACCTCCTCGCTGAAAATGGCCCGCGACGAAGGCATTCCCATCCTTGGCATCTGCCTCGGCCTGCAAGCCATGTACGAATCGAGCGACGAAGCCCCCGGCGACTCCGGCCTCGGCTTTTTCAGCGGACAGGTCCGCATGCTCCCGCAAAACGTGAAGGCGCCGCACATCGGCTGGAACCAGGTGGAGCGCAAACAGCCCAGCCGACTTCTGCTGGGCATCCCGGAAGACGCCTACTTTTATTTCGCCCACTCCTACGCCGCGCCCGGCAGCGGCGCGGAAATCGCCGCCGTCTGCAATCACGGCTTTCCCTTCGCGGCGGTCGTCGAACAAGGCAACCTCGCCGGCGTCCAATTCCATCCGGAAAAATCCGGCGAAACGGGAGCGCTCGTCCTGAAAAACTTCCTGGACTCCGCGCGCGAATCCACCAGCAAAGCAAAGGGACGGGAACAATGACCCTTGCTCGCCGCATCATCCCCTGCCTCGATGTCGACGCCGGCCGCGTCGTCAAAGGAATCGAATTCGAAGGCCTGCGCGACATGGGCGACCCCGCCGAACTCGCTGCCCGCTACAATCTCGAAGGCGCCGACGAACTCGTCGTCCTCGATATCAGCGCCACCCATGAAGGCCGCGCGACGTTCCTTGAAACGATCCGCCGCGTCGCCGAACAACTGAATATTCCGCTCACCGCGGGCGGCGGCATCCGCAAGCTTGAAGATGGCCGCGCCGTTCTGCGCGCGGGCGCCGACAAAGTCACGGTCAACACTGCCGCCGTCAAGCGCCCCGATCTCATTTCCGAACTCTCGCAGCAATTCGGCGCGCAGGCGGTGGTCCTTTCCATTGACGTCAAGCGCACCGGGCCCGAATCCTGGGAAGCCTACACGCGCGGCGGCCGCGACGCCACCGGCCTCGACGCCGCGAAATGGGCCGCCGAAGCCGTCTCTCGCGGCGCAGGCGAAATCCTGCTCACCTCGATCGACCGCGACGGCACCTGCAGCGGCTTCGATTGCGGCCTCACCGCAAAAATTGCCGCCACGGTACCGGTTCCCGTCATCGCCTCCGGCGGCGCAAACACCTTCGACGATTTTCTGAATGTGTTCCAGGAAGGCTGCGCCGATGCTGCGCTCGCGGCGTCCGTATTTCATAGCGCTACGCATTCGATTCCTGCGCTGAAAAAATACCTGGCGGATCGCCAAGTGCCAATCCGCCTGAGTAAGTAGCGAAATCCTTGTTTGCAAACATGCGAACGTTTACGGAAAACATTCTGTGGCCGTCATTCTAAGAGCAGCGAAGAGCGGTTCTCCATCACTCTTCTTTGGAGCGATAAATCTTTCTTCGAATCTCTCTTCGCAGCAGATGTTCCGTTCAGCGTCTAGGCGGAGTCGTGGGCGTGTCGCCGTTGCAGTTGCGGATGCCCCACCCTTCGATTTTAAGGGTGGGTCTTTCTCGCGGTTTTGCCACCTCCTTTGCCTTTTGTTGTCATTCCGAGCGAGCCAAGCGACGAGGAATCTCTCTTCGAATCTCTCACCGAAAGCGAACACATGATCATCCCGTGCATCGACCTGCAAGATGGTAAAGCTGTGCAACTCGTTCGCGGGCGGCGCCTTGCCCTTTCGGTCGACGATGTTCTCGGGCTGCTCGACCGTTTCCGCCACTACCCCATCCTTCATGTGATCGACCTCGATGCCGCCATGCGCAAAGGCTCGAACTCGCGGTGGATCAAGACGCTATGCAACCGCGGGAAAATGAAAGTTCGCGTTGGCGGCGGCATTCGCACAGTGGCGCAGGCCGGGAAAATCCTCTCGTGGGGCGCGGAGAAAATAATCGTTGGCAGCGCCGCATTTCAAAGACGGCAAGATCGCCGGGAAATTTCTAGGTGATCTGGCGAAGCGCGTCGGCCGGGAAAAAGTGATCGTCGCGCTGGATACCGAAGGCGGCCGCATCGTGGTCCGCGGCTGGCAGGAGCGGCTGAAACTCCGCCCTGAAGAAGTAATCCCCGAACTCGAAACCTATTGCTCGGAGTTTCTATCCACGTTCGTCGACAATGAAGGAACGATGAGAGGACACTGACTTGGCCTGGTTTAGGAAGCTCCGGCGCGTCACGAAATTCCCGATCACCGCCGCGGGAGGCATCCGCAGCATGCGTGAAGTGCGCGCCCTGGAAAAAATCGGGATGCACGCCGCCGTGGGCATGGCCATTTATACCGGCCATCTGGCCGCCGACAAAACGGGCTTGGGCCAAGCCGGGCAAAAAACAGCCAAAAACTGATCGTTTCAGGGCCTTGGGGCGCCAAATTGCGTGTTTTTCGCCTTTTTCAGCCCCTAAATTACTTAAAGCTTCATGCATTTCGTGCCCTCCATTTTCGTGCCTCCCGCTGAAGCGAATCGCCTTAGCTCCTGATTTGGTCCGCAGATGCTATAATTTCGGCCTTAAACCATGACGCGAACCAGTGAAGCAACGACGCAGATCTCGCCGGAAGTGATGGCCCGGTATGAAGCTGTGATCGGGCTCGAAGTGCACGCGCAGCTACAGACGCTGACGAAGGCGTTCTGCGCCTGCTCGACGAATTTTGGCGACGCGCCCAACTCCAACACCTGCCCCGTCTGCCTCGGGCTTGCCGGGCGCGCTGCCGGTGCTGAACAAAAAGGCTCTGGAGCTGGCGCTGCGCGCCTCGCTGGCGATCAACTGCAAGTTGCAGCAGCGCTCGCGATTCGCGCGCAAAAATTATTTTTATCCCGACCTGCCGAAGGGCTACCAGATTTCCATGTACGAACTGCCGCTGGCGACCGACGGCTGGCTCGACATCGAAGTGGAAGGCGCAACCAAGCGCATCGGCATCACGCGGCTGCACATGGAAGACGACGCAGGCAAGAGCCTGCACGAAGGCTTTCCCGACTCCGATCGCTGGAGCTACATCGACTTCAACCGCTGCGGCGTGCCGCTGATCGAAATCGTTTCCGAGCCGGACCTGCGCACCCCCGCCGAGGCGTACGCGTATCTCAACACGCTGAAGCAGATCCTCGAATACACCGAAGTGAGCGACTGCAACATGGAGGAAGGCTCGCTGCGCTGCGACGCGAACGTGAGCGTGCGGCTGCGCGGCGCTCCGAAATTCGGCACCAAGGCGGAAGTGAAGAATCTGAATTCGTTCCGCTATCTTGCGCACGCGCTGGAATACGAAATCGAGCGGCAAATCGGCGTGCTCGAATCCGGCGGCACGATCACGCAGGAAACGCGGCTTTGGAACGTCGGGCGCGGGACGCACCGAGCCGATGCGCTCGAAGGAATTCGCGCACGACTACCGCTATTTCCCCGATCCGGACCTGCTGCCCGTCACGGTTTCGGAAGCAACGATCGCGGCAAGTGCGCGAAGAGATGCCCGAACTGCCGGCCGCGAAGCTCGCGCGCTTTCTGCGCGACTACGGCATCACTCCTTACGACGCGGGCGTGCTGACGGCGTCGCGCGCGCTGGCCGATTATTTCGAGGCCGTGGCGAAGGCGGGCGCTCCCGCCAAAGCCGCGGCGAACTGGATCGGAGTCGAATTGCTGCGCCGCCTGAACGACGCCGGGAAGGACATTACCGAGTGCCCGCTGCCGCCCGCAGCGCTCGCGGAGCTGCTCAAGAAAGTGGAAAGCGGCGAAATCACCGCCGCGAGCGGGAAAAAAGTGTTCGCGAAGATGTTTGAAACCGGCAAGAGCGCGGCGGAAATCATCGCGGCGGAAGGCCTGGGGCAGATCAGCGACACCAGCGCGATCGAGAAGATCGCGCGCGAAGTGACGGCCAAAAGCCCGGACAATGTGGCGAAATATCGCAGCGGGAACGAAGGCGTGTTCAAGTTTTTCGTGGGGCAGGTGATGCGCGAGACGCGCGGGCAGGCGAATCCGCAGCTTGTGAACGAAGTGCTGAAGCGCGTGCTTGCGGAGTCCTGACGGCATTCGAACCGGAGAAGATCCTTGCCGAATGAAGGCGACAAGCTCCCGATTTCCGCGCCACGGCCGATGACGGCCGCACCATTTCGCTTGCCGACTATCGCGGCAAAACCCTGATCCTCTATTTTTTCCCAAGGCCAATACACCCGGTTGAACCAACGAAGCGTCCGAGTTTCGCGACGCCATCGAAGGACTTTTCGGCCCTTAAAACGGCGGTCGTCGGCTGCAGCGCGGACTCCGTCGAGTCGCAGACGAAGTTCAAGGCGAAGTACAATCTGAATTTCCCGCTGCTCTCCGACACCGATTTCAACGTGATCGAGGCGTATGGCGCCCGGCGCATGAAGAGCTTTCTCGGGAAATCGTTTCTGGGAATCGTGCGCATGACTTTCTGGATCGGCCCGGACGGAAAAATTCGCAAGGTGTGGGATAAGGCTTCCAGTAAAGGACACGCGGAGGAAGTGCTCGCCGCCGTGCAGCAGGAGTCTGGCGCGGGCCGGGCGAGCGCGAAGGCTTAGCAGGTTGCGGAAAAATACCGAAATGCAGATCCCTCACGGCGTTCGGGATGACAAGCGGTGTGTTTTGCGCTCTTGCGGGAAACGAAGAGAGATCCCTCGTCGCTTCGCTCTGTCAGGATGACAACGAAAAGCAACGGCAACGGATAATGCGGATCCCTCACTTCGTTCGGTATGACCCTCGGGAGATACTTTTACAAAGTAGGAGACGAAAAAGCGAGAACGGTTGCTGCGCTGGTCGTTAGGGCCGGATCGTTGGGGTCGTGCCCTGACGAAAAACATCTTTGCCACAAATACTCAGAAGCCCCAATCCCCGAAAAACCTGCTAGAGCGAAACTCGAATTTCCTCTCCTTCCGGCTCGATCAGGGCGTTATCGATCAGGCGCGTGCCGCCGACGCGCGCGGCAACCAGGATATAGCACGGGCCGCCTCAGAGTCATGGCAGGCTCGAACGTTTCCGCGTCCACAATCTCCGCATAATCCAGCGCAACGGCATGCTTCCGACTCGATCACTCGGCGCAATCCAGCCAGATATCCGCACGGGATCGCGCTCGCCCGATTGGATCGCGCTGGCGGGCGGCATCCAGGGAACGATAGAGCGCCGTCGCCGACTGGCGTTCGCCGCCCTTCAGGTAGGCGTTGCGCGAGGAAAGCGCCAAGCCGTCTGGCTCGCGGACGATCGGGCAAGTAACCACCTCCGTGCCGAGATTCAGATCGCACGTCATCTGGCGAATGATGCGCACCTGCTGCGCATCTTTGCGCCCGAAGAAAGCCAAGCGCGGCTGCACGATCTCAAAAAGCTTCAAAACCACCGTAGCAACGCCCCGGAAATGGCCGGGACGGGAGCGGCCCTCCAGCCGGTCGCCCAGTCCCTCGACGATAACGCGGTGCGAAAGCCCTTCGGGTACATGTCCTCGGGCGAGGGCGCGAACAGATAATCGACGCCCAGTTTTTCAAGCGCTGCGCGGTCGGCTTCGAGCGTGCGCGGATATTTCTGGAAATCCTCGGACGGCCCGAACTGCTTGGGGTTCACAAACAGCGAAACAACCACTGGCGAACACCGCCGCAGCGCTTCTCGAACGAGCGACAGATGGCCTTCGTGGAGCGCGCCCATTGTGGGCACGAGGCCCAGAAGGCGCTCTTTGACCCGCGCGTCGCGCGCGATCTGCTGCATCCAGGCAATCGTGTGAATGGTTTCCATGGGGTGGAAGGGGATTCGCCTCAGAGGTGCGGTGTTGCTTCGAGCGAACAACGAAGAGATATCCCTCGTCGGACCGCTCTTTCGGGATAACAACGAAACGGCACCACACGCCGGAACAGCAAAGGCAACGGCAAAGCCACCGCCGGGCAAGAGCGATCGGCATACCGCCAGGGAACCGCGCGGGAGCGTCATGTGGCGGCCCGCGCGTTGCGTTCGCGGTAGAACGCGATCAAATCCGTGCCTGACGGGTTTGGCGCCCAATTGCCGCAGCATGGTGGTGATCTGGCCGCGATGATAGGTGCTGTGATTGGCCAGGTGCTGCAGGCATTGCCACAGCGGCTGCGAAAACGGCACGCCCGCAAGCGCTCTTGAAATGCATCACGCGCTGCAAATCTTCGGGTGTCAGCGATGCGACATAGTCGATGCATGTCGCGCTCGACCTCCGCCCAGCGGCGGCGGACCGCTTCGAGATTGGGATACTCGGCGGCGTTGGGAAGCGCGGTGGGTGTGCGGCCGTGCCAGCGCTCGAGCCAGATCCATTCCGCGCCGCAGATGTGGAAGAGCGTGTCGCGCACGGAGCGGAAACTGTTGCCGAGGTCGCGGGTGAATTGTTCGTCGCTCAGGGCGGCGCAGGCGTCGAGCGTGCGATGGTTGGCCCAGGAGTCGAAATCGTAGAGCAGGCGGAAATCCTCAATGTTCATGACGCATCGTCCTTTTTTGAGCCTTGGATCCGGAGTCCCGAAACGGGGGCCTAAACTATCACGTTCACGGACGCTGCGGCCGCGGGCAACCGCTCGCGCAGTTCCGCGGGCGAGTGATAGGACTCCGCGTCGGAAGGGAAGCGGCCCTCGCGAACGTCGTCGCAATATTCCGCCACGGCGCGCGAAACCTCGGCGGACAAATCCGCGTACTGCCGCACGAATTTCGGCGTGTGGCCGATGGTGAGCCCAACGAGATCGTGAAACACAAGGATCTGGCCGTCGCAATCGGGGCCGGCGCCGATGCCGATGGTGGGGATGCGCAGCTTCGCGGTGATGCGCGCCGCGAGTTCGCGCGGCATCGATTCCAGCACCACGGCAAAGGCTCCCGCCGCTTCGACCGCGCGCGCGTCGCGCTCGACCTGCCGGGCGGCTTCGGCCGTCTTGCCCTGCACCTGGAACCCGCCCAGCGCGTTGAAGCGATTGCGGCGTCAAGCCCGATATGCCCCATCACCGGAATCTCCGCTTCCACCAGCTGCGCGATCAGTTCGATGCGGCGCTCGCCGCCTTCCACCTTTACCGCTTCGGCGCCGCCTTCCTTCACGAGGCGCACGGCGTTGCGAATGGATCTCCTCGATGGAAACGTGGAAGCTGCCGTAGGGCATGTCCGCAACCAGCAGCGCACGGCGGGTGCCGCGACGGACGGCGCGGGTGTGGTAGACGATATCGTCGACGGTGACGGGCAGAGTGCTGTCGTAGCCGAGCACGGCCATGCCGAGCGAATCGCCGACGAGCAGGACGTCCACGCCTGCTTCATCGAGCAGGCGCGCAGTCGGGTAGTCGTATGCCGTGAGGCAGGTGATTTTTTGCTTCGTTTCATTCGTCATTCGATTAAGGGAACCAAGGGAATGAGACTTGCGGGAAAGGATGTCAGGCACGGTGACTTTCCCGTTGCCCGCACGAGGTGCGACGCTCATTTTTGCCTCCGGTGCCGCTCCCAGACTTCAGGATGCAGCCCAGTAAGGTAGATCATAGCAGAACACCGCCGATCCTCACAAACCCTACGGCATGGTGCTGATGGTCATGGAATCGTCGATTGCGTAATTCGAGCAGCCGGGACTTGCGGCGGCGGGGCAATGCGCTACGACGCGGAAACTAGTGGCGGAGGCGTCACTTCGTAGGTGTAGCCGTCGCGGCCGGTCTTCGACATGCTCATGGCGCCGCTGGAGGTCAGCTGGTCGAGCGTTCCGTAGGCGCTGTGCTCGGCCTGATAGATGCGTTCGGCCTGGGCGATGGAGACGAGATCGTTTTTCACGCCGGCTACATCGATCGTGTGGGCGGGCGCCGCGCTGCCGGTTGACTGGAGCTGGGCGAAGAATAGCTTGTACATTCCGAATACGATCAACAGGGTGATAACCAGCCCGACCAGGCTTCGCATAGAGGTCTCCTGCAATTGCTGCGGTTGGTTTTTCAGGCCAATTCCATAGCAACACAACGGTTCGCATGCCGGCAACAAAGCTTTCCGAAAGCGTGCGAATCTAGAAACAGCTTGTCTGCGCCGGGAGCTGTGATGGACAGCTACGCGCGAAGAAATCATTTTCAAGGAAGGTGCGTCTAACGGACAGACTGAGACCGCGGGGAATTTCCGCCGCCCTGACGCATAGTCAGCGTACAATTTCAGGTTTGGAGCGGGTCACTTCAGCGAGGGTGCATGAAGGCGAATATTCGTAGCAGAGCGCGAAAGAACGTGCGTGAGAATCTGCAGAAGTTTTTGTTTCCACTGGGGATCCTGTGCGTGCTGGTGGCGGCGCTGGGCTCGCCGGCAGCAGCCCAGTCGACGACGGACGTGCGGCCGCCGAAGCTCAACTTCACGACGCACAAGCTCTCCAACGGGCTCGAGGTGATTCTGCTCGAGGACCACGCCGTGCCGGTGATCAATTTGCAAGTGTGGTACCACGTGGGGTCGAAGGACGAGCGCCCCGGGCGGCACGGGATTCGCGCATTTGTTCGAACACTTGATGTTCAAGGGCTCCGCGCACGTGGGCGCCGACGAGCACTCCCGAATCATCGAAGCGGTCGGCGGTTTTGACAACGCGGAAACCAGCGACGACACGACGAATTTCTTCGAGACGTTCCCCAGCAATTATCTGGAGCGGGTGCTGTGGCTCGAGGCGGACCGCATGGGCAGCCTGAATGTGGACGAGGCGAATTTCAAGTCCGAGCGGCAGGTGGTGGAGGAGGAGCGGCGCGTGCGCGTCGACAACCAGCCCTATGGCACGCTCGAAGAGGACCTGCGAGCGGCGGCTTTCACGGTGCATGCCTACCACCACACGGCCGATCGGAAGCATCGAGGACCTCGACAAGGCGACGCTCGAAGACGTGCGCGATTTCTTCAACACCTTCTACAAGCCAAACAACGCGACGCTCGTGATCGTGGGCGATTTCAATTCCAGCCAGGCGCTTGGCTGGGCGAAGAAATATTTCGAGGGCATCCCGGCTTCGGCCAAGCCGATTCCGAGAATCAACGCGCCGGAACCGGCGCAGACGGCCGAGCGCGATGTGAATAAATCCTATTCGAACACGCCGCTGCCGGCGGTGGTGATCGGCTACAAGATACCGGCGCGCTACCAGCCGGACGCCTATCCGCTCGATCTTGCGTCGAACATCCTGGCCGGGGGCGAGAGCAGCCGGCTCTACCAGACGCTGATCTACAAGGAGCGGATCGCGGTGCAGTCCGCGGGCTTCGGAAATTTCACCGAGGACCCCAACTTGTTCTGGGCTTACGCGATCATGAACCAGGGACACTCGGCGCAGGAAGGCAAACAGGCCATCGAAAAAGTGCTGGATGAGTTGAAAGAGAAACCCGTCGACTCGAAGGAACTCGAAAAAGCAAAGAACCAGGAGATTTCGGGCTTCATTCTGGGGCGCGACACCGACCAGGAAAAGGCCGTCGCGCTGGCGGAAGCCGCGGTGATCGGGAAGGATCCCGGGCTTGTGAATGCCGAACTCGATCGATATCTGAAAGTGACGCCGGCGGACATCCAGCATAGCGCGGAGGAATATTTCGTTTCGCAACACGCGACCGTGCTGGTGATTACCCCTGCGGGGAAAGTGCAATGAGCGCTGCGGCCCGCGCGAGCTTATCCGCGCCACACGCGACAACTTCGGGAGATACGATGAAACGGGGAGCGAAACGTTGGAGGTTGGTGATTGCGGCGCTAGCCCTGGTAAGCCTGTCGGCTGCCGCGCAACAGGCCGGAGCGCCAGGCGCCGCGGCCAGCGCTCCGCAGGAACAAAAGAACGGAACGGGCGTGGTGCCGCCGGGAGTGAAACTCAGCGCCCTCGATGCCGGGTGCTGGCGCGCCCAGGGCGTTTCATTTTCCGCAGGCGGCCACGAAAACTCTGCCGAATGGCTTGCGAGTCTTCGTGGTGACCGACCACGACGAGCCCGTCCGTCGCCGCCCGCATGGTGATTCTCACCGCGGGCAGCATCAAAGACCCCGCCGCAATGCCGGGCGTGGCCGCAGATGACGGCAGACATGCTGACCCAGGGCACGCGAAAAGCGGTCCGCGCGAGATATCGCCGAAGCGATCGATTTCATCGGCGGGATGCTGGAGGCGTCTCCCGGCAAGGATTCCTCGACCATCAAGCTCAACGTCGTGAAGAAGGATTTGAACACCGGGCTCGATTTGATGTCGGACGTCGTTCCTGCATCCCGCGTTTCAACGGCGACGAGCTCGATCGCCAGCGGCAGCAGCTTCTCTCCAATTTGACGGTGCAATATTCCGATCCGGAATTTCTGGCTTCGGTCGTTTTTGGACGGGTGGTCTATGGAGACTCGCCCTACGGCTGGCCGCAGGAGGGCACGCCCGGCACCGTCGAGAAACTTCACGCGCGAAGATCTGGTGAAATTCCATGACAGCAACTACGCGCCCGATCAGGCGCTTGCTCGCGTTCGCGGGCGACATCACGCCCGAAGAAGCGTTTGCCGCGGCCGAAAAATATTTCGGTGCGTGGCAAACGCAGCCGAATGCGGGATGTTGCCGCGGCCCCGCCCCAGCCTGCCGCGCCCTCCGGGCAGCATATCTGGCTGATCGATAAGCCGGATGCGGTGCAGACGCAAATTCGCGTCGGAACGCTGGGAATTCGCCGCAACGATCCCGATTATTTTCCGGTGCGAGTGATGAACCAGATTTTTGGCGGCGGCTACAACAGCCGGCTGAATACCGAAGTACGGGTGAAGAACGGGCTCACCTACGGCGCATATTCACGGTTCAGCGCCATACCGGTATGCGGGCTCGTTTGGAGTGGGAACATTCACGCGAACCGCCGCCACCGTCCAGGCGACGAAGCTTGTGGTGGACCTGCTCACAAAAATGTCGACCGGCGAAGTATCGCCGGCGGAGCTCGATATGTCGCGCGACTATCTGGCCGGCGTCTACCCGATTCAAGCGGAAACGGCGGAGCACGTGGCCGACCTCGTACTCTCGGTGGCGGAGTTTAATCTGCCCGCCGATTACAACAGCACGTATCAGGATAAAATTCGCGGCGTCACGCCGGCCGAGGTGCAGCAGGCGGCTGAGCGATACCTGGAAACGAAGGATCTCGACATTGTCCTCGCCGGAAACGTGAGCGCTTTCCGCGACGCTCTGAAGAAGGAATTTCCCGATGCGCAATTTACCGGAAATTCCTTTCGATCAGGTGGATGTGCTGGCGCCGGACCTGCGTGAAACCCAAGAACGCAGCGGCAACGGGCAAGTGAAGATGTCGACCGGAGGCTGACGAATCATGGGCTTTTCTCCAGAAGCGCGAGAAGCGTTAGCCAGCGACGGCACTTACTTTACGGTCAAGGATTACCTTGCCGATGTTCTTCCGCTCATGGATGTATTGGTGAGCCGCGGCGGCTTGAGCCAGGGGAAATGTCTTGCCGATCATCGGCTTGATCTTGCCGGCGGCGTACAGCCGGAAGATTTCCTCGATTTCGCGCTGCAGCAAAGCTCCGCGGGCCTGCAGATTTCCCAGACTTACGCCAATCACGGCGATATTCTCGCTCATCAGCTTCAGCGGATGGAAAATGCGGCGTCTGGGCAAAGGCGGCAATCGTCTTCGGCCAACTCCGCTTTCCATCGGAACCAACCGATGCCGAAAATCCGTAAATCACCAGCCGTCCCGTGGGGCCCAGGCATTTGTGGCTGCGGGAGAAGGATTTGCCGCCGATCGGGTCCATGACCATTTCGATTCCGTCTGGCGCGAACTTGTGCACGGCCTGGACGAAATCGCTTTTTTCGTGATCGATGGGGTGATCCACCCCGAGTTTTCGCAAATATTCCTGCTTCGCGGGCTCCGGCCGTGCCGAAAATCACCAACCCTCGGGCGCGCGCAATCTGGACCGCGGCGATACCCACGCCACCGGCCGCGCCGTGAATCAGGAGCCGGTCGCCGGGCTGCAAATTGCCCATCGTGACGATCGAGTGATAAGCGGTTAGGTAATTCACCGGGCATGGCCGCCGCATCTTCGAAGGGCATCCCCGCGGGCAAACGGAAGGCCTGATACGCCGGGACGGCAATCCATTCCGCGTAACCATTTAAACCTGATATTGCCGCTACCGCTTCACCCGGACGCAGAGGCGCTCCCTCAGCCGCCTTTCCCGCCTTCGGCGGTCCTTTCAACGATTCCGGCGATCTCCATGCCCGGAACGAACGGCGGCTTGGGAACGCCGGGATAAACGCCCATGCGTTGCAGAAGGTCGGCAAAATTGACTCCGATGGCCTTCACGCGAATCAAGACCTCCCCCGGCCTGGGCTGCAGATCGGGGACCTGCCGCGACTCAAAAACTTCGGGCGGCCCATACCTCCGAACCACCATTGCGCGCATCTAACTCTCCTTTAGGCCCGCTAGGATGCCGGCCGTTGCTCAGTCACCTGGCTGCGGGCCAGCGGCGCCAGGCTTTTCGTTTGGTGATTCAGAGAATCCTACTTTAAACTGTTAGACTTTCGTCAACTATGAAAACACAACGAAAATACAAGGGACTTTTAGCGATGGCAGGGGGGCTATTGATCGCCTGTGCCTGCCCCGCGGCGAACGGGCCGCGGGCACGCGCAATCGCCCCGGCGGTAGATGCCGATCCCGGTCAACCATCCTGACCGCCATGCAGGACGAACTCGACGCGTTCCATGACGGCCCTTTCGCAAGGTGATCCCGGCAGCCTATTTCATCAGCTATACGGTCGCGGACCGCCAGTATTCGTCGGTTTCCGGTTCCAATGGGGCGCTTCTTTCCAGCAGCGACGACCGTGGCCGCTGGCTCGAAGTGCAGACGCGCACCGGCACCTACCAGCTCGATGATACCCATAAGCTCGCCGACCGGCAGCCCAGCTGGACGAGTCCCGGCACGTCGGCCGTCCTTGACGATGATATCCCTGTTCTGCGGCGGGAGATCTGGCGAGAAACGGACCGCCAGTATCGCGCGGCCTCGGAGGCCTTGATCAAGGTGAAGACGAGCCAGCAGGTGGAAGTGCAGACGGCCGAAGGCGCCGCGCCCGATTTTTCGAAAGAGGCGCCGCACAGCTACTCCGTGGCTCGCGCGTCGAAATTCACGTGGACCGCAAGCCCTGGGAAGAGCGCGTGCGGAGATATACAGCGGCGTTCAGTAAATCGCCCGCGGTACTGAATTCCATCGCGACCTTCTCGGCGCTCGGCATGAACCAGTACCAGGTGAATAGCGAAGGCACGAAGCTGGGCTTCGGGCAAGTTCATTACCGCCTTGAGCTCTACGTGCAGAGCAAGGCACCCGATGGGATGGACATCAATCGCTTCGCCAATTTCGACTGGCTCGATCCCAAGGACGCCCCGGATGACAAGACGGTGTTCGCGCGCATCCAGGTGATGATTCATGAGACCGAGGGGCTCGACAAGGCTCCCCTGATCGATCCCTACGCCGGGCCAGCCCTGTTGACCGGACGCGCAGCAGCGGTATTCTTCCACGAAGTCTTCGGCCATCGCTCTGAAGGATTCCGGCAGAAGGACATCAACGAAGGACAGACGTTTACGAGCAAGATCGGCGAACAAATCCTTCCCGATTTTCTTTCGATTAAAGACGACCCGACGCAGGCCTCGCTCGGCAGCCAAATGCTTCTCGGCAATTACGCCTTTGACGACGAAGGCGTGCCCGCGCAAAACGTCCAGTTGATCGACCATGGCGTGCTGAAGACGTTTCTGATGGGGCGTTCCCCTCTCGTCAGCATCCCGCAACTCAAACGGACACGGGCGGCGCCAGCTGGGGTACGTGCCGGTGGCGCGCCAGGGAAACCTGATCGTATCAAGCTCGAAGACGATGACCAACGATCAACTGCGGCAGAAGCTGATCGAACTCGTGAAAGAACAGGGAAAACCTTTCGGACTTCTAATCGACGATATCGCCGGAGGCTTTACGTTCACGGGCCGCGGCAATCCGCAGGCGTTCCAGGTGCTGCCGCTGGTGGTTTACAAGGTCTTCCCCGATGGCAGGCCCGATGAACTCGTGCGCGGCGTGGACATCGTGGGAACACCGCTCGTATCCCTGACGAAGATTGTCGCCACAGGAGACACGCCCGATATTTTTAACGGCTATTGCGGAGCCGAATCGGGTTCGGTGCCCGTCTCCGCGGTGGCGCCCGCGATACTGATCTCGGAGATGGAAGTGCAGAAAAAGGAAACCTCCACCGACCGGCCGCCGATCCTGCCGCCCCCCGGACACGATTCCGAGACGAAGGGACTCGCTCAGTGAAAAAAATTACGGTGGTGCCCCTGCTGATGCTCGTGTCGTTCGGAATGCCTCTGGCTGCCGCGCAGCCACGGCCGAAGACTCCGGCGCCACAAGCGGCTCCCATCCCAGCCGGAGACAACGACAAAACGCTTCAGGCCATGCGCGACGAGCTGGAACGCTCGCGCACTCGGTTGCAGCTCCCCGGCGTCGAAAAACCGTTCTACATCGAATACCGGCTGCTGGATGTGGATGTGCGGAGCGTAACGGCGTCGTTCGGCGCACTCCTCGCTAGCGATACCGAGCGCAGCCGCTTCATGAGCGTGGATGTCCGAGTGGGCGATCATCATCTTGACAGCTCAAACTTCATAAGCGAAGACGGCTTTCGCGGGTTTCTGGGTTCCACCGGGCAGGTGGGAATTGACCGCGACTACAATTCCTTGCGGCAAGACCTTTGGCTCGCGACCGACCAGGCTTACAAGGCGGCCGTGACTCAGATGTCGCTCAAGAACGCCTTCCTGCGCAGCCTTACCAAGCCACCCGAAATTGACGATTTCTCGGAAGCGACACCCATGGTGAAGGTCGATCCGCGGGTCGATCCGGATTGGACCTCACGCAACTGGGATAATGAGGCTCGGGCCGCTTCCGCCGGCCTGAAGAATTTTGAGGATATTGACGGGACTCGCCTGAACTATTACCTCATCTACGTAACGTCGTACCTGATGAACAGCGAAGGCACCACGATACGCACGTCGAAAAGCATCGCAGCGATTGAAGGGTCGCTCGACACTCACGCCACCGACGGCATGTCGCTGCACAACTATTACGCCACGTATGCGGTTCACGCGGCCGACCTGCCCGACCCGGCAACGGTTGGAAAGGGACTTGCACAGGCCGCCAAGGACTTGATGGGACTTCGCGACAGCCCGCTGGTGCAGGATTTTACCGGGCCCGTGCTATTCGATTCGCCCGCAGCTGCCTCCCTGCTTGCGCAGGTGCTTCCAGCGTCGCTCTCCGGCGCGCGTCCACCACTTTCGATGACGCCTGCGTTCGATCAGATGATGCAGCGCGTGGGTGCGAACAGCGAATGGAGCGGTCGCATGGGGTCGCGTGTGTTTCCCACGACTATCACGCTTACAGATGATCCGACGCTGAGGGATTTCCAGGGGCAGACCCTTCTGGGCAGCTATGACGTGGACGACGAAGGAGTAAAGGGACAGAAGGTGACCATTGTCGAGCACGGCATTTTAAGGGATCTGCTCATGTCGCGACGGCCAGGCCCGGATTTCGCCTCGTCCAATGGACACGGGCGCTCCGCAGATCTTTCCGACACAAAGCCACTGCCCAGCAACCTCATGTTGCAGTCGAGCGACCCACTCAAGCCGGCCGACCTCATGAAGAAGTTCCTGGATGCCTGCAAAGACGACGGGCATCAATGGTGCCTCGAGGTAAAGCGCATGGACAATCCGGCGCTTTCGTCGGTAATTCAGGACGACTTTTCTGATTTCATCGGCAGCCTGGCGGGAGGAATATCGAGCGGCGTGCGGGTTCCGCTGCTCGTCTACCGCGTCTACGTGGCGGACGGGCACGAAGAGCTGGTCCGGGGCGGAATCATCAATGGACTCACGCTGCGGTCGCTGCGGAATATTTCCGCGGCGGGAGACGACACTTCCGTTTTCACCTACATGCAGAATTCAGCAGGCGGATTCGCGGGGTCAGCCCTGGGCGCGTTCGGCTCGGCACAGGGCGGCATTCCGAGCACCGTGATCGCTCCATCCCTGCTGCTGGACGAAGTGGAGATCCGAGGCTTCCATGGCGAGCCGCGGCGCGTTCCACTGGTGCCTGCGCCGCTTCTGAAGTAATCGGCAGTCTCAAGAGCACCACCCGAGCCAAAGCGGGTGATGCGATCCATGAAAAACCTGGTCTGCCAAGCGGCCGTTGCACTCGGCCCTAAGAGATTTTCGCTTGGAGATTGTATGATGGTGAGCCGCTTTTCGGGCCAAGCGAACATTGCCAGCCAACGCAAAACAGCCACTAGAACGTGGCCACCGCGCCGACCCGACCAAATACACGGAATGCTATGCGTATCGACGCCCAGCCCGCGGTGGGGCTGGTGAAAAAATTCTGTACTGCGAAGATATCGCGGTAGCAAAGATCGCAGATGCTGTGGGAACTCCCACGTACCTTTACAGTCGAGGCAGCATTGAGGCCCGGTACCGGCGTCTGGATCGCTCCTTCGGCCGGTTGCCGCACGCGATTTGTTACGCGGTTAAGGCCAACAGCAATCTGGCTGTTCTCCGGGTGCTTGCCGGGATCGGTAGTAGCTTTGACATCGTCTCGGGCGGCGAACTCGATCGCCTGAGGAGAATCGGTGTTGCCGGCAAGCGTATCGTCTTCTCCGGCGTGGGCAAGACGCGAGAAGAGATTCGCGAGGCATTTCGTTATCCGGGAGGCCCCACAAAAGCCTCGGGAATTCTGCTCTTTAACGTGGAGTCCGAACCGGAACTTGAGGTCTTGCTGAGCGAGGCCGCGCGCCATCTGGAGCGGGGAGGGCGAAAGCCGGGCGTCGCCATCCGCATCAATCCCGACGTTCTGGCCGGCGGCCACAAGCATATTTCCACCGGCCATCACCATCACAAATTCGGCGTTGATTGGGAAACCGCACGGCGGATGTATCTGGCTCGCAAGGACTCGCGGTGGATAGACTGGCGCGGAATCAGCGCGCATCTGGGATCGCAGATTCTGGACGCAGCCCCCTACCGGCAGGGGCTGGCGAGGCTGGCGGAGCATGTTCAGGAGCTCCGCGGCGAGGGAATTCACCTCGATTCCATCGATATTGGCGGAGGCTTAGGCATTCAATATACGGACGAGCAGCCTCTCGATCTCGCCTTGTATGCCCGGACGCTCGCGGCGGCCGTGCGTCCCCTCCGGTGCCGGCTTTTGATCGAACCTGGGCGCTGGCTGGTAGGGCCTTCAGGAGTGTTGCTCACGCGCGTCATTTACGTTAAGAAGAATCGCGGGAAGACCTTCGTCGTCGTCGATGCGGCGATGAACGACTTGATCCGACCCGTGCTGTATGACGCAGACCACCCCATAACACCCGTGGCGCGCAGCTCACGAATTTCATCGACCAACGTGGACGTGGTCGGTCCGGTCTGCGAATCGGGCGATTTTCTGGCCCAGAACTACCTGCTTGATGAAGTAAAAGCAGGTGACGCGCTGGCCGTATGGGGCGCCGGCGCATACGGGTTCGTGGAATCCTCGAACTATAACGCCAGGCGCCGCGCCGCCGAGGTACTCGTGGAAGGGAGCCGATTCCGTGTCGTGCGGCGCCGTGAAACCTACAACGATCTGGTGCGAGAAGAATTGAACGCGGGCAAATAATCTCGTAAACTTTATGCAGCGCGATCAATCATAGGGAGGGTGCTTATATGGAGGAGAAGTACCACATTGCCGTGGCGGTGGGTTACACCTTCGTGATCGGTGTGATCGTGTTGGTGTTGAAAATGTCTGTCGTAGAGCGGCTCGCTATATGGCTGGTTGCTATTCTGCTTTTCACCAGCGTTTTGTGGCGCATCCGCAAAGGTGCTGAACCCCCCAAGCAGTTCGAACTTCATCCATAACTTATCGCGCCGGTTAAAGTGCCCTCACGTTATAGCGGATCTAATCGCGCAAGGGATTTCCGCCAAGAGCCAGAACCACGGCCAGACGCCGTGGTCCATGCGCCCCCATGACGAGTATTTTCTCGATATCCGCGGTCCGGCTCGATCCCGTGATGAGGCACAGCATGGAGTTCTTCTCTTGTGCCCCGCGTTCCCGCAAACGTGCAAAGGCCGCATCGAGATCGGGAACCAGTTGCTCGATCGTCGCAACGACGATATGCACTGGCGCCGCCACCGAGGCTCCTCGGCCCCCGCAAGATGACGAAACAAATACCGAACCCGTTTGCGCCACGAGTGCTTCGGCCAGCGTGATCGTAACTTGCGAACTCTCGAGCGGTCCACCCTCGCTCGACCAGCGGATTTTACGCTCTCCCTGCCAGAGCGGGACCATGCGGCGGAGTTCCGGCGAGTCCTGCACGAATATTTCGCCCTGCGGAATTGACCCAAGTATGTCGGCAACCGCCGAAGCGCTCGCTCCCATATCCGAAGTGATCACGCATTCCGTGAGGTTCTGCGCGCATTCCTTCTGAAAGCGCTCGAAAGAGTCTGCAATAGGAGCAAAAATGGGTCCCCGCGAAGCTGGCGGGGCGTGCTTCGGCGCGGCTTCGCGAAGCGCGCTGTGGATGCGCGCGAGAATCCGCTCGCGACCGGAGTTTTCAGCTTGTTCCACGATGTTCCTTCCAAAGCGCGCGAAATGATTTGGCGGGAAGTTCGGGCGCCGCGTGGACTTTGGTCCAAGGACGCATTGGATCAGCTGCAGTCCGTGCTAATCCCAGTGCGTAAGCAAGCCGAAGCAGCCTGCGTCCGGCTCCTCCGAGGAAGGCAAAGCGTTGCGAGCCCATCATCGTCCAGCGCCAGAGCTTGAACGCGAAGCGCTCTCCGGCAGGGCGGTCGGCCGAGCGAACGGCGTTGCGCCGATTCTGGAGCAAATGATGATGGAGATCGATCTTGGCAGGGCACGCGCTCGTGCAGGCGCCGCAAAGAGACGACGCAAACGAGAGGTGCTGATATTGGTTCAGCCCGCCGAGATGCGGCATAAGGACGCTTCCGATCGGCCCGCCGTACACCGTGCCGTAGGAATGTCCGCCTATCTTGCGAAATACGGGGCAAACGTTCAGGCAAGCCCCGCAGCGGATACAATGCAGCACTTCGCGCTGTTCGGGATCAGCCAGCAACTCGCTCCGTCCATTGTCGAGCAGCACCACATGAAATTCCTCGGGGCCGTCGGTTTCATTCGGGCCGCGCGGACCCCCAATCAGCGTGTTATAGCAGGCAATGGGCTGGCCGACGGCGGACCGGGCGATCGTCGGCCAAATCACGGCCAGGTCCTCCATGCGGGGGATCACTTTCTCGATGCCCGCCACCGCCACGTGTATGCGCGGGAGGCTCGTGCCAAGCCGGCCGTTGCCCTCGTTGGTGGTGAGCGCCATCATCCCGGAGTCGGCAACCAGGAAATTGGCGCCGGAAATTCCCATCTCCGCCGAGAAAAAGGCCTTTCGCAGCGCGCGTCGGGCGACAGCCACAAGATGCTGTGGGTCGTCGCTTTCGACTCCGCCCAGCTTTTCACGAAAAAGATCGGCGATCTCGGCGCGCGTCAGGTGCATCGCGGGCGTCATCAGGTGGTAAGGCGGCTCCTTGCGCAGCTGGACAATCATCTCGCCAAGGTCGGTCTCAAAGACGTCGACGCCCTTTTCTTCGAGCGTATGCGTGAGGTTGATTTCCTCGGTGACCATGGACTTCGACTTCACCACCGTGCGCACATTGTTGCGCGCCGCCACATCCACAATGTAACGCCGCGCATCTTCGGCAGTTTCCGCCCAGTAGACATGCCCGCCGCGCTCTTTCAGCTTCGTCTCGAATTCAAGCAGGTAACGTTCGAGATGATTCACCGCCTCCCATTTGATCTCATGAATCCGCTGGCGCGCCGCTTCCCAATCCTGAAAACGCGCGCCCGTGCGCCCCACCGCGGCCTCATAATGGTCGATGCCGGTGCGAATCGTCCGCCGATGAACAAGGTCTGCGGATTTTGTCGCGGCATTCCGCAGAAACTCCTGGGCGGGCGTGCTCATCGAGACCCTCCCTTCGAGGTTCCTGCTTCAGCGGCGACAATGCGTGACGCAACCTCACCATCCGGAACGTCAACCTGCGCAAGGATGCTGGCCAGATGGATGCAGCGTACCGGCGATTTCCGCAGTCGCAGAACCCCGTCCATATGCATCAGGCAGCTTGGGTCGGTCGACGTGACATACTCGGCGCCAGAAGCCTCCGCATTCGCGGCCTTCGTTTCTCCCATGGCTGAGGAGATCATCGGATATTTTGTGGCGAATGTGCCACCGAAGCCGCAGCATTCCTCGCAATAAGGCATTTCCACAAGTTCGAGGCCGCGTACGCCCCGAAGCAGTTCGCGCGGTTCCTGCTTCAGGTGCAACTCGCGGAGCGCATGGCAGGCGTCGTGATAAGCGACGCGATGCGGGAAAGTTGCTCCTACATCGGTGATCTGAGCGACCTTCACCAGAAATTCCGAGAATTCAAACACGCGAGCCGCAAGCGCCGAGGCGGCGGCTGCGAACGCACCGCCAGCCAGCAAGTCCGGATAAAAATTCCGCACCATGGTGGTGCAGGAGCCGGACGGGCAAACGATCGCATCTGCTTTAGAAGCGCGGAAGACTCTTACGAATCGTTCCGCGACCGGACGCGCCTCGTCCCAATAGCCGCTATTGAAAGCGGGTTGTCCGCAGCAGGTCTGCGCCTCGGGAAAATCGAGGGTATAGCCGATGCGCCGCAAAACGCGGGCCATGTCGATGCCAACTTCCGGATTCAGCTGGTCGACAAAACAGGGGATGAACAGCGCAACCGTCTTCATCGGCTCAGCTATTGTGCACGCTTTCGATCCGTTTCAGTTCCAAATTGTTTTGAGGGAACGATCACCGCGGCTGTATTTGTCGCGGATCCTGCGCAACGGCACGCCAACGAAATCCGGATGTGCATTCGGCGCGTTTCGTTAGCCGGAAGCGATTGACTCGAGGACTCCGCGGGAAGATCGACTAGACTTGGCCCACCGGTGCGGGAACTTGCGGCTCCACGCCCCGCCAGCCGACTGGGCGCCCCTGCACTGCTTCCTTAAGCGCGCGGAAGAGCACCACGTACATCATCTGACGGTAATAGAAGCGCTGCAGAATCAAGGGTGCGAGCAGGGTCCAGTCTTCGTTCTTCTCCAGCGCGAAGGCCACCACGCATGTAAAGAGGTCTATCAGCATGAAAAGGGCGAAAAAGATCAGAGATCGCTCCACGTCCTGCGAGGTCCAGAGCTGCGGCAACTGAGTGATGCGGAGCTGCGCCAGCCCCCACAGCGCCAGGGTCACCAGAAACAGCAGGTCGATGATCGGCGACACCAGGGGAAGCACGATCTGGAAGAGAAAAATATTGGGTACAGCCACCCACCCGAGCGTGCCGTATTGAGGCTTTCCGACAGTGTCCCGATGTTTCCAGATCGCCTGCAGCGTGCCGAATGTCCAGCGAAAACGCTGGCGGATCAATGCGTCGATGGTGTCGGGAACTTCCGTGCGCCCGATCGCTTCTTCGTCGTAGAGAATCTTCCACCCATTGCGGCGAATCGTGAGCGTCAGGTCGGTATCTTCCGCTACCGTGTCGCCCGAAAAGCCTCCTTGGCTTCGCAACAAGTCCGTCCGCCATGCCCCCACGGCCCCCGGCACCACGGGGATGCAGTTGAGCAGATCGAACGCTCGTTTTTCGAGGTTCTGGCTGGTGATGTATTCCAGCGCCTGCCAGCGCGTCAGCCAGCGATTGCGGTTCATCACCTTCACGTTGCCGGCCACCGCGCCAACTTTTTCATCCACGAAATGGCGAACGAGCCGTGGAATCGCGTCCGGATCCACGATCGTATCGGCGTCAATGCATACTGCGATTTCGCCGGCCGCCTCCGACAAACCGTGATTGAGTGCCGAGGGCTTGCCATGATTCGATTGCAGCAGCAGACGCACGCGCGGATCGCGCGCGAAATTGGTGCGCACCAGCTCGGCGGTGCGGTCGAGAGAGCCGTCGTCCACCACGAGAATTTCAAGCTTTGGATAATCGGACGCGAGCGCGGAATACACCGTATCCACGATGACGGATTCCTCGTTGTAGGCCGGAATCAGCACGGTGACGCGGGGCTTGTATTCCGGATGATCCTCAGGCGCCGGGCGAAGCTTCTCAATCAGCGCCAGGATCCCGATGATCAATGCCCTCCCGCCGACCAGCAGGATGCCCGCAACAAAAATAAATGCAATCGATGCGCGCGACCAGCGGAACACATCGAAAATGAACGCATCGGCGCGAACCAGCAGCCACTCGCGGTGGCTCAACTCCGGCATCAGTTCCGCGCGCTGCTGCCCCAGAAGATCGGACACCGGCACGAATTGATAGCCTTTGGCGCGCAAACCGTCGATGATCTGGGGCAGCGCCGCGACGGTATGGCTGCGGTCGCCGCCGCCATCGTGCAGCAGGATGATGTTGCCTCTGTTGGCCTCGGTGTCGTCCAGCACGCGCTGCACGATGGTCTGCGCCGGCGGAGGCGCCCCGCCGCCGGCTTCGCCCCAATCGTGCGGATCGATGCGCGCTCCCACGATGACGTATCCCATCGACTGCGGAATCGGCAGCATCTGCACTTCACTCGCGGTTTCCGGCTGATGATCGATTCCGTAAGGCGGCCGAAACAGCGTCGTTTTAACTCCCAGGCTGCTCTCGATCAGCAGTTCCGTGAGATTCAACTCGAGTTGCAATTGGGTTTTGGAGATGGTATCGAATTCCGGATGAGTGAAGGTGTGATTGCCGATCTCATCGCCCTGCGCAAACTCGCGTTTCACGATGTTGGCCTGCTGGTTCGCCGAATCGCCGATCACGAAAAAAGCTGCCGGGGCGCCTTTCTGCTTCAGGATGTCGAGAATCTTGCGGCGTCCACTTCGGATCGGGCCGTCGTCAAACGTAAGCGCCACTTTGTGGTCCGCCGCCCCCATCTGCTGAATGCGCCACGACATCGGATAGCTTTGAAAGCTCTCATCGTCGAATACGTCGCTCTCCGCAGTCGTAATCGAGGGTTCGCTGCCCGCTCTTCGGAGTGGCGGTTACGCGCCAGACGTCGCCGTCGCCTTCGAGTATCAGGTCGTAGCCAGGCGGAAGATCCTGGAGTTTGTTGCGGTCCGTCGTCGGTGGAATTCGTCGAATCCCAGATGTACCACATGGACGGGTCTTCCATGCCCAGGCGCCACAGGGCCGTGCCGCGCACGCCCGCGCTTTCCGCGGCGCGAATCTCGTTGTAAGCGGTGACGCCGTCCAGCATCCACACGGTATGAATCTCGGTTCTTCTCGTCTTCGTAGGAGTAATGGGGATTGAACGTGTCGGGGTCGAAGACGATATCCGACTGCGATTCTACCGCCGTAATCACGCCCTGCTGAAACGTGACCGCCTGCGCCACCGGATGCGGAACGCGCTTCGATTTCGCGGGCCAGTCGTATCCGTAATTCGCGATGCCCATCACGATTTTGTCCGCCGGAACCAGCTTCAGCATGTTCTCGATGTTGCGAACGAACCAATCCTGGGGAGCGATGGGCCCGGCGAAGACGTCGGCCAGTGGAAGTCGTAGTTCATCAGGATGATGGCGTCGGCCTGTGCGGCAAAATACTTGTAGTCGTAGCTGAAATCGGCGGCCGGAAGCGCGACCATCAGCTTCAGTCCCCGCGCGTGCAGCGCCGTACCCAGGTCGTGGATGAAACACCTCGAAGTCCGGTTCGCTGGTTTTCGGGAGCGATTCGAAGTCGACCACCACGCCCGGCTGGTGCTCCGCGTCCGCATACTGTTCGAGTTGCTGCGCAAGCCGTTCGCCGAGCCGCCGGATTTGCCAGCATCTGCAAGCATCTCCGGCGGGCACCAGCCCTTCTTCCCGTCGTAGTTGTTCACCATCGACATTTCCGGCAATTCAATTCCGCGCTTCTGTAGCGGATTGCAGGAAACCGGTGAGCTTGGGGTCGGGCTCGGCGTCCACATGCCCGTCCGCGGCGACGGCGTGCAGCGCCTCCGGGATCAGCAAATCGATGTCGCGGTAATGCAGTTGCAGGGAGGCCAGGCTCGTATAATCGTCGCTTACGTAGAAAGCGGCGCGCAGCGGTTCATAATTCTGCGGGATCTTTCCCGAGTGCCGCGATCTTGCGCTTCCGGCCCCGCCGAGATGGTTTCGGCCTTCTGTATCGAGTGGGATTGCGTGCAGGCCGCCGCGCGTGCCGGCCGCAACAGTTCCGGCAATTCCGGGTTGCGCACCACGTTGAGGAGAAACACCACCAGAACCAGGGTGAAAAGCGCCCCGGTGACTTCCAGAACCAGCCGCGTCCGGCGCCAGCGCCGGCGCTCCTGGTCGTAAAAAATGGGCTTGCGCTCAGGCATCAGTGCATTCCAAGCTGGGGCTCTCAATCCTTCGAGCCTATGCAGAACATTTCCATTTTGCAAGACGCACCTGCGCGGACCCTGTCGATCCCTTCCATCAGCTATGACGATTAGACGCGCTACAGACCACTCGTTAGAGAGCCGCGTTAAAACCGCTGATGACTTTCACCTCTAAGATGCGCCTGAGTGCCGGTCTCGCCTGTATTGACAGGATTAATGTTACGCCTGTTTTTCATCCTGAAGTTCCCGGTTCAGGATTCGGGAGATGCGCCATTCTACATCGATCTGGCATGGAATTGGCTCAAGAACGGGGTCTACGGCGTTCAGATCGCCGGCCACCTCACGCCAGTCGATATGCGTGTACCCGGCTATCCGGCGTTCCTGGCGGCTGATTTTCGCGTTTTTCGGGCAATCGACGCGGGCGGTGATGCTGGCGCAGGCGGCGTCGATCTCGCGACCTGCTTCTTGGTGGCACTCATCGCGGCCCGACTGGCGCCGCCATCGTCGCGGCGGCGAGTGGCGCTAGCCGGATTGTGGCTCGCGGCCCTATGCCCTTTCACGGCAAATTACACGGCCGTCGTCCTCACCGAATCGCTCGTCACCTTCCTGACGGCACTGGCCATTCTGGTGTTACTCGAAGCCTGTGTCACTTCCCCGCCCTTCGGCGATGACAGCAGCGCCACCGGCGCAACGCTCCGCGCTTCAGCCACTGGTTCCTGGCGGGCTCCTCGTCGGGTTTGGAACTCTGGTGCGCCCGGAAACGCCTCTTCTGCTGCTTGCTGTGGGCTTGGTGCTGTCGCGGAAGTGGTGGCGTCTCGCCGACTGGCAAAGCTGGTCCGTGCGGTCGCCCTGCTGACCGCGGGTCTCATCCTGCCGCTCGTGCCGTGGGCCGCGCGCAACTGGAACGAGCTTCATGACGTGCAGTTCCTGGCGCCCCACTACAGCACGCTGCCCGGCGAGTTCGCCCCGCTCGGTTTCGATGCGTGGATCAACACTTGGCTGTGGCGATTCCGCGATGTGTATCTCGTCACCTGGAAGCTCGACGTGGAAGAAATTTCCGTAGACGACCTTCCGCCTTCCGCTTTCGATTCTCCCCAGCAGAAGGCGCCGCCTCGCGCGAGGTTTTTGAAGACATACAACGACACTCTCACGCTGGAGCCGTGAGCAGGACCGCGAACTCGGCGAAATCGCCCGAGAGAGAACGGCGCAGCATCCGCTGCGGACTTACCTCAAGGTGCCGCTGCTTCGCTCGCTCACGCTGTGGTTCGCGCCGCGAGTCGAGCTGCTCCCGGTTTCCGGCAATCTGTGGCCGCTTCCGGGATGAATGGCGCGACGACCGGCGCGACTTTCTGACCACCCTGAGCGTCGTCGTCATCAACGCGATCTACGTGGCGCTTGCCGTGGCGGGTGCGTGGATGTCGCGCCGCCGCCCCGGGTGGGCTCTTCTGATCGCGTTCGTTCTGGTGCGCACCGCTTATTTCGCCACGTTTGCGGATGAAGCGCCCGAGCCGCGCTACGTGCTCGAATGCTTCCCGGCTGTTCTCGCGCTGGGCGCACAGGCCTTCCAGGGCAGGCGTCAGCTTTCCTCGACGGGCTCGGGGTGAATTGTCAGGCGATCGATCTGCGGAAATCGTTCTTTCACGCGGTCTTCGAGCTTGGCGGTGATGTCGTGAACTTCGCGTGATCGGCAAGCCGCCGTCCATCACGCAGTGGCACGAAACCGAGAATCTTGTGCTCCACTCGTCCGCACGTGCACTTCGTGGCAATTCGCAAGCTCCTCATATTCGCGCAGGCAGTGAGTTCAGGAAATCCTGAACCGACCGCGAAAGCCCCTTCATCTCTTCCGCACCCGGAATGCGCGCGCCCAGAGGCTCGATATGGATGTTGACGAGCGCGCCAGGGTCGGACGCGCTGAGAATGTCGGCTTCCAGTTCCGTTGCGCGGCGTGCGCCTCCCGCAGGCTCGCCTTTTCGTCCACTTCCAGATGCAAGCTCCACGAAAAGCCGCCCGTCGAGCTGATGCGCCGACAATTCGTGCACCGCCAGTCCTCGCCGCTGCGCGATGGCGCGAATCGTCTCAAAGAGATGCTCGTTGCTTCGCGCGCGCGGCTCCACATGCACCATCACGTCGGCCGGGAACGATGCGGCCGATCGTCTCTTCCGACCGCGTCGCTCGCGGCGTGCGCCTGCTCGAGGCTCGCGGTGCGCGGCACGCTGATGGTCACGTCCACAAAATATCGCTGGCCCGCCCGCCGCACGCGCACGCGTTCGGTGTTCAAAACACCCTCGGTTTCGTTCACCGCCCGGGTGATGTCCTCGCCGCAGGCCGCCGGGAGCCACGTCCAGCAGCGCGTCCAGGGTTCGTCTTCCGAGCCGCGAGCCCACCCAGATAATTACGCCCGCCACGCCCAGCGCGGCCACCGCATCGAGCCTGCGCAGCCAGGCGATCCCGAATCTCAATCCGATCCACGCGGCCGTGATTCCGATGATCACGACGAATGTGCTCCACACGTCGGTGGAAAAATGCAGTGCGTCCGCTTCCAGCGCCTCGCTCGGATATTTCTTGGCCATGCGATTCAGCGCGCGTGACCGCACGAAATCGATTCCCATCGCGAGAAGTAGGATCACAATAGCCGTGCAGGCTCGGGCGAATCTCCGCGGAGTGGAACAGCAACCTCTGAAATGCCTCCCAGATGATGTAAATCGCGGTCAGCACCAGCAGACCCGTTTCAACGAAGGCGGAAAAGCTCTCCACTTTTCCGTGCCCGTAGGGATGTTCGGCGTCGGCCGGCTTGTCCGAGACGCGCACCGAAAGGAATGTGATGATCGCCGCAACCAGATCCAGGATGGAATGCAGTGCCTCGGATAGGATCCCCAGGCTGCCGGTGGCGACTGCGAGAAACACCTTCAGGCAGACCAGCACCACGGCCGAAAACACCGAGCCCAGAGCCGCCATGCGCTTCTCGCGCGATGCCTGTGAAACCACGTCCGACATATTGGCGGATTATACGCGAGCCGGGAAGGCACACGAAGCCGACGGCTGAAATTTTAAGAATGCGTAAGCATCTCCATTTCTTTGCTTAGTGTCTCAGGTGCGAGGTTTGGACCAGGCAGGCAAACAGCTTAGTTCGCAGCGGGCCTCGGCGTCAGTTGCGCGACAGAAACTGGTCGAAGAACCGGATAAAGCATTCGACCGCGATCAGCCACAAAATTCCTACAGTTCCGAGCGCCAGCGCTGCGAGCGTGCCAAGGCTGTCTTTGAGGCGGGCCGTAAGGAAACGCATTTGCGGGAGACTGAGTATTGCCAGGAGAATCAACATCAAGCCAATTGCCCTCGCGACACCGACCAACACGCCAAGCACTCGGCGCTTCCCGGGCATGGGCTTCAGCCTCCCGCCACCCCGATTTCCTTGGGCAGGCGCACATCATTTATTGAGTCTACTTTCCTTCCCAACCGCCGAATCTGTCAGTGATGCGTGTCACGTCGTTGGGCGATATCTGAGGCTGGGATAAGCTAGGAGAAGGGAGGGACTCATTCTGTTGGGGAGGGACCTCCGCTTATAATCACAATTGCATGCCATCGAGGAGGCTTCATGAGTGAGCTATCGAGCAAGACCTGCATACCATGCCGGGGCGGGGTTCCCCCGGTTGCGGGAAAAGAATTGGAAGATCTGGCCAAGCAAGTGCCGGAATGGAAAGTTGTGGAAGGACATCACATCGTTCGTTCGTTTATTTTTCCGGACTTCCGGCAGGCTCTCGCCTTCGTAAATAAGGTCGGGGAGGTTGCGGAATCGCAAGGGCATCATCCAGACATCCTGCTTGCGTGGGGCAAGGCCGAAATCAGCATTTGGACCCACAAAATTAATGGCCTCACCGAGAGTGACTTCATTCTTGCCGCGAAGATCGACAAACTCTAGGAGCCCAGCCTCATCGAATCCGGCCATATCAAATTCACTGCGTTCGTGATGGCTCATCCGGAGTTTCTCTCTCAACGCTCCTTACTTTGAGCGCCCTTGAAGAATCTTCACGAAGGAAGCCGTGCGCAGTTCGCTGACCGACAGGCTCGTCATCGCTTCCGCCTCGTTTGGTGTAATGGCGCCGCAATCGATGGCTCGGAGAAAATAGTTCAAAAGCCCCTGAGCCATGGCAGCATCGTCGAAAACCTGGCCGACCCGCGTGGCCTGAGCCGCTTTCTCAATAAAGTTGCGCGGGCGCTCGGCGGCCGAATCCGCGTTCTCCAGAAAAAAGGAGAACACCGCGGCATAGCGGGACGGCAGTTGCGCCGGGTGCAGGTCCCATCCCTGATAAAAGCCGTTTGAGAGCGACCGGCGGACGTGATCGAAATGCAGTTTCCAAGCGCGATGGACAACGGCGCTGTTTTCTTCTCTCTGCCACTCGCTTAGCGGCGGTCCCTCCTTCGCGGCACGATGAGGAGGAATCGGCATGATGTTCGTGGGGCCATCCGCCAGGCCGACGCCCGTTCTTGCGAGCGCCACCTGCATTACTTCGCGGGCGAAATCGGAGGCGAAGTGGGAAAGGAGGTGAGATGACGCGACGAGGCCGCGGGACGCCGTGTAATCATACGGTCCGAAGTGAACGCTGAGGCAGCGGCCGCGCGCCGCAACGACGAGCGGAAGTAAATTGACTTCACCGCGCTCGTTGAGGAGCGCCTGCGTCGTCTCAATCATCAACTCGATGTGAAGGGCGCCCGATGCGATCTGGAGCGTCGTTTCCAGGCGTGAACAAATGTCCGCAAGGGCAGCCACCTCATCAGGCATGGTTACCTTGGGCAGTGTGACCCGAAACTCCCCGGGCAACTGCCCGGTCGTTTTCGCGGCCAGTTCAGTAAGAAAGATGTCGAGCGTGCGTATGCTGCGATGGCGAAGCTCTTCGGTAAGGGGCTTGATGCGAATACCGATGAACGGAGGAAGATCACCGGCGGCCATCCCCTGTGCCACCTCACCGGCCGCGGCGATGGCGTGGCTATCTTCTTCGTCGTCCGTGCGGTTGCCGTAACCGTCTTCGAAGTCGATCCGAAAATCCTCGACCGCCTCCCGCAGCAGCTTCTCGCGCACGCGCTGATAAACGGCGTGCGCGAACCAGGCAGCACGGCTTTCGCCCCGGACAGCTTCGGGCGCTGATCCAACATGTTGGGCAATCGAAGCTATCGCGTCTGGAGACTCCTCCAGCCGGTGCACAAGCTGGTCTGCGCCGGACAAACCCAGGGCCTTTGCAAAAACCAAGAAATTCGGGGCGAATTCGTCAAGAGATCGAAGTGCAAGTTCTCCAAGCTTGCGGGCAGTGCCAGCGCGGAAGAGCTGCGCGCCGCCATAGACTACGTGCACAGGCCGGCGGCCCCCGCGATCGCCAGGATAGCGCTTTTGAAATAACGTGTGAGCCTGCTCAAGCCGCTCGCCAATCTCTTGTAGCGCTTCGGGGGGAAGAGACTTATTCATCGGAACCTCGGCTCCGTAAACACGGAATAATGATCCAAATATGGAAGAAACACCGTATGAGTCTCTAAAGTATGCGGACAGAATACCGTTGCTCACGATGCAGCGAAAGCCCTGGGACTCGTAGCTGAAAAATATATGCTGCGGCCTGCGCGGTCCAATGCACCTCTCGAGGACGAGCCACAGCGCATCAGCCCAAAAAGAACTGGCTCGTCCCGGGGGCAATCGGGACGAGCCAGGGGGGCGTTGTCTGAGGGGGGAGCTGCGGAGATTGTTCGACTAGAACTGCTGCAAAACGACTCCCGTCGAATCGTCGAGAATCAGCCTGGGGGCCCGCTTGCTGTCGGTGAAATCGAAAAGGCCGTTGAGGGTGCCAGCCTTGACGTCCGACGAGTTGCCGCCGATGCGGCCGAGGTTCCAGTTGTCCTCAATGAAGCGGAGGATAGACGACTGGTCCACAGCGGCATGGTCGATATAGTTCTGTTTGGCGTACGGCGAAATCACGAGCAGAGGCAACCGCGGGCCATAGCCGCATTGGCCCTGGGTATTGGTCTTGCCGGAGCCGCAGTTTCCCGGGCCCGCGAGAGTGTCATCCGAGACTGCGGACTGATTAACGATGGGCCCGAGTGCATGGTCGTACCAGCCGTCGGAATCGTCGTAGGCAATGATAATCGCCAGATTCGGCCAATACTTGCTGTTCTCGAGCGCATTGACCACGTCGACCACGAAATTCTGTTCGTCGAGCGGATCAGAATAGCCGGGATGGCCATCCTGATAAGCCGCCGCCTTCAGGTAAGTGACGGTCGGCAGGCGATCTTCGCTCAGCACCGTCCAGAAATCCTGCAAATCGTATTGATGATTGGCTCCATCGTTGCTCGTACCGATCAAACCCGAATCGCTTGGTCGAACGTGATGCTGATTATTCGACTGGGAGAAATACTGGAACGGTTCGTGGTGAGGGATATAGTCGCCGCTGGTGGTGACTGCATCGTTACCCGCTAGTCCGGCGTGATTCGCGCCGCAGACGGGCAGGCCTTCCTGATATGAAGCCGAAGACGTACTCGTGCCCGTCGGCGCAAATCCCCCCTGGAACCAGCCCCAGGTAAGGCCTTTTTCATTCAGCAGATCGCCAACGTTCTTTCCCGTAACGGAAATGCGGATTTTCTTATAGAGATCGCTCGTTGTCGGATCGGTTGCCACGCAATCGTCGTAAAAGGGGCGTGGGTCACCAATTGCGGCTCCCACCGTTTGGCCGCCCGAAACGTTGCCGTCGGCAGTTCCGGTGCAGGTTGTAGCCGGAGCCTTTGGGGTGCAGGTTTTATCGGTGGTCGGCTGGGCGGTTCCGTCGGCAGAGGGCTGCAGGGTAGCAAGCGAAGTAGTACCCGCGATCAGGTTCAGGGCGCCGACCGTGGAAGGGCCGAACATCGTCCCGTGGGAGTTATCGCTCATCGCGTAATTCTGCGCGTAATTCCAGTAGGCAGTGACAGTGTTGCCGTCAAAATAGCCCATCACCACTCCCGTTCCCAGGCCGTAATCGAAACACGGAGACGATGCTGTATTTCCGGTGCCCGTCTGTTGCGGAAACTGGTCCATCAGGCCGTGATCGAAAGCGCTTTGCTCCGGCGTATAGCTGTGGTTCTGGTCACACGTTACCGACATCGTCGGGTCCATCCGGAAGGGCTGCGTGCTGTTCGGATTGGAGGTGAGGAGACCGCCACTCAGCAGGTTGTCAGCGCGGGGGGTGCTAGCCTTCGCAGTGAAAGGAGTTTCGGTGGCGGGATTCGTCGCGTAGGGATAGGTCGCGAAGTAGTGATCGAAGGAGATGTTCTCCTGAAAGATCACAACTACATTCTTGATTGGTGTAGTGGTCGGAATACTGACGCTTGCGTTCTTGCTATTGTTGCTGTTTCCATTTCCGTTTGCCAAAGCACTGCCCGGTGCGGCTATCAGCAGGGCCGTAGCCGTCAAAAGGCTAGCCAGCCGACGAAGATGCTCCTGAATCATGGATTCTCCTTAAATTGGAAATCGTGTGTTTGAAGCCGCCGCCTGGAACCGAGCAAACAACCTCCGCAGACATGTGAAGGCGGGCCGGGAAGACCGCAGATCAAACTTGCATCATGTGGATACGCGAGCGTTGTTATTGCGAGATGACGTACGCGTGAAATCTAATTCATGAAATTGAAGCGCGATTGAAATATTTTATTTTTGGACCGTTAATGTTTGGCCGGGGCGGGCTCGACGCGGATCAGGCCCATCATTCCGCCGTCCTCGTGTTCGAGAAGATGGCAGTGATAGACAAATGTTCCCACCGCGTTCGGATCGCGAAAGTCCATGCGGAGTTTGACGCTGGGATACTGCGGGCTTCGTCCATCCCAATAGGGCACGTTGACTGTGTCGCGAAGAAACGGCTCATCGATCGGCACACCGTTCCAACCGATCAGCATGAAATGGATTTGATGGATGTGGAAGGCGTGTAATTCTCGCGACCGGTTCTCGATGACCCAGTCTTCAACATCTCCCTGATGAACGGTGATGTTAGGCATCGTCGCATTTGGATCGAATACAGCGGGTGTTTGCCCTTCCACAGTGATGAAGAACTTCGTGGGACTATTCGGGTTTGAAGGATCCTGCTGCTCTTCGGAGAAATACAATTTGCGAGTACGGGCGGGAGCGACGTTGCCAAGCCAGGCGGAGCTTGGCGGCGGAAGCGGCGCTGGGGAAGCGGCTAGACGCGAACGTGGTTCCGGGGAATCTGCCGCCGCCACGATCGTCGCAAGCGGGCGCGTGGGATCGTTTTCTCCGGCCGGACCCGTGTCGACGCTGCGGGTCACAAGACTTCCTTGCTCTCCTCCCGGCAAGCCCTTGAAAATAAATTCCACTCGCCCGGCGGGCGGCAGCGCCATGTGACTTTCCCAAATGATTCGATCGGCATCCATTCCATTTTCGTTCAAGGGTATGCCGTCCAAGGAAACGACACCGACAAGCTGGGGCACGCTTCCTACAAGGACCTGTAAATCGAGATACGTGATCGCGGAAGCGTTGAGAACTCTCCAAACTTGTCTTTCGGAGGGTTTTGTTTTGATCACGGCCGGTAAATAGTTCGGATACGAAACCGGGACAAAATTAATCGAGAGATCCTTCGCCGGCTTGCCCGTTCCCGTTCCGGTATTGAGAATGTCGCCTTCGGCGTCACGCAGGACCAGGGGAGACGGCATGGAATTCGTCTTCACCGGTTTCGCATTGGGATTCAGCAGATCCTGATCGCGGATAATAAACACGCGCTCAGGAAGCCCGGCTAGCTGGCGATTGGCGCGCTCGATTCCTTCCACAATTAGCGCCCCCGAAGCGCCCCCAAGCACTTGGGCGCTTGTAAGTCCATGAACATGCGGGTGATACCAGTACAACCCCGGAGCTTCTTCGGGAGGAATCTGGAAGCGATATTCAAACGGCGCATCGCCTGCTTGAACGACCGTCTTCAGCACGTCGTCCTGGTGACATACGGGAGGAACCGTCAATCCGTGAAAATGAAGATTGGTCGATAGCGGCGTCATGTCTGTTTTCGTACAACCGTTCGGCGTAGGTTTGCCCGGAGCGCCCATTTTCATCGGGGGCGCTGCGGTTGCCGGAGGAATTTCGATCTCGTTTTTTAGCGAAAGGATCAGCCAATCGCCCGGCTTTACGCGAATATTCGGAGCCTCGCTGCCATCCTTCGCGAGATAGCAGTAGCGCACGTGGCCGTCTGCATCAACCGAACTGCGAACCGTGAGACCAAGTCTCAACATGCCATTCTGGCTACGAAAGTCCTCGGGTTCCATTATGACGCTCCCGCTCGCCGGACGCTGGCAGGTTACGCGCGAGGTCGCCGGAATTTTCACGGAAGCGACCTCCAGGGTTCGCGTTTTCACGGGCCAGCCACAGATTTCAAGCGCGGCGGATTGGGCAAGCACCAGGAGCGGGAACGAGATGATCGCAGCAGTAAAGACTGAAATTCGCAAAAATCGCATTATGCCTTTCTGCCTCACGAGACAAGAGCTGCACGTCGCTTACGCTCTGCGACACCAGTATATCCGTCCGGTAAACAGCGGTGAAAATACGCACGCCGTGTAGCGCATATATACAGAGCAATTGTTATTGGCATATGAAGGCGTAGAAATTCGTTTCGAAGGCGAACAGATGCCGGAATGCTTTCATGTTGTCTCTTTTCAGCGAAATTAAATCGAAGTTGAGGCACGATTTTATGTTTCTCTCCTTGGGAAATGGAGTAAGTTAATTTTCCTATAACGCTCAAACTTTTCCCCCCAACGCGTCCAAGCTCCCGTAAATTGCAACGATCTCAGTCACTTACATTTCGACTCCTTTGGGCATGACCTTGCATCTAAGTGTTCGAGGGCAGGTGATTAAATGAAGGCGTGTATCGAACGGCTACAGGCGTTCATCAAAGCCGCAGCCAAAGAAGCGAAGGTCAGGAAGCGCGTCGCGCTGGCTGTGGTGGTCTTAGTAGTACTACAGTTGTATTTTGTACGCGAGCTGATCGCCGCCGAGGTTCTTTTTGGCCTTGGGTTTTTGGCTTTGCTGACTCTCGGCGGGCTTTTCTATCTAGTTGGCGCTGTCGGCGAGCGAAGCTTCAACTTAATGGAAGCCGGTGTTCGCGCCGCTGCTCCAGTCGCGCGCCGCGGATATGCCAAAGTGGAAGAAATCAGTAAAAAGCCATTCCGCCATCCACGTTCAGAGTCTGCCCAGTGATCGCGCTAGACTGATCGGAAACCAAAAACAGTGCGGCAGATGCGATTTCATCAGCCGTCTGCGGCCGCCCCTGCAAAACCCCCGCAAACATTCGGGCGGACATTTCGCCAGCAGGCAAGTGGAAATGTTCGGCCAGGCTCTTGCCCAGTTCCTGAAACATTATGGTCTCCGAGACAGGGCCCGGGCTTAAAGCATTCACACGAACGCCTTTACGGGCCGATTCCGCCGCCAGCGTGTGGGTGAGTCCAATCAGGGCAGCTTTCGACGCCGCGTAGGCGCTGTTCATCTGAAAAGCGGCTTTCGCCGCGATGCTTACAATATTGAGAATCGATCCGGATCCTCGCTGGTACATCTCCGGAAGGACCAGTCGGGAAAGAAGATAGGGGCCACGCAAGTTCACGGCGATCACCCTGTCCCACTCGCGCGGCTCCACCTTTTCAACTGGTTGAACGGGGCCAAGTATTCCCGCGTTGTTGACTAAAATATGGACCTCACCAAAAATGCGGCGCGTCTCGCGGGCGATTTTTTCGCACTCCGCCTCTCGCGATACATCGGCCTGGATGGCCGCCGCCTGCCCTCCCGAGCTTTTAATCTCAGCAATGACCGCGGCGATTTCGCTCTCGGTGCGAGCGGTTACGACAACGGAGGCGCCACTCTCGGCAAATTTCAGCGCAATGGCTCTGCCGATTCCCCTGCCGCCACCCGTGACAATCGCTACCCGCTCTTTTAGCAACATTTCACGGCTCTCAAATTGACCGGTTCCATCTGGCACGGCGGCACCGGGCGGGACGGACGACAATCACGCGAAAGCCCCGCCGTGCATTCACAGTGATTTCCCCGAATCTTTCGCGATTTCGGTAATGACGCCTCTCATCTCGGAATGGATGCGTCCATTGGTTGCGAGAAGCTCGCGTCCCCCGGCCTGATATGGCTCACCGGAGAAATCGGTGACTTTGCCACCTGCTTCAGTAACAAGCAACATTCCCGCGGCGGTGTCCCAGGAGCTCAGCCCAAACTCCCAGAACGCCTCGAAGCGGCCGCAGGCGACCGAGCAGAGATCAAGCGCCGCAGAACCGTCGCGTCTCACGCCGTGAGATCGCAGCGTGAATTCCCAGTAGTAACTCATGTTCACGCTATTGCGCCGATGCTTAGGCGGAAATCCGGTGCAAACCAAGCTTTCCGCGAGCTTCTCAACCGGAGACACATGTATACGCTTATCGTTGAGGTACGCCCCTTCTCGCCGGATCGCCGTAAATAGCTCGTCAGAATAGGGATTGAGAACCGTCGCAACGATCGGTTCGCCATTTTCCAGCAGGCCCATTGATACGGCGAAGCAGGGATACCCGTGTGCAAAGTTGGTGGTGCCGTCCAGCGGGTCAACGTGCCAGCAATATCTGGCGCCGGCTGCGGCGCCCGTGCCGCCCTCCTCCGCCACGATGCCGTGCTCGGGGAACTCGGCGCGCAAACGGGAGACGATCAAGGCTTCGGCGCGCCGGTCAGATTCAGTGACGATGTCCACTTCCCCCTTATAGGAAATTGTTTTGGGGCGATCGAATTCGGTTCGCAGGATTGTTCCGGCTTCGCGAGCCGCGTCAACAGCCACGTCGAGGAATTTTCTCATTAGATCGCGTCGATTTGCTCCGCCAGACTACGGGTTCACTCCGGCGCGCCCGAAGTGAAATACTCCTTTCGGTAGCGGACGGTACTGCCAGCTGCCACTTTAACTTGAACATGCCGGTCGCTGCCAGGGGGAGGAACGGGCGTGGGGTAGTAGCCGAGCAAGTATTGCGTGCGGAGCTCCCGGTCGATCCGGTCAAACATCGCGCCCATCTGATCGAGTGTATCGAGAATGAAGACGGCTCCGCCGCTGCTGTCGGTGATGGTGATCAAGGCATGCTGCCCCGCTGTTTCGCGTCCGCTTTCGCTCTTGATTGGCCGGATGACGATGGAATAGAGAAGGGCATCGGAGGAAATTGCCGCGCGGCGGGCGTCGTCAAATTTCGAATAGCTGGTTGTCTCCCCAGCGTCGGTGACCAGCACGATCGCGCGACGCCGCCCCTGGGGACGCCTTTTCAGTTCGTTTGATCCCAATACCACCGCGTCGTACATGGAAGTTCCGCTGCCTGGGGCGACTCGGCGAACCGCCGACTGCAATTGCGGCACGTCATTCGAAAACCACGCAAGTTCCGAGACTCTCTCGGAGAATTCGAATACGCCCAGGGTGTCTCCGGGACGGACGACCTGGCGGATAAAATGGGCCGCCGCTTCCGTCTCGAATTTCATGTCTTTGAAGGTGCTCATGCTTGAATCAACCATCAAGGCGAGGTCAATCGGCCGGTTGGTCTCTGCTTCGAAGCGCTCGATCTTCTGCGGCACCCCTTCTTCGGCAAGCTGAAAAGCATCCTGGGTGAGATCGGGCACGGGTTCGCCATTGGCGTCAAGGACGCTAACGAGAATATTGACGAGATTGCTTTGTACGCGAATGACGCCGGATCGCCGCTGATCCTGCGCGCCTTGCGACCCGGCCAAAACAAAACTCGTGGCAAGCGCCGCAAGCGATCCCGTGAGAATTGCGGCGAGCAGCAAAACCTTTTTTGTCATTTAGGTATAGATTCATCGGCGCGAGAATTGGCTTCCCGGCGGGGCATTTCACCTTCCGCCCAGACCGCGCCGCCCACACAGTGCTCCTTCTTCCATATCGGGACAATTTGCTTAAGCGTGTCGATGCCGTAGCGGCAGGCGTCGAAGGCAGCAGCACGATGCGGCGAGCTTACTGCAATCACTACGCTGGTTTCGCCAATCTCCAAACGGCCAAGCCGGTGGACGATAGCGAGACGGTGAATCGGGAATTTTTCGCGCATTTGGGCGCCGATTTCGCGCATTTTCGCGTCTGCCATCGGTTCATACGCTTCGTAGACGAGGTATTGCGTGGGCTGGCCCTTAAAGCTATTGCGCACAAAACCGTCGAAAACGACGAGAGCGCCATCTCCTGGCGCTTTTAGGCTTTCAGCGATTTGATGCGGGTCAATCCGGGCGTGGACGAGTTGGAAAACATCTTCGGCGGCCTTTGTTTCGTGTTGTCCCCCGCTGACGGGCGGAAGAAAAGCCACCTCATCTCCGGACGCCAGGCTGGCGTGCCAGCCTGCATACTCCTGATTCACTGAGGCCGCGACCAATGGCCGGAATTCAGCAAGCTTTGGGAAGCGCTGCCCGAAGCTTTCAAACAGGTCCTCGACCCGAGCGCCCTCAGAGAGTTCCATATCCTCTTGCCCGGAACCCACGATGTCCTTGAGTTGTCCGAAGAAAAGGACGCGTATGCGCACTGAGCTATTGTAGCGCGCCTGGTAAGGAAACGAGAAGTGCGCCCGGATGTGATAGGATTCCGTCGCCCTGACGGGTAGAAGGAAAATGGAGGAGGTTTCGATGCGCAAGATCGGAATGAGTATTGCCTTGGTGCTGATAGCCACGGCAGCGAGAGCCCAGCAGCCTGCGCCATCGGCGGGCCCGGCAAGGGATATGACGCCCCACACGTTTACATCCGCAGCCGACGTTCAGGCGCTGATCGCCAAGGCCAAGAGCGAACGCAAAGACGGACAGGCCAACGTGACGGAGCGAATTCTGATGCTCGCCCCTTACAGCGCCAACCTGGAATACCGGGCTTCCATAGGGACTGCCGCAATACACGAGAAGGACGCAGAGTTTTTCTATGTGATTGACGGAAGCGGAACGCTCGTAACCGGCGGCAAACTCGTCGATGAGAAGCGCACAAACCCGGCGAATCTCAGCGGCAGCGCGATCGAAGGAGGCACTTCGCAACATGTCGCAAAGGGCGACTTCATTGTGGTACCCGAAGGTACCGCCCATTGGTTCAGTTCGCTTGACGGAGCGATTGTGCTGATGACGCTACACGTGCCACGGCCTGTTCCAGCCGCGCAATAGAGCGGGCTAACATACACACGAAAACCTGGACGGGGCACGGCGAAAGACAGCCACAATATCTCTTCAGGCGGTGAGTTTTCGAACCGGGCCATTTATAGGCAGCCGCCTAATTGCAGTCCCCGCATTACTCTCCATTGCCATTTTCTGGGACAGCAGCCTGCCGTTCCTGAAGGCAGTAGAGGACGAGCTCAACCCGTGTGGACACGCCGAGCTTGTCAAATATCACGGAACAGATAGTTGCGGATCGTGTGCTCGCTGAGCCCAAGTTGTTCGGAGACTTCCCGGTTTGAGAGTCCTTCGGCGACCAGGCGCACGACATCTTCTTCTCGCTTTGAAAGATGCTCCTTCAGGCGCGCCTCTTTCAGGTGCACCTTCTGCAGCTGGCCGAGCGCATCCAGCAGGTAGCCTAAATGCTGGCTGTTCACCCATACCTGCCCTCGGTGCACGGCGTGAATGCATTTACCGAGGGTTTTGAGAGGTTCATCGCGGAAGATCACGCCGCGCGCGCCCGAGCGAAACGCATCGATCACAACCTCGCGTTCCCTGGAATCAAGAAGCATCACGGCGCGGGTCCGGGATCCCCAAGAGCGAAGCTGACGCAGCACTCGATAACCCTCCTCGGGACCTTCTGCCAGTTGGGAACTGACGATTGCCACATCGGGTTGAGTCTCTTTGAGCAGCGCAATAGCATGGTCTGAACTCACCACCGTGCCGACCACACTGAAACCATTCCGCCTTGGCCGAAAAGCACTTTCGACCAACTGGCAGTTCATGTGATTTGCTTCGGCAATGAGTATATTGACGACAGAGCTCCGCAACCGCTGCGCCTTTTGCATGGTAATCCTTGGCAGCTTTGGAGTCTGGAAGGGTGGCCCATCGTAAGCGGGGCTGAGTTTTATTGCAAGCCTATAATTTATCTACTGATTTATATCGAGCGAGTGAATTCCGAAGATTTGCCGCGCGCCACCCATTAGTTGTGACCGGCAATTCATAATTAGAGGGGTTTCCGCGACATATAAGCAACCACCACAAACTCTGTAAACGCCAGTAAGGGCATTGCTTTCTGCGGCAGTCTCGGTCGATTGGCTTCCGGTCAGTGACTTTTGTACCCATCGACTAGAGGACAAATGTCCCTCGGTAAAAATATGCAGAGACTGAGCGGCGCAATCCGAAGTGGACGTCCCTGGACGCGAAAATCGTCAGAACAAAAAGTGAGATTCAAGCAGTCGACCAGCCCCTTCAGCGGACTCCTATTCCGCAGAGACGTTCGGACACTTGTGCGAACTTCATTTGCGTCGTAGGTTACAAACCCACTTGAAAAATGAAGAACGAACTCAAACCGGCCTCTGAAATTGAACAGCTCAGAAGAGCTGCTGTTCCTGGGGGAGAGCGCACCGGACGAAGAAACCAGCGTTTGTCGATGCGCTTCGATTTGCGGGCCCGCGTGGAATTCTGTTGGATCGATGAGAAAGGTATAAGCCGCCACGGTATCGGACTCACCCGTGACGTGAGCACAAGGGGCGCCTATATCTTGGGTTCCGAATGGCCGCCGGAAGGAACATCCGTGGCGATGAATATAGAAATCCGTTTCGCGCCTGCTACATCGCGCGTACTCCGGGTTCAGACCGAAGGACGCGTTGTCCGTGTTGACAGACCGGGTAGAGCTGGCGAAGGGACAGGTTTTTCCGTTCACAATGATCGAGTTACGTCGATTCACTGACGCCCTCTGATAGCGCCGTGAAGTTAGAAGACGGTCAATCCGCTGAGAGAAGGATAAAGAAAGATGGACCGGCACAAGTTTCTGTTCCCGTTGGTTGGGCTGATCGTTGCCGCATCGTTCCCGATGGCGCCCCGTACCGCGGCGCAGGAAAAGGATTTAGCCACGAATTTTAAACCGGCCGTCTCGAGCAAGCTCACGCACATCAAGGACGTCAACGACGCATATCAGGCGGACCTGATTTATGCCAATTCGCATTATCGGCTGAGCCCTGACGATGTGATCGAACTCAAGTTCCCCCATGCCGCCGAGTTCAATCAAAAGGTGACCCTCGGTCCTGATGGTTTCGCGAATCTCGCCGGGGTGGGCGAGGTCCGTGTCGAGGGACTGGACACGGCGGAACTGGTCGAAGCGATCCAACTCGCATATTCCAAAATCCTGCAGGATCCTACCGCCATCGTAGAACTGATCGATTTCAGCCGGCCCTATTTTCTCGTCCTGGGCGAAGTGAATCGCCCGGGCAAGTACGACTTGCGAGGGTATACCTCTACTACGGAAGCGCTGGCATCTGCGGGCGGATTGAAAGACACCGCAAAGTATTCCCGAGTGCTGCTGTTCCGTCACGCGGCGCATGACTGGTACGAGGTAAAGGCTCTCGATTTGAAACAGCTACTGCGGGGACATGATTTCGAAGAGGATGCGGAGGTTCGGCCCGGGGACATGCTCGTTGTTCCTCAAAATCTCCTCGCGAGAGTGAAGCGGTTTATTCCATAGATTTTTCAGGGGCTGCGACGCGCACCCCCTTCGGAGTCCGAGTGGCTGCGCACCGGTCGTCTCAGGGATTCGGGAAGCGGCCACCAAGCAAGCGGCAGCGTACTGCGTCAGGCTGGCGGCCAAGTTGCGGCCGTGCCGGAAGCAGACAAGTTTTCGCTTGTTGTCTACTAAACGCAAGAGCGGGGTCTAATCACATGCGCACGCTTTTCAAAGGGCAAGCCACTCGGCCAGGATCTCGGGAAGCGATTTCGAAACTACCCTACCTCCACAGGGCGATACGGCGGATGCAATCGCCTTATACCGGGAACGAAGAAAAGGACCGCGAAGAATTCGACAAGCTTTTCCGGCGCAATCCGCACGCATTCGCCCTGGATGAATTCGAATCGAATCAGCTCGAATCTCTTTTAGGCCGGGGATACTTTCTCTCTGAAGGCTTTTTTTCAAAGTCGGTCGTCGATCATATCCATGCCAAGGCCGACGCAATCTTCCGCATCATGCCGAAGTCGGCTGCCCCAAAGACCGAAATCACAGACCCGCTTGTCCAGGTTTCGGAGGTACTCGATATCGCATTTCACGAGAGCATTCTCAAAATCGTCGCGCATTTCTTCAGGCATATTCCGCCCGTATTCCGGATATCGATTGTCCGCTACTTTCCTCGCGATTATGCGCCTAGCCTCAACAGGTTCCGGCAGGAGACCCACGATTCGGATTCACTGGAACTTCTGATTGACCTAGTGGCGGTTGATCAGATGCGAGGACCACTCGTTTATGTTCCCGGGTCGAATCTCTACGGCTCCTACCGTCCGCGCCTCTTGAGCGCCTTTGGCCTTCCCGTCGATCCTCGTCAGCTCGAAGATTGGGAGGTGGAACGCATGTATTCCCGCGAGAAATGGGAAACACTGTACGGGGAGCGTGGAAGCGTAACGGCCATTCACCGGCGCGGTCTCGCCAAAGGGCCCACTTGGGCACTCCCTGGCAACATCAACAACAAGCCGCGAACAGCTATACAGATCGACATCACGGGTCACCGACCTGGCGCCCGCTACGATTGGAAAGGAAACCGCATGCCAAAATGGAATTTCGACCGCATGAGCAGGTTTCAACAGGTGTTCGCTCATCCGGCTTTTGTTAAAGAGCAGATGCTGGCGTGATCGAGAAAAACAGGAACCGTCTAATTGAGGTCCGTACGACGGGAACCATATGGCTAATTGCAAGTGCCAAACCGGCCCGAGGGATTAAGGCAGGTTACTGAGAATGGTGCGCGGGCCGCGGCTGCGTTCCTGAGAGGTTGATTCCTTTTGCGTGTTCCCAAGCTGCACCAGCAACTTGCGCAATTTCGCGCGCTCATCGAGGTCGATGTCCACTACTTCAAAGGCGCGTGCCTGTGTGTTCGCATCGCGGACAATGGCTTGCGCCTTGATGGCTTTCTGTGCCGGGTTAAGTCTCAAATCCACGACGCTGCCTGGGTAGAGGCTTTGCTCGCAGATGGCGACGCCACCGCCCAGCGTCATTTCAGGAATTTCCAAGCGGCAATTTTCCCGCAGGTTTGTGGTGGTCGCCCACATCGGCTGTTCAAGCCTTAGCCGGGGATAGCGGCGCTGACGAAGGGCCGACGACGTGGGGTCCGTATCGAGGACCTCGATCGAAAACTCCGCAACGCTTAGCCCGCTGTTGGGAACGAATTGGCGCACCCAGTCAGGATCGATTTTTTCCATCGCCTGGGCCGCTACCAACCGCAACTCGGAGCCATGAGCCCATCGCCAGGCCTTCCTGGTCTCGGCAACTTTACGCAGCACGGCTGCCGCGCCCGTCGTGCGCAGCCGGCCCAGCGCCTCAATGGCCTTGAGGCGCAGGTAATCGGTACCATCCTTGGGCAGATTCCCTTCGGCGATGCGCAGCAAAAGCGTGTCGGCAGACTGCTCGCCGGACATACCAATCTCATCGATCGCCAAAGGCCGAATCAAGGCGTCCAGTTCGTTGAATAGTTCAAGCAGAAGTCGCCCTCGCCCGGGCGCGCCGCTGGCTGAAATCTGACGCACGATCCGGTCATGCGCGGTCCGTTTCCATTCTTTCATGCGACCCGGGAGTACCCGTTCGAGAGTCGCCAGATCAAGCCGTGCCAGGATGCCTACCGTATCGGTAGCTTCGTGCGGGTTGCCATGCACAAGCTTCGATTGCAGGTGCTCCAGCGCTTCCGGGCCCAGGACCTGCATCATTGCAACCAATATCTCGCAATCCTCGCGGAATCCGACGCGGCTAAAACGACCGGCGATATGCTCGGCCGAAGGTCCGGGCAGGCGGCGAAGAAGATCTTTCAGTCCGGTGGGTACTTCTCCCGAGCGGAGCGCTTCGTCAATGAATTCGGGCAAGCGGCTTTCCACGGCAATTCTGGGGCGCAAATTCTTTCCCACACCCGGGCGTTCGGTTTCGACGTAATCAACTACTTCCACCGAGCGCTGGATCGCGCGGAAGGAGCGTTTCGTAGTCGCTTCCTGAGCCAGGCGAACGAACGCTGCCCCTACCAGGCTCTGTAATTCAGAGTCGCGCTCTTCCGCAAGCTGCACCCCAATCTGGCGGATCGTATCCACGAAGAGCTTCTCGTCGGCGTTTGCGTAGAACGGCGCGAGCTCCGCGAGACCCATGGCTGCCTGGCGGCGGATCTCTTTCGATTCCTTATTGATGCCACCGACATAGTTGCGGAGGATCTTCTCCACAACCTCGTGCTCACCTTTGGCGACCAGTTTCTCGAGGCACTCCCGAGCCTTAGAAGGGGGTACCCACCAGGCATCTTCCGATTCCAGAGCGGCTCTTTGCTTCTCTTCGGGTATGTGCGTCCAAAACTGCTGGGCTAAGAGGTCAACGTGTGAAGGGATAGCGATGCCTGCCCGTGACATTTTTTCTTCGTAAACGCCCAGGATTTTCCGCAGCCCGTCCAGCTCCGTGCTCATTTCTTCGAGCATCTGGCGAACAGTGTTCACTTGTGTGTCGCCGCGCTCGTAGCTCTCAAGCGCAAATCGAACGGCGATATGCTCAGCCAGCTTGAGCAAGGTGGGCTTGTCGGTGGACTCTTCGGGGGCCTGTGCGGCGAGAGCTGACAATGCCTGACTGACGGTAAAGCGCGCCCGGCGTGGCAGGGTCGACAGACGGGACTGAAATGCTCCCGGGTCGAGCCTATCCTTGGAATTCTCGCCGGATCGCGCGATCTGGGCGAGCATCTGGAGGATTCCCTGGAGTTCATCCTCATGAATCGTCATCAGCCCGGTCTCAACGGCCATGGAACCCGCGCCACCGCGCGCGGATCGTGTCGCGCGGATTCCGGAGGTGGCGTTGGCCCAGCGCCCGGAGCTCTCATCGCCTGGCGCTCCGCCGCCCGGACCGCCACCCTCCCCAGAACCGCTACCGCCTTCTCCGGACACCCCACCGCTTCCGTCCCCGCCGCCGCTGAACCCACCGCCTGAACCGTCTCCATCGCCGGACGCACCCGTGGCCGGCCCTCCGCTCACACCCTTCGTGCCCTCTGCCGCCACGATCAACTGCAAGAGCTTTTCGGGGCTATTGAAAAGGGCGTCCTGCTGCTCGGTACTCATGCCGATCGTGCGCGAAGCCAACTGAGCGGCAACTGTGGACTTTGCTACCGACGAATCAGCGGGGACAAAGCAAACCTCGTTGACGTGGATGGTCGTGTCGCCTTGAAGGGCGAGCTTTAACTGCTCCGCGAGCTGTGCCTGCTTGGTGCTGGTGTTTGTCGGAAAGCCTTTAACAAGGCGGGCCAGACTAGCTTGTGTAACGGTAGGAGCAAAATGGATGCTGGCGATCCCGGCGGAGGATAGCATGCGAGCGAAGGCCTTCTCCGCCGCCGCAGACTCCAGGGGGGTTCCGTCCAGGAGGAGTTGCTCACCTGAAACGCCTAAGAGCAGGCCCGCTTCATTGTCCGAGCCGAGAGCGGTTCGCAATTCGCTCCAAGCCGTTTCGTATTGCTTGGCCGTGCGTGGATGCCCGAAATCATACATCCGAGCGAACTTGAGCAGGATGTTTAAGCTTCGAACGAAGGCACGAGCTGACGCGTGCCGTGTATTGACAGTAGTAGTAGGCATGTTGGGGGCGGCCAAACCGCCTCTACAAAATTCTGGGGGGAGGGTGGAGATCAGACAATGGTACTAGCGGTGTATTTGTCCTGTTTGGCACTACCTGCCGATTTTCGCGTGGCCGAAGTTTTGCGTGGCCGCGACGCCTTTCGGAGCCAAGTTTCGAGCTTGGTTACATCCGTCAGCACCGTTTGCGCGCCCAGGCGCTTCAGGAGATCGCGGCGGTGGCTGCGCGCCTCGCCCCGGCCAAAGGCAATCCCGACGAACGGGATTCCCGCAGCTTGGGACGCTAACGCGTCGTCGATGTTGTCTCCGATATACATCGCGGAGCCTGGGTCACGCCCATTGAGTATCTTCTGCAAGCCTTCAGGGTCCGGTTTCGGCCGCGAAACATCTTCCACGGTGACTATGCTCTTGAAAAATCGGCGGACACCGCATCTTTCGAGGGTGTGATCGAGCTCCTTCCGAGTCCGGCCCGTAAAAATTGCCAATTCAGAATGTTTCGCCAGCTGTTGAAGATGAGAGACCGGCAGGAGCCACTTTTCGCGGGATACGTTACCGGCACCCTGCTCGCCCCAATACAGTTCGATGAATTTACCCTTCACTGTTTCATATTCGAATTTTCCTCCGAGCGATTGCACCCACGCCGTCGAAAGCTTCCAATCGTCGTTGAAACCCGATCGGTTCTTCCAATTGTGAAGTTCCGCGCGCGTTACCCGCTTGCCGGTAAAGAACCGCACCGTTTCCAGCGTCGTCTTATGAAAGGAACCGCGGACGTCCACCAATACGCCGTCTACATCGAAGATAATCAGTCCAGGATATAAAGCGGAAGGCGATGTGTTCGATCTAACCGGCCGGGGGTTGATTGATCTGTGGGAAATCTTAAGAAGTGGGTTCATCCGACGTGTCTATCGTACCCTCGTTCGCAGCCACCGGCTCTCCCGCCGCGGGTGAGCCCGAGTGCGACAGCATTGGCTCGCGATCCAGAGATTCGCCTTCCAGCGATTCGGATGACCACGCCTCACCAGGTGATAACGCAGCCGCAATCTTTTCGTGCGGAGGTGCTGCCAGCCCTGCATCGACCGGAATTCCCGGTGGGACCTTAGTCGAAAAATCGTTAGAACCTGAAGCAGATCCGGCCGCCGGCGGAAGGGCAGCAACATTGCCCTGAAGTGCCGCGAGTCGCGCGTTCAGAATTTCTGACAGCAGATCGAGAATGAGTCTCGCACCGCTCCCATCTGGATCCTTGGCAGGATTATAGGCGGTAACTTCGATCGCAGCTAAATGTGCTTGGCGAGTGAACACCTCAAGCGCGGCGCGCACCTCGTCCAAACTCAATCCCGCCGACGAGGGGAAGTTGGTGGCCTCAAATCCCGCGATTACGTCCACGTCAAAGTGCAGAATAAATTCGGCACTTCCTCCATGAATGCGGTCCACAGCAACCTGAGCCGCCGTGGCGGCGCCCATCCGTCGCACGTCCGCGGCCAGATAGCGACGCAGTGTCGAACGGCCCAAAAATTCCTCTTCGGCTGGATCCAACCGGTCGACTCCGAACAGAACCAGATCAGGTTCGCGAACCAAGGGTGGCTCCCCCCAGAATCGCACCAGCTCCGCGGCTCCGCGGCCGGTCAAATGCGCGACCACCATCCCGTCAAGACAGCCCGAAGGTGTTGTTGCCGGCGTATTCAAATCGGCATCGCGGTCCAAATAAATGAGCCCCACGTTTCGGAAATACCGGCGAACGCCCGCGACAACCGCTAGAGCGATCGAACAGTCGCCACCCAGAATCAACGGAAGCGTGCCGAGCTTTACGGCGTGTTCGACGCGCGGCTTCAGAGCATCCAGCCCGGCAATCACACCGGAAATATTTCTGGCGCGGGGACTTTCCTCGTCCGGCTTGGAAAGCTGGATCGGGTCGTCGCCGAGGTCAAGAACTTCGTAACCGACGGATCGAAGTTTTTCAGTTAGTCCCGCAGCGCGCAGGGCCGCAGGAGCGGCTTCGTGTCCGGACGACAAGGCGGCCGCACTCGTGGGCGCGCCCAACAACGCAATTCGATTCGGTTGGCGGACGATCTTGGCCGCCACTCATTTGCTCCTGGTAGCCGTTGTGTTAGCCCCGGACCTGCTTACGATGCCGCTCTTCCTTCGTTCTGCTTGGCCGCAAGTTCCGGTGGCAGCGTAAATCGGACGTCCTCGCGGATCAGGTCCAAATCACGATGGTTCGTAAACCCAAATGTGGATAAACGCTGGCTCACCTGCTCCACAAGAATCTCCGGAGCGGACGCTCCGGCCGTAAGTCCCAGAGTCTTGACGCCTTCGACCCACGAAGCGTCGATATCGTTGCCGTCTTCGATCAGACGGGCCGGAACGCCCGCGCGATTCGCCACTTCGACGAGCCGGTTCGAGTTCGAACTGTTCGCCGAACCCACAACCAGAATTAATTCCACTTCGCGAGTGAGGGCCTCGACAGCCTCCTGGCGGTTTTGCGTCGCGTAGCAGATATCGTCCGACGCGGGCCCCACGATTGAGGGAAACCGCTGACGCAGCCGAGCCACAATTTCCTGGGTGTCATAGAGAGAGAGGGTGGTCTGTGTCAAAAAGGCCAGCCGGTTGGGATCGGGCACGACAAGCTCGTCTACCTCTTCGACACTGCCAACCACGATTGTCCGATCCGGCGCCTCACCGGACGTCCCAATGATCTCCTGATGGTCGCGGTGACCGATCAAGATCAGGGTACGCCCCTCGCGGGCGAATTTGAGCGCTTCCAGGTGAACCTTGGTTACAAGAGGGCAGGTGGCGTCGATGACGCGCAAGTTGCGCTCTTGCGCTTCACTACGGACGCGAGGGGGCACGCCATGCGCGCTGAATACTAGCACCGCACCAACCGGCACTTCGCCGATCGATTCGACGAATATGGCTCCGCGCCGGCGCAACTGATCCACTACGTAACGGTTGTGAACGATTTCATGGTGAACGTAGACCGGGCGGCCGTAAGCCTCCAGCGCCAGTTCCACAATGTCCACCGCCCGCACCACTCCTGCGCAAAAGCCGCGGGGCCGTACGCGCACTAAAGTCTTTGCGCCATTAGTGATGCCCTGTATATGAGTTAGCATTTGATGTGAGTTCCCTGAAACAAGCGTATTCTACCTGAAGCGGTGCTCCCCTGCCAGCCTGACGAATTGAGCCGTTGATTTCCCTCAGGCTATCCTCGCCGGCCATTTCTGGGCTGGCCCTAGTATGATTGGGCACAACGAACGCCGTTCTGCTATTCTTTTGCGCGCATCTTTCAGTGATTCGCTAATTGAAGCCCATGAGGTACTGACAAATGCCCGACGAACTCCAGGAGTTACAAGAACATGCCGAGCATGGGGCGCACGAACCAAGCGTTGCGCCCGTCACGCTGACTATGGCGATTTTCGCCGTACTGGTTGCGGCAGTCTCGCTTCTGGGCCATCGCGCGCATACCGAGGAGTTACTGCTTCAAACCAAGGCCACCGATCAATGGGCATATTATCAAGCCAAGGACATCCGCCGCCGCAGTTACGAGGTATTCCTGGATGAGATTTCCCTTGTCACTCCGTCAAACGCAGAGGCAGCTGGGAAAATAAAAGACAAGTACAGCAAGGAAGTGGCCCGCTACGCAAAAGAACAGGGGGAAATCGAGGCCGAAGCCAAAGCGGCCGAAGACGAAGTGGCAATCGAGCGTCGCCGGGCGGATCGCTTCGACCTGGGCGAAGTCATGCTGGAGGCGGGGCTGGTGATTTCCTCGATTACTCTTATGACCCGAAAAAGATTCTTCTGGCAATCGGGAACGGGGCTGGGGCTCCTAGGACTTGCGGTTGCGGCGGCCGGGTTGCTTATCCGCTAGCTATTGCCCGCCGCGTGCTTTGAATACGCTTTTTTGTGCTGATACATCGCGGTGTCGGCTTCCGCCATCAGATCCTGCAAGGAGACCGGCCTTCGCGGATCGTAGCGGGCGAGCCCAACGCTTAGCGACAGGGAATAGCGGGATTCTCCCGCGCTTGCCTTTCGAAGATTCTCTTTCAGGCGTTCGAGAATCGGTTCTTCATGCTGCACGGAAGCCTCGAAGGCCAGCACGCAGAATTCATCGCCGCCAAAACGCGCGATAATATCGGAATTGCGAAACGTGCTTTTAAGCGCTTCGGAAGTACGGACGATCGCCTGGTCACCCTCCTGGTGCCCGTAGGAATCGTTAATCATCTTCAGATTATTCAGGTCACAGGAAAAGAGCAGGAATTGCTGCCCGCTCCGATGCGCCTGTTTCAGTTGCTGTCCAGCAAGAGCTAGAAAGCCGCGGCGGTTCTGAAGTCCAGTCAAATCGTCGGAGAGGGCGAGCGAACAAAGCTCCCGATCGAGGAGCGACTGCCGGATCGCGCCGCTAACCGCTCGCAGAAGGGATTCGCTCAGGTTTTTTATGTCGGGGGACGCGTGCGATCTCAATGTGTTGGAGATCTCGGTCAGCTCTTCCAGTAAACGATTCAACTCCTTGTGCTTCGCGAGCAAGATGGCCGGAAGATCCTCGGGCGGGAAGTCGCTCGAGGACTCGTCGTCCAGCGCTTCTGACCGTGTTGGTTGGCCCGGGGGAACGGGCTGGGCCGAAGATGATTCGGGCCGAAGCTCTCCCTCGTCAAAAACCGGTAAGCCTCGGCGCGTGAGAAAAAGGCCCATCTGACAATAGAAATAACATCCCTCTGTATTGTTAGACAGCGGGTAACCCCTGTAAGTATTTACGGTAATACCCTTAGTGTGCTGAAAGGTTAACTGGCGGAGAAAAGGGATGGAGCCGGCACTCAGAGCCGACCTGGGAGAGCGATCTTGTTATCAACATAGTTGCGAATATAGGCGATAAACGCTTTTTCTAATTCGTTCATCAACGGACTTTTGGCGGAGCCTACGCTGCGGCCGCTAATTTCAGTGACCGGAATGACGTTGCGATTCGTAGACGAGATAAAAACCTCTTCGGCGGAGAAAAGGTCACCGGGAAACAAGGTGCGCTCCTCGAACGGTATTCCAATAGGCGGACCGATCTCGAGCAATACGCTTCGGGTGATCCCGGCCAGACAGCCGGAAGACAAAGGTGGGGTAGCCACACTCCCTCCGCGCGCGCAGAAAATATTAGCGGCGGTGCATTCAGAAACTTCTCCACGTTCGTTCAACAGCACCACCTCGTCGAAGCCGGCCTGCACCGCCTCATGCAGACTCCACAGATTATTCAGCCAGGACGTCACCTTCACGCCCGCCATGGGCGAGGCCGCATGCCGACCGTGTTCGCGAAGCGCCAGGCGCGCATGGTCGCGATGGGCAGGAAGGTCGGACGAGTACATGACCAGGTCCGTTTGAGGAAACCCTTCATCGCTACGCCAGATGCCGAAGTGATTATAAATGGCGTAAATGCGCGCACAGCCCTCTCGAACCTGGTTTGCCCGCAGCAGTTCAAGCAATTGGGCTCGCACGGTTTCTTCGTCGAAAGGAAACGGGCAATGCGTCTTTTCGGCATCGCGCGTCAGGCGTCGCCAGTGGCGCTCGAATGCAAATGGAAGCCCTTCGATGACGCGGATCGTGGTGAAGAGCCCCCAACCGCTTAGCAGTCCCGCCTGCCCGGGCGAGAGCCGCACCTCCTCGACGGGCAGCATGCGGCCGTTATGAAACACCGTGCGATGAATCATTCTTCCTCCACGAGATTCCCTATTTTAGCTCATAAGGCAGGCTGGGAAGTCCTGCATACGCTTCCCTAGCCGCGTAGGCTACTTCGGCCGGATCAACTTGCAAAGGGGTTACGGGAGACCACCGGCGGCTTTGAGCAATTCCTGCGCATACAAAGCGCCTTCGGCAGTTTCCTCGTGCTTGAAGTACACGAAAACGTCTCCTTTTTTTTCACGAGCGGAAACAGACTGCGCCAGTTCCGTGCGCGCCTTCGCCGAGTAATCCTCTTTTCGCAAGCGCAGATAGGAAAAGCTCGCGGTTTGAACGTTGGGTGTCTCGATCTTTTCGCTCTCAGCATGGCAAAGAGCAGCGTCCGCCTTGCGGAGCAAATCATAGACGTCGTCAGCAAACCAGGAGCTATGCCGAAATTCAAAAGCAGGGCGAACGTTATGTGACATTCCGTCAAGGAAACCTTTCAACAGGTCCAGATCGCATTTCAGATAGGGAGGCAGCTGAAACAGCACCGGACCCAGCTTTCCGGCTTCTCGCAACGGATCAAGGGCCCCGAGAAAATCCGCAGTGAAGGAAGAACTATCGCGCAATCGCTTGATATGCGTGATCGTTTGATGCGCCTTCACGGCGAATTTGAAATCGGCGGGTGTGGCCTCAATCCACCCGGCCAGCAGCTTCACCGTGGGGAAACGGCGAAATGTGTAATTCAACTCAACGGAGTTAAGCCTGCTTGCGTAGTAACCAAGGAATTTGGCGGAGGCAAGCTTCGCCGGGTAAAATTCCGGCTTCCAGCTCGGGTAGGCCCATCCGGATGTGCCTGCATATATTTTGCTCACTCGGTTTCTCGAGGCATTTCTATCGAATCACACACCAAGCGTATTCTACCCTGTGGGGCGGGCAATGGTCGTCTGCCGACCTGTGTCTTGCTGCAAAGGAATGGCCAACTGCTTTCGCTCTGCCGCGATAGGCAGCGCCTCTCTTCTTTACTACAATTGAGGTCCGAACCGTGGAGGATGCTTGTGCGCGCAAAATCTATAGGATTTACGGGCTTATTCCTTTTTTTATTCCTCGCCCCGGCTTGCTCTCCCGGCGCATTCGCTGCGCCGGCGAGCGATGAACCGTCGGCGCCAAAGAGCCTGGTGGCTCGCGTTCGCGACACCGGATTCCTTCAAATCACCGTGGACGCCTTCGATGACCTTTCCCAAGCGCAGAAAATGGACGCATATTGGCTCTCGATGGCGGCGATAGCCATTAATCCGATCGCCTACGACCAGAATTCCGCTTACGGTATTCGCGAGAAGCATCTGCTCGAAGCCATCCTGACGCACCCGAATGGCGTCGACCCGGCTGCGCTCAAAAAGATCGCTGAATATGGGATGCTCTTCTGGGGGAATCATGGGAACCACAATGAATTCACCTCGCGCAAGTTCCTGCCTGATTTCACGCCCGCCGAATTGAGCGCCGCGGCCGAACAGGCCCGCAAAAACGGCGCCTCCCAACTGGGTTCCGCAACCGCTTTGGCGAAAGACCTCGCCGATCTGCAAAAGCCTTTCTTCGACCCTGACTTCGAGCCCATGCTGACAGTGAAGAACCCTCCCCGCGGAGAAGATCCGCTTGAAGCAAGCTCGGTCAATTTCTACTCTGGCGTAACCCTGAAAGACCTCGCGGGCTTCACCGACCATTACGCACTGAACTCTCGGGTGACCAAGGGCGACGACGGCAAACCAGTCGAAGAGGTCTACCGCGCCGGCACGCCGGACGGCAAAGTTCCTCCCGGCCGCTACGCGCGTGAACTCAGCCTGGCAATCCGGGACCTGCAGCAGGCACTCACGTATGCGCCCGAATCTCAGAAACGGGTGATCAACGATCTAATCCGGTATTACCAGACGGGCGAGCGTTCCGATTGGATCGCCTGCGGAATCAGCTGGGTTCGCGACAAGAGCAATCCGGATTTCTCCAACGGCTTCGTGGAGGTTTATTCCGATCCGCGCGGCCAGAAAGGCGCGGTCCAGGGCTTCGTTACCGTGGTTGACGAGCAAATGAACCGCCTGATGACGGGATTTGCGTCCAACGCCGGTTATTTTGAACAGCGCGCTCCCTGGGAGGACAAGTACAAGAACCCAAATCCCAAGCCGCCGACCGTCAATGCCACCGAGACGCTCATCGAAGCCGGGTCGTTTGCCGTGAATACGATTGGCGACAATCTCCCGAACGAGGATGAAATACACGAGAAGTACGGCTCCAAGAGTTTCATCTTCACCAGCTCCATTCGGGCCCTGAATAGCGCCACCGGCCATAAGGTTTCCCGGGAGTTTGCCAGCTCTCAAGAGGAGATCGACCGCGCCGAGAAATATGGCGACCTCGCGGAAAATCTTTTCACCGCGATGCACGAGGTGATCGGCCATGGCTCCGGGAAGCTTAGCCCCAAGCTCACGAAGGAGCCCGCTTCCTATATCAAGGAATATTATTCGACTCTCGAGGAATCGCGCGCGGATCTAATGGCCCTGTGGAATTTCTGGGACCCCAAGCTTACTCAGATGGGCGTGGTGCCCAATGACGACGTGGCTCGCGCGGCCTACGATGGGGAAGCACGCGCCGCTCTCGTCCAGCTTCACGAAGTGCCCACGGGAAACACGATCGAAGAAGATCACCGACGCGGCACGCAGCTGATCGTCAACTACATTCGCGAGAAAACCGGCGCCATTCAGCCCCTTGAGCGCGACGGGAAGACTTACCTGGTGGTCACCGACTATGCAAAGATGCGCGAGGGAGCCGGCATGCTGCTCGCCGAACTCATGCGCATCAAAGCCGAAGGCGACTACGACGCAGCGAAAGCGCTCATCACAAAATATGGCGTTCATTTCGACACAGCTCTGCGGGACCAAGTCGTCGCTCGCTACAAGACTCTCGACATTCCCAACTACTGGGTGGGCATAAACCCAGAGCTCGAACTGCGCAGAGGCGCGGGAAGCCAGGGCGGCATCGTCCAGATCAGCTATCCGCGCGACATCGTGACACAGCAATTGCGCTACACGAAAATCGCGGGGGAATGATTGGTACGCTCGCCTCGCTTTACCCAACGAGCACTTCGTTATCGTTATCCAGCGGCCCGGTCTAAGAAAGAGAGTGAAAGATGGAATTACCAGCAACGGAAGGATGCCTCAGGAGTGCGGTCGGAATGGCGGTGATCCTGCTTGGCACAGCACTAATAGCTGCCGGCTTCTTTGTTCGTGTGGGTGCCGCGGCTCGACTGAGTCGCATTGCTGCCATCGGTGCTGCCCAGCCACGACAATCGGCTTCGGGATACAGTCGCCCAAACTTCGAAGGCACCGCTATTGCTCGACGATCAATTTACCAGCGGTAGGAAATCATCGCGGGGCCGAGGAAGGCGGCACGATGCTCTTGATCCGCATGTAAGTCACCAGATTCCCGTAGTGCTCGCTGTTGTGGGCGTGATTTTGAATCAGCAGGCTCATTCGCGGGACCTGCACTCGTTTCCCTCTGCCTTCCTGGTTGATTTCGATGACTTCGAGCCCCGAAGCGTCCGTCATGTCGGCGTAAACGGGATCGCAGTAGTTGAAAGCCTCGTTCAAGGCCTTCACTAATCCGGCCTTCGTGGTGATCTTTTCCAGATCATTGCCTTCATTGGGATTCTTTTCGCCCTTCGCTTGCGAGCACCAAAGATATTGAAGTTCGCTACATGCCCGATAATCTGGCCGTAGGTTCGGACTTCCTGCTGCGGTCCAGGCCGCATGTCGTAAAGCTCATCGGGAACGCCTTCCGCTGATTTGATCAGGTTGTTTCGAGTGTTTGTGTAGGCGTTCTTAAGCCATGTGGATAGTTGCATCCCCTTGTTGTCAACGCCTGTTTGTGCCGGGGCCGGAAGCGCCAGCAAGGACGCCAGAACAAAAAAGAATCCTTTCATCTCATCCTCCACGATGGCTCGCGAACGCGCCGGCTCGGGGCGGCTCGCGTGTCCGACGAATTATAGTCACCGAGGTGCGGCGATCAAGTCGAATAGTTTTTGAGCGCCCAACGGCGGGCTATGCAGCGGGGAACCCGATTTGTGCGAAGTATGTTAGCTTTCAAAATAGATGCCGGAGCTTCCCGAAGTCGAGACGGTCGTGCGCGGGTTGCAAAAGATCCTGCCGGGCAGGCGCATCGTGGAAGTCCGTTTGGGTAAAACGGACTTCATAGAAGATCCCGCCGCCCTCGAAAAGCGGTTACCCGGCAGCCGTATCCTGTCCGTACGGCGCTACGGCAAATTCCTGGTCCTGGAACTGGAATCCTCCGTTGAAACAAGCGGCAAGCCGGCCCTCCTGATCCATCTCGGCATGACCGGACAGCTGACTACCTGTTCGGCTGACACAAGCATCGCTCCGCATACCCATGCATTTTTTGCACTCGACGACGGAAGGGAACTCAGGTACCGCGATCCGCGCCGCTTCGGCAGCATGCAAATGATTTCGCAAGGTGATGGCAACCCGCTCGGCAGCCTGGGTCTCGATCCGCTTGAAGCCACCGAGCCCGAATTTGTGGAGCAGTTGGAAGGGCGTCGCGCACGAATCAAGGCGCTGCTCCTCGATCAAACGGTGTTGCGCGGTATGGGAAACATCTACACGGATGAAAGCCTGTGGCGCGCGCGCATCAACCCGATGCGCCTTGCCTCTAGTTTGAAGAAACCTGACCTGCGCAGACTTTACGAGGCCGTTCAAGCCATCCTGAAGGAAGCCATCCGTCTGCGCGGGTCTTCGATATCCGATTACGTGGATTGCGCCGGACAGCGCGGCGAGTATCAATTGCGACACCGTGTCTACCAACGCGAGGGGAAGAGGTGCGTACGCTGCAAAACAACGATTCGGCGCGTCATTGTCGCCGGACGCAGCAGCTATTTCTGCCCGCGTTGCCAGCCTGCCCCGCGTGCGCGCAAATCGCAAAAACGGAGGTAACTGGGAAGCGGCCTCAGCGCCAGATGAAAATCAGCAATCCGCCTGTGAACGCGAAGATCGCGGCATAGGCAAACCCCGCTGCAGGACTCACAGCGGACCACAGCGCCCCTACGGCGATGCTCGACACAAGATCACCGATTCCATTGGCGGTTGCCAGGACGCCAAACCCGGAGCCGCGAACATGGGAAGGGAGAAGCTCCGAAGCCAGCGATTTCTCGAGCGATTGCTGAAATCCGCCGTGGACTCCCGCCAGACCGAAGAGAATCGCGAGAATGGGAATCGTTGGCGGCTCAAAGATAAAGCCGGCGTAAGCCAGCACGCCGACGAGGTACCCGACGGAGAGCAACCCGCGTTTGCCGATTCGGTCGCCCAGCGCGCCCGCTGGATAGGAAGCCATCGCATTGATGACGTTGTAGAACGTGTAGAGAGCGATCGAGATCGTGGCGGCTCGCGCAAACCCGAATCGTGGCGCCAGAATCTGGTTGGCGCGCAGGATGAGGAGCGTGGGCGCAAAATCGCCGATGCCGTGAGCGGACACGCCCGCCAGATAATGCCAGAAGGTCTTGGGCAGCTGCGCGAAGCTGGATGCAAAACTCGGCGTGGGGCGTCCTTCCATACTCTTACCGGCAGGGACAAGCCAAGCAAAGACAACTGCGGCGAGTAACCCCGGCAGCGCGCTCCAGCGCAACACACCTCGCACGCCCAGGAGCCCGACCAGCGCCGTCGCGCAGAGAGGTCCAAGAACGGCACCCACGGTATCCATGGTGCGCTCGAAGCCGAATGCCCGGCCCGACTGCCCTGGCAACACGGAATCCGCCAGGAGTGTATCGCGGGAAGGGCCGCGGCTCCCGCGCCCCACCCAACCGAGTGCGCGCATAACCAGAATCGCGGGCCAGCTGTGGGCGAATGCGTATCCAAAAGTGGAAAGGCCTGTCGCGAGGTAGCCAATGATCCCTGTTGGCTTACGCCACCGGGGACGGTCCGCGATCCACCCACCAGCCAGTTTCGCGAAGCTCGAAAAACCGTCGGAGATTCCTTCGATTACACCCAGTGCAATCGCCGGCGCTCCCAGACTCGCAAGGAAGGCCGGCAAAATGGATGTGGCCGCTTCATGTCCCCAATCAGAGAAGAGACTGGCAAGGCCAATGCCCAATACCCCGCGCCTGAGCCAGCGATTCGACGCCGCGTCGCTCGGGTTTTCAGGAGCACTCATGAAAGATGGAATGAATCAGGCGGGCGCGTTCATTGGATCGTTGAATCGTCGGCAATCGGAACAGGGGAAGCGTGATGGACCACGAGAAGCCACTGTCCGTCGCGGAGCACGAAAATATTCGTGGCCTGCACGACATCCTCGTCGAATCCTTCGTCAAACGCCGTTGTGATTCGGGCCGTGCAGGCCACCCACGCGACATCGCCCTCGACGCGGACCCACTCACAACTCAGGGCGACGCGCACACGCTTGGTATTGGCGAAAATCCGTTCCCAGCGCTCGCGCACCTCATCCCATCCGAGCAGCAAATCCCATCCGGGATGCACGCACTCCACCTCTTCGTCGTGTGACCAGACAGCCTCCATCTGAGCCAAGTCCAGCGATTCGAAAGCGGCGTAAAACCGATGATTCGCGTCGCGAACCGCGTCCTCGGAGCTTCGTTTTGCGGCGACTGGTTGGATAGACATGTGGGGAACCAAATCCTAGCAGGCGTTTGCTTAGCGTGCCTTCGGAGGGGAATTATACTCCCCGCGCCGGCTTTCTTAAGGCGCCTTTTCTCCCGCTACGAGCGGATCGTCAGGCGCCGCGACCGTGCCGCCTTTGTCGGCTCCGTGGAGCTTCCCCGCGCGGTCCAGAAAGAACGAACGTTGGCCCGTCTTGCCATAATCGTCGGGTGTCGCGGCGAGTTCGAATGTCGCATCCGCTTCATTTGACGCCGGCACAATCCGATAGCGGAACTTATAGCCGGCGTCACTTCCCGCGGCCAGATGTTCGCTCACAAGGGATGCCTGCTCAGGTGATATTTCATTCTTTGGCGCGGGACCAAGCTGCGCGAGGGATTCCGGCAGCTTCCCAAACGCGCTCCGATAAGCCTGGATTGCGTCCGCGAGGCCTCGCAAATCCACCAGGGCGGAGTCTTCGCGTGCTGCGAGATTCTGTGTCTCCCACTGCTTGGAAAGTTGTGGAATATCGAGAAGCACCAACCCGAGCGACAGCAGTCGCCAGCCGCCATTTTCACGTACCAAGCCGAATTCCGTTTCCTGACTGTCGACTACGGTCACCGGAACATAGGCCAGATTCTCGCGGGCCCGAACCTCGCCGAAGCGAAACTCCACCGTCTGCTCGGGCGCCTGGCAACGCAGCACGGGGCGGTTATGACTGTCCGAGGAGACCAGCGTTTTACCGGCTCCGTCCGCGAGCGAAAAGCGCTTCAATAGGGCCGTGCGTTGCTCTTCGGGCAGAGCGAGAAAAGCCGCGGCGCTGTCGGAAGTAAGATATTTTGCAAACTCGGCTTCGTTCTCGCGGCAGGCCGCCCCCAAGGCCGCCGACAGCGCGCTCGAAGGGTCGGTCTCATGCCCTTCTTGTGCGCGAACGTCGTTCGCGTTGAAGAGCGAGAACAACATCGGGATCGTAATCAGAATCGAATTCCCGAAAATTCTCAGCGAAGTCATGAACGTTCCGATTTCACCTGGCCGAGGATGGTTGCCAGGTCTCGCGAGAATTTCGAGCGCGGCATCACGTCGTGGCAACCGGCCGCTCGCGCCTTCTCCGCCAGGTCCATTTGGACATGGGACAGAAACCCCAATAGCGGAATTTGTGCCGCGCTGATGCGTACCCGCTCAACCGCCTGGAGAGGGTCGTTGCGTGCGTTGAGGTCGATCACGACGAGCCTCGGCGGATTCTGCGCGATCTCCGCCAACATTGCATCGGGCGTGCCGCAAGTACGCAGCTCAACCCCGAGGAGTTTCGCGGTTTCAATCATCTTCGCCTGAAAGAACAAATCATCAACGAGTGCAACCACCTGTGCCATTTTTTTGTTTTCTCCCCGCCCTCCGGTTTAACGTCAGACCCAGCCCGGTAGGAGCGCCGCCGATCTCAGTCTTACGCGCAGTGTCCAAAGCGTCTTAAATACGTAATCCATTGAAGTTGCTGGTGGCAGTGGACAAGTCTGGCCCCGGATTGTGCCACGAAGTCCGGTCCGCCTCTATCTGGCTGCGCGCAGGCACCACGACCACATCTTTGATGGCCCCGCTCGTCGTTGCCCAGCTAATCTCGTCAACTCGATATTGCGAAGAGTAGATCAAGCGGAGGCGGGCATCTCAATAGGAGTTGAAGTCGAAAACCGGAAGGACAAAACTAAGCTCTAATGCCCGGTGTTTTCGTGCGCGCCGACGCTTTCATCAGGCACATCGCCGCGACGCCCCTTCACGCGGTCGTAAACGCTGTAGTGGCAAGTCGAGCCGAGGGCTTCGTTATAATAAGTAGACACGCCCAAGGCGGTGCGCAATTCCTCGTTGAATTTGCGCAGATCGGCAAGCTGGCTCACTCGGATCGGAAACTTTCTGCCTTCGTGGGTCAGCAGAAATTTCTGATAGCCCGCATCCCAAAGCCGCGTGAACTGACCCAGCATCATGATGCTGGGAATGATTGTCATCTGGTACGAACCCGACGGCGATCTGCGAAGTTCGGCCCCGCAGCGATGCTTTTCGATCCGCACCACACCACCGGAACTGCGGACCAGAAAGCCTTTCGCCGCCAGCGATTCCACCTGCACCTGCTCGAAAAGCCTGTTCACGTACCACATAGGCTTTGAGCATATGAATTCCCTTCGTTTCTGTAAAGCGCAAAATCCGCTTCCAGTAGCAACCTCGAGCATCCAAACACCTGTTGGAGCTTTTGGGCAGCGCCGTCAGAGCAGCGTAGGGCGCTGAACCGCTCATAGGAACGAATTCGCGAATCTGCTAAAATGACTGGAATTAGCTGAATACAAATCGATCCGTAGGGCATCAAAGCAGCTTCAAGGGTGCCGCACAGGCTTGCAATTGTGCGGCTTGAGCACAAAGAGCGGCGAAGACGATCAATGACTGCGGTAGACAAACCTGTGATCGCGCCCGTCACGGTAAAGGGTAGCGGGCCACACACTCGCCTGGGCCAACGACTCGTCGAGCGCATCGGCAATACGCCGCTCCTGAGAATGGAGCGTGTGACCTCCGGCTATCCGAACGTCGAGATTTACGCCAAAGCGGAATGGTTTAACCCAGGCGGTTCCGTGAAGGACCGCGCAGCATACTCGATGATTCGCGAAGGGGAGCGCCGCGGCGACTTGCGCCCTGGTAAGGTGATACTCGACGCGACCAGCGGCAACACGGGAATCGCCTACGCCATGATCGGGGCCGCGCTCGGCTATCGCGTGAAGCTCTGCCTTCCCAGCAGCGCCTCGCCCGAGCGCAAGCATATCCTGCATGCGTACGGCGTCGAAATCGTCTACACTCCGGGCGACGAGGGAACTGATGGGGCGATCCGCCGCGTGCGTGAAATATACAACGCTGATCCCGAAAGATATTTCTATCCCGATCAGTACGGCAATCCCGCGAACCCTTTAGCTCACTATTCGGGGACAGCCCCGGAAATCTGGCTGCAGACCGAGGGACGCATCACGCATTTCCTCGCCGGTCTGGGCACGAGCGGTACGTTTGTGGGCACCTCGCGGCGGCTAAAAGAATTGAATCCGAAGATCCGGTGCATCAGCATGCAGCCGGATTCCGGATTCCACGGCCTCGAAGGCCTGAAGCACATGGCCACAAATATCGTGCCTTCGATCTACGATCCCGCAATTGCCGACGAAGACGTAGCTGTGCAGACCGAAGACGGACAGCTGATGGCGCGGCGCTTGGCGCGGGAAGAGGGGATTCTGGCGGGGGTGAGCGCGGGCGCTGCCCTCTGGGCTTGTCTTGATCTGGCCCGGCGCCTACCGCGCGACGAACATGCTGTGATCGTCACCGTGTTTCCCGATTCGGGCGACAAATATCTGAGCGACAAATTCTGGAGCGAAGAGTGAGCGGGCCGGTCCTGAAGATTGCGAGCGAACTGCTGCGACGAATTCATGCGCACGGAGTTGAAACCTATCCGCATGAGTGTTGCGGAGCCATACTGGGCCGTGACAGCGACGCGTCGCGCGAGGCGCTTGATCTGCTGCCACTCGCGAACCGCCGCAACGATTCGCCTCGCAATCGGTTCGAGGTGACGCCGGACGACGTGCGCCTGGCCGAAAAGACAGCCAGCGAAAAGAAGATCGAGCTGATCGGGTGGTATCACTCGCATCCCGACGCTCCCGCGAGGCCCAGTGAGTTTGACCGCGAGCATGCGTGGCCCTGGTATAGCTACATTATCGTCAGCGTGCAGAAGGGCGAGCCGCGCGATACGACTTCCTGGCGCCTCCACGACGACCGAGCTGCCTACGATTCGGAAGCAATCGAAACGGTCGCCCATTCCGCTCGTTTCTAGCGGCAGTTTTAGCAGTTTTGGCATCGTGGCAATTTCGCAAGGAGACATCGAATGCCAGTGAAAGTCGTGATTCCAACGCCGCTGCGCGCCTATGCCGGGAAGCAGGAAAGCGTTCAGTTGCAGGCCGCCACCGTCGGCGAAGCCCTCTCGGCGCTGACCAGCCAGTTCGCGGACCTGAAGAAGCATCTGTTCACCGAAGATGGACGCCTTCGCAGCTTCGTCAACGTCTACGTGAATGACGAAGACATCCGATACTTGCAGAAAGACCAGACGCCCGTTCGCGAAGGAGACGTCGTGAGTATCGTGCCTTCAATCGCTGGCGGCGCGCGCGCACAGCCTTTAATGAAATCTGAAGGAACAATACTTCGGGAGAATTCTCATGGCAACGAAAACTGCAAGTCCCGCGGAGGCACCTGTGGGTAACCCGCGAGTGTCGCTTTCGAAAGAAGAAATCCTGCGCTATAGCCGCCATCTCATCATGCCCGAAGTCGGCATGGACGGGCAGCTCAAGCTCAAACAGGCCAAGGTGCTGTGCATCGGCACAGGCGGTCTCGGAGCTCCGCTCGGGCTTTATCTGGCGGCCGCCGGCGTGGGGCGCATCGGCTTGGTGGATTTTGACACCGTCGACTTCACAAACTTGCAAAGGCAGGTTCTTTTCGGCACAACCGATGTCGGCCGACCCAAGATCGAGGCGGCAGCCGACCACTTGCGCAACCTGAATCCGCTGATCCAGATCGATACATTCGAGACGCGCCTCACTAGCGAAAACGCCCTCGATCTGTTCAAAGACTACGACATCATCGTCGACGGCACCGATAATTTCCCCACGCGCTATCTTGTGAACGATGCCTGCGTGCTGCTCGGCAAGCCCAACGTTTACGGCTCGATCTTCCGCTTCGAGGGCCAGATCACGATCTTTGGCGCCCCTGGCGGCCCCTGCTACCGCTGCCTGTATCCCGAGCCACCCCCGCCAGGGCTTGTGCCGTCGTGCGCCGAAGGCGGCGTTCTGGGTGTGCTGCCGGGAATTGTGGGGACGATCCAGGCGGCGGAAACTCTAAAGCTCATCATCGGCAAAGGCGATCCTCTGATCGGGCGTCTGTTGCTCTTCGATGCGCTCGGCATGAAATTCCGCGAACTCAAGCTGCGCAAGAATCCGGAATGCCCGGTGTGCGGCGACCATCCAACCGTGACGAAGCTGATCGATTACGCGGAATTCTGCGGCATTCGAGGAGAGGAAGCGCCGGCGGCGCCGACCACGGTTCCAGAGATCACTCCGCGCGAGCTGAAAGCACGGCTCGACCGCGGCGACGACATCTACATCCTCGATGTGCGCGAGCCGCACGAGTATCAGATCTGCAATATCGGCGGCCATCTGATTCCTCTCGGCGAATCTACCGACGCCGCGTGACATGAACTCGACAGTTCGCGCGAGATCGTGGCCCATTGCCGCAGCGGCAAGCGTTCGGCGGAAGCTTCGGAATTTTTGCGCAAGGCGGGATTCCGCAAAATATTGAATCTGAAGGGCGGAATCCTGGCATGGTCCGACGAAGTGGATCCGTCCGTGCCTAAGTATTAGGCACGAGAATCGGCTGGCGCCCAGTGCGCGTATAACTCGCAATCTACGGAGGATTTGCATGGCAGCCACGAAGATTACGGTTCGAAACGATGGCTCGATACGCGTCGAAGGCGATTTCGAAATTTTGGACCAGGAAGGCAAGGCCTTCGGCTTAGGCGGTCGAACGTCCATTGGCCTCTGCCGCTGCGGACATTCGCAAACCAAACCCTTCTGCGATGGGGCCCACAAGAAAGCCAGTTTCCAGAGCGTAATCGAAGCGCGCGATCTTGCCTCCAGCTCCGCCAAACCTTAGCGGGCAATCGTATTTGGGTGCAAGCGTATTCAAAATGTAACCTTTCTACCCCAAACCGGAAAGCCCTTAATCACAGGAGCGATAGTTTACCATATCGCTCTGTCTCCAAACCTCTTGATATAAATCATTTACAAATCCGCTGGCATTCCAGTGGCACTGGCAACCTCGCTTGCTTCTCCGATGAAAGGGGTCGTGTTTTCATTCTGGGGGAAATATGGGGCGTCCGGCCAAAAATTTGGGAGCTGGTTCATCGTTTCCGGCTCCTCCTCCTTGCCACGATTGCCGCGGCGGGCTATCTCATCTTCCTGTCGACGCTTCGGCATTCCTCCTACCTGGCCGATCCGCTTTTGGACACGTTTCTGGACATGGCTGGCAGCCTCATGGCCTTCACGTTTGCGGCGAACGCCATGATTCGCTTCCGCGGCACCCACGACCGCATTTCGTTGACTTTGGCGCTTGGCTTTGTAGTGGCGGGGCTGATTGAAGCTGGCACGAGCATCAGCTTCTACCACGGCATGCTTGTCACCAGCACCGCGATCCATCACATTTCCCTTGCATGGCTGGCGGGTCGAACCCTTCTCGGCGTGCTGCTCCTGGCGGCCTTGCTCGTTGAGCGGCGAATACCCTTGGCACGAGATCCTGGAAAAGAAATCGCTGGGGCCATCCTGGTTGTGGCGGCTGTCGCATACCTGACGAGCGTTTTCTACTTCATGATGCCGGAGGCCCCGCAGATTCACCCCGGTTCGCTTTGTTCCGCGCCCCTGGGACCTTCTGCCTGCAGCCATCTACGTGGCTGCCACCATTGGCTATGGCTGGCGGCTGAGGCGCGCGAAAGCCTCACTTGACCGGGCCCTTTTCATCGCTGCGGGATTGAACGTGATTCTGCCACGTGACGATTGCCGAATCGCAGCGCGGCCTTGACGCACCCTTCATGCTGGCGCACGTGTTGATGGTGCTTGAGCTATGTCGTGGTGCTGGGCGGAACCCTGCTCGACAACGCCCAGCTCTTCGCGCAAGTCAGCCGCCTGGCAGCTTCCGATTCACTCACCGGCCTGGCGAACCACCGGCGGCTGCTTGAGGTTTTGGAGACCGAGATCGAGCGTTCGCGGCGCACGCGGCCGCAGCTTTGCCCTGCTGCTCTTCGATCTGGACGACCTCAAGAAAATCAACGACAAGTACGGGCATTTGACCGGAAGCCACGCGATCAAACGCCTGGGCAATGCGCTGCGCAGCAACAGCCGCACGATCGATACGCCGGCGCGGTATGGCGGAGACGAGTTCGCGGTCATTTTGCCGGAGATTGGGGAAGAGGCAGCCAAGGGAGTGGCGGAGCGAATTTGCGCGCGCCTGGCAACTGATGGCCAGTTGCCGCACGGTAACGGTCAGCGTGGGAGTATCCGTTTACCCGACAGATGGAGCCACAATCGAGAAGCTTTTCGGCGCCGCCGACCGGGCGCTCTACCGCATGAAGAGGCGCGACAAGAAAAAGTTTATGCTTAGCAACGTGGCCGCCTGTCTCTGTAATTCACTCGACAAGCACACCGTTCGGAAGCCCGAAAGTCTATACTCGCTGCAGCTACTGGATGAATCCCACGTTCGGTTCAGGCGCCGGGCCTGAACCTTCCGGCAGCTTGCCGAATTGCGCCTCATAGCGACGCGAGGTTCTCTTGCAGCGCGCGCATCAGCCGCTTGGCGTGGACGGGGCTCACGATCAGGCTGGCCACCAGCTTGCCCTGCGGCACCGTCGGGAAAAGATAGACGAAATTGAGCGTGAACTCCTCGGCATTGTGATGCACGACCACGAGATTCGAATATTGGCCAAGCAACTCCTTTTCATCGGCCTTGATCTGGACCTGCTGCGGCTCTTTTGCGGTTCAGCCATGCGTCGCTCTCCTTGAAGTCGTTTGCCCACTATAGCAGAGGCGAAACGCCTTCCCGATCAGTTTTAGAAACACCGGTGCCATCGTGGCGATTGACGAAAGGCTTCTGTTAAGCGTAGTTTATATAGTAAGTTTAACTAGGTTAACTATGTCCGAAGCAGCCATCCAACAAGCACCGGGGAAAACGGCAAGCGCGGCAACGCTTCCGCCGCTCCGCGCAAAGCCTTGCGCGACGGCTGGTGGTACCTCGGGCCCGGCGTTTGTGGCCTCCGTCGCCTACATGGACCCGGGAAATTTCGCCACGAATATCGAGGGCGGCGCGCGTTTCGGTTACGAGCTTCTGTGGGTTCTGCTTGTGGTCGAACGCCATGGCGATCCTCGTCCAGTACCTCGCGGCCAAGCTGGGAATTGCCACCGGCAAGACGCTTCCCGAGAACTGCCGGGCAGAGTTCGCGCGCCCGGTGACGATCTTGCTCTGGGTGGCTGCGGAAATCGGCGCCATGGCCACGGATCTCGCTGAGTTTCTCGGCGCGGCGCTGGGTTTCTATCTCCTGTTTGGAATCCCCATGCTTCCTGCCGCGATTCTCACCGGCGTTTGCGTCATGCTTATTCTCGCCGTCGAGCAACTGGGGTTTCAATGGCTCGAGCGGGTGATCATGTTTCTCGTGGGCGTGATCGGCGTGTCGTACGCGATTGAAATGTTTCTCAGCAAGCCGGCTGGCGGCCCATCGTGACACCATGTGCTGGTGCCGGAGATCCATTCGTCCTCGATCTATCTGGCGGTTTCCATGCTGGGCGCGACCGTGATGCCCCACGTGATTTACCTTCATTCGGCGCTGGTGCTTCCCCGGCGCGAGGAACTCGATCGCGACGAGCACCATCACCGCAAGATGGAACTGATCGACGTGCTGCTGGCGATGAATGGCGCCTGGCTGATTAATTCCGCCATGGTGGTGATGGCCGCAGCGGTATTTTTTGGCGGCGGGCATCCATGTGTACTCAATTGAGGCAGCCCATGCCACTCTGGGCCCCTTGCTGGGCAAATTTGCGGGCGTCGCTTTTGCCGTGGCTCTGCTGTGCTCGGGCCTTTCTTCCGCGACCGTGGGAACGATGGCCGGGCAGGTGATCCTGCAGGGCTTCATGAACTTCCGGATCAGCATTTTCCTGCGCCGCATGGTTACCATGATTCCCGCAATCGTGGTGATTGCCTGGGGACTCGATCCCCTGAAGACTCTGGTGCTCAGCCAGGCCATTTTGAGCTTCTGCCTGCCCTTCGCGATGATTCCACTGCTGATGCTTACGCGCCGGAAAGACCTGATGGGCACCCACGCCAACCGCCCGATCACGAATTACCTGGCGGTGATAGCGACCGTCGTCATCCTTGGCATGAATATCTGGCTCCTCTACGCGATATCGATTGGGCAATCCTGAGCGGCTGTGCGAAAATCACAGCTGCAACAATCCGACATAAGTCGCGCGATGCCGTCTCCGCCAAGCCGCCACAAAAATCCCGGGCGCTGTATTTTGTCGCGCTTTTCCTCATCCTCGTGGCGGGCAGTGTCGCCCTGATTTACGGCGTGAGTAATTGGGCCGCGGCGGAAAGGGCGAAAAAACTGCCAAACCCGGCGCCCCTAACGGATGCAAACCTCAAGGCGGGGAAGGCCGTGTACGCAAATCACTGCGTGCAATGCCACGGAGATCGAGGGGACGGCAACGGTCAGAAATCGGCGGAGCTCTCTGTTGAGCCGGGCAATTTCACCGATGTGAGGAAAATGGGCACTCTCACCGACGGCCAGCTCTATTGGCAGATCACCAAGGGGCGCAACCCGATGCCCGGCTTTGAAGACAAACTCTCAGAACTAGAGCGCTGGCAGGCCGTGGACTACATTCGCGGCTTTGCCCACCCACCGGCTGCCGCACCTTCCGCACAGCCGGCGCGTTCAAGCAGCCCTGACCACCTTTTTGTCCGACCTACTTTACGCTCGCGAGAGCGCTGGAAACCTCATTGATGTCCGGCACCGTGGGGATGTCGTAGTTCTTGAACCAGGCCACTTTGCCGCCGCGATCCACGATCGCGATGGCGCGTCCAGTGATCCCCTTGTCCGCGAGATACACGCCGAACTTTTCTCCCACGGCGCCGCGCGGCTGAAAATCCGCCAGCAACGGATAGGTTATTCCCATTTTCTCAGCGAACGCTTTGTGCGACCAAGCGCTGTCCACGCTGACTCCAAGAACCTGTGCGTCAAGCTGCTCGAAACGCTTCATGTCGTTCACGAAGCACGCATGCTCGTTGGTACACACCGGGCTCCAGTCCAGCGGATAAAACACGATGACGACGTTCTTCTTTCCCTTGAAGTCGGAAAGTTTCACTTCCTTCTGGTTCTGATCCTTCAACGTGAAATCCGGAGCCGCCGCCCCCACAGAAATTGCCATGCTCCATCCTCCCGGTTCGCTTCCGCGACGTATTTTGAATTCCAGATGCTCGGTGCGTCGAGCATCATCATATTCAGAACCAATCGGATCAGACAACGCGGATCCGCATCAGCAAACGCGGTCGCATTCATCTGGAAACGCCCCCCGCAAAAAAAGGCCTCGCTCCAATCGGCGAGGCCTTTCGAAAAACACTGCGAAGTAGAAAGCGTTGCTTTGCTGGTTTACGGCTTCGGAGCCGCAGGCTTCGGAGCCGCCGGCTTCGGCGACGAACGCAGCTTCCCGACTTCACGGGATTCGCTTCGTCGAAGAGCCGGATGATGTCTTGCGTCACATCGTTCTGCGGAGCGGCATAGACCACCGGCGTTTGTTGCGCGGAAGTATCTAGGATGACAGCGTACCCATTTTCCCGCGAATACTTGTCCATGATAGCCACCATCTTGCGGCCGATCCGGTTCACCACATCCTGCTGCTCGTCGTTGAAATCATCCTGGGCTTCCTGTTGTTTGCGCTGGTAACTGCGATTGAGCTGATCGCCCTCGCGCGCCAGCCTCGCCTTCTCATCGTCGCTGAGCGTCGTCTGACCCGTGCGCAGCCTCGTCTGAAGGTCGTCCATCTGCTTGCGCATATTCTCGAGTTCCGCCTGCCGCGGCGCGAACTTGGACTGCAGCTCGGCTGCCGCCTGCTTGCCATCCGCCGTGCTGGTGATCGCCACTTGCACGTTGATAACCCCCACCTTCGCCGGTGCGGACGCGCTAGCGCCGCTCGATTGTGCCCACGCAGCCGGCATTGCCAGCAGAATTGCAAGGGCAGGCACTGCCAATCGGATCTTCATTCGCTCTCCTTATATCAGAAATCGGCTAAACCGAAATCGTGGATTATAGCTGCTTTGCGAGAAAACGGTCAATGACATTCGGCCCTTTCATCGGGCCATTTTTAGCAATGAGCGTTGCAAGTTTCCAGTTCAAATTTCCTTCGGGATTAATCTACCGCACTTCAACGCAAATGCACTGCCCTATCTGTGCCGTAGAGGCTCAGATGCCCATCGATACAGGCAGGTTGGCCGCACGATCCAGCCGCTACGTTCCTCTAATCACAAAAAGGTAATCAGTGAGGCAGCGGCACGAGCAGGATTCGATTATTCGCCTGGTCGGCGAGCACCGCTATATTGAGCTTCGGGTCCACGGCGACGGAAAATTGCTGCGAGCCGCCGAGGTTTAACACGGCGCGCACTTGCGGATTCAGGCACGCGGCGCCGCCGCTCGCGCTGGGGCAAACGTAATCGAGCACCGAAAGCGTGTGGCTTGCGTAATTCGAAGTCACGAGGGTGCTGGTCTGATAATCGTAATCGAGCGCGGTAGGATCGATTCCCACTCGCACCGGCGTCTGAACCAGCGTCACCGGATCCACGATTACAAGATCGTTCTCCAGGCTGTTCGCCACGACGAACACCTGGTTGAGCGGATCGAAAATAATCCCGCTGGGGCCGTCGAATCCGGTAATCCGCTGCGGAATCAGAGTCGAAAGGTCGATCACTTCGACGCTACTGGCCTGCGACGACGTTGCGATTGCCGCGTAGCTCACCGCTGTATTCGTCGGAAATGGCTCGGGATCGATTGCCACCGCTATGGGATTCTGATCCACGTCGTTATTGATGCTCGACGCCGCAAACGCCGGCGCGGCGGTCGTCGTCGCCGGCGCTATCACGCCCAGGCTGATGCTGGAAGGAGCGGCTGTGTCATTCAGTATTCCGGCATTGGTGATGACGGCGTTCGCGGTGTCCGGATTAATAGCCACACCGGTCGGGCCCGTGCACGAGCCGCCCGCCGAGCAAATCGGTGTCGTCTGTGGCGGATATGTCTGCGTGACGTCCACGAGCGTGGCATTGTTGCTGCCATTATTCGCTACCAGCGCAAGCCCCAGCCTCGGCAGAACCGCGACTCCCAGCGGATTGGTGCCCACCGAAATCGGCGCCCCAATCGTGCCAACCGCACCTGCGGCCACCTGATTCATTCCCACCGGCGTCGAAGGAGTCAAGGCGACAAGCGAGACGCTGCCGCTCCCGGAATTCGTAACAATCGCCAGATCCCGGTCCGTGTCGACCGCAACTCCCACCGGAGCATTGCCTACAGAGATTGACTGGATCACGAGAAATGGCGTGACATTCGAAACGCCCGAACCAGGATTCTGCACATCCAGCGCGTAGTGTCGCGCTCCAGTGAGCATCGTCGCGGGAACGCTGGCCGTGAGTTCCCGGCAGGCTGCCGGTGTACCCGTGCAGGTGCTTGTTACCGCCGTGGTGGCCAGCGCCACCTGATCCAATCGCACGACGGAGCTTGACGTAAAGCCGCTCCCGGTAACCGTCAGGGTCAGGGGGTTGCTTGACGTAAACGTCGCAGCCGGGCTTGCCTGCACTATTTGCAGCGGGTCGATCGTCGTGCCAAGCGAGAGGATCGATACGGTACCGCTGCCCTGATTCACCACGAAAGCGCGGTTGCTTCCAGGATCCACCGCCACGGCCTCCGGCAAGTTACCCAATCCCGTAACCGTCTGCAGCACGATACCGCTTTCGAGACCTACTATGGTCGCGGTGCCACTGATCGAGTTCACCGCGATGCCAACGTTTTCGAGTGGATTCGCGGCAGCCGCCACGTATCCCAATTGATTTAAAGTGACTCCATTGTTTTGAAAAGTGATTGTGTTCACCGCCGCGTCTAGCAGGCTGAAGGAGACCAGATCGCCGGCATTCGGCGAGGTAAGAAGTGCCTGGTGGGTTTCGGCGTTTATTCCTACGCCCGTCGTCGATAGTCCCAGGCTAGCGATCACCTGCGGCGCGCGGGCAGCGTCCACCGCAGTCGCGTTCTTCCCAAGATCCACAATGGTGGTCGTCTGCGCGCCTCCGCCCCCCGGGGTGACAATTGCCCAGTCGAGTCGTTCGTCGACCGAAACCTGCGGGTTCGTCCCAGTGCCGATCGGCGCGGTCACATCGCCCCCAATTTGCTGCAGAATTACGGGCGTGCCGCTCGATAGATCCAGAATCGTGGCTTCGTTGAACGATTCGTACGCAACGACGGCGTGGTGCGTCAAAGAGCTGATGCCAATCGAAAACGGCACCGGGGCGGTGCCTGCTGGTGAACCGCTCGTCGGGCCGATCGCAACCGACACCGTGGACGTCACAGTTCCCGCCGTCAAGTCGATCGTGGAAACCGTCTGATCTCCGCTATTCACGACAACCGCGATGTGATGAGCCAGCAGGTCATCGATCGCCACGCCGGTGGGAGCGTTGCCGACTGCAATCGTGGCCGTAACGGCCGGAGGATTGGCGTTCAGGTTGATCAAAGTAGCGCTGTTGCTGCCCTGGTTGGTCACCACGGCCGTCCCGGAAGCGTAATCAATTGCGATGGCAGAAGGGCTTGTTCCCACCGCAACCGTCCCCATGGGCGCGCCCGGAATATTGCCCACACTTGGCGTCACCGAAATATTCAGGGCCGTGAGCGACGGCCGGCCCGCGCTGATGCCGGAGTTTTGCACTACGATCGGATACAGCCCCGGGGTGCTCAATGCGCCGGGCGGAATCGCCAAGGCGATTTGCCGGCTTATTGTTGCGGAATTACCGTCAAATGTGGGAGCTATAGCCGTGCCATTGAAAAAAGCTGTCGTCGCAAAAGGACTGAAATATCCGCCCGTGAGCGTGATGCTCGGGCTCGAAACCGGATTCTGCGATACCGTGTCGGGTAAAGACGCCACGATGGATGGCCGCATCGGGGTGATGTTAAGAGCTACTGGGCCAGGTGCGTTCGGGCTACCGTTATATCGCAACACGGAAAGCTGGTCTTGTCCCGCCGCGGTCAACAGGCTCGCCGGAATCGTTGCCCGCAATAGCGTAGCGCTGATAAATGTTGTTGGCACTGCGGCGGCCGCCTGTCCGGGCGCCGTCACATATACGGTATCCGTGGTGAAGAAATTCGAGCCCGTCAGATACACATTCTGTAGCGCGGAGCCTTGAGAGGTCGTGATTGGGTCGATACTGGTGAGGGTTGCGACCGAAGGTATCACGACCGTTACACTCGCTGTACCAGATTTCGTTGTATCCGCCGCGGAGGTTGCCGTGATCGTGACGGTTCCGCCCGAAGATGTGGCCGGGGCCGTGTAACTACCGGTGGCATTGATCAAGCCCGTCGACGTGTTGCCGCCGGCCACTCCGTTAACCAGCCAGCTGACTCCCTGATTCGTGGTACCGGTCACCGTGGCGGAAAATTGAAATGTTTCCCCCGCGCCGATTGTCGCCGTCGCCGGAATCACCTGAACCCGCACACCGGAATCGATGGTGACATTGGCGATTCCAAAGTAGGTGTTCGCCTGTTGTCCGGTCTCATTCAGATACGGGCTGACCGTGCTGATCGCCATCACCACAAAGCTGTTGGGATTAGGCGGTGTGGGCGGTGCAGTATAAAGACCTGTCTGCGAAATCGTGCCATAGCCCACTGGCCCCGTTCCCGTACTCGTCGGAACGGTTCCCAAGTTGGACGCCGTGCTAGGCACTGGTGTGCAATTAGTTGGCTGAATCGTCGGCTCAGCCGCGGGCAGGCAAATTCGCCAGAAAACGGTTGTGGCAGAGGCACCGGTCACGGTTGCGGCAAACTGCAGGGTTCCGTTTGTAATCACCGTGGCGGTGGCACCTGAGGTAACGCCTGGAGCGGTTACCGTCACCCCTACCGTGGTGGAGTTTCCCCCGCACGCTGCCGCCATCCCGGCGAGGAGTAACACCACGCCCAGTCTCCAGACTTTCATCTCGCTCCCTTCGGCCATTTCCACTCGCCTTCCCGACTCGCCAGCGCATTCCCGGCGCGCTCAGCCATTCTCTGAGTTTCCTTGCTCGCTAAAATGTTCTGCTCACTGTAAAGCGGAACGTGCTCTTCGGTTCGAGCAGGCTCGGCGGGATCGTCTGCGACGATTGGAGCTGCTCGAGGAAAGTCTGCAGCGACGGTACCACCTGCGTATTGTAAACACCCAGCTGCTTCAGGGAATTCTCGACCGTGGGATCGAAATACCACGCGCCGATTGGGGGCGTGAGCGTGTGCGTCAGCCGCAGGTAATTGTACGCGTAATAGAAGCGGAACGGTGCGTTAACAATGGGGAGAAACACTACGATCTCCGCGCCCGCCGACGTGTGTGGCCTGAAATTGGTGCCCCCAAGGATCGGCAGGTTGTTGGAAATTTTCAAATTCGGAAAATCCGGGTTTGGAAATTGCTGCTGCAACGACGCAGCAGCCGTCGGATCTAGGCCCAGTTCCGAAGACCGTAACACTCCGTTGATCGCCGCATCATTGAAAAGGTCAAAGGTTACGCGTGAAACGATCGGGATACGGTATTCCAGATTCAAGACGGCTTGCAAGTCCCCACCCGGCCGCGTAGGGATATATTCCAGCACATTCACGGGCAGAGTTTGCGCGGTGGGCACGCCTTGCTGATTCAACAGTTTCGGATTCAAGAAACTGATGTTTGTCGTGGTGGAATACGGAATCACCACAAACGGTGAGATCGTGTAAAAGTTATAGCCCCGCACGTCCTGTTCGCCGCCCAGGTAGTAACGATTGTAGGGCGGAACATTCTCGCCGCTGAACCCCGTGATCATGGCACTTTGAAATTTCATGGCGATGGTATTTCGCCGGTGGTAGCTGGGACGGAAATAAGACATGGAAAACGTGTTGGCGACCGTATCCACATTTCCCTGTAACGGGCCGCCTTCCAGGCTGAATCCGTAGTAAAAGCTTTTTCCGTGCGTCGGATTTACGGGGCTGTCGACGGTGTTATAGGTCACCGTCGGCGTGATTTTGCTCGACCGGATTCCGTTGAGAGCGGAAGGTCCCGCGAGAGTCGTGAATTTTGTTTCTTCAAACAGCAGCGTGGCGGACTGGCTGAACGGTTTGATGTTGGTCGTGCTCCACCCGTAAGTCAGCCCCAACCGCGTAAAGGAAAGCTTACGCAGCGGATAGCTCGCGAAAATCGTGAAGCCCCTTGAATCGGTATTGTAATTTTCCTGCAAGGCGGGATTGATGGCTATCTGCTGGTTAAGCAGCAGTCCCTCCTGCCGCGCGGTATTGTAGTCGAACCGGTTGAGGAAGATAGTGAACCCGGTTGAAAGCGGACGGTCGAACAAGTAAGGCTCGGTGAAACCGAACTGGATGTTTCGCTGGATGTTGCCGAATTGCACCGAGAAGGTGAGCGTTTCCCCGAGGCCCAAAAAGTTATTGGTCTGATATGAGAGTCCGACGAAACTGCCGGAGATTCCACTGACCCCGCCGGAGAAGCTGATCGATTGCTTCCCCTTTTCCTTTACTTTCAGGTTGATGTCCACGGTTCCGGCTTTCACGTTCCGCTTCAACTCCGCGTTTTCCGGCTTGATAGCATCGAAATAGCCGAGTTGATTGAGACGCAGAATGCTCAGTTCCCACAGCCGGTTGTTGTAGACCTGGCCTTCGTCAAGCAGTATCTCGCGCCGGATCACTTTGTCGCGCGTCGTGGTATTCCCCGAGAACTCGATTCTGCGCACGAAGTACTGCTTTTCCTGATCGAACACCATCGTGAAATTGACGACCTTCTTGACGTCGTCGGTTTCGGTCATGGGTTCGGCCACGAAATCGATGTACCCATATTGGCCATAAAGCGCCTTGTAACTTTCGAGCGCCTTCCGGACTTTGGTCGATGAAAAAAGATCGCCTTCTTTCAGTGGGAATATTCTCGCCAGATAGTCCGGCTTAAACACAAGCCCCTGGTCCGGGTCCGAACTCTGGAACGAGAGTTTGCCCATATGATACTGGGACCCTTCATCGATCCGGATCGTAATATCGGTGGACTTGCCGTGTTTTCGTCCAATCAGCGGTACTGGCAAAGGAAGGCCGGCGCGATTTAGATCCACCGTCTTCAGATCCGACACGTTCACGTCCACCTTGAAGTAACCGTGATCCTGGTAGAGGCCGCGGATACCCACTTCCATGTCTTCATCGAGCTTCGGACGGTCAAACGTCTTGGCCATCACGGGAATCGACGTGATGTAAAGAGGAATCGAGTATGGCCGGTCATTATGCATCGAGCGGATAATCTTGCGGTCCGAGAACGCCTTGTTTCCGACGATGGTGATCGTTCCCACTTTCACCGTGGGACCCTCGTCGATATTGAAGACCAACTTCACGGCATTGGTGGCGGCAATGCGCTCGTAGGTAGGCTTCACGGTGGCGAATTGGTGGCCATGGGCCGCCAGAAGGGCTTTCAAAACAACTTCCGCGCGTGCGATCTTTGTGGGATCGAACTGGCTTTCCACCGAAAGCCCCACCTTCTTCTCTTTGAAGGCGTCCAGAATATCGGATTCGGTGATGGATTTATTCCCCTTGTATTCGATGCGGCGAATGATGGGCCGCTCGGTGACATAAAACACCACCGTTTTCCCGTTCGGGTTGTCGGGCGAGTCTTCCACCTCAAGCCGGATATCCTCGAAAAATTGCGTGTTCCAGAGCGCTTGAAAATCTCTGCGGACGGCCTCCTCGCTATAAGGATCGCCGGGACGCGAGAAAATACGCGCCAGCAGCGTGTCGCGCGCGATCCGGCGATTCCCGATGATTTCAATATGCTGAATAACGGGCTGGTTTTGGTCCTGCTGTGCGAAGACGGAAGGAATTACACAGAAAAACAGAAAAGACACAACCGCGAGGGTTTCAAATAGGCGCAGAAAAATTTTCCCGCTCGCGGCCGTGGCTATCAAGGCCGCAGTCCCCCGCCCAATATTTTGTACTCCCCCGTCCGAATCGCTCCGACCCGGCTCGCGCGTGTAGGATTCTTAGTGGGCCACTGGGGTTGCTTCCACCAGCGGACGGAACGCAAGGCCATCGCCGGAAAGGAAAATCTCCAGCGTCGATGGCTGTTGCAAGCCGCCCTGAATGAGAGCTTCCGATAGTGGGTCTTCAACATACTTCTGTAACGCGCGCCGGAGCGGCCGCGCGCCGTAGTTACGATCGCTGCAGGTCTTCTCGAGGATCCATTGACGCGCCTCAGGGGTCATCGCAATCTGCACCTGGCGGTGCACCAAAGTCTCGTTAATCTGGCCCACGAGCAGGTCAATGATCAACAGCAGATCATTATCTGTGAGCGAGTTGAACAAAATCACCTCGTCAAGGCGGTTCAGGAATTCCGGATTGAACACTCTCTTGACTTCGGTCATCACCATTTCATCCTGGCTCTTTTCCGCAGCCGCTCCGTCCGCCGACTGGAAACCCAGGCCAGACTGCTTCTGCAACTGCCGCGCCCCCAGGTTCGAGGTGAGGATGATAATCGTGTTTCGGAAGTCTACAGTATTACCCAGCCCATCGGTCAACTGTCCATCCTCAAAAACTTGCAGCAGAATGTTGTAGACATCCGGGTGGGCTTTTTCGATTTCATCGAGCAGGATTACTGAGTATGGGGTGCGGCGCACGCGCTCGGTCAGCTGGCCGCCTTCTTCGTATCCCACGTATCCTGGAGGGGCACCGATCAGCTTCGAAACGGAATGTTTTTCCATGTATTCCGACATGTCGAAGCGGATCAGAGATTTCTCGCTGCCGAACAGGAACTCCGCCAGCCTGCGCGCCACTTCCGTCTTGCCGACCCCGGTCGGACCCAGAAACAGGAAGCATCCCACCGGACGGCCGGGGGCCTTCAATCCGGCACGGCTCCGGCGTATCGCCCGGGCAAGGGCCGTGATCGACTTGTCCTGGCTGATAATGCGGCGATGCAACTCTTCCTCGATGCGCAGCAGTTTCTGCTGTTCGTCTTCCTTGATCGAGGTGACCGCGATTCCAGTCCACCGCGCGACAACTTCTTCGATGTCTTCGCGGTTCACGATGCCGGTAGAGGAATCGTCGAGCTTCAGCTTCTCGCGCAGCATGCGCAGATGCTCTTTTTCTTTACGTTCCTCTTCCGAATAGAACCGCGCCTTCTCGAACTCGTGGTTGGCAATGGCGGTTTCCATCCGGTGCGTGATGAACTTCACGCGCTTTTGCACCTCAGAAACCTCGTCGGGCAGCATCGCCTGGCGCAGTTTCACGCGCGCGCCCGCTTCGTCAAGAAGGTCGATCGCCTTGTCCGGGAGGAAACGGTCGGGAATGTAACGGTTCGAGAGATACACTGCATAGCGGATCGCGTCTTCGGTGTAGCTAACAGCGTGAAACTTCTCGTAGCGGTCCCGCACGCCTTGCAACACCTGAATGGCGTCATCCTCGTTGGGCGCGGTAACCTTAATCGCCTGGAATCTTCGTTCGAGCGAGCGATCCTTTTCAACGGATTTCCTGTACTCGCCAGGAGTCGTCGCGCCAATACACTGAATTTCACCCCGGCTCAGGGCGGGCTTCAAAATATTAGCGGCGTCAAGCGAACCCTCCGCGGATCCCGCTCCCACCAGCGTATGCAGCTCATCGATGAAGACAATCGCGTTCTGGCTCTCCATCAATTCCTTCATGATGGTTTTTAGCCGCTCTTCAAACTGCCCGCGATACTTGGTTCCGGCGACAATCAGGGATAGGTCGAGTGAAAGAATGCGTTTGTCGGCGAGAAAAGGGGGCACATCACCGTCTGAGATGCGCTGCGCCAACCCTTCGACGATCGCCGTTTTGCCCACGCCTGGTTCACCAATCAGGACAGGGTTATTTTTCGTGCGGCGGCAAAGGATCTGAATCGCCCGCTCGAGTTCGCGGTCTCGCCCCACCAGCGGGTCGAGCTGACCTTCCATGGCCGCCTGAGTCAGGTCGCGGCTGAATTCTGCAAGCAGGGACGCTTCTTTTGGCCGGTTCACAGGCACCTTCTCTCCCGTGCTGCGAGAGAGTTCCTCGCGCACAGTGGAAAGCCGCAATCCCCGCTCCAGCAGGATTTCGGCACCAAAGGACTTTTCCTCGCGCAACACGCCCAGCAACAGATGTTCGGTACCTACATGCTTGTGCCCTAGGCGCTCCGCTTCCTCCGCCGCATAATTGAGGATGCGCTTGCATTCCTGGCTGAGGGGGACTTCCACCGAGGTCGAAATCCGTTCCCGAACGGTAATGCGCGACTCGATCTCCTTGCGAATGGATTCAATCGAACCGTGCGTCCGCAGAAAGCGGTTTGCGAGCGCCTTGTCTTCCCGGAGCAGCCCGAGCAACAGGTGCTCGGTCTCGATATAGGGGCTGCCATATTGGCTCGCCTCATATCTTGCGAAAAAAATCACTCGCCTGGCCTTTTCTGTGTAGCGTTCAAACACGGGTCACCCGCTCCCCTGGGGTCTTCGCCCCAGCGCCTGCAATTTGCTCTAAGTCAGCTGCGGTCTCTGCAAGCGCTTCTCGGCGCTCGATCAGTTTCCCATGTTCCAACAGGAAAACTCGGTCGGTGCGCTTTGCCAATGACAAATTGTGTGTCGCGATAATCGAGGTTAGATGATGAGATTGGTGAAGACGCTGCATGAGATCGAACACGCCTTCGGCATTGCGCTCGTCGAGATCTCCTGTGGGTTCGTCGGCCAGCAGGATCGCAGGCCGAGTCACGAGTGAACGGGCAATCGCTACTCGCTGCTGCTCCCCGCCGGAAAGCTGACCGGCGGCCTGCCCGGCCCGATTATCCAATCCCACTTCCCCCAGCCAGTCTTTGGCTAAGCGGAGTGATTCCCCTAGGGGTTTGCCGCGGACCAGCAACGGCATGGCAACATTTTCAGCAGCGCTGAAATCAGGCAGCAGATGATGCCTCTGCCAAACAAAACCTATGGAATGATTGCGGTAATCTGCCAGTTCCGCCTCTTTAAGCGAGCCCAGCGAATCTCCGGCGAAGTATACTTCACCGCTTGTAGGGGTGTCCAGCGCGGCCAGCAAGTGCAAGAAAGTGCTCTTACCCGCACCTGAGGGCCCCATAATGGAAATCATCTCTCCGTCTCGCACCGAGAAATCCACCCCATCTACCGGAGCAATTTCCTGGCCGCCGGAGCGAAAGACCTTGCGAACAGCCCGGGTACGCAGAATTTCCGAGTTCGCACGGGCTTTGAGCGGCAAATCGTCTGCCACCATCACGCCCGACGCGGCACTCGTATAAATGCCCATCTGGTACCCCTCACACGTTAGATGCCGAACTTCTCGACCGGTATGTCCTTGGTTTGCTTCCTCTGGCGGGTGCCATTCGTGAAGGAAATCCATTTCCTTTCACAATTGTGCCCCGCCTTTCCACCTGCCGTTTCGCGTCACAGCTAACCGCAAACGGCGGCCACATCTTCCTCATTTGCATTCTAACATGGCTCGCCAAAAGAACCGAAAAAGCGCATAGCGAGCCATTGGCGATTGCGACCAAAATTCACTCGAACCTGAGGATATCCACCGGTAGAATCCGCGCAGCCGATCGCGCCGGGAGAACTGTCGCGCCGATGCTGATCGCCAGAGCTGCAGCGGCGATCCACACCGAATCGAATCCGTTCGCGTGAAACGGAACATAGGGAATCGCATATACCTCTGGATTCAGCGGGATCAGTTGCCAGCGATTCGCAATCCATGCGAACGCATAACCCAAAATAAGCCCAGCCGCGGTTCCCGCCACGCTCACCGCGAGTCCCTGCAGAATAAATATATTTCGTACCTGTGCGCGACGCGCGCCCATCGCGATTAGTACGGCGATATCCCGCGCTCGGTCGGCTACCGTCATGGTCAGAACGACCAAAATATTCAGGCCCGCCACAAAAGTGATCAGTCCGATGAAAAGCGCCGTGACCAGTTTCTCGAGGCTGAGGGCGCGAAACAGCGCGCGGTTTTCATCCATCCAGGTGGTCACGGTAAAACCCTTTGCTGTTTTATTGAGAATCTCACTGGCCACCTTGCTCACATTATCCAGATTCGTCACCCTGATCTCCAGCAAACTGACCACGTCTCCAATTCCCGCAAGCGCCTGCGCCGCCTGCAGTGTGACAAATCCCCAGTTCGCGTCGTAATCATAAAAGCCTGAATCAAAAATACCCGTCACTCGAAATCGCCGCGATCTCGGAAGCATCCCGAAAGGAGTCAGATTTCCCTGCGGACTCGTGACCGTCACATAGTCCCCCGCCGAAATTCCAAAATCATCCGCGAGCAGGCGTCCCACCAGCAGCGCAGGAATCCCGTCGGCGTCCGGCGCAAAGTTGTCGGACCCGGAAACGATGTGGCGCAAAGCCTCGCTTGCGCGCAGTTCAAGCTGCGGATCGATTCCTTTCAGCACCAGGCCCCGCGCGCGCCCGCCGGATGATAAAAGCACGGTGTTGTATACCGCCGGCTCGATCGAACGCACCCCCGGCGTGCCGCTCAATTCCGCCATCAGCGCGCGGTAATTGCGGATTCCCAGTGAGCCAATCGGTTTTAAGTTGACGTGCGCCGTGATTCCGAGCAATCGGTCGCGCATCGCTTGCCGGAACCCGGTATTCATGGAAAGGGCCACGACGAGAGTCATCACGCCGGCAGCTACCCCAATCACCGCCAGGAGGGTGACGAGACGGAGAACCGCTGGCCGGTTCGGCGAACGCAGATACCGCAGCGCCAACAGCCATTCGAATGTCATTTCGTGACGCTGTCCGGGGTTTCAGCGGCGTGAGCTCTCAGCAAGGGGAAGAGAATTACTTCACGAATGGCGTGCGAATCCGTGAGGAGCATTACCAGCCGGTCGATTCCAATGCCCTCGCCCGCCGTGGGCGGTAGCCCGTGGCTTAGCGCACGAATGTAATCGGAATCCACTTCCTTGGGCATTTCCTGGCCGCCCTTTGCAACTTGAGCCTGAAAGCGCCGCTCCTGGTCGGCCGGATCGTTCAGCTCGGAAAACCCATTGGCGATTTCCATCCCCGCGATAAATAGTTCGAAACGTTCGGTGAGGGAAGGATCGTCAGGGCGGCATTTTGAAAGCGGCGATATCTCGGTCGGGAAATCATAGATAAACGTGGGCTGAATCAGATGCTTCTCCGCCACCGCTTCGAAAAGTTCGCCCGTCAACTCGCCGTCGGAAAGCGTTCCGATTGCGATGCCGTCGGTCCCCTGGGAAAGCGCGTAGGAGTTGTATCTTTCGGCGGTTTCCCTGACTGCGCCCGGGGAAGCAAGTTCCCTTGTGCTCGGCGCTATACCCGCTCCTGCGGGCCAGAATTTGCCTATGGCTTCGCGCATCGAAAGGCGTTCAAACTCACTGAAATCGATGTCCTGCTCGCCGTAGCGGATCACGATGGTGCCGCAGACGTTCTCCAGCAGGTCCTGAAACAATTCCTCGGTCATATCCATAAGTTCGGTGTAATCGCTGTAGGCCTGGTAAAACTCCAGCATCGTGAATTCCGGCTGATGAATCGCATCGATGCCCTCGTTGCGAAAGTTGCGGTTGATTTCATAGACGCGGTCGAGCCCGCCGACCACCAGCCTCTTCAAGTAGAGTTCCGGCGCGATCCGCAGATACAAATCCATGTCGAATGTGTTGTGGTGCGTCACAAACGGACGTGCGGTCGCCCCTCCCAGAATCGGATGCATCATGGGCGTTTCCACTTCCAAGTAGCCGCGTTCGTCGAAAAAATGCCGCAGTTCGCGCATGATTCGCGCCCGGCGCGTGAAAATCTCTCGCGCGCGTTCGTTTACGATCAAATCCAGGTAGCGGCGCCGAAACCGCTGCTCCACATCCGACAGTCCGTGCCATTTTTCGGGCAGGGGCAGCAGAGCCTTACTCAGGAGTTCGAGATGTTCCACCCAAACGGTGAGCTCGTTGGTTTTCGTCCGGAACAAATGTCCCGAAATTCCGACGATGTCGCCCAGATCGAGCAACTGGAAAAGCTTGAACGTCTGCTCGCCCACAGCGTCGAGCCTCACGTAGATTTGCAGACGCTTGCCGTCGCCTGCGATGTGCGCAAACGCGGCTTTCCCGTGCGGCCGCAGCCCCACGATGCGCCCCGCCACCCGTACCTCCACCCGTTCGGTCCCCAGTTGCTCCGCTGACCGTTCTCCGAACTGCACCACGACCTCTGCCGGCGTGTGGGTCGAGTTATATTTATGCGGGTAGGCGGTGTGTCCTAACGCCTCGATCTCGCTGAGTTTTTTGCGGCGTTGCTGAAACTGGTCGAGCGGCTCGAATTCCAACAGGATCGTTCCTTTCGTTCTCAGGACTCGTTGCGAGGAGTAGGCGGCAGTATGCGACAGGCTTCAGAAACCGTCAAACGCATCTTTACTTCTAAAAATCACAAGTGGTTTAGCTGTGAGGTGGGCGCTTGCCATGCCGCATTTTCGACAGAGTGGTTGTTTCCGTTTGCCTCGCGTTCGCAATGACTGGGTCTGCGGGCGTCCGCCCAAGAAAAAATGAAGGTTTTGGCCGTTTTGCTTGGCGCCTCTGCGATTTCCTGATCGACCGGGCGCGTCATCTGCCGCGCTTCTCCCGCCTGCCTGCGTGACCTGTTTGCTAGGTCACTGGTCGTGACGGCTGATTTCATCCGCCAGTGCCTTGGTGAAAGCCTTCGTGCCGAGTTTGCCAGCCAAGTCGGCTGTCCGCCTGCTCGGGTCCTTTAGAAGAGCGTCGAGCGAAGCTTCCATCAACGTCGCCGCCGAGCAAAACTTCGCGTCCGTGTGCTTGTGCCCGAGCCAGTCTAAAAGCATTGCCGCGGAAAGAATGAGGGACGCCGGATTCGCCTTGTCCTGTCCGGCGATGTCTGGCGCTGAGCCGTGCTGCGCCTGGGCCATGCAATGCGAATCCCCAGCGTTAATGGAGCCAGCCAGTCCCAGGCTCCCAGAAAGCTCCGAAGCTTCATCGGATAATATGTCTCCGAACATGTTGGTGGTAACCACCACGTCGAACCGCGCGGCGTCCCGCACCAAAAGAGCCGCCATCGAGTCCACAAGCTGCTCTTCATAGGCAATCCCGGGAAATTTCTCGGCTACCGCCCGCACCTCGCGAAGGAACAGCGCGTCAGACACCTTCATCACGTTGGCCTTATGCACCGCCGTCACTTTCCTGCGCCGCGCTATGGCGAGTTCAAAAGCCGCCTGGGCGATCCGGCGGGAGCTTGCGGCGGTTATCTTGCGGACGGCGAGCGCCATATCGGGAGTCGGCATGAACTCCCCCACCCCCCAATACATATTCCGGTCCGCGTAAAAACCCTCGGTATTCTCGCGAACGATAACCAAGTCCATCGGCGTCCGGCCCCAGTGCGGTAGCCCCTCGCGGGAACGGCTGGGCCGGATGTTTGCGTAAAGGTCGAGCGTGATGCGCAGCTCGCCGGACACATTGATCCCTCCCTCGGCGCGCGAAGGATACGTCGCGTGCGACACAGGGCCCAGAATGATGCCATCGGCAGACCGGCAAGCTGCCGCGACGGCCGGCGGGAATGTGGTCCTCTCGCTCTTCAATCGAGCCAGGCCGATCTCATGGATTTCGAGAGACAGCCCCAGGGATAACTGATGGCTCATGAGCTGAAGGATTTCGCAGGTTGCGGCCGAGATCTCCGGTCCAATGCCATCGCCAGGCAGAACGACTAGATGCATATGCCGAACAGTATCCTTTGTGCGTTTTTTTAGAGCGGGAACATATTGGAGTGTCCGGCCACACCTGTAAAGATCAAAACGCCGCGGCACCCGTCAAATACAGCGATGGCTGCCTGCATAGTGGTTGGCTCTTCGAACGTGATACAAGCCTGTTACTGTGGCCCGCCGGCCGCAGCGGTTAGACCGTGGCAAGCGGGCCACTGGACGAGCCGCCCAAATCGGACGAAAATAGGCATATCGTGAGAAAAGATCGAGTCGAGTGTGGTAAATCCGTGTCGGCCGCCGCGTACCTGTTCGGTCCCCGCCGGGTTGCGCGGGAAGAACGTGGAAGTGCAACTTCTGAGATGGTCGGCGCATCGCAGTTACGGATGCGTCCCCACGGGTAGCGTGGCCCGAGTGAGACGAACTGAACCCGGCGAGATTCCGGAAGCCGAGGCGATCCGGTTGGCGCAGCAGGGGGACGCGGCGGCTTTCGAGCGGTTATATCGCTTGCACAGCCGCCGGGTGTATTCGCTGTGTCTTCGCATGGTGAGCAACACTGCGGAGGCGGAGGATCTTACACAGGAGGCATTCCTCCAGCTATTCCGCAAGATCGCCACATTCCGGGGCGAGTCGGCATTCTCGACTTGGCTGCATCGGTTGGCGGTCAACGTCGTCCTGATGAAGTTGCGAAAGAAGTCAGGCAACGAAAGTTCGCTCGAACAGATCACAGAGCCGGATGAGGAAAGCGGAGGGCCCCGGCGGGATTTTGGCACCTTAGACCTAAGGCTCAGCGGTTCGATCGACCGTGTGAACCTGCAGCGCGCCGTAGAGCAGCTGCCTCCTGGTTACAGAACCGTGTTTATCCTGCACGACGTGCAGGGATATGAGCACAATGAGATTGCGGAAATCATGGGTTGCTCGATTGGAAATTCGAAATCGCAGCTTCACAAGGCGCGCGTCCGCCTCCGCGAGCTGCTCCATGAGGCTTTGCGGGACAAGGCGCGCGAAGATCGCAAAGCTGCCGGTACCGCTTCAGGCTCCGGAAGCGAGGGCTGAAGCGGAAGAAGAATTAGCTGAAGCAGAGGATTGAAACATGAGCGCGATGGGTTGCAGTGAGTTTATTGATCAGCTGGACTCCTGGATGGAAGGGGAACGCGGCCTGCAGGCCCGCGCTCATACCCGCGATTGTGCCAGCTGCCGCCGCTTCGCCGACGATCTGGATGCGATTCAGTCCGCCGCTCCCGCTTTGACGGTTGCCGACCCTGAGCCTCCCGCCCGAATTTGGACCGCCCTTCAGCGGCAACTGACGGAGGAGGGCCTGATTCGTCCCGAGGCGGTCCACTCCGAACTGGTTCATGCTGGGCCGAACCATAACCATATTTCCTACAGCGGCGACGAAGTGCGCTTAGTCGGTGCCGGCGTTCGCGCAGCCAACGCTGGGCACTCCTGGCTGGATGGCTTGTTCGCGGCCATCCCACGGCCGGCCTTGGCCGCGGCGTACCTTATCTTGCTGTGCGCACTTGGCTTAGGGCTTATCGCCCCCCTCCATCTTCGCACCGCCCAGTCACCGGCGTTTCCTGTCTCCACGCAGCTGGCAGATGCCGAGCGCTCGGCCGTCTCCTCCGTGCCAACAAGAAAATCGATAGTTTCTTCTTCATTGAGTCGCAACCTGGCGATCGTTGACAATTACATAACGTTGTGTGAAAAAAGCGTGCGCGACGAGCCGAATAATGAAGTGGCTCGCGAATATCTATACCAGGCCTATCAGCAGAAGGTGGATTTGCTAACTGAGATTTCCGAGCGCGGAGATGCGATTCAATGAGCACCCAGCCCCTTTTTGCCACGGCGTTCCGATCCCGTTTCCCGATGCGACGTTCCTTTACGCCCCCGGATAGCGCGGATGCCAAGATCCGCCATGCGGCCACGTCGCGCATCGCGGTACGGGCAATGAAGCTACTCCTGCCGGGGATGCTCTTCATTGCCGTATCTCCCGTTCGCGCCGATCACACGGAGAAACATTTCAAGGTGGAGGCCCGCCCGGTAATTACGCTTCACAACCCCAATGGAACGGTTGTCGTGAAGGCTTGGTCGAAGCCGGAGGTGATGGTGATCGCCACGCGCGCCACCGATCAGGTGGAAGTGGACGCCACTCAGACTGCAAACCGCGTCGATATCATGACCCACCCGGTCTCCGACGCCGCGGTCATCGGTTCGGCCGATTCGCGGGCTGACTTTGAAATTCGCGTTCCGGAGGATGCCGAACTTCAGATTCACGACGATTCCGGCGCTGTCAGCGTCAACAGTGTGCTCGGCGACATGAACGTCGAAACCGTCGGCGCGGGGGTGGACCTCACCGACGACGCTGGCTACCTCTCCGTGAAGACCATCGACGGGTCGTTTCAATGCTTGCGCTGCGCCGGCCGCATCGAGGTTTCTTCCATCAGCGGCAATTTCAAGCTCGTGGATCTCCGGAGTTACCAGGTTCGCGCGCAGACTTCGCGCGGCAACATCCTCTTCAGCGGCGAATTCATGCCGAACGGGATGTATGAAATGAAAAACTACTCTGGCGTGATCGAAGTTCGCTTTTCGCCTGGTGATTCCTTCGACCTGAGCGCCACATCCCTCAAGGGTCGCGTCAACAACGAAGCCAATCTATCCCCGCCCAATCATCCTCAACATTTTTATTCGAGATTCGGCAACAGCCTGTTCGGCTCTTTCAACTCGGGCCGCGCCAAGGTCGAGCTTTCCTCCTTCGATGGTACAATCAACATCCTGAAGCGCAATTAGCTTTGCGGCATTCCGGGTGACGGCCGCGCTTCGTGCGTGGAAATATGCAGAAAAACTTTCCAGGAAGATGACCAGCGAAATTCGCCCGCGCCGCCTGATCTGCCTCACCGGCTTCATGGGCAGCGGCAAGTCCACCGCCGGTGGTTTCGTCGCGCGGCAACTGGGATGGCCACACATCGATCTCGACAAGCGCATCACTGAGGCCACGGGACTTTCGATCCCCGAAATTTTCGCGCGCATGGGCGAACCGGAGTTCCGGCGCGTCGAACACGAGCAGCTCGTTCGCGTCGTAGGCGAACACATCGCCAGCCAGAAGCCGCGCATTGTTTCTCTCGGCGGCGGCACTATCTCGCAGCCCCAGAACCTGGCTCTCCTGCGCGAGAACGGCGCCGCTCTCATCTGGCTGCACTGCCCCGTCGAACAGCTGCTCCTTCGCTGTGCCGTCGTCACCGATCGCCCGCTCTTCCGCGACGAAACCAGCTTCAGACGCCTCTACGACGAGCGTCTTTCGGCCTATGAATCCGCCGACTACCGCGTCGATAGCCATGCGGAGCCTGCGCGCGTGGTGGAACAGATCCTCGCTCTGGGAATTTTTCCCCGGGTGGTCGCATGACGGCGGACGCAAATCGTCGACCGCGCATGCTATTTTGCCGGAACCGCGCGGCACAGAAACTTTTCATTGCGATTGCCGTTTTGCTTTTCACCTTTGTTGGCGGCACTGCCCTTCGCGCTCGCGGGCCGAGGGCCGCTGGTAAATTGGGGGTTCCCGCTCAGCCGGGGCCTGCCGCCCTTCTCGCGGACAAGGGAAGATTCCGCATCCTGGTGGGCGGCCAGCAAGTTGGCAAAGAGGACTTCGAAATTGCCCCGAACGGCGGGAATTGGGTAGCGCGCGGAGTCTCCGAATTGAAAGGCTCTGAAGGCACAACCCACGTCAGCGGCACGCTGGAGCTTCACGCTGACGGTACGCCCGCGCATTATGAATGGTCCACGCAGGGCGTCAAAAAAGCATCCGCGACAATCGGCTTCAGTGGCCCGACCGCGACGATCAACCTGGTTGTCGACGGTGGAAAGCCCTTCACCCAGCAGTTCACGTTCAACGGCCCTCTTATCGCAGTGCTCGACAACAACCTTTATCATCAATATGCCGTGTTAGCCCGCCTCTACGACTGGAACAAGAAGGGTGTGCAAACATTTTCGGTGCTCGTGCCGCAGGAGATGACTCCTGGTAGCGTCACCGTAGAATCGCTCGGCCCGCAGGACTCCGCTGGCAAGAAGCTCGACGAGTTGCGCGTTAAAACCGAAGACCTCGAACTTGATCTCTACCTCGAAAATCAACGCCTCATTCGCATCGACGCGCCCAACGCCAACGCCGAAATCGTGCGCGAATAATTTCGCCCTCAGTCTCCCGCTATCGCCTGTTGCCGCAAGCACACTCCTCACAACAGAATCGGGTCCATGGCGCATTCCGCGAGGCGACGCGGTATAATCGCCGGATGCCAATTGAGGAAAAAAGACAGCGGATACGCAGCACAACGGTTCTGTGCGTCCGCAAGGACAATAAAGTGGTGCTCGCCGCCGATGGCCAAGTGACCATGGGCGAGGGCGTGATCAAGCACAACGCGAAAAAAACGCGCCGCCTCTACAACGACAAAATCCTCGCCGGATTCGCCGGCAGCACCGCGGACGCGCTTTCGCTTTTCGGGCGCTTTGAAAACAAGCTGCAGGAATATCACGGCAACCTGGCGCGCGCGGCGGTCGAGCTGGCCAAGGAGTGGCGCAAGGACCGCTCCCTGCGGCATCTGGAAGCGCTGCTGATCGTCGCGGACGCCAAGAACACGTTCTTGCTTTCCGGCAATGGCGACGTGATCGAGCCGGACGACGGCATCTGCGCCATCGGCTCGGGCGGGCCCTACGCGCTAGCCTCCGCCGCGCGCGCCTTCTGAAGCACACCAAGCTCAGCGCCAAGGAAATCGCCCAGGAAGCCATGCGCATCGCCAGCGAAATCTGCATCTTCACCAACGACAATTTCAGCATCGAAGAACTATGAGCGAAAAAGACAAGGACAAAGATATGGTGATCTATCTTGTCGGGCGACCAGCCCGCGGCCGAACCCGAGCCGATTCCCTCGTTCGACGAGCTGACGCCGCGCGAAATCGTCATCGAGCTCGACAAATACATCGTCGGCCAGAACGCCGCGAAGAAAGCCGTGGCCATCGCGCTGCGCAATCGCGTGCGCCGGCAGAAGCTTCAGCCCGAAATGGCCGAAGAAATCCTGCCCAAGAATATTCTGATGATCGGGCCCACGGGCGTCGGCAAGACGGAAATCGCGCGCCGCCTGGCGCGCCTGGCAGGCTGCCCGTTCGTGAAAGTGGAAGCGTCGAAGTACACCGAAGTCGGCTACGTGGGCCGCGACGTCGAATCCATGGTGCGCGACCTCGTGGAAACCTCCATCGACATGGTGCGCGAGGAAAAGCTCGATGAAGTAGCCGAGCGCGCCGAGCAATCCGCCGAAGAGCGCCTGCTCGATCTGCTGCTGCCGGCGCACGCCCGTGCAACGCCGAAGGCGGCGCCGCAGCCGAAGCGCAGCGCCGCGAGCAGGCGCAGCGCACGCGCGACAAGCTCCGCGCGCAGCTCCGCGAAGGCAAGCTCGACCAGCGCCTGGTGGAAGTGGAAGTGCGCGAGCGCTCCATGCCTTCGTTTGAAATCATCTCCAACCAGGGCGTCGAGGAAATGGACATCAACGTGAAGGACATGCTCTCCGGGCATGTTCGGCCAGCAGAAAAAGAAGCGCAAGATGACCGTCGCCGAAGCCTTCGACTATCTGATCCAGGAAGAAGAAAACCGCCTGATCGACATGGACCAGGTCACGCGCATCGCCGTCGACCGCGTCGAGCAGATGGGCATTCTCTTCATCGACGAAATCGACAAAATCGCCGGCCGCGAAACCGGCCACGGGCCGGACGTTTCGCGCGAAGGCGTGCAGCGCGACATCCTGCCCATCGTCGAAGGCACCACGGTGAACACGCGCTACGGCATGGTGCGCACCGATCACATCCTGTTCATCGCCGCCGGCGCGTTCCACATCACCAAGCCTTCGGACCTGATCCCCGAACTGCAGGGCCGCTTCCCGATCCGCGTGGAACTAAGTTCGCTTTCCGAGGCCGATTTCATCCGCATCCTCACCGAGCCGAAGAACGCGCTCATCAAGCAATACATCGCGCTGCTCGACACCGAAGGCGCTGAAGCTGTCTTTCAGCGAGGACGCCATCGCCACCATCGCGCGCTTCGCCGCCATGGTCAACGAGCAGACCGAAAACATCGGCGCGCGCCGCCTGCACACGATCCTGGAAAAAGTGCTCGAGGAAATTTCCTTCGAAGCGCCGGAACTGAAGAAGAAAACGGTGAAGGTGGACGCCGCCTACGTGCAGAAGCAACTCGCGAACATCGTCAAGGATCAGGATCTGAGCCGCTACATCCTCTAGATCACGCCCCATGAAAACCAGGAAAGGGCTATCAGCGCCCCGGCGCTCTGCGGACGTCGCAGTGCTCGCTTCGCGCGGGCCTCGCTGCACTTCTTGTTCTGCTCGCCGTGCTGATCGCCGGCGGCTGCGCTTCCCCGGCGAGCCTATCGAACGCAAGCCTCCCGTTCCGCAGCCCGTCAGCGATCTCGCGGCGGTGCAATCCGGCAACAGCGTGTTCTCACGTTCGCGCTTCCCAAGGAAGCGGTGGACCACCGTCCGCTCGATCACCCGCTCACCATTGAAATTTATCGCGATTTCGAGCCCGCGCCTCGGAACGACGCCCGGAAGCCCGGCAAAGCCTCCGGCGCCGGCGGCACACCGCGTTCCCTTCATGCAACAATTCCGGCGGCCGTCGTCGTAACTATTCCGATCAAGGCCGCATCCGCTATGCCGATGCCCTTCAGCCGGAAGATTTCACGCAATCCCGGGATAGCGTCAGCCGTCTATATCGTTCGCACTCGCGCCTCTGTGAAGAAGCAATTCGGCGGATTCCAATGCCGCCGCGCTGCGCATCCATCCCGCTCCGGACCCAATCGAAGACTTGAAGGCCGAAGTCACGCACTCCGGTATCCACATCACCTGGATGCCGCCGCAAAAACCCCCGTCGGCCCGGCGCCGCCAATCGCCCTATATCGTGTTTACCGGGGCGAATCGCAACAGACGACTCCCGCAGTGAGCCCGGCATCGACCACGACGAAAATTCCGCCGACTCCGCTTCTGGACAGAAGCCGGCAATCGCACTCCGCCATCCTGAAAATCGGGCGAATCGACACCAACAGTTATCTCGACACCCAGTTCGAGTTTGGAAAATCCTACGTTTACACCGTGCGCAGCGTTGTGCGGTACGGCGACGAGCCAGATCGAGTCCGCCGATTCCAATCCTTTCGTCGTCCTCGCCCGCGACATTTCTCCGCCGCCACTCCCCAGGGCCTGGTCGTCGTGTACGTTCCCGCGCAGGACGCCGTGCCGGCGCATCTCGAACTCTCCTGGGGCATCAGCCCTGAGACCGATCTGGCGGGTTATAACGTCTATCGGAGCGAGCAGGCCGGACGCCACGGCAACACGCGTTAATGCGGACTTGTTGCTAACGCCCGCGTTTCGCGATATGAATGCCGTGCCCGGGCGCACCTTATTTCTACAGCGTCACCGCGGTAGACCGTTCGGGCAATGAAAGCCCGCCGAGCGCCGCTGTTTCCAGGCACCGTGCAGGCGGAAAGTCAGATCAACTCCATGATTACGAATTCGCCGTCGGCCGAAACCTTCCAGCACCGATCCCGCGATTGGGCCGCCAAGCCGTTCGGCAGAATGTGGATGCCGCCGTGCGCCACGCCATCGCGGAAGCCAAACCGTCAAGCCCCGCACTCTGGACAGGAGTGTACCTGGGAGCGCTTCTCAATATCGTTATGATTGCGGCGCTTGTCGCGGCCAACCGCTTCCCCGATCTCGAGCCCTACGCGCTCGAACGCAACGCCGCATCATATCGGTCTGTTCGTTCTTGTTCTTGCTGATTCCGGTCATCCGTTTCCTGAAGCGCCCGGCGCAGATGTTTACGGCGGGATTTGTCGGCTGGGTGCTGTTCGTCGCCGGTTACGAATCTCGCAGGCTTTTACTTCCACAACCTGTTCCAGGTCCTGCGCACGCCCCTTGAGGCGCTCGTGGAAGGATGCGTGCTCTATGGCGTCGCTGCCGTGATCTTTGGGTTGCGGGCAATGATTTTTCACGCCACGGAGACATCCCATTGCGCCGCGGCGACGTCACGGCGCATCATGCCGTGCATCCCCGCCCATGAAACTCTGCCGGTTCCAACCCCTTGAATTCGCCATCAAAGACGTGGGCCGCTCAGGGCACGAGGTGCACGCGCAAACGTTCTCAGGAATCCTCGAAGAAGGCTCCGTACTCGAAATCCGGGGCGGCCTCTTTGGCGCACGCGAACGCACCGGCCGCAAATGGCCAGCCGCCGAAGTGAAATTCCTGCGCCCCTCGGTTCCAACGAAAATTGTGTGTGTGGGCCGCAACTATCACGACCACATCAAGGAGTTGGAGAGCACGGTTCCGAAAGAGCCGTTGATTTTCCTGAAGCCGCCCTCCTCGGTCCTCGCACCGGACGATCCGATCGTTCTTCCGCGCCTCTCCCAGAGAGTCGAATACGAGGGCGAAATAGCTATAGTGATCGGACGCCGCTGCTTCCACCTTCGCGACTCCGAAGAAGTAGGCCCCTACATTCTCGGCTACACGGCCTTGAATGACGTAACGGCGAGAGATCTTCAGCGCGCGGACTCCCAATGGAGCCGCGCCAAGGGCTTCGACACGTTCTGCCCTTTCGGCCCCGTGATCGAAACCGAGCATCCGTCTGGCGATACGAGAGTTGAAAGCTACGTAAATGGCGTCAACAAGCAATCAGCGCCTATCCGCGACATGATCTTCTCCATCGACACCGTAATTCGCTGGATTGCCCAGGTAATGACTCTAGAACCTGGCGACGTGGTCGCCACCGGCACTCCGGGGGGCGTCGGGCCTATAGCCTCCGGCGACGTGGTCGAAGTGAGAGTGTCCGGCC
>CAVOOP010000014.1:0-4692 GCA_963697575.1 uncultured Acidobacteriota bacterium | reverse complement strand
GTAACAAACAATCTTCGAACCAAACTGGAAAAAGCCATTTTCTCCGACGGCCGACTCGGACTTGGCGGGCTGGCGCTCCCAGCCGTCAGGCAGTCTGTAATAACTTGTTAAGATATGGTCCATAAAAGGTTAACTATTATCCCCGATAGGCGGATTTTCAGTGAATAGAAACGCGAAGGGCCTGTGCAAAACTCGGCGACCGTGTCGCCGAGGCCCATACTGAATGAGTCTCCATGGCGCAGTGATGGCGAGGAAACTTCGAATTACTGGCCATTAACCGATGTGGCGATAAATCAGGCTTCCTGTTATGGCCAACAGCCTTTCGGGCATTCGCGCGAAAATTCTCTTCAGCACCCTCAGCTTCCGGTCCCCCGTACCGGTTGAAGCACGGTAAGGAAACCGCAGATACACCAACATGTCGGAACGAGGAGCCCATTTATCCTTGAAGCTGATCAGGCCGGCATTGTCCGCCTCCGTACGGCCAAAATCGAACGTTTTCGCATTGATCGATTTCGCGGCGTCGATGGCCCTCCAAAGCAACAAGGGTGTGGCGCCAAGGTTGTTATAGCGCGCGTCCGAGCATCCGTACTTATAATAAACCGTATCTTTAAAGCGCAGCGTCAGAATAGAAGCTACCGGGATCTTGTCTTTCACCGCCGTTCGTATATCGAGGTCTGTCCCAAAAGAATCCACGAGGTTCCGGAACCAGGCATAGGGCTGGGGAGGCAAATGGTGACGCCTCCTCGTGATGATCAACAGATCGTAAAATCTTCGAAGTAGTTCTTCCGACCGGCCGCATTCCTCGGTGAGTCCAGCTCGTTCCGCGCGGCGGATGCGGCGCTGGACGGAATTCTTGTCGAAACTCTCAAACAGCTCGTCCGAGCTCGGCTGAAGGTCCAAACGATGAAGAAGGTACTGTCCGTTGAATTGGAAGCAGTCGCTTCTCGCGGCCTCTCCAAAGCTGCCATTCACCGGCCGAAACTCGACGTAACTCCATTTTTTATCGCGAACCGCTTCCTGAAAATAGCATATGAGGAACTGCAATTCTTCTGGGGAATCAAATAAAGGCTCACAATAGTCTGAAAATGGCAGCGATACGAGGCGATGGCCGGTCAGCCAGCTTCGGACGTCGCAAGCTCACCAAGGCATTCTCTAATCGCCCTCCCGGAGGAGAAGTCGTGAAGGCAACTGGATCATACCCATACGTCCCGCTGAGCGCTCTTAACCACTCCCTCGTTTGGAAAACAGAAGCCTTCGGATGACGGGTGATCAGGTCTGGCCACCGCGGATCCTCGAGTGGATTGATGGCGTGGATTTCCAAGGGCCGCTCAGCGCCGTTCGTGCAGTCTGAATGGGGCCCGCCTCGGTGCGGCGCCGAAAGCTTAACCCGATTGAGGATATAGCGGCCTCTTCTTCACTTCCCCGCCTGCCGCAAATATCCGTTTCAGTTTCCTCTTGGTGGCAAAAGCGATTGGCAGCCAACGGTATGCTCCGCTCAATTTCAAATAAAACTCAATGGGCCAGTCTGTCGGCTCGACGGTTACGCGCCCGGAAACGAACTCCCCGGGACCCAGCTCGGCCGGATACGGCAGTGTCGTAAAGATACGCTTATACCCCGCCTCTCGGCAAATCTTTATTAAATCCTGATTAAAACCGCCATACGGAAAGGCGAATAAATCGAACTCGCGACCAAGCATTTTCCCGAGCCTTATGCGTGAGCGTGACATCTCGTCTTTCGCCTCGTCATCGCTCAGTCCAGGTAGAAAGGATGGGTCCGGGTGTGCGATCCCAGCGAAATCAGGTCAGCCGGCAGCCGTCGGAGTTCGTCAAGGGACATAAACCTCCCAGGATAGCCCTTCCACCGTGACGCCTGGCTGGGCGTCTGGCCCAAAAGATCGCTCATCACAAAAATCGTGGCCGGAATTTTGCGCTTGATCAGCTCCGGCACTGCGTGCTCGGCAACGCTCGTGAATCCATCGTCGAACGTGACTGCGGTGTAGCGCATTCCCGGCGCGAGCGGCTCGCGGCGATCCACCGTAACGGGTACAGCTTTTTTGAGTAACAGGTCCATCTGCCGTGCAAACCTGCTCTGATCCGGCGCCGAAACACAATGATAGTAGAGGGTTATGCAGCGTCCGGGGGCTTTGCGGCCCGCCAAGCCGCGAAAAGAAATCACCGATCTTGTCAATTGCGTAGACAGAGATACTAATTACGAGCTTCAACAACCGGGTAGGCACTGATTGCTCACGAGTTTCAGCTCGATTTTCTGCCATGCCAGCACGAATTGTTGTGAATTTTATCTGCCGATGAATCAGGCCTCTTTAGCGGCCCTTTTGGGCTCCGGGAAAAATCGAACGGATTCTTTGCATCTGTTCCTTCCGGAGATAAGCCATGAATTCCTCGGGGACCTGCCTGGGAAGGCGCTTCCAGTAAGCTGCCACAAAGCCAGAAAAGCGAACCACTGCCGCCACCAAGTACGGCTTCTCGACCATACGCCTAGCCATCTTGATAGTTTCAAACAGGGGGTGGGTGCCCATATAGTAGTCCATCATCCCACCCCGGTAAGCGTACTTGTAAAACACCAAAGCCCTTGCCGGTAGGCCGGTGATGAAACGCCCGCAGTTCCGGAATGGAATGCACGTTCCACCCCTTCATCCGCAGAGTCACTTCGGCATACCAGTCAGCGCCCGCCCACGTGAAGGGTCGGTAGCCCCCTAACTCGTCGAGGCATTCCCGGCGAAACAGTTGGACCGCATGGGCCACAGAGCTTTCCACATTGCTCTTGCGGCTTCGAAACTCGCCCTTCTTTTTCTTCGTGAATGAAACCACCCGCCAGGCCCAGGCGAGGATCCTCGTCGAATTTTCCGAGGAGTCTCTCGAAGTAAGTGGGTTCCAGGGTCACGTCCGCGTCCAGGTTGCCGATAAAGCGTGTCGCCACCTGCTTCAGCTGGGCGAATCCACGATTGATTGCGTGCACCTGGGCCGTCAGATCACGCGGGTGCTCTTCGGTGATTGTATAGAGTTCGATGAAGGGATATTGACCGGCGTACTTCTGAACGATTTCAGCGGTGCGGTCGGTTGAGCCATCGTTTACGATGACCCATTTTTTCGGGCGTACCGTCTGGCTGACAATCGACTGGATTACCTTTTCGATTAGTTTCTCTTCATTGTAAGCGGCCGTCGCCAAAGCATATGAATTCGCATACCCGCTGTTCCTGAATTCGACTGCGCAACGGGTCCGCTGCTATCCTGGGCCTGCATTTGACCTTCCACCGAAGTCAAGATTCCGCTCACGATTTTTCTCCACTGAACCGCGCGGATATTGCCGTCAGGCTACGACTTCCGCCGAGCCCGAAACAATACCGGAGGTAAGCTGCTTGTCTCGCTCGTCAAAGTACTGCGCGATGGAATCGATGGTAGCGTCGAGTGGAGTAGTGGCGCGCCAGCCGATGCATTTATTGATCTTCTCGATAGAAGGTACTCGGCGGAGCATATCCTCAAACCCTTCCTCATAGGCCTGTTCGTAGGGAATGTAGCGAATCTCCGAATCGCTCTTCACGCGCTGCTTCACGAGCTCGGCCAGCCCTTCGATGGTGATTTCTTCCGTGCTGCCGATGTTAAAGACTTCCCCGACAGCCTTAGGCGTGGCAACGAGCTTCAGCAGCGCTTGGATAACATCCCCGACGTGGCAGAAGCAGCGCGATTGTTTTCCGTCACCGAAGACCGTGATCGGTTTGCCGGCCATTGCCTGCCGAACGAAGTTGGGAACTACCATCCCGTAGCGGCCAGTTTGGCGCGGGCCAATTGTATTGAAGAACCGGGAGACGATTACCGGCAGCTTCTTTTCCCGGTAGTACGCGAGGCCTAGAAATTCGTCAAGGGCTTTCGACGCCGCATAGCTCCAGCGCCCTTTGCTGGTGGCGCCCATCACCAGATCGCCATCCTCGCGAAAGGGAATTTCCGTGCTCTTGCCGTACACCTCGGAGGTCGACGCGACGAGAACCGTCTTCTTCTTCTTCTGAGCCGCCTGCAGAACCAACTCGGTGCCCTTTACATTAGTTTCGATCGTATGCACCGGGCTTTCGACAATCAGGCGCACACCGACTGCGGCGGCAAAATGGATCACCAGGTCGCTCTCGTCGACCAGTTCTGCAAGCAGGACGCGGTTCATCACCGAATCAATCCAATAATGGAAATTGGGCAACGGCTTCAGATGGCGGATGTTTTCCATGCTGCCGGTGCTGAGGTCGTCCAAAATCAGCACATCATCGCCCCGCGCTAAGAGGGCCTCGGCAAGATGAGAACCGATGAATCCCGCGCCACCTGTGATCAAAACACGCATTGAGTTTCTCCTTGTGTATGGCCCTAGCGCGCCGCTAGTGATTTTTGCCGCAGTGCAATTCCTGAAACTTCGAGAATCAAACTAAGCCGGAACTCCAGCCATCAACTCGTCGACGCCACCTTCCGGGATGGCCCCCCGTCCAGGGACTGTTCCTTCGAATTGACAACCCACTGGATGCAGGCCTTGGAGCGCTGCGCTTTCCTGCCTGCCCGCTCGCGCCAGCGCGGACCGAGAAGCGATAGAGCCGAAAATCCGACGTACCGGATTGAATCGTGCAAAAGAAGCGCGGCCAGAAAGCCTCGCTGGGCGAGCCAGGAATGGTGCTTTTGAAAATACTGCAGGTTGGCCTT
>CAVOOP010000013.1:0-47795 GCA_963697575.1 uncultured Acidobacteriota bacterium | reverse complement strand
TCGCAGCCGGGGCGTCTTTGCTGAGCACGAATCGAATGCACTCCTCACTCGGTAGCCATCCATTTGACCGATATGCAACTGAGTTGCCCATCACACGTCGTACACAAGGGGCACCATGTGTGATGGGCGCCACCGAACTTTTTAAAAACTTACTTGATCTTCGCTTTATCTTCTCCGCCAACTGTACGTCCTGCCGAAGCACAGGTCAAGGCTTTTTTTGATTTCAAAGCCGCTTCACTCTTTTCCGTGTCCGGACCTTCGGAGCCTGCTATGACGATCGGGGCGCGAAAAAAGCCGCCTCCGTAGTGGATTCGGCTTGGGAACCCGCTCCGCTTCGCGATCCACGCTCAAGGAAATTTCCCCGCAATTCTCGCGCTCAAACTGGTCGCAGATTTTGATCGATCCCTTAAGGATGGCGCCGCGAACAATATCATCGGGTATGGGGTCGAAGGTAGAGGCCAGCAGAAGACCGTGCAGGAGTTCCCCACGCCTAAATTTCTTCTGGTCCGTAAGGATGCAGTTGATCGTTTCGCGGCGATCAAATTTGAAGTGTGGTCTCCCTTGAAACTGGTAGTGAGGCCACTCGCCCCCGTCGTTCTCCTCCTGGAGCCGGAACCAGACGTTCGGCCAGCTAGCTAGGGAAACATCGACGCCGCAAAGCACAAACAATGGGGTATCGACTGTTATCTTCAGAGATAGGATAAGGCCGGTTCCGCCGTCGAAGTTAAAGAGCGTGCTATCGTAGGCATCGAAATCTTGGCGGATTAACAGCGACGGCGCTTCGCCCTTCTTGGATTCGACAGCGACCGGAACGTCGGCCGCTTGGATCCGATCCATGAGGTCCTTTTCCTTCCGACGCTCATCTTGCGTTATTTTCATAGTTGACTCCATACCCCGAGGACCGCTGCCCGGCACGACGAGGTGCAATCGATTTGACCTTCATAACCTACATGCTTACAGCTTCACACTCTTGCAATCGCAATTGTGCACGGCTGGTACATCAAACTGATGGGCGAGCTCGTGCGCCCGGACACAAACGGCATTCGAAAGCCGCAGCTTTACACCCTTTTCGTCGCGGGGCTCGGCCGAGAACCCTAAATTCTTGATCCTCCGTCCGACCTCACCCGGATCGAGCTTTCGGCTGTCGCCGCGCCCTTCCCGAATCATCGAGGACATTTCGGCGAGCGCCCCGATGTAGACGACGGGCTTTTTCGCTTCGCGGCAGTGCACCAAGATCGCTTCGATGATCACGGTATTGGCGTCTACCCAATTGGCAGATCTAATTTCGGCATCCTCCTCTTGCAGAAGTTCCTGCAACTGCGCTTGGAGGTCGACATCCGCCGGCGTCGCCGCAGCAAGGCTTGCTGAAAGCTCCCGCAACGGCATTGCAAACTTGAATTTATCAAAACTTGTGGCGGAGGCTGCTTGGTAATTAGAAAAACGGTAGGCCAACAGCTTGTCCTGAATGTCCTCTGCGATGCGCCGCTGCTGCTCCGTATCCAGGATCTTAAACGGAGCGCCGTTTGGCATGCACGGCACCCGAATTGACGACACCACCCAATCTTCATCGCCGAACACCGCGTCGGACAGGATCGCCTGGGCGCCGAACAGATCGCGCAGCTGGCCCGCGTGCAGAATCGGATTCCCGCGCACAGCTGACGCTTGGAGAATGGCCGCGAGCTTTGACGACACCGTATCTTGGTGCATTAGCAATGTGAAGTACATGCCGCTCGGGAGGGAGCATAAAGCCGCGGGCGTGACAGCACTCATCGGCAGAGACTCGCCGACAGCAGCAGTGTAGAAGTTGCATAAGCTGGCGAGCCCGGCCAAGATCGGGGCCTTCGATCAAGAGACGCGGTGCAGTTTGCATCGCATCGACGAGCCCTGTTGCCAAAATAAAACGCCCCATCACGCTGGTGTACTTTTCGGGTAGTCCGACAAAATGGTTGATGAGCTTGCAGATTTCCGCAAGAAATTCGCGCGCGGATCCGCTGTTCCCGACTTTCGCAGGCAGCTTCAATTCATGAAGAAGCGTGTCGTGGAGGGGGCGCGGCTCGTATCGCTGTCCCTGATGTTCGACAACCTGGCCGACCACGTGAGTGTGACCGTCCCACATCAGAAGACTGGGACGCGCGGAGTTACCCGCGCGAACCATGTCGATGAATTTACCGCCAGGGAAAGCTTCGCCTGCGGTAGGATGGAGGGTTGGGAAACCTGGGAAAAAATTGGAGCCTTGGGCACGAAACCAATTCTACGTTGCGTAGCCCTAACAGGGCCGGAAATTCTCACTCCGTGCCGAGGCCTTCGGTCAGAAAACAGAGACCGAATGTGATGAGTTGAGCGCAGTTTAGACGATATCCTCCCTGAAATCAAGTGGCTGCTCGAATGTGTCGCCGCAAGATGAGAATGTCCGGTTTGCGCAAAGTAGAAATGTCCGCTTCCAGGACTTGCGCCAGGGGTGATGGGGGGCGGAAGGTATTTGGTTCTGCTGTGAGTTTTGGGTTTTGGACGATCGAGGTGCGGCCGGGCACGGTTGCAGCGGCAGATAGCGCCGCGGAAACGCAGCCAGTGCGTGCCGTCGAGCCTCTTTTCGATTTCCGCGCGCGCCCCGCGCAACCCGGGGCGCACCTGCTCGCGCCGTAGGCCCCAGCGTTGCCCGTTCCAGCCACCCAGCGTGCGCAGATTTTCCTCGGTTGAGTCGTGCTCTACCAGACGGCCCCACTCCTGACTGGTGGCGTCATCGATCATGGCGATTAAAATGGCCGCGCGGGCCGCTCTTCCAGCCAGGCGAACGGCGAACTATCCATCATCACCAGCTCACCCCGGCAGCAGCGCCGCGGCCGCCACACATGCACGCGCTTCACGCGGCGGCTGCGGGTCCGCCACAATCCCTCCGCACTCATCCATTGGCGCAGCGTCTCCCGGCTGACCACCAGGCCGGTGCGTGCCGGGTGCTCGCTGGCCAGCGTCCGACCGAACCCGGCATAGCGCGACTGCCGTCGTTCCGTTTATCGCCCGCTTCCGCATCGCCTCGGGGATCTTGCGGTTGGAATCACAGCCGCGCAGTAGATGCACAATCCCCGATCGCCCTCCTGGCGCAAACGCTGTTGCCAACGCCGCACCTGCCGGTCGCTCACCCGAAGCCGCCGGGCGGCTTCGACCTGCTTGATGTGTCCTTCGTCCACTGGTCGCAGCACCTTCAACCGTTCCCGCTCTCTCGCACTCAACTCGATTCGCTCCGTTTTCCATCCCGCCTCTCACCAGGGATGAAACCGGACATTTCTACTTTGCACAAACCGGACATGCTCATTTTCGGCGACAACTTCAAATTTAACATGTCAACGCAAAGTAGAAATGTCCGGTTTATTGCGCCACCAGCCGCCTGTTGAACTGAAGCCGGAGTATCCGCTCTTTGTTCCGCGCACCAATGCCGATGGAAACCCGATCGGAGGCATCCAGCCGCCTGAAGTCTCGGTTCCATTAGGCACCTACTCGGGCCGAAATCCTCGCGCGAAGGGGTTTGCGGAGGGAGAGCTGTGCAATCTAGCGGGAAGCTATATTCCTTTTGCCGTTACGAAGAAGGAGCGCCTGGCGAACCACGACCCGAGGCCGTCCATAGAAGAGCGGTACAAGAGTCAGGAGGATTTCGCCGCGAAGCGCAAGCAAGCTGCTGAGCAGCTTGTGAAAGAGGGCTAACTGCTACCAGAGGATGTGCCAGTATTTTCTGCAGTAAGCTTGCCAAAATGAAGTTGAGCGAGAACCTGGTTTGAATCCGCGTCGGGCCGCCCCAGGCGGGTCAAGGAAAACTCCCGTCAAAGGGGATGCTTCCGATTAGCGTACAAAGGTCCCATGTTGAGATACCTTTGAGGGATGAATACAGAAGAGACACGTCGTATGCGATCCGCTGCAAAGCCCCGTCTTAAGGGTCAAGCCCCAAGGCGCGCGCCGGGTTCGTTTTCACCATAAGTTGATGTCTGCGACCGCTATCCCTTAATTGTGGGGCGCCTTCATATAAACGAGCAGCGCCGCCGGATGCGATCGAAAATCGATGAAAATTCGTACTAAGGATGAAGGCGCCCGCAGAGTCCGCGGACATTTTGGCGCGATGTACGGCCCGCCTCTTCACACGAGCCATACACCGGGAATATCGATTGGGAAGTCGACTTTCAGGCTTGAGACTTCGCCTTCTTGGACTGCTCAGCCCTGATCTTCGCCCAACGTGCTTTCGCCGACCGAGCTATTTTCGCTCGAACCGCAGCGGACATGGTTCTCTTGGCACTCGTTCCATTTGGACTACCCACATGGGCGGGGGACCCAACAGCCGTGCCGCCACCGTTCAACGCGGCGATGGCGCTCTTAATGGCCGACAACTGTCGCTCTAACCTTGCTTCCTCACTGTGCAACGCTTCTACGATATTCATGAAACCTCCTATGGGTATTAAACAATGGAAGGTGGGGTAGTACACGCGATCAGAGCGGTCCAGAACTGAATCCGCAAGGCGTTAGGGCTGGTGCCCACGAAGGTCTTGATGTGCAGCTTCTGCAGTTGTTCGTCTATCGTGACCTGATTGCTTGGGTCGATGAACGGTTCCGGCTTCCGTCACTGCTGATCCCGGCGCTGAGCAACTGGCAACTTCCTGGTGAGCCCATCCTCGTCTCTGTCTGATTCCGAGAGCTCGAAGCGCGTTCAGAGGCTCGCCGATCTTGCCAACGCGCTGGTCCAGAAAATCGTAATAGCTCTCGGGTACGCGGAGGAACTCGACGCCATTCTTGGGCTGTATCGCTCTCCGCTGACGCCAGAGGTTTGTGGCGATCTTTTCGATGAGTGCAAGTCCCGGCTTTCCAGCAGATTATTTGTTTCAGTCGAGTCCACGCGGCCCCCAAGGAGGGGCCTCAGATCGTTCTTCACCGCGAGAACCTGTATCATGACAGGTTGGTACGCCCGGATGAAGTTCTCCGTCAGATCCAATTTCTCGAGAAGCTCTTCGATCTGGCTACCTGGGATCGCCGTACGAGTGTATTCTTCGTCCCATTTTTCTCAGCCCTTCAAAGTTGCAACACATCCGGGTAGCTGTTCACGACGCGGCCAAAACCGCATCCAGACATAAGTACTGGCGTACATGACGAGAAACCATCGGAGGGGCAGAGTGTAACGATCCAACACGGCTGTGGCGACGAATGGCAGCGCGACGCTGGCCGCTAGCAACGGAAGTTCATACTGTGCATAGCGGCGGCCAGCTGTAACCATGCCGGCAAACCCCAGGGCCACGATCAAGGAGTTTAGAAATAGGCCGCCCCAAAAAACGGCACGCCGACGCCAACCGAAAAACACCCTATGGTACATAGGCTGGGCCGGGTTGCCAACCAAGAGGTACATCGAGCGTCGCAGACAGTTCGCGAGGAATCCGATAGGGTTGGCGATAAGCCCACTCTCGAATCGCTGAAAAGCCAGATCATTGTAGGCTGGTTCACCGAGCGCCAAAAGGGACCGCCGTTCGGCGGGATTGAAAGCGGGATGAAGAGCGTACGCCTTCCCGTTCAGCCACCCATCCGAAACCGGCGCATTGCCTAACCAGAACAAGATCCCGCTCGCAGTTCGAATCGGAACTAGCCGCCCAAACGCTTCGTAATTGCGGATCGTCCAGGGTAAGATGACGAGGACGCAGACCGCGGATGCTTCTGCGGCGAGCCACCATCGACGGCTCCTGGAGCGGGCTTGTCGAAACGCGAGATACAGGAGCACGGGGTACGTAACCGCGTAAGAAGCGTTGGTCAGTGCCAGGACTCCCATGCCGACGCCAAGCGCCTCAGCAGCAGTATGGCTGATCCAGCCGCCCGCCGTGGACGACAGCATCACTGCGGCGACTGTCAGCCAGACGAATATTGCCAACCCCATATATCCATCCCAAAAGTCTGACATATAGAACAAGAACAACGGGTGACATGCCAGCACCCCTGCAGCGATTAGTCCGGGGAGCCGGGATCCGAAGAGGAACATCGTGAGGCGTTCAGTACCGACGACAATCATTGCAAAGAATACGGCATTCAACAGCATCAGCCCGGTGGCGGCTGCTCGGGACCCAACCCCAAAGACGCGATACGCGGCCGCGATGACGAGCGGATAAAGAGGCGAACTCCACGCAGACGGCGGTGCCAGAAGAGTTGGGCGGATTGCGGAGCTAGTGCGAAGAGGACTGGGCCTTCGATTCGTGCTTCTGGATCTCCGCCACGGGGGGCGCTGTGAACTTGGGTGTCCCAGTCCGAGAGTCCTACTCTCCGCCCCGCTCTTTGATTCCCTTACGGTGCGAACTGTTTGTGTTCCAAAGGCTGGCCAGCGTGGCTTCTAAGTAGTTTGTGACAGAGCGCTTTTCCTTCTTGGCTTCCTCAATCAACCTGCGTTTAAATTCGGCTGATACTCGAAGATTCAGTGTCTCTGTCTTCCGCATTCCATCCCCGTGAAGCGAAATTGGGATGCTATCCAACCTCACTACGGGCGTCAAGCGACTCGCGTCCCAAGTGGCCGCACTTGACATGTAACGCTATATGCGTTACATTAGCGTTACCGTAGCGCTGCAGCGAATCGCGCTATCTGATGTGCAGGGACGATTAAAAGGGACGCTTATGAACAGCAACACTCTCCGTTCAGACATAAGAAAGGCTCGAGCCATTTGGGGCGAATTGCCTAAAAGCACTATGTCCGGCTTGAAAGATCTCATACGCAAGCATGCTCTCTCAGTCTCTTCGGGTGACCTGCAATTGATCGAAGGCAAGTGGTATGTCACCCATTCTGGGCTACTACGCATTGCCAAGCGCTGCCGTTGCTCGGGAATAACAACATCCATTGATCGGTTCGCCTCAGACGCCGCCAGTAGCAGATGGGTATTCAAGGCTATCGTTCATAGCGGACGCGGAGCGAAAAGATTTGTCGGCTACGGAGATGCCGATCCCTCCAACGTCTCACCGCTGGTCCGCGGCGCCGAAATGCGGGTCGCAGAAACCCGAGCCGTCAATCGCGCTCTCCGCAAGGCTTACGGCATCGGCCTCTGCTCCGTCGAGGAGCTCGGGTGGGCTTCCCTCCCCCCGCAATCGCCAGCCTCCTCGAGCAATTCGAACGGTTCGCGCGGTTCCAATGGTTCGAACGGGTGGAATGGCTCAAACGGCTCAAATGGCAGCCCCAGCCGGCTCCGCGACAAGCTCTGCCTTCTGATCCGCCAGTACAACCTCGATCCGACCCTCGTTAAAGAATATGCCGCCCATTTCTGCGGCACCGAAACTATCAAGGACGCAAGCCGCGATCTGGTCGAATCGTTCATCGCGCACCTGTCGTCCTCCGCGAAGGAAGACATCGACGGGCTGATCTGCAAGCTCAACTCCTTTTCACGCCCTTCGGAGGTGAAACAGTGAAACGGCACATTCCAGGTCTTCATTCCCGTCAGCCGAATGGCGAGGCTCCCCTGGAAGGCTTGTTCCTGGTCCGTGTCGAATGGGCCTCCTACCGCTGGCATCCACAAAAGGCCTTCCTTCAGGTCCGTTTCGTCGTGCTCGAACCTAAGTCTATCGAGCGCCGCTCCTTCTCCGGCCGGCTCTACTCGACCGAGCGCGCTCTCTGGAAGCTCAATTGGTTCCTTCGCGACTTCGGCTACGACATGGAATTGCTCACCCAGGATCAGATGGATGAGAAGGCCCTGATCAATCTCCGCGGCGTTGTCAGGACTACCTATAAAACCCTGAATGGCCACACGTTTCAAAATCTTGAAGCCTTTGCTCCCGAAGCCGACTGGGAGGAACTCTCAACTTCAGAAGCCGGCGAACCGCACGCTCAGGGACAGCGATGATTTACAGCTACACACAGATCAGCCAATACCTGCGGTGCCCCCGCAGCTATCGCTACCGTTATCTGGACGGCTGGCGAGAGAAGGACACCCGGGCTGCCATGGTTTTCGGGCGATGCTTTGAGAAGGCCCTGGGCGCCTATTTCGAAAACCAGGACTGCACTGCGGCTCTTTTCAAGGAATGGGAAACTTTTCGCGATCAACCGTTCGTTTACCGCAAGGGAGAATCCTGGGACCGGCTCCTCCACCAAGGGGTCCACCTGCTCGAGAAGTTCGTACGGGAGGACCGCGTCTGTGTCCCACGCCCGAAAGAAAACCTGCAATTGAAGATCACTCGCCGCCTCGCAGGAGGCAATGATTTCGTCTCCTTTGTCGACGCGATCGGCGAGCTCGATGGCAAGCGCTGCCTGATCGATTGGAAAACAACGACCAGCCGGTATTCAGAGGAGCCGCAAGGGCTTCTCTCCCTTGATCCACAGCTCATTTGTTATTCCTGGATCAGCGGCATCCCGGACGTGGCCTTCATCGTCTTCGTCCGGAAACAGGCACCCGAAATCCAATACCTGAAGGCCGCAATCTCAGAGGAACAGCGCCGGGAATTTGGCCGGTTGGTTGAAACGACCGTCCAACAACTTGAATCCGGGCATTTCGCCTCGCACAGTGGGATCCGCTTCCCACAGAACGGCTGTGTGAGTTGCCCTCATCTGGGCCTCTGCCTCGGCAATCAGCGGCTGATTGAAGCAAACCTGATCCGTCGGCCCGAAGCGAGCGACCTTGATTGGCTCGACGACCTTGTGGACTAACGGATTGCCATTGGTGGCACCGAAACTCAATCGCCGGCGGGCACTCTTTGTTCTGGACAAGATCGACGAGATCTTGGCGTGGGAGAGGGCAAAGGAGCGGGAAAAAGACGTGCGGTTCGTGGATTTAGGCCGGTATCTCTGCGAAACACGGGCAGGGCAATACTGGAGGATGGAAAACCTGAAATCGTTTGACGAATTCCTGGAGAAGCGATTCCCGGAATCACGTCGGAAGGCTTACTACCTGATGGCGATCCACGAGAATCTGACGCGAATTCCGAAACCGCGACTGCGGGAAGTGGGCGTGAGCAAAGCGGCAGAAATGGCGAAGGTCGCGCGTAGGGACGGAAAGGCCTTCGACTGTGCAAACTGGTTGCACAAAGCCAATGAGCTACCGACTCAGGAGTTCAAACGGGAGGTGGAACGGCACCTGACAGGAAAAGAGACGGAGCCTTGGGAGCTGATCTATTTCAAGGTGTACAAGAACCAGCTGCCAGTAATCGAACAGGCTCTCGAAACGGCGGCCATGATGTTAGGAAGCGACAAATCAAGAGGCTACATGCTTGAGATGATTTGCGCAGATTTTTTGGCGGGGGCGGATCTTGAACACAACTCAAGGTCCACATCATAGCCGACGCGTCAACAGATGCGATCGTGCCACTCGCTCCAAGGAAATCCGGTTCTGCGAAACCTTAATAGCCGCGTTTTAAAACCAGATAAGGAACTAACGCGCACTCCATCAGGCCGGGGAGCGGATCTTTACGGCTGAAAACAGCCTCCTCGTCAACATCCATGAGTGATCGGAGATAATCGGATCCGCTCACTTCAGACTTCAGGATGGCCATCGGCAGCGGTAGGCAAGTCTGTAAGCAACCGCATCCATCGGACGCCGGGCTTGCCGCGAGTTCGAGAGACCGGATGGTTCATCTGATCGGAATACAGCAGAAACGGAAAATCGACGCCTGCGGCCGCGCCGATGGAATTGTAGCCCCAGGTCCGGGCATTCGCATCAAGCAGCTTGTACGCTCCGTCCCTCGGGTCGTGCTTGTACTCCATTTCGACGAGTCCGTAATAGTTGACGGCTCGAAGGAAGCGCTCAGAGAATCTCTCCAAACAGGGCAGTTCTATCGATTCCACATACGTGCTGGCGCGGCCCAATTCGCGCGGGTGCTGCCGCAGACGACGCGCAACAAGGCTGGCCAGCGGCTGCCCCTCTTTAAAAAACGCACAGTATGCATACTGGCAACGTCCATTCCCCGGGATCAGGTCCTGAATGAGGATTTCATCGGGGGGCAGGAATCGCAGCGCCCGATTGAAAAGCATTCTCAGTTGATCGAGGTTATCGGCTCTCCAGGCTTTCGCTTTCGTCACATAAATAAAGTGTTCCTTGATAGCAGGCTTCAGGATCACCGGAAAGTGACCTTCGATTTGATTGAGGTCTTTGGCCTGTTGAACGAGCCACGTTCGAGGCGCCGGGATTTCCAGCCGTGAAGCTAATTCGTAGGTTTTCCGCTTGTCCCACAGCCACCGGACCGTCTGGCTGCAAGGAGTGGGGACCCGGTAGGCCGGGGCGAGTTCGTCGCGGTGAAACGACAATGCGGCTACAGTTTCATCGCGCGTTGGATAGAGAACCCATCCGGAAAGGCCTCTTTTTCTACTGATGTCCAGGAGCAGACGGACGCGTGGTTTCGGCATCTTTCAAAGAGGAAACATGCTCGGAAAATGCCGTGTAACGGGAAAAGCGGGCAATAGAGATCTCGTCGTCGATTACTCCAACCGGCACACCCTTACGGCCAAGACTGCGAACGATTCCGAGGCCCTGATAGTCACCTCCGATTACAACAGCGCCGATTGAGGACATCATTACGCTCGTTGACGCGTCTTTGGTCCATGAAACCGCCGCTCCGCTTCACGACGCGAGGAAGCAGTCGCCAGAAGCCCAGCTATTACAATTTTTACCGGTCGCGGAACTGAAGAATCTGTGTGTGTCTGCCGAAGGCCGCAGGTTAAGAACCGGCATTGTTCCCGTCCGCGAGGGATTATACGTCTATTTGTGGGCGCGGCGATGCGCGGGGCCGCTCTTACTTGCGCTTCTCAAGATGACTGTCGCGTTCGACGGCGTGTCTAGCGAGTCGCAGTCCTAAACATGGCTTTAGGCTCGCAAGTTGCATCGGGGGCGGACCGGCAGAAATATCTTCTGGGGTTCGAATTGGGGCCCCTTGCGGAGACGACGGCAGGCGTGCCGCTTTTTCAGTGGCGAAAACGAACCTGATACAACGCGCCGGCCTTAAACGAAATCGTTCGCGCGATTTGAATTTCATCGGGATTCGGGCTGTCGAGCACGCTGCTCAGGGTGTCGCCTTGAGCGGCATTTACGAACACCCACGAGGAACCGGCACGGGCGGGGGAATCGGATCTGTTCGGAGGGGGATCATCTTTTTTGTCGTCCTTTTTATCCTGGAGCGTGGGCGTAAACCTTGCTGCGCTGAAATCCACGCCCGTCTTCCTGGTGTAGTAATACCCCATCGGCATGTTGCAGATACGCGAGCGGAAGAGGTTGTCCAGCGGGATCCGATTCTCGATGACGAAATCGACCACGTCGCTTGCATCGGAACACATCCCGGTTTCGTCGTTGAAGTCCAGCTTCCCAGAAACAGCCCGGGCAGAAAAAAACAGCAGCAGCGTCAAAACGCTTATCTGCAAAGCTGGGAGCCAATAACGAATGTTCAAACGGAATCGCTGAAAAAAGCCTACCCATCCCGAAACGCTCAATACAAAATATATCGGCAGCAGAAAAAGCCATACGCGAGCAAACGGCGCGAACCGAAACACCAGTAATACGAGCAGGCTGGATAAAACGAGGGAGCTTAGCAGACGCCGTTGTCCCGGAAGGCGTTGAACGGGAAGCAGAAGAGAAAGAAGAAGGCCGATGACCAGCGCGACAGTCAGCCACTCAGGGAGGCTCCAATTCCAAAGCTGCCAGGCCAGCCGAAAAAAGGCCTCGTTCTGGGTGACGAAGGAGCCGGAATTGAGCCCTTTGACCATCTGGTTGGCGGCGAGCGATCTCCATCCGGACACCAGCAACAGGGGAAGGTAGCAGAACAATGTGATTGCGGCAGTGAGCAGCAGGCAGGCCGCCAGAGACCTCCAGAATGGCCGCAAATAAGCAGCAGGACGGCCGCGGACCGACACGACGATCCACAGCAAGACTCCGCACGCGGGCAAAAGCATGGTCGGAATCGTGAACAAACCGATGGACGCTACAACCGCCAATGACAGAAAAAGAATCGGATCCATTTTTTGCAGCAGGAGCTGGGCGATCAAGAAAAGAAGCAACGTACAGCAACAAACAATCGTATAGCCGCGAGAATTCGTCGAATAATCGATCAGTACCGGCGAGATGGCTACAAGGGCGGAAGCCACGATCGCGGTCGCGCGACCGTAGAATTGGGCGGCAAACAAATACGCCAGGGGAATCAAAAGTGTTCCGGCAATCAGCGCCGGGAGCCGCAGCGACCAGGGGGAGTTGCCGAATATCCTTACCGATAAATGCACCAGCAAAGTGTGAAAGACGTGATTCACGGGAGCCCGATACAGAGACAGCAGGAGGTAGACAGGCTTTGAGGCGTAGTCGAGGTAACTATGCGCTTCATCAAAGCGCATGGGTTGGGACAGGTAGGCTAACCGGCTGAGGAATCCGACAGCCGTTATTGCAATTATTTCGGCGGTCTGGATGCGATCCGCATGCCGGAATGCGAAGGCAGCCCGATGGAGGGACCGGTTCCATCCCCGGCGGAGGTAATAAAGGAAGGCCGCTACAGATTCCGCCAAAGTCTTCCGCAGCAGGTAAAGAGCCAGGAAGAGCATCCCGCAAAAGGCGGCAGCGGCCCATAAAAGATGCCGTTTCTGTTCATAAATCGCGATGTTGAAATGCTTGGCAGTCAGCACACTGCCGAACTGTTTTTGGAGCGCCGCGTAAAGGAACGGGTACGGCACCCAGGACGCGGCAAGGAGGGCGAGACCTAAAAATAGAATTAGCAGCAGGAGGACAGCGACGGAATTCCTTGCGAACGAGTGAAAGACTCGTCCACGCTCGTGCGAAAGATCGTTCATTCGTAGGCGCCGATTATACTCATCTTGCTGGACTTAGCATATTCTGAACGGAGAATTGCTGGCCACAACGTATTGTTCGCACCGGCGCAAGGTGTTGGATAATCGCAGTTTGCGGAGGAAATCTGACCCAAGCAGGGAAAATGCCGTTGCGATTCACGGCTGGGGCTTGGACTCGTCTTAATTCCTGCCACGGGATTCATTTCAGCTTTCCTTTTTTTACTGTAACTCTTCGGAAATTCCCCAATAATTCTCGCAAAAGTCGGCTGATTTTATTTTCAGTAGCCAGGTTACGTTATTTTGTGCGTTGTATTTTACTTCGTAACTTTCTCGCTTTTGCCGCTCATTAGATAGCCGTGTACCGTTCCGTCGGCGCCCGTGTACGTTCCTACGATATCGCCGAAAGAATTGATCCCGTTAGCGGGGAAATCAATCGAAGCGAAATCGCCACGGTGAAAAATGAAACCAAGCACTTTAATTTGATTTGTGGAAAGGTCCAGGACATCGTAGCGCCCAACTATATCGCCGTCGGAGTTAATTCCGCGGGCAAACGTTCGTACGGCACCAGGGAAATCGATCGAAGTGAATTTGTCCTGGCGCAATAAGAAGCTGTGGGTTTTGACCTTGTTTGTCTTGACGTCGAGGATATCGTAGCGTCCGATGACATCGCCATTGGAATTAATGCCACGGACGAAAGTGAGGGCGGCACCGGGGTAATCGATCGACGTGTACTTGCCGCTGCGTAGAAGAAATCCGTGGGTCCTGAGCGTCCCTCCGTCCATGCCTAGGTAGTTCCCTATTATCTCGCCATGCGAATCGATTGCTATAGCACCGGTTTCCGCAAAGACTCCGCTTTCATCCTCGAAGGGTCTGAAGATGGCACCAGGAAAGTCTATAACTGTGAAACTTCCGTCCGCGCCTCGAAGAAAACCATGGTTAAAGTTGGAGGCATCCTTATAGAAACCGACGATCTCTCCTCTGTTATTAAGATCTCGGGCACTCGTCATCTTAATTGTGACACCGGGAATTACCACGTCAATAGTCACGAAGGTGCCGTCAGTACGCCGCATGAAACCGCTTCCACCATGGAACGCAATACCCTTACCGGCCGTTCCGACGATCTCTCTTTGTTCGTTGATTCCCCATAGCATTGTGAAATCGGCGCCCGGGCGATCGATTGTGGCAAAAGTGTCGTCACCTCTTGGAGCCTTCACCAACTGGGGAATCGGGTGCCTCGTCTGATAGCCAGTCACCCCGATCTCCGGGAATTTTCCGGGGAGCCTCTCCGCTTCTGCAATTGCCGCTGTACTCACTTTTAGTTGATTGTGTTGTAGGTAACCCGCCAATATGCCTGGCCTCAATCGCTACGGAACTCTCTTCCGACTGGGATTGCACCGCTGTGCCTGTCGGATGAGCCTCCACATCAACAAGTGCAGCCCTGGCGATAGCGACAAACACGACTAAGGCTATTCCGATAAACTTCCAGATATCTTTTCTCATGGTGTCTTCAGCTCAACGAACAATTGCGCCGATCTTAGGCTGCCAAGCGACACCCCGACTTATTCTGTGAGCGATTGCTTCGGGAAAGCCGGATACGCAATTCACGTTAGCCCTCGGATCATTCGGTCATTCCGCAAGGCTCAACGATCTTCCCAGACCCCATTTGAAGCGGCCAGAGAGGGGCCAAAGGGGGCGGCATGGACTAGGATCCCACTTTGAGCCGTCTGCCTCATGTTTGAACTGCGAACTCAGGACGTAAGGACTAGTTAGATATTCAGGATCCGTGACAACCGACGTCAAAACCAAATAAGTGTTTCCGTACGCGGTCACAACCGTGTAGTACTCGGTCAACACAGCATTCTCGCTGTACGGGATTCCATTCTTCTGCAAATAGCCGGGCTGCATGTGCATCGTCACCACACGCAACTTTCCTCCCTTTCCCGGCTCTGGCCCCCCCGAACGGATTGCCCGCTCGCCTTTGGATTTGTTTCTCCCACGCAGCCACAGAGTCTCCCTGACGCTGGAGCTTGCCACCTTGCCACTTCGGCCCATCAAAGTGAAACAACCGTTTTTGCATTCCCGCGTCGATTTCCATTTGTAGCGTGTTGTCGTTCGCCCATGAGATGTGGAGGCGCTCTGGTATGCGCATGATATTGCCCGCTCCATACGCCTTGCATTCATCTCCGTTCGCCTTATCCTTTTGCGGATCCCAAGCGTCGGTCACCCGCTCACCCTCAACATTCAAGGGTACGCTTGCACGATCACCTTTGGCAGGCGTCATCATCCGGTAGAGCCAGTCTTCATCCACAATGGAAACCCAATATCCTGTCATATCCACAAGGGCACTTGCCTTCCCAGTTGTGGCAGGCACTTCTCGGCCGTCAGCGGCCGGGGATTGCGCAGCGATGCTACCCCCTAAATTACAGATGGTGAAGAACATCAAAGCGACAATAGAAGAGCACCACGGGTTGCACTTCTGGAGAAACTGACGACCCATCATCTACCTCCACCGGACTTCTGTTCTTGCCGAGCATTCGCTTTTGCTAAGATCACGATAGGCAGCTTCGACAAACATATCCGTCGTCCACGGACCTGTCGTGGCACCGAAGATTCCATCGTAGTCAAATGTCGGCCGAGCTGCTTTCACTTGTTCCAATGTCATCCCTTGCTTTATCAGATGGCGGATCCGATCGCGGATAATTGTCACCATGTCTCGATAGTTCACCACATCGTTTCGGTCGCAGATGTGTCCATGCCCCGGAATCACATAGGTACCGCCTTCTTCGTTCTCTTTCGGTTCGAGAAGTTGGATGATTTGGTTCAGCGCGTCGATCACTCCGTTGATGCTGCCACCTTGATCGGCTTTGATCACCGGGTAGCTCGCCAAAGTAAAAATGTCGCCTGTACTAACGACATCTGAGCTGCGGAAGAGGACGTAGCTGTCGGCGTCGCTGTGCGCGTTAGGAGGATGATATAAAAAAATCCCTTCACCGTTGTAAAGCCTCCAGTAACTAGTCTCGTATGTATCCGTGGGCCAGAAATCAGTTGGAAACGGCGGCTGCTTACCGGTTGGTGCACTTATCCTAGAGAGGACGTTGTAATGCGCGACGATCGCTGCTACTGTTGGCTGCGTCTCGGCTACAGTCTGTGCTTGGTTCGGTACGCCCACCCCCGCTTTTGACAAAGTCGCGTTGCCACCTATGTGGTCCTCGTCAGCACTGGTATCGATTATGTAAAGGATGCGCTTGTCCGTCACGCTCCGGATTGCCGCCAAGACTTCGTCGCTCATCTGCGGGACACCGGCGTCTACAAGCACGACGTGATCTCCCACTTGCACTGTTATATTTGCACCCGCGCCGCCGATCATGTACACGTTGCCCTGCACATGGAGCAATTCGACTTTCCCGTCGCCAACGGTCTCATCCTGTTGACTGCGGCCTTTGGCCTGTTGTTCACCAGTATGTTTCTGCTGCGCAGAAAGAATCCCGACCGCCACGACAAGAACACCCATCATCAACGCTAGTGCGTCCCGGAAAGCATTCGCACAAATCCGCCTCTTTCTGTTCATTGTTTCGTCTCTTTGTGTTCTGGGAGCTTGGCCGGGGCAGGCATTGCCGCCAACTTCTTTTGATACTCAGGATACATCGTCTGCGCGCCACCGCGAGTCGCCTCTACTGGTATTCCCCACCTCGACGGGAATTCGGTCAGCCACGGATTATCCCCGGGCAAGTGATGTGCAACATAACCTTCTGGATGAGGAACCTCTACACTCGGCGTGCACAAATTCGGAAGGAAGCGAGTGCGGGCGCCTAGGTCCAGGATCCAATTGCCGGTTCGAATGAACGGCTCTGTAAGGTAGACCGGATCCTTCACATCCGAGACGAGCGTGAAGAAGTCCCCGTGCCGAATAAAGTACTCGGTCATCGTCGCCTTTTTCGCTACGCGCAAGCCCGTTACGGCGAAAATAGCCTTCCTTCAGGTGAGTGGTTGTTACCTTCAGCATATCCTCTACCCACTCTCCAGTCGAGAACCCCTGCCAAGTGTGGGCCGCCCACTCCGGTGGATGCGACCGCCCATCCATGTAGATGATTCGCTCGGGGAGCATGTAGCTCAGGAGCGTGTGCCAGGCCATGACACCCTTTGGGTCAAAGGATCCAGTGTCCGACCAGATTCGCATCCCGGGAGGGTCCTCGGGGCGCATAGTCCGGAGGGTGCGCGTGGCACAAATGCTCCACCATCGTCCATTGTTCCGCGTCCCATGTGTCAGCCCTCATGCGCGTGGCGTCGTTGATGGGCAGGGCAACGTAGTCGCCTACGTGTAAACGTCCCCTTCGCTCGGGAAGGTCTCCTCGAAGTGCTGGTCCCTAAGTCCCACTCCCCCGCCAGATCGACCTGGGCCCAGACTGGCAAGGTTCTTGATTGGAAGGTTACAAGCAACAGCAAAGCTGGAAGCCACACAATAGAGCCGAAAGCTGGATAGACATTGCGCGTCCTTCTTACGGTCCGCATTAAGCTCTACAAATCCTTTCGATACGCCCGCCTAGAAAACGTACTTTAAAGCAAATTGAATTAGCCGCGGGTTTACTGACGTACTGGTGATTTGCCCAAAGGTTGACTTAGAAACATCGACGCTTGCTGGGTTGTTAAACTGCGGGTGGTTGAATATATTAAAAAACTCCGTGCGAAACGTCAGATTCGCATCCTCGTGTATGCCTCCCACTCTGGTTGTCTTCTGGATGGTAGCATCGAAGTTAAACTGGCCAGGGCCAAGGAGAATACCGTATCCGCCGTTTCCCCAACCAGTTCCGTTGCCAATCACCGGAGTAGTGGCAAATGCCGCTTTATTGAAATAACCGGGGCCACCGGTTACCTGCCCCCCAGCCGAGCTTCCACGCCGCCAGGAGTTGCCACGCTGCCAGAACCCATTCCAGCAGCAAATTCAGCGGTGGAGAGTCAAATTCGATCCAGCGCCAAACCCGAAGATCTTCCGCCGCGCGTTCTTCAACGGTCAATGCCGTACCGTCCTGCGCTACCGTGACGCCCGATAAGTTCCAGCCGTTGGCGACCTTGCCCAGAAACCCTTCATGTTTGCCGAAAGGCACGATCCCAGCTGTAGTTAATCGTTAACCGTTGCGGATGAATGAAAGTATAAGTCCATATTGCGGAAGGACGAATCGCGGACTTACTTGGAATGTAATGTAGGGTACTGTGGTAAACCGACGACTTATACGCGTAGGCCGCCTGCAATTGGAAGCCGTGGGAGAACTGCTTACGTACCGTGGTCTGGAGGCTATCAACTTGCTATCTGAGAAAGAATGCATCCTCGGCGAATTAGCCCGGCGAAACCCAGGTAAGGCACACGTAACGTCGCGTTTGAGACGGTGTTGGTAGTTATGCCGTTAATCGGATTGCTCGGACTCGCTAGTCCGCTTCGTTGAGTTCTCCGGGATGCCGAGTTGATGCGCTGCCGGTAAAAAGCTGATGGATACCACGAGCCCCTACGTAGCCAACCTCCAGCACCCAGCTGGGCAAGAATTCATACTGGGTATTGAGATTCCATTCATACGTCATTGGTGTGGGCTTATGGATCCTGTCACGATCATGGTCAAATTGGAACTCGTCCGCTGGGTCGCACGATTGACCCAGCGAGGAGTCCATCCCAGCGGGGTTGGGGCATAGGGCTGGGCCTCGGTGGAGAAATAGTTGGAGGCGCCGGAGCGCCGAATGGACGGCCACGTAGGGATACTGCCTGTCGCCCCGCCGTTGTAGACGCAGCTGTCCTGCCGATCGTAGAAATACCCGATACCACCGCGGACCACAAACCGATCGCTGGTCATGGGTTTCCAAGCAAACCCAAGCGGGGCGCAAAATTCCTGAGGCGGCCAGTTCTGGTTGGAAGATTTCTGATTGTTCTGGAAAAGACCGCCCACGGGAGGGACCGGCTCAGTATGCAAAGTTGAAGTTGGACGGTATTACAAATCCAGCCAGCGTCCCGGTAGCAGCGTGTAGTCCGGGACCGGGACAGTGTTGATTAAGCTGGGCCAGATATTGGTCTATTTGACCGGCCCGTCTGAAACATTATCCGAATACTCCCACCGCAGCCCGAGATTCAGAGTCAAATTGCTCAAGGACCTTGAAGTCATCCTGCACAAATGCATTCGCTGCGGAGGCCCGATAGGCGTGGATGGTTCCACCGGGTGCGGTGACCCCGACATTAGCCTACCTGTACCCGGAAATATTGCTGGTAGACGTACCCATTGTAGTCCCCGCCAGTGGCGGCTGGCGCCAGCTCGCAGGTGTGGTCAGGATCGCAGAAGTGCAGTTCCGGGAGCGCAGCCGGGCAGGCCCAAATAGAAAGTCCTGGAAGGTCTGAAATGTCTCGAGCCCCCCTATGGCTTGACCGGCGTGCCAGTTACCCGGTCGCGCTCGAATTCAAAACCCGTCCGGATCGTATGCTTTTCGTGAGACCAGGAAATCTGATCGGCCGCTTCCCACTGGGTGACGTGCTTTATGCTGGTCAAGCCGATCTGGCCGCCATACTGCATCAGTCCGCTGATGGTCGTGCTATTAAGAAGGTTGACTGATGGAATGATCGGCGTAATTCCCACTTGCGTGTCGGTGAATGGGAATTTGTTTTGACCAGAAAAGGGGCGATGCTCTGCAGCGAGAGCCGGGCTTCGTTTACGACATTGCTGGAGAGGATCGAGGTGAGCTTTTCCCAGCATGTACTGCGTCGGGAAGTTTATCGTCCCAAGACCACCGGGCAGGCACTGGGCAATTGATGTCGCCGTCGCAGCACAACCCATTGTGACGTTCGTTAGAGGGTTGCTGTAGAACCATCTACCCGACAAAGTATTTTTATCGTTGACCACATAGTCGAAATTACCAATAGCTTGATGTTCAGAAAATGTGGCGGGAATACTGTAGGTCGTGTTCTGATTAACCCCTGTGCTCGAGCTGGGAATGAAATAGGCGCCATTGGCAAGCTTCAATTGAAGTAGATTGATGGCTACGGGATTGATATTTGAGCCGTTACAAGCAACTTGCGTACCTCCATTGGAGGTCTTGGCGGTGGTGCCCACGGTAGCGCTGCCGCCGGGGCAAAATGCAGCCCCCAACGCAGTCCGAAAAGCAGCGGTGTTCGAGCGATCACCCTGCGGAATCCCAACTAATGTTGGATCCGAATAGCCCGCCGGCGAAATCCCGTTCTTCTGCCAGGTCTCTTGATACGAAGTGAAAAAGAACAGCTTGTCCCTCTTCACAGGGCCACCGAAAGTGCCACCATATTGGTTCTGGTTCAATACTTGTCTGGTGTTATTGGGAGCAGGACTCAGCTTGCGGAAAAAGTCGTTGGCGTTAAGCACGGTGTTGCGAAAAAATTCAAAAGCTGCGCCGTGGTACTGATTCGTGCCAGACTTGGTCACTACATTCACGTTGGCGCCCGGGCTGCGCCCATAGCCTGAGTCGTAAAGCGAGGTCTGGATTTTGAATTCCTGAATGGCATCCGGATTCACGATTCCAATTCCGGGGTTGGCACCGAAATCACCTGTGTATCCGCGTCCGCTGACGTTCACGATGTTGACTCCATCCATCGAGTATTCGTTCTGGGACGTGGTTGAGCCGTTTACCGCTACCTCTTGCGAGCCCTTCCCCATGTTTGCCGCATCGTACACACCAGAATTGGCCCCAGCTGAGAGGCCCAATAGTGTAGTGTAATTGCGGGAGGTCAGAGGCAGGTTCGTGACGGTTTGGGAGCCCAGCACTGTGCCCAGGGTCGAACTAGCGGTCTGTACGGCTTCCGCTTCACTACGAACCTCGACTTGCTGCGTCTGCACACCAACCTGCAAGACTTGATCAAGAACAGACGTCTCGGTCACGACAACCGTCACTAGCGGGACCGCCATTGTGGTGAACCCGGAGCCTTCGAACTTCAGCTTATAGTCCCCGGGCGCCAGCAATCCAAATTTGTATGTGCCTGCTGCATCCGTCGTAGCGGTGCGCGTTTGACCGGTGCCAATACTGGTAGCTGTCACAGTTGCATTCGGAACCACAGCACCAGATGAGTCCTGCACAGTTCCCGTCAATGCCCCCGGTAGCGGCCGTTTGACTTAAAAGTATTGGCGCTGACATCAGGAACAGCAGAGCTAAAGCAACAACACTTTTCACGACTGCAACTTGGCGCCAAGAGTTGACAGTGTTGATTGTCATATATGAGTCCTCCTGAAAGCATCTAGCGGTAAAGCGCGCGAACTATAGAATAGGCGTAAACAAGCTGTCAATATCAATCCAAGGTCAGTTTTATGTCGTCAATAAAATTGTGCTACATATAGATTTATCAAACTCGGATGCTACTTGGGACAGGCGTTCAGAGAGGCGATATGTCCCGCACGCCCCTAGACTAGCTACTTTCCGTCGCAAAAAGATCAACGTTTCCTTGGAGGAGGTACCGTGTCCAACAGCGGCGCGCACAGCCGACTTTGTGGCACCGGGGACTGGCGAAAGATATTGAGGATCTGCGGGGAGGATGGAAGAGGACGCGGCTTTGCTCGAACGCATGGGCGAAGCAGAAGGCCAGCGTTATCACAGTCGTCTTGCGGCTACTATTGTAGTTCCGAAAGACGTGCACCGTTGTGTTCACGTCACCCTGCGCGGCATAGCCGCGGCAGCGGACGGCCGCTGAAGCACGTCGCACCGGCTGAGCCCGACGCGAATCGCTATCTCTGTGGTCATGGGCTTTCTTTGACGTTACTCGCCTTCGCCGGCGTCTTGAGAGATAAAAGTAGCCCACTTTGTTGTTGGGATTGCTCGCATACCAGATCCGGCCTTGGGAATCGCGGAAGAATTCGCGCATATCCACCTCCGCATGAGGGAAGGGATATTCTGTCACCCTGCCGGTTTTTGTATCAAACCGCCCAATCACGTCCATGTGATGAGAGTTATACCAAAGGTACCCATCTCCGTCGAAACCGAGTGCGTAAGGAGTAGGATCAGGGCCGGGTAGCGGGTATTCAGTAAAGGTTTCCGTCTTCGGATCAAATCGAGCGATCTTCCCAGCATTAAACTCATCGAACCAAATCATGCCATCAGGAGCTATTTCCATCCTCCGCGGTCCAGAACGAGGTGTTGGCGGAGCCCATTGCGTAACCTTCATCGTTTTCCCATCGACTTTGCCAATGGTGTGTCCATATAAGCTTGTAAACCAGACGTCGCCATTCTTATCTGGTTTCACATCGTAAGACTGCGCCACTTCTTCAAAGTGAGTGAATTTCTTAGTCTCCGGATCAAATTTCGTGAAAGGAGAACCCGTGACCCAAACGGTTCCACTCGGATCCACTCGGATTGTGTGCTTTTGAACTCTTATCCTGATATTCGGTAATTTGCTGGCTATCGGGATCCCATCTGGCGATCTTGTCCGGTGCCGACTCGGTCGCCAAACTGATCCGTCCGGGCTTGGTACAGCGGAGTGAATCGACGCGGGCCCGACGTTGGGAACTGAAAAGTCCTGCATTTCCCCGGTATTCGGGTCAAGTCGAGTAATTTTATTTGCTACTCCAAAGTTGGGGATCCACATGTAGCCCTTCTTGTCTGGAGCAGCGCTGAAAGGCATGCGGCTCGGTCCTGGCATATCGTACTCGACATATACAATGTTCAACGAGTCGTTGCTGAAGGGCCGCACCGTATCCTTATATCCTGGCATATTTTCAGGAGACTTCGGAAGGACCGAATCCGGACCGAACAAGCTCGTCAAATAATTGGCCACCTCCGAGGCATCCTGGTCCGAAGAATTTACTCCAAAGCCGTAGTGCATCGCCGTGCGCATGTATTCCACACGGTCTCTCCAACCATCCGCGTCTCTTGTTACCGAAGCCATGCGACTTGAAACTCATGGCAAATATCGCAGTTCTTGAAAAGAATATCTTTACCCTTCCCCGGGAAATAGCTGTTTACCCTGGTAGGCAGAGATGTCGCTCCAGCGGACGGCAGACCTCTGCAGGGCGAAATCAAACACTGCGTTCTCCTCCACCGCCAGATTCAGAGCCATGCGGGGATCAGTTACCGTATCCAACCGCCCTGATAAACAAACGATAGCGACCGGCTGGCAGCTTCTCAATGCGGTAGTGGCCTTGCTCATTAGATAGAACTGCAACAGTAATCTTTGTCTCCATGTTCTGCGCTTCGACGAAGGCGCCCTGAAATGCGGCGCCGTCCGGGCCTTCCACTTTCCCAGTTATTGTTGAGGCACGGGAAATCGAGCTAATGAGGATCATTAACATCAAGCAGAAAACAGAGCGTCGTAGCATGGCACTCCTTCCTGTAGTACTGCAGAATGCGAAGCTGTCCTATCAGGACGCAATTACTTGTGACATCTTGCGTGATTCAATGATCCCAGACGCGACTCCAGCGTTCACGTATAGCCACTCGATCAATTGGCCGCCCTTCTACATAAACGGCGGAGATTTTACGGGTGTTCCTTATATCGTCCAGTGGATTGGCGTCGAGCACTACAAAATCCGCCCGCTTACCGACCACCAGACTATCCATGTCGCGAACTCCGAGTGCGTCGGCCGATACCTGTGTGCCGTCGCGGATAACTTGTAGTAGAGGGATACCTGCCTCGGCAAGAGCTTGGAGCTCTCGATGTTCCATATAGCCGGGAAACCTGCCCTCTCCTCCGCCCGTGTCTCCGCTGACGACAATTCGAATGCCGGCGTCGCTTTCTTTTTCTCGTTTATTAGCATCAAGGCATACCCTTGTGGCCGGGCATTCTGAATCGCCGGCTAGAGATTCGAAGACACTCGCATAGCCTTCATATAGTTCCGATAGTCAAGAGGCACGCTCTCTGCAAGCTGCGGCTCGTCAAGCCATGCGCGGTCCGGCATCGAAGAGGACATGGTCGAGCACTGAAAGACATCGTGATCTTTCATCAACTGCAGGAACTCGTCGTCAACCATCATGTCGTGGGGTGGATGTGCAATCCCGTCAACGCCGGCCCGCGCCACGCTCTTCGCTTCCGCCAAAGTGACCACGTGCGCAATCACCGGGAGGTGCTCTTTATGCGCCTCGTCGATAATTGCCTGATAAATCTCCGGGCTCATGAGCGGCTTGGTGTGGTTGCGGTCGTCGAGCCAAAACTTGATCACGTCAACTTTCTTCGCCGCCTCCTGCCGCACGAACTCACGAGCATCCTCGGGTGTGCCCGCTTCATGAACGGAATCACGAGCGAAGGCCGGCCCGCCGTTCTCGTTTCCGTTGTTATAAGCGACAATTCCTTCATCTGCAGTGAAGAGTAAGGCCAAGGTGGGATCCTTGAGCTTTCCCGAGCGCTGGTCGTCGCGAATCTGAAGCTCCACATTGTTCCGGTCGGCGCCTAAGCTCTGAACCGCCCCGACTCCGTAGTATCGGTAGCGCCGGAGTTCGTCGATGATGTTCTCGCGGCTGTAATATTCCTTGCTGACGTGCCCGCCCACCACGCCCGCGCCATCCTTTACGTTGGGATCGGTCGCGCCGTTTTTCATGTAGCCGGCGTGAATATGAAGTTCCTCGAGCATCGGGATCACGGTCTTCCCGGTCAGGTCGACTTCAGTCGCGCCTTGCGGTACTTTCACGGAATCCTTCTTGCCCATTCGGATGATTTTGCCTGCGCGAACGACAAATATCGAATTGTCGATAACGGAGGTTCCGTCTCCCGTAATCACACGTGCGCCTACGAATACCTGCAGCTGAGTCCTTTCTGCCGAGGCTGTGAACTGCTTGGGAATACTTGCAAACACAATCGCCAGTATGCCCACGCGCAGAATTCTGTTCAATACTGTAGCCCAAAGATCAAGCATGTCATTCAGCAGCTCAAAGAGCATAAACAAAGAAGAGCCGAACCGTTTACAGCAGGCGGGAGTGTCTCTCTTCAGAATTAACCTGTCAAGTATTGAACTGCGTGTGTCGCCGCAAAATGAGAATGTCCGGTTTGTGCAAAGTAGAAATGTCCGGTTTGATCCCGGGTGGGAGGCGGGATGGAAACGGAGCGAATCGAGTTGAGTGCGAGGGATCGGGAACGGTTGAAGGTGCTGCAACAAGTGGAAGAAGGACACCTCCGGCAGGTCGAAGCCGCCAAGCGGCTGCGGGTAAGCGACCGCCAGGTGCGGCGTTGGCAACAGCGTTTGCGCAAGGAGGGAGATCGGGGGATTGTGCATCGGCTGCGCGGCCGTCGCTCCAACCGCAAGATCCCCGAGGCGATGCGGAAGGGTGCGATAACGGAACTACGACAGGCGTTATCTGCCGCTGCAGCCGTGTCCGGCCGCGCCGCGATCCGCAAGTCCTTCCGGCCTACGGCCTCCAGGCCTTGCGGATCGCACATCCCAACCCAAAATTCACAACAAAACCAAATACCTTCCGCCTCCCAATCACCCCTGGCGCAAGTCCCCGGAAGCGGACATTTCTAAATTGCAATAAACCGGACATTTCTACTTTGCGTTGACAGTATTGAACTGCGTGTTGAACTGCGTGAAGGTCGGCACGATCTTCGAGGATTCGGGCCATCAACTTGAACAAGTGGCTAATCGCGCTGTGGATGCTCGTAAACTGCCGCAACGGGATCAGCAGCTACGACGTGACTCGCGCTACTCCCAGGAAGAAGAAGCGCGAACGAGATATGGGTTAGCCGATTACGATGGCGTATTGTTTCAAAGTAAGAAAGTCTTCAGGCCGCTTCATGCTGCCGATATCCTCGCGTGGCAGATGCATAACCACATGCGAAAAGTTATCCTTCCAGGCTGCCAGCCCCATGAAGAATTGGCGCGCTCCCATCCGGGTTTTAGCAGGATTTTTTTGAAAAAACTAAAAAACATCACGATATTACTGGACGATGGCCTTGGGAGGGACACGGCCCTATCGGCGGGAAGGGTAGACTTACCTACCCCCAAACGGCTGCAAAGGAATCCTCGCCGCAAGCGTCTCCAAGCTGCTGAAAACAGCCATGTGGATAACTAATCTGGAATCTGTGTGATATTCCAGGGTGGTCCAACCGAAGGAAACGCGCGTAGACTGATCCTGCATTTGCAAGAAAGAGGAGATTCAGGCTTATCGATGGTCCGCGACAGCAAGCTGGCGGCCCCGCGCCCATCACATTCCCCCGCGCCATCACGAATGCTCTCATCGCATATTGAAAAAGGATTTCTCCTAATTGCCATCGTTGGCATGGCGATCCTGTTGGTCCTTAGCATCAGGCAGGAGTCCGTGACGATCGATGAAAGCCTGCACATTCCAGCCGGCGTAAGTTACTGGCAAGCCAGGGATTTGCGCCTTAATCTCGAGCACCCGCCGCTATTGAAAATGTGGGCCACCCTGCCGCTGATGTTCCGGCATGTAGCGGCGGACTATCGCGGCCCCGCCTGGGTAGGGGGTGTACAGGATGACTTCGCCCGCGGCGTTTTCCAGCAGTGGAATTCTGATATCGAGCCACTGGTTTTCTGGGCGCGGATACCCATGGTGATCGTCACGCTGGCGCTCGGGCTCACCATTTTTTACATGGCCCGAGTACTGGCAGGACCTGTGGGAGGGTTGGTATCGCTGGGATTTTTCGTCATGGCGCCGTTTTTCCTGGCATACGGTCCATTGGTTCTCACGGATGCCGGATTGGCACTTTTTACCTGTTGGACGCTTTGGACATTCGGTTCTCTGTGGACGGATCCCAACACAAGAACAGCTGCCTGGTTTGCCTTGGCTTTTTCCGGGGCCCTGCTTTCAAAGTTTTCGGCCATCCTGCTGTTTCCGGCTTTGGTATTAGCGGTTATTGTGTTCGCTGCTGAGGAGGCTTGGCGGGGCAACAAAAAGCTTACTTTAGGTTCGTTGCTTGCGCCACTGCGAAGCCGCTTTGGGCTTCTGCTGACCGGGACTTTTGGCGCGCTGGCAATCGTGTATCTTTTTTATGCCGTTGTCGAGTACCGGGGGCCGGCTTCGGTTGTATTCGCTTCGAAGATCGCATCAAGTCCCACACGTCTGGGATTTTTGACGAAACTCGAGGGCTTTCTTCGCGCGCATCCGATTGTGGACCGCCTCGCCTCGCCCGCCCTCCTGTACGTGTCTGGAATGGGACGCGTCCTGGTCGGTGTGAGCCGCAGGACTTTTATTCTGGGGCACTGGTATCCCCACGGACGCTGGTTTTACTTTCCCGCGCTGTTCCTTTTCAAAATGACCCCGGGATTCCTGGGAGCAACCGTACTGCTGGGAATTCTCGCCGGAGTCTATTTTCTCCGCGAGCCGCGCCGGCCGCGCATCGTAGCGCCACAATTCCAATGGAACGTGCGGACTCTCCTGATCGGGTTCGTCGTATTTACCGGCGCCGCGGTTTTTTCTTCACTCAACATTGGCATCCGGCATTTGTGTGTCCCGGTCGCCTTGTTGACGATCTTCCTGGCGCTGACAATACCGCTCGCGTCCACAATCGTTCCCCAAACGAACGGGCGTGCTTCGGTTTTCCTCGTCTGTTTGTTGTTGGCCTCTGCGGCATACAGCACCTTGCGCGCGTTCCCTTCTTTTATTCCCTACTTCAACGTGCTCATTGGCTCGCATACGAAGTACTACGTCAGTGTGGATTCGAATCTGGATTGGGGGCGGCGCTGCCCGCCGTCCGCGAGTTTTCGCGCACACATCCAGGCGCCATTGTAATCGACTATTTTGGAGGCATTGACCCACGGTTATACGTGCCCAATGTGATGCCCTGGGATTGCAATGACTCGCTGCCCGCCGGGACCGGTTGGGCCGTCGTGACGGCTACATCGCTGGTCGAGCGCGGCCACTGCGACTATCTGCTCGCTTATCCGCACTGGGCCCTGGATGGCGGCAGCGCCCTTGTGTTTCGCACCCTTCCCATTCCGATCGAGCCTTCCGCGCGGGAGTAACAAAAATAGTAGCTTGAGCTTATATTCTTTTCACAAAGCGGCAAAAGTACGTCACAATTCTGTTACCGATGAGCGAGCGCCCACCGGAACTTTCCATCGTCATTCCTGCTTATAACGAGGAGAAGCGCCTTCCCCGCACCTTGCGCGCATTCGCGAATATTTCGCGCAAGCGGGAGAGCCTCAGGGGGATTCGAAATCCTTGTTGTGGACGACGCTCAAAAGACGGCACCATCCGCGTTACCCAGGAATGGACGCGTGAAATGCCATGCTTGCGGCTGGTATCGAACAATGTAAACCGGGGGAAGGGCTACAGTGTCCGGCATGGAATGCTCGAGGCCCGGGGACGCGTAGTGCTTTTCACGGATGCGGATTTGTCCTCCCCTATCGAGGAATCCGAGAAACTTTGCGGCCATTCGGGCGGGCAGCGACGTGGCCATCGGTTCAAGGGCCATGGACCGCACGCTCATCAAAGTGCACCAATCGCGCCTTCGCGAAGTGGCCGGAATGATATTCAACGGCTTTGTGAGGCTATTTACGGGTCTGTCCTTTCAGGACACCCAGTGCGGGTTCAAGGCCTTCGTGCGCGAACGCTCGAAAATTATTTTCGAGCAGCAACGCGTTGAACGGTTCGGTTTCGATCCGGAGATACTTTTCTCGCGCAGCGCCATGGCTTGCGCGCGACTGAGGTGCCAGTCCGATGGGCCCACGACGAGGCCACGCGCGTACGCGTGGTGCATGACAGCCTGGAGATGTTTGGGGACCTTCTTTTTATCCGCTGGAATTGGCTCTTGGGTCGTTATCCGAGGCAACCCAAGGATGTTGTGAAGACCTGACGAGGTGATCAGGCGCTGATCTAAGTAATTCTTTCGCATTCCGGCGGTAAAAGCGCCGCACGGTGAAAAGACACACTGAGCTAAACAGCACCAGCGGAAAAGTTGAGATTTCAGGTGATGTAATGAACAATTGTGAGAAGTGGATTCGTATTTGGATAGTTTTCACATTGGGGCAGAATTTCGCTGAAGCAGTCGACTAGAGATTGATACGAACCCGCAATGAACTCTGGGGAAGTCAGCAAGCCCATCCATGGTTCCGAATTGCCGCCGAGATACACCAGATTCAAAGCAGAAATAGACGAAAAAAGTGGACAGTCTATATCGCAGAAGTAAACGGTACTTGCCTCACCGATGCCATTCTCCGAAATCGGTACATTGAAGTATTCAGAATAGGCATTCAGAACCTGTCCCGAGCCTCCGCAACAGGACGGCGATAAGTAATTAGGCGCCTGTCCTTGCTGAAGAGTGAAAGAGATGATCTCCCCGGGGTTGAACTATCAAGAGGGCTAGTCAGGGTGAAGGTAACGGTATCAGCCCTGACCGATATCGGCGCGAATCCAATCAAAAAAACAACTGCAATCACCTGTTGAATATATCTCACGGACGCTCCAGCTGCCACTTCAAGAAAACGTAAACCGGTAAAGATGAGATGTTAGCCACAAAACAAATCCAGTCAAGTTAATTTAATAAGACCACGTCACCAACATTGCTTTTGGGCAGCCGACGCTATCTGGACATGAACCGCCTCAGTGAATTCCAAACAAAAACCTTCAACTTCTCTTTTAGAAAATGAAGAACACGAGACCTATGCCGCAACGTAAGCGCCGTCCGGAGGCCGAGTTTACAGAGCAGTGTGGCCACGCAGCGTTGTACCCGCGTCGGTTTCGTTCGGGACCCCTGCAAAGACAATCCTCGATAGCTTGATAGCTCAATACGATGGGATTGCTGGCTGTGGGCGGACTAGGGTAGACAGTGCGCGGATCGGACTAGTGGGGATTCTTCGGGTTATAGAATCGAGAAGGAAAACTAGAAGCCGCGTTTGGCGGTCAGGTATGGCAGGAGGACGATCTCGGCGAGGCTGGGCAGAACATCTTCGCTGGAAAAGACGGATTCCGTCTCCAGCTTCTTGAGCGATTTCAAATAGGTTCCGACGGTTAGACGGCCTCCCACGATGCCACCCAAGCTGGTGGGCAGATCCGTAACCATACGCATCCAGCCTACCCCCGGCCGTCCGTGACACGATGCCACGGTTTCGCCCACCTGATCCGCGTACAACAAATAGGAAAAATCAACGCCCGCGACGGCCCCGAGCGAGTGAAACCCCCAGGTGCGCACATTCACGTCGAGGAGCTTGAATTTTCCGTCGCGCGGATCGAGCTTATATTCGACTTCCGCCGAGCCCGTAATAATTTATGGCTCTAAGGAACCGAAGAGTCGGCTCTTCCACTTCCGGAATCAGATCGAGGCTTTCAACGAAAGTGGCGGCCCTGCCAAACTCCGGTGGATGCTGGCGCCAGCGTTGCGCCGCCATGCTGCCGATCGCGATTCCGTTTTTGAAAAACATACAGGAGGAAAACTGGCAACTGCCATCGCCGGGAATGATTTCCTGGACCAGCACCTCGTTCGACCCAACGTGGCCGGACGCTTTCGACGAAAAGTTCCTTCAGCTCATCGCGGCTATTAGCCCGCCACGCCTTGGCCTTCGTAGCGTAAAAGAAATCTTCCTTGACTGCCGGCTTGACCCCCAGGGGAAACTCGGCATCGATCGCGTCAATATCTTCAACACTCTTGGGGCACCAGGTGCGGGGAATGGGGATTTCCAGCTTTTGGGCGAGGCGAGTAGGTGTTCCACTTGTTCCAGGCCCACTTCACCACGTCCCAGGCCGGAGTGGGCACGCGAAACACTTTCGCAAGCTCGTCGCGATGGCGGGAAATGCAGCCACGTGTTCATCGCGCGTCGGGAAAAGAACCCAGCCCTGCAAGTTCATGCGGAGGCCGGTATCCAGGAGGAACGCGACCGTGCATCGGGGTCGCGAAGGTCTGGGCGCAGCGACTGAAAGGGTCGTGTATTTGGAGAAACGCCCGATCGAGTATTCGTCGTCAACGATGCAGACCGGAACACCGTGACGTCCCAGACTTCGCGCAATGCCAAGGCCGTGGAAGTCGCCGCCGACAATCACGGCGCCGAACCGGTCATTTTTCGGTTAGTGGAGTTCAATTGGATGTGTACGTTATGGACTCAGTCCCCGTTCTGATTTCCCGGTGACTTGCGAATGTTACGCTGCAGTTTTCTGATGCACTTCGCGTGCCATATATCGGGCCAACGTCCGTGCCGCAAAATCCGTGCCGCAAACAAAAAACAGCAGCGGGCCGAAATTCCAGGCTGAAGGAGCGCCCAGGAAGTGCAATCCCGGCACGGACGACTCAAATCCAGGGCCGAGCTTCGGGAATCCATTGACTTGACGGATGCCCTGTGCGATTTCCGCCGGGAGGAACGGATATTGGGAGACATTCACCCGGTATCCGGTTCCCTGGTATACGTGATCAACCTCGCGAGTGCTTCCATCATCGAGACGCAGATGCAGCTTCCCGCCCCGGAGTTTGGCGGAGTCGATCGACCTGCTTGTGGTCACGGTGATGTCGGTAAAACGGGGCTGGAGCCACCGCGCCCCTGCCGAACGCAGGGCGCGCTTACGGAACCAATCCTGAGTCGATCGTGGAAAATATTTGACCATATCGGGAACCGCGACGATACGGCTTACACCTGCCGGTCCAATGTCATACGGTGAATACAGCAGTTTGGCAAGCGGCCCAAGCTTATGAATTCGTTCCTTCCATGCGAGCCAATGCAACTGCGGGACCCGGGCGATTACCTCGACCCGTGCGCCGACTTCGTGCAGCAGTGCCGCTCCTTCCAAGGCGCTTTGCCCGGCGCCGACAACCGCGACCACCTTCCCGGAGAACCGTTTCAGATTGCGCTGGTCGGAAGAATGGCTCACAAATTCGGGAGGAATTCCGTCAAATTGCGGCAATCGCCGCGCGAAAGGACCGATGCCGGCCGCGACCACTACGCGGCGGGAGATCACGCGAGATCCGTCACTCAGCGTGAGAGCGAAACCTGTCGCAGCCTTCTCGACACGGTTGATCTTGCCGACAATCGATTTCCGGAATAGCCTGGCGCTGAACCCACAACCCGTATTCGACAAATTTCTCGACCGGAATGGGAACCGGTATGGATTTACCAGTCGCCCGGCAAAAAGCGCTCCAAGGTTAGTTTCTTGTCCGAGCCGATATAGGAGGCAGCCCATGGAGACCGCAGCAGCATGCCCTCGGGCATGTGGCAGTGCCAGAATTCCATCGGCTCGCCAAACACTTGAACCGCCAGGCCGGGCACCTGCCGCAAACGCGCCCCTGCCCCCAATCCGTAAGGACCAGCTCCCAATATGGCTACGTCCAAATCAGGTACCATTTCACACCTCTCTAGGCGAGACCTGCCACAGCCAGTGCTTAATCTGAACAGGGTTCTCTAAAAGGAATCGGCCTGAGAACCTGTGGAGTGACGAGCATCTTTACCGGTTACTCGGGGAAAGAGAAAATAAAGGGAAAGCGGCGCTGAACGTGGCGTTCGAGCGCGCAGGAACCGCTTCAGGCCAGTCCAGACGGATTCGCCAATTGGCGTGAAGCCGGCTTTCGGGTTTCCCCTTTTCCGAGAAGCACAAAAATAACGGCAAGCGGAACAAACGCCGCGGCGAAGAAAAACATCCCTCCGTATTGATGCAGCCGTCCATGAAGAAAGCTCGGATCGACGTAGATGGCCAGTGCGGAAAGAGTGGCAATTCGCAGACCGTTCTTTGCCACGGACAGAGGGACCGCCAGCAAACACACGAGCACCGCTTCCACGTAGCCTTCAAGAACATGTGGCTCGCGAGGACCGTCATGATCAGCAGAGCGAGCGTGGATCGAATTCCACTGCATTCTTCGGCCACTCGAATCGCAACACCCGGCAGGGAGAACACCAGTCCCTGCTGGAGGTAGGGGATGCCGAACAGGCTAAAAAGGCCGGCGGTGGCTTGCGCGCTTCCCACCTGAAGCGCGTGAATTATTTTGACAAGAACGGCTCGGGAATGGGCACCATAAAGAGCAGGAATAACAATGGAAAGATCGCCGCGCGAAACGCCGCGCGGCCGAAAAAAAATCCGAATGCGCCCGTCCACACCAGGACTACCCCGAGCATCGCCAATGAAAGCTGATTGGCATCCTGCAGATGGACAACATTGGATTGAGCGACGGCGATCGCCAGAACGCCTGCGGAGAGCAACGCTCCCCCCAATTTCCACACTTCAGAAGATCGCGAAAAAATAACCTTGCGGTTCGTGTAAATCAAGCAGGCGCTCACCAGAGGAATTAGCGGAATGTGGGTATAAGTGTCATTTCCCAGAGCGAGTGCGGAAACCCTACTGCACCAGGCGCCAACCGATGAGAATCGGCGATACGCAAACCAGAGCGAAGCAAGCAGCGCGGAAAGGAGCGATTGGCATCGGAGAGCCAGTCCACCGGGGAGCGGGCGCTCCATCGGCTCGCGACTGGCGGGCAGGCGCTCGCTCGGCGGTCTCTGCGGGCGGCACAGGCTTCGCCGGCAACATCGTTTTTGTCGGCATCACGACGCTACCGCCTCGTTGTCCGTCACATTCGCGAATTTATAACGCACACGGCCCTTCTCGAGGACTGCGTAGGCAATGCGGGCTCGTCTCCTTTTCAGGTCCTTCGATGACCCAATCCGACCCGCTTGCAACCAGCTTCATTTCGTTCCGGGCTCTCCACCACTTGTCAATTTCCCCGGGGACGGTTACCCAGATGCGCTCTCGCCTGGCCATCTCCTGCAGGTATCCGAAGAAGCTTCACATAGACGGAGCGGGCACGCGCTTCAATCAAATAATCGGGGTGAGAGATAAAGCTGATCAAACCGTTTCTCTTGTGGATCAGGCTGGTCTGCTCTTTCCAAAGGTCGATTGAATAGTCGTTCAGTATCTGGAAACAGGGAATAGTCCTGGCTGGTCGTGAGCGGTATTTCCAAGATTTTTCCGACAAAATAAGGCATCACCGTGCAACAACCGCCGCGCTGAGGCTCCAGATGCGCCACATTCGGAGCGGACATGTCATAGGAAAACTCAAACGCGTCATACCAATCAAAGTTCCGGTACATGGCTCCCGACCGAAACCCGCGAGCGTGATATTTTCGGATGTAACTGTTGATTTTCTCGGCCCTGCGCAGAAACTCGGCGTGCTCGCGATAGAGATTTCCATCGTGGTTGAGATCGTGGACATTGAATTCAAAGCCCCGGTCGCGAATCTCCTGAACGTAGCTTTCCGGGCACTTCGTAGCGCTTCTCAGGCACCACCTGAATGGAGGCTCGGAAACCGAACGATGCGTCCAGATCCATCAGGGTGGGAGTGAAGTCGCGCCCTGCAGCCGTTTCGACGTCGTGGGTAAGAATCAGGGAGCCGGATGCTCCGTCCGGCCAGAACCAAATAAAAGGCATTTTTGTAACGCCGCGGGCCTGCATCAGAAGCCGCAGATACTCCTCGTGCAAATTGTCCACCGTAAAATCCACCGGCCATTTCGGAAACGGCAGCTTGCGCCAACCGTTAAAATAAGACCTCTGCAGATAGCGCCGGACGTGCACCGGCAGGATTTCGCGGATGGAGTAATAGGCTTTGCGGACAAATACGTGATTCAGGAAATTTCTTGGGGGGAGCAGCGAACTGATTTACATAATGCTCGAAACGCAAATTCTCGATGACTCGCGAAATATTGAAGGGCAGATAGATTTCGGAACCATTGCGCCGTACGCTCTTGAGCGCATCGAATGCTCTGGCGGAAGAGGCTCGCTCTGAAACCCCGGAATTACTAATACCGTAACAGACGATCTTCGACCCGAATTGGAAAAAACCGCTTTCTCCCACTTCCGATCTCGGAAGGAGGCTGGCTGCTCCCAACCGTCCGGCAGCCTGTAATAGCTGGTTAAGGATATGTTCCATGGTAGGTTAACTATTATCCCTGATAGAAGGATTAATGCGCACGAAGGAAATCCACGAAGGTCTGTGCAAAACTGCGGCGGCCTTTTTCCCGGGCCCTTACGGAATGGACCGTCTCGCCTGGGAGGCGGCGAGGGCCTTTCGAATTACTGCCATTAACCGATGTGCCGGTAAATCAGACTTCCTGTTATAGCCAGGAGCTTTTCGGGCATCCGCGCGAATATTTGCTTAACGACCCTCAGGTTCCGGCCTCCCCGTTGCAAGGCGCGGTGTGGAAATCGCAAATACACCAAGGGGTTGGAACGAGGAGCCCACTTATCCTTGAAACTGATGAGACCGGCGTTGTCCGCTTCCGTGCGGCCGAAATCGAAAATCTTCGCTTTGGTCGATTTCGCAGCGTCGATGGCTCTCCAAAGCAACAAGGGCGTGGCGCCAAGATTGTTGTAGCGAGCGTCCGAGCAGCCATACTTGTAATACACCGTATCCTTAAAGCGCAAGGTGAGGATGGAAGCTAACGGGAATCTGTGTCTTTTACGACCGTTCGTATCTCCAGCGCGTCTCCAAAGGAATCGACGAGATTCCGGAACCAGGCATAGGGCTGGGGAGGCAAATGGTGACGCCTCCTTGTGATGATCAACAAATGTAAAACTTGCGTAACAAGTCTTCCGACCTGCCACATTCCTCAGTGAGTCCCGCTCGCTCGGCGCGGCGGATGCGGCGCTGGACGGAATCCTTGTCGAGATCTCTGAAACAGCTCTTCCGTTTGCGGCTGAAGGTCAAGGCGGTGAACAAGTATTGTCCGTTGGATTGGAAGCAGTCGTCTCTGGGGGCTTCCCCAAAGACTTTATTGACTGGCCGGAACTCGACGTAGCTCCATTTTCCATGGGAACCGCATCCTGAAAATAGCGAATGAGAAACTGAAGTTCATCAGGCGAATCAAATAACGGCTCACAATAGTCTGAAAACGGAAGCGATACGAGTCGATGGCCGGTCAGCCAGCTTCGTACGTCGCAGCTACGAAGGCATTCTCTAATCGCGCCTCCGGCGGAGACGTCGTGAAGGCGACTGGATTATATCCGTATGTAACGCTGAGGGCTCCTAACCATTCAGTTGTTTGGAAAACGGACGCCTTGGGTGCGGATTGATCAGGTCTGGCCACCGTGGATCCTCCAGTGGTTTGATGACGTGAATTTCCATGGGCCGTTTAGCGCCATTCGTGCAGTGTTGAATGGGGCCTGCCTCGGTAGGGCGCTGAAGGCTTAACCCGATTGAGGGTACAGCGGCCTCTTCGTCACTTCCCCGCCTGCTGCAAATATCCTCTCAGTTTCTTCTTGGTTGCAAACGCGATCGGCAGCCAACGGTATGCTCCGCTCAATTTCAAATAAAACTCAATGGGCCAATCTGTCGGATCGACGGTTACGCGGCCGGAAACGAACTCCCCGGGGCCCAGTTCGGCCGGATACGGCAGTGTCGTAAAGATACGCTTATACCCAGCTTCTTTACAAATGTTTATTAATCGCTCGTTAAATGCGCCATAGGGAAACGCGAATAGCGTGAATTCACGGCCGAGCATTTTGCCGCGAGTTCGAGCCGGGAAATCACAATCTCATCTCTCGCCTCTTCCTCGGTTAGATCTGGGAAGAAACGCATGAGTTCGCGGTATGCGAGCCCAGGGAAATAAGGTCCGCAGGCAACGCGCGAAGCTCCTCCAGAGACATGAATCTGACCGGGGTACCCTTTCCATCCCGGTGCGTCTGACCCAAAAGATCGCTGAGTCACAAAAATCGTGGCCGGATTTTGCGCTTGATCAGCTCTGGGAGACCATTTTCGGCGACGCTTGTAATCCATCGTCAAACGTGACGGCCGCATAACGCTTTCCCGGCGCGAGGGGCTCGCGGCAATCCACCGGAACTGGCACAGCCCGCTTGAGCAACATATCCATCTGCCGGGCGAATCCAAGCCGATGCCGCGGCAACACGCAGTGATAATAAAGAGTGGTGCATCGCCCTGGCGCCGCTGGCCCGAAGAGACGCGACACCTTCTCCCAGCAGTTGGTGATACCGAAAAACAAGATACTGATGATGAGCTTCCCAAACCGACCGACTGGCGGCTGCTCGACGATTTCAGCTTTGGTTTCTGCCATTCCAGCACAAGATCAGGCTGCATTCGTGCGCATTATGTATTGGCCGCTGAAAATGCCTGCAGCTAGAGCGGAGATGAAAGCTTGCTTTTGTTCGAATTGAGGTCGATCGGGTATTCTCGGGAATATAGTATCCACCGAATGCAAGCGAGCGACCGCTGTATCTTCCAACCGAATCGTTCCCTCCAAGGCCGGCCCAGCAGAGAAATTAGAGAATACGTTAAAAAGCGTATGGATTCGTGGAATAGCAACGAGCCCATAAAAACCACCCGACCGAGGTAGGAGTGGTGTTTCTTCCAGTATTGGAGATTGGCCTTGTGCATCTCCACGTAAAAATAAACGGGAGCCTTCGCGGTGACGCCTCCGCCGTAATGAACGATTTCTGCCTCGGGATAAAACATCACCGGCCATCCCGCTTTTCCGAAGCGAACGCACCAATCCAGGTCGTCGCCATACATGAAAAAGCGCTCGTCGATCAGTCCTACCTGGTCCATCGCGGTGCGCCGGATCATAAGAAAAGCGCCGTTTAAGACATCCACTTCGCGGGTCTTATCGTGATCGAAATCCACCATGGAAATTCCGCCGAACAAAGGCGTGCGGCCCAGCGGCGTCTTGTCCAACGCGAAAGCACGGCAAAACGAGATCCACACGCTGGGGGCGCGCATGCAGGACCTCTGCAACGTGCCATCGGCATTAAATGTTTTGGGTCCCACCACCCCCACCTTCGGGTTTTTCTCGAGGTAAGACATCAGTTTTGAAAAACATCCGGAAGCACGCGCACATCGGGATTTACAAGGCAAACATATTTGCCCGTGCTCTTTTTGATCGCGACAATATTGGCATTGGAAAAACCCAGATTCTTGGGGCTTCGCGTCAGATTCACCTGCGGAAACCGCTCAGCGATCATGTCCGGCGTTCCGTCCGTCGAGGCGTTATCGACCGCGATGACTTCTGCGGATATCCCTTGGAGGTCCGCCAGGATGGAGCCGAAGTTCTCGTCGACAAATTTCTTGGCGTTCCAGGTGACGACAATGACGGATAAATCCAAAGGCAACTCCTTACTACAAAGACTTCAACGAGATGTGCATCTGAGTCCCCGGCCTAGGCTCTAGGGCCCATGGCCGCGCTGGTCACTGTGGTTTCCGAGAGAGCGCCACCCTTTCGAACATCCAAAGTACCTGCGAAGGCCCTCTTGCCAAGGGCGAAAGCGGTTCAGGCCATGCGATTTTAAAGCCTTGTTTTCGAGCACGGAATACTTGGGTCGCGGGACTTTTGCCGGGAATTCACCGGGGGCGGCGGCCTCCAGCACGACCTTTGTGCCTGTAAGGTCAAATATTTCACGAGCAAACCCAAACCACGAACAGCTTCCTTCCGCGGTTCCATGGAAAAGCCCGTTCAAGCCGGAGCGGCTCAGAACCACAATCTGTTCGGCTATTTCGCCCGTGTAAGTGGGGCTGACGAATTCGTCGTCGACGACGCGCACTTTGCCCTTCTCGCGGGCCAGCTTCAGCATCATTTCGACGAAATTCAGACCGCCCTTGGCGCGGCAAGGCTCTTTGCCGTAGATCCCCGACGTGCGCAGCACTTGGTGCCGCTTCGCGATCGACCGGACGTAATATTCGCCGGCCAGCTTCGTGTTCCCGTAAACGTTCAGCGGGAGCGGAGCATCCGTCTCCTCGTAAGGCGCTCGTTTGCTTCCGTCAAACACATAGTCGGTGCTGACGTGAACGAGCAGCGCGCGCCAATTCATTCGCGACTAGCGCCAGATTCCGTGCGCCGATGCCGTTTACGGCATATGCCTTTGCAGGATCCTGCTTCGCACTTATCCACGTGGTGCATCGCGGCCGTGTTCACGATCACGTCCGGGCGCAACTTCCCGAGAACTCCCGAAACAGACTCCAACTCCGCAAGCTCGATGTCCGCGTGCGCGAGAGCCTTGAACGGAATCGCCAGCCGCGGAAAACGCAGAGACCACATCGCTTCCCAGCTGGCCATTTGCGCCAATTACAGCAATCTTCATCGAGCCCCGCTCCCGACCAGCGCGGGGATGTCCATCACTCTCTCGAGCTGCTTGAACGCGGCGATGTTCGAGTACATCGGATTGTCCCAGTCGCTGCACTTGTCCATGTTGTCGATCAGATGTCCGACGATGGACTTCACGTCGTCCTTGGGATGGAAGCTCAGGACGTTGCTGGCCTTCTCCGTGCTGACTTTGTAGTTGCGGAAATCCTGGATGTGCTTGATCTGGACCTTGGGACGCTGTCCGAGGCGCTCCTCGATGGCCGTCCGCACAAGATCGCCCACCTCGCCAACCGTGTAGTTGCCGGAGGCTACGTTGAAGATTCCCGACATTTGCGGGTTGGCCTCAACGGCGCGGGTGTAAGCGGTCGCCGCGTCTTCGATGCTCAGCAGCGGACGCCAGATCGACGGATTATTGATGTTGATGACCCCGTCTTTCATCGCGCTCTTGAACATCGTGTTGACGATCAGGTCGAATCGCATGCGCGGGCTGTAGCCGGAGATCGTCCCCTTGCGCAGCGAGATCACTGAAAATTTCGAATCGGCCAGCTGCATGACCGCCTGCTCGCCCTGCAGCTTCGAAATGCCGTACGGGTAGGACGAGCTCACCGGCCGCGTTTCGTCAAACAGCTCGTTTTCGGTGTAGCCATACACCGAGCAGGAACTCGCGTAGATGCAGCGCTTCACGCCCGCCGCCTTCGCGATGTAGGCCAAGTACGCCGGCGCGGCCGCGTTGAAAACGAAATTCTTGCTGGGCGAATATTCCGCCATCGGATCGTTCGACAGCCCGGCGAGGAAAATCACCTGTTCGTAAGGCCGCAGGTCTTCCGCGCTCAGATGGAAGATGTCCTTCTTCAGTATTCCGGTCTGTTCCGGCAGATGATTGCCGAACCAAAACAGATCTACGACGTCGACCTTATAGCCTCGGTCCAGCAGTTTCGGAATCAGCACGGAACCGACATACCCGGCTCCCCCGGCCACCAAAAGTCTCATCTCTCTCTCCTCAATTTCTTCCCAATCAGCTAGTACTTGAAATTGTTCGAATCGGCAGACGCCAGCCACTGCTCCAGCGTCTGCGCCTTGCGGTCCTTATCGGAAAGGATCGGATCCTTCACCGGCCAATCGATGCCGATCGCCGGATCGTTCCACAGGATTCCCGACTCGGCTTTGTTGTTGTACGAGCCCGGTGCACTTGTACTGAATCTCCGCGTGCTCGGAAACCACGCAGAAGCCGCGCGCGAATCCCGCCGGCGCCCAAACCTGCTTTGCGGTTTTCCGCCGACGCCTCGACACCCGCCCACTTACCCAGTGTAGGCGAACCCTTGCGAATGTCCACAGCCACCAGAAACGCGGTGCCGAGAGTGACACGCATCAGCTTGCCCATCGGCGGTTCCCACTGAAAATGCAGGCCCCGCACGGTGCCTTTCACCGACCGCGAGTGATTATCCTGCACGAACTTGGTCGGCAGGCCCATTTCCGCGAACTGGTCCTCGCGATAAGTCTCGGTGAAAAAGCCGCGGCTGTCCTGAAACACCTCCGGCAAGAGAACGACCACATCTCCCAAATGCCTCGACTCGATCTTAATCTGCATGTTTTCCTTTGTAGTAGCAGGTTGTGATGACAAACCCTGGAAGACAAAACCCTGCAAGACCAATCAGCGATCAGGAGCGCCGGTAGGGCCACGCAGGCTTGGTCCTGTCCGGGAGAAGCCCAAGGTTCGAAGATGCGGACTCGCGCTGGGCGCGAACCCTTGCCGTCCGGTCGCCGCCGGCGCTGTCGCTGGCGTCGGCGCTCCCAGAGGCACTCGCCCTCGCAACCACGGAGGCAGGTGCCGGCAGCCTCGCTCGCCGCCTGCTGGACCGGCGCCAGCGCCGTGGTGGTGATGGCGCAGATCATCGCCAGCAACGCATACCATACAATGATGCTTTGATCGAAGTAGGTGATCCCGAAGTACGCGGTCAAGATTGCCATCAGGGCCGCGCCAAAGGCCCAGATTTCCAGCTCCAGCTTCTTGTCCTTCTGCTCTTCAGCCGCTTGCCTGGCCAGCCCGATGTAGCGGAAGCCTGCCAGAAAATTGCCACGAAAAACAGCAGCGTGAAAAACCCGCCTTCCACGGCATTGGCCACGTAAGCATTGGAGACGTCGCCCATTTCGTAACCCCCAAGCTGCTGGGGTTCTTCGTTCCAACGAGGAACCATTCCCAAAAGTGCAGGATGGCCTGGTTGATAAGTTCATAGCGGTGATACCCGGAATTTCCGCCGAAGATAGTGATGCGCTGGATGAGCGCCCACACCGGCGCCTTCATCACCAGGTGCAGACTCGACGAGGCAGCTCAATAATCCCCAGCGAAACACCCTCATCTTGTGCCGGAAAGGCCACAGGCAAAGACCAACCATGGCCGCACCGCAAGCCGCCACAGGCGTCGCGGAACTCGCGGTGACCGTCATGACCAGCGCAGCCACCACCGCCAGCGCCCGCTAGCATCTTGTGTTTGGCGCCCTGCCACCAAAGGCCGATAAACACCGGAAGCAGATTGGCGCCCACGGTTCCCGCCACGATTGGCGTGCGCAAAGACGGCCTGGGCTCGCAGCTTTCCCTCGCGAATGTCGGTAAACTCCGGCACGCCGCCGAACACCGAGAACACGTTGCGCCCCGTCAAATGTTCCAGAATCATGAATCCCGACAGGCATATGCAAGCAAACGCGAGCGTCTTTACCACGCGCTCAACGTCCTCGCGGTCGCGGATCAAAAGCCGCAGCAGGAAATAGATTCCGAGGACGTTGTAAATATTCCCGATGCGATTCACCGCCGCGGCCCAATCGCGCCATAGCAGGCTGGCGCAGACGGCATCGGTCAGCACATACAGCAGGAGCGCCTTGTCGATTCCGTTCAGCTTGAACTTCTTTTCGGGATCGCTCGATCCGCCCATCAGGGCCCGCGTCCATGCGAACGGAAGCAGTATCCGGTACACGTTGAAGTGCAGACCCGCAACCACGATCACCTGGCCGTACGGGATAAACAAAGAGGCCAGAGATATACGGCACAATTACATATCTTTCGCGGCAGCAGAAACAGAAGCAGGATGACCGCAACCACAAATATCGCGGTTCCGACCGTAATCGTAGACGAGGCGGACCCTCCGCCGAACCGCAGCATCTGATCTTGTAATTGGTCGTTGATCTTAGAGTCTCCCAGCAAAATCCGAGACTGCGTCAGTTTTCATGATTTCTTGCGCACAACCAAATAGTACCCGGAATACCTCGGCCAGATGCGCCCCGTGAACCGGTCGCACCACTCGAATACATCATCTCCGCCGAATTTCCAGACGAAATTCAGGGTCATACAGAGCAACCCGCGACAATAAAAGTACCAAATGGGAACTCGTTCAACGATTTCATAGTCGTACCCGCTCTTGTTGAGCGCATCCAGTATCGCGGCATCGCTTTCGTAACGGTATTTATTCGGCGAAAAGCTACGCAGGATCCTTTTGAACTTGTGTCGCTCTCCGTAATCTTGGGCGCAACGGACAACAAGTAAGCGATGTGCCCGGAACTCCACTTCTGCGGCAACTCCCATAGCAATACACCGCCGTCGCGGAGTAGCGACAAGTAAACCTTCACCAACGAGGTCCATTCGGGAACCATAAAGGTTGCGCCAAACTCGTGGACGACGTCAAACTGGCCTTCCTGCAATCCTGGGCTTAGCATATTGCCCTGCACGAGCGTAGCGCTGGGGACTCTAGATTTAGCGATTTGCAAATCTGGGGTGTAGATATCCAGCCCCCACAGCTCGCATTCTGGCCGCACAGGGACGCCAAGAAAAGGCCATCGCCGGTTCCGCAGGCCATGTCCAGAAACTTGCTGTCGTCCCCGATGTACTTTTGGAACAAGCTCTCCATAACTTGGAATTTTGTCAAAAGATGCCAACGGAAAAATGGGCCCGCCTTTCTATAATTCAGCGCATCCTCGAAAGCCTTTCGCCCGTTGGGTCCTGTAGAGCCCGCTCTTAACGTCTGTGCGCGCATATCAGTCTCCTGGCCCTGCACCACCGGATTTTCGAACTTAGCTTTTGGCCCTAACTCCTAATACATAAACCGTCGAACCTACGAACGGTTTAGCGCGCCCAAGAGATAGTTTGCTCCGCCTTCCTTACGCCTTCTGAAACCTCAAAGACGACCTTCTTGATTTTAAGGCCCGCTTCTTGGCACCATCGACGTAAAAGCCGGCCATTGCTTGGGTGCATACCGCTTAAATCGTAACGCATCGGATTTGCGGCATGTCCCTGAAGCCTAATCCGGCGCGACAGTCGCCGAAAGACAGACAGATTAGGAACGCTTGCTATCAGCACTCCTTCGCTCGCAAGAAGGTCCACGAGAGGTGACAAAAATTTCGCCGGATCTTTAACCAAATGCAAGACGTTTGACAGCAGCACACAGTCGAATCGCTCCTTTGAAAGCTTCTCAACCGCGGTCCTGAGGTCGCCATAAACGATTTCAACTCCCTTTGCGGCCGCGTTGACGGCTATCACGGGTCGATTGGCAACGCCTTGACATGCTTCCCCATCTCGATCAGCCGCTGTTCGGTAGACCCCCAACCGCACCCCACCGAGAGTATTTTGCGGCTTCCGTCTGGAACCAGCGCTATAAGCTGGTCTTGGCACGGCTCGTAGTAAACCTTCGAATACGTGGCCGTGGAACAGAGTTGTTTCCACGGGGAACAGGGTTTCTTTGAACTTCCCGTTCCTACTGATTTTAAGCAGCGCCTTTACCTGAGCGTGGAAGTCCTCAGCGGGCAGAATCCCCTTCCCTGCATACTTATTCGACAGATGGGGGACTGTGAATTGGTCAAGATGGGAAATACAAACCAATTTTCGCAGTCCACATTGCAAAAAGGGGTCGGTTGCGGCGCTCTCAAGGGGCGGAGTGCTTGCCTTCGTGAAATCCGACGAGGAACCCGCCTGACGCTATCGCCTTCCTCAACTGCTCTCTTTTCAGTGCATAGCAGCCGGAGTGCTCGTTGGTGAAGTAAGCGAAACTATAATTTCCTCGTTGGCAGACAGAGGTAGGGTCCCAGTGATATTGATGATGCACGTCGGGGAAGTAAAGCCTCCCACTGGAGTCAACTTCGGTGCGAAACAAAGCCGCATTCTCGTTTTCTTTTCAGCACATCCGCCGCGCGAAGAAACGCGTCGATGTTTCGCTGGGTTATAAGAATGTCATCTTCTGTGTAGATAAAGAGGTCGTAAGATTCCAAACGGTCGGCAAATATCTGCTTGTGGGCAAAGGGCAGGGAAAGAGATTCTTCATGGGAGCCCCGACAATCACCTCGACATCTTTGCCTAGATTGCCTTAGGGACATTTGAAGAATCACAACGATATCGACCTGGCCCCCATCCCCAGATATTCGTCCAGGACGCGGGCCAGGTCTTTTCGTTCCCTGTGCCGTTAGTTCACGATAGTCACTAATACCTTCGGAACAGAAGATCCTCCCAATGACGAGTCCCTCTTGCGGCCTCTTCTGCGGCGCGAGAGGGTCTCACGATGGCCGGAGACGCTGCGAGACGCTATGGAGGAGCCAGCGCGGCCGCCGCAAACACGTCAGAAAATAGGAAACCCAGTGCCTCTCGGGCGGAGAGAATCCGAAAGCAGCAGTGTCGCCGAAGCTGTGACCGCGCCTGATACGATTTCTCCGCATGGAGCCGGCGGAATGGCTAAGCTCCGTTCCACCGAGAAGAACGCAGCAGCGCGAACAACGGCGGCTGTGAAGACTGCCGACAGGATGCTCGGCAGCATTACCGAAGCATGGATGGAACCGTGTCCCGCAAATGCTTAAAGACCCAGATAATGAAGGCATGAAAACGAAGACACAGTTAACACCGGGTCGCTGCGATGCCTGTGACTTGTCCTGTATGCTATGATGCTTCGATATTTTCTCCCGCAAGTGCTATCGAACCAGCCAGCAAGCCCGCATTCCCCATTCGATCATCGCAGAAAATACGTCTTGGATACTGCCTGCAAAAGCGGCGCAGTAAAGAGGCTACCGCTGGATCATTGCAGAGAAACAAAGGATCGTCATTGCCGTCGACGCACCCGCCCATTTTGGGCCTAGGACAGACGAAGAGGCTTGCTGATCACCGCTGAGTCCAACGAGCGCTGGAATAGACAGAATCGACGCGAACCCGGAAGCAGGAAAGCACGCTTTGACGGAGTTCCTCGGCCTTTCCCGATCCTGCAGAACTGCGGGAAAAGCAGCGGCCTGGAGCGAACTCGTGGTCCCTGTGACAATCATGAAGGGAGAAGCTCGTCCCGCAAGCGGTAGAGCCCCACAGGAATGGGTCCGAAATAATCCAATAATCAGGGTGTCGATCTGGCTGTTCACCCAGACCCCGAGATTCCGGTAAAGCTTGCCACCGAGTAACCCAGTAGGTCCCTTATGGCAAGAACGCGAGAAGGAAAGACCCGGCCTCCCAGTGGCTCAGTTTCCCGACAGCACGAGATAGAACCCAACAAGTCAGTGCTTAGCTGCTTTCCAACCAGGGCCCAAACGCCAAATCCTTCGAGAGCCATCGCAAGACCGACTGCCCCCCGAAAAATTGGCGACGATTGACCGAATCGAGAAGCTCTTGAAGTCCAGTGCTCTCTCGAGCGACGGCCCTTTGAACGATCGTCAGTCCCTCGAGAATCAGCGTGAAAGAGAGCACTCGGATAATCGGTGCGAGAATTGACAGTGGTTTCGGCGGCCCACCATTTGCTAGCACCGATACTAAGTCCCACAAGCACGAGACTTGCAACCAGGTTCAAGCAAAAAACCGAATCGAGATGCTCCTTCTTCAAGTCTTTTTTTGCAACAGAGCGCCGGAAGAAACCCCTGCTCCAGAACCAGCTTCACGAAAGGATGTAGGCCATCGCCATCGCCACCGTGCCGAAGTCTTCGGACCCAGCAGGGCGCGAACAGGAACGTGAACAGGCGTCATCGAGTCCCTGTTCGCTGACCTGCATCACATAGGCCCAGACTTCACCGCATGTTGGAAAGATCGCTCACTAGTCATTAGCTGAGCTTCCCCGCCGTCGAGAGCACGGGGAATGGCGTCCCTGCATAAGTCTAATGCAAGGAAGGCGCACCCGGCCACCTCGCTTGCGACTGTCTTCGCAATTTCTTTTGATTGGACCTGCAGCTGGTCGTCGGAATTGTGATGCCGCCCTCCGGGGAATTCAGCCACGGGATCCCCCGGGAGCCGAGGTGATCTACTGAACGATAGCCGTGACGCTTGATGGAGGTGCCGGCGCGCCACCTGCTTCCCACTACGTATGCACCTGCCCGCCCAAGAAGTCACAGAAGACGTGGACGCTTCAACTTAAGCCCGGCGATGAGAGACGAGACAGCCCATTTTTATCGCTGTCGAGCGCCGCGACACCTCAGATTCGCAAGGTTCGCACGCAAGTAATGACTGGCTTCACTTTGGGAATGTTACGGACTCTCAGCCCTGAGATTGCCGTCGTAGCTGTTCTTATCGAACCGCCGCCGCGGTCCACGAAGCGAACATCCCATCGTCTATCCCCGTCGTTATCGTGCGCCACTTTACCGTTTATCGCCTGAACCCGTTATTGCTTATGCTAGAGACCTTCGACGAAAAAGGAGCAGTCGGGTCGTCGTTGTAGTAGACCTCATCGGAACTGTTCAGAAAAAGGTTGTTTTCGACTATAAATCCGGTCTCTGCGGCGCCACCACCGCCACCTCCCACTTTCCACTCGATCATCGCGCAACTGCATGGCTTGCACCCGCTCCCGCATTCCTTCTCGTCGAATACGTTATTGGCAATGACATTGTTCCAGACATGCCCCGCCACTCGCAGTCGGCAGCCAAACGAATGCTTCAAAACCCCCCGTAGTGGGTTGTTCGATACGCGACATTATTTACGACCGTCAGATTGCTTTTGGTTCCGGCTAACTGCATAAAAGCCGAGCACATATTCCGGAAAAAGATCGGTCCGACAAAAGTCGGTGCTCGATTGTATTCCCGTTAATCATCAGTCCGTTACCAATGAACCGGCGGAATTATGGTGATAAAGATCCCGTTGCTGTGGCACCCTGTGTTCAGATCTTTCCAGGCTTGCTGGTTCGGGCCCATTGTATTAAATGACACCACGTAGTTGGTCGCATATGCATTCGCCCCGTCATCCCCAGAACGAATCATGTGACAGGCGTAATTCGACGTGTTGTTAGAGATAGTGCAGGACGACAGGGGCGGCGACGCCTCGTATCCAATGTTGATATTCACATAAGCATCACGTATCAAAGAGATTGTTGTGAATATTACGTCCGGTATCATCGTCAGTCCCGAAGATTCCCGCTGTGTTTCCGATTCCACTGTTATCGCCTTCGGCATGCACATAGATGCCTTGAATCGTTAAATTTCTTGACCTCAAAGTTCTTCGCACGTGAAATATATGCCTGTACTCGCCTGCTGGTTCGCATAACCAAGCGAAGCGGATCCGTTGGCCGTGTTTTGGATGACTCCGTTCGTCCCTCCGTCCACAGTGATGTATGAGTGACTGCTACAAGTAATCACCCGGTCCGCCGTGTATGGGTTGCCCCCGAAGTGCCGGCCTGGAGGATCGCGTTTATATCAATTATAATCGTTACCGGACTGCCGCTCGAGCCGCTCCCTGCACGTTCAAAGCATAGGTTCCGTTCGCGACCGTGATCGTGCCGCAAATCCATACGTTGTCCCGGGTCCGATCTGCGACGCGCCGCTTCCCCAGTTCCCGGAGTTATTGAAGAAGGTATAGGCTTGCGTGGACTGTCCGTTGCAGGCCGAGCCGCCGCTGAATGTGCCGCCGCTCTGCGAAAGGTACACATTCGCCGCTGAGGCGTGCGCGCCAACTGCGAAAAACGCCAGGCACGCCAGGGTGATTGCCGCTTTTTTAAGAATGCTCATTTGTGATGTTCCCCTCAGTTTCGATGGCCTGCTTGCATTTACCGCAGAAACAGATGCTTTCAGGGCTCGCGGTAAAAGCTATCAGTTCGGCTTGAAAGGCCACAACTGACCAAAGGGCCAGTAAGAGGACAGGGGATCCCGAAAAATCGCTTTTCGCGGACGTTCGAACCGGCACCCATCAAAATACATCGTGTC
>CAVOOP010000012.1:0-32853 GCA_963697575.1 uncultured Acidobacteriota bacterium | reverse complement strand
TATTGCTGGCAGTTTCAACACGCGCAGGATCAAAAGGAGAAACATTATGCGTTACTTCTCACGTTCGAAGTGGAGTCTCGTACTCGCTCTATCAGCAGTTGCATCGGTATCGCAATTCGCCGCCCCGGCATTCGCTGACGAAGTTACAAAGTGGAATCTGATAACCGTGAATGCCACCAAGACTGGTAAGTTGAACAGCAATTTTGGGTCGAGGGTGGATGCAATCGAAGCGATCGCCGTTTACGACGCTGTGAACGCCATCAAGCATTTCGGTTCACCGTATCATTACAACAAGCCCGCTGCCGGTGCTGCGTCCCCAGAAGCTGCCGCTGCCCAGGCTGCACACGATGTATTGGTTCACTTTTTCCCTGCCCAGCAGCCAGACCTCGATTCAACTCTTGCGAGCAGCCTGGCTTCCATTCCCAACGGAGCCGAGAAAGCGAACGGGCAAGCCGTTGGCGCGGCTGCCGCGCTCGATATTATCGCTCTTCGGTCCAACGACTGCTCCAGTCCCGATGTTCCCTACCCTGCCAGCGGAGTGACGGGCGTCGGGCAGTGGCGTCCAACCCCTACGGGATTTGCGCCCGGCATCAACTCGCAGTGGGGAACCGTAACGCCCTTCGTTTTGAAATCTGCGAGTCAGCTGCGCCCTGCCGCGCCTCCTTCCGTGGGCAGCCCGGAGTACAACAAGGCTTCGGCAGAAGTGAAGGATATTGGCTCCGCCGCCAGCACGACTCGCACGGCGGATCAGACGCACATTGCCAAGTTCTATGCGCAAGACGCGGAATTGCCGGCGAATGAGGCCGCCCGGATTCTTGCTGGAAAACACGGGACGTCCCTGGCAACGAATGCGCTGGTGTTTGCGCTGGTCGATATCGCCATTGCCGACGCACGGATCGCCATTTCCGAGGCAAAATACACCTACAAGTTCTGGCGTCCGGTGACCGCTCTAAACGCGAACCCGGATGGAACGGTCACCAATAACTACTCCGCATGGACGCCTCTGCTTGTAACTCCCCCGCACCCGGAATACCTGAGCGGCCATAGCGCCACCGTGGCGGCGAGCGTCGAAATCCTTAAAAACTTCTATGGCGACGCAGACGCGTTGACAATTCACACAACGACCCCCGGCGAGAATGCCAGGACTGTTGCGAATCTAAGCCAGATCGCCGAGGAGAACGGTGTGAGCCGGATCTATGGCGGAATTCACTTTTCATTCTCTAACGGGCGAGCTCAGCAAGTGGGTCGTGAAGCGGCGGAATACGCACTGAAGCAGGGGCCGCACGCACTTAAGAATCGGGAGGCAAAGTGAGAAACTGCAACAGTCGCGGGCGTTTATAAGCCGGGCGGATGCATTCTGCAAGCGTAAAGAGTCGTTGGAAGGCAGCATAAATCGGGCGGGCTTTCGGCAAGGCGCATACGTTCCTTCACGGCTTGTCGGCGGATTATCTCGCTCGGTTGAAAACTGGCTTCAGAAAGTAAAGGCAACCTGAGCATCTAGGCCGTTTCCCGGCAACTGGCTGCTTTCGTACAGATGATTAAACTGCAATTTGAAAGCGGCGTACTCGGCAAAATCGATCCGGACTCCAACCGACGGACCATAATAGATCCCCTTGAGGAGATTCACGGGATCCATCACGTTGTCGCTCACATACTGATAACGGAAGTACGGTTTGTAGATCCCGAATTTCCGGGCTGCCTGTACATACGCCATTGGGCTCCGGAACGGCTCGGGCCTTCCGGCGACACGGTTGGAGAGTACGACCGCTTCGTTTAGGAATTCCCAGTCGGATGTGAGGTACACGATATAAAAGCTCTCGATGTTCTGCGTTACGATAGGCACACCGGTAGGATCTAGATGGTCGTGGTACCAGGATCCGCCAATCTGAAGTCCCGAGAGCAAATCCGGCCTGATATAGGCGGCGAGATTGGTGGCCTTGTAGTTGCGATCGGAGTAGAAATTCTGCACGGATTCCGCCACGTTCGGATCGGAACTGAGCCCATTGCCGACCTCAGCGATCCAGTGAATTCCCAGTTTTTCTGTTTTTGGAACGGCTCCCGAAAAGCTGACTCCAACCATGTGCACGGGAAGTATGCCGCCGCTATCTTCGAACAGATACATGATGGGCCGGCCCTCTGCGGTTGAAAACCAGAGTCCGTGATGATAAGCCGTGTTGTAGTACCCGATGGATGTGTGAAACCGACCGGCACTGATGGAAAAATAATCGTTTCGTTTGTAAGTAAGCTGATACCGTTCGATGTCCGGCCCGAAGACGTTGGTGGTGCTCGGGCCTAGCACGGTCTCGGCGAGGAAGCTCAGGTTGTCGGAGAGCTTGGACGTGAGAAAAAGATCAAACTCGCCCGCCTGAAACGTGCTGTGGGGCGGCGTAGGCGGGTTCCCGCATGTTCCGCATCCGCCGTCGATGATCGGGAACACCAGGGGATTGGCGACCGATCCAAGGCCGAAGTTGAAATCGAAGAATCCTCTGAACTTAAGCACCGGGCCGCCGGGAATCGTCATGTCGTGGTCATGATCCATTTCCGCGACCTGGGCAGGTGCAGCCTCGGCGGGGGAAGTGCCCGCCCCTGGAGTAGCATCGGCCGGAGCAGCGGGCGCCGTGCTTGGAGCAGGCATGGGCTTCGTCGGCTGAGCCGCCTGCAACTGCGAAACCTGCGCTTCCAACTCCTTCAGGCGCGCATCTTGCGACTTGAGTTGCTCCAGAAGTTGCGCCATCGTTTGGCGCGACGCATCGGCGCCAGACGGCAGAGGCTCCTGCGCCGGAGCTGTTCCCGACCCCAGCACAATAATCGCGAACAATAAGCAGGAGACTCTGGCTAAGAGGCATCTGTTTTGTTCTCCTCGGAATTACAGATTTTTCACGATCAGTCGCCTCATGCCTGCATTTCGGATGAATTGCAGCCCTTTCGACGGAAACATTAGTCCTCTGGTTTGCCCGCCCTAAAGCTTCATTCACTTGAATGCAAAACGATCGCCAAAGATAAAAATAGGCAGGCGGCGAACCAAGGAGAGTCCACACGAGCGAGCCAGACCAGAAGCCACCTGAATTTATGAGTATTTAAGCGCTAAAGACGAAACGGCTGACTCTGACCCAAGGCCTTGACCATCTGTTGACCGACCCAGGGACTGAAGCGTGAATCTTTCATTTGTTTCAATTCGGCATCGCAGATTACCATCGCGGGAAAAGATGCTCGGCCAAGACTATTACCGGAGAGACAGCGACTTTGTTTATTAGCAAAACATTGTCTTTCACCGGACAGCCCTGATCTGCCAACCGCTGATGTTTGGCTACTCCATTGCGAGGTCCGCTGTGAAGCTGCGGAAGACCTCATAAAAATCTAATGTGGCATCTTGCGACCGAGACTCTGGAAGATGCGTCCCAAGCTCTGAAATCGCTGCAACTTCTTCAGGAACCCGGCCTCGACCTCAAGAACTGATACCGAGAGGCCGATGATGGTTCTGAGATTTGCCGCCACCTTCGGAAGCGACATCGGACTGTCTTCGCAAGCTGCCTTTCGTTTGAAGCGGAGGAATCATGGCGACGCCAAATCACTGGTCCGGGGCGGCCTTTACTTTTTGCTGCGCTCACCGCTATCCCGGGCCCGGTTATATCGGCAGCGGATGAAGAAGTGGACATCATCGTCAACAAAGCGAACCCGGTAAGCGAACTCTCGCTCCCCGACGCGAAAAAGATTTTCGTCGGTGACAAGGGTTCCTGGCCGAACGGCAAACGGATCACCGTGCTGATGCTTGCGCAGGGACAGCCCGAGCGCGCCGTTCTGCTCCACGACGTCTACAAAATGGGAGAAGCGGATTACAGCAAATACTTCATGCAGGCGGCCTTTACCGGCAAGGTGGAAGCCCCGCCGAAGGATGTTGGATCGGCCGCCGCAGTGAAGCAGGCAGTGGCGGGCAATGTGGGCGCCATTGGATACGTCAAAGCCGCGGATGTGGACGACTCCGTAAAAGTTGTGCTCAAAATTCCCTGAGACGGCCCCGAGAGGCGCGAAAATATGCGGCTTACGATCAGCAAGAAGCTTTACGGTTTGGGCCTGCTCGGCCTTTCTGTTTACGCTCGCGGCCGGGATTACGGGTGCTTGGGGGATCACCCGCGTCGCGGGCGGCATCGACGACGTGAGCAGTCTCAGCTCCGTGATTCGCAATCACATACAGGCGAGCATGTTCCTCGACTGGAGCCGTACGGACATTTCAAAAATGCTGACGACCACGGGAGACTCGCAAGCGACTGCCGTCTCCGAACTCGAAAATCACGAGCAGCTATTCGGCAGAAAGGCTGGAGGCCGCAAAATCGTTTGCGAAAGATGCGGAATCCCGGGCGGTTCTCGACAAGGAGGCCACACTGGCGGGCCAATATGTGCGCAATGCGTCGAAGATTGCCGGGCTCCGCGCGAAGCCGGCGGAGGCGGCGCCGCTGATTGGGGGATTTCTGTCGGGCTATCAGGATTTGCGGAACATAATGGATGCGACCACGGATCAGCTCGAAGCGCGCTCCAAGCGAGCCGAATCGCAAGCCAAGACCGTAGTGGGGCGGTCTGCGTCTGAGCATCATCCTTTTTTGCGTCGCGTCTTCGGTGCTGCTTTTTATAATCGCCTTCGGCACCGCCCGTCAGATCAACCGGCGCCTGGCCGACATTATTTACAACTTGAAGTGCATGGCCGGGGGCGATTTGACCCATAAAACCACCGACGGACAAAAAGACGAGCTCGGCGAAATGACGCACTGGCTCAATGATTCCATGGAAAAGCTGCGCAGCACCATCGGGCACGTCGCTTCCAGCGCGCAGAGCGTCACGGTTGCCGTGGAAGGGCTCAACGCGGTCAGCCAGCAAATGAGCGCCAATTCCGAAGAAACCAGCAGCCAAGCCACTGTGGTTTCGTCAAGCACCGAGCAGGTCACCAGCAGCCTCGAGACAGTGGCATCGAGCACCGAGCAAATGAGTTCGAATATCAAAGAGATCGCCAAAAGCATTGGCCAGGCAACGCAGGTGGCGGGGGAAGCGGTCAAGATGGCCCAGTCCACGAACCAAACCGTGAGTAAACTGGGCGAATCGAGCGTCGAGATCGGTAACGTAATCAAGGTGATCATGTCCATTGCCCAGCAGACCAACCTGCTGGCCCTCAACGCGACCATCGAGGCGGCCCGCGCTGGCGATGCTGGAAAGGGCTTCGCCGTGGTCGCGCACGAGGTGAAAGAATTGGCGAATCAGACGGCGAAAGCCACGGAAGACATCAGCCGGAAGATCGAGGCGATTCAGGCGCACACGGCCGAATCAGTCGCCGCGATCGCCAAAATCAGCGAGATCATTGTCCAGATAAATGACATTTCGCGAAATATCGCTGTTTCCATCGAAGAACAGAACGCCACGACGAACGAGATATCACGCAATATTTCCGAAGGCGCGAGGGGATCGGGAGAAATTGCCAGCAACATCTCAGGGGTCGCGCAGGCTGCGCAGAATACTTCCGTGGGAGCGCGCAACGTCCAAAAAGCAGCTGAAGAATTGCGCGGCATGTCCACAGGCCTCACGAAGTTGGTAGATCAATTCAAGTATGGCGAGTCGGAAGCCGGGGACCGCAAAAATGGCGAAGGTTGCGCGATGGAATTCGCGGACGTGGCTGCCGACCTCCTTCATACGCGCGCCTAACAGGCCGAGGATATTTGAACTTCCCGCAGTTAAAGCATTAGGGAATTCCGCTACCGGTTCGATTCCCTCGTTCGTGGGACTATTCCTGACGCTGCTCGAGCAAACTCTGTTTCCTGTTAATCGCGTAGAGGGCCAGTTCCAATCTGTTGGATGTCCCCACCTTGTTGAAGATCCTGAAAATGTAGTTGCGAACGGTGTTTTCGCTCAGATTCAGCTGCCGGGAAATATCGCGATTGGTGAGGCCTTCAGCGACGAGCTGTACGACGCCCTCTTCTCTCTTGGTTAAGCAGAGCCCGCCGTTAGTTATCTTTTCCGCAGTAGTCGCCGAGCCCTCGCTCTGCGCAAGCGCTTCCAACGCAAACTTCAGTTCCCGCACGCTGGCCCAAATCTGCCCTTGATGCACCGCGAGTATACATTTGCATACAGTATCAAAAGGCTCTTCGCGGGAAAGTATGCCAGTCGCACCCGCACGAAATGCTTCCACGACAATTGCCCTGGCGCTTGAGTCAAGCAGGGCAATGAAGCCGGTCTTGGGGTAGGCGGATCGCATGTCACGCAAGACCTTGAGGCCCTCCACGGGACCCTCACGCAAATGGGAGGCGATCAGCGCGATATCAATATTTGTCTTCGGCTTGTTGAAGACCGCGCGTAAGCCATCAGAGTCGGTGCACGTTTCGGCCACAACGATTCTGAAGCGGCTTCTTCGTAGCGCTGTCGCCATTAGCTGTCCCCCCATGCGGCTGGAATCAGCTATTACGGCTGTAATAATAGACGGGCGCCTGATGGAGAATTCCATGTTTTACCCAGTGGTTGCTTCAGGACTACGGTTGGTCGACGTTTAAGACTGACTCAGCTTCGAGCGCGAATTGAAATTGGCTGGGACTACAGTGTCACACATGTTTCATATTGAGAAAATAAAAATCTTCACCGGTCGATTAGGTAAATCTGTACCCACAGGGGCATGCCGTACTGTTGTTCCTCTTTTTTTGTCATAGCTCATGCCATCGGGTGCATCCATCGGTAGCGTACCTATTTTCCTGGATTTAACATTTCTTCACTTGCCGATATTTGATGTGTTCTTTAACGTAGGCCTGCCATGCTACTAGGGACTGCGAAAATGACGAGGCCAGCCAGAACGGCGATTCGATTTCCGTTGAAAGCATCGGTCACTTTTTTTTGGCAGGATGACGCAGGAGAAACGCACGATGGGCGTGGCCAGAGCCGCGATATCAGCGAACACGGCCTGTTTGTCTTTTCGGAGATGTGCCCGCCGCTTGGATCAAGAGTCCTTCTGCGAATTCTGATCGAAGAACCGCCAGAGGTGGCACGGACCTTACGGATGCAAGTGAACGGTCATGTCCTCCGGGTGGATCAACCAACAAGCGAGGCGCGAATGTGCGGATTCGCCATTCTCACGGGCGAAGCCATGCTTAAGGAGAATGATGACCCTGTCAACTGACCGGTTCTAGGGAGTTGGCGGGGTTTTAGCGTGTCCGCAGTCCGGGTGAGTCTCCAGTTTTTTGCTTAATGCGATTGTTTGATCAGAAGGCGAGGCAGATGTGACTGGATTGAGCGGAGCTATGCCGTCTTTACAAAACTCCTTCTTGGGTGCCGATGGGGTTGTGGGACCGAAAGTGCGAGCATGGTTCGCGGTGGAAACATGGCCAAGATACGAGAAGAAGGTCGCGAATGAACTGGCCCAAAAGTCGGTCGATACGTTTCTGCCGGTGCAACCCCAATCAAGGCAATGGAGCGACCGGCGCCAGACTGTCCATCTTCCGCTATTCCCCAACTACGTCTTCGTTCGGATCTCCCACGCGACGGAGTCACGGGTTCCCGTGTTGAGAACGAATGGAGTTCGAAAGTTTGTGGGCGCAAATCATGCGGGAAGCCCACTGGAGGATAGCGAGATCGACTCGATCCGCCTGCTCGTGGGTCTCGGAGTGCCATTACAGAGTCATCCCTTCTTGAACATTGGACAGCGGGTGCGGATTCGGGGCGGCAGCTTGGATGGCTTGGAGGGCATTTTGTCCGCGAAGAATCGCGATCTAAGCCTCGTGATTTCAATCAAGCTGATCCAAAGGTCGCTGGCCGTCGAATTGAGCGGCTACCAAGTGGAGCCGTTCTAGGACCCCGAGATTCTCGGGCTGATCGTCACTCTCCAAACGGATTCTCCAACCCGAACGATTTTTCGAGCGCACCAATTGAATTAGATGTTAAACCGTTGCGGGTTTCCCGCGGAGGCCCCATGTCTAGCATAACTGTTCCTTTCGTAATAATCGCGCTCTCATTACTCACAGGCGCGCCATCGCGTGCCCAGGAAATCCCTGGTTCTTCCTCAAGTATATCGACGGGCGAAGCGCCGCGTATCTCCAGCAATCCGGGATTTGAACAACGGTATCCCCGTTACACAGTGCGTTCGGGCGATTCCTTCGAAATCAGCTTCCCCTTCTCCCCGGAATTTAATCAGACGATTATCGTTGAGCCCGACGGCTACGTCACGTTTCGTGGGACTGGCAGCTTGCACATTGCCGGTGAGACCGTCCCAGAGCTTACGGACACGATAAAACAAGCCTACTCGGGAATTCTTCGCGACCCGACAGTCACTGTTACGCTCAGGGAGTTCGAGAAGCCCTACTTCATCGCTGGCGGTCAGGTTGGCAAACCCGGCAAATACGATCTCCGGAGCGATCTTTCCCTGGTCGAGGCCATCAACATCGCAGGCGGCTTCACGGATGCTTCCAAACACTCGCAGGTCCTGCTGTTCCGGCGCGTAGCCGGGGACAAGGTGGAAGCGCGTGTGTTCGATGTGAAGAAAATGCTCGCGTCGCACAATCTGGAAGAAGACCCGCACCTGATGCCGGGCGACATGCTAGTGGTGCCGCAGAACACGATTTCGAAGGTTCGCCGGTATCTGCCCACGAGCACCCTGGGACTCTACGGCAATCCCATGATTCCGTGACGAGCGACCACCGGCTGCCACCCTCTCACCTATTCGACGGGCGCACCCACACTGTCGTCCTAAGCGGAATCTCAGGAAATCTTTTCGGCGAGCCAATTCGCCACTGTTGAAAGAAGGAATAAACAATGCGATTCGCCGAAACAAGTTTGGACCACCCGATGACGGCAATCACACGGCGGGATCTGGCGGCGATTGTCTTCCGGCAAAAGTGGATCACCGGAATTTCATTTGTCCTGGGTCTGGTCATCATATTGGCCTCCGGGCTGTTAACGCCTCAATACCAAGCGCACATGGAGATCCTTGTTCGCAGGGAACGTCTGGAACCGTTGATGCAGTCCGAGACCGGCCTTACTCAGCAGAATGCCGAGGAGATCAGCGAGGCCGAATTAAACTCGGAGGTGGAGCTGTTAGACAGCGAGGAACTGCTCCGCAAAGTGGTTCTGGCGAATGGCCTGCAAAAACCAAAACGCGCTTTCTTCGGCAAGTCACGCACCCCAAGCGACGCGGATATCGCCCGAGCGACGGAACACTTGCGGTCACAGCTCAATGCGGAGCCGTTGCGCAAGACGAACGTGATTTCCGTCTCCTACAGCGCGATAAATCCCGAAATGGCCGCGCAGGTACTGAAAAGCCTGGCCGGATTGTACGTCGAAAAACATCTGGAAGTGCATCGCCCCTCGGGAGAGTTCAAGTTCTTCGACCAACAAACGGAGCGCTACCGCGATGGGCTCAAGGAGGCGGAAGCGCGCTTGAAATCGTTCACCGAGACGCGGGGTATCGTTTCCGCTGATCTGGAACGCGATTTGGCAATTCAGAAGATGAGCGACTTGAAGCAAACGTATGAGCACACGCAAGCACAAATCGCGGAAACAGAGCAACGCATTCGAAACCTCAAGGAACAGGACATCTCAGTCCCGGCGCGTCAAATTACCCAAACTCGCACCTCGGACAATCCGCAACTAATGGACCAGATGAAGTCAACGCTGTTGAGCCTGGAGTTGAAACGGACGGAATTGCTGACGAAATACGACCCGTCCTACCGGCTCGTGCGGGAAGTTGACGAGCAGATCGCCGAAACGCGCGCCTCGATTGCAAAGGAGGAAAGCACTCCGCTCCGAGAGGAAACAAGCGATCAGAACCCGGCTCATGAATGGGCCAATACGGAATTGACAAAAGCGGAAACGGACCTGGCAGGATTGAGGGCTGCCGCCAACGCGACGGAAGCTTCCTTGCGAAAGTATCGCGAGACCGCAAGCAAACTCCAGGACGCCTCGATCACGCAGCAAGACCTGTTACGCGCGGCCAAGACACAAGAGGAGAATTATCTTCTCTATCTCCACAAAGAAGAGCAGGCGCGCATCAATGATGCGCTCGATCAACGGGGCATTTTAAACGTGGCCATCGCGGAACAGCCCACCGTTCCGGCGCTGCCGGTACGTTCCGCATTGCCTTATGGCCTGCTTAGCATTCTGCTGATGGGCTCTGCCAGCCTGGGCCTGGCGCTAATTTCAGACTGGCTCAGCCCCGCGTTTCGTACCCCTCGAGAAGTCACAGCCTACCTTGGCGCGCCGGTGCTGGCTTCGCTTCCGAAGGACGATCGAACGGCGCACATCGAGGAAAAATGGTTTTAAATTACTACGGTTTAGCCCAACAGCCGTTCGGAGTGGTGCCCGATCCGCGTTTCTTGATGATGACGCAGACTCACCGGGAGGCTTTGGCTTCTCTGACGTACGGTTTGCACGAGGAGCGTGGTTTTTTGGCCTTAACCGCGCCCCCCGGAATGGGTAAGACGACGCTACTCTTCCATTTGCTGGAACGGCTCCGCGGACGAGCGCGAACGGCGTTCATCTTTCAGACCCAGTGTGACCCGTTAAACTTCTTCCGATATCTCATTCGCGAACTCGGTATGGCGCCTGGGCCCGACATGGCCTCGATGCACGACCAACTGAATCAGGCCTTGCTGAGCGAAGCGCGCAATGGCCGGAGCTTGGTGCTGGTGGTGGACGAGGCGCAGAATCTGGACGCTTCGGTGCTGGAAAGCATACGCCTTCTTTCAAACTTCGAGAGCCCGAGCCGGAAGCTGATGCAGATTATCGTGGCCGGCCAACCAGGGCTTGTGGAGACATTGGTGCGCGCGGATATGGAACAACTGCGCCAGCGAATCTCCATATTCGCCTCGTTGAAGCCATTTAACCAAGAGGAGACCTCCGATTACATCGTCCACCGGCTGAAAATAGCGGGCCATCAGGGTGCGCCGTTATTCACCGATGACGCACTCGCGATGATCGCCCAACACAGTGACGGGATCCCGCGCAACGTCAACAGCATGTGCTTTAGCGCTTTGTCCCTGGGCGTCGCGCTCAAGAAGTACCGGATTGGCCGCGAGATCATCGAGGAGGTTGTCGCCGATCGCGCGATTGAATCGTTGCTGCCGGATTCGGGAGGATCGCCGGCAGACTCCAGATCATACTTCGGCTTGCCGGCGTTTGTGCAGTCACATCTTCCTCGCAGGAAGCAGGCAAACAGCCGGCACTGATTTTCAAAGGGCATCGCCTATCTCCAACTGGAATAGGCGCACGCCCTAAAGGATGGGCATGAGCAAGAACTTTGAACTGGTATACGGAATCGGACAAACGCAAGGATCTCTGGCTGCCGAATCGATTTCGCCGTTTGACGTCTCCGCGCTTTTGGATGAGAAGTGCGCTGACCATGCGACGGCCAGACCGCGAAAGCCATCTCATCCCGAGATTCGCAAACTCGTTAATCTGCTGTTCCTTTCGGCGGCAGATGCACCACACTACGTACTGTTTTGTGGCGTTGGAGAGAGCGATAGGAGCGGTCGTGTGTGTGTCTCGGTGGCTAGAGTCCTGGCGACCGAAGTGTCTAGCCGTGTATGCCTGGTGGATGCAAAGATCCTGGGCGCGCCATTTCACAGCTTGTTAGACGTCGTCGATGAGGGAGTCCCGGCATCAGACTCGATTGAGATCCCCAGTTTTTGTGGCAGCCAAATCGATCGGAATCTGTGGTTTATTTCGGCTGAACAGCTCTGTTCGCTGGGCGGTCCCGCCGCGGGCGCGGTCCAAATGTGCGCTGGCCTCCTGCACCTGCGGCAGGGATTCGGATACCTGGTCGTCCACGCCGCCCCCCTGGGCAACGACACTGTTGCTTCAGTGGTCGGACAAGCCACCGATGGCGCCGTGCTCGTACTTGACGCAGACAACACCCGGCGGGTCGCGGCCCGCAACGCCAAGCAAACCTTAGAGGCAGCGCGCGTTCCCTTGCTAGGAACGGTGCTGAACGATCGTACGTTTCCAATCCCCGAGAAACTTTACCGAAGGCTATAAAGCAGGACGGACCCCACGGCTTCGTAAGGAATAAACCATCCGCTTTTCCGTCTTCACAAGGGCAGCGGAGCATTCCCGCTCTTGCGGCTGTTCTTGTGTCATCACGGCCTGCAGGTTTGCTTGATCAGAAGATCCGAAGAAATCGGTCGAGGATGTTAGATCCCCCATCGCGGATTACTGGAGTCGCCGTCCATGCCATCAGCGAGAACGATCAGACGATCCACTAACGACGAATCCTCACCGAGAGCGGCTGCCAAAGTAAAAGTGCTGCAGGTGCTTGAGGCCACCAGCTTCGGCACAGCTTGCTACATGGCGAATTTGCTGCTGAATATCGATCTGAACGCTTTTGACGTTTCGCTGGCGTACTCCCCCCTCCGGTCCGACGAGCGATTTCGAAGTGACCTAAAGAAAATCGGAAGGCGCGGAATTCGAATACATGAGATTCCCATGCAGCGGAATATCCGCCCCATGGAGGACACCAGATCCATGTGGAAACTCTATCGCCTGATTCGCGCGGAGAAATTCGATATCGTGCATGGACACAGTTCAAAGGGGGGATTTCTGGCGCGTGCGGCGGCGAAACTTGCAGATTACAGCATCGCCACGGTCTATTCGCCGCATGCTATTTCCATCTCGCTGAACCGGGCGTATTTGTATGTCGAACGGCTGGCGGGTCTGTTGACGAGTATGGTTCTCGGCGTAAGCGTATCCGAACGTGACGAGTTGGCCAGTTACCGGTTGGTTGCCCCTTCAAAGCTTCGCTACGTAACCACGGGAATCGATGTCGCAGCGTTCTCAGGCTCTTTCGGCGGAGGCCAGTTACGGCAGCGATTGGGAGTGCCGGACGGTGCAATGCTCATTGGCACAGCGGGGCGCGTTACGGAACAGAAGGATCCTACCACCTTCCTGGAAGCAGCTGCGCAGGCGCTGAAAAAAGGATTGAAAGCACATTTTGCCTGGGCCGGGGATGGGGACTTGAAACGGGAGTCTCAAGAACTGGCTATCCGGCTGGGTATCGACAAGGACGTGACGTTTTTGGGCTATTGCGCGGACTTGCGGCCATTTCTGGAAGCTCTCGATATCTTCGCGCTTACTTCGCGCTTCGAATCATTCGGCTACGTCACCTGTGAAGCGATGGCGATGTGCAAGCCGGTGGTGGCAACCAACGTGTCAGGCAGCAAAGAGCTGGTAGTCCCTGGCGTGACCGGATATCTGGTGGATGTGGGGGATCGAGACGGATTCGCCAAATCCTTTTGTGAACTTGCAGGCAATGCTGACCTGCGCCACCGCATGGGAAAAGGGGGAGGCGCGAGAGCTCGGGAACATTACGATTTGCCGCGAACGATTCGCGGCCTCGAACAGATCTATCGGGAACTACTCTCTGCACCTCAGGCCTCCCGCGTAAGCCGGGAAAGTGCCGGAGTCGCGCCGTTGGAGGTAAATAACTAATGCCTGTGGATTGGGAGGGCGGAAACGTTCGAAACGGGTCTCGCGGGGCAGGAGACCGAAGATGAGAAGCCGGTTGGGAAACTACAGGCACCGGGCTTGGGCTGACAGCGCATTTGCTTTTGTAATGGCACTCGCGTCGGTTCTGTACGGCAACAGCTCGCGAGTGCCGCTGCATGAGCTGCGTCATTTCCTTGAAATACGGATCACTATTTTGAACGCGGCGTTTGCGGGCCTGTTCATGCTGATGTGGGCATCTCTGTTCGAAACCTTGGGACTCTACCGGTTAGGACAGCACAGCATCGCCGGCAAACTGCAGCGGATCATCGCCGGATGCGCGGTTATGAGCGCTGCGCTGCTTTTTTACCTGGAAATCTCTCGGACCACCGGACCGACTTTCCACATTGTTATCCTGTTTTTCCCTTGTGCATGCGGTTACGAGACTCTGCGTGTTTTCGGCAGCCAATGGATTGCTTCGCGCGACCCGCAGCTGGTAATGATTCTAGGAAGCGGAAGGCGCGCGGCGAAAGCATGGCGAGAGATCCGGACGCGACGGCATCGGACAGTGAGAGTCGTGGGCTTCGTTGACAATAGGCGAGCGAGCGAGATGGCTCCTGATATCGCGGATCGCCATCTTGGGACACTTCGGGACCTGAGCGGTCTGCTGCTTAAGAACGTGGTCGATGAACTGCTCATCGCCGTGCCGATGAAATCGTGTTACGACATGGCCCAACAGGCGATTGAAATAGCCGAGCGCGTCGGGGTTCGGGTCGCTTACATGCACGATATGTACACCACGACTCTTACACAAAGCGGTTTCCGGCGGGCTGACCCTTTCAGTGAGCTGTCCCCATTTCATGATGGCTATGTGATCGCACAAGCCTTTAAGCGGGTTCTGGACGTGGTTGGTTCATTGATAGGGCTTTGCGTGTTGTCACCCGTGTTTTTTGTGGTAGCAGTCGCAGTCAAAGTGACCAGCAAAGGTCCGGTCTTTTTTGCCCAAGACCGCTTTGGGCACCGGAGGCGCCTATTCCGGATGTACAAGTTCCGGAGCATGGTTAGCAATGCGCAAGAATTAATGGCTCAGCTTGAGGCTCGTAACGAAGCGCAGGGCCCGATATTCAAGATACGCCGCGACCCTCGCATTACCCCGGTGGGCCGACTGCTGCGGGCCTCGTCTCTGGATGAGATCCCGCAATTGTGGAATGTTCTGATTGGCAATATGTCGCTGGTGGGGCCGCGGCCGATGAGCGTGCGGGACGTGTCCCTGTTCAGCGAGGCCACACTCATGCGCAGATTCACGGTCAAGCCCGGTATCACCGGACTCTGGCAAGTCAGCGGCCGCAGCAGCGTTGGTTTTGAGAAGTGGATCGAGCTGGACTTTAACTATATCGACAGATGGTCTTTGGCGCTGGATTTTCAGATCCTGGCACGCACCGTCGGCGTTGTGCTCAAAGGCACGGGCGCCGTATAACCCGGCGACTATAGGTATGGGAGCGACATGAAAACTGCCATCGTTCACGACTGTTTCGTGCAACCAAATGACACGGAAAGGGTCACGGAAGAAATCTACTTCATGGTTCCTAACACGACGCTCTTCACGACGCTTGCCCTTCCCGGCTGCGTGCCTGCTCGACTGGAGCATGTAGGTGTGCGTACGTCGTGGCTGCAACGACTGCCCTATATCGATCGCTATTTCGAGCTGTGCCTATTACTTTATCCTTTCGGCCTGAGTTCGCTCGATCTTTCCGGCTTCGACCTGGTGATTTCAAGCTCTTCGTCCTATGCCAAGGGCGTCAACGCCAGCCCTGATGCGGTACACGTGTGCTATTGCCACGCCCCCATGCGGTTTCCGTGGAGCGGTGGCGGAGAATCGCGGGGAAAATCGAATGTCGTGCGCGATCTGATCAAGCGTGCCGCGATTCATGGATTGGCACGGTGGGACACAGCCTCCTCACGGCAACCGGACCACTTCGTCGCGAACTCAAGGGTCATGGCCGAGCGCATCAGGAGGAACTATGGGCGCTGCGCTGAAGTGATCTATCCACCGATTCAAACGAAGAGGTTTCGGGCCTCCAGAGAACGGGAAGATTATTACCTAGTCGTATCGCCCCTGGTTGCCCAAAAGCGGATCGATCTGGCCGTGCAGGCGTGCACGGAAATGAGGAAGAAGCTTGTGGTGATCGGAAGCGGGCCCGATCTGGAGCGCCTCGTGACCATGGCGGGACCCACGGTGACTTTTATCGAGAACGCCGGCAGCGAGTTGGTGAAGCACTACATGTCGCGATGCCGTGCGTTACTGCTGCCAGGCGACGAGGATTTCGCAACGGCGCCATTGGAAGCTGCGTCGGCTGGCAGGCCAGCGATCGCATATCGCGGAGGCGGCGCCGCAGAAATCGTCGAGGAGAATCTTAGCGGCATCTTCTTCGAGCAGCAGGAGCCCGAGCACCTCAAGCTGGCGATTCAGCGTTTTGAGCGCCAGGACTGGTCTCCGGCGTTGATCCGGAACCATTCTGAAAACTTCAGCGTTGAGGTTTTCCAGGAACGTTTTAGCTCGTTTCTCCGGCGCATCGGTGCACCCGTCGCAGGAAAGACGGGCCACGGATCGCTGGCGTACTCGGCCTGATCGAGACCGTTATGGCAGCAGCCAACCCTAAGCTGCACTTCGAACCTTGACCGAATTATTTCCGGCGGAACGATCGCTATCGCGCCATCGTAACTTTGGCAATCCCGCGAGCACCTCGTGAAGAAACTTCGCCTGTATACGGACAGATTATTCCGGCATCCGCTGGCTCAGAACTCCGCCGCTCTCTACGGCGTGCAGTTTTGCCGCAAGATCTTCCCGCTTCTAACTGTTCCGTACCTCACGAGGATGCTGAAGCCAAGCGGCTGGGGCACCGTTGCCTTTGTGCTGTCCATGGCGGAGATCGTGGCACTGATTATCGAGTTCGGTTTCAATCTTTCGGCGACACGGGAAATCGCTCGCCAGCGCCACGACCGAGAACATTGCAGCAGGGTGATGAGCGGCGTGCTCGGCGCGCAGACGTTTCTCGCGATGATCGGAATAGCGCTGGCAGCGGTGGTGGCCGGTCACATCGCCCTACTCCGGAATCAACCGAAGATGGTTGTCGTAGGCCTGATCTATGCGGTGGCTCAGGGATGCACACCTTTGTGGTTCTTTCAAGGATTGGAGCGGCTGCGTCTGGCTGCAAGCCTGGAAATCGGAGCGAAGCTTGTTGCCCTGTGCGGCGTATTTCTATTTGTGAAGTTGCCAGTGGACGGATGGAAGGTGGTGCTGCTCCAGGCGCTGGCTGCCGGTGTCTCGACCAGTGTTGGAATCGGGCTCGCATTTCGCTCATTTGGCTTCCGCCTTCCAAATTATTCCCTGGTAAAAGACGCGATACGGCAAGGCTGGCCCATGTTCGTGTTTCGCGGCGCCGAGAGCCTCTACGGAGCGGGCAATGTATTTCTTATCGGGCTGTTCGCTCCAGCGGCAGTGGTGGGCTATTTTGCCACAGCGGAGAAAATTACGAAGGCCATCTGGGGGCTGCTCAATCCAATCCGCGAATCACTTTACCCCCGGTTGAGCTATCTTGCCGCCACTTCGCAGGAGGCCGCGGCCAAGCTGGCGCGATTCGCGATCGCTCTTATGGTGGCTGCGGGCCTGGCCTTGACAGCGATTTTATTTGCCCTGGCTCCCTGGTTTATCGACCTCCTGGCCGGACCCGCTTTCGCCCCGGCGGTGCCGGTGTTGCGACTCTACTCGATTTTGCCCTTCATGCTTTCGATTACGTATTCGGTGGGACTTCAGTGGCTGATCCCTCTGGGCCGTGACGGAGTCGTGAACCGCATCATCATTGGAGGGGGTTGTTTGAACGTGACCCTGTCATGCCTTCTGGCCCCACGCCTGGGAGCGATGGGCATGGCGGCCTCCGTCCTGCTTTCTGAGCTATACGTTTGCACGAACATGGTCTGGGTTGTCTTGAGAACTACAAATCTGTGGTCGCCAGCATTTCGCTCTCGGCGGGTTGTGCTGCTCCAGGGCGATAATGGCGTGGACGAACCTGTTGCGCCGGCATAGTTCGTTTGTTCCTTAGCTGACACCCGGAACACTTCGATGGTCCGGAAAACTCTCTTCATAAGATCCCGTAGAAAATGAAATGACGGACATTCGCAGCACGACTCGTATAGCGGACGTACCTTGGTGGCTACACCCGATTCCCATCTTCGTGGGGTTAAATGGTGTGACGGGCATTGCCGCCTACTTTGCTGCACCATCGACCTATCTGGACCTTTGGAGAACCCCAAAGTACGTCACCGGTTTCACGTTACTCATGGTCTTGGGCGTGCTCGCAGCCTTTTGCGCCGGTGTATGGGTCGCGATGGCAAACCAAAGGGGAGAAGCGGCACAATGTGAATGGCGCGGTGCAGTCTCCTTGCCGCGAGCCAAAATTCTTTTTAACATCAGCTATTGGATCTGTATTTCGGCCTATGTATTTTGGACTGGTATCGGCATCTGGCGGGGGCTCGGATGGTCCTTCCTGAAGTCGGTCTTCGGCAGCGCAGACGTTTACACGAACGTTTATTCGATTCGGACCTACCTGGCGACTATACCGGGAGTTACAACGCTCACCCAACTGGGGATCGCAGCAGTTATTTTGGGCGGACTTATAGGAACCGGCGCTGGTTGGAAGGGTATTCGACTAAAGCTTGTGATCTTGCTGAGCTTGGCCATCCTGCGCGCCGCGATTTACAGCGAGCGGCTTGCATTTCTCGAGTTAATTATACCTTTGATGGTGTTGCGATTGGTCGAGCCGGCGTCGCCCAAGCGCAGCCGCGCGCTAAAAAGCTTGATTCGCTTTGCACCGGTTTTGGGAATTGCCGGCGTATACGTGATCTTCACGGGTTTCGAGACGGTCCGATCCTGGTCAATCTATTACAGCGCGAGAGAATCGAGTCTTTGGCTGTTCGGATTCTGGCGATTGGTCGGGTATTACGTCACCGCGGTTAACAACTCCGCGTACGTGATCTTGACTTTGGGGCACGCCCTGCGCGCTCCTTATCAAACCCTGAACTTTTTGTGGGAATTCCCGGTCTTGAATCTGTATGTAAGAGAACTCTTTAATTGGGTGCATCTGGATTACGAAGGTTATATGCATCTGCTTGCCGTGGGGGCCAATCCTGAATTCAATAATTGGGGAGGGTTGCTTTCGCCGGTTATCGATTTCGGGGTTGCCGGAGCCCTGGGCTACTGGTCTTTCATTGGGCTGGTTACTGGCTACCTGTATTCGTTGTTTCTTCGGAAGCATCCGCTGGGCCTTTGTATCTACCCTGTAGTCTACCTGACACTCTCCGAGGTTCCGCGGTACCTGTATTGGGGCGAGGGACGCGCATTCCCTGCCCTGTCATTTTTGCTCTTCAGCGCTGCGGTTCTACTTCACTCGGCAACGTTCTACCCGTCGACATCTGTCCACCCTGTTCGGCCCAACTGGAGTTAAGCGCCCAGCTGCAACCGCAGTTCAACAGTTGATTCACAATACAGGACTTCAATGCGATCGGAATCGCTGCATCAAAGCTTATCGTTGACCTCCGCCATGGCGGAGATCGGCGCCTTAATCGGTCAGCCCGCACAAGCTCTAGAAGGCCCGCTCGAGAGAGCGCATATTCCTTCGCCGCCTGTTCGCGTCCTTTTCTTGAATCATACGGCCGAACCTGGGGGTGCCGAAATTGCGATGTTAAATCTGGTGCGCCACTTGGACCGGCGCAAAATAGCACCGGTCGTTGTTTTCGGCACTGACGGTCCGGTAGTCGAGCAGATGCGCCGTCACGCTGAGGTCCACGTCCTGTCTCTGCCGGCAAGCGTGGGCGGGGCAAAGAAAGATGCGATGGGTGCTGGCTCCGTGTTGCAGTTTCGAGCGATGCTCGCCGCTATCGCGTATATCTGGAGGCTCGCGTGCTTCATTCGACAAATACGCCCCGATTTCATCCATACAAATTCGCTGAAAGCGCATTTTCTGGGCGGCTTCGCGGCGCGTTTATCGGCGACTCCTGTGGTGTGGCACGTGCGTAATTCGGTCGATAGCGACTATTTACCATCGTCGATCGTGCGAGTAATCTTTCGCGGCCTCGCCAAGCTGGTCCCGCGTTTCATTATCGCTTGTTCCGGGGCGACTCTACGAACTGTAGTGCCGCATGGACCTGAAACAGACGGCTGTGAGGCGTCTGGTTCTAAGATTACAGAACGCTGTGCCGTGGTCCACGATGGGACGCCCCCGCCGTCGGTCGATGTGGCCGACAGTAGACCGTACGACGGAGCTTTTCGCATCGCTCTCATCGGCAGAATCTCTCCATGGAAGGGCCAGGATGTCTTCATTCGGGCGGCGGCTGAAGTGCGTCAATCTTTTCCGAGAGCGCAATTTTACATTGTGGGGTCGGCCCTTTTCGGTGAGGAAAACTACGAACGGCAGGTGCGGGATCTGACGGGAAGCTATGGAATACCCGATCTCGTCACGTTCACGGGATTTCGGAGCGATGTCCTGAGCGTTATTGCGGATATGGATCTGATTGTCCATGCGTCGACGATCGGAGAACCGTTTGGCCAGGTCATTATCGAGGGCATGGCGGCTGGGAAGCCCGTGATAGCGACGAATGGAGGCGGCGTTCCGGAAATTGTCGAAGACGGTAAGACCGGGATTCTCGTTCCCATGCGCGACGCCTCGGCAATGGCTGAAGCAATGAAGCTCTTGATCGCCGATCGTGGTTTAGCCGCGGACATGGGCGCTCTCGGCCGCAAACGAGTTCTTGACCGCTTCACGATTCAGCATACAGCTCGCAAGATTGAGGCCATCTACTTGTCGATGGCAGCGCCTCAACCGTCCACAACTTAGATATTCCGCGTTCCATTTCGGATGCCCAAATGGAACAACCCTCGATCAGAAGCTGTCTTGGCGGCCAATCGAACCTGAGCCGCTGCAACAACCACCGCATCGCACTGGGGGAGCCAATGAATACGTCAAAGAGTTGTTTACTATCCTTGATGCCTGCAGCCGCAATAATGCTGATCATTGGCTGCGGCCTGCCGTCTGTTGCTGGCGCGAGCCAGACTCACCGAATGGTTTTCGCGCACTACATGCTTACAAACCAGGACTATCAGGGCAACACCGACCCCACACAAGAAGCCAAGATTGCAGCCTACACGCGGGAGATTCAGCAGGCGCAGGCGGCGGGTATCGACGGATTTGCGCTCAATGCCGGAGGCTGGTTGCGCCAGACATACTACATCCGTTACGCTGCGCAGATGTTCGAGGCTGCCGTGCGGCTGAAAAGCGGCTTCAGGCTGATGTTCTCGGCGGACATGTGCTGCGGGAACAGCATTAATGATATCGAGGACATGCTGCGAAGGTTCGCCAACAATCCCAGATATTCGCAAGTTTATTTCAGATACGACGGAAAAGTGGTTCTGACCACCCTGTCGGGCGACAAGCTTGGAACTCCATTCTGGCAACAGTTGAAGGCAGACCTGGCGTCTGGTGGCAATCCTTCGACGGCCACCGTGCCGGCAGCTCTCGCCGAGGCCGGCAAGGCGCCTGGCAATTCGCCACTACAACTTTTTCTAGTGCCAGGCTTTTTCTGGGGAGGCGAAGTACCCGACCTGGCATCGATCCAGCACGGCTTGGCCGCGTGGAATTCCACGATCGACGGATCATTTTACTGGGGGATCGCGGGTGTTCCCGGGTCGGGAGGCCGCCTGGACCAGATTCCCAGCAGCGAACACTACGCTTCCGTGATGCACGGTGGCAAAAAGATTTATATGGCTCCGGTGTGTTTGCAATTTTGGGGAGCGAATGCCAACCGCTATTACGAATACGACGGTGCTTCCGGTATGCGAAAGATGTGGATGGATGCAATCAACCGCTCACATCCCGACTGGGTAGAGATCATAACTTGGAATGACTTTATTGAGGGTTCTTACGTTAGCCCGATCGATGACCCCAATAAATATCCAGCCGCCAATTTCCTCAATACGACGGGAGTCCCCGCGAGTACCGTCGGCTACTTCCACAGCCACAACGGAGCCACTGCGCTGCTCCCGTATTTCATACAATGGTACAAGACGGGCGTTCAGCCAGCCATCGTCAACGATTCCATCTATTGGTTCTACCGCACTCAGTCGAGCAACTCCCGCGCGCAGCGGCCGGCCGTATCAGCGTCCGGCATTTACGGCCCGATGAAAGACATGATCTACGTGACGGCGAATCTGACCGCTCCGGCTACCCTAATCGTCAAGTCGGGCGCGAAGCTATCGACGTTTTCTTTGCCTACGGGAAGCACGGACGTTTCAGCGCCGTTTATGATCGGAACCACGCCTTCGTTCGAGCTGGATCGGAGCGGAACCGCCGTGATTCCAAGCAAGACAGGCGCGGACATGATTGCCGCGACGCCCCGCTTCAACGATGAGTACTACTCGACGGGATTTGCCACCGGCCCGGCGCGCATGTCGGCAATCAGTGATAAAGATAATAGACTATCGGCGAATGTCACAGCCGGCTCACCCTCCAGTAAGACCCAGCCTTGAATTACGGTTTGCTCTTCATTCGATAAGCGTTCACGAAAACAAGCGATAACGGTGTTTCGAGAGAAGGAGTGAACATGCGTGAGCTGAACCAATGCGCCTCGTCTGGCGACTCCGGCAAATCGCCGCGAGAACTTAATCGGCGCCATTCTTTACGCCAACCTGTTCCGTTTGGCTACGCAGAGCTTGAAAGACACAACGGCGGCATTCTTCTCGATGTCGGTGAAGGTGGATTGGCTGTTCAGGCCGTTCGTCCCGTCGACGATGCGGAATTCACTATAATTCGCTTCCAACTCGTGCAGTGTGGCGACTGGATCGAAGCGAGGGGACGAATTGCCTGGACAAGTGCGTCGAACACGATGGCGGGAATAGCCTTTGTTGATCTTCAAGCTGACCCGCGATTGAGAATTCGTGAATGGATTTTTTCCGATATCCAGAATGGCGAAGAACAACAGACGCAAAGCGTGCGCGACAGGGACGGAAACACTCGCCGGATGGCCTGCGAGCCGATAGAAAGCGAGTCCTATAACGGGTATGGGAAGTACGAAGATGTTCCCGGCCGAGAGACGACCAGCCCGAACAATGCTCTGCCGCTACCGGGAAGCTCCGAAGCGCCCCGCCCGAACACATCTTCGGAAGAACTGCCTGCCGGGAGCTGGGGCCTCCCGAAAGAACACACAGTGCAAAATCGTGCATGGAGGTCCACTAAAGTCCGAAGGCTCTGTGCAAGTGGGGCCCTGATACTTGTTCTTACCTTTATGCTTTTACTGGACCAACGAACACGCCTTTTTCCCGGGACTCAAACGCCGGCGGCGCACCATATGGGATTAAAGCTCGAGCGTACAGGAAGCGACCTGCGGCTCACTTGGAATCCCGACGTTCCGGTAATTGCGCACGCGACCAAAGCGCGTCTCTTAATAGCGGATGGCGATTCGCAAAGGCTTCTGCAACTGGATTCTTCGGACCTCCGGGGCGGGGCGATCCTCTACACTCCTTTAACGAGCGACGTCGTACTCAGGCTTGAAGTAGACGGGCAGGACGAGCGAGCCACGGCCAGTGAGTCTGTAAGAATCTCCGGTGGACGACGAGTCTCGTCGGCGGTCCCTCTCACGCCGCATATTTCCACGACGGATCGGATAGTAACTCCTTTTAACTCACAAAAGGCTGGCGCCGAACCGTCTTCCAACAACGCGGCAAAGCGCGAGCGAAGCGATTCACACGACATGCTTTCGCGCAATGCGAACGATTCGGCGCGACCGATTCCGAAGTTGCAGCGACCCGGCAGCAGCGAGTTACCCTCCGATCCCCCTCTGGATGCTGGAGAAGCGTCACCGACAACCGCCGACCTAACGGCGCTGTACCCGACCGCGTCCCTGGGAGAGCGGCTGGACGGCAAATTCGAAGCAGCTCAATTGATCGCAAGGAGGGAACCGGTCTACCCGCCCCTGGCAAGAGGAGATCAACACTTCGCAGGCGTCGTCCAGCTGAACTTCCGGATTCTGACGGACGGGACGGTGCATGAGGTAAAGGTCGTCAAAGGAAACCCAGTTCTGGCGCTGGCTGCCGTCGCCGCTGTGCAGGCCTGGCGCTACACGCCCGCCCGTCGTGACGGAATCCCAGTCGAAACCGTGGGCAGGGCGATTCTTGATTTTAAATAACGACCGAACGCAACGGCGAAAGCTGGATCGCGCCATGAACGCAATGGAGGTACTTGCGCTTTCCCCTGCGGCTACTTCGCTTCAAGTTGGTCGGCCAGCTTGCCGGCCCCATACAAGTTACGCAGGGCCTCAATCATTGCGGCGCTATCCACGGCCACGCCTCGATTCTGCGTGCCATCGTAGACGAAATCTCCGGCCAGCGATTCAATGTTGCCGTCAAAAATCAGCCCGACCAGTTCCCCGTTGCGATTGATGACCGGCGAGCCAGAATTTCCGCCGATGATGTCGACGGTTGCCACGAAGTCCAGGGGCGTGGATAGGTCCAGTTTCGTACGGCCGTCGACATAACGCTCCGGGAGATTGAAAGGCGGCTGATTGTCAAAGCTCGCCGAGCGGTCATAGAGGCCGTAGTATGTGGTTTTATACGGAGCCTTCGTTCCGTTCATGGGAAACCCGGTCGCGGTTCCATAGGAGAGCCGCAGCGTGAAGGTGGCGTCCGGGTAAGCGTCCTTGCCGTAGACAAGAAAGCGCGCCTTGCCCAGCTTTTCCCCGGCGGAGGTATCGACGCTCTTCACTTCCTCATCCAGCTGCCTGATCATGGCTCGCTGCAAGGGATCGAGCCGCTTCGCCAGCATGACAAGCGGGTCGGTCGACGCCGCAATGGCCGCCTCGCCCCCCTCCAACAACTGGCGCCGCACCGCCGGGTCTTCGAGCTTGCTGCCTCCAATGTAAGACTGTGCGGCTTCGGCCGGAGTCTTGCCAGCAAGCGCTGCCTTCACCCAGGGATCGGCTGCTCCAAGTTCATCGACGGCCTGCTGCAAGCTGCCCGCCATGCGGGCGATCTCCATGTTCTTGTACACGGGTGCCGGCGAGAGCAGGCTGTATTTCAGGGACTCCAGCTGCGAGTCGTGATAACCCGGCAACCGCTGGCCATCTGGTTTCTGCACTTCGGCAGCGTACTGCACCAGCGAAAGCGCCGTTCCGAACAACGGGCTGTCGGTGCGTCTGAAAAGATCCTTCTTGTAAAGCTCACCGTACTTTTTCGTGGCCTCTTCTATCTCGCCCCACGCGCCGGCGAACTCCTTCTGCCACTCGGGATTGGCCGCAACCTTCGCGCGAAATTCGGCTTCCTCGCTCGCTTTCTTGTTGAAGATGTGGGGGTCGAGCAACCCCTGCAGGCGTCCTTCATAGGCCTTTCGCGAATTCTCGAGGAAAAAGAGTTGCGTCTCGGCCTCGCGGGTCTTTTCGGGGCCTTGCGCCCCATAGGACTGGAGCGTGGCGATGCGGTGGTGCAACAGCTTCAGCAGGTTCGGCTCGATAACGTCTCTCTCGAGCGCGAGTTGGGCCACGGTATCATCGCGCTGCGTCGAGCCCGGATTTCCGGAGACAAATACGAGTTCGTTCTCGGCAGGCCCCTTCGCGTTCCACTTCAAATAGTTGTCCGTGCGGATGGGCTTGCCATTTTCATACACGCGGAAGAGCGCCATATCGAGGTCGTAGCGCGGGTAGGTGAAGTTGTCCGGGTCGCCCCCGAAGAACGCCGCCTGCTCCTCGGGCGCGAAGACGATCCGCACGTCGGTATATTTCTTGTAGCGATACAGCCAATACTCGCCGCCCTGATACAGAGAGATCACGTCCGACCGCAAGCCCGTGGCCTTCAGGCTTTCGCTTTCGATCGCCGCGGTCTCAGCCTGGCGCGCTTTCAGCGCCTGCTCGCTTGCCATTCCGGGCTTGGCCGCCGACTGCACCCGCGCCGTCACATTTTCCATCGACACCAGCACGTTGACTTCGAGGTCGGGGGACTTGATCTCCTGGTCTTCGGTCGCGGCATAGAAACCGTGTGCGATGTAGTCATGCTCCGGTGTCGAGTTCTTCTGCAACTGGCCGCGCGCGACGTGGTGATTGGTGAGCAGCAATCCGTCCGCGGAGACAAAGGATCCCGATCCCCCGTCGTTAAGCCGCACGCTCGACAACCGCACATGATCGAGCCAGGCCTGCGTGGGCACGAATCCATACTTCTGCTTCAACAGCTTCACCGGCGGGTTATCAAATGTCCACATCCCTTCTTCGGCGACCGCGCCTATGCCCGACATCACAGTGATCGCGACGAGCAACAGCATTCCCCGGAACAAGCCACGCGACAGATACATTGGCCGAACCTCCCTCAGAATCGATTGCGCTACGAAAGCAGCCGCCCGCCTTCAGGCTGAACACATCAATTGGATGCTGCAACCTTAAAGGAGAATACCAGCGCGGGATATCTGGACAAAGAGAGATGGACGATCGCCGTCGCTGCCGCACCGGGTAGGGATTATGGAAATCGGCGCCGGTTTAGCCGCGCCAGCGTAAAGCGAGCACGGTGATGTCGTCCGAGCGCCGGGCGCCGGCCTCGAAATGCTCCACTTCCGCGTGCAGGCCGCGCACGAGTTCCTCGGCAGTCTGCGAGGCATGCGCCGTCAGATAGGCCTCCAGGCGCGATTCCCCGTAAAATTCGCCCTTCTTGTTGGCGGCTTCCGTCACACCATCGGTGTATACCAGCACTCCCTCGCCGGGCCGCAGTTCCAGGCTGCGCGTCCCATACTGAAAGCCTTCAGCGATACCCAGCATGGGACCGCAGCGGTCTTCCAGCGCGCGTATGCGGCCGTCGGGTGAAAAGGCGTACGGCGGATTGTGGCCGGCGTTGCAATATTCGACCACACCGGTGCGCGTGTTGAGGATCCCGTAGAAGAAGGTGACGAACATCATCGACGAGTTTTGTTCCGCCAGGGATTGGTTGATGTCGCTCAGGCAGGCGCCCGGCGAGGCATGGTGATGCGCGGCGCCCCGCAGCAACGTGCGCGCGATAGCCATGAAAAGCGCCGCCGGCACGCCCTTGCCGCTGACATCACCCAGCACGAAAGCGAGGCGCTCCGAATCGAGCAGGAAGAAATCAAACAGGTCGCCGCCCACTTCCTTTGCCGGGACCATCGCCGCGTGCAATTCGAAATCAGTGCGATCCGGAAATGGGGGAAACCGGCTGGGAAGCAGCGAGCGCTGGATTAGCGCGGCGTCTTCAAGTTCGCGGGCCCGGAGGCGTTCGGCCTGCTCCACTTCAGCCAGCCGCGCATTCTCGATGCGCACCGCCGCCATATTGGCCATCACCGTGAGCAAACTGAGGTCCTGCTTGCCGAACCCCTTGGAGGAGCTCGATGAATCCAGATAGATCAGGCCGATTACCTGTTTGTCGGTTTGCAACGGCACCGCCATCATGCTGCGAACGCGGTTCATCACAATGCTGGCGTGCGCGGCGAGTTCCGAATCGGCCATCGCGTCGCGCACCAGCAAAGAGCGCTTCTGCTGAATCACCATGTCGCGCACGTGCGAGCTGATGCGCAGGTCGTGGCCTTTCGCGGAACGTATCTGCAATTCCTCGTTTTCGATCGTCATCAGGATGCCGCGCGCCGCTCCGACCGCTTCGGCGGAAAGATCCAGAATGAGATCGAACAGTTTGGGCAGAGGAAGATGCGTGGAGAGCTGGCGTCCGGCCGTGATAAGCGCGCGCATGTGCCGCCCGCCTTCCTCGCTTTCCTCGGCGACCAACCCCCGAAGGCTTTCAACGATCGTGGTGGAACCAGCAGGGGCAGTCGCGTCGTCGGTAAACTCGACAGTGCCGCCTGCGCCGGTTATCTCGCGGTAAGTGAGGGTTACCTGGCCGGCCGTGATCTGATCGCCGGAACGCAGCGTGCGCGGTTCGGCAATGCGTTCCCCGTTGACGAGAGTTCCATTCGTGCTGCCCATATCGCGGGCGACCCAGTCGTTTCCCTGGCGTTCGATGATCAGGTGCTGGCGCGAAAGGCCCACTGCGTTCGGATAGGAGAGTTGATTTGTGGGCGCGCGCCCGACGCCATAGCTGGCAGCTTCCAGCCGAACGAGCGATTTCTCACCGTTGACGTCGACCGACAAGGCTGCGACCGCGAGCGATGGCTCGCTAAGTTCGGCTCCGTGAACAGGTTCCGCCATGGCCCGATCCTATCCGATTGAAAATGCCGTTGCAAGGAAGTCCAGGGCCGCTACTCACGAGGGCAACCCGGTAGCGGCGTTTCACCCTTACCGACTAGCCCAAAAGTAGTAGGCCATTCGAATAGCGTCGTTTGGACTAGCGCTTAAGAAGCAATGCATCTGGGCAATTGAGAATCCTCAGGGGACCTGGGTATCTTTAGCGTCTGGAATCGCATTGCGGAAACAATTGGTTCGCGGCTCAAGGAGTGTCTATGAAAAGCCTGCGCTGGTTTGGTCTTTTGTTGATTTTGGTAATCTCAGCCGTCGCAACGAAAGCCCAAACTGCGGCCCCCGACCCGGGCATTTTCCTCAATACTGATCCTCCGTGCCCGTCGGGCGTTTATTGCGCGACCCTGACCTATAATGGACCCACTATAACGATAAATAACTTCTTTTCGTCAGTTCCTCCCCCGACTCCATTCACTTTGTCAGTTGCAGATCCACCAGGTTACTACGATGCATTGCCCCCGTACCCAGTGTATACGTGCGGATCCAATATCTTCATGCAGTCAGCTCCCACTGGAACCCTTTATCCGCCCCCTCCTACCTTTACAGGATGTAATTTTTGGGACGGAACTATCACGAATGACGAAAAACTATCGCTATATGTAGAGGGCGGACAGGTTTCAATTGCCATTCCGTCCGATTTCTCCTGCACGGGGTCCTGTTCGGACGGCGTAGCCTATCTCGGACCAACCCCCGAGCCAGGTACGGCGCTTTTATACCTGACCGGCATCCTGTGCCTGGTCGGGTTTGGTCGAAGTCGCTTGAAAGCCCAGTTCCGGACCTAAGTAAACCGGTTGAATCCATTTCAGCGTAGTCGAACGACGAAGGGGATACTACTTAGAGTTTTTGGAATATTGCTTAACGAGGGCAACAAATTCCGGATTGCCGGCCAGATTTCTCAGATCTTCATCCCCCGCAGCATATTCCGCTGGATAATGCTTTGCGAACGCATCCCGGAGCAGCGCCAACGCCTGCGTAGAATGCCCCACTAGGGCTTCGATTTGAGCGTCATCGTAGATGTAACTGACATTGTTGTTGTCAATTCCGCGGGCCTGCCGGATAAAATTTTCGGCCTCCCCCGCGTTGCCAATCTTGGCATACGACAACGCCATCTGGGTCATCACCTCGGCATTCTTCGGATTGGTCTGTAATTCTTTGAAGCCCACGGCGACCGCTTGCTGGTAGGCGGCGCGCGCCTTGTCCTGCTCCCCCGCGCCGCGGTAAGCGTCCGCCAAATTCACTCTCATAAAGGTGTTGTTCGGATTGAGCTCGGCGGCTTTCTCAAACATTTCAACAGCACTGGAATATTGCTTCAGGAAAAAATAAGAGGTCCCTAGATTTGAATAAGTGGAGAAATAAGGTTCTACTTGGAGGGCCTTTTGATAATAGGGAACTGACTCTTTGTACTTTCCTTGCTGGAGGTACATGTTACCGACATTTTCATATCCGGCGCCGATATCGGGGTTGAAAATGGCTACTTGCTGATAAGCCTGCAGGGCCTTCGGATAGTCCGCCTCGATGGGCGTAGCCAGTGCCAAGTGTGTTATAATTCACCCAATAGTACGGGTTGAGCTTCAACCGGCTTTCTGATAGGCGTCGAGGGCCTGAGAGACATTCCCGGTATTCAAATACACGTCCCCTAGCCGCCGGTAGAACTCATCCGATTTAGGCGCCAGCGAAATTGCCCGGTTCAACTCGGCGACTGCTTCCGTGTACTTACCCGTGGCCCGATAGACGCTGCCGAGTGTGGCGTGAACTTCCGGAAGTTTGTCGTTCAACTGTTGGGCCTGCTGGGCGGCGGCGAGAGCCTTCTGTGTCCAAGCACTGTCGCTCTTAATCGAGTTCATCCGCAGACTTGCGTCGGCAACACCGGTGTAGGCAAGAGCGAACGTGGGGTCGGCCTTGAGAGCCTGATCGAAAAAGTCGAGGGCCGACTGGATGCTTTTGCCGTCGTGACCGCGCAGGGCATTGCGCCCGCGCAGATACAGATCATAGGCCGCGGCGTTGTCGGTGGGCCGGGCTTGGGCAGAGCGCGCTCCTCTCGGTCGGATTGACGTTGATGCCCCAGACGATCTGATCGTAGACCTGATCTTCCAACGTGAACAGATCGCCGAGAACGCCATCAAACTCCCGGGTCCAGATTCTCTTGGCGTCCGCCACGTCCTCGAGGTTCACGACGAGCCGGATTTTGTCCCCCGAGGACTTGCATCTCGCCTTGCACGATCAGATTCGGCGCCCAAGGCGTGCGCGAGGCTTGGGCAAAGCAATTTTGGTCAGCCCGGTCGGCCGCGTCACTCGGGGTGACACTGACACCTTTGAGTTGCGACAATTTTGCCGAAACGGCCTCATCGATGCCCTTGGCCACATAGCCCAGCTTCGACGAATCTCCAATCACCTGCAGGGGCAGAACGGCAACGTAGCGGCCACTTGAGATCGAGGGCACTCCCGGAACAAGCGACGAAGTGCTCGGCGCCGCCGCCCTCTGCCGACCGCGAAAAATCAGGTGTCGCGACTGCGGAATCGCAAATACCAGAGCAACCAGCGCGACGATTCCGGCGGCCACAAGCATCCACGGCCGCATCCAGCGAAACCTCGGAAGCGCGGCTTGCGGGACGATAATTCTGGAAGTCGCGGGACGCGCGATGCTTCGCGACATGCGCCGCGAAAAGCTGCCGGACGCGCCGTTGGCCAACTGGCCAGCCTCCAAATCCGCCAGTATTTCGTGCGCGCTCTGATACCGCGCGGCAGGGTCGCGCTCCAGGCAGCGCATGATGATCTTGACAAGCCAGTTGGGAAGCGAGGGATTGACGGCCTTGGGGCTCTTTGGGTTTTCCTTGATGCGCTGATACATCACTCCCAGCGTCGATTCCCCCGTAAACGGAACGTCCCCGGTCACCATTTCATAGAGAATCAGGCCGAAAGCGTACAGATCGGAACGTCCATCGGTGGGCTTGCCCTCCACCTGCTCCGGCGACATGTAGCGAGGCGTGCCCAGGAAAGCGCCCGTCTGCGTCATGCCAATGGCGCCTTCGGCAAAGGATTTGGCGAGACCGAAATCGGAAACGTAAATCTGGTCGTTTTTGTCCACCAGGATGTTCTGCGGTTTCAAGTCACGATGAACGACATCCTGCTCGTGCGCGGCGGCCAGCGCATCGGCAAGCTGCATCGCGAAATTCAGCACGCGTTCCAGAGGAAGTTGGTTGTCTTTGATGATCTGGTGGAGGTCCTGGCCGTCCACAAACGCCATGGTGATGAACTTCATCCCCTGGAAATCGCCCAGGTCGTGGATGCGCAGTATGTTCCGGTGCGAGATCTTGCTGGCGAGGACGAGTTCCTGCTTGAAGCGGCTCAGGGCGTCTCCCTCGCCCATCGCCCCCTGGCGCACCACCTTGATCGCGACGATCCGGTCGAGCTCTTTGTCCCGCGCTTTGTAGACCCGCCCCATGCCGCCCTGGCCGATCAGGCGTTCGATGTGATACCGCGGGCCGAAATCGCTGCCCGCGCTAAGGGCCGTCGGGTCCACCATTTGTATGGTTGCGGAATCGCTGATGGGGAGGGGTTCGCTGCACTCCGAGCAAGCTACGGCGAAATCAGGATTGGGCGTTTTGCAGTGCGTACAGTCAATCATCTAGACGGTACATGGCGAGGGAACTTTAAGGTGGAATTATCCAGCAATCGACGCGTTCTTTGCAACTGGCAACGGAATCGCGGAAGCGAGATCGCGTCTCAGCGCGGCCCAGTTGGGAGCCGGATCGTCCGCGAACTGTGTCGGGGAGAATTCAGGCTCTGCCGTCGACGGCTTTGAACTCCTCCGGTTAACGGGCGTCTGGGGTTACGTTAAAAGCAATGGGCCTCTATCTAGGGCAGCCTGAGTCAGCCATACGCTATCGCGCGTTGCAAAACACAAAAGCAAGCCACCTAGGTTGAAATGACCACTTTACCTGTCCATGGTACAATATAATAGTCAATGGAGGATGAATGCGGGATAAACGAAGCCAGTCCGTACAAGAGATCTCCATTTCTGAGTTCAAAGCGAAGTGTCTGGCGTTGCTTGACAAGGTCAGTAAAACAAAAACTCCGCTTCGGGTGACGCGCCGCGGCAAAGCCATCGCGGACGTCGTTCCCATTTCTGCTCAAGTGGCTGGCCGAACATGGCTTGGGTCTTTGTCAGGGACTATGGAGATAACCGGAAATATCGTGGCCCCTGTCATCGACGTGGATTCATTGAGGCGCTAAAAGATTGAACCTTCTGCTCGAGACCATATTTGGATCTGGAGCTTGACGGAACCGAACCATCTCTCGCTCCGCGTGCGTCAGGAGCTAAGAAACACGAGCAACGAACTCTGGCTCCGCCCGTGAGCACATGGGAACTTCTCCTCCTTCTAGCGAAAGGCCGGATCAAGATTCATGGCAACTCCGAGGATTGGGTCTCGAACGCCACTTCCTACATGCGAGAAGCTCCCTCGACCCACGAAATCGTTCTGGAGGCTCAGTGGCTGCCCCTTCCCCATCAGGATTCTGCCGATCGTTTCTTGGCTGCGACGGCGAAGGTTCTGGACCTGACCCTCGTGACCTCCGACCTTCGGCTGCTCGGGTTGGGGAACATCGCAACCTTGGCCAACCGCTGAAATCATCCTCAGGCAGTCGGCGCCCTCGCCGCTCCGCGTGCTCCTGCCCCATAGAGCTGGCGAAAACCATTGCAATCGGGTACCTTCTTGGCGGAATCACGGCTAAGCACAGTCACTTGGCGATTCTGAAACGTCACGATGATTGAAGGATTGAGTAACGTCTTGGGAGGCCTGATGTCTCTTCGTTGGAAGATTTTGAAGATATTGGTAATTAGTCTGGCGCTTTTTGGCAGCGGCGCCGCACTAGCCAGTCCGATCTTTCCTACGACACGAACTCCACTTTCCTGAAGTGGCCGGACCACATCTACATGGGCGAACCTGCCTGCGTGGCCCACAATTCAAAAGGACACATTTTTGTCTACACGCGCACCGGCTCGGTGAATGCGAGCACCGGAACGTCGCGGACGTTGTGCGCGGTGGCGCGCGCCTTTTCGAGTTTGACCAGAAGGAAATTATGTGCGCGAAATTGGCCAGGATCTCTATGGATTAGCAATACGATGGTTAGGTGAAGAAA
>CAVOOP010000011.1:0-44749 GCA_963697575.1 uncultured Acidobacteriota bacterium | reverse complement strand
GAAAATCTTCTCTACGAGATCGGCCGCGGCCACATCGTCGCGTTCAACACGTTGAATGTCGGCCGCTTCGCTCTGGCGCCTACTGCCTGGGCGGCTGCCAAGTCGATCTCAGCGTTGCCTCGAAATATGCAAAAGAACGCGTAGCCTTCGGAAAATCATCTCCGAATTCGGCCTGATCAAAGCCAAGATGGGCGAGATGGCTGTGCGCATCTACGCGCTGGAGTCGATGATTTTTCGGTCCGCAGGCGATGATCGAACTGCCGCTGCCTCCGCATCATCGGCCGGAGCGGACAAGACGCTACAGCGCTCCATGCAAGTGCTCGAGGAATACGCGATCGAAAGTTCGATCAGCAAAGTCGTGGGCAGCGAAACGCTGGACTTCTGGTGGACGAAGCGGTGCAGATTTTCGGCGGCTACGGCTTCCACGAGGACTATCCGGTGGCGCGCGCCTATCGCGACAGCGCGCATCAACCGCATTTTCGAAGGCACCAACGAAATCAACCGCCTGCTGATCGTTCCAGATGCTGATGAAGCGCGCCATGACGGGCGTCGTCTCCGCTGATTCCCGCGGCCATGAAGCTGCAGCGAAGAGGTTCTGGCCGGCCCTTCGTTCGAGGAACCGGCCTCGGGCGCATTAGCCGAAGAAGAACGGGTGCTCGCTCAGGCGAAAAAGATTTTTCTGCTGGCCGCGGGAACCGCCGTGCAGAAATTCCGCGACCAATTGGCCGAACAGCAGGAAATCGTGGCTGCTCTCGCAAATATCGTGATGGATGTTTACGCCATGGAATCGTCACTCCGGCGCGCGCAGAAGTCCGGAGCAGCGCGCGCACAAGCCGCAGGCGGTGTGGCTGATGCGGCTCAGGCTTTCATCTCCGACGCGATGGACCGCATCGAGAAAGAAGCGCGCACCGCTTTCGCCGCGGTCGCCGAAGGCGACGCGCTCCTACACAACTGGCCGTCCTGCGCCGATTCGCTAAAGCACGCCCCCATCGACACCATCGCTCTCCGGCGCCGCTGGCGGACGCCGTGCTGGCTCAGGATCGGTATCCGTTCGAGGGCCGTTGAGCGCCAAGAAGTCAGAGAACCCGACCGCGGAACTCCGGCGCCGCTCTGGCGCCAGGGACAGCACACCCTAGTTCCCTGCTTGCTGCTTGATTGAATACTGCCTGCCGGCAACGCGGTTCCCCTCGAATTCCGGTTCAGGTAAAGTCTTAAGATAGGGTTCTATCGGGGATAGGCAGGGGTACTATCGCACTGGTACACGTGTTACATTGTCCACTTTCCGGGCCAAAGGCACACTGGCGGCGTGGAGGATGGATTCGATGAAACCCTTCGTCTTCATTCTGGTCTTGTTCACCAGTCTGCCGGCGGGCTATTGGCCCAGGACGCCGGCACGCATTGCTCGGTCGACTTCAAGGGCCACCTCATTGGAGAAGGCGTAGCGGATTTCCTTCGGATCGAACCGGAAGCGCAGCAGGAAGTCAGATGTATGCCGCGACCAGCCCACACGGCATAACTGCGACCGTCTGATAGCAGCGCTCAACGCAAATGGCAGGGCCGAAATATCAACGAGTGGCGCGATCAATTTCGTGCTGGACGGGGGCAGGCTCGTAAAGCTCACGATGCTCGTCGACATGCCCATGGATGTGGCCGCCCTCGATTTGCGGGACAAGTTCGGACCTCAGACCAAAGCCGTCATGCTCTCGTCTAAAAATGACTCGGGAGCAAAATGGATCAACTGGCTCCATATCTGGGACACGCGCGCCCTCTACATGAGCCTCTACCAGGACAATAATCCATCCCTGCAGGACCATCGCTTGCTGCTAATCGTGGAATCGCACGCAGAACACGTGCTCGACGACCTCGATTCCTCGAAACAGCAGAGTTCGCTGGCAAGCACGAGCGCGATCCGAAAAACTAGAGGCTGGAGGCTTGAGCTGGTAGCTCGAACCTGCTTCGAAGCCAAAGCACGCGCTCCTGTTTGGGTTTCCGGCGTTACTTCCCGCCGATCTTCCGGAACAGCATCGTCAGCGGGTCGAAGAATTCATCCACGACGCGTTCCTTTAGGGGAATGATGGCGTTGTCGGTGATCTTGATCTCTTCCGGGCAAACCTTCGTGCAGCATTTCGTGATATTGCAATAACCGATGCCGTCGTTTTCCCGGAGGTCCTTGATGCGGTTTTCGGTGTCCAGCGGATTCATCTCCAGCGCGGCGGTATACACAAAAAATCGCGGTCCGATGAATTCCTCGTGCAGGTGGTGGTCGCGCAGGACGTGGCAAACGTCCTGGCACAGGAAGCACTCGATGCACTTCCGGAACTCCTGCACGCGATCGATATCCGACTGCTGCACGCGCCAGGTTCCGTCCGGCGCGTCCGGCTTGCGCGGCTTGAACTTCTTGATCTTCATCTTGACGCGATAATTCCAGGCGACGTTGGTGACCAGGTCCTTCACGTGGGGAAACGTGCGCATCGGCTCGACGGTCACCGGCTCGTTCACATTGATCTGGCTCATGCGCGTCATGCACATCAGGCGCGGGTTGCCGTTGATTTCGGCCGAGCACGAACCGCACTTCCCGGCCTTGCAGTTCCAGCGGACGGCCATATCGTTGGCCTGGGTCGCCTGAATCCGGTGCACCACGTCGAGGACCACCATTCCTCCTCGACCTCCGTCTTGTAATCGACGAATTCGCCGGACGCGCCTTCGCCTCGCCAGATTCGAAACGTCGCCGTAGTCGCCACTATTTGTTCTCCTCAATCACCTGCTTCAATTCGGGAGGCATCTCCGTCGAGCGGAACGTGCGTCACTTTGACGCCGCCATCCGCGGCCTTGTCGATCCGGATATTGAACCCGCCCCATTTCGCGATCCTTGTTCGGGATAGTCATCGCGGAAGTGGCCGCCGCGGCTTTCCTTGCGCTCGGCGCCCGCGATCGCGACGACCTCGGCCATGGTCAGCAGGTTGTCGAGGTCGAGCGCCGTGTGCCATCCGCCGTTGTACTCGCGGTTTCCCGTGGCGCCGACCTTTGCCGCCCGCTTCTTCAGCACGGCGATCTCTTCCACCGCCTGTTCCATCTCTTCCTGCCGGCGGACGATGCCGACCAGGTTCTGCATCGTGGTCTGCAATTCGTACTGGATGGCGAACGGATTCTCGCCGCTGGCGCCGCGCTCAAACGGCTCGAGGGCGGTTCGCGCCTCCGCGTCCACTTCGGCCGCGTCGATCGTTCCGGCGCCGTTTTCCTTCGCGTATTTCGCCGCGAACTCCCCGGCGCGCTTGCCGAAGACCAGCAGGTCGGAAAGAGAATTGCCGCCCAGGCGATTTGCGCCGTGCAGTCCGGCCGAGCATTCGCCGGCCGCGAACAAGCCCGGCACGGTGGACATCTGCGTCTCGGCATCGACCATCACGCCGCCCATCACGTAGTGCATCGTGGGCCCGATTTCCATCGGCTCTTTGGTGATGTCGATATCGGCGAGCTGCTTGAACTGGTGATACATGCTCGGCAGCTTTTTCTTGATGTGCTCCGGCGCGTTGGAAATTCTCTCCTTGATCCAGGAGATGTCGAGAAACACGCCGCCGTGCGGGCTGCCGCGCCCTTCCTTCACCTCGCGACGGATGCAGCGGGCGACGTGGTCGCGGGTAAGCAGTTCCGGAGGGCGCCGCGCGCTCTTGTCGCCTTGCGTGTAGCGCCAGCCTTCATCGGGGTTGTCGGCGGTCGAGCTCCGGTAATTCTCCGGGATGTCGTCGAACATGAACCGCTTGCCGTCTTTGTTTTTCAGGACGCCGCCCTCGCCACGGACGCCTTCGGTTACCAGAATGCCGCGCACGCTCGGCGGCCAGATCATCCCCGTCGGATGGAACTGCACGAACTCCATGTCCAGCAGCGCCGCTCCCGCCTTGAACGCGAGCGCATGGCCATCGGCCGTGTACTCCCAGCTGTTGGACGTGATCTGGTACATGCGCCCGATGCCGCCCGTAGCGAGGACCACGGTTTTCGCCTGGAACAGGCGGAATCGACCCGCGCTCACGGTCGTAGCCGAAGGCGCCGGCGATGCGGTCGCCGTCCTTCAGCAGCGTGAGGATCGTGGTTTCCATCAGGAAGTCGATGCCCTTATGGATGCCGTGATCCTGCAGGGTTCGGATCATTTCGAGGCCGGTGCGGTCGCCGACGTGCGCCAGGCGCGGATAACGGTGGCCGCCGAAATTGCGCTGGAGGATCTTGCCGTCGCGCGTGCGGTCGAATACCGCGCCCCAGGCTTCGAGTTCTCTCACGCGTTCCGGGGCTTCCTTCGCATGGATCTCGGCCATCTGCCAGTTGTTCATGTACTGCCCGCCGCGCATGGTATCGGCGAAATGAACGCGCCAGCTGTCGCGATCGTCGACGTTGCCCATCGCGGCGGCCATTCCGCCTTCGGCCATGACGGTGTGCGCCTTGCCGAGCAGGGATCTTGGAGACGACACCGACCTTTACTCCAGCGGCGGAGGCCTCAATTGCGGCGCGCAAACCCGCGCCTCCCGCGCCCACCACCAACACGTCGAACTCGTGCGTCTCGAACTCCGCCATTTAAAAGATTCTCCAGTCGTGCCAGATTCCCATGTCGCACAGGCGCACGTATAAATCCGCGAAGCCCACGTAGAACATGCTGATCCAGGCCCACAGCATGTGGCGCCGGTTCAGGCACGACACGCAATCGTAGGCGGTCTTGCGCGCGGGGGAAGTCGAAAGGATGTCTTTCTTCCCGCCTACCAGATGGCGGAAGGAATGGCAGCCAAACGTATACAGTCCAAGCAAAATCGGGTTTGCGATCAGAACGATCGTTCCAACTCCGAGCCCCAAATGCTTGGAGCCGTCCGGTGCCGTGAAGAACAGCGCTCGGATCCCGTCGTACGAGAGAATGAAAACGAACAGGATCGCGATATAGAGAAAATAGCGATGTATGTTCTGGAGGATCAGGGGAAATTTCTTCTCGCCCCAGTAGCTGCTGCGGGGTTCGCCCACCGCGCAGGACGGGGGATCGGCCCAGAACGCCTTGTAGTAAGCGCCACGATAGTAATAGCAGGTAAAGCGAAACCCTCCGGGCGCCCACAAAATCAGCATCGCCGCCGAAAAGGGCACAATCGCCGGCCACCAATCGGGACGGGCAGTCAGCAGCAGCGGGGAGTACATCGGAGAGAGGTAATCAGCTCCTCCGCAGGCAGTAGTGCAGAGATAGTGGTTGCCCTGCAGCCCGGCCCAAGTGGCGTAAACGATGAAGGATAAGTAGCCAAGGAAGACAAGGAGCGGCTGAACCCACCACAGATCCTTGCGCGAGGTTTTTCCGAACCCCCGCTTGGTCAGAGGGACATCAATAGAAGCCATTTCGCCTAGCGCCCCCACACGAAATTAGATTGGGTAAACAAACCGATAGCATAACCGTTTGCGGGAATTTTTTGAACCGCAATTTAACGAAACGATTTGATTCCGATCGTGTCGAATTCCGGTGTGCCGTTCGACACATTGTTGATTGGGTTGACTGAAGAGCTTGCAGAAGGCGGCAACTCACGAGACAGCCACCGCGCGCCTCGTGCGAATTGAATTTCTATGGCAGAGTAAAAAGGAATGCCCGTCGCCGAGAAACTCCGACCATCTGGTCGCATTGCTTTCACGCATCCCAACTTCACGCTTTTCCTCACCGCGCGATCGCTGATCGTGCTCGCGCTCGAGATGCAATCGGTGGCGGTCGGCTGGCAGGTGTACGACATCACGAGAAAGCCGCTCGACCTTGGCTTAATCGGATTGGCGCAATTCACGCCCAGCCTGCTTCTTTTCCTCGTGTCGGGCCACGTAGCCGATCGCGTCAATCGCCGGAGGCTGCTCACGATGTGTTACGCCGGATTCGCGACGTGTTCGGCGGCGCTTTTCGCCATTGCATCGCATTCGGCCTCGGCGCGCGCCGTCCTGCCGATTTACGGTGTCGTAGTACTGAGCGGCATCGTGCGTTCCTTCAACGGCCCCGTGACGCGCGCCATTCTTCCACAACTGGTGCCCGAGGAGCATTTTGCCAACGCGGTCGCCTGGAGTTCGAGCGCCAACCAAACCGCGAACATCCTCGGCCCATCGATCGGCGGCTTGGTTTACGCGGCGTTCAGCGGACCCTCCGCCGTCTATGCCTTAGCAATGACGGCTGGCATACTAGCCGCGCTAGCGACGCTCCGCATTCGCCTGGAATCCATCCCTCGTCCGCGCCAGCCGGTGAACATGAAAACCGTTCTCGCGGGCATCCATTACATCTGGCGGCAAAAAATCGTTCTCGGCTCGATTTCGCTCGATCTCTTCGCGGTGCTGCTCGGCGGGGCCGTTGCTCTGCTCCCCGTCTACGCGCGCGAAATCCTGAAGACAGGCCCCTGGGGGCTGGGCCTTCTGCGCTGCTCCCCGGGGATAGGCGCGGCCACTATGGCGATGCTGCTGGCGCACCGGCCGCTCAAAGGCCGCTCGGGGGTCACGATGCTCTGGTGCGTAGCAGGGTTCGGAGTATTCACGATCCTCTTTGGCCTGTCGCACAATTTGATCCTGTCCATGGTTGCCCTGGTAATGGTTGGGGCCACCGACATGGTCAGCGTGATGGTTCGCGCCATTCTGGTGCAACTCGCCACGCCCGACGAAATGCGCGGGCGTGTAAACGCCGTCGATATGATCTTCATCGGCGCCTCCAACGAGCTGGGCCAGTTTGAATCCGGCATCACCGCCGCATGGTTCGGCGCTGTCCCAGCCGTGGTGCTCGGAGGAATCGGTACTCTCTTGGTCACTGCGCTGTGGGCTTGGGGGTTTCCCGAATTGCGAACCGCCGCGCACCGTTCCATCGAAAGCTAGCGATGCGTGCACCATTCTCTGGGCCCACCCGAGACATTTAAGCAAGCCCCGGGGCCTGTGCACTTTACCCAAAGTGTTCGCCGTCACAATCGGTACGTGGGCGCGTATGTTATCCTCTTCCGCTCGGAGGAAAGCACACGCATGAGTTACATGGAACGCATCCAGAACGACCTGACCGCCGCCATGAAGGAGAAAGATGAGCTTCGGCTGAGCGTTCTGCGCATGGTGAAGAGCGCGTTGAAACACAAAGAGATCGAAAAGATACGCCCGCTCGATGATCTGGAATCTCTTCAGATCCTTCAGACCCTTGTGAAGCAGCGCCGCGAATCCATCGACCAGTTCCGCAAGGGCGGCCGCAACGACCTCGCGGAAAAGGAAGCGAAAGAAATCGCGATCATCGAGGAGTATCTGCCGGCAGCGCCCAGCGACGCGGAAATGCATGCGGCTGTCGAGGCAGCCATCGAAGAAGAAGGAGCCAGTTCCCTCAAGCAGATGGGCGCCGTAGTCAAAGCCGCCCGCGCGAAACTCGAAGGCAAGGCCGTCGACGGGAAAGCCCTCAGCGACCGCGTGCGCCAGCGCCTCGGCGAAAAATCCTGATCCTCGGCTTCCGCAGACCTGGAGGAAGTTGAAGCCATGGTCGGTCTGACGGAGAGTGGCGCTTGAGCCTCTCCGCCAGACCGATTACCCCAAATGCCCGTGTTCGATTCAGCCCCGGAGCGATTCAGATTCAGAGGACTTCAATTGCATAAGACCGGTCAGGAAACTCGATGCGGACGACCTGATCCTTTTCTGTGATGACCTTAAACTGTTCCGCCTTTTGGGGCAGCTTCACCCAATAGGCAGGAACCGGTGATATAAGATTCCCGTCACGTTCCACGAAAACCGTCGCCCCGTTTTCCGGGGCTTCGAATTTGTATGTGCCGGGACCGATATGCGTGGTTCCTACGTAGACCGCTTTAGAAGTGGACCATTGACCTGAATCGATTCGATCCGTCTCTCCTGCGGCCCAAGCCAGGGTGGCGAAAAGTAAAATCGCGAGCGCAACCATAAATTGTTGGGTATTCAGTCGGAAATGCCCACTGCGGACAGCGAGATTGTTCATCACATACCTCCCGATCGAGAATGAATTGCCCCTCGGAAAAGGCGGCATGTTACGGTCCGGAAGCAGGAAGCCATCCAAACCTGCGTGTACTGTAATCAGATTATCTTAGCCGTGTCAAGTGGGGCTGAAGTTACCTATGTGGAACCTCAATGCCGCTCAGTAAGTCGAAAAATTCACCCGACAGGCAATCAACATGGGGCAGGCGGGTGTTTGGGTAGCTGCGCCGCGTTGAATTGCGCCACCCCACACGCAAGGTTTGCGAAGAAGGACTGCCGGGAACATAATAGCGCCCGCTCAATGCGCGGCCGGTGTGCGCATCTGGATTCACATTTGGTGCCGCAGCACCCTGAACGGTCGAGGTGGAATATGCGTGATTTAAACCGGTGGTGGATTGCCGTAGCGGGAGTCTGCCTCCAGATGTCTTTGGGAGCGGCGTACGCGTGGAGCGTGTTTCGGATTCCGCTCTCGCGTGAGTTTGGCTGGACCATCTCGCAGGTCACGATCACGTTTACAATCAGCTGGTTTTGCCTGGGTTGCGCGGCGGTGCTGGGAGGACTGTGGCTGCACCGAAGCAGCCCGCGCGTGGTAGCGATGACAGCTGGCTTTTTATGGGGCGCGGGCGTATTTCTCGCGAGTTTTTCCGCGCATCGGCTTTGGTGGCTGTATCTCACCTATGGCGTGCTCGGCGGAATCGGGCTGGGAATGGGTTACATCGTGCCGATATCCGTGTTGGTGAAGTGGTTTCCTGATCGCCGGGGGCTAATTACCGGGATCGCTGTGGCGGGATTTGGGACGGGGTCGCTCATCTCGGCGCCGGTGGCGCACCGACTGATTGAGCGCGTGGGCGTGCTGACCACATTTGCGTATCTTGGCGTTGCATATGCGGTCGTCGCGATCGCCTCGGCTTCGTTTATGCGGCTTCCGCCAGAGGGGTGGACACCGGAAGGCTGGGCTCCTTCGGCGGCGCAACTCTCGCAGCGCTGCGACCGCGACTACACATTGGGCGAAGCGCTCGGAAAATGGCAATGGTGGGCGCTGTGCCTGTTGATGTCGATCAATACCATGGCGGGGTTGTCGATTGTGTCGCAGGCGGCGCCGATCTTTCAGGAGATGGGGAAGGCGAGCGCGGCGGCCGCGGCGGGACTGGTGGGCATCATCAGTATCGGGAACGGGCTAGGGCGGATATTCTGGGCCTGGATTTCCGACGTGACCACTCGGAAGACCGCGTACTTCCTGATGTACCTGGTGGAGGCGATTCTTTTCTGGAGCTATCACAGCATCGGTTCGCTGACAATTCTGGCGATTGCGACGTTCATTGTGGTGATGTGCTATGGCGGGGCCTACGGGATCACGCCGGCGTTTACGGCCGATTATTTCGGGCCGCGGCATGTGGGGCCGATTTTTGGGCTGATGATGCTGCCTTGGGCGTTCGCCTCAGCGTTCGGGCCTTCGCTGTTTGCCTATCTCCGGCAAATCAACGGCACCTATACCCAGGGACTCTACCTGATCGCGGGGATGATGACGGTGGCGCTGATTCTTCCGATTCTGGTGTCGCCGCCGCACAGCCGCGATCCTCAAACGGTGGCCCCGCCGGAGGGCGCGTTTCTCGAAGCGCTCGAAGCGAATGATTTGTCCTCATAGCCGGTTTCGTACAATGGCTGATGGAGAGTTCGTTGACGGGAATGCGGAGGGGCCGTATAATCATGGTTTCCCAATTACGTTAGGAGATCGCATGTACGCCGTAATTCGCAGTGGTGGCAAGCAATACCGCGTCGAGCCGGGACAGACCATCGAGGTCGAGCGGCTGGAAGGCAAGGTCGGCGGCACGGTGACGTTTGACAGCGTCCTGACCGTGCGCACCGACGAAAAGAAAATTCTGGGCGGCAAGGACGCCGCCAAGGCCAAAGTGACCGGGAAAATCCTGCGTCATCTTCGCGGACCGAAACTCAAAACATTGAAGTACAAGACGGGCGGCCAATACAATATTCAGCGCGGCCACCGCCAGGGCTATACCGCCGTGCAAGTCGGCGACATCCAACTTTCCTAGAGGCTTTTGAAATGGCACACAAAAAGGGCGGCGGTTCCTCAGTAAACGGGCGCGATTCGCACGGCCAAAGGCTGGGCGTGAAGCGCTTTGGCGGGCAGGTGGTTTCCGGCGGCAGCATCCTGATCCGGCAGCGCGGCACGCGATACAAGGCCGGCAAGAATGTGGCGCGCGCGAAGGACGATTCGCTGTTTGCGCTGATCCACGGCGTGGTGCGGTTTGAGGACCGCGGCGGGCGCGGGAAATTCATCAGCGTCGTCACGGTGGAAGAGGCCGCGGCCGGCGGATGAGAAGAAGTCTGCGGCAGCAGCTGCGGATTGAAGTCTCGCGGGAACGGAACCGCGAAAGTATGGCGGTACGCGCCTTGGCTTGTATCGAAGTTTACGGTTCGACCCACGAAAAACCTCGTCCCCGGTCGTGACTCGTCTATTTTTGTTTTTCCACCTATCCCTGGCGTATCCTTTTCGGTAGTTCATAGCGCGATTTGAGTGACCTATGTTTGCTGACGAAGCCAAGATCATCGTGAAAGGCGGCGACGGCGGAAATGGCTGCATGGCCTTCCGCAGGGAGAAGTACGTCCCGCGCGGCGGCCCTTCGGGCGGCGACGGCGGCCATGGCGGCGCGATTTATCTCGAAGCGAATCCCAACGACAACACGCTGCTGCGCTACCGCTACAATCGCGAATTTCGCGCCGAGCGCGGGCGGCACGGCGAAGGCTCAAAGTGCCATGGGCGCATGGGAGTCGACACGATTCTGGCCGTGCCCGTGGGCACGGTGGTTTTCGACGCGGATTCGGGCGAGCAGCTTTTTGATTTCACTCGAGCCGGGCCAGCGATTCCGCGCCGCGCGGGGCGGGCGCGGCGGGCGTGGCAACGGCAATCCGCGATTTGTCAGGCCGTGGCACCAGGCGCCGACCGAACATGAAGACGGCAGCCCCGGCGAAGAGCGACATCTGCGGCTTGAACTGAAGTTGCTGGCGGACGTCGGCCTGGTGGGCTTTCCGAACGCCGGGAAATCCACGCTGATCTCGCGCATTTCGGCAGCCAAGCCGAAGATCGCCGCGTATCCTTTCACCACGCTTGAGCCGCACCTGGGGGTAGTTTCCGCCGATCCGGACGCGGCTCCGGGCAACGGGCGCACGTTTGTAGTGGCCGACGTGCCGGGCTTGATCGAAGGCGCGCACGAAGGCGCGGGACTGGGAATCCGGTTCCTGAAGCACGTGGAGCGCACGCGCCTGATCGCGCATCTGGTGGATACGAGCGATGCGAACGATCGCGATCCCGATCCATGATTTTGAAATTATCGAACACGAACTGGCGGCGTTCAGTCCCGCGCTGGCGGAAAAGCCGATGATCGTGGTGGCGACCAAGCTCGACGCTACCACCGACCGCACGCACCTCGACGAACTGCGCGAAGTTTGCGGAGCAACGCGGGCTGGAGTTTCACTCCATTTCTTCCGCGACGGGGGAGGGCATTGTCGCACTGGTGCGCGCTATGGCCAATGCGCTGGACCGGATTCCGAAGCCGATAGCGGCGACGGATACGGCGCCTTCGGGGAAGCTGGCGATGATCATCCCCAGTCCGAAGACCGGCACTCCAACGCGGAAGAATATCTGGACGAAGAAAACGAAGGAAACATGGAAGAAGACCACCCGGCCACTCCTCATGGGGAGGAGCGTTGACGCCTCCCGCTGCCTCCAAGGCGGCGAGCGGCGAGGTTCGGCGCGCCATCGCCCTTTTTGGCGGCACGTTTGATCCGGTTCATGCAGGGCATATCGCCGTGGCGCAGGCTGCCCAGAGGCGCTTTCACCTGGACGCGATTTATTTCATCCCTTCATCGCGGCCTCCGCACAAAACCAAGATGGCGCTTACTCCATTTCTGCATCGCTACGCGATGGTGGCGCTTGGCTGCGCGGATCACCCCACATTCTTGCCGTCGGTGGCCGAGGCTGATTTGGATGGAGATACGCCGCGCGTTTTCTATACGATCGATACGGTAAGGCGATTTCGCCGCGAGCATCCGGACGACCACCTTTACTTTATCGTGGGAGCCGACCAGTTTCTCGAGCTTCCCGACCTGGAAGAATTACGAGGCTCTTCTTGATTGCTGCGACTTCATCATCGCGAGCCGTCCCGGGTTCAAGCTGGACGCATTGCGCCTCGTGATACCGCCCGAAAAGCTGGGATTGGAAAATGCCCCCGGCAATACTGGGGACCGGGCCGGGAATCCCGCCGAATCCCAACAAGATCGTCCTCCGGAAGTCGGCGATTTATATGCTGAACACGGTGTCGAGTCATGTGTCGTCGACCGAAATCCGCAACCGGCTCGATGAACAAAAAAGCATTCATGGCCTTGTGCCGTCGCGCGTGGAGGAATACATTCTGGGACAGGCCCTCTACCGGTGAACTCTAGTTCTCTTCGCCCCGAAGTTCGCTGGGCCGTGGAAGCGGCCCAGGACAAACAGGCGGTGGATATTACCGTGCTGAATTTGTCGGGTGCGGGGGCATTCGCGGAATACTTCCTGCTTTGTTCCGGGAGCAGCCAGCCGCAGATTCGCGCCATCAGCGACGCCATCGAGGAAAGGCTCGGCCGCGAAGGCATCTTTCTTGCGCATCGCGAAGGGAAAAGCAGCGCGGAGTGGGTGCTGCTCGATTACGGTTATTTTGTGGCGCACGTCTTCAGCGAGCGTGCGCGGGAATATTACGACCTGGAGCGGCTGTGGCGGAACGCGCAGCGTGTCGATTTTCCCGCGCCGGGAAAGCCGCCGGAGCCTCCCGCAGAATCGGAACGCAACAGCACGCAGCAGTCACCGGAGTGACCTGGTCCGAGTGACCTGGTCCGAGTGACCTGGTCTGAGTGAACTGTTTTGGCCGGCAAAGACCCCGACAATAGACTCGACAATGAGCACGACGACGGGCACGACGACGAACGCGGCGGCAAACGTGACAGGGAGCGTAACGGCGGCAGCAGTTGCGTGGGTGGCCGTTGACCCCGCCTCGCTGCAAATTCTCGAGACGGCGCAGAAACTCGCCGAGCCCTCCACTACGCTGCTGATTACCGGCGAGAGCGGGACCGGCAAAGACCAACTGGCGCGCTGGATTCACGATCACGGTCCCCGCCGGGACGCTCCCTTTTTGAAAATTGACTGTGCCAGCCTTCCGCCGGAGCTTGTGGAGTCGGAATTATTCGGGCATGAGCGCGGCGCGTTTACCGGGGCGGTGGCGCGCAAGCCGGGGCGGCTCGAAATGGCACAGGGCGGCAGCATCGTGCTGGACGAAGTAGCGGCGCTGGCACCGGGTTTACAGGCGAAGTTGCTGCGCGTGCTGGAGGAGCGGACGTTCGAGCGCCTTGGCGGCAACGAAACGCTTCATATAGACTCGCGGATCATGGCGCTGACGAACACCGATCTGCCCAAAGCGGTGGCTGCCGGAAGATTTCGAGGGGATCTTTTCTTCCGGCTGAATGTGCTGGCCATCGCGATTGCTCCCTTGCGCGAGCGTCGGGGAGATATTGCTCCGCTGGCCGCTCATTTCCTTGCGCGGCTTGGTCCTATTCACGGGAGGCCGGAGGCGTCTCTCGATCCGGATGCGCTGAAGATTCTTGAGGCGTATGGGTGGCCGGGGAACGTGCGCGAGCTTAAGAACGCGATTGAACACGCGCTGATATTTGCGGATGGAGCGGCGCTCGGAGTGAAGAGTTTTCCTCAGATTTTACAGGATGCGGGAAAAACGCGCGGAATGAGCTCGCTCAGGTCGCTGGAGGACCTGGAACGCGAAGCAATCAAGGCCACGCTCGATCAAACGCATTACAAAATCGCGCGTTCGGCTGAGATCCTGGGTATCAGCCGTAAGACGCTTCTCGAGAAGCGCAAGCGCTATGGGCTGCTTTAAACGGAAGACCGACCGCACGGTTAAAATCATTGTGAACTGCTTATCCCGCAAGGAGCCGGATTGCCTCTGAATGTTCCCCAGCCGGCGAGACTCAAATCTCATCAGATCGTGTTGACGAGCGCAGCGGCCTAGTCAGATGAAGATCCGGTTCGTCATGCTCGGCAAGACGCGGCGCGGGGAGGCCCGCGCTCTTTTCGACGACTACATCCAACGGATCGGACACTACGCGACAACCGAAGTAAACGAATTGCGCGACACGACTCCGGGCGCGCTGGGGAAGCTCAAGATGGAGCCGGGAGCTGTGGTGGTGTTGCTCGACGCTGGTGGCAAGCAATTTACCTCTCAGCAGTTCGCTCGGTGGATGGGAGACCTTCGCGACCGCGGCATCCGGGAGATCGCGTTTCTTTGCGGCGACGCGTCGGGCTTTCCGGCAGCTTTGCGTGACACGGCGAAGCAGAAGATATCGCTTTCGACGCTGACCATGCCTCACGAATTCGCGCGCGTGGTTCTCGCGGAGCAGATATACCGGGGTTTCTTGCGGCCACCCGTATCCGAAATAGGACGCACCGATCCCCCGAACGCTAAGGAATTGCTGGTGTTGCGCGTCACATGGACAGGGTTCCATACCTTGCTTTTCCTTCATTCGTGGCCTAAAATTTTCGGTTATATTGTGGAACTGTCTTTTGCGCCCCGCAAGTTCCATTGAACGCGGGCGCGTTTCCTGTCGCGCACAACAACCTAGGAGGATCGGTGTCCACACCATTGGAAAGCTGGGTAGAGGAAACAGCACGCCTTACGAAGCCTTCAAAAATCGCTTGGTGCGACGGGTCGCAGGAAGAAAACGAGCGCCTTGCCCAGGAGATGCTGAGCGACGGAACTTATATCGCGCTGAACGAGAAGACCTACCCCAACTGCTACCTTCACCGAAGCAATCCAAATGACGTTGCGCGCACGGAAGGACTTACGTTTATCTGTACGCGCAACAAGGTGGACGTAGGACCCACGAACAACTGGATGTCACCTGAGGACGGTAAGGCCAAGCTCCGCCCGCTTTTCGACGGCGCGATGAAGGGCCGCACGATGTACGTCGTGCCCTATATCCTGGGCCCGGCAAGTTCGCCTTATAGCAAGGTTGGCGTCGAGATCACCGACAGCGCCTACGTGGTGGCGAGCATGCGGATCATGTCGCGCATGGGCAAGGTTGCGCTCGATCGCCTGGGAAGCTCCGGCGATTTTGTTCCTGGTCTGCATTCGCTGGGCGATTTGAATCCAGACCGCCGGTTCATCATGCATTTTCCGGAGGAAAAGCTGATCTGGAGCATCGGCTCCGGCTACGGCGGAAACGCGCTGCTCGGGAAAAAATGCTTCGCGCTGCGAATCGCAAGCTGGATGGCGCGCGGCGAGGGTTGGATGGCCGAGCACATGCTGATTCTCGGGCTGGAGGATCCCTCAGGCAAAAGTGACCTACATGGCGGCTGCGTTTCCCAGCGCCTGCGGTAAAACGAACCTGGCCATGATGGTTTCCGCGCTCGAGAAACAGGGCTATCGGGTGTGGACCATTGGCGACGACATCGCGTGGATGCATGTGGGCGCGGACGGAACGCTGCGCGCGATCAACCCCGAGGCGGGCTTCTTTGGCGTGGCTCCCGGGACGAACGAGCAAACCAATCCCAACATCATGGGTGCGCTGCACAAGAACACGATTTTCACGAATGTGGGTCTCACGGCATCGCGCGAACCTTGGTGGGAGGGAATCGGCGGCACGGCTCCGCAGAACATGACGACCTGGAAGGGCGAGCCGACTCAACGGGGATTCGGGGCCTGCCGCGCATCCGAACTCACGCTATACCGTGCCAGCCAATCAGTCGCCCTCGATTTCGTCCCATTGGGACGATCCCGCGGGCGTGCCGATCTCCGCGATCATTTTTGGCGGCAGGCGCGCGAGGCTCGCGCCGCTGGTCTATGAATCGCAGAGCTGGCAACACGGCGTGTTTGTCGGTGCGACGATGGCTTCGGAAACGACTGCAGCGGCGACCGGCGCGGTAGGAGTTACGCGGCGCGATCCGATGGCGATGCTTCCTTTCTGCGGTTACAACATGGGCGATTATTTCGGGCACTGGCTTAAGATGGGTCCAAAGCTGAAAAATCCGCCGAGAATTTTCCATGTGAACTGGTTCCGGCGCGGGGCTGACGGGAAGTTCCTGTGGCCCGGGTATGGGGACAATGTGCGAGTGCTCAAGTGGATGCTGGATCGGATTGAGGGCCGCGCGGAAGCGAAAGAGACGCCGATCGGTAATGTGCCAACGCCGAAATCGCTGACCCTTGATGGTCTTTCGATTTCGCCGGAAACTTTGAACGAGCTTCTCAGCGTTGACCCCAGCGCCTGGGCGGAGGAATCGCGGGCGGTCGGGAAGTTTTTTGACGAATTTGGCGACCGCCTCCCTCAGGCGTTGCGGCAGGAGCATCGCGCGCTCGACGAAAGGCTTCAGCGGTCGGCGGTGCCGGTCAGGTAGCGCCGTTGGTTGGCGTTCTCGCGACAAACCGCTTGTGGTAGAGGTGTCGTGAAAGCATTGGCGCTTCGCGCTGGCTTCTGTTCTCAGCTCCCCCGAAACCCATGATTATTGCATTTGCAGGCGTAGGGGCTAAGATTGTCGGGTGAAGGAACTGGGCGGATTTGGCGGCACTCCCGAAAGATTCGGTCGCCTCGCGCATTTACATTGCTGGACGAGTCCACTCATTTTTTGGGCTTTCCTGACATTCCTCGCGGTCGCAAGCGCTTCGTCACAATCGGTCTCCCTTAACGATATTAGCGGGGCTCCCGCTGGGCCGGGTTCGCATCTTGCGGTGGCGGTGGCTCCGGATCTCGCCGCGCGCGTTGCGAAGTTTCGGCGCGTCAAGATGCCATTCCATTCGCGGGGGCTTAGCGCGCGCGAACTACTGATGATTGATAAGCTTATCGACGCTTCCGGGCTGCTTGATTGCATTTACTGGCGGCAGAGCGATCCGGAAGGGCTCAATCTCTACCTTTCGCTGGCAGGGAGCAAGGATCCGCGCGATGAGCTTCTCCGCCGCTACTTGAAAATCAACGGCAGCCGGTTTGACCTGATCGACGACGAGAAGCCCTTCGTGGGCACGCAGCCCATGCCGCCCGGCCGCGGTTTTTTCCCGGAAGAGATGACGCGGCCGAAATTCGACGCCTATGTTGCCGCGCATCCCGCGCAGAAAGCGGCTCTCTACAATCCCCAGACAATCGTGCGGGGGAAGGGCGGCGCGCTTGAGGCGATTCCCTACCACGTGGCTTACCGTGAATTCCTGGAGCCGATGGCGAAGGATCTTCGCGAGGCGGCTGCGCTGAGCGACGATCCGGCGTTTGCGAAATTCCTGCGGGTGCGGGCGGATGCCTTGCTTACGGATGATTATTTCGCGAGCGACATCGCATGGCTCGAGCTGCAAAATCCGAAGTTCGACATTATCTTCGCGCCCTATGAGACCTATCTCGATTCGCTGCTGGGAGTGAAGACTTCTTACGGCGCCTCCGTGATGATCCGCAACGAGGAAGAAAGCAAGAAGCTCGCGGTCTTCCAGAAATATGTTCCGGACCTGCAGGAATCGCTGCCGCTCTCGCGCGAGGATCTGCCTTCGAAGCGGGGCAAGCAGTCTCCGATGGAGGTGGTGGATTCACCCTACCGCGCAGGCGATCTGCTGCACGGATACCAGGCCGTGGCGGACAATCTTCCCAACGACCCGCGCATCCACGAACAAAAGGGCTCGAAGAAAATATTCTGGAAGAATTTCATGGATGCGCGTGTGGACTACATCATCTTGCCGCTGGCGAAGCGAGTGATGAAGCCCGAGCAGGCGGCGCTGGCAAGCGGCGAAGGCTATCTCACCGATACGCTAATGCACGAAATTTCACACGGCCTCGGGCCGGCGTTTGCGCGCACGTCGGTGGGTAAGACGGATATTCGCGAGGCCATCGGTCCGCAATATTCGGGGCTGGAAGAGGCCAAGGCCGATATCGTTGGCGAATTAGGCTTGAAATGGCTGATCGATCACGGCGAATTCCCGAAAGAAAAGCAGAATGCCGTCTACGCGTCCTATGTGGCGGGAATCTTTCGAACGATTCGCTTTGGAATAGCCGAGGCTCATGGCGCCGCCGAGATGATGGAGTTCAACTACCTTGCCGAGCAGGGCGCGATTCGGCGAGAACCCGCCAGCGGGCTTTACGAAATCAATTTCGAGCGCATGCCGGCGTCGATCGCTTCGCTTGCCAAGGAGTTACTGGAACAAGAGGCGACCGGTGATCGCGGCCGCGCGGAACGCTGGTTCAAGAAGTACGCGGTGATGCCGCCGGAACTTTCTGGGGCGCTCGCGAAGGCCTCCGACATACCGGTGGACGTCGACCCTGAATTCGATTTTCACCCGCCGCTGCGATAGGAAATCCCGGTTTGGCGGAACTCGCCACTTCGCGCGGTGACTTAGAGGATCGACTGGACGTCCGCGTCTATGAACACGTGCGTCTGCGGGAATCCGTTGATCTGGTAAGCGATTTGGGAATCGGCTTCGCCTTCGCGGGTGAAATGGAAGAAGCGGCTGATGTGGTAGTCCTCGTCAAAGACGCCGAAAGCATCCTCGATTTCTTGTTTTGAAAATCCGAGGGCGGCGAGGGGCGCCTGCTGTCCGTATGCGCCGGCGGCCGCCAGATACTTCCGCACAATATCCGCGAGTCCGATGCTCATATCCAGAGGTAGGCGCCAGACTCGCCGTATGGGAGATTCACGTAAAACAGATTAGCTTGCTGCATGTCCTCGAAGGCATCGCTCAGCCGATCGGCGCCGTGTGCGGAGCACAGGGGTTCACCTTCGACGCTGCCAATCTGTTCGACATCATCGAGGCTGGCTACTTGATTTCGCGGAAGCCAGAGCCAAGTTGCCCCGTCAGAGCATTGAGTGCACGCGCCAAATCCCCGCGCCAGCCGTTTTTCGATCGCCGCTGAGACGTCGGGCGCGAGTCCAGCCGGAGCAAAGTCATTTTGCGCGACATAGAAGTACTGGGTGCATGTATCGGGGTCGGGTTCGAACGCGACGATGAGGCCGTGGAATTCACTGAGTTCGGCGGCCAGGGTATTCACAAAACAGGCGCGACACAGAACGATTTCAGGCCGCGCTGGCTCCCTCTGGACCACTCGTTTTCCCCGCAGGTAAAGGGTATCTGGCAGAAGCGTGGCGACCCACTCCGAGTCGTGTTCCAAGTGAATGCATTCGGCGGGGGAGCCCTTGAGCCAGGCCCACCAGTTGCGGCTGCGCGGTAAAATGCGGATGCCGGGGTAGGCGGATTCATGCGATATCTGACTCAAATGGGCCTCCCGGCCGGAAATTTTGGAGACGTATGGTAACAGATTGAAACTCGAGTTAGCGCAATGGAATCTTCCTGCTTTGTCATCCATTTTTTTGAAGAAAGCCTTGTTTTGTGTAGTCGATTTGATGCGGTTTTGCACGCCTTCGTCCATTGACAATTTACAAACCGGACGCGTATCATTCGTGACGATACAGCGTCGCATGCGAATGCTTATCCCCTTCAAGCTCTGACCCCCGGATTGGGTGGAGTAACTGAGGTCCAACTTTCGGCAAGTAGTGTAGCGATTGCTACGGAGGCCGTTTCCCAATGTCACCCGAACATAACGAGAGACCACATTCCCCTGCCTCTGAACCGCCGATGGCAGAGCCGTCATCAGACCCCGTACGGTTCTCTGCGTCCGCGTTGACGGCGGAGCCACAGAGCGGCGGTGCTGCTACCGCTGTCGCGCGAGCTCCGGAGTCAGCAGTGATCTCTGAGCTTCCCACGGATGACACCTCTGACGAGGCGCCGACTGCATCTGGCACAGAAGTAAGCTCCCCGAGAGGCGACGCTCGCGTTGCGGACACCCATGTAGCGGCTGAACCGGCTGAGACGGCGGAGCCTGGTGAAATAACAGAGACGATGGACCAGCTGCTCGATCAATTCTCTACTCCTGAAGCCGTCGTGGCGGAGGGTGACATTTTCGAGGGGCGTGTGCTGGCCGTTACCGAGGCGGGCGTAGTTGTGGATGTCGGAGGGAAGTTCGAAGGGCTGGTGCCAGCTCAGGAGTTTCTGGATTCGGGCGCGCCGATTGAGTTTGGAGCGGGACAGACAATTGAGGTCGAGCGGCTTCACGAGCAGCGGGATGGCTATGTGCTGCTGTCGCACGTGCGCGCGCATCGCCGCCGCGTGTGGGAGCGAATTGAGAAGGCTTACCGGGAACATACGAATCTGAAGGGGAAAGTTCTGGAGAGGATCAAGGGCGGGCTGGTCGTGGATATTGGCGTGCGGGCGTTCCTGCCAGCTTCGCAGATCGAACTGCGGCCGGTGCATGACTTGGAGGGATGGAACAATCGCGAGGTCGACGTTCGCATCCTGAAACTCAACCGGAAGCGCGGGAACATCGTCGTGAGCCACCGCGCCATTCTCGAAGAAGAGCAGAAAGCCAAGCGCGACACGCTCGCGTCCACGTTGACTGAGGGAAGCGTCGTCACGGGCCATGTGAAGAACGTCACCGATTACGGCGTGTTCGTGGATTTGGGCGGGATGGATGGCCTACTGCACGTTAGCGACCTCGTGTGGGGGCGCGTCCCGCATCCCTCGACGCTGGTGAAGGCCGGCGACGAAATTCAGGTGCAGGTGCTGAAGTTCGACAAGGACAAGCAGCGGATTTCGCTGGGAAGAAAGCAGCTGCTTCCGGATCCGTGGGCCACTGTTCCGGAGCGACTGCCGGTGGGGACTCGGATTCAGGGGAAAGTGGTTGGTGTCACCGACTATGGGGCTTTCGTGCAGATTGAACCGGGCGTTGAGGGCCTGGTCCATGTGAGCGAGATGAGCTGGTCCAAGCGCACCAAGCACCCTTCGAAAATCGTGAAGGTTGGCGACGATGTGGACGTGGTGGTGCTGGAGCTGAAGACAGACCAGCGCCGGATTTCGTTGGGGCTGAAGCAGACGCTGCCCGACCCGTGGGAAGCCGCAGCGGAAAAGTATCCCGTTGGCACGGTGATCAGCGGGCGCATCCGCAACCTCGCGGACTTTGGCGCCTTCGTCGAGATCGAAGAAGGAATGGAAGGCCTGATCCACATCAGCGACGTCAGCTGGACGGAGCGCATCAAGCATCCCAGCGAGAAGTTCAAGAAGGGCGACACCGTGCAGGCGCGCGTGCTCAAGGTGGATTCGCAAAACCGACGGCTCTCACTGGGAATCAAGCAAGTAAACGACATCTGGGCCAATTGGTTTGGCGCGCACAAGACTGGGGAGGTCGTGAGGGGGAAAGTAACCCGAACGACGGATTTTGGAGCTTTTGTTGAGCTGGCGGATGGCATCGAGGGGCTGTGCCACGTGTCGGAAATCGAAGAACGGCGGCCGAAGGGCGAACGGGAAAAGGAGAAGGCGCCGCGTGGCGCGCGGGTTACGTCGGTGCTGGCCAGCGGTCAGGAATACGACTTCAAGATTATCCGGTTGGAACCGGAAGAGCACAAAATCAGTTTGAGCTACCGGGCGGCTCAAAAGCAGGCGGAGCGGCAGGAGATCGAGACGTTCCGATCATCGAAAACGTCGCCGACGGCGACGATTGGCGACGCAATTATGGCCAAGCGGCAATCATCTTAGCCACTCTCCGCGGCGGGTCTGGGCATCTGTGGAGTTCATCCCTGGCAAGGAATAATCTTTACCTTACGTTAGATTGATGATATCAAAGAGCTTGTGCCGACCGGCTCCGCGCACACGGCCCGTTAGTTACCCAGTATCTTAATCATCGGAGGAGGTTCTCATCCCATGGCAGAGGCAGCCGGCGAACAAACCCACGCCAAAGACCAAACGATGACGAAGGCAGATTTGGTGGGAGAGGTCGAGCGCGTGACCGACCTTTCTCGCAAGGAATCCGAGGCGGTCGTTGAAACGATCTTTGAAAGCATTATTGCGGCGCTGCAATCGGACGATAAGATCGAGATCCGGGGCTTCGGAAGCTTTCGAACGCGACAGCGGCGCGGGCGGACCGGCCGAAACCCTAAAACGGGCGCCAAGGTGGAAGTGCCCCCCAAGAAAATTCCCTTCTTCAAGCCGAGCAAGGAGCTGAAGGACTTCATCAATACCTCCGGACCGGCGGCGCGCTCCCACGGTCAACCGTGAGCCGGGCACGCAAGGCTAAGCCGGATGGATTATTTGTGGTCGCCCTGGCGGTATCGTTACATTGCCAGCGAAAAGAACGACGACCGCTGCGTATTTTGCGAAGCGATCGCGGCAAACGATGACGCTGCCACACTGATAGTCCTCCGGGGCGAGAAAAACTTTGTTATTCTCAATCGGTATCCGTACACCAGCGGCCATGCGATGGTGGTGCCCTACGCGCACCTCGCGGATCTTCCTCCGCTCCTCCCTCGACACTTTCCGAGATGATGCAACTAACGCAGCGCGTGCAGGCGGCGCTCGAAAAGACGTATCACCCTGAAGGCTATAACATCGGAATGAATCTGGGGCGGGCGGCGGGAGCGGGTATTGTGGGGCATCTGCACCTCCATGTGCTTCCGCGATGGGCGGGCGACGCCAATTTCATGACGGTGGTGGGGGAAACTCGCGTGGAGCCCGAAGATCTTTCGACGACCTATGAACGGCTGCGGAGCGCGCTCGGCTAAACGGCTCGTGTCACAAAGCGCGCCGTCCTCCGGTTGCAATTTCGCGTGGGGAATGTTTCTTAGCCTGCCGGCAGCTAGACTCTAATTGCGAAGCAATCGTCGTTGGGGAATGCTACCGTTGTCCGGCGGCAGACGCGTCGAGTTGCTGAGGATCCCAGAAATCGTCGCGCCCTAGAAGTTCGACGCCGATATGGCGGCGGCCTTCCGAATCGAAGCGCGAGTAGACCACGCGCGCTTCCACCCGCTTCCCTTTATCCCGTCGGCACAGGACTACGTGTCCATTGATTTCGACGGAATGGCGGCAGACAAAGCCTGCGCCATGGCGGCTTACCGAGGAGGTCCATGTTTCCTCCTCCCAGGTATGACGAGGATCCTCTCGGCGGAGCCAAACGGGCACCGAAGCAGCCATCCTCGGGCTGCGCCGTAACGACCGGCTTAGCTGAGAACCGCGGCGCAAGAGATCCTGGAGGCGGGGAAGATGGGGCGCGGCCTCGGCCTCTTCGGCGATGGCGAGGGTTTCGGCCTGTTGCACCCAATCAGCGAGGAAATTCTTTAATCCGGCCGCAGCGGCGGTATCGACGGGCTTTACCTTGAGGCAGACGCTGCGAGAATCCATCTCCTCAGCGGAGGCGGAAATAAAATGGTCGAGACAGAACGCGCGGGTTTCCAGTTGGGCTGCTACGCTGCCACGGCATCCCTCGCACGAACACTGGCTGGCCTTCAGCGCCCGGGGCGCCTCCGGACATGCAATTTGACTTGCCATCTGCCATCCCAAGATTCCCCCGCCACGGGGCCGCGCTTATTGCTTCGGCAGTCTTCCAATTCCTTTAGCCACTTCAGAAATTGCGTTGCTGACGAGTTCCAGATGCTCGCGGCTCTGATGTTCAAGTTCGCGGGACAGCTGGAGAGACGTTTCCTCGGCCTTCGCTTTCATCTCGCCGATAGCGACTTCCACCGGTTCCATAGCCTTCTGCAAGCGAGACTCAACTTCGGCCACCTGCTGCTTCGCCGAGGCGCTGAGGTGGTCTAACGCGGAGCTTACGGCGGAGTGGATCGTCCCGTGAAGTTCTTCGCGGGCGGCGTCAAGGCGTTCGCGAATCATCATTTCGAACTGTTTTTCGAAGCCACTGCAAACTTCCTCGATCTTGCCGGTGGACTTTGCCAGTGCCTGTTCGAGGGCGGTCTCGAGTTCCTCGCGCTGCTTTGCCAGCGCGGCCATCGTTTCCTTGGCATGATCGATCACCGGTGCTGACTGTTCCTTGAGCCGGGAGACGATGCGATCCACGCCCTCTTCCCGTGAGGATTCCAGGCCACGCTGTAATCGATCCAGGGCATTTGCGGAAAGGCTTTGCGCCAGAGTGTCGAGTTCCTTGCTGCGCTCCTCGACGCGATCGAGCGCGCGACGAACGTCGGCGTCCAATCGTCTTCGTCCACGCCGCATGCAGGGTCTTGGCGCTCTCCTGAGTGACCCGGTTCAATTGCTTCAGGGACTGCTCGATCCAAGGGCCCGACTGCGAGGAGGCTAATTCCGTGAGCACTGTCTTGGCTTCTTCGTGTAGTCCCTGACGGACGTCTTCAAGGGCGGAGGTAGCCCTTTCCCTTACCGCGGCGCCTGCTGCCTCAAAAAGAATCTTTTCCATCTGCTGGTGAAATTCACCGACTAATTGGCCGACCGGCCGATTGAGAGAGGGCACTGTTGATGGTTTTGCAACTGCGCTCGTGACCGGAGAGGGGAGCGCGGCGCTATTGCTGGATTTCTCCGCCACGGGAGATTGGGCCACAGGGTCCGATTTCGGCACCGCGAAGGGCTTTGACTTCGCGGCGGCCGGCTGCTGTAAACGAGACTCGCAGAAGCTCAGCCAATCCTGCGGAGGCGAATCGATGCCCCAAATGTTGCCGGGATCTTCAAGTTCGATAGCGGTTTCGTACACACCGGTCGTTTCGGGCGGGCGTTTCACCCATTTGACCAAGCCACGGGCGGAAACCGACTGGGTGCCATGGTTCTTGCCGTTAAGCTCGAGCATCACCCAGGAGTTGGTCAGCACATCGTGCTTCGATTCATATCGGCATCCGTGGCAGCTTACGGTTACGGTGGAAACTTCCTCGCGATATGGCCCGCGGTAGGAATCGACTCCCATTACAGTGATGGGGACGACTGCGTTCAGCCGGGTGCTGCGACGGAGAGGCCGAGCCAGGTCACTGGCAGTGGACGAATTTGACATAAATTCCTCTTTGGATTGCTTTCGAGTATCCAGAATACGCAAGGCATTTCCGCGAAGAACCTTCAAAATTCTCACGATGTGTTAATGGGTAACTACTGAACGAGGGCGCAGAAAAGGGACGCTGATACTGCTGAGGATAGCCGCGGGATGCGCGCAGACCGCCCGAGAACGCGGCGGAGGAAAAACTTAATGGTTCGACCTCAATGGGCAGCTGCACAGGGTGAACGCGCCGGGCGTGATTTCGGTCTCGGCGCAGGAATAGGGCAGCCACTCCCTTGCCGAGATCGAGCGCGCTGCACGGTTGTGTGTTGCGAACAGATCGAGAAGCCTGGAACGTATCGCGCTGCTGGAACGGATCAGAAGGGAAATCGTCTGAAGACTGGCGGGACTATAGATCGGCAAGGTCGATAGGGCGCGAAAATCGTAGGCCCTCCGCCAGTTGGAGACAGTGGGGGAGCCGCCTCCAGGTGAATCCTCCAGGTATTCTACGGCATAGTCCACAAGAGAGCCGTCGGCTTTGTCATAGACTCCGATTTCGAATTCGGGATTGTGGTGATCCGGGCTGAGCGAGGGGGCGATATTCGTTTGAAAATAGGGCATGCCGCTGGCATCTGTGAAAATACGGAAATCGTTGATGTGGGTATGGCCGGCGTAGCTGTCGCGAAGAATCTCTTTGTGAGAATTGATAATTGCAATGAAAGAATCGAGAAAGGGCTTCTTCCAAAACAGCAGGGGTGTATTGCACGGGCCCTCGCTTCCATTATGAGCTGTTGCGTAGGCGTCGATTCCTGGGGGGATGTGCATCACCAGGGAGGCGGTAAGGTGCTGAGCGCGGACCTCGTCAAGTCTCGATGCAAGCCACGTCATCTCGACCTCGCCAGCATTCAGGTCGGTTAAGGAAGTGGAAGGAGTGTAGAGCCGAGACCAGAGAGAAGTGTTCAGGAAGATCAACTCCTGGCTCGCCACTGTGGGATGCCGTGCAGCATAGTAACCGCCAGAAAGAAAATCGCGGTTGGCATTTCCGCCAACAGCCTGCCATTCCTCGGAAAGTGCAACCAGCAGGGGTTTCCCCGGATCGCCGTAATCGCGGTCTATCGAATCGTTGTTTCCCAGCGCGTAAAAGATGGGCACGCCGGGGAAGGCTTGCTGAATCATGCGATTCACGAAGACTAAGGTCTTGATGGCGAATTCCTGGTAGCCCTCGCCCGGATGAAATTCGTCGTATTTTTCTGCAAAGTGGTGAGCGAGGCTATCTCCGGGCACCAGAAGGTAATCGTAATGCGCCGATTGCCGAGCCGCCTGCAGCGCCGAGATTAAAAGAGCGTAGTTGGAGTCTGCGCCATCGCGGGAGGGTTCCCGGCTGGCGGAGGGTTGCAGAATGGCCTGCCATTTCTCGACAGGACTCGATGCGAGCGCCTGTATGGTGTGCGGGTCGTTTCCTGAAAAGGGATCAAAGTGAATATCCGTGAGTATCAGGAACTGTCCTTCATCGTGTGTGACGGGGAGACTTGCGGGATTGGAGATCTGGAGAGCCTGAATTGCCGGGAGGCAGTAAAGCAGGATCAGGACGAAGGCCGCCGCGATGTGCGGACCGACAAATCTACGACTGGAAAGACCTTGCGGGCACACATCAACTATAGATGAACCGCAGACCAACTATAAAGGCGCCGAGCGAAATCGGGAACGAGGCCCCGAGCGTCCCCAAGCGAGCTCCTCCAATCGGTGGCTAGCTCTTCATGAGCTTCAATCGATTTACTGAACGGCAGGCGATGAAATTACGGCAGTTCGGGCTCGCCGCGATCAAACCGGACGGCCGAAGCAGTGATATTCAAAGCCGCGAGACTTCATTTCCTTGGGAGACAGAATGTTGCGCCCGTCAACAATCAACGGCCTGGCCATGGAGTCTCGTACGCGGTCCCAGTCGAGCTTTTTAAACTCATCCCACTCGGTGGCGATCAACAGTGCTTCGGAATCCTGCGCAGCTTCGTAAGGGGATTTCGAATATTCGATCTGCGGCAGGACGGCCTTGGCCCGTTCCATGGCTTCCGGATCGTATGCCTTGACCTTCGCGCCTTCGCCGAGGAGCTGATTGATCATATCGATAGCCGGGGCGAAGCGAATATCGTCCGTGTTGGCCTTGAAAGCCAGACCTAGGACGCTCACCTGCTTGCCACGGATCACCCAAAGCGCCTGGCGAACTTTCTCGCAGAAGCGTTCGATCTGTTTCTTGTTGATTTTTTCCGCTTCGCGAAGCATGGTGAAATCGACGCCGGAGCGCTCGGCCAGGTGCACGAAGGCCTGCAGGTCTTTGGGAAGGCAGAAGCCTCCGAAACCTAACCCGGTGCGCAGAAAGCTTTTACCGATTCTAGGGTCCATTCCGACCGCATGCATCACTTCTTCTATATCCGCTCCGAGGCGTTCCGCCAAGCCCGAGACCATGTTGGCGTAGGAAATCTTCAGCGCGAGAAACGAATTGGAGGCGTGTTTGATGAGTTCCGCGCTGTTGATCGTAGTAACCAGCCACGCCGGCTTCGCAGCTTCCGGGCACCCGGATGAATGCACGGGGCACTTGAAACTCTGCTCCAGAACGGGACGATAGACTTCCTTCAGTTGCTTTTCCGCGCTTTCGTCTTCCACCCCGACGACGATTCGATCCGGATGGAGGAAATCCTCAACCGCTGTTCCTTCGCGCAGGAATTCCGGGTTGGAGGCCACGCTGAAGGTCACATTTGATTTGCGCCGATAGACGCCGAGCGCGCGCTTCAATTCCTCGCCGGTGCGAGCCGGCACGGTGCTTTTTTCCACGACGATCTTGGGGCTGCGAGCTTCGGTGGCGATCATTCGCGCGACATGGTCAATCGCGCTGAGGTCTGCGTCACCGTTGGGCAGAGGCGGAGTACCCACGCAGATGAAAATTGCGTCCCCGCGAGTCGCGGCGTCGGCCAGGTTGGAGCTGAAGCTGAGCTTCTTTTCCGCTCGAGCCTTGGCAATAACCTTTTCAAGGCCCGGCTCGTAAATGGGGAGGCCGCCGTCCTCGAGGATCTTGATTTTTGAGGCGTCATTGTCGGTGCAAACGACCTCATGGCCTATCCCTGCAAGACAGCCTCCCGTCACCAAGCCGACATACCCCGAGCCAATCACCGAAATCTTCAATGGAATCCCCCGATAAAGGATTTTAGAAATCGCAATCCACGAGGTTCCATTGTGTTATATCGGAAGTGTGATTCCAAGGGGAGCTCACCGAACTGTTTCCATGGTTTCAACCTTCGTGACGTTGCCGCTCGAATCGCGGGCAGAACTGCTGTTCTGACGCTATCGGGGCCGCAGTGTTGGAAAGGGTGCTAATTAGAAAAGTTTTTCCTATATTTTCTCAAATTTGAGACAGAATCGAAGGATGGCGGAAGCGAGGAAACTTTAATTGCCGTTTAATCATTTATTTATGAATGATTTGGGATGGGCCGGGACTTGCATAATTCACGGGGGGATACTCGGTGTGCGTCTTGACTACAGTCGTAGGGTCATCCCGTTTCAGGAAGTTGGGCCATGAAAAACGGCGCTTATTATCTTCGGTCGAACGTCCTGATGGAGCCCCTAGTGGATGGTTGGTATGCCTGGGCCCACCTGATCCCTCCCGCCACCGCAGCGCGAAATCTCACGGAGCGTCATTTGCGCATTATGGAGTCCTACATTGAGATGCCTGAGGCGCATCAGGCTGCCGTCAGGAACCCAGCGCTTCTCGGGGGACCTTTCATGGACCTCGGAGAGAATCGGGTAAAGGAAGTAACCGAATTGCGGGACCGGACACTCCGGGAACGCCAGATGCTGATTCAGTTGTCGCGCTCTATCGAAAAGCTTGATGCGATACTGCAGGAAAAAGGAAAAGGATACAGCTTGGAGGTGCTCTATGCCGAAGTCCCGGAAGATCTTCAGGGCTATGTCGAGCTGACCTATGATCTGAATAACCATCCCTCCTTCCGGCTAATCGAGCCCCTCTTGTATAAGAGCAAGGCTTATGATGAGTCGCTGCAGAGCTTGATGTTTTCCGAAGTGACGGGGGACAACCGGCCGTTCGTGTTGAGCACGCCGCGGCTGGACAAGGGCAGCGCGGTGCAGTTGCGGATTCCGTTCAAGAGCGGGCAAATCGACGATCTTTTCCACATGAAGCACCGGCCGACCACGTTCGATCTGGTGCGCGAAAGATTGAACCTGAGTGAGAGCGACGCGCAACGCTTTCGGACCTTTCTGACGCCCGAGCCGCCCCGGCCGTACGCGAAATACGAAGGCGAAGGCGCACGGTGGCGCTATTTCGGTCACGCCTGCATCCTGCTTGAGACCAAGAATGTCAGCGTGCTGATGGATCCGGTGCTGAGCTACACGTATGAGAGCGACATCTCGCGCTACACTTACTCCGATCTTCCGGAAGTGATCGATTACGTCTTGATCACGCACAATCATCAAGATCACATCCTTTTTGAGACGCTGCTTCAATTGCGGCATCGGATTCGCAATATCGTGGTTCCTCGCAACGGGGGAGGGGCGCTGCAGGACCCATCCCTCAAGCTGCTACTGAAGCAGTGCGGCTTCCAAAATGTGGTCGAGGTCTCCGAAATGGAGGAGATCGCGTTCGATCGCGGCGCAATCACGGCCGTTCCATTTCTGGGCGAGCACGGCGATTTAAACGTGCTGACGAAGTCGGCTTACCACTTGCGCGTGGGGGAGCACACCCTGCTGTTTGCGGCGGATTCCTGCAATATCGCCCCCAAAATGTACGAGCACATCCACCGGCAGATTGGGGATGTAGACGCGCTGTTTGTGGGCATGGAATGTGACGGCGCTCCGATGTCCTGGATTTACGGACCGCTGCTTACGCAGCGGCTCGAACGCCCGAAAGATCACTCGCGGCGGCTGGCAGGGTCGAACTTCGAGCGCGCCATGGCGATCGTTGACGAGCTGAAATGCAAGGAAGTTTATGTCTATGCAATGGGGCAGGAACCGTGGCTTAATTATGTAATGAGCATAAAGTATACGGAGAAATCGAACCCGATCATCCAGTCCGATCGGTTGATCGAGGCATGCCGTGCGCGGGGCATCACCGCCGAGCGCCTGTTCGGCGAAAAGGAGATTTTGCTGCCGTAGGTCCAGGGCTGTTATGACGCTTCCCATTCAGAATACGGCGGCCGAGCCTCACGTTGCGGATCGCGCAACCGTTGTGTTTTCCGACGCCCCCCAGATCAGAAAAGAGTGGATGGGCGAGCGAACCGACTATCCGCGCGACAAGACCATTGCCCAGTTGTTCGAGGAAGTCGCGTCGAAATATCCGGGCAGCATTGCGGCTGTCTGCGGTTCGCGCAAGCTGACCTATCTGGAATTGAACGCCGCAGCGGATTCTCTGGCCATTAAGCTGCGGGATTCCGGTGTGGCGCCCGGAACGATGGTCGGCTGCTGCATCGAACGCTCGGTGGAACTGATCATCGCCCTCGTGGCCGTTCTGAAAGCGGGCGGAGCGTATGTGCCGCTCGATCCTGCTTATCCGAAGGAGCGGCTGGATTACATGCTCGCGGAAACGGCCGCGCCGGTGATGCTCTCTCAGAGATCACTTCGCACCGTGGCCGGTGGGCAAAATATTCCGGTTATTTGGGTCGATGAACTCACCGCGTCTGGTTCTGCTGCGGACGCAACACCGCTTAACGGGATTGGCGTCGCAACCGATCTTGCTTACGTGATGTACACCTCCGGATCGACAGGCCAGCCGAAGGGCGTGATGGTGGAGAATCGTTCCGTGGTGCGTCTTGTGCGCGACACGAATTTCTGCAAGTTCGGCCCTGAAGAGGTTTTTCTTCAATTCGCGCCGGTTTCTTTCGATGCTTCCACGCTGGAGATCTGGGGGCCGCTGCTCAATGGCGGGACGCTCGTGCTGATGCCCGCGGAGGCCGCCTCACTCGAGGACATTGGACGCGCGATTCGGGAGCATGGCGTCACGGCCATGTGGCTGACGTCCGGGTTGTTCAATCTGATGGTCGAGCAGCAGCTCGAAGATCTGCGGCCGATCCGGCAGCTACTCGCCGGCGGAGATGTCCTTTCCTCGCGCCATGTGCGGAAAGTTCTCGAGAACTTGCCAGACTGCACGGTGATCAACGGCTACGGGCCCACAGAGAACACCACGTTTACTTGCTGCCACGTGATGCGGAAGGGCGATGCCGTTCCGGAATCGGTTCCCATTGGCAGGCCGATATCGAATACGCGCGTTTACATCCTGGACGAAAATCTTCGGCCTGTACCGCCGCGCACAGCCGGTGAGCTCTACGCAGGCGGCGACGGCGTGGCGCGCGGCTACCTGAAGGATGACGCCAAAACGGCGGAGAAGTTTCTACCCGATCCTTTTTCTGCCGAACCGGGCGCGCGCATGTACAAGACGGGCGACCTGGCACGCTGGCGCGAGGACGGCGTGGTCGAGTTTCTGGGGCGAATCGATAACCAGGTGAAAATTCACGGTCACCGCATCGAGCCGGGTGAAATCGAGATCGCGCTGCGCACGCACAAAATCATTCATCAGGCTTGCGTGGTGCCGCACACCGATGAGACCGGCGTGAAACGGCTGGTCGCCTACTTCACAACCGCGGGAAACTGCGAGTTGTCGGGTAAAGACGTGAAACAATTTCTTTCCGGCAAAATTCCCGCCCACCTGGTGCCCGCGTTGTTTGTTCAGGTGAAGGCGCTGCCGCTTTCTCCCAATGGAAAAGTCGACCGGGCCGCGTTGCCTCCGCCGGTATTCGAAAGGGAGGAGGCTTCCGCGGCGCGAAACTCGGTGACCGAGCTCGAAGGTCAGGTCGCTGAGGTGTGGAAGCGCGTGCTGCGCGTGGAGCGGACGGGCCTGGACGACAACTTCTTCGACCTGGGAGGCGATTCACTCCTGCTTCTCGCAGTCCATTCCAATCTGCAGAAGACGCTGCACATCGAGATTCCGATCACCGACCTTTTCGAATTCACCACGGTGCGCACGCTGGCGGCGCGATTGATCAAGCAGCAGCCGGCGCCACCTTCATTTTCCGACGTGCAGCAACAGGCGCAGAAGCAGCGCGAGGCGTTTGCCCGCGAGCGCGAACGCCGCTCCGGGGGTGCTTCATGAGCGCGCGGGACAGCTCTGAACCCTTTTGTGAAGGCGTTGCCATCATTGGGATGGCCGGGCGTTTTCCCGGTGCGCGGACGGTTGCGGAATTCTGGCGGAATCAACTGAACGGCGTCGAGTCGATCTCTCACTTCACCGTCGAACAACTGGAAGTGCCGGGCGCGGCGGAGTTGGCGCGCGACCCGAATTACGTTCGCGCGCGCTCGATTCTCGATGACGTGGACCAGTTCGACCCGGAATTCTTTGGAATCTATCCGCGCGAAGCGGAATTGATGGACCCGCAGCAGCGGCTCTTTTTGGAGTGTTGCTGGCAGGCATTCGAGGATGCCGGGTACGATCCCGCCGCTTATCAGGGGGCGGTCGGCGCATATGCGGGCTGCAGCGCGAGCACCTACTTCCTTTCTCAGCTCTGCAAAAATCCGGGATTTATTGCGTCTTTTACGGGCGGCTACCAGGTCGGAAACTATCCCGAAATGATGGGGAACAATCTCGACTTCCTCGCAACCCGGGTGGCATACAAGCTGAACCTCCGCGGACCGGCTTTCACCATGCAGGCGGGCTGCTCGACCTCTCTGTTGGCGGTGACTCAGGCGTGCCAGTCGCTGCTGACCTACCAAAGCGACATGGCCCTGGCGGGCGGGAGTTCGATCACGTTTCCGCAGAAACGCGGATCGTTTTACCAGGACGGCGGAATGGTCTCGCCGGACGGGCATTGCCGCACGTTTGACGCAGACGCGCAAGGAACTGTATTTGGCGGGGGCGTGGCCGTGGTCCTGCTGAAGCGCTGCGAGGACGCGATTCGCGACGGCGACCAAATCTATGCAGTAATTCGCGGCTTTGCGGCCAACAACGATGGATCGGCGAAGGTGGGATATACCGCGCCGAGCATCGAGGGGCAATCGCGGGTGATTGCGATGGCCCAGGCTGCGGCCGGAGTGGACCCGGAAACGATTGGTTACGTCGAGGCGCACGGCACCGCGACTCCGTTGGGTGATCCCGTCGAACTCGCGGCGCTCGCGCAGGCCTTTGGCGCCCCCGGCGGCAAGGAGAGCAGAAAGAAGAATTATTGCGCGGTGGGCACGGCCAAAACGAATGTCGGGCATCTCGACATCGCGGCTGGCGTGACGGGGCTGATTCACGCGAGCCATATCGTGCGGCACGGCGTGTTCCCTCCTACGCTTCATTACAAGAAGCCGAACCCAAAATTCGATTTGGAGAACAGTCCCTTTTACGTAAATCCTCGCGCGGCAGATTGGATCAGCAACAGCGGGCCGAGGCGCGCTGGCGTGAGCGCCTTTGGCGTGGGGGGCACAAACGCGCACGTCATCCTGGAGCAGGCTCCGGAACGGGTGGCGGATCAATCGTCGCTAGGAGTGCACTTGCTGCCCGTGTCGGCGCGGTCGGAGAAGGCTCTCGACCAAGCCACCGAGAATCTTGCCGAACACCTGAGGTCGAATCCCGGCACGGATCTGGCGGATGTTGCCTGGACGCTGCAAACAGGACGCCGCGCATTTGCCTGCCGGCGCGCCGTGGCCGTGCGTGACACGGCGGACGCCATCGAGGCCCTCGCCGATTTCAAGAAGCAGACGGGCCGCGATCGAAAGCGCGTGCGGACGCGCTTGAGTCACAAAGAAAACAGCTCCATCTGCTTCCTGTTTCCGGGCCAGGGCTCGCAGCACTTGAATATGGGCCGGGAGATTTACGACTGCGAACCGGTCTTCCGAGTCGCGGTGGACCGTTGCGCGGAAATTCTGCGTCCGTTTTTGAACGCCGATCTTCGCGCGCTGCTGTATCCATCCGAAAGCGCTTCCGAGGAAGACAAGCGCCGCGTTACCGATACCGTAGTCGCCCAGCCCGCAATTTTCACGGTTGAATACGCCCTCGCGCAGCTGTGGATGAGCTGGGGCATCCGGCCGCAGGCCATGCTGGGGCACAGCGTGGGTGAGTTTGTGGCGGCGTGCATCGCCGGAGTTTTTTCGCTGGAAGATGCGCTATCACTGGTGGCCGAGCGCGGGCGCATGATGCAGGAAATTCCTGCGGGCGGAATGCTCTCGGTGCGTCTGCCGGAAGCGGAACTTCGCGCGCGATTGAACGGCAATCTTTCGCTGGCGGCCGTGAACGCGCCGTCACTATGCGTCGTCGCGGGGCCATTTGATGCGCTCGACGCGCTTGAGCAGGATCTGAACAGCGGCGGCGTCGCGTGCCGGAGGCTGACCACCTCCCATGCGTTTCACTCTTCCATGATGGACCCGCTGATCGAGCCGTTCACCAAGCGCGTGGCGCAAACGCGATTGAGTCCGCCGCGGATTCCTTACGTCTCGGGTGTCACCGGGAAATGGGTGCAGGACGAGGAAGCTACCGATCCTGCCTATTGGGCGCGCCATTTCCGCGAGCCTGTTCAGTTCTCGCTCGGTGTTGCGGAACTGCGGAAGAATCCGGGCAACATATTGCTCGAAGTCGGTCCCGGCAATGTGCTAGGCGTGCTGGCGCGCGAGCATGGGACGGCTGCCGATGCGGTAATCGTCTCATCGCTTTCCGACGGATATTCGGGAGAGGGCGATTCGGTAAGCATGATGGCGTCGCTCGGATCGCTCTGGCTTGCGGGAGTGCAGCCCGATTGGAAGGCTGTGCACCGCAACGAGCGGCGGCAGCGCGTCTCATTGCCTACGTATCCGTTTGAGCGGAAGCGATATTGGCTCGAGGCGCAGGCTACTGAAAAGGCGCAGGCGTCGGGCGATCGGAATTCTACAGAGAATCTCCAAAAAACGGGAGCAACGGTCTTGGTTGAACCAACGGTTGTAAACACTCAGTCGCGGGCTGCGTCAATACAGCGAGCACTGACTGAAATTTTCGGCGATTTATCGGGCAAGGAAATTTCTGCCGCCGAGTCGTCCGTCAGTTTTCTCGAAATGGGTTTCGATTCATTGTTCCTGACCCAGGTCACCCAGGCGCTGCAAACGAAGTTCGGGCTCAAGGTTACGTTCCGGCAGTTGCTGGGCGATCTCTCGACGATCGACGATCTCACTGCATACATCGATGAGAAATTGCCCGCAAGCGCCTTTGCACCAGCGTCCGGTGCGGTCGTGCCTCCTGCCGAAACGATGAGTGCTGCACCACGCAATCAGCTGGCGCCGACTTTCCCCGCCGCGTCGTCGGTATCTGGAAGCATGAACCGAGAAGGAGACGCTACGGAATCACCCGTTGAGCGCCTGATGCGGGAGCAACTCCAGGCCATGAATCAGCTTTTTGCGCAGCAGTTGGCGGCGCTTCAAAACCAGTCGTCTACTGCGGTCCCGTCAGCTATTAGCGGTGCTTCGCAAAGCGCCAGCGGGCCTCCACAGCAAGGCGGTCAGCAACCAACGGGCAAAGCGGTGAAGGAATTGAAGGGATACACGCCGTTCAAGCCTTTGCCCAAGGCGCCTTCCGGTGAGCTCACCGCGCGCCAGAAGGAACACATCCAGAAGCTCGTCGACCGTTACACGAAGCGCACAGCTGGATCCAAGCAGAAGACCCAGGAGTATCGCAGCGTGCTGGCCGACCCGCGCGTGGTAGCGGGGTTCCGCTCTGAGTGGAAGGAGATGGTCTATCCGATCATCACCGTGAAGTCGCAGGGTTCAAAGCTATGGGATGTGGACGGCAACGAATACATCGACATCCTGAATGGCTTTGGACCGATCATGCTGGGGCATCGCCCGCAATTTGTGCAGCAGGCGATCGCGAAGCAGCTGCAGGAAGGTTTTGAAATCGGCCCCCAGACGCTGCTCGCGGGTGAAGTCGCGAAAATGATCTGCGAATTCACTGGCAACGAGCGCGCGAGCTTCTGCAACACCGGATCAGAAGCCGTGATTGCGGCGATGCGCGTGGCTCGCACGGTGACCGGACGAAGCAGAGTAGTGTTTTTTGCCGGCGACTATCACGGAATGTTCGATGAGGTCCTGGTGAAGGGCTTCAACCGGGCCGGAGTTCCGCAGTCGGTTCCAGCGGCGCCGGGAATTCCGCGCGAATCGGTTTCTAATGTCACGGTGCTTGAATACGGTGCTCCGGAATCGCTCGAATGGATTCGCGCCAACGCCCCGACTCTTGCGGCGGTGATGGTGGAGCCGGTGCAGAGCCGCCATCCGAACCTTCAGCCGGTTCAATTCCTGAAACAGTTGCGTGAGATCACCGAAAAAGCCGGCGCTTGCCTGATTTTCGACGAAGTTGTCACCGGATTCCGGGTGCATCCGGGCGGCTGCCAGACGCTTTTTGACATTCGGGCTGACCTGGCGACCTACGGGAAGGTTCTCGCTGGCGGTATGCCGATCGGCGTTCTAGCCGGAAAGCGGCAGTTCATGGACGCGCTCGACGGCGGGATGTGGAATTTTGGAGACGACTCTTACCCTGAAGTGGGCGTTACGTTCTTCGCGGGGACGTTCGTGCGTCACCCGTTGACGCTGGCCGCCGTAAAAGCGGTGCTGGAACATTTGAGGGAACAGGGGCCCGAACTCCAGCGAGGATTGAGCGAACGCACCAGCAAGATGGTGCAGCGGCTCAACGACATCATTGAGAAGAACGGCGTTCCGACGCGAATTGAAAATTTCGCCAGCATCTTTTATTTCAGCTTTCCCTCGGATTTCCGGTTTGGCAGCCTGTTCTACTATCACTTGCGCGCCAGAGGAATTCACCTGCTTGAAGGCTTCCCGTGTTTTCTTACGACCGCGCACACCGACGCCGATATCGATCGAATCGTGCGAGCCTTCGAAGAAACCATCGAAGAGATGCGGCGCGGCGACACATTACCTGCGCCTTCGAGTGAGATTCATGGCGCCGAAAGAGTTAGCGAGCCTGAGCCCGCGGGAATCACCGCATCGGCCACAACTGCCGCTTGCGCGGCGACCGAAGCGCCTCTCACCGAATCGCAGTTGGAGGTTTGGCTTTCCGACCAGATCAGCGACGAGGCTTCCTGCAGCTATAACGAATCTTTCACCTTGCACCTGCGCGGCAAACTGGACGAGCCCGCTTTGCGTGAAGCCGTTCGGCAGGCGACGGCTCGCCACGACGCGTTGCGCGCGCGGTTTGATCCGGAAGGCAGGACTCAGCATTTTTCTCCGGCGCTCGATCTGGACATCCTACTGGTTGATCTGACGGGCCTTCGCAAGCCGGACCGGCAGGCTCGGCTGCAAAGCATTATCGAGAAGGAAGCGCGGACTCGATTTGATATAGCGAAAGGGCCGCTGGTCCGAGCGCAGCTGTTGAGAGTCGAGCCGCACTATCATCAGCTGCTTTTCACGTCTCATCACATCGTCTGCGACGGCTGGTCCACCAACGTTCTACTCGACGAGGTGGCGAAGCTCTATAACGCGCTGAGAGTTGGCCGTGCGTGCGATCTGCCTCCGGCCTTGCCGTTTGCGTCCTACGCACAAGCACAACAGGCGTTTTTCGACAGCCCCGAGGGCGCGGAGAACGAAAGATACTGGGTCGAACAGTTTCGCGATCCCGCGCCGATGCTCGACCTGCCGGCAGACCATATCCGTCCAGCAATGAAGGATTACAAGGGCGCGACATACCGGAAGAAGATCGACGCGCAGACGCTGAACGGAATCAAGAAATTCGGCGCCAAGCAGAAGTGCACGTTGTTTGTGACGCTGCTGGCCGGCCTGCAGCTCCTGCTATCGCGGCTGAGCGGGCAGGACGACATCGTCGTCGGAATTCCTTCGGCGGGGCAGGCGCTGGTGGAAGACAACGTCCTGGTGGGCCACTGCGTGAACTTCCTACCGCTGCGCGCGCGCATCGAAAGCGGTGAGACAACTTCTTCTTTTTTGGCGCAGGTCCGGCAGAATCTTTTCGCGGCCTACGATCACCAGAATTACACCTACGGAAGATTGGTACGGAAGCTGAATCTCCAGCGCGACCCGGGGCGTCTTCCGTTGACCGAAATTCAATTCAACCTCGAACGTGTAGGCGATGGTATTCGCTTCGATGGCATCGACGCGGAAGTTGACCCTAATCCGAAGGCTTTCGTGAATTTCGATATTTTCCTCAATGTTGTGGAAGCCAAAGACGGGTTGATCCTCGATTGCGATTACAACACCGGCCTCTATGACGAATCGACGATCGCCAGGTGGCTCAATCACTACGAGATGCTGCTCGACGGAATGGCCGCTGAACCGGAGAGCCCCATTTCCCGGCTTCCCCTTCTCACGGAATCGGAAACACGCCGAACCGTGCAGGTGTGGAACGACACTGCCGTCGCGTTTCCGCGCAATTTGACAGTTCACAAGCTCATCGAGCAGCAAATGAGCGCGACGCCGGATTCGGTTGCCGCGGTTTTTGAGGACACGCAACTCACTTACGCGGAACTCGATCGCAGATCGAACCAGCTGGCGCACTACCTGAGACAGCTGGGCGTAAAGCCCGGCTCGCTGGTGGCGGTGTTTGTGGAACGCGGCCTGGAAATGATAGTGGCGTTGCTCGGAACCATGAAGGCCGGCGGGGCGTATGTCCCTCTCGATCCTACGTTTCCACCCGAGCGTCTTCGCTTCGTTCTCGGAGATGCCAAGGCGTCCATCGTGCTGACGCAGGATCCGCTCACGAAGGGCTGGACGTTCGACGGTTCGCGGGTCGTGCGCCTGGATACGGATTGGGGGGAGATCGCCAAGGAAAGCGGCAAATCGCCGGACGAAATAGCCACCGCGGAAGATCTCGCGTACGTGCTGTACACCTCCGGTTCTACCGGCCAGCCGAAGGGTGTAGAAATTCCGCATCGCGCTGTCGTAAACCTGCTGCAGGCGATGCTCCTGAGGCCCGGGCTCAAGAAAAGCGACACATTCGCAGCGATCACCACGCTTTCCTTCGACATATCAGGGCTCGAACTCTATCTGCCGCTTTGCACCGGCGCAAAACTGGCGATCGTGAGCCGGGAAACCGCTTCCTTCGGGCTTCAGTTGATCGAATACCTGAAGAAGGTCAATGCCACGGCGATGCAAGCGACGCCGGTCACCTGGAAGCAGTTGATCGAGGCAGGGTGGGATGGCAATCCTCCTCTCAAGGTGCTGTGCGGCGGGGAGGCTTTTCCCCGCGAGCTCGCCAATCAGCTCACCAAGCGATCGATCTCAGTCTGGAATATGTATGGGCCCACCGAGACGACCATCTGGTCGGCGACCGACGAAGTGGAAGCGGGCGATGGTCCCGTTCCGATCGGCAAGCCGATCGCGAACACGCAATTCCATGTTCTCGACAAAGAGCTTCAGCTGGTTCCCATAGGAGTTCCGGGGGATCTGTATATCGCCGGCGATGGCTTGGCGCGCGGCTATCTAAACCAGCCGGAACTTACCGCGAACCGGTTTGTCCAGAACCCCTTTAGCAAACAGCCTGGCGCGCGGATGTACAAAACGGGAGACCTTGTCCTGCGGCGTCCCAATGGCGACTTGGAGTTCCTGGGGCGGACCGACGACCAGATCAAGCTGCGCGGATTCCGGATCGAACTCGGCGAAATACAGTCAGTACTGGCGACGTATCCGGGGATACGAGAAGCGGTGGTGCTTTTGCGGAAGGACCGGCCACAGGAAGAACGCCTCGTCGCATACTTTGTTCTCAACGCCGGAGCACAGAATCCCTCCCCTGCGGACCTCCGGGCGTTCCTGCTTGTAAAGCTGCCGGATTACATGATCCCGGCGGCGTTCATCGTGATGGAGTCGCTCCCTCTTACACCCAACGGCAAAATCGACCGCCGCGCGTTGCCTGCACCGGACTGGTCAGGACAGGCGCGAGGCTCTCAGTATGCGGAACCGCGCACACCTGACGAACAAACCATGGCAAAAATCTGGGCTGAGGTGTTGCGCCTCGACAGAGTTGGCGTAAACGATAATTTGTTCGAACTGGGTGCGGACTCTCTGCATGTGTTCCAGATTGCAGGCCGAGCCAACAAGGCTGGGATTCCGGTAACGCCTCGACAGATCCTTCAATTCCGTTCCATCGGGTCGATTCTGGCGGAACTATCAAAATCAGCGGGGGTTAAACCACAGGCGGCGATCACGCCAGTGGCCCGCGCCAAATATCGCGTAACACGGAAGGATACTCCCGAGCTAGAACCGAAGGCATGACGGATCCCGGCGAACTTCGGAGGCCCGAGGAAATGGCAATCTCTGATCCACGCTCGAATCTCCACGGGGAGGACTTCTTCGCCTTCCCGCTGTCGCCCGTACAGGAGAGGATGTGGCGCGCCGACCGCGAAAATCCCGGCAATCCAGCTTACAACGGGTCGTTTCGATGGATTCTCGAAGGGCCCCTTGACCCTGTCCTCGTAGAGCGGACCTTCAACGAAATCATTCGCCGCCACGAAGCCCTGCGGACGACTTTTGCCGAGGAAGATGGAACTCCGGTACAGGTGGTATCGCCTTATTTGCAACTGCGGGTGTCATTCAAGGACCTGCGGCCGCTCAATCCCCAACTCCGTGAAGAGGAAATGGACCGACTCTGCGCCGAGGAGGCCTGTCGGCCCTTTAACATCGAGAAAGACGAACTTATTCGCGTGGGACTGCTGCGCATGGAGGATAGCCGGCACATCCTGATGCTGACGATGCACCATTTGGTTTCCGACGGCTGGTCGGTCGGCCTGATCATGGAGGAGCTTAAGAATATTTACGCTGCATTCGCAGAAGGCCTCCCCTCATCTCTTCCGGAATTGCCGATTCAATACGCCGACTACGTTGTTTGGAAACAGGACCAGTCCGCCGGCGCCGAAAATCTGAAACAGCTGAATTACTGGAAGAACAAGCTCTGGGGATACCGGCGACTCGAGGTGCTTCCGGATCTTCCGCGTCCCGCGCTTCGTACCACCCGCGGTGCGATCGTCTCCATGCTGTTGCCGCGCGAACTCACCAATGCACTTAGAGATTTCAGCAATCAGCAGGGCGGGTCGATGTTTATCACGAGCCTTGCCGCCTGCTTGGCTCTGTTGTCGCACTACACGGGGGAGAAGGATGTCGCGGTGGGATCGCCGCTGGCAGGCAGGAACCGCCCCGACGTCGAAAATCTAGTGGGGCTGTTCATGAACCACGTGGTGCTGCGCGCATCCGCCGAAGGCGATCCGTCGTTTGTCGATTTCGCGAAACGCGTTCGAGAAACGGTTTGGGACGCGTTTGCCAATCAGGACGTTCCCTTTGAAAATGTGGTCCAGGCTCTGGAGACTGGAGCGAACGGTTTCAATGACCAGTTTTTCCTGCTGAATTTCATCTGCCAGCGAGAGTACGCGCGCGCGTCGGAGTTTGTATTCGAGTTTGCCGGGATCAGGATGTCGACCATGCCGTCAAAATCCCAGGGCGCGCTCTATGACCTCAATTTCTTTCTGGTCGAGCGGGAAGCGGGCTGGCGCCTCTCGATCGAATACAACACGGACCTCTATCGCGAGACCACCGCGCAAAAAATGCTGCGAGACTTCGGGGAGATTCTCGAAGCCGTCGTGGAGGACCCGAACCTCAGATTATCGGAGCTTTGTTCATCGCACGCCGGGCCCTCAGACGTTGTCCCGGCTGCCGAAGCGGCACCGGAGTTGCGGGAAAGGGTCGCGCGCGAAGCGCAGCCTGATTCGCCTTCGGCCATAACGCTTGCTGATGGGGATGTCTATGCCATGCCAGCCAGCGCGGCGCAGGAGCGCTTTTGGCTGCTTTCGAAATTTGCTCCCGGCAATGCGGCTTTCCACATGCCGGCCTGTGTTCGCCTCGCTGGCCCTTTGTCGGAAAAGGCCCTCGACGAAAGCTTCCGCGCCCTTGTTCACAGGCACGAAATTCTGCGCACGACCTTTGAGGAAACTGACGGAAAGCTCAGCCAGATTATTTCGCCGATAGGCCAATATGCGCTTGAATCGGTCAGCTTCCACGGTGCCGATGGCGAACACGCGGAGGCGACTCTAGAACGGCTTGTGCGGGAGGAAGCAGGGCGCCCTTTCGACCTTGGACAGGGACCGGTGTTCCGGGCGAAATTGTTTCGCTTAGACGCCGAGCATCACGTCCTGGTCGTTACCATGCATCACATCATCGCCGATGGATGGTCGCACAACGTTTTTCAGCAGGAATTGTGGACTCTGTATGAGGCGATCGCGCGCGGTGAGAGACCTGCCTTGCCGGATCTGGCCATCCAGTACGGGGACTTCACTGCCTGGCAGAACGAATGGCTTACATCAGACGAGGCCCGTGAGCATTTGGAATTCTGGACTAAGGAACTTTCCGGCTCGCTGAGAGTGCTGGACGTACCCACTGACAACCCGCCGAGCCATCGCATTTCCCTTCTCGGCGGGCTTGAGACACTACTTTTGCCGCAGGATTTGGCCCGCGCGCTAAAGGCGAAGAGCCAGTCGGAAAACGTAACGATGTTCATGCTGCTGCTGGCGGCGTTTGTGATGCTGCTGTCGCGCTATGCGGAACAATCGGAAGTAATCGTAGGCTCACCGGTAGCAAACCGCAGACCTGAAACGGAAGGGCTAATCGGGCCATTTTCGGGCCCGATGGCGCTCCATGTGGGGCTCTCGGGTAATCCGAATCTACGAGACGTGCTCCGGCGCGTGAGGGATGTCACCCTGCAGGCGCTCGCGCACGCGGAACTGCCATTCGAAGTGTTGCTCGACAAACTCAACGTGCGCTCGGTCCACGGGCGCAACCCGCTATTTCAATTCTATTTCTTCTATCAGACCGCGTTCCTCCAGCCGCGCCAGTTGCGGCAGCTGACCGTAACGCCGATGTCTACCTTCGGACTGGGAACGCCATTTGAAATGCAGCTGGGGATCATCGAGCGCGCGGAAGGAGTGCGGCTCCAGCTGGAATACAATGCCGGGCTCTTCGAGCGAGCGACAATTCTGCGAGTCCTGGAGGACTACCGCAGAATCCTTGAAGCAATGCTGAACAATCCCGCGCAGCGATTGGGCGATCTTCAAATCTCCCCTCCTAAGAGAGCCAAAGCTCAAGAGCCAGAACCTGAGGCGGCTGTCAAGGCAAAGGTTTTCGCCGCGCGCAGCGAGACAGAAAAAACTCTGAAGAAGTTGTGGGAAGAACTGCTCGGCGTGCAAGCGATCGGCATTCAGCAGAATTATTTTGATCTGGGCGGCAACTCTTTGCTGGCGGTTCGCCTGTTCGCCCGCATTCACAAGGAATTCGGCGTAAATCTTCCGCTCGCGACGCTCTTCGAAGCTCAAACGATCGACGAATTGGCCCACGTCCTAGACAACAAGAAGGACACCGGGGACTGGAGCCCAATAGTTACGATACAGCCGGCTGGGTCGAAGCCGCCGTTCTTCTGCATTCACGGGGGCGGCGGCAACGTGTTGATTTACCGGTCCCTTTCGCAGCACCTGGGAACCGATCAGCCGTTCTATGGTTTGGAGTCACAGGGACTCGACGGGCGGCGTCCGCTGCTCACGACGATCGAGGATATGGCGGAACTATACGTCCCGGAGATCCGCCGCGTGCAGCCTTACGGGCCGTATTTTCTGGGCGGCTACTGCATGGGCGGCACCGTGGCGCTGGAAATTGCGCAGCGTCTGACTGACATGGGTGAAAAGGTCGCGCTGCTCGCCCTGTTTGATACCGCCAATTGGGCTGCCATTCGAAGAAACGTGTTTTACGACAAGATGGTTTATCAGGTGCAGCGAATCATTTTTCATTGCCTGAACTTTGGCCTGTTGGACTTCAAAAAGCAGGTCGCATTCATCGAAGAGAAACTCAAGGTTCTTTGGAACCGAGGCAGCGTCTGGCGCGGCTGGTTTGAGAAAAAGCTTGGCAGCAATTCGGAGTTTTCAACGCTGGCGAAAATCTGGGAGATAAACGACCGGGCCATACTGAACTACGTGCCGAAGCCATATGCCGGAACGATTACCGATTTCCGCCCAATGAAACAATACTCGCAATACTTGGGAGCACCGATGGACTGGTCCGGGTTGGCACGGAAGCATGAGATCGTAACTCTTCGAGTTTATCCGGCCGGCATGCTGCTCGAGCCTTTTGTCCTCGATTTAGCGCTTGCTCTGGCAAGCTCGATTGAGAAGGCCGTTAAAGAGGGATAATCGCAGAGGTAAATATATAAGATGTACCCTCACCGTAGATAAAATCCCCGATTTCCACAGCTAAATCTCTTTAGAGCCCAGAATTCCCTTGAACGGGTAGCGCGACGTTGTAAATTCTCCTTGGTAGGACATTAGTTCGATGTTCAACGCATTGCCAGGGAACGTCAGCGGGGCCACCCGCAAAAGCGGCCAGTCTCACGCGACGTGGTTTCGAAGCTACCTTCTCCTATTCTTCCGCACGCACCGGGGCCTTGAGACGCTTAGCCGGCGTTTGAAAGATGACAGGCCGGAAAGTTCATACCTAACTAGATCGGACCGTAGGGCACGCCGCGGTTTCCTGAATTTGCCGGTATTTGTGCCCCCGTGCTTTTCGGTCCACTACAAACCTCAGCGCCATCTCCGCGCATAACGCCGGCAGGCACCTGCCGGCTGTGATCTGGGAGGTAAAATATGGCCAGCTCCGCGAAACCCGCGTTGAAGCCAGCGCCAGAGGCTGCTGCGAAAACGGCCCAGGGGCCGCATCTTGAGTTTGGGCAAAAGGCTTTGCAGGAACTGTTCGACCGGGAGCCATTTGCTTTCGGCCACAACCTGAATGATCTCGACCTATTCCGCTCCGACTCGCTGCGCACGCTGACTGAGAAGTTTTCCAGTTCTCCGCGGGATTACTTCATCGCCGGGAGCGCAGCGTCGCCTGAAACGACCTTCTACTCCGTTCCGAATGGGGGACGCAAGCCCCTGGAGGCTTTTGAAAATCTCGATAAGATGAGCTGCCGGATATTACTAAAGCGGCCGGAGAA
>CAVOOP010000010.1:0-216256 GCA_963697575.1 uncultured Acidobacteriota bacterium | reverse complement strand
ATCGCGTGACCGCCCGGGACGCCTCCGGGCTTCCCCTTTCGCCCTGGTTTCCATCGTGGTCTTCCCGGTTCGAGCGCATAGACCACTCCGTTTGCCACCACGGGAGGATCGGGCGCGTGTATATTCGGGAGACATCCAGATCGGAACCAGCGTCGGGAATATTTCTATCCGGGTCGAGGCGAACTTCGAACGCCATGATGCTGCCTTGCTCCGCCTTCCCGTAGGAGTACTTGAAACCCTGGCGCATCCTTGGAAGGCGGCCCCTCCATGGCCATTAACAGCCACCTTCTTCCCTGCCCGTCCTGCCAGGTCGCCATCGATCCCAACACGCCCCGGTCATCGTGAAGAACCTGATCGTTGCCCCATCGAGGTGACGTGTAAAGCGGCGTGTGATGGTCGGCTCCTCCAAGATTGTCGGCATCTTGCAGCGAAACCACCGCTTCCTTTCCCGCCGAAGCAATCAGCGTCCATTTCTGGAAGGGGAAGATCGTCGGATTCGTCGCACCCAGATCCAGATCTTTCTCCTCGAGAAATTGCCAGTTCGCAGGAGTGTATGTATCGAGCAGCCGGAGATCCTTGAATGATCAGAGACATCACGGTATGAGCGAACTTTCCCGCGGCCGGATCGTAAGCACCGTCCGCCGTTTGCGCGTAAATGCCCTTGGGCCCGCGCACCAGGCCGCCGCGCCCCCACGCGCCCCCTCCTCTGCCGGTACTCGTGTAATACTCCACCACTTTCCGGGCCGGATCCTTCAAATCGACCGCGGTAAAGTGCGACATCGCTCCGCCGCACCCCCGCGCCGTCGGCGAATAAATCACCCCATCGATTAGATTCAGACTCCAGTTGCGCGCGAAAGGAGTAGTGAAGTCGATGGGCGGCATGCGCTCGTCGCCATTCTCAAGACTCAGGCCCCGCAGCTTGCCGTCGCTGGTCGACACATAAATCAATCCCGCATCCTTATCGATTACCGGCGTGGCGTTCTGAGTATTGGAACAGGACAGCGTAGCCGCCTGCTTCGGCGTCAGCGGATTCGGGAAACCGCTTCTGCCATGTCACTTCACCTGTTTCAGAATCGATCGCATAAACGGTGTTGTCGCTACCCACTACGAACACGCGCGTTTTTGGCCCGCCCTTGCCGTCCACTGTGGCCACCAAGGGGCCGTCAGCGTTGAGAGAACCACGCATTCGGAGAAGTCGCCAGTTGCGATTTCCACTTCAGCTCGAGACGGGAAACATTGTCTCTGGTAAGCGTCTTCTCAGACGGATTCCACCCCGTGCGCTCCTGATCGTGGCCCCACGTTAACCATTCGCTCTGCGCCGCCGCGCGCCCCGGCGCCAGAAGGAGTAACCCAACCGAAACCACCGCAGCTACATTCAACGCTCTTTTATTTGACATAGGCCCGCCTGTCACAACTGATTTGCCACTGAAACCACCGAGCGAATCGAGCAGGTTGCGTAAACAGCCGGCGAAGCTTCTATGATGGTATGGCATTGGTTTTCCGGGTGCCGGGACCTTCGCTCTTAAGGGTCGGGCTTTTGACGTTTCCTCTTTCGTCGAATCGTGCACAAGCCCACACGCGGGTAAGGTACCACAACGGCCTCTCTCGAGTTATTTTGAACAACAGTCTTCTGAATGAGTGCTGAAGTCCTTACAGGTTGTAAAAAAGGCTCGTTTTTTAGGGGGTCGGAGCTTCAGCTCCGACAGAAAGCCCCGGCAGTCAACAGGGCTTTAGCCCCTGAGGAACAGGTTTCGGCATTTTCCCGCAACCTGCTTGACAAAATAACCGCTGGCGCTACACTCCCCTACCTCATCATGAGTAACCACAGCGCCGCGCGCCGCCAGTTCCTGAAATTCCTCGCCGCAAGTCCGTATGTGGCGTCCCTGGGCGGCGTCGCTGCCTTCCTTCGGCAAAGCGCCCTCGCCCAAAGCACGGAGCCGCCACCTTCCGATGTCATCACCAAGCCTGCCGACGCGCTCAATGTGTTCGACTTCGAGGAGGCCGCGCACCGCAGAGTCCTGCCCGGCCACTGGGCGCCACATGGTAACCGGCGTCGATGACGACGCCACGATTCGCGCCAATCGCGAAGGCTTCCAGCACATCGAACTCCGCCCGCGCCGCCTTCGCGACGCCACCAAAGTCGACATGCGCGTCGATCTTTTCGGCACCACTTACAGCAGCCCCATCTTCACCTGCCCCACCGGCGGCCAGAAATCGTTTGATCCCGAAGGCGAGTTGGCCGTCGCGCGCGCGGCGAAAGCGCGCGGCGCCTTGCAGCTTCTTTCCACCTCGACCTCCATCGCCGTGGAAGACGTGAATGCCGCACTCGGCCGCCCTGTCTGGTTCACGCTCTACGCGCCGAGCACCTGGGATGCCTGCGAGAAAATGCTGCGCCGCGTCGAAGCCTCCGGATGCACCGTGCTCGTCCTCACCGTCGATACCGTAGCGGGCGCTCACAACGAAACCGAGGCTCGGATCCGCCCGAAAGACCTGAGCCAGTGCGCCCCCTGTCACGAAGTGCGCGGCACAAACGTCATCCGCAGGGGCCATCCCATGCACGACGGCATTGACATGACCGGCGTGCGCCCTACAAATCCCTCCCTCGACTGGGCCTTCGTCGACCGCATCCGCGGCTCATGGAAAGGCAAGTTCGTTATCAAAGGATTAACCACCCGCGAAGATGCTCGGCTGTGCCTCGATCACGGCATCGACGGTATTCACGTCTCCAACCATGGCGGCCGCGTCCACAGAAACGTTGCAGGCAACCATCGAAGCGCTTCCAGAGGTCGTCGCGGAAGTGAACGGCCGCATTCCTGTGTTTGTTGACGGCGGTTTCCGTCGCGGCACCGATGTCTTCAAGGCCCTCGCGCTCGGTGCCAAAGGTGTAGGAATCGGACGCCCCATGTTGTGGGGACTCGGAGCGTTCGGTCAGGCGGGCGTCGATCGCGTGCTCGAAATTATGCAGGGCGAGTTGAAGCTCGTAATGGGCAACTGCGGCACGCGAACAGTCGCCGATATCACACCCGCCTATGTCTCCGCCCCCGTCGTGAAAAGTTAAGCAATCCTCGCAACCGTAATTCTCCTCCCCTGCTCACGCCCAACCTGCGCGCCTCCCATCCAAGCTGTTGCCGGAAGCATCGCCGCCCTAACAGGTTGCGGAAAAACTCCGGTTTTTAGGGGGTCGGAGCTTGAGCTCCGACGTAAAGTCCGGGGATTCAATAGGGCTTTAGCCCCTGGGGAACGGATTTTGGTATTTTTCCGCAGCCTGCTATGGAGTCAGCCCCAGGGCCAGCGCGGGATTGGTCTTCGCCATCAGGTTCACATCCGCCACCGATATTCCTTCTTTGTGCAGCGCCACCATGAAGTCAAGCAGCGCCTGGGGATGCAGCGGGGTCTTGTTGCGCACCGAACCGAAATTCGTGGCAAGTATGCAGTGCTGCGTGCCTACCTTGCGAATCGCGTCCGCGAACTCGCCCATCGTGTGCTGCTGCTCGATTCCAAAAGCATTGCTGTAATCGAACTCGAGAAAAGCGCCTTCCCGGGCGGCTTGCTGCATCTGCGTAATCGTCATATCCACCACCATGTCGTTCACGCCCGTCGCCACGATGTGCGTCACTCCGCGCTGATGCGCCTCGTGGACGACCATTAACGCCTCTTCCGCCGAAATGTGTCCGGTCTCAAGAACCAATTGATGGTTTTGCGCAATGAAGTCGATCACCTCCAGCACCGCAGGCAGCAGTTGGCCGTCCTTGGAGACCTCCACAATCGTGCCTTTCGAGCCGGGGGTTTTCGAGTAGGGCAGTCCCTTCGCATCCAGTCTCGTCACAAACGCTTGCGAATCGAATGTCGGCATCCATACCACCCTGCCCCACCCGCCTTTCATCATGGTCATCCGCTTCACGGCTTCAAGGTTGATGCCCCCGACGGACTTATCCAGCACGATTCCCCCGAATACCTCGATCCCGGGTACCTCCTTCCGCACCATGTAGGCGAGCGCGGCCGTCGATTCCCAATGGTTCTTCAGCACCAGCCCGCGCATGCCCCGTTCCTTGGCAATCCGCGCCAGGTCGTCCGCATCGATCGAGCGGTCGACGCTGTCGGGGCCGCTGTGCACGCGCGTATCGATAGCGCCCTTCAGGTTCAACTCGGCTTGCCCGTGCGCCGGCACAACCAGCAGAAACAGGCCCATCCCGATCCACGCCACCCGCCTCATCCAAAGAATCACCGATGATGATCGTGATGATAGTGAGGTCAACGCATTCTCCTTTTCTGATTTCCCTGCCGCCTCGGCAAAACCCCGTTTTTTCGAGGGTCGGCTTTTCAACTCCGGCATAATGTCCAGGCATCTAACGGGACTTTAGCCCTGTGTGCCAAAGTCGTTTTTTCGTCAGGGCATGGCTTCAGAGCCTGTGTGACAACCCGCGTTTTTCGTCAGGGCGTGGCTTCAGCCATACCGCAACCGCCGAAGGATCAGTACGGCGTCAGCGGCTGAGGGGCGGTCTTGCCAGTTGTTGCGCCGCTCATCAGATAGCCATGCACCTTCCCGTCAGCACTCGTGTAGCTTCCCACGATCTGGCCCGGCGCATTGATCCCGTTCGCGGGATACTCAATCGAAATGAAGTCACCCTGGCGAAGCAAAAAGCCAAGGACTTTTGGCTTCTTGGTCGTCGCATCGAGAATGTCGTAGCGCCCTACAATGTCCCCTGCCGAATTAATCCCGCGAGCAAACGTTCTCACCGCGCCGGGAAAATCAATCGAGGTGAATTTGCCGTGATGCAATAGAAAGCTGTGGGTCTCCACCTGATTCGTGCTGGCATTGAGGATGTCGTAGCGTCCCACGATGTCTCCGGCGGGATTAATCCCGCGGGCGAACGTTTGCACAGCCCCCGGGTAATCGATGGACGTATACTTGCCATGTCTCAGCATGAATCCATGGGTCTTGATGGTATCTCCCGCAACTCCCAGATAGTTCCCTACGATCGCCCCACGCGGATCGATTGCCAGAGCGCCAGTCTCCGCAAGTGCTCCGCTTTCGTCCTCGAATGGTCTGAAGACGGCGCCAGGATAGTCTATAACCTTGAACCTGCCGTCCAGCTTACGGATGAAACCATGGTTGAAGTTGGAAGTATCCTTATAAAATCCGACGATCTCGCCTGCGGCATTCATAGCGCGGGCGCTCGTCATCGTCACCGCGGCGCCAGGAACCGCCGCGTCGATCGTAAGGAATCTCCCATCCGCCCGCCGCACGAAGCCGCTTCCACCGTGGAATGCGATGCCCTTGCCGGCGGTGCCGACGATATCACCCTGCGAATCAATTCCCCATAGCAGCGTGAAATCAGCGCCGGGCCGGTCAATCGTCCTGAAGTTCTCGTCATCCGAATGATCCTGTGGCGCCCGCGGAATCAAATGCTCCCGCCCTGGAAGTTCATCTGCTTCCGCCGTCGGGCGAACGCTCGATACGTGCCCATTGGAGCTTCGCGCTGGAATATGAAGCAGTGCAGCGCCACAGATAATGCCGCACGCCGCCATAGTTGTCCTGGTAGCCTTCCAGATACCTGTTCGCGTCACTTCACCACCCCGCCGCAAGCTACGATTTGCCCATTTCCGGGAATCGGCGCCCCGGCATACCTCACGCGCATCCGTCACCTCGCGGCCGCCGATGGACTGGATCGAATGCTACTTGCTGGCCGGCTGAACCGTCTTCTTTGCGAGATAGAAGTAGCCCACCTTGTTGTTCGGATTGCTCGCATACCAGATCCTTCCTTGAGAATCGCGAAAGAATTCGCGCATATCCACCTCCGCGTGCGGGAATGGATATTCCGTCACCTTGCCGGTTTTGGTGTCAAAGCGTCCGATCGTGTCCATATGGTGTGAGTTATACCAAAGGTATCCATCCCCATCGAACCCCAGGGCGTAAGGAGTAGGATCAGGCCCCGGCAGCGGATATTCCTTGAAGGTCTGCGTCTCAGGATCAAAACGGGCCATCTTTCCTGCGTTGAATTCGTCCGCCCAGATAATTCCGTCGGGAGCGATTTCCATCCTGCGCGGCCCGGAGCGGGGCGTCGGCGGAGCCCACTGCGTAACTTTCATGGTTTTCCCGTCGACTTTGCCGATTCGTGTGCCCGTACAGGCTCGTAAACCACACGTCGCCATTCTTATCGGGTTTCACGTCGTAACTCTGGGCCACTTCTTCAAAGTGCGTGAATTTCTTGGTTTCCGGGTCGAATTTCGAGAACGGAGAACCTGTCACCCACACCATTCCGTTCGCATCCACGCGGATGGTATGTTTCTCCCCCCCCCTCTTTCCGAGCGAGTATCCTGGTATTCGGTGATCTTGCTGTGTGTCGGGATCCCATCGGCCAATCTTGTCCGTCGCGGACTCCGTCAGCCAAACGGATCCGTCCGGCGCCGCTACGGCGGAATGAATAGCCGCGGGTCCCATGTTCGGAACCGGGAAATCCTGCATGGCACCCGTCTTCGTGTCGAGCCGCGTAATCTTGTTGGCCACTCCGAAGTTGGGGATCCACACGTAGCCGTTCTTGTCCGGAGCGGCGCTGAAGGGCATGCGGCTTGGCCCCGGCATGTCGTACTCCACATACACGATGTTCAACGAGTCGGCGCCGAACGGCCGGACCGTATCCTTGTATCCCGGCATGTCCGCCGGAGATTTCGGCAGCACCGAGTCGGGACCAAACAAGCTCGTCAAGTAAGAGGCCACCTCCGATGCATCCTCATCCGAGAAACGCGCCAGGCCGTAGCGCATCGCCGTGCGCATGTACTCAACGCGATCCCTCCAGCCATCCGCGTCCCGCGTTACCGCGGCCATGCGTGTCTGAAACTGATGGCATATGTCGCAGTTCTTGAAGAAAGGTCCTTCCCTTTTCCCGCCGGAAAAAGCTGCTTCCCCTGGTAAACCGAAATGTCGCTCCAGCGGACCATGCCCGTCTGCAAAGCGAAATCAAACGATGCGTTCTGCTCCCCCGCCAGATTCACACCCGCGCGCGGATCGCTTCGGTAGCCAACCGCTCGTATAAATAACCGGTATTGCCCGGCCGGCAGCTCCTCGATGCGGTAATGCCCCTGCGTATCGGAGAGCACCGCCACCGTGATCCTCGTTTTAGCGTTCTGCGCTTCCACGAAGGCGCCCTGAAACGCCCCGCCGTCCGGCCCTTTCACCGTGCCGGTGATTGTCGAGGCGCGAGAAGCGGACGCAAACAAGCCAAGCAAGCTAACGAGGACGCAACCATAGCGCAGCCGCATAGCATCTCCTTTTCCCATATTTCCGCCCGATTGCGAGTGGTTTGTCGGTGCGGGGTTGGAGCGGAAGGATCTCTCCCCGATTCCGCCCCAACCCACACACCGCCCACGAGCCCAGGTTTGGGTTGCGGGTTGCGGGTTGCGGGTTGCGGGTTGCGGGTTGCGGGTTGCGGGTTGCGGGTTGCGGGTTGCGGGTTGCGGGGTTGTGGGTTGCGGGTTGCGGGGTTGTGGGTTGATCGGTTGCGGGATGGCAGGTTGCGGCATCGTGGGGTTGTAGGTCGTGGGTTGCGGGTCGCACGCAGTTATTTGTCATCCCGACCGGAGGCTCGACGCTGTATGTCGAGCCGGAGCGGAGGGATCTCTCCCCGATTCCGCCCCAACCCACACACTGCCCACGAGCCCAGGTTTGTAGTCTTGGAAGCTCCAGCATAAAGTCCCGGCATTCCATAGTGCGTCGAGGCTTCAGAGTCCCGGTGGCAGCGCAGCCTTTCGTCAGGGCACGGCTTCAGCCGTGCCGTCCCGGCCCACTATTCAATGCGGCTTCAGCCGCTGAGGAACGATCCTGCCATGTGTCACCAGACTCTCCAACTCCGACATAAAACTCCGGGCAACCCCCTAGTGAACGCCCTGGTCGGCAAGCGGCATCTGGATGGTCACTCGATCCTCGTTCCCCACCACCCTCGTGATGTGCCCCTTCCCAGTCACGTCCTCCGCAAGCTCGATGTGTCCCGGCCCCAACTCAATCTTTTTGCCGCCCGCCAGCTCGATTTCTCCCCGTCCGCTGATGGTAATCACATACTGGCGGCGTGGCGCGGTGTGCCAGGTGCTGACTTTCCCCGGCGGCGCGCGGTGAATCTCGGCGCCGCTGACCTTCAGCATTTCCGAGACCTCGTTGAGAGGATTCCCGCTAAGCGTCACTTCCATGTCCTCGGAATGTGTTTGGCCGTCCGCGCCTGTATAGAGCCGGGTGATGGTTACCGGCTTGCGCGTCTGGTCCGCCACCGCATCGCGGGCAGGGCGCGCCCTCACAAACAGCACAATTAGCGCCATCAACCCAACAGCGCACAGCAACCGTGTGGCTGATCTCATCGAACGCCTCCTGTCACATTGACTGATAATCCTAAGGCAACGAGATGCCCGGTATTCCAACGGGAAGGTATCACAAAAGTAAGAAGCCTGTGCAACATCGTCAACGCCAAAGCAATCCTCCACCGCCTCCCAGGGGCTATGCGGAAACAACCTCCATCCATCCCTGTCCCTCAGTCTGTTGACTTCCCAAAATCGGCGTGATACTTCCTCTTTGAGTTTCCGTTCACTCAACTCGAAATAACTTCATGAACGAATTTGTGCCGGAGCGTCGAGCGTGAGAATCGTTGCGGTGTGCCTCGTTGGATGGATCATCCTGGTATTTCAATACGCCGCCGGGCAGGTAGATCAGCCGGCAGCAGGGCGCATTACGAAGATCGTGATTTCCGATCGCCATCCCGCCTTTGGCGGCGCCTCTTTCGGCAGCGCCGGCCCGTATGAAATGGTGACCGGAACCGCCTACGGCGAGTTGGATCCCAAGGCCGCCCTGAACTCCGGCATCATCAATCTCCAGTACGCCCCACTCAATTCCAAGGGCCGCGTGGAATACAGTACGGCTATCGCTATACTCAAGCCCGTCGATATCAACAAGGGCAACGGAAGACTTATTTACGACGTGCTGAATCGCGGACACGAAAAAGCGCTCTCGGACTTGAATCTCAGCAAGTTCAGCCGCACCGGCCCGCAGCAGGTTACCGACCCGGCCACCGCCTTCATCATGAAACGCGGCTACACCGTCGCTTGGAGCGGATGGCAAGCGGACGGCTCCGCCGAGAGCACCCGGCCGGGGTTGCTGAAAGCCAATTTTCCCGTGGCCATGCGCGACGGAAAACCGATCACTGGCGCCAGCCGCGAGGAATTTACCGACGTACCTGCCGGCCCGTCATTCACCGAACTCCTCACCCACCCCGCCGCCAAATTGGATACTTCCGCCGCGACACTTACCGTTCGCGAACGAGAGGAAGACCCGCGGAAACCGCTGCCCGCTTCGAGCTGGAGTTACATCGACGCAAAGCACGTGCGCATCACGGCCGCTCCGGGATTCGATAGTGGCGCCCTTTATGAACTGATTTATCAGGCGACCGATGCTGTCGTCGAAGGGATCAGCCTGGCATCCATCCGGGATTTCGTCTCATTCCTGCGTTATGCCGACCGAGACTCCGCGGGGCAGCCGAATCCCGTGCATCCGGCCACTCCCTTCAAGGCTGTTCTAGGAATGGGCATATCGCAAAGCGGAAGGGTCACAAAGGCCGTGGTGTCAGAAGGATTCAACGTGGACAGCTCCGGCCGCAAGGTCTTCGATGGGGTTCTAAGCGCGCTTTCCGGCTCGGGGTCGCACGAGTTCAACGCCGCCTTTGCTCAACCGGGCCGCTATTCCATGCAGCATGAAGACCGCCTCTACTCCAGCGACCAATTCCCTTTCACCTACGCGACTACTACAGATCCGCTTACCGGCAAGACCGGCGGGCTGCTGGAGAAATGCACGAAGTCCCGCTCCTGCCCGAAGATTTTCCAGTTCGATTCGGACACCGAAGTCTGGCAGAGGCGCGTTTCGCTGGTCTTTACCGATACCACCGGCAAGCCGGTGCCCATCCCAGACAATGTCCGCGTCTATATGCCCACGGGCGTTCCGCACGATTCCAATGACCTCAGCGAGCAGATTGCCGGCACCGCAGACCGCGGCATTTGCCGGCAACTGCGAAACCCGCTGCATTACAGATACTATGTGCGAGCATTATTTCTGGCGCTGGACCGCTGGGTTACCGACGGAGTCGAACCGCCTCCCAGCCGCTACCCGAATCTCAAAGACGGCACGCTGATCACTGTCGCCGCGGCAGGCAAGTTATGGCCCGGCATTCCCGGCGTTCCATTCAGCCCGGAGATCAACCGATTCTGGCTGCGCGACAACAGCCACGAGCCGCCAACTATTTCCGGACCGGAATATCCAATCTTCGTGCCGCGCACCAATGCGGACGGAAATCCGATTGGCGGCATCGAGCCGCCGGAAATCAAGGTGCCGCTGGGCACCTACTCGGGCCGGAATTTCCGCGCGAAGGGCTTTGCGGAGGGCGATCTTTGCGGGCTCAACGGGACCTTCATTCCCTTCGCTGTCACCAGGAAGGAGCGCCTCGCCAACCACGATGCCAGGCTCTCGATCGAGGAGCGCTATCGGAACCAGCAAGACTTTACCGCCAAACGAAATCAGGCCGCCGCTGAACTCGTCAAGGAGCGATTTCTTTTGCCGGAGGATGCGCCGATTTTCTCCGCGGTGGAGCTGCCAAAATCAGCCGCGAAGCCTTAGGCGCACATTGTACGGCGCGGATCGGTCGCGAAGATTGCCAACCCCATCAGGATCGCGCCACCGGCCCCAGCAGCACAACACATAGCGCAGCTCCAAGTCACTGCCGCTGATTTTCCTCCGGCTTCCTCTCGCTTTTTGTTTCCGATACGATTCGCCGCAGCCGCTCCTGGGTCTGCTGCAGTTTCTGTTTCGTTTGCACGTGGCCGGTCAATTCCATCTCCAGAGCGTCAGCCTTCACCCGAAGGTCCCGATCCTTGCTTTCAGCCGCCGCTTGCAACAGGCTTTGCGTTCGCAGCAACTCGCCCTGGATTTGTCTTCTTTCCACCACCATCGCGGCGACAACCAAAGTCATCGTGCCCACCAGGCCAATGAAGGTGTCCAGAAGAATCAGAGAGGTTGTCATGTTCTTTGCCACAAAGGATCCATACCCGTGCAGGGTGCCCCAAATCGCGCTTCCGAACAGGATGAGCGTGGTGCCCGCCGCCTCCAGCGGATAAAACCGAAACCCCGCCCAAATCAGGAAAGGGATGCAAAGCCACACCTGTACGACTCCGCTTCTGTTCACCGAGAGTGAAAGAGGGCCGAACACCAGCAGGCAAACGAAGATTAACCCGAGAAGCAAGATCCCCAGCTCGGTGAACTCCACCAGGTCCAATCGCTGATGCGAAGCGCGAAGCAGCAATATCAGGAAGGGAGCAACCAGCAGAATTCCTACGGCGTGCGCAATCCACCACGTCACCCATATGAATCCGAGGTCCATCAACGCGACGTGTCTGCTGAAATAGATTCTGCCCACTCCGAGAGTTGCATTAATCAACGGGGAGCAGATGCAGGCCAGCAGCACAAAGAGAAACACGCCTTTTGCCGTGTCGAAAGCCCTGGCTCCGCGCGCAAATCTGTTGACGAGATAGGCGCCCACCAGCCCTTCCAGTGTGCTCCCCACCGGGATTAACACGGAAGCGTTTCCGAATCCCAATGTGGTTACGTGGCCGAGAAAAGATCCGACCAATGCCGCGGGCCACACGCGATAGCCGAAAATAATAAACGCGGCAAAGGCAATCCCCGAAGGCAGCCAGATCGGCGTCACAAACGGATGGACGAACGCCAGCCGCAAACCCAGCTTGCCCACAACGAAGTACATCACCGTCAGAACGGCAAGCAGCGCCAGATTTTCGAGCGATAGCGAATTGTCGAGTTTCTTAAACACTGTAATTTAGCGACGTGACTGTATCGGCGTGACTGTATCGGCGTGACTGCATCGGCGCGCCCGGGCGATCATCGCGCCTCCGTCACGGCTCCATCATCTCGCATCGCGGCTCCGGCATGTCTCCATCATCGCTCCGTCAGGGCCCCGTCATAACTCGGTCACGGCACGAGCGCGAAAGTGAAAATCCCGCCGGAACCCGCGAGGACAACGTACTGCTTGCCCCCGACCATGTAGGTCATCGGCGAAGCGTTCCATGACTGGCCGGTCTCGAAATGCCAGACGGGCTTTCCGGTCTTCGATTCCACCGCGGCGAAGGTCCCCGCATCCTCGCCAAAAAACACCAGACCTCCGGCAGTTGCAAGCGTACCGGAACCGCGGCCGTTGGGTACCGGATACTCCCAGGCTTTTTGGCCGGCCTGAGTGTCGAAGGCCAGAATGAAACTTTGGTCAGTGCTCGGGCCAACTTGATCGCCGCCAAAATACCGTTCTCCCACATCGATCGGCGTGGGATCCTTTCTGTAGGAGGCGCAACCATCGCGGATGCGTGCAAAGTAGAACTTGGATGCCGGATCGTAGGCTGCTGAGTACCATTTGGAGGCGCCTCCACGGCAAACCTCGAGTGTAGAATCGAAGTGGTCTGTAAGAATCGGCCGGCCATCCTTGCCATACCCCGTAGCCCAGTTCACCTTGGTGAGCGGCTTGGCCATGAGCAGTTCGCCGTTCGTGCGGTCGAGTACGAAGAAAAAGCCGTTGGGGTCGCCGTGCATCAGCAGTTTGCGAGGCTTCCCTTCCCACGGCTCATCCACCAGAATCATGCGGGCCGACCGAATCCCAGTCGTAGACGTCGTGAGGGGTGAACTGGAAATACCACTTCATTTGTCCCGGTCTTCGCGTCCAGGGCTACGACGCTGGCGGTGTATAAGTTGTCGCCCTTGCGTTCGTCGCCATTGAAATCCGGGCAGGGATTGCCGACGGCCCAATACACCGTTTCCAAAGTCGGGATCGTAGGAGCCGGTAACCCACGTCGCGCCGCAACCATGCTCGAGCGCATTTCCAACCCAGGTTTCCGAGCCTTTCTCGCCGCGCAACGGAATGGTGTAGAAACGCCAAGCCGGCTCGCCCGAAGCAGCCTTGTACGCATCGACGAACCCGCGCGCGCCCTCCTCGCCACCCGCCACGCCGGAAAGCACCAGGTCCCCAACCACAAGTGGAGCTCCCGTAGCGCTATAGCCCTCCTTGGTATCTCCCATCGTGACGTCCCACAGTTTCTTGCCCGTCTTGCGATCCAGCGCCAGCAGATGCGCACTGTCGGTAACCATGAAGACGCGGTCTCCCGAGATGGCCACGCCACGATTCGCGCCGTCGCCCGCCGAACTCAAGAGCCCTGGAGTCCGGGGTGTTTTGAACGACCAGATCTGCCGGCCCGTGGTCGCGTCGAGGGCGTAGGCTTCGTTCGGGGCGGTGATGTACATGACGCCGTCCGACACCACGGGAGTCACCTCCAACTGCACCGCAGTGGGATTCGGAAACACCCAAGCGGGAGAAAGTCGCTGCACGCTTTTGAGATTGATCTGTTCCAGGGAGCTATAACGGTTCCCCGTGATGCTTCCGTCGTAGGTTGTCCAGTCCTGCTTCGGTTCAATCGGGCGCTCGCGGTAAACGTCGCCGTCGCGAGCCAACAAGTGGAACTTGCCGTCGGCTGTCGACAGTGTCGCGCTGAAGGCGGTCTCGCTCATCAGCGTGCCTTCCAATTTGCGGCCGTCCTGGAGAGTCAGGCTAACCGGGTGCGGCTAAAAGCGGTACCGCGAAGTGCAGCGCGGCCGTCGGGGGCAGGGACAACAGCACCCGATACCAAGCCGCGCAGATGAGCGAGCAGCGTTTTCATCTCGTCATCCGTGAAGTCAAAACGGGGCATCCCTTTATCGAGCCGGCCCGTGCGTACCAGAGTCGCGATTTCGGCGTCGGAATGCGAACCCACAAAGCCCAGGAGTGCTGGAGCGCGGTCGGTTCCGTTACCGTCGCTGCCGTGACAGATCCTGCAGCGGTTCGCGAAGGTTCGGACGGGAGCGGCCGGGGACGCGGGCGCAGCGGCCTGCTGGGCGCGCGCCGCGCCGCCTGCAAGTAACAGAACCGCGCAACACAGTCTCTTGAGCATCGCTCTCAATCCCCCTCTATATCTGGCTCATATATATGACCGACGGCCGCTTGCCGGAGTGTTTGTACCGCAGGAGCACAAGAACTGCAATCGCCGCCATGGTAAATGCGACGGATTTCCCCCTTCCAGGCCGCCGCGAACAGGCTCGGCAGAGTGCCTTGCCAGAACGACATGCTTTGTTTTCATAGACATGGTAGCTTCGTTTCGTAATTTTGCATTTTATGGCGTGGGATTTCCGGTCCCCTGGCGGGTTGGCGGAAGACGCCGAAATCCGTTCCCCAGGGGCTAAAGCCCTGTTGAATGCTCGGGCGTTATGTCGGAGCTGAAGCTCCGACCCCCTAAAAACACGAAGATCGCGAGGGGCGCGGGGGCTCAATCGGCGCGTCATTCGGCGCGTCAATCTGGGCGTCCCTGGTGGACTGTTACGTCCACGTCGAGGGCGGCCGGGGGTGGGACATTTGCGCCGGAGCGGGCGGCCTGGACCCTTTGGAGCTCGTGGAGGGTGCGGAAGAAGGAGCGCTCGAGGCTGCTTTCGTAACGCGTTACCTTTTCGAGGACATCGGGCTGCAGGAGGAGGCGGGTGTTTTTTTGCCCTCTCGAGGAGGACTTCCCACTGGCGGCCGCGCGTGGCCAGCTTGTGCTCGGCCTGGCGGGCCTCGTCCTGCTTGTCGGAGGCGGCGGTTAGGCACTGACTGAGCAGGGCTTCGGGATCCATTTGCGCGACGTCGGCGTAGGCTTCGAGGCCTTTGCGGAGGAGGGCGGCCGTCCAGCCGTCGAAGACGAGGAATGCCGCGTTCTCGTCGGGAATGCCCGGAACGGAGACGAAGGCGGCATCCTCGGGGAGCTGTTCGGAGATCAAGATCAGGGCGGCCGAGGCAACGAAGCGGTCGAGCTTTTTATCGTCTGGGAAATCGGGGAGGGCCTGGAGCAGTCCGGTGAGGCGGGCGGCCTGCTCGGCGTTGGCGCGGGCTTCCTCGGGATCGGCGGGCTTTCCGCAGCCCCGCCTGCGGCGTTCCTCGAAGTCGAGGTCGGTCTCGGCGGTGGCGATGGTGGAGGCGCCTACCCGGGCTTCGTAGCGGGCCACGCGAACCAGGCGCCACAAGAGGCTGGCTAGCTGCGCGGTGAGCAGTTCCTCGAAGTACCCGACGGGGGCGAAGCTTTCAAACAGACCGTCGCGATGCTGTTCCCAGGATTTCTGGCTCTCTATGCCCCGGAGGACGGGGGCTTCGGCCAGGACTCCGTGTTTGAGGGAGTTTCGCGAGGAGCAGTATTTTCCGGTTGCGGTTTTTGGGCCGGTTGACTTGAGTGAGTTTCTGCGGCGTGCGGCGAGCTGTTTTTCGGTCATGTTCTGTTTCCTTGGCCGGGGGTGGTTCGTTCTTACCTGGTTACCTATCCAGCATCAACATCAACTGATGCTAACTATATGACACACCCACCCGACGGGCTACAGGACACTATACGACTTTTATTGTGTTAAGAATCTTTACACCAAAGTTCCCAGCGGAATCGAAGTGTATTGCTCCCCGCTAAAACTGGACACCTCAGTTAGGTAAGATCAGGGCCTCCCAAAAGGAGGCAACATGGGCAGAAGACCACGCATAGATCGAACCCCCGAAGAGAAGTGGCAGATCGTGCAGGAAGCAATCAAGAGCGGGAACGTCTCCGAGACGTGCCGGCGACATGGCATTTCACCGTCTCTGTCTCTCGAGATTGAAATCCTAAAAAACGTCGTGGGGGAGTGAGCTGCGGTGAGGTTCACTCCCAGGCACGAGAGATGGTGACGCAGGGCTACCAGGCCACGCTGGTGGCGGCGACCTTGGACATCAGCCGGTCGAGTTTGTACTACCAGAAGCGCCCGCGAGGCAGTCGAGCTGACCGCACCTACGATGAGCAGATCGTGACGGCGTGCGGGGAGAAGTTGGCATACGGCTATCGGCGCGTCGCCTGGTGGCTTCAACGAAAGAAAGGGCTGCCGGTGAATCGCAAGCGGGTGTTACGGGTGATGCGAGAACGAGGATTACTGGTGCGCTCTCGTCGTCTGCGTGCGCGACGGAAGAAGGAGTGGGGTCGAGTGGAAGCTGCTGAGCCGAATCAGATCTGGCAGTCGGACATGACGAAGATCTGGGCGGGGCCCGCCGTGGGCTGGGCATACCTGGTGTGCGTGATCGACTGCTGCACGCGGGAGATCGTGGGATGGAATCTCTCGCATCGCTGCCGGACCGAGGACGCGCTCGACGGCGGTGGAGCAAGCCGTCCTGGAACGGCTGCCCGAGGGCAGCCGCGCGGCCAACGTGACGCTGACAACCGACAACGGGACGCAGTTCACTTCGTCGCGATTCCTGGACACGCTGGGGCAGCTCGGCATCACACACCGGCGTACGGCGTATCATCACCCGGAAGGCAACAGTTACATCGAACGGTTTCATCGCAGCTTGAAAGAAGAGGAAGTCTGGACAGCGGAGTATCGGAGCTTACAAGAAGCGCGAGACGGCATCGCCCGCTGGATCGAGGAGTACAATCACGACCGGCCTCACCACGGAGTCCAAAATCGCACTCCTCACGAGGCCTTCTTGGCTTTCGCAGCTGTACTAAAAAACGAGGCCCTGACTGGCTAAATTAGCGGGGAGCAATACAGAAGTGTCGATTCAGAGTTAGTCTTTTAGAGGGCACTACTTGGTCCTGTGCGTGCTTCTGGGGGAGTCTGGTCATAAATCGAGACATCATACTCCATCCCACAACTGGCATATAATTCCCCGATTCGTCCGGAAGAGTGCCGGAGCTTACGGGAGATATTCAATGCTGCGTTTCTGGCTTGAGGTTTTCGGTCGGGCGCTGGTTGGTACATTCGCTGCTATTGGGAAAGACCCGGCAGAAATACGATTTTCGATCATCGTACTTGTTCTCATCACCGCGCTGGTATTTGTTACTGACGGTGTGGAGAACGGGTGGCTCGGTATGGGAAAGCGTCTAAGCGCCTTGGGAAGTACCGAGGTCCAACTTGTAGCGGTTCTTTGTTTTCTTGTGTTTGTTTACAATCTGGTGCGCGAACCTTTTTTAATGTGGCATTCGGAAAATGCGAACTATATCCAATTGGATAAGGACTTCAACCAATTAGCCAAAAATGCTAATACCTGCTCGTCTGATTTAAAAACCGAGCAAGCAACCAGTAAGTTACAGCATTCGCAGTTAGATTCTCAGCAAGGAATCATAAATTCTCAACAGGGGACGGTTAATTCACTTGAAAGTACGTTAAGTAAACAGCAAGGCGCCGTCACTACATGTGTTGGTGATTTAGCGAAGGCTATAGTTCCGGAGCCTTCAAAGACGAGTATACTGCTGCTGCCAACTCGAGAAGAACATACAACTAAGCATGTCGCATACCTAATACTTCTGACGAACAAACCCGTTACTCCAGTTCACCTAACAGTATGGTGTGACGCCTATGTACATCAGTTTGAGGCGATTCCTGCTGATGGTTCTGCTTTTGGAGGCGGCACAGAGAAGACGCCAGACGGTACGGCGGCCACGGTTTTTCTGACCTTCCCGACATGGACGGCGGAGAACCCCCTTTTGATTAAGGTCCATTACGACTCCGACGACCTGGGGAGGTGCTATTTCAAGCCACTTTGACGAGTTTTTTATGATCTAGACTGACTCGGCAAATTCCGGGTCGTCGCGGCCTTGATGGAGGCCTAGCCGGGGGAGGCGCCTTGTGTGTTTACGTAGAGGGCGTAGAGGGAGGTGCTGGCGGCCATGAACAGGCGGTTGCGCTTGGGGCCGCCGAAGGCGAGGTTGGCGCAGGGTTCGGGGAGGCGGATGCGGCCGATGAGTTTGCCTTCGGGCGACCAGACGGTGACGCCGCTATAGCCGAGGCGGGGGCCGGCGTTGCTGCCGCACCAGAGGTTGCCGTCCACGTCCACGCGGAAGCCGTCGGTGCCGCACTTTACGCCATCGACCATGAAATCGCTGAAGCGCTTCTGATTGCTCAGGCGATTGTCGCTGCCCACGTCAAAGCCGGTGATGCCTCCCTGGCTCACCACGTACACCTTCTTGTAATCGGGCGAAAAGGCGATGCCGTTGGGGAGCGGCAATTCGCTCTCGCTGATCACCACGTCGATGCGGCCGTTGGGGTCCACGCGGTAGACGTTTGCCGGGAGCTCGCGCTTCAGGCTGCCCAGCTCGACGGGCTCGCCCAGGCGCTGCTTGATGCGTCCCGCTTCGTTGCCGAAGCCGCCGGGGGCGTCCGGCACGCCTTCGTAGAGGGAGTCGCCGAAAAAGGGATCGGTGAACCACATGCTGCCGTCGGGATGCGGCGCGAGATCGTTGGGCGAATTGAAGTGCTTGCCGTTGTAGTTGTCGGCGATCACGGTGATCGAGCCATCGAGCTCGTAGCGCACCACGCGGCGCGTCTGGTGTTCGCAGGTGAGCTGGCGTCCCTGGAAATCGAAGGTGTTGCCGTTGCCATTGTTCGAGGGCTGGCGGAAGACGCTGACGCGGCCATCGTCCTGCAGCCAGCGCATCTGGCGATTGTTGGGAAGGTCGCTCCAGACCAGATAGCGTCCCTGGCCGCACCAGGCGGGGCCTTCGCACCACAGGCCGCCGGTCCAGAGGCGCACGATCCCGCTATTGAAGACGCGATACTTGTTGAAGGACGCGTCGACGACGAGCACGTCGGCGTCCGGATAGGGCGCGGGCGGGGCGCTCAGGCCGTAATCGCGCGGGGGATTGGAAATCACCGTGGGCGCGGAAATGTTTGCTGCGCTGCCTTGCGCGGTTTGGCCGGCTTGCGCGATGGCAAGGCCATGCGCGAGGCTCGGCGCCAGGCTGGGGGCCAAACTGGGTGCAAGAACCGCGGCGCCTGCCGCGGCTCCCAGGCGCTTCAGCATTCCGCGGCGCGAAAGATGCGGGCCGCTCTTACGGGAACTTTCCGCATCACTCGCGGCGCAATTCTTTGGCAGATGCTCTCGACCGCGTGTCAGCTTTTTCATCGCGACTTTCCTTCCGAGAATGATCGTCCGCGTTTCGGATTATCGAGCGCGGAGCTTTTGGCTCGCGCATCGTACATTTCCGGCGCCCTTGATGCAATGAGCGCCTGGGGAGGTGGCGGGAGCGGCGAGAACGTTTCAAGAAGATACGGGAGGCCGACAAGGTGGCGAACCGCCGGAGGGATACGGCGCTTTCCTGGTGGCGCGTGCGCTTGCGGCTGTGCCGTCGCGATACGCAGCGGCAGGGTGCCGGTGCCACTTTTAACCCGCTCTTGTGGCGGCACTTGCGGATTGGCTGATGCGGCTCGGGGCAGAAAAATCTTGAAACATTTCGCTGGCGCCAGCATCCTTTAAGGATGCTGAATTTTGAAAGGCCCGTCCGTTTGTTTGTGATAGCGCTATTACTGGCCTTCGGCGTTTCTCTAGGCGCCGGGTGCCGCAGCGCGGAGTCGCAGCAGCCTGCTCCGCCGCCCATGAGAGTTAAAACAGAAACCATCAATCTGGCGCCCGTGCCGCGCGAGGACGAGTACGTGGCCACCATCAAATCGCGCCGCTCGGCTAATATCCAGCCGCAAGTGGATGGCACGCTGACGAAGATCGTGGCGAAATCCGGCGACCACGTCAACGCGGGCCAGCCGCTGATGACGATCGATCCGCTCAAGCAGCAGTCCGTGGTCGAACAGCAGCGCAGCACCGAAGCCGAGAAGAAGGCCACCTATCAATACAACGAGATTGAAGTCGAGAGGCAGCGGAAGCTTTATGCCGAAGGCGTCACCAGCAAGCAGAGCCTGGACCTCGCCGTGCAGGCTTACGAGAACGCCAAGGCGGACTGGGAGGCTTCCACGGCGGCGCGCGCGGCCGAGCAGCGCCAACTCGCTTATTACAATGTAACCGCGCCTTTCTCGGGCGTCGTCGGCGACATTCCGGTGCATGTGGGCGATTACGTTTCGCCACAGACGCTGCTGACGACCGTCGACGAGAACGCCGACCTCGAGGCTTACATCTACATTCCCACGGAGCGCGCGGCGGATATCCGCATGGGCCTGCCGGTGGAGATCGTGACGAGCACGGGCGAGTTGATCGAGAACACGAAGATTTATTTCATCTCGCAGCAGGTGGATAACGCGTCGCAGGGAATTCTAGTGAAGGCGCCGGTGCATGGTTCGCTCGACAGGTTTCGCAACGCGCAACTGGTGAAGGCGCGGGTGATCTGGAGCACCGCGCCGACGCCGACCGTGCCGGTGCTGGCGATTACGCGCATCGGGGGACAGTCGTTCGTCTACGTGGCGGAGCAAACCAACGGCGGCGGGGCCGTCGCGAAGCAGCGCGCCGTTACGCTGGGCGACACGATCGGGAACGACTACGCGGTGACCAACGGCCTGAAGCCAGGGGACAAAGTGATCGTTTCCGGGATTCAGTTCCTTATCGACGGTGTGCCCATTCAGCCCACCAGCTAGTGCAGTCCTAACGATTCCCCACTGTGAACGCACGAGCGGCGCGATTTGAAGCGGACCTGCCGCTAGAAAGAGGAAGTGCCGGTTTGGTTGATTTTTTCATCAAGAGGCCCATCTTTCGCCACCGTTTGCGCCCTGCTGATCATTCTGGCGGGCGCGGTTTCCATTCCCGGACTTCCCGATCTCGCTGTATCCCGATCTTGCGCCGCCGCAGGTGACCGTGAGCAGCAACTACGTAGGCGCGAACGCGGAGGTGGTCGAGTCCGCGGTCACGATTCCGCTGGAGCAGCAGATCAACGGCGTCGAGGGCATGCACTACATTTCCTCGACCAGCTCGAACGACGGCACGAGCACCATCAACGTCACGTTCCGCACCGGCTACGACCTGAACATCGCGGCGGTCGACGTGCAGAACCGCGTGGCCACCGCGCAAGGGCGCCTGCCGCAGGAGATCAAGAACACCGGCGTGACCATCACCAAGGCCAACCCGAATTTCGTGTTCGCCGCGGGGTTCTACTCGCCGGACAACAGCCTTTCGAACCAGTACATTTCCAACTACCTCGACGTGTACGTGAAGGACGCGCTGAAGCGCATTCCGGGCGTGGGCGACGTGATCATTTTCGGCGAGCGCAAATACGCCATGCGCATCTGGCTCGACCCGACGAAGCTGGCGGCGCGCGCAGCTGACGGCGGCCGACGTGATCTCCGCGCTGCAGGAGCAGAACGTGGAGATACCCGCCGGGCAACTGGGGCGCCCGCCGTCCGACCCGAAGCAGAACTTCCAGATCACGCTGCGCGTGGTGGGACGCCTCTCGGAGCCGAAGGAATTCGAGAACATCATCATCAAGAACACGCCGAATGCGATCGTGCAGCTCAAGGACGTGGGCCGGGCGGAAATCGGCGCGGAGAGCTACGACACGAACCTGCTGTACAGCGGGCACGAGGCGGTCGGCATCGGCGTGCAGCAGCTCTCCAACGCCAATGCGCTGGACGTGGACAAAGCGGCCAAGGCGGCGCTTGCCGAGCTGTCGAAGTCGTTTCCGCCGGGAATCAAGTACGTGGTCGCGTTCGATACGACCACCGTGGTGGGCGACTCGGTGAAGGAAGTGGTCACCACGCTGGAAGAAGCGATCCTGATCGTCATCGTGGTGATTTTCATATTCCTGCTGGACTGGCGCGCGACGATTATTCCGGCGGTGACGATTCCGGTGTCGCTGATCGGCACGTTCGCGTTCATCAATCTTTTCAACTTCTCGATCAATTCGCTGACGCTGTTCGGCATCACGCTGGCGACGGGGCTGGTGGTCGACGACGCGATCGTGGTGATCGAAAACGCGCAGCGGCACATCGACGAGGACACGACCGATCCGCACAAAGCGACCTCGGCCGCGATGGCGGAGGTGTCGAGCGCCGTGGTTGCCACTTCGCTGGTGCTGATTTCGGTGTTCGTGCCGGTGTCGTTCTTCCCGGGCACGACGGGAATTCTCTACAAGCAGTTCTCGCTGACCATCGCGTTCTCGATCGCCATTTCGCTGTTCAACGCGCTGACGCTTTCGCCGGCGCTGGCGGCGATCCTGCTGCGCGGCGAGGAGTACAAGTACACCGTGTTCGACTGGACGCACATCCCGTGGCTGTCGAACGGGTACACGCAAGTTTGCGCATGGCATCGACGGTTCGATCCACGGGCTGGGGACCGCGTACGGCAAAGCCATCTGCAAGGTGCTGAATTCCGCTACGTGATGGTCGTGCTGTTCGTGGCGGGGCTTGGCGCGACGGGCTACATGTACGCCCACGTGCCGACGGGACTCGTGCCGCAGGAGGACCAGAACTATTTCATCGTGGTGGTGCAGGCGCCGCCGGGCGCGTCGCTGTCCTATACCACGGAGGTTTCGCAAACAGGCGGAACAGGTGCTGCGCGCCGATCCGGACGTTTTCGGCACGTTTGCCGTGCCGGGCTTTTCGCTCTCGGGCGGAAGCTCGTCGAACTACGGGCTGATCTTCGCGCCGCTGAAGCCGATCGAGGAGCGCGGAGGCAAGGGCCATGCGGCGAGCGATATCGTGGCGCGCGTCTCGCCCAAGCTGTTCGGCGTTCCGGGAGCGATCGTGGTCGCGTTCGAGCCGCCCGCCATCAACGGCATCGGCAGCTTCGGCGGATTCCAGTTCGAACTGCAGGACCTGCGGACGCAACACGCTTGCAGGACCTCGACGGCGTCGCGCACAAGATCGTCGGCGCGAGCCGGCAGCGCCAGGACCTGCGCGGCCTCTTCACCAGCTTCACCGCCAACGATCCGCAGCAACTGGTGCAGATCGACCGCGAGAAAGCGAAAGCCATCGGCGTGCCGATCGACCAGGTGACGCAGGCGCTGAGCGTCTACATGGGGTCGGAATACGTGAACGACTTCGACTTCAACAATCGCTCGTACCGCGTCTACGTGCAGGCCGACCAGCCGTTCCGCATGAACGCGCGGGACCTGCGGCAATACTACGTGCGCTCCAACACGAACGGCCTGGTGCCGCTGGGAAATCTCGTGAACCTGCAGGAGACTTCCGGGCCGCAGGTGATCAACCACTACAATTTGTTCCGCTCGGCGGAAATCGACGGCGCGGCCGCGCAGGGCTACAGCTCCAGCCAGGGGCTGGCCGCGATGGAAGAACTGGCCAAGCAGAACATGCTGCAAGGCATGACCTACAGCTGGACGGGACTGGCGCTCGAAGAAGTGGAAGCGAGCGGCAAGGCGATCATCATCTTCGGGCTCGGGCTGCTGGTGGTGTATCTGACGCTTTCGGCGCAATACGAAAGCTTTGCGCTGCCCTTCATCATCCTGCTGGCGGTTCCCATGGCGGTGCTGGGCGCGCTCGCTTTTCGTCTCCCTGCGGGGATTGGTGGACGACGTTTACGTGCAGATCGGCCTGGTGCTGCTGATCGGGCTTTCGGCGAAGAACTCCATCCTCATCGTGGAATTCGCGGAGCAGCTCATCGAGCGCGGGCGCACCATCACGAACGCGGCGATCGAGGCCGCGGAGCTGCGGCTGCGGCCGATCCTCATGACGTCTTTTGCTTTTATTCTGGGCGTGCTGCCGCTTTACTTTGCGACCGGCGCGGGAAAACTGGGACGGCACTCGGTGGGAACGGCGATCGTGGGCGGGATGCTGTTTCTCGACCATCCTCAACCTGTTCTTCATTCCGGTGCTGTATGTGATTCTGAAGACGGTGCTGGTTTCGTTCTCGAAGAAGAAGCCGGTGGTGGCAGGCGCGGCCGAACCGCAGCCGGGACTTTCGTCGTAGCGTCGCGCGTCGCGCGTTACGCCTTACGCGTACAGAATTCTTTTTACACTCGCGCGGGTCTGAATCCCGGCCTGCTATCGGCAATCGACGGAGCGCCGGTAATCGTGGGAGCGCCGGTAACGTTCGTGCCAGTCGAGCCGCGAGTTTCGAGGCGCCGCCGCACCCAGCCGGACAAGCGCCGGAAATGCCCCTTGCGAATGGCCACCTCAAGAAAGTTGATCAGCAAGGCAAGCACGAGCCAGTACGGCCACAGGGCGCGCCTCTCGCGCACGTAGCTGCCCTTCTCGTCGAGCAACTGAGCCAGCGTAGGTTCCACGCGGCCCTCCGTCACCCGGCTTAGTTCGCTCAGCAACGGGACATTGATCTCGCGCGGCTTGAGTTCCTGGGCTTCGCGATAGAAGCCGGCCTCGGGCAGCACGAGTTCGGAATTGCCCGAGACGATGCGATAGAGTCCGCGCTGGTCTGCCGGAACGATCGCCTCGTAATGACCAGGGGCGGTCTCTTCGAGCGAGACGGCATGGGGGGCCTCACCCGGCGGGTTCACCATCACTTGCGGGGCGCCGGCCACGCCGCCGGCCGGGGTCATCTTCTTGTCCGCGTCGCCGAGAACGTCGTAATAGACGATCGATTCCCCTTCACGAGCACCCGGGCGAACTCCGGCGCGCACGGTGCGGTCGCGATGCGACACGTCGCGCACCATCTGCGGCCACAAAGTGGCGTAGGCGGGCCAGCGCACCCAATCCGCCGACCAGCGGGCGCGGGCGTCGGACAGAAACGCCACCACGCGCCCCAGACCAAACTGCCAGCGAACCAGCAGAGGCTCTCCGGTATCGACGCGCAGAATCGTCTCAGAACCCTTTTTGGCCTTTTCTTTGGCGAATCCAAGCAGGTGCGGAGCCTTGGTGAAATCAACTCCGTCGATGAACTCCACGGGCCGCACGCGCACCACGCGCACGGAGCGTTCCTCCACGGTGGAAGCCTGCAGATCGCGCGTTTCCCCGCTGATCACTTCCGGAATCTTCTCGGGATCGTCAACGAAATAAGACTTGCCGTGCGTTTCGCGCGCCATATCTTCGAGCAACTGCCGGTCGACGTCATTGCCCACGCCAACGACCGAGATGGGGATGTGCTCCGCGGCGGCAGTTTTTTCAAGCTGCGGCAATCCGCCGGGGGGCGAGACGCCATCGGTGAGCAGGATGATGTGGCGGCGCGTCACATGCTCGGTCCGAATCGCGTCGTAGGCCATCTGCACCGCGGGGTAAATTCTGGTGCCGCCGTCGGCGTTGATGGAATTGATCAAGCCGCTGATGCGCGGCACATCCGCGGCAGGGCCCAGCGGCACCACCCAGTCGGGAGTTTCATCGAAGGCAATCACGCCAATCTTGTCGATGGGGCGCAGGGTGGTGAGGCTGGCGCGCGCGGCTTCGCGCACCATGGCGATCTTTGGACCATCCATGCTGCGGGATTTGTCCAGCACCAGCACGAGCGCGGTAGGCTCCTCGGGCGGCGGGGGCGGATCGCCCGCCACCGGCAAAACTTTCTCGAGCGGGGTGTGCGGGTCCACGGAAAGCTGGGAATTATTTTCACCGGCTATGAAAATGAGCCCCCCGCCGGTGAATACGTACTGCGCCAGGGCATTCTGCTCGTCGGCAGCCAGCGGATGATCGGGATAATTGTCGATGAGAACGGCGTCCCACTTTTGCCAGGTGTTGGCATCGATAGGAAAGCGACGCCTGCTGCTCCACATCCACTTCGGCGCTTTTGAGCGTGTCGAGCAGAGGCGCGGCGGGGCCTTCGGGTCCGGAAATATAAAGCACGCGGGGATGCCGCACCGTCACCGCTTGCGAGAACAGCGGCTGGTCAACGCCCGCAGCGCCCAGATGAACTTCGAGCAGGCTCACGCCGGTGTCGGTGAGATGCGCGGGCAGATCCACGGCATTGCTGCCGGCCTTGAAGTCCACCGGCGCCGAGGCGATCTCCTGCCCCTGCGAGGTGATCGAAACGCGTCCGGAGAAGGCGCGCGAACTCTCGATGCCGAGCGACAGGGTGAAGCGCTCGCCTGAAAACACCTGCTGCGGAGACGCCACGCTTTCCAACTGCACCGGCAGGCGCGCGTTTCCGCCGGAGGGCACGGTGAAAATCTCCACGCCGCGTTCGCGGGCGCGCAGCGCTTCGGTGAGCGCGTGGCCCTGGGTCTCGTTGCCGTCGGTCACGAGCACGATGCGCCGCGCGCCCCGCTCGGGGAACGTGCTCAGCGCCAGTTGCAAGCCGCCTTCGATGTCAGTGGCCATGCCGCCATTGAGGTCGAGGCCTTGAGGAATCGTCACCTGGTCAACTTTCGCTGCAACCGGCACCTGGCGTGCATGCTCGGCAAAGGTAATCAGGCGCAATTCCGCGCCCGATTTCTTGCCGACGAGTTCGCGCAGGATGGCCTGCCCCCGGTCGAGCGATTCGCGCGGCATGCTCGCCGAGGTATCCATCACCACCGTAACGGCCAGCCTCTGAACGAGCATTTCCGCCCACGGATCGGCCAGGGCGATCACCAGCGCGGCGAACGCGAGGCACTTCAGCGCGCAGGCAGGCCCGCGAGGCGCCCGGAGTCTTGCGAAGCAGCAGCCAGGGAAGCGGCAGCAGCAGGAGCAGCAGAAAGAAAATGGGTCTTTCGAGCGTCATGCCGCTACCCGCCGCCTAGGTGATGAAATTCGGATCAAGCGCTTCATCTTTTTGTGTTTCCGAACTCAGCCCGGTCGCTTGGGTTTGCAGCTCGGCATGCTGGATCAACACCGCGCGCCGGTTCACACGCTGCGAATAGAACAGCACCCACTCGGCCCACAGGGCCAGCATGGCCAGCAGCACCAGCCATTTCCAAAGGTACGTTCCCTGATAGGCCAGCGTCTCGCCTGCAATCGGGCCCAACTCCGCAGCCGTGGGAGCAATTCGCTGCGAAGGCAGCAGCGGGGGCGCATTGACGGCAAACGTGGTCGGTCCGGTTATTGGCGCCGATCACGCGGTATAAACCCGCTTCCAGCGCCAGCACATGCAGGCCGGCTTCCTCGCGGGCAAAAGGCAATTCGGCCCCCGAAGGTGAAACAATCCGCGTCGCGGAGCCGGGCAATTCAAGCTCGCCGGCCGAAAGCGAATTCGAAACGTCTTCGATCGGATGCCCGAGCCATTCCGCGGCCCCCGCGATCAAGAGCGGAAACGCGGACTGCTGGGGAAAATTCGAGTCGTGCGGATCGAATCCCACAACCAGCACGCGATGCTGATTCTGCTCGCGCGCCACGAATCAGCGGTATTTCCGGGTTCCCTTCTCCGGAGGCCAGCACCGTATCCGCGGGCCGCACGTTCAAGGTTGCGGCGTTCCGTACGCTCACGTCGCGCGTGCGCACCCAGCGGGTCGCCGGATGCTGCAGGTTCCAGTCGGTAGCGCGAATCGGGTGAGCGGCTTTGCCCTGCTGCCCGCGCACGAAATAAATGGAGTTGTAAGCAACCTGCGACGGAGGAGCCGTGGCGTCGTAAATGGCCATGTCGGGCGCGGGATTTGGCGCGACGCCGGGTTTCAGGAACTGCGCCCGCAGATAGGGATTCGCCGCGAGCACGGGACGCAAATCGTTTTCAAAAGACGCGCGCGACGTGAAGACCGCCATATTAATCGGACGGAAAGGCGGAACGTAAACGACGGCGCGGTCGTCGGCCTTCAAATCATCTCCAGGCGCAAGCTCCGCGGCGAGAAGGCCGCCCGTCGCGGTAATGAACTGGTCGTTGAGGGCGCTTACCTGGCCCGGCGCGAGCGAGACATTGCGCTGCAGTAGAGCCTGGCCGCCCACGGAAAGCTTCAGAACGACGGCGGCACTCGATCCACTGTAGTTTTTCAGTTGCGTGAGCAAATGCCAGCGGTCCGGCTGCGTGGCGTCGCGCTGCAGGGCCAGGCGGGAAATTCCGCGGTTCTCCACCGGCTCATCGGCGCCCACGATGCGCACCAGGAACTGAGGATGATCGCCGCTTCCGTCGCCGGGTTCCCAGGACTGGCGCAAGCTTTCCAGATTTCTGCCCTTGCTGCTCGTCCAGCATTCCGGGACCGATGTAGACGAGAAGCCCCGCGCGGGCCCCGGCGAGAGCGGCGTTGCCCGCCTCTAAAGCGCGGGGGATGTCGGCGGTGCTGCTGGACGCGCGGGCCTGGGCGACGGCGCGCCGCTGCTCCGCACGATCGTGCGTGAAGGGCAAAATCGGCAGGCGCGTCGGGCTCGGCGCGAAGGAGCAGAACCTCGTCGGTTGGCGGCAGCGTGTTCAAGAGACGGTAGGCATCCTGGCGCAGCAAATCGATCCACGGGCGCTCGCCCGGCCGCTGCACCTGGGACCAGATCGAGGTGTCGAGAACAATCGCCACGCGGCGGCTCTCGGTGACGTGGCCCCAGCGCGGATTCGCCAGCGCGAGAATCAGAAACAGCAGGAAGAGCACTTGAGCAAGCAGCGCCCACGGCTCACGCAGCCAGCGGCGGCGACGGTAAACGCTGGGAGGCAGATCGGCCCAGAAGCGCAGCGTCGAAACTTTGCGGCGCGTGGGGCGCTGGTGAAGATAGAGCCACAGCGCGAAGGCCGACGCCGCCAGCCACAAAAATAAAGCCTGCCAGGGACTTAGAGCGAGCCAGCTCACGTGAGCACCCGTCCGCCGCGCAGACTCTGCAGCACAAATTCCTGATAGGGGATATTGGTTACCGCGCGGGCATAGCGGCCGCCGTTGCGAAGCGCCAGGCGCTGAAGGCGGGTTGAAAATTCGAGGAAGGCGCGCTCGTACAAGCGCCGACTTTTCCCGCGAACACTCGATGGTGCGCAGCTCGCCCGTTTCCGCCTCCTCCAGAAGCAGTTCGCCAAAGGCTGAGGGACGCTGCTCCTCCGCGCTATGCACCTGAAGAACCACAAAATCGTGGCCCGACGAGCGCAGCATCTCGAGAGCGCGGCGGCAGCCGTCTTCGTCGAAGAAGTCGGAGATGACAATCACGACCCCGCGGGAGGGAAAATTATTGACGAATTCCTTCACCGACCGGTAAAGGTCCGTGCCGCCCTTGCAGGAAAGCTGGCTCAGAAAATCGAGCACGGGCCAGAAGTTCTCGCGGCCGCCTGCGACCATGATGGGTTTTCCCAGGCGCTCGCTGAAAGGGATCACGGCCGTGGTGTCCAGGCGAAGCAGCGCGAGGTAGGTGAACGTAGCGGCGAGCCGCTGCCCGTAGAGGAACTTGGACTCCGCGGCGGCTTCCTCGCAATCCATGGATTCGCTGGCATCCAGGAGAATCCGCACGGGAACGTGCCGCTCGGTTTCGAAAATCTTGAGGAACAGCTTGCCGAGCCGGAGGTAGGCGTTCCAATCAAGAAAGCGGGGATCGTCACCCGACGAATAGACGCGATAATCGGCAAACTCCATGCCGGGTCCGTGGCTTCGCGAACGGTGATCGGCGCCAATCGGGCCGGTGAGATCCTCCCGGCACAACAATGTGAGCTCTTCGAGGGTCTTCAGGAAATCGCGGTCGAGTAACAGCGGGGCAGCCATTTTTACCAGTTTAGGAGAATGGGCGTTTGCCTGTCCGTGGATGGAGCGGCAACGCCTTCCCCTGAAAGTGCCTTCAGTTTTTCTTCGTCACGCTGACGATCTCTTCGAGCAGATCGTCGGCTCCGCGCCCGTCCGCCTGAGCCTCGAAGTTGAGGATGATGCGGTGGCGCAGGGCCGGCTTCAGCAGCGCGTGAATGTCGTCGGTGCTCACGTTAAAGCGGCCGTTCGAGCAGCGCGCGCACCTTTCCGCCCAGAATCAAGGCCTGCGCGCCGCGCGGAGAGCTGCCGTAGCGAATGTATTTGTTCGCGAGCGTGTTCGAGCGGTCTTCCGCGTGCGTGGCAAGCACCAGCTTCACCACGTAATCCTGGACGTGCGGCGCGAGTGGGACCATGCGCACCACCTTCCGCATCTCCAGAATCTGCGGACCGTTCAGCACGTGCCGCACTTCCACACCCGCGCCTCGCGTGGTGCGATCGAGAATATCGTGCAGCTCCTGCCGCCCCGGAAAAGGAACGCGCAGCTTGAAAAGAAAGCGGTCCAACTGCGCTTCCGGAAGCGGATAGGTGCCCTCCATCTCGAGGGGATTCTGCGTCGCCATCACGAAAAAGGGCTCGTCGAGAATATGCGTGGTGTGCGCCGACGGTCACCTGCTTCTCCTGCATGGCCTCGAGCAGGGCCGATTGGGTCTTTGGCGTGGTGCGGTTGATTTCGTCGGCCAGCAGAAGATTGGTGAAGATGGGCCCGGGCTGGAAATCGAGCATCTTTTTGCCGTCGCCGTCATCCTGCACCACGGAGGTGCCGATCACATCGGCGGGCATCAGGTCGGGAGTGAACTGGATGCGCGAATACTTCAGTGAAACGGCCTGCGCGAGCGTGCGCACGAGCAGCGTCTTGCCCACGCCCGGCACGCCTTCCAGCAGAACGTGCGCGCCGGCCAGCAGCGCAATCAGCACTCCCTCGACCACTTCGCTCTGACCGACGATCGCTTTGGAGATTTCGCTCCGCAGACTCCACCATCTTTCCGGCGAGCGATTCGATCTGCCGTTCGAACGACTGGTCGCTTTTCTGATCTTCCGTCAGCACTGTTGTCCGTCCTTCAACGCCTATCGAGGCGGCTGGATTTGCTCGGGGGCCTTGATCGCTGTGTTCGAAATAGCGCTGCACGTACAGCCGGTAACGCACCGGTATATTTTCCTGCTCGGATCCCTTGATGGCGGCCACGGGCGCGGCTTGATATCGCGCAGCGGCAATTGCGCCTTGCCGGCCGCAGACGTGGTGCGCGATGCGCCCTGCTGCCGGAAATCATTGGCTTCCAGATTCACGCGATCCGAGGCATATTCTTGCGGAGGCGGCGGCGCTCCTTCGCGGCCTGCTTCGGCACGGGCGTGCTTCCGTTCCCCGCGCCGCCGCCTGGCTTCTGGGAACTGGACGAAGACCCGGCTTCTTTTTGTTCGGAGCCATCCTTCGGCGAATCGTTTTTTGCCTCGCCCTGTCCCGAAGAGCCTCCCGGCTGCTGCGACGACCCCGCCGACGTAGGCTGCCCGTCGAATCGCTCTGGGTGGGCTGGCCGGTCATATTCTTCATCAGATTTTTCAACGCCTGCATCATCGAACCGCTCGAAGAGCTTTGCCCCTGGCCAGCCTGTTGCTGCTGCTGAGAGGAGCCATTCTGGCCGTTCTCGCTCGAAGACGGTTGATTGGCATCGGCCATCTGCTGATTATCCGAGTTCCCGCCCTGGCTCGCATCCTGCCCCTGGCCCTGCGGATTCGCTCCCGCCTCCGGAGCGTTGGGATCGCCTTCGGCTCCCTCGGTGGCCGAATCGGCGTCGTCTTGATCTCCGGGAGCCGCGCCGTCTTTCTCTCCGAGCTGCGAGGCGTCATCGGCATTCTTGGACTCGGCCAAGCCCGGAACGGTTTCAGCGTCCGGAGAAGCCTGCTTGATTTCCGACTCGTCGCGCTTCACCAGGGCGAGCAAATCTTTTTTCATCGCTCCGGTCAGCGGAGAAACGACCGCCCTGGCAAGCTGCGAAGTAGCCGCACGGTGCAGCAGCGCCATGATGGGCGGGCTGTAGTAGAGGCGGTAGCCCAGCAGCGCGAAGGCAATCAGAGCAAGGGCCATGGTGCGGCTGGCAAACTCGGGTATGCGCGTCGGAAAGAGTTCCCGCGGGTCAATGCGGCCAACCTTGCCGAGGGCATCGCGCCGTTGATGACGAATCATCGGGTCGGACTCCCCGGAGGACGCGAAATAAAGCGCCGTCGAGAGGCGGTCGGAAAGTCCCGACGCGCGATCCATCTCTCGCGCGCAGAAATACCCGGAAGGCCGCCGGACCCATTCCCGCACGAATAGAACCGTGAAGCCAAGCGCGGCAATCACCACAGCCGCGGCGAGGGAGTACTTCAAATTCCGGCTGAGAGCGGCCGCGAAGATGAGTCCCAGGAAAATCCACGAAAGGCATACCAGCCAACTGCCAATGAGCCGGTTTATTAGAAGCCTGCGACGAACTCCCTCGACCAGCGCGAGCAAAGCGCCGAACTCCGCGGGATAACCAGCGGTGCCCCGGCGCGGTTCTTTCGCGGCAGGATCGTCCAGTCTATAACCGGACTCTCCGAGAAAGGTGGCTTTCCACAGAGCGAATGCGGGTCCCTTCCGCCAACGATTGACAGTGGCTATCGAACGCTCCATTGATGCCGTCTCCGCGAACTTGCCCACTCGCGCCTGATACTTCAGTTTACTCCAACCCCTTTGCTTTTCAACTTAGTGCAGTGACCATGCCAGGCCATAGACTCCGCAAGCCGCACCGGAAGCCGCAAGAACGGATCACGTAGGTGAGACGAATGGCTGCGAGTGAGAGTAATCCAGAATCTTTTTTGAAAAGAGGGTTTCCGCAATCAGAAGCCTTTTTCCACCAGGGTTTCCGGCCCCCTAAGTATCACGAACACATGTAGTACGTCCACTTGTCTCTAAAAGCATCCACTCATTCCGATTCGCGCAAATTGCCGGGCGTTGCCCTGCATCGGATCAAGTTAAAAAAGGAAAACTTTCGAGGAGACTCGGAAGGCTTACCGCCGCGGATGCAATTCGGAGGGAGCTGACTAAATTTTAGCCTGTATTTGATGTAAATGTTAAGCAAAACTTACACACGAACGCCTCTCAAACTCCCGAACATATCAACGTGGAACAGTCGTGACGCAGAGCAAGGACGACTTGCTTCTAATTGTAAGCAGGTTAGTACTATAATGATTTCCGGCCCATCCCAATGTATGATCGGGCAGTTCGCGCCGCGAGGGCATCGGTAACAACCCGTCTCAAATCAGTTGATTCGCGGCTTGGAAAGCTTTACTGTCCTTCCCGACCCAGAAGTCGTTCGATACGGTACACTCAAACGGGGCCAAAGATGCGTCCAGGGGATCAGCTGAAGGAACTTCGCAATCGACTGGGCGTTACTACGCGCGAAGTCGAGGAGTTCAGCCGGGCGATTGCCGAGGATCAGCAAAACGAAGAATTCTACATCTCCAACGCCTGGCTGACCCAGCTTGAGAACAAGAGTTCCATCCCCAGCATTTACAAGCTTTACAGTCTAAGCGTCATCTACCGCACGAAATTCAACGATCTGCTGGTGGTGTTCGGCATCGATCTCAATTCCAGCACCGCGCTACCAACTGGCGCTGCCGCTGCAGAATACCCATCTGACTTCGCTTGAAGTCGCCCGATCCTCAGAAAGCCATCACCTTCCCGGTGCGGTTCGATAAGAGCTTCAGCCTGGAAAAGACGAGTCTGATATCGCGAATGGTGGAGGTCTGGGGAGAAGTTCCGATCGCTTTGATCCAGAAGCTGGACGTGCGGCACTGCCAGTATGGCTATGTGGGCATTCAGGACTTCACGATGTATCCCCTGCTGAGGCCTGGATCTTTTGTGCAGATCGAAACCCGCGCCGACGCGGTCCGAGGCATCGGAGTGGCGCTCGGAATTTGACCGGCCCATCTATTTTGTCGAATTGCGGGAAGGTTACGCGTGCTCGTGGTGCGAAGTTCGCGGCGCGGAGATTACCCTGGTGCCGCATCCGCTTATCGGGGGCGCCCATCCGGCAGTTCGCCTACCCTGCCGAGGCGGAAATCATTGGTCAGGTGACGGGGGTGGCCATGCGTCTGGTTCCGCCAGCGGACGATTACCCAGACGCGCCTCCAAAATTGCCAAAGCGATCTTGAAGTTCGAGAACAGGAATTCCGCAGTCAGCAAGTCTGTATCGACCGGCACCGCGACCCGATAAGGTTCGAGTTTTTTCCACGCGGCGATGAAATCAGCAGGACTGGTGTGCGTCGAATCCATATACGCGTCCATCTGCCGCACCAATTCTTCCAGCGAAGTGGAAACCAGCTCGCGCAAGGCCTCCCGATGGCAATCGGCCAGCGCTTCGCAGACGACTTCTTCGTCGAAAGCGCGACGCCAAACCATCGTGATAGTAGAAGCCGGTGTTGTAATCCCGGGTCGACGCCAGATAAATCAGCCGGTCCAGAGGGCGGCGATCTTGGAGAGCGTCCGGCGGCGCAAGATCGTCCGCGGCCTGTTGAACGTCGAGCCTCTTTAGATTCGCTTCCATCGTTTATAGCAGCGTAGGATCTCGAACCGAATCCCGGCGGAACGGTTCAACCGCGAGGTCTTGAGGAAGTCCAGAGATCTTGCCGACAAGTCGCACACTCGCGCAGCCGTCGCGGCCGCTCTGCCCGACCATGTGGGGCGCGGCATAAGGACCTCGCCAGCGGACGGCGATCCGCACTGCTGCGGCAGATGCCGAGCAGCAGAAAAAACTCCGAGGCTAATCGCAATTCCGTACTCAGACTGAGACCGGCATAGAAGCGCGCCGAACCGCAGATGGAATTGCTTGAGGCTCAGAATCTGCTTGCGGATTTGCCCTACCCAGGAAAGAACGACTTTTTGCCGTTCCTCGAGGAAGAGCTCCTGTATCCGGGCCGGAGCTTGAGCTGCGACATATTCCAAGTCGTGCCGTTCGAAAATCCTTCCAAAATTGCTGGGGGTAACAGCTCCATTTGCAGCGCCACCAACGCCTGACGGGCGTGAAAAACAGCCTGAGCGCCACCCTCGACGCGGCGGTTTCGCCTGGTGAGGAGAAAAAGAAGTACTATGAGTCCCGAGCCAAGGGTCAGAAACAGGACCAGCTGCATCATGGACGTGCCGCTCTCCCAGGTTCGAGCGCATCTCGCCCACCCTGGCCCTGGTTCCCGACACGAATGACTCATAGTCAGCGCGCGATGTCTGCCGCAGTCAGCGGCAAGGGGTTGGGCGCGTAACTCCAGAGGGCCGACATCCAGACAAACAAGCAAATCCAATAGGCGACCGGCTGAATCAGAATCCAAGCGGCGTCGAAGGAAGGGCCCGCGAAGGAACGGACGGCCAGGGTCATCAGGGTCGTCGCCACGCATAATCCGTAACCGACAATCATTCCCTCGGATATTTCTCCCGATGGCGATCCCGTAATAGAAAATTACGCCCACCAGGCCCGAAAGCAGTATTGCCTGAACAGCCAGCAAATTTCTTCCGAGATTCCGCGACATCGTCTCCGGATCGGAGCTGGTTCCACGATCAAATACACGACCGGAATGAAAGAGCACGCGCAAAAATCACGAGGCCGGAGATTCTCGCAAATCTCTCCGCGCCGGGATAAGGCGCGAGGACGTGCTTAAAAATTTCCAAAAGAATGCCACCGCCAATGATGATGTTCAGAAATCCGGCATTCCAATTCCATTTGGGGTATGCCGCAGGGTTAACCAGGGAAAGCACATAGAGAAAGCCATCAGCAAACAATAAACTCGCAACATACAGATAGAAGAAGGGATATCTTCCCGAGTGTCTTCTGCTGCAGTGCGCGAAGAAGGATTACCGATTCCAGAATTATGCCAGACCACCAAATGATCAGTTCAGCATGGGGCTCCTGCCGATTCAGGCAAGAGTGTAAATGCTAACACATCGGGAGGGAGATTCCTATGATCTCCCCGCCCAGGGGTGTTAGAAGTTAGTTACTCACCAAAAGTACTACGTTGGCGCTCAGTCCGGGTCCCCCTGGAGGCGACGGCGGACGCGTTCCCTGCGTCAGGCTCAGTCGCGCTGGTCCCCTGGCGGCGACGGCGGACGCGTTCCCTGCATCAGGCTCAGCCCGGGTCCCCTGGGGGCGACGGCGGACGCGTTCCCTGCATCAGGCTCAGTCCGCGGTCCCCTGGGGCGACGGCGGACGCGTTCCCTGCGTCAGGCTCAGCCCAGGCCCCCTGCAGGCGACGGCGGACGCGTTCCCTGCATCAGGCTCAGTCGCGGGTCCTCCTGGAGGCGACGGCGGACGCGTTCCCTGCATCAGGCTCAGTCGCGCTGGTCCTCCTGGGGCGACGGCGGACGCGTTCCCTGCGTCAGGCTCAGTCCGGGTCCCCTGGAGGCGACGGCGGTCGTGTTCCCTGCGTGAGGCTCAGTCCGCGGTCCCCTGGAGGCGACGGCAGACGCGTTCCCTGCGTAGGCTCAGTCGCGCTGGTCCCCTGCGGCGACGGCGGTCGCGTTCCCTGACGGTTGACCGATTGGCCGCCGATTACAGGACTTGCCACTGCGACAGAAGCTGTCAGCCCCGCCAGCGCAATGGACAACAACCAATTCGAAGTCTTAAGCTTCATGTATATCTCCTTTTTTTGTAGTCTGTATTCTTCTTAGAGGACTCCACGGCCCGCCAAACTAGAGGTTTCCTCGGGCTGAAAAAGGACCATCTTTTCTGCTCACGCTACCGAGCAGCGAAGGAGTTCCGCTTCAAGGCCAAGCGGAAATAGACTTACGCAAACGTGTCCACTGAGAAACACGGCGCCGGCTTGCTGACAAAGCAAAGGCCAATAAAACAGTGCCAAGAGGCTGCGCGTATGCATTGTCGTTGTCTCGATTGGGAAATCGCTTGGGATTTATCGTGTGGAGGTAAACACGGCGTTAGGTAATCCAGTTAGCTGGGGATTTTGGGCTTTGCCGCGACGGGAATGACGCTAATGAACGCTCAAACGACCCTCCATCAAGCCGCAGGTGTTTCGCGAGAACCTGCGCAAAATCGACAATCGGCAGTGGTGGCTGTGGTCGTCAACGGTACTTGTCCTGATTCTGCTGACGGTTGCGGTGGCCTCCTTCGCCTTCCCTGCAATCCTGAAAGAGGACTCTACTTCTTCGTTTTATCTGAATCAGGCGGTGCGCGCGCTGGTCGGCATCGTCCTTCTCTTCAGCGTCTATCTTGTGTATCAGCAAACGCTGCTCATCCGCATGCGCAACCAGATTGCGGATCAAATAACCTCCCTTGCCAAAGTCGAAAACCTCACCGCGGAAGTCTACAAACTTGCCGCGCTCGACCAATTGACGGGCCTCTACAATCGCCGCTCCGGCGAGCAGCGGCTGGTCGAGGAGATCAGTCGCGCCACGCGCTATGACCGCCCGCTCACCCTCGTAATGCTGGATTTCGACGGACTAAACAAATCAACGACGCGTCTGGACACGCCGCGGGAGATGCGCTCCTGCTAAGGCCTTCGCCGAACGCATTCAGAGAGCCATTCGCGGCTCGGACCTGGCCGTGCGCCTGGGCGGCGACGAATTCATGGTGCTTCTGCCCGAGTGCAAGCCGGAGGAAGTAAAACACGTGCTGGGCGCGTCTGAAGGTCTGGAAGTTGACGCATCAGGGCGAAAAAATCCATTGCCACTTTTCCTGCGGCTGGACCGACTACAAGCCGGGCGAGACCCCGCAGGAACTGCTGAATCGAGCCGACCTGGCCCTCTACACCGAGAAGCGCGCAGGCAAGAACGCCAACGCGAGCGCTGTTGACGCCAAGCCATCCGCGCAGCCTGTGCACACGGCATTGAGGCTCGCGCGGGTTTGTGGCCACCCGGGTTAGGGCTTCGCCTCCCTGTCGTTCCGCTTCCGTGCCCCGTCCGAGGGTGTCTTTTTGTGTCGTATCAGTAAGCAACCAAGCCAAATAAGCCCTTGCGCCTCAATAGGGTTACTCGTAGGATACCCCTGTTGTCAGGGATGCTACGGTGCCAAAAGAAAAGCCCAAAGTGAATATCGGTGAAGTGATTCGCTCTTACCGCAGCGATCGCGGCCTCTCGCAGGGTGATATCGAGCGCCGGACCGGACTTCTGCGCTGCTATCTGTCGCGCGTGGAGAACGGCCACACCGTTCCCTCGCTCGAGACACTGGCGAAAATCGCCGAGGCCATGGAAATCAATCTGGCCGATTTTTTCCCCGGCACCGATACCGCGCAGGACCGCGAGACACGCAAGGTGCTGGGCGAGCTTTCCGAGGAAGAGATTCGGTTCCTCGCGGATATCAAGCGCTATTCCACCACGCTTTCCGATGACGATAAAAAGCTCGTGCTGGCCATGATCCGCAAGATGGCCACCGTGATTCCGCCGCCCCGGAACAACAAGCCGCCTGCTGCTCCTGCGGTGCGGCGCGTCGAGTATTAAACGCCTCAGACTTTCCCAGATCGGAATGCAATTCTAGCTGTTTGCAGCGCCGCTATCTGCGTCTATCCCTGGCACAATACCCCGCTGATTCGCTACAATAATCCCTCAAATGACAGTATAAGCGTCATCAGACCGTCGGCGTCAAAGTCGGCAAGATCCAGGTCGGCGGCGGCGCGCCTGTGGTCGTCCAGTCGATGACCAACACCGACACCGCCGACGTCGCCGCCACCACGCAGCAATGCCTCGAACTCGCCCAGGCCGGATCGGAACTCGTCCGCATCACCGTGAACATGCCGGAAGCGGCGGCCGCCGTGGCCGAAATCAAGAAGCGGCTGCTGGACGCGGGCTGCGACGCGCCCATCATCGGCGATTTTCACTACAACGGCCACGTTCTGCTGACCAAATATCCCGATTGCGCCCGCGCGCTCGATAAGTACCGCATCAATCCCGGAAACGTGGGCCACGGCCAGCGCCGCGACGAGCAGTTCGCCACGATCTGCAAAGTTGCGCGCGACAACGGCAAGCCGGTCCGCATCGGCGTGAATGGCGGTTCGCTCAATCAGGAACTGGTCATGCGCAAGATGCAGGAGAACACCGACCGCGACCTCGGCAAGACCTCCGAAGAGATCATCAACGAGTGCATGGTGCTTTCCGCGCATCCAATCGACCGAACTGGCCCTCGAATCCGGCTTGCGCAAGGATCAGATCATCATTTCCTGCAAAGTTTCGCGGCCGCGCGACCTGATCGACATTTACCGCGACCTCGCCCGCAAGACCGATCAGCCTTTGCACCTCGGGCTCACCGAAGCGGGCATGGGCGCCAAGGGCTTGGTGTGGTCGTCGGCGTCGATGGGAATTCTGCTGGATGAGGGCATCGGCGATACGATCCGCGTGTCGCTCACGCCGCGGCCCGGCGGCGATCGCCGCGACGAAGTCTACGCCGCGTGCGAACTTCTGCAGTCGCTCGGGCTGCGCGCGTTCGCGCCCAGCGTCACCGCATGCCCCGGCTGCGGGCGCACCACCAGCACCACGTTCCAGGAGCTGGCCGAAAGCGTTCAGGGCTACATCCGCGACAAAATGCCGGAATGGAAGCGCTACTACGAAGGCGTGGAGGAATTGAAGCTCGCGGTGATGGGCTGCATCGTCAACGGCCCCGGCGAATCGAAAGCCGCCAACATCGGCATCAGCCTGCCCGGCACGGGCGAAGCGCCGCGCTGCCCGGTCTATATCGACGGACAAAAGTTCACCACCCTCGAAGGGAACCTACGAAGAGCTATCGGTGGCGTTTCAGAAGCTCTTGAACGATTACGTCTCGACGAAATATCCCAAAGCGCGAGACGCCCTTTGCCTGCCGTGGAAGTCCCCGTTCGCTGCTTCCGCAAGCAGCGGCATCGCCCGCACTCCGCGTGCTGGCATAACGGGCCCTGAGTGAAAAGGCAGTCCTGTCGCGCAGGTCAGCCGACTGCCGGACTGAAACCCTCCCGCACAGGCGGCCTCGCTGCACATCCGCCCGCGCGGTTCAATCGCCTCTTCGAAATAAAGTAGACTGCTGCACGCGCAAATACATGGCTCGTCAGAAGACTTCGCCGGATGCCTCACCATGCCTGAACACGCCCCCAGTGAGCGCTCCGCACGAAGACCAGTCCGTGGCGCCTGGGCTTCTGGAGCCTCATCGCCACGCAATTTCAGGGCGGCTTCAGCGACAACGCGCTCAAGTGGATCATCAGCTTCCTGATTCTCGGCCTGGGACTGCCCCAGCTACAGCGCGACCGCCTTTTCGTGCTGGTTGTTCCGCTGCTGTTCTCCGTTCCCTTCATTCTATTTTCGATGGCCGGCGGATACCTGGCGGATCGCTACAGCAAGCGCAGCGTAATCATCGGCACGAAATTTCTGGAAATCGGAGTCGTGCTGGCGGCGCTGGCGGGTCTCTGGCTGCACAGCCTGGTGATCCAATGCGCGGCGGGCTTTCTGATGAGCACCGAGGCCGCCGTCTTCGCGCCCTCAAAATACGGACTACTTCCGGAGATTCTGCCGGAGAAGCGCCTGTCCTGGGGCAACGGCGTCCTCGAACTGGGCACGTTCATGGCGATCATCCTGGGCACGATCGCCGCGGGACATTTTCTCGTCGATTTTTCCCGGCCGCGAATATGCCTCGGGTTTCGTGCTGCTGGGCCTCGCACTAGTTGGCCTGAGCCACAAGCCTCGCGAATCGCGCGAGTGCCCGCCGCCAAACCGGACGCGCGATTCCGCTGGAATCCGCTGGGCGATCTGTTCAGCCAGATCGCCGAAATCCGCAAAGACCGCGTTCTGTCGCTGGCGGTGACGGGAAATGTGTACTTCTGGTTTCTGGGCTCGCTGCTGCTGATTAACGTGGTTCTGTACGGCACCGACGTGCTGCACGTATCAGAGGCTGTCGCGAGCCGCCTGCTGGTCGCATCCTCGCTTGGAATCGGATTGGGAAGCTTCCTGGCGGGCTATCTTTCCGGGGGCAAAATCGAATATGGACTGATCCCGCTAGGCGCTATCGGAATCACGATCACCACCGCGCTGCTGGCCCGCACGGGACTCTCCGTCGCATCCGTTGCGGCACACCTGGCGATCCTGGGATTTTTCGCCGGATTTTTCGCCGTGCCGATCAACGCGCTGATCCAGCACCGGCCGCCGCCGGACCGGAAAGGCGCCGTGATCGCCGCAGCGAATTTGCTTTCGTTCGTGGGAATCGCATTGCAGCCCGTCGTGCAGTACGCCATGATTTATCTCGGGCACCCGAATCCCGCCCGCGTCTTTCTGATCACGGCGATCCTCACGCTCGGCGCGACAACCTACATCGTCATCCTGCTGCCCGATTCGCTGGTGCGCCTGGTGCTCTGGCTGGCCACGCATTCGGTCTATCGCATCCGCGTCGAAGGCCGCGACAATATCCCCGAAACCGGCGGCGCTCTTTTCGTGGCCAACCACATGTCGTTCGTGGACGCGCTGCTATTGATCGCCTCCACCGACCGGCCTATCCGCTTCCTGATCTTCAAAGACATCTACGACCTGCCGTTCGTCAAGCCCTTCGCCAAGCTGATCCGCGCGATTCCCATTTCCTCCGAGCTTCGGCCGCGCGAGATGCTGAAGTCCTTGCACCTGGCGAGCGACACCATCCGCGCGGGCGAAGTCGTCTGCATTTTTGCCGAGGGCCAGATCACGCGCATCGGCCAGATGCTTCCCTTCCGCCGCGGCATGGAACGCATCATGAAGGGCGTGGACGCGCCGATCGTTCCCGTCAATCTCGACGGCGTCTGGGGCAGCATCTTCAGCTTCGAGCGCGGACGCTTCCTCTGGAAAATGCCGCGTTCGATTCCCTACCCGGTCACCATCAGTTTCGGCAAGCCGATGTCCGCGACCGCCACGCCTTTTGAAGTGCGCGAGGCCGTGCAGCAATTGCAGACCGAAGCGTACGCCCACCACAAAACACGCATGCGCACGCTGCACCGCAGCCTGATCCGCACCGCGCACCGCTCGCCCTTCCGCTTCGCCATGGGAGACAAGCGCCGCCCGCGCATGAAATGGGGCGGCGTGCTGCTGAGCGCGATCTTCCTGGCGCGCCGCCTGCGCGGCTACGTGGACAGGCCAGGAAATGGTCGGCATCCTGCTGCCGCCGTCGGTTCCCGGCGCGCTGGTGAATTTCGCGGCCATGCTCGCGGGCAAAATTCCGGTAAATCTCAACTACACGACCTCGAGCGAATCGCTCGCCTCCTGCGCGGCGCAGTGCGGGCTGGAAACCGTCATCACCACCAAGGCGCTGCTCGACCATATCCCGCTGCAGGTCCCGGGCAAGACCATCCTGCTCGAAGAAGCGGCAGCCGCGCCGCGGCTCGGCGAAAAAATCGTCGCGCTGCTGCTGTGGTTCCTGCCCGGCGCGTGGATCGAGAAGGCGATTACCGGCGGCCCAAAGCAAATCGCATCGACGATCTGGCCACCGTCATCTTTTCCAGCGGCAGCACGGGCGATCCCAAGGGCGTGATGCTCACGCACTACAACATCGCCTCCAACATCGAGCAGGCCGGCCAGACCTTCATGTTCGACCGCAAAGACGCCATGCTCGGCGTTCTGCCGTTCTTCCATTCGTTCGGCTTCACAGTCACGCTCTGGCTGCCCGCGGTGCTGGGAATCAGCGTGGTGTACCATCCCAGCCCGCTCGACCTCGGCGCCAGTCGGCGACTTCGTCCGCGACTACCGCGTCACCTTCCTGCTGGCGACGCCCACCTTCCTGCAAGCCTACATGCGCCGCTGTTCGCCCGAAGATTTCGGCAGCCTGCAATTTGTGGTGGCCGGCGCGGAAAAATTGCCCGAGCGCCTCGCCCTGGCCTTCGAGGACCGCTTCGGCATCCGCCCGCTCGAAGGCTATGGCACCACGGAATGCTCGCCGGTCGTGGCGGTCAACACCCGCGATTTCCGCGCGCCCGGTTTTCGCCAGGTCGGCGCGAAGCGCGGCAACATCGGCCATCCGCTGCCCGGCGTCAGCGTGCGCATCGTCGATCCGGATACGCACGCGCCGCTGCCCGTGGCACGCCGGGCTGCTGCTCGTGCGCGGGCCCAATGTGATGCAGGGCTATCTCGGCAAACCGGAGAAAACCGCGGAAGTCCTGCGCGACGGCTGGTACGTCACCGGCGACATCGCCGCGCAGGACGAAGACGGCTTCCTGACCATCACCGACCGCCTGAGCCGCTTCAGCAAGATCGGCGGCGAAATGGTGCCGCACATCAAGATCGAAGAACAACTGCACGACTGGCGGGCGCCACCGAGCAGTGCTTTCGCCGTCACCGGGCGTGCCCGACGGAAAGAAGGGCGAGCGCCTCGTGGTGCTTCACACCCTGGCGCCAGAGGTACCTGGAAGACATCCTCGGATAAACTTCCGCGGTCCGGCCTGCCAAATCTGTGGATGCCGCGCGCCAATCAATTTTTTGCCCATCGAAGAATTGCCGCACCTTGGCACCGGCAAGCTCGACCTTCGCCGCATCCGCGAAATCGCCCTGGAACTGTGATCGAGTCCAGTAGCGGTAAGTTCCGCCAGTAACCGTTCAGAAGGCCGTTCAGCGCGACTCCGTCCTTCTCCAGAGCCGCTCGCACAAGCAAACCGCAGCGCCGCGAATCAGATTCTCTGCCCCGAGGGATATTCGGCATGAAGTTGCGTTCGAGCTTCGTGGCGCTTTGGCGATACGACCGCTGGGTCCTGCGGGTTCGGTCGGTCGAATTGAAGTCCCACGCAGCAAGAATGCTTCAGTCAAACGTATCCAGCGTCCCGGGTTGCCTTCCGTTAGACAATGTGCTGGTCAAGTCTTCTTCTGTTTATATTCTGTCCTCGGCGGCGAGTTTGGATATGCCTTTGCGGCTTCGGCGACATCTCGGAGCGCAACCAGGAAAGTACTCGCGGGAATCACCCATTGCCGCTGAGAGCTAGTGCGAGCTGCAAATTCGCTATCTTTTCGCAGTATCCTCGAGACCGATCACTTTCGTGATGCCGGGATTTCGTCGGAGCACCAGGTGTGTTCCGTCTACGCGATGCTCCGCTACGCGGCGAAGCAATAGCAACGCTGGGCTGATGGAAAAGATCGCGTGGCTCACTGGATGTAGCGCGCCGGCCGCAGAAATGAGTTATCTTGCCGCCTGCTACGCCATAATTGGAATCCGGCAGCCCAGACCTAAATCGAATCCTGCTCTGGAAGCGCCGCTTCCAACAGATTGGGAAACCGAAAATTCCCGACGGGCAGCCTCGGCTTACGACGAGCACGATAGCGGCACCACACCTGTTTATTCGGCACCCGGTCGCGCCAGGCTCCAAACGGGAGGAGGGCCGGAAGGCAACAATGATATTCGAGCACTGCGTTCGCGGCTGCGCAACGTAATCGATGCTAGCCGCTTCGGTGTAGCGCAAAAGCTCACGCATGCATGTTCACCGCCCTTCCGCATCTCCGCGCAGAGCATGTCGAGCCTCTCACCTGCTAAAATATCCCCAACTTCACGTGCAAGAACTTTTTGGGGTTCTGGCGGAAGTCGCTCACCATCAGCCTCATGTCGCCCGCGAGCCCCGTAAAATTGTCGTAAAATGCCGGGTCGTTGAAGAATTTCCCGATCGTCCCCTGGTTGGAATTCAGTTTCGCGGTGGCATCGCGCACGTTGGCGGAAGCATCTTTCAAATTCCTGTAAAGAGCATCGTCGCGGACGAGCTTGCCGAGCGTGCCCTTCCCTTCGTTCACGCCATCCAGCAGCGTGTTGCCCTTATCCGTCAAGCTTTTCGCGCTGTCGTAAAAGCTCGGCGTCATACACGAGCTTGCCCATCGTCCCTTTCTGCTGTTCCACGGCGCCCAGACACATTATTCACGTGATCGATAGCCGTCCCGGCCTTGTTGTACATCTCATCCGATGCGACGAGCTTGCCCATCGTTCCCTGGCCCTGCTGAATCGATGTAACCAGTGCGTCCATTTTCCCGGCCGTGGAACTCAGGTGATTGTAGAGCGAGGGATCGTTCATCAGTTTGCCGAGCGTGCCGCGCCCCTTGTGCACGTCGATCCACGATTCCGCGCAGATCGTCCGACAGCGCGCCCAGATTCTGCATCAGGTCCGCGCCGCGCTCGACCATCTGCTTCATGGCCGCCTCCTCCTTGCCAGGCACGATGCCGTTGGACGGGAGCACTGTGCCGGTGAGCCCGCGCGAGATCGTGACGTAGCGATTGCCCAGCAACCCTTCGGTGATCAGGCTCGCGGTGGAATCGGTTCGTATGTCGTTTTGAAATTTCTTGTCGATGCGCATCACCAGCGTGATATTGTGCGCCTCGTCCTGCGGATGCGGCGTCAGCTGGATTGATTGCACGTTGCCGATCGCCACGCCATCGAGCCGCACGGGCGCGCCGGTGCTCCAGTCCCTCGACCTCCGGCAAATAGGTAATCAGCCGGTACTTCGGCCCCAGCATGCCGGCGCCGGTCACGTAGAAAATCGCGACCGCCAGAATAAATAATCCTGCGAGAACGAACAACTCCCACACGGAGTTCCGACCACGTCAAGCTGCTTGCGTTGCGCCATCGCCCTCCTCCTCGGTTCTGGTTCTATTTTCCTGTTCTATTCCGCGGATGCGAGAAACTTTTTCAGGTACTCGTCGGACGAATGCAGAAAGTCGGCCGCGGGCCCCTCGAAATAGACGCGGCCATCCCGCAGCACCAGCACGTCGGTCGCTGTTCCGGCCGCGGGATTTCCGGCCGGCTCCTGAGCGCCGCGATTTCCATCGAAATCAACGCGGATGAGCCGGCCGCTCTTGGCATCGAGCCGAAAACTCGCCAGCCCAAACGCATCCTGCACGCGATGAGTCGCCAGCAGCGAAGTGACTCCCTGCAAGTCGCGGCCTCGCAGCACCAGCGTGATGATCGTCTGCGAAGTTACCGGATCGAGCCCGGCAGTCGGCGAATCGTAGAACACCAGCGCCGGCCGGTCGACCAGCGCGCGGGCAATGGAAACGCGCCGGCGCATACCCCCGGAAAGCTCCGCGGGATACTGATCGACGGTCGATTCCAGCTCCACGAAGCGCAAGGCCTCCCGGACGCGCGTGTCCGACTTCGTCTTCCGGCACGTTTTCTTCCTGCAGCCGGAACGCGACATTTTCCGCCACGGTAAGCGAATCGAACAGAGCGCCCTCCTGAAACACGAAGCCGATGTGCCGCCGGAAATCCAACAGGTCCCGCTCGTTCATTTCGTTCAGATCGTGCCCCATCACCCAGATGCGCCCTTCGTCGGGACGCAGCAGCCCGGCCGCCATCTTCATGATCAGCGTCTTGCCCGAACCGCTTTCGCCAAGAAACACTTTGGTTTCGCCGGGCCACACCTCGAAGGATATGTCCTGCAGAACGTCACCTTGATCGAAACCGATGCGCACGTCCTTGAAAGCAATGAGAGGTTCGCCCGGAACGGTCTTGGCTTGTCCCTCTGCAGGCGCCGGGCGAGAGAGGTCGGTCATACGAAAGATTATAGAGGCATTCGCCGGGGTTTCAGAGAAGGTTCGATTATTTCGCCGCACTACAAAACCTGCGCTGCTTCAGGGATGCGGGACGCTCTTCGCGTCCTCGAAGCAATCACGAAGCCTTTCCGAAAACAAAAAGAAGAATCTTCGCCATGAAGAAGTCGACCACCAAAACCATCACCGAGGAAATCACCACCGCCGAGGTCGTCGCGCGACCCACGCCCTGCGTGCCGCCCTTCACCCGCAGCCCTTGAAAGCACGCCACCGTTGAGATGATCAGCCCGAACACCACGGGTTTCGACATGCCTTGCACCAGGTCTCCGAACTCAAGCGTGTCGATGGCGCGCGTCCAGAATTGCACGGCGCCGAGGCGCAGCGTGAAGTACGCCACGATGAAGCCGCCCACCAGTCCGATGAAGTCCGCGACGGCCACCAGCAACGGCAGCATCGCCACCATGGCGATCACCCGCGGCGTCACCAGCTTGCGGATGGGGTCGGTGCCCAGGGCGCGCATCGCGTCCACCTGCTCGGTAACCACCATCGATCCAAGCTCGGAAGCGATACCCGACGCGTTGCGCCCCGCGACCAGCAGAGCGGTGATGGCCGGCCCCAGTTCGCGAACCAGCGCGAGCGACACCGCGTCGCCCGTGAGCGCCGTTTCGCCAAATCGCTCAAACTGCGCGGCTGTCTGCAGCACCATTACGCCGCCAATAAAGAAAGCCGTTATGACGACGATCGGCAGGGACCCCACCCCGATCTGGTCCATCTGGTCGAGGGTATCGGACCAGTACTGCGGGGGAGTAAATAAATTCAAGATGGACTGCATCGCGAGGAGCGAGTAGTCCTGCACGGCAAATACTTGCCGCTTAATGGTTTCCCCAAGAACCGATGGGATGGATTCCGCTTCGCTGACCTCTGGCATCGTAGGAGGAGCCGGCTGCCAACCTCAACCGCTCTTATCGAAGCCTATCGTCCGCTCCGCGGTGCGTCAAGCAATGATACTGTTCTGCACCGATGGCACAGGAAACGTAATATTCTCAGGGCCTTATACCTCACCACACCAACGGCGAGTTGCAAGCCGTTTTTTCCGTGGTAGGTTGGCATGCGATGAGAAATGCCAGCGAATCACGGCTCAAAAAGCCATTGGGATTCCTCCAGGGAGCCGAGAAGCCCTCGGCTTTACCCCACGCCGCACCGCTCAGATTTGCACCCATTTTGCGCGCCGCTCACTCGACACTGCCGGACGAATGGAAACACATTCAACTCATTGAAAATAAACAGAGACGACATGCCCCACTCGACACCATAAGGAACATCGTGACGCAGCAAAAAACAGCCAAAATTGCCCCCGAAAATCCCATCCGGAATCTCCCTCTGGCGCCCCACGATTTCCCCCATTTATCCCGTCACCCGCTCCCGCATCGTTGTGGTGCCCCTGAAAACCATGGAACCCATGGAACCCGTTGGACCAATGCCCGTTGAACCAATGCTGAGGCGCAACTTCTGAGCCGCTTCGGCTTTACGCCCGGCAGCGCCTCCGGTAGAATCTTTCGTTTGTCTCTCACTGACGAGGCCCAACTGAACATGCTGCGATTTGTCACCGCCGGGGAGTCCCATGGGCAGGCCCTGATCGCCTGGCTTTCCGGTCTGCCGGCCGGCGTCCCGGTGGACATCGAATTTGTCGGGCGCGAACTCCATCGCCGCCAATTGGGCTTCGGCCGCGGAGGCCGCCAGCGCATCGAGAAGGATCAGGCGGATTTCCTGGCGGGGGTGCGCCACGGCAAGACCATCGGCGCGCCCATCGCGATGCGGCTGGAAAATCGCGACTGGAAGAACTGGGAAAAGGCGCTGCCGGTGGAAGATAGCGATGGCGCGGAAGACGCCCAGCGCCGCCTCACGGCTCCCCGCCCCGGCCATGCCGATCTGCCCGGCGCGCAGAAATTCGATTTTCACGATGCCCGCTACGTGCTGGAGCGCGCCTCCGCCCGCGAAACGGCCGCGCGAGTGGCCGCAGGAGCGGTCGCCAAATGCCTGCTCCGGGAATTCGGCATCGAGGTGCTGAGCCACACTGTCGCCGTGGGCCATGTGCGGCTTGAGCGCGACGCGACCTGGGATGAGATCGTCGCGGTTTGCGAGAATCTGGAATCGCCCTTGCGCTGCATCGATCCGGAAACCGAAGCGCGCATGAAGGCGGAAGTGGACCACGTGCTGCGCGCCGGAGATTCGGTCGGCGGCATTTTCGAAGTGGTAGCGCGCGGCGTTCCGCCGGGGCTTGGAACGCACGCGCAGTGGGACGAAAAACTCGATGCCCGCATCGCGCGCGCGGTGATGTCGATCCAGGCGGTGAAGGCCGTCGAAATCGGCACGGGAGTTGCGAACGCCGGGAGTTACGGATCGGAAGTGCAGGACGAAATCCGCTACGATGACACGCGCAAGCGCTTCGACCGCTCGTCTAATCGCGCCGGCGGCCTCGAAGGCGGCATCACCAACGGGCAGGACGTGGTCGTGCGCGGATACCTGAAACCGATCTCGACGCTGCGCCGCGCTCTGCTCACCGCGGACATGAACACCAAGGAAGCCGTGAAGGCGGCCTACGAGCGTTCGGATGTATGCGTGGTGCCCGCGGGCGGCGTGGTCGGCGAAGCGATGGTGGCGTTCGAGCTGGCGGCGGCGTTTCTCGAGAAATTCGGCGGCGATTCGCTGGGCGAAACGCGCCGGAATTTCGACGGGTACCAGCGGCAATTGGACAATTTTTAAGAGCGGCGATTTCAGGAAGCGAGCGATGATTCATCCGATTGTGAAATACGGCGACCCGGTGCTTGAAACGCCGGCCAAGACGGATCGAGAAATTCGACGAGGAGCTGCAGAAGCTCGTCGCGGACATGTTCGAATCGATGTACGCGGCGCAGGGCGTGGGCCTGGCCGCGCCGCAGATCGGCATCGGCCTGCGCGTCGCGGTGATCGACGTGAGCAACGGCAAAAATCCCGAGGCCAAGCTCGTCTGCGCCAATCCGGAAATCACTCACGCCGAAGGCGAGCAGCGCGAAGAGGAAGGCTGCCTTTCGGTTCCGGGATTTCGCGGAAACGTCGCGCGCCCGCAATATGTGACCGTGCGCGCGCAGGACGCCACGCGGCAAAGAATTTGAAATGCGCGGCGAAGGACTGCTGGCGCGCGCCTTCTGCCACGAGATCGACCACCTCAAGGGAGTTCTTTTCATCACCCACCTCAGCATGCTCAAGCGCGACATGATCAAGCGCAAGATCCGCAAGATGAAAAAAGCCGGCGAGTGGTAGGCCGCCATGCCGCTGCGGATCGTCTTCTGCGGCACCCCCGCTTTCGCTGTGCCCACGCTGCGCCGCGCTGATCTGCCCAGCCTGATTTCCAGATTGCCGGAGTCGTCACCCAGCCCGACCGCCCGCGCGGCCGAGGCCAGGAAGTCTCCACCTCGCCGGTGAAGAGACGCCGCGACTCGAAGCAGGCATTCCCGGTGTATCAGCCGGAACGAATCAAGGAGCAGGCCGCGCCAGGAATACTTCAACGCCGTCGCCGCCGGACGTGGTCGTGATCATCGCGTACGGGCAAATCATTCCCGCCCGGCTCATCGCCATCCCGCGCCTCGGCTGGATCAACCTGCACGGCTCGCTGCTGCCGAAATATCGCGGCGCGGCGCCGATCCATTGGGCCATCGCGAATGGCGAAACGCGCACCGGCCTCACCACCATGCAGATCGACGCGGGCCTCGACACCGGGCCCATGCTGCTGAAATACGAAGACGGAAATCGGCCCGGACGAAACATCGCCGGAGCTATACGCGCGGCTGGCCGAAGCGGGCGCGCCGCTGATGGTCGAGACGCTTCGCGGGCTAGCACGCGGGAACCCTGACAGCCCACGCCGCAGGACGATTCGCAGAAGACTTTTGCCCCGCCGCTGAAGAAAGAAGACGGCCGCATCGACTGGTCGCTCCGCGCGGACGCAAATCTACAATCGCATGCGCGGCTTCCAGCCCTGGCCCGGGGCGTTCACCACATTTCGAGGAAAGGCTGCCAGCGTGTGGGGCAAGCCCGCGCCCTCGTCCGAATCGCGCGCGCCCGGCGCTTCGGGCACGATTCAGTTACAGAACGGTGAAATACTGGTGAGTGCGGGCGACGGCACGTCGCTGCGATTGGAAGCGGTGCAGATGGAAGGGCGCAAGAGAGTAGCCGCGCGAGAGTTTGCCAACGGCGCGCGCCTGGCCCCCGGCGATCACTTTGGCGATTAGCAAAGCAAGAAAAATCGCGTTCGAAACTCTGCGGCGCGTGGAGGCGGAAGGCGCGTACGCGAGCGACGTGCTGCATACGGAGCTCGGCCCGAGCATCAAGCCGGAGGATGCCGCGCTGGCGACCGAACTCGCCATGGGCGTTCTTCGCTGGCGCGGACTGCTCGATTTTTTGCTCGAGCGCCAGACTGAAGAAGCCGGTCGCGCGCCTCGATCTGGCGGTGGCGCTGGCGCTGCGAATGGGACTCTACCAGCTTCGCTTCCTGCAGCGAATCCCGGCGCGCGCCGCGGTGAACGAATCCGTGGAGCTGGTGAAAAGCGCACGGAAGACTTCCGCGGCGTCCCTCGTGAACGCGGTGCTGCGCAAATCGGCCGCGGAGGCCTCCGCGCCGGCGGCGCAATTCCTGCAACCGGAGTTGCCCACCGCGCGAACGGCTCAGCATTTTGCATTCGCATCCGCGCTGGATGGTGGAGCGCTGGCTCGAGCGGTGGGGCGAACCGAGAACGATCGCGCTGCTCGAAGCCAACAATCGCGCGCCGCGATTAAGCGGGGCGGTGCGTGATCCCGAGCAACGCGAAACAATTCTGGCGGAACTCAATAGCGCCGGACTAAAGGTGGAGGATGGGCGATTGCTGCGCGCGGCGTTCGCCGTGAGCGGGGGAAGCCCCGCGGCAACAGCAGCGTTTCGCGCAGGAAGAATCTCCATCCAGGACGAAGCCTCGCAAGCTGTCGCACTTCTGCTCGACGTTCACCAAGGCGACCGCGTGCTCGACCTCTGCGCCGCCCCCGGCGGCAAGACCATGCAGCTCGCGCGAGCCGCCGGACCCCGGGGAATCGTGGTCGCCGCCGACCTGCATCCCCACCGGCTGCGCGCGATGCAAGCGCAACTGAAGCGGATCGGACTTGGGAACGTTCAACTGGCGAATCTCGACGCCACCAAAAAACTGCCTTTTTCCCCCAGCTTTGACAGGATTCTGGTCGATGCGCCCTGCTCCGGCACCGGCACCCTCGCGCGCCACCCGGAAATCCGCTGGCGGCTTCGGCCGGAGCAACTGCCTGAGCTTCATCGCTTGCAGGTGAATATCCTTTCGAAAGCGCTGGCCAGCGTTGCTGCCGGTGGAACGCTTGTCTATTCCACCTGCTCGCTCGAGCCGGAGGAAAATGACGAAGTGATTGAGCAGATTCTTCGCGAAGCCGCATCTGTGCGGCGCGTCGCCACTTCGCATGCAGCCGCGGTTCTGGGAAGCTACCTCGCGCCTGGAGATAGAACCCACGAGGCTATTCGATGACCTGGGCCAATTCAAAACCTTTCCCGGCGAGCAATCCACCGATGGCTTTTTCGCGGCGGTGATAGAGCGGAAATGAAAAGCAGGTATGCGCGCTTTCGACAGAAGAATGCTAGGCTCATCAGAGACAAAAGAGACGATGCGGAAATGACGATACGCGAGCGTGTGAACTGGCTGCTGCGAATGTCTCTGATGCTGTTCATTCTTGCGTCGGTCGCCTTTCTGAGCGCACTCACCGCCATGCGTTACGCCGTGCAGGGCCGCGAAGTCAATGTTCCGGACATCACTGGCAAGCGCGCGGCCGAAGCGCAGCAACTGCTGTTCGCGAGGGGGATTGGGATGAAGGTGGAGGACCGCGTCTATAGTCCGCTGCCCGCGGATGAAGTCGTAAGGCAGAGCCCGCCGCCTAAAATGACGGTTAAAAAGGGACAGTTTGCCCATGTGGTGTTGAGCCTGGGCCCGCGGAAGGAAACGGTCCCGCAACTCGATGACAGAAGCCTGCGCGCGGCCAAGGTCGAGTTGCTGCAAGCCGGCATGCAGGTGGGCGAAATATCCAGCTTGTACCTGCCGGACACCAGCGAAGACATCGTCCTCCAACAGGATCCCGCGCCAGGGACCACCGACGCCGCAACCCCGCACGAAAATTTTCTTGTCTCGCTTGGTCCGCGGCCTCCGGCCTACGTCATGCCGGACCTGGTGGGGCTCTCGCTCGACGGGGCCATGTCGAAATTGAACAGCGCGGGGCTGAAGATCGCGAAAATTGCTACCTCACCCGTGCCGGGAGCACCGAGCAACCAAGTGGTTGGGGAAATACCCGCCCGCGGCCGCCTGGTGGACGGAAACACCGCGATTACGCTGCAAATAGCCCAATGAGGAGATAAAGTGACGTCCCGCGAGATGGCCGTCGGCGGCCGCCAATACGCTCCGGCAACCCGCGAGGCCGTATGCTAGAATTTAGCCGCAACTGGCCGGCAACCGAACCATGGCATACGCTCGAATCGAGATCGCGCCATCGATCCTGGCTTCTGATTTCGCCAGGCTGGGCGAGGAAGTCCGCCGTGGAAGAAGGCGGCGCGGATGTGATCCATGTAGACGTAATGGACGGCCACTTCGTGCCCAACATCTCGATCGGGATTCCCGTCGTTCGAGTCCTTGCGCAAGGCAACCCGGCTCCCTCTTGACGTGCATCTGATGATCGAAGCTCCGGAGACCTACATTGACGAGTTCGTCCGGGCCGGCGCCAGCCGCGTGCTGGTGCATCAGGAGGCAACGGCCCATCTGGATCGGGCCCTGGCGATGATTCGTGAGGCCGGCGCGGAAGCGGGGGCGGCGATCAATCCCGCGACACCCGTCGCGATGCTTATGGACGTTCTCGACAAACTGGATACGGTGCTGGTGATGTCGGTGAATCCGGGCTTCGGGGGACAGAAATTCATCCCCCATGCCTTTGAGAAAATCCGGCAGCTGAATCAGGGCGCTCACGCTATAATGCGGGCTTCCGCATCGAGGTAGACGGCGGCGTCGAGCTCGAAAATGCCGCTGAACTAGCGCTGGCCGGAGCTAATACGCTCGTTGCGGGAACATCGATCTTCCACACACCCAACCCCGTGGAGGCTACGCGCCAGATGCGCCGATCGGTGAATGACGCGATCAGTCAAAAGGTTTGACCCCAAATTCATGGTGACAATGCTTCCCAAAAATCAGCTGTTCCTGGCAGTGCTGGCGATTTCGCTTCTGGCGGTGAGCTGTTGCGTCTACGGCCAGAGTTCCACGCCTTCGGCCCAGTCGGGCTCATCGGGAGCGGCGCCACCGCCGCCTCCTGCGCCTTCCAAACAGGCGGCATCCGATAAGCCGCAGACGCCGGCAAAGGCGAAAATACCGGGCAAGGGCAAGGCGGTGCCGGCCGTCGATACCACCGCTGAGCCGGACAAGGTGCTCTACGAACGGGCCATGGTGGACATAAAGAAGTCGCGATTCATCGAGGGCCGCCTGGCGCTGCAGACTCTGATCAATACGTATCCCGACAGCGAATACCTTGCCAAGGCGAAGCTCGGCGTTGCCGACTCCTACTACAAGGAGGGCGGGACTTCCAACATTACCCAGGCCGTGCAGGAATATAAGGATTTCATCACGTTTTTCCCTTTTCTTGATGAGGCCGCCTACGCGCAATTGCAGGTCGCGAATGCTCACTACAAGATGATGGAAAAGTCCGACCGCGACAGGACACAGGCGGAAGATGCCGAGGACGAGTTCCAGACCTTTCTGCTGAAATATCCGCAGAGCCCGCTGGTGCCGGCGGCGGAGCAGAAGTTGCGCGACGTGCAGGAGGTCCTGGCAGACAGCCAGTTCCGCGTGGCCCGTTATTACTATTTAAAGCGGGACTATCAGGCTTCGGCGGCGCGGCTTTTTGAACTGAGCGAGCGATATCCACTCTACAGCCAGAGCGACGATACGCTCTGGATGCTGGGCGACGTGTATTTGCGGGCCAAGCAATTCTCCAGGAACGAAGACGACAAGAATCACTGGGCGGACCTGTCCGGAGAGTGCTACCGCCGCATCGTGACGAACTATCCGTTGTCGAAGCTGGCGCCCGATGCCAAGAGCCATTTGACCGCCATGGGAATGCCGGTACCCCCACCGGACCCGAACGCCCTGGCGGAAATGAAAAAAGAGCAGTTGTATCAGAAGAAGCACGCGCAACATGCCTTCGTCAAGCTGCCGCTGGCGATGGTGAAGTCGATGCCGGAGGTAGCGAGCGCGGCGCATAGCGGGCAGCCAAATTTGAATCCGCCCGACGACGCGGTCTCCGCAACGGATGTGCTGAAGCCAGGGGCAGCGGGGCCTTCGTTTACGCTGGCAATGCGCCCGGCAGCGGGTGGAAGCGCTGCTACGGACGCCGCAGACTCGGGATCGCCTGTCGAAGCCGTTCCGGTATCTTCGGATTCCGCGTCGCCAGCCGGAAACAACTTAGGCGTGCAAATCATCGAGGCGCCCACTGGTGCGGCAGCGGCTGGAGCGTCGCCTAACGGAGAGCCCAGCACACCCGTTGCTGAACCCGCGCCTGCTACTTCGGTGCCTTCGTCAGCCGAGCCTACCCCTGGCAATCCGTCGTCTGCGCCCACGATCACGCTTCAACCGGCGGCCCCCGGCGCAAGTACCGAGCCAGCCGGACCAAGTGCGGCTGGAGCAAACCTGGAGCCCACACCGGGGGCTCCCGCAGCTTCCGGCGTTGCGCAAGCTGCGACGGGCACCGGCGGGGGAACCATCGCGCCGGTGGTCGCTCCGCCACAAAAGGCCGCAAAGGCGGATACAAAAACCGAATCCACCAGCAAGAAAAAGAAAGGGATACATAAAGTCATCCCCTTTTAGAATCCTGTTTACCCACTGCTAACAACTCCGGCACTCCGGTACGCTGGGTCCGTTGACGCTATCAACGCGGGATGTTTAGCTGTATCGATGGCGAAAAGGGATGGACGTGATGTATAAGTGTCACGTCGCAATACCAGGGAACCCACGTGCCTAGAATTCTCGTCGCGGATGACAATTCCAATATTCAGAAGATGGTAGCGCTCGCGTTTCAGGACCGCGGCATCGAGGTCACGTCGGTGGGCAACGGAGAAGCGGCCGTTCGCCGCCTCCCTGAGCTGAACCCGGACCTGATCCTGGCCGATATTTTCATGCCGGTCCGCAACGGGTACGAAGTCTGCGAGTGGGTGAAAAAGGACGCCAAGTTCTCGCATATTCCGGTGATTCTGCTGGTCGGAGCGTTTGACCCGCTCGATGAGAAGGAAGCGCGCCGCGTGGGTGCGGATGGCGTGTTGAAGAAGCCGTTCATCCCGCCCGACCCTCTGATCGCGATGGTAACGGCGGTGCTCGAAAAAGGTGCAAACGAAAAAGTTTCGAAGGCTTCCGCTGAACCAGGAACGGCGAAGGAAACTGCCAGCGCACCGCAACCATCCCCCATAGCGGTCGAAATCCCCGCCAAAATCGAGGCAAAGGGTATCCCCGAGTTTCCGGAACCGAGCGCGGAGGAAGCATCGCTCGCATACGGCTTTGGAAGCGGACGCCGCACTCTCGACGACGAGGGCCCGGGAGAAGGCGCGGAGCCACCCGCACCGATAGCAGCGATCGATAAGGAAGCCGAGGAGGAATTCGAGGGCGCGTCCACTACGAAGGACTGGCGCCGCTCGGCGATGGAATTCGAGATACCCGAGGAGACATCCCGGCGTCCGGCGTTTTCTTCGGAGGGGGATTTGAATCCGGCGTTCCCGTCCGAAAAGGATGTTCCCGCGAAGCATGTTCGCACCGCATCAGCCGTCGAAGAAGCCGAAGAAATTGAGACGGTAGTGCCGGAGGCGTTGGAACTGGATGATCGACCGGTGCCGGTGACGGGAGCGGCGGCCAGTTCGGGAGTTGCCGAAACAGCGGTGGCGGCCCCGCAATTCCTTGCGTCCGACTCGTCCACGCTGGAAGCAGCGTTGACTTCCGCTCAAGCTGGCGAGCCTGAAAGGCCTGGGACTGTCGAACCAAGTTTCGCGTCAAAAGCCGCGCACTGGATGGATTTGATGGCGTCGCCGGCGGAGCAGACGCGGGGCGATTGGTTTACCTCGACTTTTGGTTCTCGCGCGCAGACAGGCAAGCAGGAAACTCCTGGCGCTCCGGTTGCTTCGTCCAGCACGGTTCTGATGGACGCTCCCCATGAAATCGTGACGGAGGCTGCCCCTCCCGCGGAAGAGCCTTTCTTTGCGGATGAATCGGAGACGAGCGAGCCAGCCTTTGATGCCGATTCCGCTCTTCGCGCGGAATCGGCGGTCATCGAAGACGCCGCGATCCAGTCACGCATTCCGGAAAGCGCTAAAGTAACTGCTCCGGCGGAGGTTTGGGCCGAGGTTCACGCTAAGGCTCCCGTCCAGGTGGAGGAGAGCCACGCACCAGAGATTCATGTACCGGCAATTCCAGGAATCGACGAGGACATTCACGAACACATTGCCGGCGAAATTGACCAGCACATGGGCGAGCAGATTTCCGAGCACTTCTCGGAGCAAATCGATGCGGTCATCGCCGACCGGTCTGCTGAACTCGCTGCTGAGCACGCTGCCGAGCACGTTACCGGTGAAATCGAAGAGCACAGTGGCGCCTTTGCGGAAGAGCTGAGCGATACGGCGGCGCCTGAGGCTGCCGTTCAGGGCGACGTTACCAGCGAACTCGAGTCGGAAGCTGCCGACGAACCGACGCTGGCGAAAGAACCGGGCCTCGTCGAACCGCCGGCCGTGCACGTTACGCCGGAGCCGCTGCTGATCGACGAAACACCGCGCGGAGGCTCAACCTACGCAGCGCGCGATCAGGAGACGGCTCCCCTGTATTCATTCCTCTCGGCAGCGCCTCAAATGCCCGCGGCGCCGCATACCACAGAGAAATCGGCTGCCGAGCGACCAGCCGATGAGTCTTTTGCCGAAATTCCATCGACAAGCGTTCCGGAGACGGAGGCTGAAACGATTACCGCTTCCGCCCAAGCCGAAGAGCTTTCCCTGGAGGCGAACGGAGAAAAAGAAAATCGCGCCCGAGCGTTGGAATTTTCCTCGCGGGCTTTTGACGCCCCGATTCAAACGCCATCCGTGCCTATTCGCGAGGCCGTGGCCCATATTCCGTTTCTGAATCCTCCATCGGAGTTCCGCCAGGCCGAATTCGAGTTCGGCCGCTGAAGGTCATGAAGCTAGTGAGTCCGCCGGGCCCAGCGTCGATGCCGTGGTGCAGAAGGTGCTCGAGAGGCTTGAACCCCAGATTCGCGAGCTGCTTTCACAAAACGTGTTGAAGCCCCTCGTCGAAAGCCTGCTCAAGAACGACATCGAAAAGAAAAACCACTAGGCCGCCTTCATTTTCAATGAAGGGCTTCGCAGGGCAATCCCTCCCACCGATTGACGCTTCCCTCAGCCGCCCCTTATATTGCTGTATATTGGTTATTCCGCTTCACACCGAAATTTAACGACCGCCAGGAGAAGAATGCCACGAGAAATACCCAAGGCGTATGAGCCGCAGGAGATCGAAGAGCGCTGGGCGAAGTCCTGGTTCGACGCGAAGCTGTTTCGCGCCGAGAATTCCGGGGACGGCCCGGTGTTTTCGATTGCCCTGCCGCCTCCCAACATCACCGGCTCGATTCACATCGGTCACATGCTCGAGCATACGCAAATCGACATGCTGGTGCGCTGGCACCGCATGCGCGGCCATCATACGCTTTGGCTGCCGGGCATGGACCACGCGGGTATCGCGACGCAGTTTGTAGTGGAGCGGCAGCTGGCGAAGGAGAAAATCCGGCGCCAGGACCTGGGGCGAGAGGAATTCGAGCGGCGCGTGTGGAAGTGGAAGGCGGAGAGCGGCGGCGTTATCAAGGAGCAGATGATCCGGCTGGGCGCTTCGTGCGACTGGACGCGCGAAAAATTCACGCTCGAACCCGCGCTCTACCGCGCCGTGCTGGAAGCGTTTCTGCGGCTCTACCGCGAGAAGCTGATCTATCGCGGCAGGTACATGGTCAACTGGTGCCCGCGATGCCAGACAGCCATCAGCGACCTGGAAGTGGTCCACATCGAACGGCCCGGCAAGGCTGTGGCACCTGCGCTATCCGATCGTGGGAGCCGCCGCGGACGGAAATAAGTATCTCGTCGTGGCGACCACCCGGCCCGAAACGATGCTGGGCGATACGGCCGTCGCCGTGCATCCGGAGGATGAGCGCTATCAGCGCCTGATCGGCAAATTCGTGATGCTGCCCCTGATGAATCGCGAAATTCCCGTGATCGCGGACACCTACGTGGACCGCGAATTCGGCACCGGCGTGGTGAAAATCACGCCCGGCGCACGATCCCAACGACTTCGAAGTCGGGCAAACGCCACAACCTGCCCGAAATTGACGTGATGACCGACGACGCGCACATGAACGAGGCTGCCGGAAAATATGCGGGACTCGACCGCTTCGCCGCGCGCGCCCGCATCGTGGACGATCTTGAGGAACTGGGCCTGCTCGAAAAAATCGAGGACATCACGCACGCGGTGGGCGTCTGCGACCGCTGCAAATCCGAAGTGGAGCCGCGGATTTCCACGCAATGGTTCTGCAAGATGACGCCGCTAGCCGAACCGGCGAAAGAAGGTCGGTGCGCGAGAACCTGATCGAGGTCGTGCCCGACAACCAGCGCACGATCCTTCTGAACTGGCTCGACAACATTCGCGACTGGTGCATTTCGCGGCAACTCTGGTGGGGACATCGGATTCCCATCTGGCATTGCGCCAATTGCAAAGAGATGGTTCCCGCGCTCGATTCGCGCGTGGAAGTCGTCGATGGGCGCGCGCGGGCCGCAAGCGTTCCCACCACATGTCCGAAGTGCGGCGGCTTCCGCGCTGACGCAGGATCCGGACGTGCTGGACACGTGGTTCAGCTCGGGGCTGTGGCCATTTTCCACGCTCGGCTGGCCCGATGACACCGAAGACCTGCGCACTTTCTACCCCACCAGCCTGCTCATCAGCGGCTACGACATTTTGTTTTTCTGGGATGCGCGGATGATCATGATGGGTCTGCACCTCACGGGCGGCGCCGATCTATCGCAGCGGCTTCCCTTCCGGCGGCTGTACCTGCATTCGCTGGTGCGCACGGCCGAAGGCGCCAAGATGTCGAAGACGAAGGGCACCGGCGTCGATCCGCTCGAGCTGACGCAGAAATTCGGCACCGACGCGCTGCGCTACATGCTGGCGAGCATGGCCGCGCCCGGAACCGACATCATCCTCAGCGAAGACCGCATTCTTGGCGCGCGCGCCTTCGCGAACAAGATCTGGAATGCCGCGCGGTTTCTTTTCGTGAATCTCGAAAAAGTGGAGTCGCAGGGAATTTCGATCGAGGAACTGGCCGCGCCCGAGATCCGCGCGAAGGCGCCTTACGCGGTGCCTGGCGAAGGCGCGCTGGCCCATCGCTGGATTTTCTCACGCCTCTCGGCGGTGACCGCGCAAGTGAACGACGCGCTTGAGAATTTCCGCTTCCACGAAGCGTCGCAGCTGATCTATCACTTCTTCTGGGGCGATTTCTGCGACTGGTATATCGAGTGGGTGAAGCCGCAGATCGGGTCAGCCGACCGCGAAGTCGCCATCCCGGCCTGGCGGAATATATTCGCGGCGCTGGAAGCGGCGCTGCGGCTTCTGCACCCCGTGATGCCCTTCCTGACGGAAGAACTGTGGCACCGGCTTGCCTCAGCCTGCGGGCGCGAAGTCGATCGCGCTGGCTGCCGTTTCCCGAGCCGCGCGCCGAATGGGCGGACGCGAGCGTCGACAAAAACATGTGCATACTTGCAGGCCGGAATCGTCTCAGCGCGAAATCAGCGCGCGGAACTGAAGGTTGCCCAGAAGGAAAAAGTCCCGGCGGAGATTCTGATTCTTGACGAGCCGGAGCGAAAGCTCGTCGAAGAAAACAGGGACACGATCATGCGCCTCGCTTCCCTTTCCGAGTTGCGCAGCGCTCCGCGCCCCGCGGGGGGTCGGGCGCGGACGGCGGTCGCGGTGAGCGCCGATCTCGATATCCGCGTGATCTACGAAGCGACAGTCGACCGCGGGGCGGAAATCGCGCGAATCAAAAAGGAAGTTGAACGCCTCGAACGAAGATGTGGAATCGAAGACAAAGCGCCTCGCCGATGAAAGCTTTCGAAGCAAGGCTCCCGCGAAAATTGTTCGCGATCTGGAAGTCACGCTCGCCGAACGCCAGGCGGAATATCAGAAGCTACTCGATCGCTTGAAGCAACTGGGATAGCCGCTCGCAAGCGACTCTTTCCGCGGATAACACCCTGAGTCAGCGAAGTTCATTTCCCGCCCCCGCCGCTTGTCCGGGACGCAGGCGTCGAGTATTCTGCGTGACTCACATGGCCAGGAAATCCGCTGCCGACATTCAAGGGATTACCGACCGGCGTCTCGACGCCCTGCTGACGCTGCTCGCGGAAAACGCAACCATCGTGATCAGCGGCGCAAAAATCGCCGAAGGAAATCGGCGTCACGCGCCAGCAAGTGTGGCGCTGGATCGAAAAGCTGCGGGCGCTGGGCGTACGGGTGAAAGGGCACCCGCATACCGGCTACCACATCGAGCGCATACCGGACATTCTGGTCGCCGCAGATGCTGAGCCATCGGCTGTACGGGACGCCATTCGCGCGGCACATCCATCATTATTTTAAAACTGACTCCACGAACAACGTTGCGATGCGGCTTGGCGAAGCGCGGCGAGCCCCATGGCGCCGTCGTGCTCGCCGAGGAGCAAACCGGCGGGCGCGGGCGTGCGGGACGTTCGTGGGTCTCGGAGAAATCGGCCGGCATCTATTGCACGCTTCTGCTGCGGCCCGCCATTCCGCCCGCCCATGCACCGCTCCTGACGCTCGTGGCGGGACTTGCGGCGCGCGATGCGGCGGCCGAGGAGTTAGACGGCGCTCCCGACATTCGCTGGCCGAACGACCTTCTGGTCGGGAGGACGCAAGTTCGCGGGCATCCTGACGGAGATGCACGCCGAGCCAGACCGCATCCACTACGCGGTCGTGGGCATCGGCATCAACGTGAACCAGTCGAAGATGCCCGCCGAACTCGCGCAGATTGCCACATCGCTCCGCATCGAGACGAAGAAAAGCCATTCGCGCTTCGAGCTGCTGGTCCGGTTGCTGCGCCAGTTCGACCGCTACTACAATCAATTCCTCGCAGAGGGCGCGGCACCGATCGTGAAGCGGTTCGCGGAGGTTTCCAGCTATTTTCGCGGGAAGCGCGTGCGCATCACGACCTCGGCGGAAAGCTTTACAGGAACGACCGCCGGCCTGGAGCCGAGCGGCGTGCTGCGCGTGGCGCGCGACGATAAGAAATCGACCGAACTCGTCTTTTCGGGCGACGTGGCGGAGGCGGACTGATGCTTTTGACCCTCGATGTGGGCAACACGAACACGGTGCTGGGCGTGTTTCGCGGCAAGGAACTCGTTGCGCACTGGCGCCTGACGACCGCGCGCGATCAGACCGTCGACGAATACGGCATTTTGACGCGCGACCTTTTCACGCTGGCGGAACTGGAGCCCAAAGGCATCAACGGCGTCATCATCAGTTCGGTGGTTCCCCCGCTCAACCGGACACTGGCGGAGATGTCGCGGAAATATCTAAATCAAAAACCGCTGTTCGTCGAACCGGGCGTGAAAACCGGGATGGCGATACTGGTAGACAATCCGCTCGAGGTGGGAGCAGACCGCATCGTGAACGGCGTCGCGGCATTCGAGCGCTACGGCGGGCCTTGCATCGTGGTCGATTTCGGCACGGCGACGACCTTCGACGTGATTTCCGCGAAGTGCGAATATCTTGGCGGCGCCATCGCGCCCGGACTTGGAATTTCGGCGGAGGCTCTTTTTTCGCGCGCGGCGCGGCTTCCACGCGTGGAGATCAAAGATCCCGGCAAGGTGATCGGCACCAACACCGTGGCGCACATGCAGTCGGGACTCTATTACGGCACCGTGGATATGATCGACGGGGTGCTGTCGCGCATGAAGGCCGAGCTGGGAACGCCCGCCAAAGTGATCGCAACCGGCGGATACGCGAGCTTCTGGCGGGCGGATCGAAGCACATCGAGCACACCGACGAGTTCCTTACGCTGGAAGGGCTGCGAATCATCTGGGAGCGGAACGAGCCGCATGCCGCCGAGCGCAGCGGCACGCCAAAGATTGCTTCGCAGTCCGCGGCTCGGCTCAAACGGTAACGCTTGCGTTTGGTTTCTGTCTTCGCAGAGCAAGTCTCGTTAGCGCACGTGATGCCGGGAAACCAGCCGTTCGTTTCCGCGTGCTAAAATCTTCGCGGTGACCGGCCAGGCAACGTCAATCGCGACAAACACTGAACTGGTGCGCGCACGCATCGCAAAGGCAGCCGAGCGAGCCGGGCGCCGCAGCGATGAAATTACGCTCGTCGCCGTATCGAAGACGTTCCCTGCTGAGGCAATCCGAGAGGCTTATGCCGCAGGGCTTCGGCACTTCGGCGAAAATCGCGTTCAGGAGTGGGAATCAAAGCGGATGGCGCTGGCTGATCTTCAAGTGACGGTGCACTTCCTTGGGCATTTACAAAGCAACAAGGCCCGGCGGGCTGTAAACGTGTTCGACCGGGTTGATTCCGTCGATAGCGCAGGACTGGCGCAAAAACTTCATACCGCCGCCAGTGATAAAGGCGAGCGGCTGCCTGTTCTGGTTGAGGTGCATCTGGGGGGCGAAGCGACGAAGAGCGGAGCCAACGAATCCGATCTGCTGCCCTTGACGCAGGGGGTTATGGCGCTTCCGCATCTGGAACTGCGCGGCCTGATGACGATCCCGCCCTACTTCGATGATCCCGAGCAAGCACGCCCTTTTTTTCGGAGACTGCGCGAATTGCGCGATGGCTTAAGCCAAAGGCTCGGCAGTCCGCTACCGGCGCTCTCGATGGGAATGAGCCACGACTTCGAAGTGGCTATCGAGGAAGGCGCCACGGAGATTCGCATCGGCTCAGCGATTTTCGGCCACCGCGTCACGCAAGAGTGATCAATTGCCCCGTCCGGTTGCGGAGCGGGTTGGGTTAAACTGTTTCGCGCATGAGCGTGATCGATGAAGTACTCGCCGCCAACGCAATTTACGCGCGGACGCATGAGTTGAGCCATTTGACGCCGCGTCCCGCGCGCAAAATTGCCATTCTGACGTGCATGGATACGCGGCTTTCCATTCGCACGCTGGGACTCAAAACGGGCGACGCGCACATTATTCGCAACGCTGGCGGCATCGTCACCGATGACACGCTGCGTTCGCTGGTGATTTCACATCACCTGCTCGGGACGCAGGAAATCATGGTGATCAACCACACCGATTGCGGATTGATGCAGGCCAGCGAAGAGGAACTGCGCGCGCGGATCCAAAATCGCACCGGGACGGCCGCCGTGTCTCCGGCCTTCTTTTACGCGTTCCAGAACATCGACGAAAATGTGCGCCAGCAGCTCCAGAAGCTGAAGACGCATCCGTGGATTCCGAAGACAGTCACCGCCCGCGGCTTCGTCTACGACGTCACCACCGGCCTCCTCCGCGAAATCAAGCCCGCGTGACGGCCAGCCAGAATTCTCTCCGGGCAAAGGCCAAAGTGAGCGGCAGGACCAAGTGACGTGGCCCGCGGCCTTCACTGAAGTATCATTCCACGAGCCAGACAGACACTTAGATGCGGGGCGCTGGTTCATCGCGGTCGATCAGCGGGACCGCCGCGCAGACTAGAAGCGAAAACCCGCCTAACACGATGAAGCTAGCCTTGAAGGTGCCGGTCAAATCGGCGAGGTGGCCGACGAGCGGGGCGCCTCCGAGGATCATGATGATGCCGAGCATGTTCACCAGGCCCATCGCGGCGCCGGCGCGGCCGGGAAAAAGGGCCCCGCCGCGAGAGAACATGGCTGCGTAGGGCAAGCCAACGCCCATGCCAATGAGCACTACCGCCGTGAGCGCGATGCCAAGGCTCAGCAGCGAGGTGACGAAGGCGAAGCAACCCAGCGCGATCATGGCCAGGCTCAACAAGAGCAGGGGGCGGATGCCCATGTGACGCCGCAGCATTCCTCCCAGCGGTCGCGACACGATCCCAACAGCAGAACCAGCGATCCGATTAGCCCAGCCTCGGTGGCGGGCACCTTCATCACCTTTCGTGAGGATCACTACCACCCAGGAGCCCACCACCACCGAAAGGCCAAACGTGGCCATCTGCGCGAGGCCCAACAGCCAGAGCTGAGGCGCCAGCAGCATTTCGCTGAAGCGGCCGGGCGGTGAAGCGATGGGTGCGACCGTCGGCGCGGCGGCCAGCCAGATGATCGCAGCCGTTACCGCCATTCCGGCGGAGACGAGAAAAGTCACGCGCCACCCCGCAACGAGATTGAGACGCGGCACCGCCAGAATCACGAAGCCAGCGCCCATCTGGATCGAGCCGCCAAAAAATCCCTGCGCTACGTGGAGACGCGGCCCGGCCAGCGCCTGATGAATGTACCGCGCGCCGCCCACGAAGCAGACGCCGGTCCCCATGCCGGTAAAAATCTTGCACGCTAGCAGTTGCCAGTACGCGCTCGCGAATGCCAGACCGAGGTTGCCAACCGCCACCCAGGCAAGCGCGAAAAACAGCACACGCTTCGCGCCGAGCCGGTCCACAATATGGCCGCCCGGAATCTGCATGCCGGCGTGGGTGGCGAAGATGCCCGTGGTCAGAAGGCCGGCCAGCGCCTGGTTGAAGCCGAATTCGTGCATCAGCGCCGGTGCCAGAGGCGCGTGGTTGGTGTAATTGGCGGAATAGGCAAAGGCGACGATGCAGCCGCAAACGAGCGCGGCGCGCTGGGACGCGGGGGACAATACCGCCGGCCCCGGGCACACTCGATATTCGATTCTCCTGCAGCACGCTCACATTGAGATCCTGACGGTTAGTCTGAATATTTGCAGTTTGTTCGCAAGCAAGAAAGTGTAGAGGAAGAAGGGGGTTTCCGCTCGACTTTTTTGCGGCTGCGGCGCGACAAAGAACACAAGAAGCTTATTTTATCGGGTTGGGAAGCTTCTCGGAGCCGCGAATCTGGGCCATGGTCATCTTGTTGGCTTCGTCGATGATTTTGAGGAAGGCCCGTTCGCTCCAGCCCAGACCTACCGCCGGGACGAACTCGGGCGTGTCGAGGGTGGTGTGGTAGATGACGTGGTCGATGATGTGGAACGAGGGGGCGTAGGGGCTCACGCCGCCTAGGGAGCCGCCGGCGTGGGCTTCCGGAACTTTGTAGACCGAGACGTTGAAGTCCTGGAGTGTGCGCTTCACCACTTGCTGGAATTCGGGGCTGCCGCTGGCGAACCATCGGCGGGCGCTGACGGCATTCGAGGTCATCAGGTCGGCGTTGTACATGTAGAAGAGCGTTTGCGAGGTGTGCTCGGAGTTGAGCACGAGTGCCACCTTGCTCCAGTCGTGCGTTTTCACCATCAGATCGCGGCCGGTCTCGCCGTGGTGATGATCGGGAAGGGCGGCAAATACTATCGTGCGGGGTCGCTGCGCTTGCGGTATGGCGGCGTAATGGCGCGCGATATCGATCGCGGTGGCCATGCCGCTGGCGTTGTCCATGGCGCCCTGGAAGAAGCTGTCGGTGTGCGCCATCACGAGGACTTCCTCGTCGGAGGCTCCGGGCAGCACGGCATAGACGTTCTGCGTGGGTACGTTTTCACGATGGTCGATGTCGAGCCGGAGGCTGATCTGGACTTTTTGTCCCGTGGCTAGCAGATCGCGCAGCAGGAAGCCTTCGTCCTGGCTGATCGCCATCGTCGGGACGGCGTCCGGGCCGGTGGGCGCACCTTCCGGGTTGAACTGACCGTTCCCGGGCACCGCCATGACGTTGATGATCATGGCGGCGCCAGCTTTGGTAACAAGCGTGTCGGAATTGAAGATGCCGGCGCGGTCGCTGGCGGAGTGGCTGCGCCCGCCCGGCACGAACGTGCTGTAGATCAACACCGCCTTGCCCTTGAGGTCTCGACCTAACAGATCGGGCGCGGCGCCTACGCCTACCCAGATGGCTTCGGCCGTGATGCCGGCTGGCGGCGTTGCCTTGGTCTCGTTGATAGGAAACAGCGTCAGGAGCTTGCCGGTCTTCCCGCTCGCCGCCGCGTAGCTGCCTTCCCAGTGCGTGGGATACCAAAGCTCTTTGATCGTGAAGGGCTGGCGGGTGATCTTGAGGCCGAGCTTGCTGAATTCGGCGGCCATCAGCTCGGTAGTCATCTTGTCGTACCTGGTGCCGGGGATGCGGCCCCAGTATTGTTCGCCGTCATCGAGGCTCTGCAGGGAGATGGCGGTAAATTTCTTGATGAGCGCCTTGATGCGATAACCATCCACGTCCTTGTAGGCTTCCTGGCCGGGCTTGAGCGGGTAGTCGGGATACTCGCTGTCGTCGATGACGAGCTTGTCCATGTCGCGCGGCAGGCCCAGGCCATAAGTCTTCTCGACCTTTGCGCCGGGGCGCATCTGGGCCATGCAGGGCGCGGCGGAAAACAGTGAAGCCGCGAGAGTGGCGACAGCTAGAAGCGGCAGGGCAAGTCGTGCGGTTGGGATTGGCGGTCGCATGGCGCCGATACTATAACGGAATTTTGAATTATCAAATTACCGGCGAGCGCCGGCTTTCGACTTTCAATCGGGGATCAGCAGTTATCAGCCGTGGACGTTAACTTGGCTGAAGCTGAGCAACACACGCCCGCCGGCCATCGGCAGGCCGAAGCTCAACTCCGGCCGGAAGCGCGAGAATAGCAGCACCTGGTCGATCTGCTTCTGGACAGCGGAATCGTTGGGGCCCGAGAGGATTTTGTAAAACACGACTTGTCCCTGGGCATTCAGGGTCGCTTCCAGCAGAAGCGCGCCGGAATCGGGATGGCCCTCGGTGGCTACGATGCCGGGCACCGGAAACGGGGCCAGGCTTTCCAGGCGCGCGGGCTGCACGAGATCGAGGGGCAAATCGTTCGGCACCCTGCCGCTGGTGGGAACGCCTACCAGGATATTCTGGACGACCAGCACAAAGACGGCGAGGGCCGTGAGCAGGCCGCCAGTCGCAGGCACTGCGAGCGGCTCGAGAATATTTTTGAACACCAGGCGCGCGTTCGAGGCCATGCGGCCCAAATTAAACCACGCGGAATCCAGATGCGAAGCCTCCACGCGAATCCGCACGGCCAGATCGGCAGGAGGGAGGGCCGGATCGATATTTGCCAGGCAGTTCGCCATCAGGCGATAGCCCTCCAGCTCACCCTTGCAGCGTTCGCACGAGAACAGATGCTCGCGAAGCTTGGCATGGTGCCGCGCTGGAATGGCGCCATCGAGATAGCCGGGCAGATATTGTCCCGCTTCGCGGCAGTTCATTATCCAACTTCCTCCAGCTTGGAAAACGCCGCCCGAACGGGACCGGCGACGTGGGCATTTACCGGGTCCGGGGATCGCTGCGCCCCTGCCTGGGCCACGGCCGCAGGCAATATTTGCGACGCTGAAAACCGCGCCGGCTGCGCGTGAAGCATGGGATCGAGAATTTCGCGGAGCATGCGGCGCCCGCGAAGAATCCTGGATTTTACGGTCCCCACCGACACTTCGAGCACTTCAGCAATCTCTTCGTAGGCGAGTCCCTCGAGATCGCGCAGAATTACGGCGCTGCGGAACAAAGCGGGGACGCCGGCGAGCGCGCGCCGCACAGTCGCCTGCATTTCGCGCGTGGCGCATTGCTCGAAAGGCGTCGCTTCGGTGTCCTGCAAGTGCATCATCGATTCGCTGTCGGAATCCTTGGAATCGATGGAAACCTGATTGCGATGATGCCGCCAGAACCAGCGCCGATGATTGAGCGCCTGCCGCACTGCGATGCGGTAGAGCCAGGTCTTGAGCGAGCTGTCGCGGCGAAAACCGTGAATCCCGCGGAACGCGTGGATGAAAACCTCCTGCGCGACGTCGGCCGCGTCAGAGGGGTCAGATAAGATTCCGTATACCAGGTTATAGACGTTGGCGTGATAGTAGGTGACGAGCCAATCGAAAGCCGCATCCGATCCTTCCTGAAGCCGCGCTACAAGCTCGGATTCGTCGCTTCCCCAGGAAAGGCTTTGTGCGAGTTCAGACATGCCGCGCTGCTCCCAAAGGGCCCGTTTGCTTATGGTGTTTAGACACCGTGCCGCCCGATTTGTTACAAGGATACCAGAAAGCGGGCCGGGAGTATCCAGGACCTGAGCCTGGGCCAGATTTGGGCTGGCTTGCTGGTTAAAGAGAAAGAGTAAGAGCACCGGCAGGAGTGCCGGTGCCACTGGTTCAGCTTTGAGCAACTGGCCGGCCAAGTCAGGGATTGGACTTTGCGGCCGGACCGCTGGGCACATCCGCGCCATAGGCGTCGTACACGAAGTGCAGTACTAGTGGGGACCGGCGGTTATCGACGTGTACCGTTTCCAGAAGCTTGCGGCCGTCCTGCGACAATTCGAAGGTGCGGCTCATTTTGCCGCCCATGGGGCTTTTTTCCTCCGACACAAGCTGGGTTCCGTTCCAGTGCGCGAGAACCTGCTCATGGGTATCGTCGGTGGCCTTCTTGGGCAACTGGCGGCGGTCCGTGAACAACGTGAGTTCATAGGCGCGATCGCCCATCACATCGACTTCGGAGGTTTTCAGGTCGACTTCCAGCAGTTGCGGGGGGTGAATCAGCGGCTGCATTCTGGGGCTGTCTTCGATGTCCTGACCCGTATTTCGGGGCATGCTGCCGCCGCCTATGCCGCCACCGGGATAGCCGCCAGCCCCGGGGTTGCCACCGAGATTGCGCCCGCCACCGCCGCCCGGGTAGCCGCCAGGATAGGCTCCGCCGGAATTGCCGCTCGGGTAGCCGCCGGGATAGCCGCCGCCCGCGGAATCTGGGCCTGACTGGCTCTCGACGGAGCGAACTTCCTGCATCGGATCGTCGCTTTGGTCGCGATTAAACCTCCAGGAGCCGGCGAGCGACGCCCTTGGGGGCGCCTGAACCTTCGCGGGGACGGGTGCAGTCTGCGCACGCAGGCACTCAGGGCACGCGAACAAGGGCGCAATCAGAAGGCCGCCGAAAGCAATCATTGCAATGCGTCGCGCTCTCATCTGACCTCGAGTCCGGCCGGAGCGGCCGTAACCAACACCCATACCGATGATGTCTCCCGATACCCCGGTTGCTTATCGCCAGGAACCCGCCTCTTGAAAACGCACGGTTCGAGGAATGCTTTCAGGGGAAAGTGTACTTGAGCACCCAGCGCCCGGAAAGCCATTTTGCAGCCGGTTCGGAAAATCGACAGCGATGAGGGTGGATCCCTGCTTGCATGGTCGGAGTCTCTCACCGATGAACCACCGAGAGCCAAAAATAACGCAAACAGGAAAAAGTGCCGCCCAAGAATGAAAGACTCTTCCCAATCCCAAATTCCCGGCCCGTCCCGCAACTCCTTGGCTGCTCAGATGCTTATTCGGTAAACCCGGAGCCGCTGGATAGCCTAACCTGATTCGAACGATAGGCTTGGCCTGCACTTTTCCTTCGCACCGCACCCGAATAGCATTGGGGATCGGCCCCGACACCCCGTCCGATCCTCATCCTCAATCCAAAAGATACGCCCCGTTTCATCCATACGGTCGGAAGCGCTGCAAATCGCTCGATCAAAAGATACTTAGACGCTGGAATCCAAATTGCCCCGTTACTTTCGAATCTGACAAGCCACAGACGAGACGTCAAACGAGACGAGGTGAGGAATATGAGCGCTAACCTGAGCCTTCCAAGTTCGCAGTTAGGCGGCGGTAACATCTCCGATGTTTCGCTAAGCGGCGTGCGCGACTCCTACCGCCAGAGTGGCTACACCATCGCGCGTCACGCCTTCCCCGCGTCTAGCCTCGCTACGCTGTGTCACAGCCTGCGAACGGTCCTCGAAAAATCCGAACCCAGCGACTCGGATGGCGCCTGCTCCCTGAACGAACTCATCCTGCGGCGAGAAGCCCAGGACCACGGGCATGTCTATAAGGCAGCTCAGTCGGTCGGATCGAGCGCCGCCACCTATCAACTGATTGGGGCGTCCGGCATTCTGGACACCGTTTCGCAGGTCACCGGATTCCGCACCGCCGATCTGCATGTGATGCCGATGTACTTGATCATCCAGCTGCCTTCCAATGACCGCTTCGATTACAGCTGGCATCAGGACGGAAGCTATTATCCGTGGTGCCAGGATTTTCTCACCCTGTGGTTTCCGGTGAATCGCAGCACCGGCCGCGACGAAGGAACCATCAGCATGATCCCCGGCTCCCATCGCCATGGCCCGCGGGAAACCGACACCTTTCTCAAGCACGGCTTCTTCAAGCAGGTGCAGGCCAGGCTGCGGGATGGCGAGGCCGGGCAGGAAGAAGTGCTGGAAACCGAACTGGGCGATTGCTGCATCATGGACGGCAATACGGTGCATCGGAGTGTGGCCAACCGCAGCAGTTCTCCGCGAGTGGCCGGAGTCCTCCGCATCGCCAACCTGGCCAGCCAGCCGGGCTACGAGCGCGAACGATTCTATTGCACTCACAAATCGTGAAGATTTGTTGTTCCAGATGAACGACGCGATCCATACAACGCCACAGGGGTATGCCCCGAATGCTCGATGCCGATAGGTTCCAGCCTCGCTCTCTCCGGAGTTCAGGACGAATTCCTGAGCTGGATGGTTTGCGCGGTGTCGCCATCGCCCTGGTCGTCGTCACGCATTGCCTGAACATCGTCGCCACGCCCGCCGAGGCGAAATACCTGCAATACCTCATCGGGCTGCTGTGCCGGGCGAAGAGTTTTGCCTGGTCCGGCGTCGACCTGTTCCTCGTTCTCTCGGGTTTCCTGATCGGGGGTAAGTTACTGGACTCGCGCCACTCGCCGGATTATTTCAAGACCTTTTACGCCAAGCGGGCTCGCCGCATCCTGCCCGCATACTTCGTTTTTCTGGGCGTCATGGCCTGCGCTTACAGCTTCCTCTACCCGTCGCATCGCGCGGCCCTGGCATGGCCGCTCGATCATCCCCTGCCCTGGTATTGCTACCTGACTTTTACGGCCAACCTCTGGATGGCCTTTCACAACACCTACGGCGCCTGGGGACTGGCGATCCTGTGGTCTTTGGCGCTCGAGGAGCAGTTTTATCTGATCGCGCCGCTGGTCATTCGCTTTGTCCGGCCGGCCCGCCTGCCGCACGTTTTTGCGGCGGGGATATTCTCGGCCCTGTTGCTGCGATGCCTGCTGCAACTGGCGCGCGGCCATGCGCGCCTGGCGCTGTATGTCCTGCTGCCATGCCGGATCGACGCGTTCCTCTGGGGTATGCTGGCCGCCTACCTGCTTCGCAAACCGGAAGTATGGAATTTCCTGGCCCTCCACCGGCGGCGGCTCTGGCAGGTCTGCATCTTCCTGGGGGCAGGAATTGGCGCGGCTTCTTTCGTGCCGGCGATGAGCATCCATTCCGTCGCCACCACGACCATCGGGTATGACTGGCTCGACCTATTTTACGCAACCACCCTCGTCCTGGTTCTGATTAACGGCGACGCCTCGCTTGCAAAAACGATGCGCCAATCCTGGCTGGTGCGCCTGGGCACGATTTCCTACGGCCTCTACCTTATCCATTACATGGTTTACGGCTTGAGCATGGCTTACCTGCTCGGCCGTTCCGGGCCCGTGCGGGATCTTGCGGACTTGCGCGTCGCTGTGTTCGCGATTGCCATGGCCGTCGGCCTGGCGACGCTGTCCTGGCGCTATTTTGAAAAGCCGATCGTATGCGGTCGGTTCCCCTGGCCGTCGCCTGCAATGCGTGCCTGGTATGAAGGAGGACCCTGGTACGCGGGAACCGCGTTGCACTGGCCGATGCGCTGGACGTTGCACTCGGCCACGCACAGCACCGCCGGTATGCTGCCGGCGTACGCGAGGCCCATCCACATGTCCACCGAAGCGCCTTCGCGCGACTGCGCCATCACCGATCGGCTCCTAACCACGCCGCAGCCAGACCGCGTCTTTGGCGACGGCCCTCGCGATCCGGCTGGGGCCCGCGCGGTGGTCGAGAATCTTCTGGACAGGGTTTATCAGCAGCAGTTATTCGCGCTGCGCGCCGCGCAGAGGGCGGCTACGAGATCGATCGCCAGAGCTCCCCTGCTGCGCGAATACGCTTAGCCCCGCGCCTGCCTGCCCGCCTGCCCGGCGCCTTTGGCGGCCTTCACCGCAGAGTGTTGTTGCGTTCCAGCGCAACTCGAACCAGCTGGCTCCGCGTGCGCACCCCGGTCTTGGAAAATAGTTGCTGGATGCTCGCTTTGACGGCGCCCTCGGAAACGCCAAGCTGGCCCGCGATTTCCTTGTTGCTCAGGCCCTCGAAAATGCGCGACAGCACCTGCTGCTCGCGTGCCGTAAACGGGATTGCCATCCGATTCGCAGAAGCGCGAGCCACCGTGCTTTGCAGCACTTTTTGTTCGAGCCAAACCTTCCCGGCCGCGACGTCACGAACGGCCTCGGTCAGCTGCGCCGGCAAATCGTGCTTCAGGAAGATTCCCACCACGCCCAAGCGCACCAGGTCCGCCGCCTGGCCGGCGCTCACGCCCGCGGTCACCAGCAGAATCTTGCCCTGGAAACCCGCGCCCACGGTCGAACGGAGAAATTCAATGCAGTTGTGAACACCGAGGTCGAAATCCAGCAGCAACAAATCGACCGGGCGATCCTTGAGGATTCCTGCGGCCTCTTCCGCGGTCCCGCAATGGCCGGCAATCTCGAAATCGGGCTCCGCCGCCAGCAGGCGAGCCAGACTTTCGCGGAACAGGCCGTGATCGTCCACAATCAGAATGCGAAGCTTGGCCCCATGCGTATCAGGCATTCAGCGCCTCCGGAAGGGACACCAGCTGCAGCACAACCGCAAAGCAGCAGCCTACGGGCCGTGGTTCGCAAATGATTTCAGCTCCAAAGCTCTTCAGGATGGCGCGCGATATGTAGAGTCCGAGGCCGGTCGAACCGGCCCCCGGCTGGAACGGTCGAAAGAGGTCTTGCGGGTTCGCAATCCCCACCCCGGTGTCTTCGAAGCGGACCACCACCGAATTCGGCTCAACCGAAACTCCAACATTCAGCCGTTTCCGCTCGGTGTGCTCCATTGCGGCGCGGCTATTCTTGGCGAGATTGAGAAATACCTGCAGCAGACCGTAATGATCCCCGGCGACCAGCGGAAGGTCTTCTTCGGCTTTCCACACGATCTCCATCCCCGATTCCCGATAGGTCGGCTCGATGACGATCCGAAACTCGTCCAGCACCGCAGCGAGCTTGACCGAACTCGGCCCTTTGTCCGATGAGCGCAGCTCCATGGCGGAAAGTATTTTGAGTCCCTCGACTAGGCTCCCCAGCGTCCGAAAATCCTCGTTTGCCCGCAGTTCCGGAAGCCGCGAAAGATTTCCGTAGGTCACCAGCACGGCGCCGCAGACGTTTCGAATTTCGTGGGCGATGGCGCCCAGAAGGATCCTGGCATTGGTCAGGAGATACTCCAGGCTGAGGTCTTCGCGATCCCGCAAATCCTGCGAGAGGTCCACCACGATGGCCGCCAGCAACGGGTTGAGCGCCGATCCGGAGGTCGAGAACCACACTTCCGCCAGGAATGTCTCGCCGTTTCGCCGTTTGCCGCGGCAGCGAAGCTGCGTGCTGAATACATTCGACCGGTGTTGCTGAACGATTGTTTCCAGCGCCGGAAGGAATTCCCCGATGGGCTGCCCGTGAACCGGCGTGTCTCCGGGCGCAAAGAGATTCTGAGCGGCTCGGTTAGCCAGGCGGATGCGCCCGCCAAGGTCGATGGTGATGATCGCCAGCGGGCTGCTTTCAATCAGGCCGCGCAACTCCCTTTCATGCTCGGCCACCAGCCGGCGGCTGCGGAGAATCTCCGACACCAGGAAGCCGGTGCCGGTAAAGCCGGTGAAGGCCATCAGGCTCACGGACAAGGCTTCTTTCAACGGGTAGTCGCTGTATTCTCCGGTGAGCAGCCCGCAGATCAGAGCGACAATCGCCACCGCCGGCCGGGAAACAAACCCGGCGATCAGCAGGATAGGGAAAAGATATAAGAACCCCACAGGAAAGTTCGGCGTCACCGCATCGAGCAGGGCGATGGCCACCACCGAGAGCGCGGCGGCCACCAGAAACCGTTTTCGATTGTCACGAGAATAGATCGCCGATGGATCCATCAGGTGTTTCAGCATGGATTGCAACATGGTACGCATCCTCTAGCGCGCCGTCATATGCCCGCGAATACCCAGTTTGAAAAGCCACCAGAGCTGAACCAGATCACGTGTGCCGGGCGTTAACCGCCGAGCCCTTGGAAATCCCCTTGAAGCGGCGCGCTTTCCCTCCGGAACGCTGGCGGCGGCTCTTCAATACCGCGCCGATTCCAGCCCAATAAACGCTCAGGACAAAAGCCGCCCAAACCAATATTCCAAACAGAACCACGATAGCGTTCCCGATCTCCGATAGCCGGCCGGAGCGGATATAGTCCATTACCACCAGCCGGTCCACGGCGGGATAAATCCAGCTGTCGAGTTCCACATAAGGAGAGCCTCGAACCGCGGACGGGTGATCCGTATCGAGTGGCAGCGAGTCGTTGTCGTCCGATTGTGGCGGGCTGTTGCCGTGCAGCTTCGTCCGCGCGCCTGAAGTCGAGGATTCCTGCGCTGCGCCGGGGCCCGCCAGCAGCGCCAGCGCGAGCGCGGCCAATACGATCCAATCCTTGCAACCCCGGGGCCGATGGAATGAAGCGTCAGGTCTCAAATTCCGCCTCCGGTTCCGGCAGCTTATCGCTCGACCGCGCAAACCACACATACAGCGTGGGCAAGATGAAAATGCTCATGGCCAGATTCACCATCAGCCCTCCCACGATCACGATGGCGAAGGGCCGCTGGGAATCCGAACCAATGGCGTGCGAAAGCGCCGCGGGCAGCAATCCCAGCGTGGCCACCAGCATCGTCATCATGATCGGGCGCAGCCGCAGCACGGCTCCTTCGATCGCGGCATCCTCGATGGTGTGGCCCCGGGCGCGAAGCTGGTTGATGTATTCGAGCATGATGACGCCGGTTTGCACCGAAACGCCGAAAAGCGCCAGGAAGCCGACGCCCGAAGAGACGCTGAAGTGCGTGCCGGTGAACAGCAGCGCCAGCAGTCCGCCGATGCGGGCCATGGCCACGGTGGCAAGAATCAGCGCAGCCCATTTCGGCGAGCTGAACATCGTGTAAAGAATCAGGAAGATCACCAGGATCGTTAACGGGACGATCATCAGCAGGCGCGCCTGCGGCGCGCTTCTGACTCTCGTATTCGCCTTCCCAATCGATGTGGTAACCCGCGCGGCAGTTGCACTTGCGCGTTTACCCTGCTGCATCGCTTCTTCGACGGCGCCGCCCAGGTCGCGCCCGCGGACGCTGTACTTGATCGCGACATAGCGCTGGTTTCCTTCGCGGTAGATTTCGGAACCGCCGTCTCGCTCTTCGATCTTGCAAAGCTGCGCAAGCGCGACTCGCTCGCCGGACGGCGACAACAGACGAATGTTCTCGATGGCTTCCCTGCGTGGTGCGGTACTGCGGCAGGTAGCGCAAAACCAGGTCGTAGCGCGCCTCGCCTTGCAGTACCTGCGTCAGCGCGTTGCCCCCGACGGCGGTTTGGATGGCGTCCTGAACATCCGCGACGTTGATCTGGTAACGCGCGGCCTGCTCGCGGTTCGACCTCGAAGTTGATATTCGGCTGGCCCAGAGACGCGAAAAACGCCGAGGTCCTCGATGCCCTTGACCTGGCGCATGATGTCCACGATCTGATCCGCTTTGTCCTCCAGCACCTTCAAGTCGTCGCCGTAAACCTTCGTGGCCAGTTCGCCCTTCACTCCGCTGACCGCTTCCTCCATGTTGTCTTCAATCGGCTGCGAAAATCCCCAAACCACGCCGGGAATCTTGTCGAGTTCCCGGTTCATGGCGGCAATCAATTCGTCCTTGTTCTGGTGGAAAACCGGCCGCCACTGTTCCTTGGGCTTCAAGTCCACGAAGTATTCGGTATTGAAAAAACCGGTGGTGTCGGTGCCGTCGTCCGGCCGCCCCACCTGGCTGGTGCACTGAGGAACCTCGGGAAACGAGCACAGCACGACGCGGGCCTGGTTCGCGACCCGGATGCCCTCGCTCGGCCCCGTGCTGGGAGCCAGCGTGCCGCGCACCCAGAGCGCGCCCTCATCCAGATGCGGGAGAAACTCGGACCCGATCACCCCGCTAAACATCAGATACAAAGCGGCGCACAAGCCGATTGCCGCCACACCCAGTGTCATCCGGCGATGCCCGATCGCCCACCGGACGGCTTTCCGGTAGCGCTCGGTGAGAAAGATCAATGCGGGATTGCGCCACTCCTCGGTGGTCTTGCGAAAGCAGGAAGCTCGAGAGCACCGGCGCAACCAGCATGGAAAACAGCAGCGCCCCCAGCAGCGCGAAGGCCACCGTCCAGGCCATCGGCTTGAACAGGCGGCCCTCCACCCGTTGCAGCGTGAAGATTGGCAAATACGCGGTGATGATGATGGCGATGGCGTAAAAGACCGGGCGCTGCACTTCGTGCGCCGCCTCGCGGATGATCTCCAGCGCAACCCTCGAATCGCCCTCCCGCCGCCGGCGGCTCATGTGGCGGACAATGTTCTCGACCATCACCACCGCGCCGTCCACCACCATTCCGAAATCCAGCGCGCCCAGCGAGAGCAGATTGGCGGGAATATTCTTCAGATTCAGGCACGTTGCGGCGAACAGCAGCGCGAACGGCATCGTCAGCGCCACGATGATGGCCCCGCGGACATTTCCCAGGAACAGGAACAGGATGAGCACCACCAGGATGATGCCCTCGGTCAGATTGTGGAGAACCGTGTGCGTCGTGTAATGCACCAGATCGCTGCGGTCGATGAACGGAACTACCTTCACGCCGGAAGGCAAAATATGATCGTTCAGCTCTTTGACTTTCGCGTGGATTCCCGCCAGAGCTACGTCGGCATCCGCTCCTTTGCGCAGCAGGACGATGCCGGAAACCACGTCGTCGTTATCGATCACTTTGCCGTCTTCGCGATGAATGGCCCGCGCAAACTGGCCCAGCCGGATCTTGGGGCCTTGCGACACGATGGCAATGTCGCTGATGTGCAGCGGGGTGCCGTTCTTGGTGGTGATGACGGTCTTCTCGATGTCCTGCACGTTCTCGATCAGGCCGACTTCCCGCAGATTCACTTGTTGCAGGCCGGATTCGATGAAGCTGCCGCCGGCATTCACATTGTTATTGGTGAGCTGCTGCTCCACTTGGCTCAGGCTGAGCCCGTAGGCGATCAGCTTGTTGGGATCCACGCGCACCTGGTATTCCCGGGTGGGGCCTCCGAAGCTGGCTACGTCCACGACGTCCGGAACGGCCTTGAAATTTTTCTCCACCACCCAGTCTTCCAGCGACTTCAGCTCCATCACGTCATACTCCGGATTGGTGCTGCGCAGGGTGAAGAAATAGATCTGGCCCACAGGGCTCCAGTCGGTGCCCATTTGAGGTTGCACGCCGGCGGGCAAGGTAACTTGCGAAAGCCGCTCCAGAACGCGTTCCCGGTCCCAGGCATTGGCCTCCTCATCGTCGAAGATGAGCTTCACATCCGAAAGGCCGAACAAGGAGAACGAACGCAGATGAACCACGTGTGGAATCCCGTTCATCACGATTTCCAGGGGAATGGTCACCTGCTGCTCGATCTGTTCGGCGGAAATTCCCGGCCACTGCGTGATGATGTCCACGTAGTTGTCCGCCACGTCGGGGTAGGCTTCCACCGGGAGCTGATGAAATGAAATCGCGCCCCAGCCAAACAGCGCCAGGGCTGCCGCGAGAATCAGAAAACGATTTCCGAGCGCAAAGTCGACTAGCTTGCGCAGCATTTCGCCATCCTCGTCGAGAGCCCTGCTCCTGGCGCGTCACTCATTGTCGACCGTGTTCTGCAGGGCCAGCGCGTTGCTCACCACCTTCTGCCCCGGCTGCAGCCCGGAGAGAATCTCCTGCATCTGGTTGGGGAGGGTTTCGCCGCCCACCACTTCGATCCGCCGGAATTTGCCCGCGCCAGCGCCTGGCGTGTACACCCAGTTGCGATCGTGAAGGTGCAGAATGGCCGACGCCGGAATGGCCGCATGTGTTTCCGCTTTCAACCCATAAAACGTGGCTGACGCAAACATCCCCACGCGCATGAGCCCCGGATTGCGCACCTCGATGCGCACCTTGGCCGTGCGAATGCTCGGGTCGAGCACTTCCCCGATGTTGCTGATCCTGCCCTTGAGCACCTCGTCGGGATAGGCGTTAAGCCGGATATCGGCGGTTTCACCCAGACGCACGCTGGAGAGATTGTTTTCGTACACATCGCAGACGACCCACACCGAGGAAAGATCCGAAATCGTGAACGGATTCGATCCCAGCGCCTGCACGCCCGCGGCACTGGTGACCTGCTGGTCGGTGATCACCCCCGACACCGGCGCATAAATGTCCACGGTGTTGTTCGGCTTGGCCGGATCGTTCCCCAGCAATCGAAGATGCTCTTCGCTGGTTTCGACGTCCACTTTGGCCTTGTCGTCGGTGTCCTGGGCAATCTGCAAATCGTTGAGCGAGATGGCCCCGTGAGCGTTGAGATCCTTGGCCCGTTCGAGTTGCGTGCGTGCCAGGGTCTCGTCGGCGATGGCCTTGCGGTAATCGGCGTAGCCGGAGGCGACGTCGTCGCTTCGCACGGTCAGCAGCAACTGCCCTTTCTTGACGGTGTCTCCTAAGCGGGCATGAACGGCTACCACCCGTCCCGAAGCCAGCGTGATGACCGGCACGTTCCGGGAAACGTCGGGAGCCACCACGCCGGTCACCACCAACTGCGGCCGCGCGCCGTGCGCCACTGCGGCCGTAAGTGAAAACTGCTCGGGATGGCTGACCTGAATCACATTCGCGTCTTGTTCATGCTCCACTTGCGTGGGCGGTGGCGCCTCCGATGCGCGGTCTACTTCGGCGTTCCCGCAGCCGGAGAAGGTAATGGTTGCGCTGAAGACGAAAGCAAGCGCCAGGTACTTCATGCCTCTCATGGTAAGGACCTCGTGTTGTGGACAATGACAATTAAGATGCGTTGCGATCATGTTGCCGCGATCTGTAGCCGGCCCGCGCGCGGAATCCCGGAACGCAGGTGTGCCGCTCGATGAAATTCAGGGATTAGGCCGAGAAAACTGCGGAGGGCGGAGCGCGCCCCGAGTAAGAAACAGAGGAAGAAGTGAACAGAGAGACATCGCTGGGAAACAAAAATCGGCTCGTTGGCGATCGCCCGCGCAACAGGCCTGTGGCGTCAGGGAAAATCCCAGTCCGTGGCAGAGGAGGAAGACCTGCGCTCCCTGCCGCTTCGCTCGAAGGCAAGGCCCAGTTGGCCTTTGACTCCCGGAAGGCCCCCGGAAAACCAGCCGGCTCGCTTCTCGAAAAGCCGCCATGGCCATCGTTCAAGAAGACCGCTACCGGCTTGCGATGCCAGGCCGTCGCGAGAACCAGGTCGACCGCGTGGTCGCCGTTCACGTCGCGCGCTTCGATCAGCAGGCCGCCCGCCGGGCCGGTAACACGGATCGATTGAGGCCCGATTGCGGAGAGTTGCAGTTGAATCCAGTAATTCGTGCCGCCGGCGCGGCTTACGTCCGATTGAATCGTGGCGAAATCCGGACGAACGTCTCCATCAAAGTCGGCAATTGCAAACTGCGAACCTGGTCCTGTAGAAGTTGCAAGCCACTCTGGAACACTGGCCCCACCCGCTGCGCTGCCGCCGATAGAACCACCCACGGAACCGCCGAACAAACCAAGGCACAACAATAAAGTTACCGATGAGCAGATGAAGAGGTAGACGAGCGCCGCGAAGCTGCCCCTCAACGCCGTGAAGAGGCTGGGCTTGGGCGTAAACTTATCCACGATATCGAAGCCTCTCGCGATCTGCTGAAGAATCCATCACGACTGTTCGCTGACACCCGGGACGTTCCAGTCGCAACTACAATCATCCGTCGTCATTCTGTGTGATTCACTCTTAGACGCCTATGAGGATACCTTAAAGGTTATCTCCTCTGGTATATCGCTCCGGCTATCTTTTGGGTGTTACGCGGCTATCTTGTGGATGGTGTTCGAAATGATAATTTCAGCGCGTAGGAGGGCGCGATCCTCAGAGCGTGGCGCCCCAGACCGCCAGAGCGAACGCGGGACGCGTGATCTGCAGCCTGGTGGTCAGCATCCGCATGAATTCAGTGGTGTACTTTTATCCTACCCCGAACTTACGCTGCTGGGCTCGAACGAACTGAGCGGCAAGGGCGCGGCGAGGTGTCGCTGTCGAATCCACCTCGCGTGAAACAATCTGCGAATCTCCACAGATGTGTGGTCGAGCAATAAGCAACGTGGCTGACCCTCTTGTTACTCTTCAGCACAGAGAGCCGTAGTTGAAATAATCCGGCTTGTGAATCGTGATGGTCGGGACCCAATCGAACTGCCATGGTGGATCATCGCGGCCCGGCCGGAGTTCGATCATCGACTCGGTACAGTGCAGGCGCGATGCGATCGCCGCGACGACCTCGGCGCGCGTAAACGGTCGGAATGCGGCTAGGCCGAGCGCCAAAGCGAGCAGTTGTCGACGGGTCTTGCCGCAAACAAGGCCATCCCAGAACGGGTCGTCGTGGTCAGGCGGCAGCAGATCAATTCCAGTCGCTGTCGACGCCTCCGTGTCGTCGACCTCGTCCTCGTTGGTCGCGATCGCTCGCCCAACCGGGAACGCGGCAGCGTGCCCGCTGCACCGAAAGGCGAAACCTTCAAGGAAATGGCAGCAAAGTACATGAAGGCGATCGCACCGCATCTTTCACCCGCCACGCAACGTTCATTCCGACGTGGATGTAGAGCGCGAAGCAGCTGAAGTGTTACAGCTGTGACATTTGTTACGGTAAACCGAAGTTAAGTCTTGCTGCTTCAGTTTGTTTTGGTGGAGCCGATGGGATTCGAACCCACGGCCTCCTCGATGCCATCGAGGCGCGCTCCCAACTGCGCCACGGCCCCACCGAGAGCGATTAATGATTGTCATTTTTATACCACCTGGGCCACCCAGCGTCAAACGAGCGGCGCGAGGGTTCCGTGACAGCATCCGGGCGTCAGCCATGCGTTTATTGTATTAATGGCGAGTTCAGGTCAGAACGGGCTGTTTCCTTCACTCCGCAAAAGCTTCGGTTTCGGATGCGGGTTCGATTTGCAGATTGGGCGCCCGGCCAGGGGCACGATTACCGAGCGTTTCTGGAACGCTGAACCACAGCAGAGCGAAGGCAAGCAGGGCAATCGCCGCCAGGCCGAGAAACGACGCTTTGTAGGAGACACGCTGAATCAGCAAACCGCCGATGGTGTTACTTGTTGCAGCGCCGATGCCAACCATCGTGGCAAGCGATCCGGCAGCGACGTTGAAGCGTCCTGTTCCCTGCGTCCTGTCTTTAATCACAAGGATCGAGACGATTCCGAAGATTGAATTGGCAACGCCGTCAAGCATCTGTATGGCGATTAGATATTTTGCGGCATGAGCGAGGGTGTAGAGCGCCCCGCGTATGGGCAGCACTCCGAAGCCGAGGAGCAGGAGGGGCTTCCGCCCCTTCGAAACAGCAAGCCTTCCAACCCATGCGGCTGTTACGGTGATTACGAGCTGTGTGACGATAATGCAGGCCGACATGAACGGGGCGGCGGCTTTCGGATTGTCTTTCGATAACATCTCGCCCAGCTGTGGCAGCATGGCCGCGTTTGCGAGGTGAAAGAGAAAGGCAGCCCCGAGGAAGGAAATCAGCACGCGGTCCTTTAGCAAATGGGAGTACCCGGCCGCCGCAGGGCTTGCCTTATCCATTATGCGGTTTGAGCCGCGCGCCCGGTCATAGTCGATCAGCTGCGGGTCGACGCTTAAAAGACACAACATGGCAGGGATGGCCAGCATTGCAGCGGCCAGGAAGATCGCGCGGTAGCCGAACTTGTAGCTTACAAACGCGATGAGAAGCGCCGCGAAAACGTTTCCTGCTGAATTAAATGCCTGATTCCTACCGAATTGCCGGTCAAATGCAGCGGCGCCCACAATACCCAGCGTCATGGCCGCCACCGTGGGCCCTAGAAACGGCGCCGAGCCGCCGATCAGCAGTTGCGCCGAATACACGCGAATCGTGCTGATATGCCCTAACAGCGATAAAGCGCCGATAACGAGTACGCTCAGGCTCGCTGCGAGCAACGCCCGCTTGCGGAGCGCCGCATCGATCACCGCGCCCGAGGGAGTTTGCATCGCAACGGTAACGAGGCCGCCGAATGTGAGGGCATAACCAACGCGGCCGGGGCTCCAGCCGTTTGAAGCGAGAAAGGCGGCCAGAAAAGGCCCGAGCCCCGTCTGGACATCGGCGAGAAAGAAGTTCAGCCATTCGACCGAATGCAAGCTCCGTTGGTTTCGCCGCGTGCCGCTCACGCCATTTCCCTCTTAGCTCTTTAGCCCATTTACCTTCCGCTCTTCCTTTCTCAGGACTCGCCGACGGATTTGGAATAGGCAGAACCCAGTAATTTCAGTTCGCGAACCCGACTACAAGGGCCGTGGAGACTGACAAGATACTTGCCCTAGGCGGCTGCCGGGAAGTGGGCTGCCGAGGCTTCCCAAAAAGATGCAAAGGTGAGAAAATCCCGCGCGTGTAACCGCAGGGGTGCGGGCTCCATCTAAACAGGCACAATTCTTTTACTGACGTGGAATAGCGCTTGGACGGGACTCGCCTGTAGCGAACGGGTCAATTGATCGCAGGGGCTCGCAGGCGCGCGCAGGGGCTGGCAGTGGATGTGAGATGCGATGGGGGTAGCTCACAAATGAAGAAACGCTTCGCTGGAATCCTGCCCGTGCTGGTGATGATGCTGGGGTTCGCAACGCGTTTGCCGGCTCAATCGCCGGCCACCGGACCGCCAACTGAGAAAGCGGGCACGGGAATGGCGCACGATTTCTCGGGCGTGTGGGCTCTTGGCAAGGTCCGCACCCGGATTTCCGACCCGGTGGCGCCGATGACGCCGGAGGGCCAGGCGAAATTCGATTACAACACGCACGAACTCAAGAACAGTCGCCCTATTACGATCGACCCTGCTTACTCCTGCCACTGGCCGGGATTGCCGCACATCTACCTGAGCGGGGCTTATGCGTTCGAGTTCGTGCAGACCCCGCGGCGAATCTTCATCTTCTACGAAAATACGCACCAGTGGCGCGGGATCTGGATGGATGGGCGCACCATCCCGCCGGAAGCCGACTCGCTATGGATGGGCTATTCCGTAGGACATTGGGACGGCGACGATCTGGTGGTCGATACTACCGGCTTCAACGACAAGACCTGGCTGGACGTTCGGGGGCATCCGCACAGCGACGCGCTCAAGCTGACCGAGCGCTACCACCGCCCGGATGCCAATCATTTGCAGATCACGTTTACGATCGACGATCCGAAGACGTACAAGTCGACGTGGGTGATGCACGGCAACTTCGAGTTGAAGCCGACCTGGGAAATCGGCGAGGCCTTCTGCGTTCCGGAGGACCAGGCCAAATTCTTCCAGCAGAGCCTGCAGGAGCCTGACACCAAAGCAGCACCGAATCAGTAATCCTGGCAGCGAAAGCTACGTCGCAGCTTGCAGTAGAACGAAAAAGGAGATTGGGTGATGAAAATCAGATGGATTGCAGTGCTGGCCGTGGCCGCGGGCACCTTCGTGGTCTCCGGGGCGGCTTCCGGACCGGCGTTCGCGCACCACGGAACGTCGTCCTACGACCTGACGAAGACCATTTCCTCGAAGGCGGTGGTGACGAGTCTGCAGTGGGAGAATCCGCATTGCGTGCTCAACTTCGACACCAAGGACGATAAGGGCGCCGTCACGCACTGGTCGGTGGAAATGTACAACCCTTTGTACATGAGCCGCGCGGGATGGTCGCGAAATACGCTGAAGCCGGGAGATGAAATCGACATCACCTTTCACCCCGCGAAGAACGGGACCGGGGCCGGCTACATTCGCGAGGGCGACGGCAAGATCGTATTCAACGGCAAGGAACTGAGCTTCACCGAACAGTAGTGGATTCAGAAAGGCGCAGGCGAGCCTCAGGGCTCGCCGCGCCACGCGGATCAGGGTTTCGCCCGCGGCCGTCGAAATCTGGCAGGCCGCGGCTGAAGGCGCCGTATGATGGCGCCCGCGTTGGCGAATTCGCGGGGGCCAAGTCCGCGCGATTCAAGCAGACATCTGAGCAAACATCTCAGCGAACATCGAAGAGGGGGAAGAATGACAAAGGCGATTCTGCAGATTTTTGCCGCGCTGGTGCTTTTCTCGGCGGGGGCTGCCGCGCAAACGGAAAGCCCGGCGGCCGGGTCCACGGCTGGTTCCGCGAACGATTCGGCAGTTTACGTTACCGGCGACCAGATTCAGGAGAAGGCAAAAGAACTGGAAGGGAGCAACAAAGGCGTGGCGTTCCGCATCGTGGACGTGGGAAATGCCTATGTTGGCGTTGCCATTCAACACCGGCTGAAAGGCGTGCCGGGCGGCCACTTGCCTGGCCCGATCCTGCACTCCAACGTTACCGAGGTGTACTACGTGCTGACGGGTTCGGCGACGATGTCCACCGGCGGCGAGATGACGGACAAGAAACCGCGCAAGGCGGGCAGCGAGGAAGGCACCGGGCCGGGGTTTGACGGAACGGTTGCCAAACCGATCGACGTTCGCAAGATCAAGGCCGGAGACGTAGTCATCATTCCGCGAAACATGGCGCACTGGTTCAGCGAGGTTCCGGAAGATACAACCTACCTGGTCGTGCGGATAGACCCGGACAAGACCACGGGCCTGAGATAAGCGGCGGACGCAATTCCGAATTGTAATCCGGGGGAAAAATGAAGCGAGCGATGTGGGAGATTTTTGCGGCTGTGCTGTTGATGTGCTCCGCAGCGGCGGCACAGACCAACCATTCAGCCGCGTACGTTACGGACGAGCAGATCCAGGCCGCGACGAAGAATATTGCTTTTCGCATCGTGGACGTCGGCAATGCGTATGTGGGCGTCGCTATACAGCACCGTCCCAAAGCGGAACCGGGCAAGGCGGGCAAACCGTTCGTCCACAGCACCGTGACGGAGGTCTACATCGTCACGGAAGGCTCGGCGAAAATGGCCACCGGCGGTGCGATGGTTACCACTGGCCCCTGGCCCGCCGACAATAAAGATAACGGCGAGGGAATTGGATTGGGATTTACCGGCACTGTCGCCAAGCCGAATGACGTTCGCTCGATCAAAAAGGGTGACGTGATTATTATCCCCAGGGGGATGCCGCACTGGTTTACCGAGGTGCCGGAGGACCTGACGTACCTGGTGGTGCGGATCGATCCGGCGAAGACGATCGTTCCGAAATAGGCTGGTGGTATCCTGCAAGGACCGGCCAAAATCTTCATCAACCGCGCTAAGGCGATGACCATTTGCCCGCTGCGCTTTGGCATGTCAACGCAAAGTAGAAATGTCCGGTTTATTGCAATTTAGAAATGTCCGCTTCCAGGATTTGCGCCAGGGGTGATTGGGAGGCGGAAGGTATTTGGTTTTGTTGTGAGTTTTTGGTTGGGATGTGCGATCCGCGAGGCCTGGAGGCCGTAGGCCGGAAGGACTTGCGGATCGCGTCGCGGCCGGACACGGCTGCAGCGGCAGGTAACGGCCGCGGAAACGCAGCCAGTGCGTGCCATCGAGCCTCTTTTCGATTTCCGCGTGCGCCCCGCGCAGCCCGGCGCACACCTGCTCTCGCCGTAAGCCCCAGCGTTGCCCGTTCCAGCTCACCGTGTGGTCGGGGCCCACGGTTCGCACCGCCCGCACACTGAGGATTTCCTCCAGCCGCTGGCTGCGATCGAGCCGCCGGTGCGCATCGCCGTTTCGTGCCGGCGCGACGACAAACCGCTGGTTCCAGAACGGCCAGAAGGTGATTTCCAGAAAGCGATTGGCCGCCTCCAGCGTGGCGATCTCTGCCAGCCGCATCTCCTTCACCAGACGGTCTTGCAGCGTGCCAAAGAGCCGCTCGACGCGTCCCTCGGCCTGCGGCGAGTGGGCGGCGATCCACTCGATGTCGAGTTCCGCCAGAGCGCGCCCGAACTGCGTACGGGCCGGCTGATCCTGCAACTGTTCGTGCCATTGCACCGGGCGCGAGGTCACGAACAGGCTGTTTTTATCGGTGTAGAGAGCCAAAGGCCGCCCGTGGCGTTGCACCCAGCCACCCAGGGTGCTCAGATTCTCCTCGGTCGAGTCGTGCTCTACCAGGCGGCCCCACACCTGGCTGGTGGCATCATCGATCATCGCGATTAAATGGCAGCGCGGGCCGCGCTCTTCCAGCCAAGCGAACGGCGAACTGTCCATCATCACCAACTCGCCCCGGCAGCTGCGCCGCGGCCGCCACACATGCACGCGCTTGGCTTGGCGTTGGCGCGCCTGCCACAACCCGGCTGCGATCATCCATTGACGCAGCGTTTCCCGGCTGGCCACCAGGCCGGCACGCGCCAGGTGCTCGCTGGCCAGCGTCGGGCCGAACCCGGCATAGCGCGGCTGCCGCAGTTCCGTTGAGTGCGAGAGAACGGAAACGGTTAAAGGTGCTGCAACGAGTGGAAGAAGGACACATCCAGCAGGTCGAAGCCGCGCGGCGGCTGCGGGTGAGCGACCGCCAAGTGCGGCGTTGGCAACAGCGTTTGCGCAAGGAGGGAGATCGGGGGATTCTGCATCGGCTGCGCGGCCGTCGCTCCAACCGCAAGATTCCCGAGGCGAGGCAGAAGCGGGCGATTGGATGTGTCCTTCTTCCACTTGTTGCAGCACCTTTAACCGTTTCCGTTCTCTCGCACTCAACTCGATTCGCTCCGTTTCCATCCCGCCTCCCACCCGGGATGAAACCGGACATTTCTACTTTGCACAAACCGGACATTCTCATTTTGCGGCGACACGCTGCGCTTTGGCATTGACAGGAAGCTCCGCCGAAATTATTGTTCCGCCCGGAACCCCCCAAATTGAAGTCCGAGAATTCGCCTGGTGGTTCCGCCAGACCGGGCGCGCTGTGATTTTCGTCACAGACAGCGGGACACAGGCCTTAGTAGGTTATGGGCTTGCATAAATATCAGTGGGAAGAGTAGGAGGTGATGTGATGCAAACGGCCTTGCGGGCCAAGCGTAGTGGTGCGTCTTGCACCGGCGAATGGAGGATTCGCCCAGCGAAGCGCTGCCTTGATTCCTATTGGCTGCCGCTGTTTTGCTTCACGGTATTTGTTTTATTGCTAATGCTGCAGCCCGGCGCGCGGGCGCAGACTCCGGCGCAATACGCTCCGGCTGACATCGCGTTTGGATCGCAGATATTCGCCGCACAGTGCACGGCATGCCACGGAGCGACCGGGGATTCCATACCAGGCGTGAATTTTCGCGCTGGCCAGTTCCGCGTTCCGGTTTCCTCCGATTTCGATCTGCGCACGATCATTACAACCGGTGTAGCGGGGACAGCGATGCCGTCCTTCAATTTCGACACGGCGGAACTGACGGAGATCATCGCCTATCTGCGCAATATGAGCACCTTCGACGCGCGCGGTGTAACCATGGGCGACGCGTCCCGCGGTCAAACCATGTTCGAAGGAAAGGGCAACTGCGCAAGTTGCCACCGCGTGAATGGCAAGGGCCCCCGCGTGGCCCCGGACCTGAGCGATATCGGTTCGACGCGAACGGCCGATCTGCTCGAGAGAACTCTTCTCGACCCGACCGCATCGATGATGCCGGTGAACCGGTCGGTGCGGGCGGTCACGCGGGACGGCAAGGTCATCACCGGCCGGCGGCTGAACGAAGACACCTATAGCGTCCAACTCATCGACGAGCATGAAAATCTGATATCGCTCGAGAAGGCCAATTTGCGCGAGTACACCGTCAGCAAAACCTCGGCCATGCCTTCCTACAAGGACACGTTCAGCGCGCAGGAACGCGCCGACATTCTGGCGTATCTTTTTTCCCTGAAAGGCTCGAAATGATTTGCCGGTGGCGCGGATCATTGTTGCTGCTTTTTTCCCTGCTGCTTTTCTTCTTGCTGCTTCCGGGCGCGCTCGCTGCCCAGGTGACAAGCGACCGCCTGCTTCGTTCCTCAGGCGAACCCCAAAGCTGGCTGACTTATTCCGGCGACTATTCGAGCCACCGCTTTAGCGCGCTGCAGCAGATCAGCCCGGCGAACGTGAAGGATCTGGAACTGAAGTGGGTGTTTCAGGCGCAGTCGCTCGAGAAATTCGAGGCGACGCCCCTTGTTGTCGATGGCGTGATGTATGTAACGCAGGCGCCGGACGACGTTGTGGCGCTCGATCCCAAGTCTGGCCGCGCATTCTGGGTCTACCACTACGCTCCTTCGGCGGATGCCAAGCCGTGCTGCGGACGCGTGAATCGCGGCGTGGCCATGCTGGGCGACACGCTGTTCATGGCGACCATCGACGCGCACCTGATTGCCATCGACGCGAAGAATGGTCATCCCGTCTGGACGGTGAAGGTGGCGGATGCCGCCGCAGGCTATGCCATGACGCTGGCGCCGTTGGTAATCAAGGACAAGGTGCTGGTGGGAGTGGCCGGCGGCGAATACGGCATTCGCGGATTCATTGCCGCTTACGATGCGAAAACCGGCAAGGAAGCGTGGAAATTCCATACCATTCCCGGGCCCGGCGAGCCAGGGCATGAAAGCTGGAGCGGAGATTCCTGGTCGCACGGGGGGGCATCCGTGTGGGTCACCGGCTCCTACGACCCTGAGCTCAACCTGACCTACTGGGGCATCGGCAACCCCGGACCGGACTTCAACAACGCTCAACGGGAGGGCGACAATCTTTATTCCGATTCCATCGTCGCGCTCGACCCCGAAACCGGCGAACTGAAGTGGCATTTCCAGTTCACGCCGAACGATCCGCATGACTACGACGCGGTGCAGATTCCGGTTCTCGTCGATACGCAGTGGAATGGAACGCCACGGAAGCTTCTGCTCTCGGCCAACCGCAACGGCTTTTTCTATGTTTTGGACCGAACGCACGGGCAAATTTCTGCTGGGCCGGCCCTTCGCCAAGGTGAACTGGGCCAGCGGACTCGATGAAGAGACGGGGCGCCCGATCCTCACGCCGCAGCCTCCCGGAACGCCAAATTATCCTGGCGTGCAGGGAGCCACGAACTTTTACTCACCGTCTTACAGCCCGCGGACCGGGCTCCTCTACCTCTCCACCTGGCAGGACTACGCGAATATTTTTCAGGGAGCTCCGGTGGAGTACAAGGAAGGCCAGCGCTTCGGGGGCGGGAATGTGAACTCTCCGTTTCCAAATGCGCCGGGCGTGTCCCGGCGTGGACCCGTGAACGTCTACACCGATGCAGCCGGGCGGGGCGCGCTGATCGCGATCGATCCGCACACGGGTCAGAAGAAATGGTCATTCGATATGTTCGACGTAGATACCAGCGGGATTCTTACGACCGCCTCCGACCTGCTTTTCACCGGAGGGCGCGAAGGTTACTTCCAGGTGTTCGATGCGAACTCCGGAGCGCTGCTGTGGAAAGCGAATCTAGGCGGGGAAGTCGATGCCGGACCCATGACTTATGAAGTGGATGGCAAGCAATACGTTCTCATCCCCGCGGGCAACTCCCTTTTTGCATTCGGCCTGCGTAAATGAACCTCGGGTGCAGGCAATCCATCCGTTCTTTGGACTTCAAAATGATTTCTCGATTGCACGGTGTGCTTTTCCTATTGTTCATGGCGCTGATTCCTTATCCGCTCGGCGCGCAGGTTAGCAGCGATCGCCTGCTCCATTCATCGGCGGAACCGCAGAACTGGCTCACGTACTCTGGGGACTATGCCAGCCACCGATATAGCGCATTGCAGCAGATCGGGCCGGCGAACGTAAAGGACCTGGAACTGAAATGGGTGTTCCAGGCGCAGTCGCTGCAGAAGTTTGAATCGACTCCACTCGTAGCCGACGGAGTTATGTACGTCACGCAGGCGCCTGATGACGTTGTGGCGCTCGATCCCGCGTCCGGCCGCGCGTTCTGGGTGTACCACTACAATCCGGCTCCCGACTCCAGGCCTTGCTGCGGGCGGGTGAATCGCGGCGTGGCCATGCTCGGTGACATGCTGTTCCTGGCGACGATCGACGCGCACCTGGTCGCGATCGACGCGAAGAACGGTCATCCCGTCTGGAACGTGAAAGTGGCGGAGGCTGCGAAAGGCTATGCGATGACGCTGGCGCCGCTGGTGATCAAAGACAAAGTGGTCATCGGGTTGGCTGGCGCTGATTAGGCGTGCGCGGCTTCATCGCCGCCTACGAAGCCAAGACGGGCAAAGAGGCCTGGCGGTTTTATACGATTCCCGGGCCTGGCGAACCAGGGCATGAGACCTGGAGCGGCGACGCATGGTTGCACGGCGGCGCTTCGATATGGGTCACAGGTTCCTACGATCCCGAACTCAACCTCACCTACTGGGGCACCGGCAATCCGGCCCCCAGCCTTAATCCGGACATGCGGCCGGGAGACAATCTTTATTCCTGTTCAGTGGTCGCGCTGGACGCCGATACGGGCGCCCTGAAGTGGCATTTTCAATTCTCGCCAAACGACGCGCACGATTACGACGCCGTGCAGATTCCGGTGCTCGTCGATACCAACTGGAATGGGGCCCCACGCAAGTTAATGCTGTGGGCCAATCGCAACGGCTTCTTTTATGTCCTGGACAGGAGCACGGGAAAGTTTCTGCTGGGCCGTCCATTTGTGAAGGTTAACTGGGCCAGCGGCCTGGATCAGACAACGGGGCGGCCCATCCTGGCGCCGCTCGCTCCCGACGCGCCTTCGTATCCATCGAACCCAGGCGGCACGAGTTGGTACTCGCCTTCCTACAGCCCGCGCACCGGGCTCTTCTACGTCTCCACCTGGCAAGACGCGGCGAGCCGCGTGCAGCGGATTGCGGTCCCGTACAAAGAAGGACGAAGTTTTAACGGCGGCATTCCGGCTGGCGGCGGTGTCACGTTTGAAAGTCCGGGGCCGATCAACACCTATACGGAAGCGGTCGGCCACGGGGCCGTGATCGCAATTGATCCGCACACGGGCGAGAAAAAATGGACGTTCGAGCTGCACGATGTCACCAATAGCGGCATTTTGACAACCTCATCGGATTTGCTGTTCGCCGGCGGGCGAGAAGGCTACTTTCAGGCTCTAAACGCGAAGTCAGGCGAGCTGTTGTGGAAGATTAACCTGGGCGGACCCGTGGTAGCGGCTCCAATAACGTACCAGGCGGACGGAAAGCAGTACGTGGTGATTGCCGCGGGGAACAATCTTTTTGCCTTCGCTCTTCGCGGACAATCGCAATAGCGGAACTGGCGATCTCGCGACGTGCAGTTGCTTCGGGGAAACACGGCGCGGGAGAAATGCAGATCCTTCACTTCGTTCAGGATGACAAGGCCGTGGGTGCCGTGAGCGCGAAACGGGGATTTCCAGCCGCTTCGTCGTTCGGAGCGACAACGAAGGGCTGGCTCGGCTCAGGGCTAAAGAGTCTGTGTGAGAACTGGCTAAATCGTCCCTCAGCGGCTGAAGCCGCATTGATTGTTCGGCATTTGCGGCACGGATGAATCCGTGCCCTGACGAAAAACGCTGGTTGTTATACAGACTCTAAAGGCTCCCTTTGACGGTCGGATATTATCCTCTCAGCCGCAACTGCCACACGGATTCTCGAGCTCTGAAGCCCCCCAAAAACCAGGACTTGCGCTGGTGTGAAGCCGAGCCACGACTGATAACGCGGCCCGTAGTGTCATTTTGATTTTTCTGGATTCATCCGCAGGCTTTCAAAGACGGGGGCGTGTGAAGTCGAAGTTGTGAGCCGATGAAGACACTGAGCCACCCGGAGTGGGGCGGGTGCTGGTATGATCCCGGTCGCTGGGAATGGCGGCTGCGGAGCATTCGCAATGGGTTCTGCGATGCACTCGTGAAGACAGAAGGTTCCAGGGAGGATTGGCCATGACGGATTTTTGGCGGCGGCTCGGATTATCGACGTTTCAGCGGTCGAGCGATGGCTCATTTCGGATTGACGCTTTTGGGCTTGGGCCATACAGGAATGGCCGGTCACGTCTTGAGCCTTCGCGGCGTGAACTTTTGGCTCTCATGGCTGGCGCGGCGGGGCGCTGTTCGCGCCTCGGGCGCTTTTTGCCGATGAGCTGGACCCGCGCGTTGCGAAGATCGTCGTGGGGAACATCGCGGTGGACATGCACAACCACGTTCGGTTACATTTGTGAAGGACGGCGAGGCGGATCAGAAAACGATTCCGCCGGTAGCGCTCGCGAGCGAAATGAAGCGGGCCGGGTTTGCGGCGCTGTGCTACACCTACGCGGTCGATCACGTTGCGAGCACCAAGCCGGGCGACTTCTACAAATTTCACATGCAGGCGCTCGACCAGGTGGACCGCCTGCTCGCGCAGCAGCAAATGAGCGCAGTCTGTGACGCAGTCTGTGACAAAGACGCGCGCGCACTCACCTTGAAAGACCTGCAGACCGCGCATACGCACGGGCGGCCAGCGATTATTCAGGCGTCCGAGGGCGCGCAGTATCTGGAGGGGCATCTCGAGCGCGCCGAGGAGGCTTATCGGCGCGGGCTGCGATTGATGCAACTGGTACATCACGTGAATGACCTGGCGTCCCCGCTGGGCGATATTCAGACTGGGCCGCCCAATGAGCTGGGCGGGCTGACTCCGTTTGGCGCGCAGGTGGTGAAGGAATGCAACCGGCTGCACATTCTGATGGACCTGGCGCACGCGGCGTTCCCGATGGTGAAGGGCGTGCTGGCGGCCACCACGCAACCCATTATTATTTCGCATACCGCGCTGGACACACCCCACGGGCGCGCCGGCAAGCCCGCATCGCTGCAGCGCCGCCTGGTGAGCCGCGAGCACGCGCGAGCCGTGGCGGACGCGGGCGGCATCGTGGGCGTCTGGCAGAATTTCGCCACCGTGAGCGACTTCGTCACGGGCGTGAAGGAAATGGTGGATGCGGTGGGGATCGAGCACGTCGGTATCGGCACGGATACCTCGATGGGCTCGAAGGCCATCCCTGGAGAGGAGCGGCCCACCAATGCGGCGTGGCCCGAGCAACAATCAGGCCCGCAGGGGGGATTCGTCTACGTGGCCGTGGACGAAATGCTTAAGCAGGGATTTGCGGCAGACGACATCGGCAAAATCATCGGTGGGAATTTCTGCCGGGTCTTTGGAAAGGTCATGCAAGCCTAAGGTTTAACGTCAATGGCCGGGGGACGGCTCGCCTTCGCGTCTTGAATGACCGAAGCCAATTGGCTAGTAAGCAGCGAACCCACAAGCTCTTCCATGGCATTGACGTCGACTTTGCCTTCCTTCCGATAAGCCGCGTCCGCTGCCTTTGAATCGGTAGGTTTCGCGGTGAACGATTATTGCACGGGCCATCAGGACGATGCGTTTATGGCAGGTTTGCGACGGACCTGGCTTCGCCGGAGAGCTGGAGGATGACCATGCCGGTGTTGGCGCGGTCTACGCCGTAGATGTAGCCGCGGTCGTCCACGTCCACGTTGTTGGTCTGGATGGCTACTTTGCAGTGCTGGTCGGCGCCGGCGCCCACGCAGCGCTTGTCGGTCTTATCGGTGATGGCGGGGATGTAATAGGCGATTTCTGTGGGATGGAAGGGGTCGCGCACGTCGAGGGCGCGCATGCCAGCATTGAAGTGCGCGAGGAACAGGACGCGCTTGTAATAGATCGGGCGTCATATTTTCGTTAGAGGAGTGGGTGCCGAAGCGGCCGCCGCGCGCGCAGAAATTTTCACCCGTCTCGGGGACGGTCCAGGTGGAGACGCCTACCGGGACGGTTTCGGTGGTGATGTCGAAGAAGCGCACCATCTGGCGGGGCTGCTGGCATTCGTTGTCGAGCGCTTCGCCGACGACGGCCACGAAATCGCGGACGTTTCCGGATTTGTGATGCGCGAACTCGGGCAGCGTGACGCCGAGGATAGGGAATGAGGTGTGCGCGCCCACGTCCGGCGGGAGATTCACGCGGGCGATTTGCGGGTAGCGCAGGTTCGCGTCGGTGGGCTCCTTCGGGCCGGTGAGTAGCTTTTTGCGGTCGAGGATCTGGAGCACGCCGTTCTTGGTGGTTCCGTAGGCCACGTAGAGGCGGTTGCCCTGCGGGCCGGTGGAGATGGCGCCGTGCATGTCGCTGGGGGAGGGGCCGGTCGCGCCGGGCTGCTGACCGGGCAGGCCGAAGTTGCGGATGAAGACCGGATGCGCGGGATCGCCCAGGTCGTAAATCTGCATCATGCGGCGCGTGCGCCAGCCGGGCAGGCCGGAGACCAGATAGGCGATGCCCGTGTCGCACTCCCACCAGTTTTTGTGGGTGTCGTTGAGGCTTGCTCTCAATCACGGTGAGGCGGGCGGGCTTGGCGGGGTCGGTGACATCCCAGATTTCGTGCGCGGAGTCGCCGAAGCTGCGCAGCAGGTAGAACTTGCTTTTGTCGGCGCGAGGCAGATTGGTGCAGGTGCGCGCCATCTGCGCGCCGCCAGATTCTCCGGTGGCGTGGGGGTTGGCGGGCTCGCCAGGGATGTGCGCGAGGTACCTGGGCTGGGCGGGATCGGTGACGTCTACGATGGACGTGCCGTTGGGCTCCTGCTTGCCGGTGAGCGGATTCATGGCGGCGCCGCCGTGGTGGCCGATGTAGGCGATGTAGCGGTCGCCCTGTTTGGCGATGGTGGGCTGGTAGGCGCTGCGGGCCTGGAGGTCGTTGTAGCCGACCAGGTTCATGTTTTTCGATTCGGGCTGCTGTTGGGCGTTTGCCGGGCCGGAGGCGAAGCTCAGAATAGCGAGAATGGCAAGCGCGCGAATGTCGGCAGGGGGGCGAAGCTTCGGCTTCAGCTTGCGCTCCGACATAATCGCCCACGCGCAGCGCCTTCCTTTCGCGGAGACCTTACCGCGAGCCTTCGAGTTAAAAAATGCGCAGATTCCCAACGCCATTCGATCCTCTCCTATCGTCTAAAAGCAGCTAGTTGCCTTAGCTTTTCCGGTCGGGCGTGGCAACGTAGTCGCGGGTGATATCGGCGACCGTCCGCGTGCCGCAATTGCCCATGGCCAGCTTCAGCTCGCCTTGCAGGATTTCGAAGACCCGGTCTACGCCTGCCTGGCCGAAGGATCCCAGGCCCCACAGGATGGGGCGGCCGATGCCTACGGCTGTGGCGCCCAGCGCCAGGGCCTTGAACACGTCTGTGCCACGGCGGAAACCACCGTCTACGAAAACGGGGATGCGGCCCTTCACTTCGTCGATCACTTCGGGCAGCGCTTCTACGGTGGCGCGCAGGGTCTCGACGGAGCGGGCGCCGTGGTTAGAAACGAGGATGGCGTCGACGCCGTGCTCGAGGCAGAGGCGGGCGTCTTCGCGCGTCTCCATTCCCTTCATGATGAACTTGCCTTTCCAGACTTTGCGGATGCGGTCGGCGAAGGCCCAGTCGAAGGGGAGGCGCACGCCCGTGGTGGCCAGACCGTCGCGCATGGGGTGATCGGTGGAGGCGACGTCGCCGTTGGTTACCTTGTGGCAGGAGTTGCAGCGGGCCATGTCTTTCGGGAGCGAGCGCATATACGTCTCGCTGTTGCGGCCGCCGGCCTGGTCGACGGTTAGAGCCAGCACCGTGCAGCCCGCGGCTTCGACGCGGTGCAGCATCTGTTCGCAGGCTTCCCAGATGGCCGGGGCGTAGAGCTGATACCAAACGGGCCTGCCTAGCGCGGCGTTCACCTCTTCTACCGAGGTGGAGGTGCCGGTCGAGAGAAACTGAAGAGCGCCGCGGGCTTTGGCTGCGCCTGCGATGGCGAGCTCGCCTTGGGGATCGAACGTCTTTGCGCCGCCGGTGGGACAGGCAAAGATGGGGCTGCCGTAGGTGACGCCGAAGAGGTTGACGCGCATGTCGACTTTGGTGGCGTCACGCAGGCGGCGCGGGCGGAGTTCGATGTGCTGGAAGGCTTCGCGGTTCGCGTGGAGGGTGCCGTCGTCGTCGACGCCGCTGGCCACGAAGGCCCAGTGGCCGGGTTCCATTTTGCTGTGCGCGGCGGCCTCGAAATCAAGGATGTCGAGGGCGTCGGCTGGACTGGCGATGATGGCTGACGCCTGTTGCTCGGTGCTCTGGACCGCGGCCGTTTGACGCAGGAACGCCGTGACGCCGCCAACAGATGCGACGTACGGGCTGGCGGCCAAGAATTTCAGGAATTCGCGGCGCGCGGTTTGCCTGCTCACGATGGCGGGGAGTTTATATCGAGCAGGACTTTTGTCAAGGCTGGCGATCTGAAGAAGATGCAGGTCCCTCACCCATCCGCGCTTTGCGCGTAGGGGCTCAGGATGACCGCGAAAGCAAGTGACGCGTGAGTTTCAGGCCCTTTGCTGCAAGGCGGCTTTTACTCGCTCAGGGCTGAAGGGAGTTTCGCGGATGCGCACTCCGGTGGCGTCGAAGACGGCGTTGGCTATGGCCGGCGCTACGATCGTGATGGCCAGCTCGCCGGCGCCGGTGGCGTTTTCGGCGGGGCGGTTGATCATGGCTACTTCGATCGCGGGAATTGGGAAGCCGAGGGGGTAGGTGCGGTAGGTGCCCCAGTCTACCGACGTGATCTTGTGGTCGTCCCAGGTGACTTCTTCATACAAAGCGCGGCTCAGGCCCTGGAGCGTGCCGCCTTCGGTCTGATTCCTGAGACCTTCGGGATTGGAGATGGGGCCGCAATCGACGCACACGGAGATGCGCGTGGCGCGGATGATGCCAGTGGCGCGTTCCACTTCCACTTCGGCGACCATCGCGGCGTAGCCGTTCTCTCCTTCGTAGGCGACGCAGGAGACGCCGCGGCCAAGGGAGACTTCGGCGCCACGCGCATTCGCTTGCTTCGGCGAGGGGCGCGTGTCCCAATTGGCGGCGCTCGCTGCGCCCTTCACCACGTCTCGCAGGCGCGGGTGGCTGAGGTGGCGCAGGCGAAAATCCACCGGGTCGGCTTTTGCCTTCGCGGCGAGCTCGTCCATGAAGGATTCGTGGGCGAAGGTGTTCTGAAAACGCTCGGGCGAGCGTAACGGGCCCGTCCAGAATGGCGAGACAACGTTGTGCACCAGCACCCGCTCGCCGCGGATGTTTCCCGTGCCCTGGCTTTGCCCGCCAACCGCACCAGCTAAGTATGACGGGATGCCGTTACTGTTGTTGTTATAGCGCGTGGGCGCAGGGGCGGGGGTCTGCTCCGCAAAAGGCTCGGGCTGAAAACCCGCCAGGAAGCCGGTGACCACGTTTCCCGGGCGCTCCATTCCCGGTCGATTCCCGAGCACAGGCACCCAGGACTCATGATCCCATGCGGCGATGTTGCCGTGCGCGTCCAGCGCGGCACGCTCGTCCAGCACGAACGCGTTGCCGTAATTCTCCCACGCCATTTCATCCTGGCGGGTGAGCTGCACGCGTACCGGCTTGCCCACGGCCTGCGAGAGGATTGCGGCGTCGTAGGTTACCGCATCGGCGCCATTATTTCCGTAGCAGCCTGAGCCGCGGGTGAAAATCACGCGCACATTGTCCGGCTTGATTCCCAAAACCATCGCCGCCGTGTTACGCATGAACCAGGCGCCCTGCGTCGGGGACCAGAGCGTGGCGGTGTCGCCGCGCACGTCGGCAACCGCGCACGAACTCCCCATCGACCCGTGCATTTGATACGGGTGATGGTAAGTGGCTTTCACAACGGTTGCGGCGGTGGTGAACTTTTCGTCCAGGTCGCCCGAATCCACCAGCAGGGTGTCGCGGGTGGGCTTTTGCGTGCGGAGGTGATCGTAGAACGTCGCTTGAGGCGGCAGCGGAGGGCCATCGGTCCAGTTGACGCGCAAAATGTAGGCCGCCTGAACGGCTTGCCAGAGCTTTTGCGCCACGACCCCGACGAAATTGCCCTTCACCACAACCTTCACGACTCCGGGGACGCCGCGAATCGAGTCTTCTTCCAAGCTCGCGAGCGTTGCGCCCACGCCAGAAGGCCGCACCACGCTGCCGTACAACATCCCGGGAAGGCGCACGTTGTGGACGAACTGAAATCGCGCGGTTACCAGCACAGGAATATCCGGGCGCGGCACCGGCTTTCCCATGACGGTCCATTCGCTCGCAGGTTTGCGCCGAGCATTTTTATCAAGGGCGAGATTGAATTTCTGGCCCGCCAGCAATTCCTGGTAGCTGGCCTTGCGCGAGGAATCCGCCTTCAGCGTTATCACGCCATCAGCAGCGACAAGCTGTTCGACCGGGACGCCGAGGCGGGTGGACGAAAGACGCAAGAGCGCCTCGCGCGCCGTAGCGGCAGCCTGCGCGAGATTGCTGTGATTGAAATTTGCTGGATGCGACTGGCTCCCCGACGTGTAGCCCTGATCCGGGGTAAACGCGGTATCGCAGGCGATGAGCTTCACGCGGTCAAACGGGACACACAGCTCTTCCGCCACCAGCTGGATTTGCGCGGTGCCAATTCCCTGCCCCAGCTCCGCTTTGCCGGTGTAAGCGGTGACGCTGCCGTCGCCGCCAACGGCGATCCACGAATCGATTTGGTTTGGACGCGGCCGGTACGACGAATCGCCCTGCACAGCCTGCGCAAACGCGGAAACCGCGTTGACGCCCAAATCGAATGCGCCGAAGCACACGATCAACGCGCCGGATTCCTTGAGGAACCGGCGGCGCGAAAGCCCGGCACGCCGGAGGGCGGCGCGCGCCCCCGGGGTCAGCTCCGTTTCGAAATTGTCCTTGCGAAGTGGCTCGCTCACGTCGTCATTTCACGCGCGTAGCGCTTGATGGCCCGCAGCATCCGGACATGCGTAAAGCAACGGCACAGAACAGTAGACATGGCCTCTTGAATCTGACCGTCGTTGGCCTTGGGGTTCTTGTCGAGGAAGGCTTTCGCGGTCATGATTACGGCATTGAGGCAGAATCCGCACTGTGCGGCCTGCTCGTCAATGAACGCCTGCTGGATGGGATGCGGCTTCTCGGGCGAGCCCAGGCCTTCGAGAGTGGTGATTTCGGCGCCGCTGACGGATTCCACGAGGGTCACGCAGGAACGGATCGCGCTGCCGTTGACGATCACCGTACACGAACCGCACTGACCCAGTCCGCAGCCGAATTTCGGGCCGTAGAGACCCAGATCGTCAGTAAGCACATAGAGCAGCGGGGTATTCGGATCGAGATCGAGCTGATGCGTGGCGCCGTTCACCTTCAGCGTGATCGCCTTGGTGTCATCGGTGCGGGTTTCGACCGCCCTGGTCTCGCCGTTGTAAGCAGTTTCCATTTACGCTTCCCCCCGGTACAGGAACTCGAGAACTCTCGCGGGATGGCATCAGACCACGGGCATCCTCTGCCTCCGACCGCCGAATCCTACTTCAAGGATACCCCTTGTGGGCGCGGCGAAAAAGCCCCAGCGCGCTGGCGCTGTCTCCCGCACTAAGGTATTATCTTCCGCTGATTTGGAGGAGTAACTATGAACCTGGCGCACGTACATCTCCTATTGAATCATTTCCCCGTGATCGGAACCATGATCTCGATCGGCCTGTTCGCCGTTTCGCTCTTTGGCAAGAGCCAAGACCTGCAGCGAGCCAGCCTGGTGATTTTTCTCGGCATCGCCCTGCTTACGATCCCAACATACCAGAGCGGCAACGCCGCCGAGCATGCTATCGAACATATGCCCGGTATCTCAGCGGAACTCATGCAAGCGCACAATGACGCGGCACTGCTGGCGTTTCTGTTCATGGAGATCACCGGAGCAGTTTCGTGGTTCGGACTCTGGCAATTCCGCCGCACCTCTAGAATCGGCAATGGGACGCTGGCGTTTGTCGCAGTCCTCTCACTGATCACGCTGGGACTCATGTCCAACGCCGCCAATATCGGCGGACTGATCCGGCATCCCGAAATTGTGGTGGGCCCGGTAGCTTCGCCGACGGCGGCGATCGTCGCTCCCTGGCTCTCGATCAGCGCGTATTGGGTAGGACATCACGTAACGGGCATCAAGTGGGTGTGGCCCACGCTGCAAACTCTCCATTTCATGGGACTCTCGCTTTTGCTGGGGGTGGTCTTCCTGGTAGACCTGCGCGTGCTTGGGGTGATGAAGAGCGTGTCTTTCGCGACGGTTCATCGGCTGCTGCCGTGGGGCGTCTTGGGCTTCGGACTCAACTTGTTCACCGGCATGCTCTATTTCATAGCCGCTCCCGAGCAGTACATTGCGAACGTCACGTTCTACTGGAAGATGGTCCTGGTGATGCTCGCGGGCTTGAATGCCATCTATTTCACGCTGTTTGACGAGCCGTGGTCCCTGCAAGCCGGCGACGACGCGCCGGTGAAGCTGAAGGTGATCGCGGCCTCCGCCGTGGCGCTGTGGATCGGAGTGATGTTCTGCGGCCTGATGCTCCCATTTATCGGAAACGCCTTCTAAGCGGCGCACGTTTATTAGGGATGGCGCGATAACCTTGGAGCGCTGCCGGAAAACGGCGAACAAGCGCTTCGTTCGGGTCTTCATCAGCTTGCACCAAGTGAGCTAGGGAGCTTGTTCGCGAAGCCTGGCCAGGAATTCGACGCGGCCCGCCTGACGGAATCTTGCTCTTATTCATTGCGAGGTGGATAGATGCGGTTGGCGTTCGATGTCACGTTGGTGATGCTGTGCGTGATTTCCTTCCTGGGGCTGCTGGGCTACCTGATGGACAAGCTGGTGGAAGACGATTCGGACAAGCCCAGGAACTGGAAGCCGCGTCCCTGATGGATCGGTTGCGGATGGATCGGTTGCGAATGGAGCATTGGCTGATGCCGAGCTGTGGCGTAAATCGCTGTGAAATTTATCGCAAGGTGGCCTAGCACACTATGCAATTCCTTCTCTGGCTCGAACATCTGCGTTTCTGCACCTGGATACGCGAATCCGACTCGATTTGGGCCTTTCCGATGTTTCTGTTCATGCATACGCTGGGGATGTCGATGATCGCCGGAGTGGGGGCGGTGGTGGATATAGCGATCCTCGGATTCTGGCCCAACATTCCCATAAAGCCGCTGGAGCGGCTCTATCCGGTGATGTGGACGGGCTTCTGGATCAACGCGGTGACCGGCAGCGTTCTGATGATTGCCGATGCGACTACCAAGCTCATCAATCCCGTCTTTTATATCAAGATGTGCTTTGTATTTGGCGGCGTGGCGCTGCTTGTGATCATGCGCAAGAAAATATTCGAATCGCCCGAACTGATCGAGGGGCTGCTACCCTCCAACGCGAAGAGGCTGGCCTGGCTTTCAATCATTTGCTGGCTCGGAGCGATTACCGCGGGCCGCCTGCTTGCGTACCTCGGACCTGTCTCCGGGCTTACGGGGATCAGCAACCACTAAAGGCTCGTGACCGTTGGGCCGGAGCGAGGAAAGGTGATGCCTCACCTTCCCTCTTTGTTGCGCTTTCCTTTCGGCTTACGCTGAATGCGCTTTGGTCCGGGCCTTCCCAAAAACGTTCAGCATCTCGCGGTTGAAGGCGGGAATATCGTCGGGCTTGCGGCTGGAGACGAGATTGCCGTCCACCACGACTTCCTCATCGACCCACTTCGCGCCCGCATTCAGCAAATCGGTCTTGAGCGACGGCCAAGAGGTAATTTTCTTCCCTCGCGCCGCCCCGGCCTCGAGCACCGTCCACGGGCCGTGGCAGATCACCGCGACCGGCTTGTCGGCGGCGAAAAACGCTTTCACGAATTCGACCGCTTTCGGCTCCATGCGCAGCTTGTCGGGATTCATTACGCCGCCCGGCAGCAGGAGGGCGTCAAATTCTTCCGCTTTTGCTTTGTCGAGGGGCGTATCGACGGGGAATTCGTCGCCCCATTCGGTGTGTTGCCATCCGCGCACATGCTTTTGTTGCGGCGACACAATGTTCACGGTCGCGCCCGCTTGAATCAGGGCTTTGCTGGGTTCGGTCATTTCCACCTGCTCAAAACCGTTCTCGATGAGAACTGCCACTTTGAGTCCTTTTACATCCGCCATCGTTTCCTCCTTAGGACTGCAATGAATTTCGGTCCTATTTAATTGGACTCCGCGGAATAACTTTGGACTCCGCAGATTAACTTATGTCGCAAATCGGCGCCGTGCCATCAACCGAAAAGGGGGGGATACTACTAGCGTTCTGTGTAGAGAGCCTAGGGTAAATCCCTGAGGAGCGGACCGGGAGCGGCGGCAATTCCGCGCTAGTCTTCTATTTCCAGCGCGGTGACTTCGAGTTCCCTTCCCTGCACAATCTCCGAGGCCGGCGCGCCGCACACCGCGCAGGCGAACCATTGATTCTCATCGACCGGCCGGCGCGCGTCGCAAACAGAGCAATACACCACGAGCGGGACCTCCTCAACAACGAGCTGCGAGCCCTCCAGGCACGTACCCGCGCATGCCATTTCGTAGGACGAGAGCAGCGCCTGCTTCGCCACGCCGGAAAACGCTCCGAGGCGCAGGTGCACGCTGATCACACGGGCGCTTCCGCGGCTTTCCGCTTCTTCCTGCGCAAATTCCACAATACTCATCGCTATGGAAAGCTCGTGCATGAGTCCTCAAAGGCCTCCAGCGTGCGCAAGAACCTCATCGTTGCATATGCCTTACGCTTAGACCAGCATTCTGCCGCCATCGACCGCGATGATCTGGCCGGTGACAAATTCCGTCGCGGCGAGATAGGCGACCGCGTCCGCAATATCTTCGCCCGTTCCGGTGCGATGCAGCGGGACGCGCTGAATGTAATCCTCGTCAGGGTCTTCGCCGGGGAATTGGATCGTGCCGGGGGCGACGCTGTTCACCAGAATTTCGGGCGCCAGCGCGCGGGCCAGGCAGCGAGTGAGCATGACAACGCCGGCCTTCGAAACGCAGTAATGAGTGTACCCGGGCCACGCCAGCAAGCCGCCGAGCGAGGAAATATTGATGATCCGACCGCGGCCCTGGCGCTTCATCAGCGGCGCGGCCGCCTGCGCGCAGAGAAACTGCGATTTCAGGTTGGCGTTGAGGATTTCATCCCACTGCGCCTCGGTGAGCTCCTCGAATTTTGCGGCGAAAAATATGCCGGCGTTGTTCACCAGGATATCGAGGCGCCCGAACCTGTTCTCGATCTCCGCGAACATCTTGTGCACATCGGCCCGGCGCGCCACGTCGGCCTGGATGGCCGCCGCACGCCGGCCCATCGCCTCAATCTCACGCACGACGGACTCCGCTTCTTCGCGGGAGGAACGATAATTCACCACCACATCGGCCCCGTCGCTCGCGAGGCGCAGAGCGATGCTTCGGCCGATTCGCTTCCCGGCCCCTGTTACCAGCGCTATTTTCCCGTCGAGCGATTTACCCATCGCAGGCACTGACCTCCCTGTGTCACCTTAGCACTCATCGAGGCCATCGTGCTTCATGCTCCTGATGATTTGCGAAGCCGCCCTCAAAAATTCGAAACCATGCGCGGTACAATCGTACGATTGTCCGCGGGCGTGCTACTGTGACTTTCGGCAGCACAAAAGTAAGAATGAACTCGGCCGCGAAACTTCGAATAGCACAGCGACGAATAGAGAAGCGTGCGGGTTGACTCGCCCGATTTCATAGGCTGGGCACACACCAGAATGGAGGCCAATTGAAGCTCGACTTACTTGCGATTGCTCCCCACCCGGATGACGTGGAACTCACCAGCGGCGGCACGATGATTCGCATGGCGCAGGCCGGCTATAGAACCGGGATCCTCGACCTGACAAAAGGGGAAACCGGGACCCGCGGAACCCCCGAGACTCGCCTGAAGGAGGCGGCGCGCGCCGGGAAGATCATGGGGGTTCAGGTGCGGGAGAATCTCGGCCTGCCGGACGCCCACCTCAAGGTTTGCGATGAATACAAGATGGCCATTGCCGAAGTGATCCGCGAGCTAGAACCTCGCACCGTGATCCTTCCCTATTGGGAGGGACGCCACCCCGATCATTACATCGCCGCGACGCTGGGCTACGAGGCTTGCTTTGTCGCGGGGCTGAAAAATTACTCGCTCAGCGGCGAGGCGTTTCGGCCGTTCAAGATTATTTACGCGGCCGCATATGCCAGCGTGATTCCTACATTTGCCGTCGACATCACCAAGCAATACGACCGCCGCAAGCGGGCGATTCTGGCTTACGAATCGCAATTCAGGCCGCCCAAAAAAGAGAAGAAATCCAAGGTCGCTCTGCCGCTCGATGAGCTGGAAGAGCGCATGACCCTTACGGCAGGCTCCTACGGCCGCATGATTGGCGTGAAATACGCCGAGGGATTTGTGGTGAAGGAAATACTGCGCGTTGACGACGTGGTGCAGATGCCGGTGAGGTCCATGTAACTTTGTGAGACGCGAGCGTGCAGGGAAAAAGTGTAAGGTTCCAGCCTACAGACCAAGGGGTGAGGCACCCGCGTTCCGTTAGCGTCACTTTCGGGGGAACGGTTTCGTGGCGCTATCGGGACGCGCCGGCAGGAATGTTGGCGGCACTTCAGAATTCGTCGGATTGCTGGGCGAAGCTGAAGCCTGGGAGCGTCTGAGCGGCGCCGGAGCGCGATACCTTTACCCGCACGGGGGGCTCCGTCTCGGCGCCAGTCTTGCGCAGGACAGCGTAGGTTGCCAGCGCTTCGCTGTAAACCTTAGTAATCAAGAAGGATTCCCCGCCGTCATCCTTTTTCCACACCTGACCCACCTGGATCTGTTTTACCGGCATAGATTGAATTTAGACAGATTCCGCAAGAGCGTCAATACAGGTCCACTGGCGGGATGCTCCCAAACGACCCCTTATAAAACCCGACTGATCTGCCCAAGCTTATGTCGTGGCTGAAGAGTGTGTGCGAGAACTGGCCAGATCGTCCCTCAGCGGCTGAACAGGCTGCGGAAAAATGCCGCAGCCTGTGAAGCCGCATTGATTTATCGGCATTTGCGGCACGGATGAATCCATGCCCTGACGAAAAACGCGGAGTGTCACATAGGCTCCTATAGCGTCAAGTTAGTTCCCAGGCCGGGCGTGTGTCTCCCGAGCACGGCGGGAGCAGAAGTTTCTCGCAGGCGGGATAACTCTTTCGTAGAAGCTGCCATCTCATGCAAAGACCTGTTGACGCGCCCTTTCGGGGTGTATACTTGGGCGAGTTTCACCGGAGGTGCCTATGAAGAAGTCATCGTTTGCGACGCAGTGGTTCGCGGCGCTGATGGCTGTGTCACTCGTGACGCTTCCGGGGATCGCTGCACCGCAGAGTCAGCAGTCGGGCCAATCGGGACAGACATCCCAGTCGGGCCAGACCCCGCAATCGTCCCCGGCGCCTGCAACTCCGCCTCCCGCCGCTTCCTCCAGCGACCAAGTTGTGCCGCAGCAGGATAACCCCAACGTCAAGCCCGGCAGCAAGGCCGACGTAAATGCTATCGGCAACCGCAACGTTGGCAAGGGCCTGGATTTCTACTCGATCGAGCGCGAAATCGCGCTTGGCAAATCGCTTGCGCAGGAAGTGGAGAAGAGCGCGAAGTTCATCAACGACCCGGTGATCAACGAATACGTGAACCGCGTGGGCCAGAATCTTGTGCGCAACTCGGACGCGCAGGTTCCCTTTACCATCAAGGTGATCGACTCGGACGTGGTGAATGCGTTCGCGCTGCCGGGCGGCTTCTTCTACGTGAACAGCGGCCTGATCCTGCACGCGGACGAGGAATCGGAACTCGCGGGCGTGATGGCGCATGAAATCGCGCACGTTTGCGCGCGCCACGGCACGAAGCAGGCGACCAAGGGCGACATCGTGCAGCTCGCTTCGATTCCGGCGATGATTTTCATCCCGTATTCCTGGGCAGGCTACGCGCTCTACCAGGGAATGAACTTCATGATTCCGGTGACGTTCCTGAAATTCTCGCGCGACGCAGAACGCGAGGCCGATTATCTCGGGCTGCAATACATGTACAAGGCGGGCTACGACCCCAACGCGTTCGTGGCGTTCTTCGAGAAGGTGCAGGCCGACGAGAAGAAACAGCCCGGAACGATTCCCAAGGTTTTCTCCACGCATCCGCCGACGCCGGACCGCATCGAGGCCACGCAGAAGGAAATTGCGACCATCCTGCCGGCGCGCGATGAGTATATCGTCACCACTTCGGAATTCGATACGGTGAAGCACCGGCTGGAAGCGATCGAGTCGAACCAGAAGGTGAAGAACACGAATCCGAACAAGCCCTCGCTCCGCAAGCGCACCGATCAGAACAAGGGCGGTTCGACGACAGCCGGGGGGCAGGATCCCAACAGCACCGGCACTTCGGCCCCCGCGGACACCAGTTCGGATGACGGCGACCGTCCCACACTGAAGCGCCGCTCCGACGATGGCTCACAGTAACGAACAATCTTAGAACACCCGTAGAGCAACCCTAGAACAACCGGAGAAATACCGGGGGAAGATCAGGAGTGCGCGTGGACTTCGGCTACGCCCATGCGCTTGAGGCCTTCGGCATAATACTTGCGGTAGAGAATATCCCACTCCTCGCTGCCTTCGAGGATTTCCTTCTTCTGCGAGGCGATCTTCGCGCGCACCTCGGTGTCCACCTGTTCTTCGAGCTTCAGCAGTGATGTGAGGATATTCACGACTTCCGAGCGGATGGTGTCGCGGTCTTCGACAAAATCCACCTCGTTGCTGGAAACGAGAAAATCGATGATGCGATGGGAAAGGCGAACCGTCTTTTCTCGGCTCAAGCGCATGTCAGCGGAGGATTAATTTCCTTTCACGGGCGAGCTGGCCCTTCACCTTCTTGTACATCTCCTGGTAGGAAACGCCGGTGCGGCGCATTTCGTCGGAATACTTCGCTAGAATCTCGCGGACTTCCTCGTTGATGCGGTCCTCGATGGTGACTTCCTCGGCCATCACCTGGCGCACCTGCTGCGTGAGGTTCTCCACGTTCTTCGTTTCGATCATCTTGGCGGCGACAAGGCGCTTTACGACTTCCTTCGCCATGTAACCGACGTAATCCCGAGAGAGAAGCATGCGGAGGCTCCAAAGTCCCCAACCCGAACAGATTCAGTCTACTGGGTGCATGTCGGAGGTGTCAACTGCGCGTCGGAAATGGCTATTGCGGGCGGACGGAAATCCTGTGAGGGTTGCGCAGGCCGTCTAATCGAGGGGTTCGACCTTCATCATCCTTGCGGTGCGCGTGTTGACCAGCCACAGCGTGGTTTGGCTGGTGGTGGGGTCGTAGGCGATCTTTTTCGAATCGAACTCCGTGGGAATCTGATACTCGATAATTTCGCCGGTTTTGGGATTGAGGCGCAGGAGGCGTTCGGCCATGTTGCTGGTGGCGTAGACGTAGCCGTTTTTGTCCGGAGCCGATACGCAATAGGGATTCATGTACTTGCGCGGCAGCGGCCACTCCTGGAATTTTTCCGTGCGCGTGTCAAACATGCTGATCCGGTCGCCGGTGTTCTCGGCAAACCAGAAGCGATCCTGCGAGTCCATGCGGCCGCGGCGCGGCGACGCGTGGGGCGTCGGCACCTGCCAGAACTTCGCTTCGCCGGTCATCGCGTTGATGCCGATGATATAGCCGCCGAGGATATCCGGCGCGTAGGGATTCCCCTTGGAGTCGATGACCACCAGATCGACATACTGGCGGTGCTGGCCGGGGGGAAGATTCGGCGAGTTTTCCCAGGTGTAGCGCGCCTCCACTTTCATGGTTTTGGGATCGACGCGCGTCAGGCCCGCCCAGATTTTGCCGTCGGGGCCGATGCCCATGAATTGCGTGCCCACTCCGTCGAGCGTGCTGATTTCTCCCGTCTTCGGATTAAACTTCGTGAGCACGATGGCGGCGTTGGCGACGCGGCGGGGGAACCAGATGTTGTCGTCGCGATCGACTTGAATGTCCCGCGCGCCGGGCAGGTCTCCGGGCGGAACGGGCGGCAGCGTGAACTCGGTAAACGCGCCGGTTTTCGGATTCATCTTCCCGAAGAACATGCGGCTTTCGTCGGTGTACCAGATCGTGCCGTGGGAATCGATGTCGAGATCGTGCGCCACGGTGTCTGGCCGGGGCATATCGTATTGCGTGATGATCACGCGCGTGGCCTTGCCCGTCGGACGCGGAAGTGTCTTCAATTCGTAGGGCCACGTGGTCCTGCCGCCGCTCAGATTTAACGTGGCGAGGTACTCGGCCAAATCCTTCTTTGGGTATCCCGTGTCTGGGCGGCCCCAGGTGGGATTCTTCTGTGCCGCGGCAACCTGGTCGGGCGTGCCGAGCTGCGCGCGCCCGCGGTTGTCACGGCTGGACGCAGTGCCGTCCGAGTAGTAGCTCTGCATGCGGGTGATCACATCCACGAACTCGCCGGCGGTGTACTTCGACTTCATGATGCGCTCCCACCGGTGACAGTAGCCGCAGTTGTTGGTCTGATAGATGAACCGGTCTTTCTGCTCGGGCGTGCCGGTAATGCTCATGGCCCATTCGAGGGAGCTGAGCTGCGAGCCGAGGTCTTTGGTCTTGTCGAGCTTGAGGTCCGCGGTGGCAGGCTTGTCCTCGGCGACATCTGCGGACTTGGGGCCAATCAAGTCATAGCCCACGGCCCGGATCGTGAGCGTGTATTTCCCGGGATCGAGATGCGTGCGCGGGAAGCTGTATTTGCCATGCGCGTCGCTCATCACCGACACGGTGAAATTCGCGCCGTCGCGCCGCGCGTTGACGACCACACCCTCCATGAGTCCTTCCTGCGGCGAGCTGACCACGCCGCTCAGGGCGACGGCGCTAGCGTCCTGCGCTGCGAGAGCAGGAAGAACCCAGCCCGTCGCGCCGGCAAACAAAACCGCGAGAGCGACGGCAAGAAACAGTCTGACAGCGATTCGTTTTGACATGAGGGCAACCTTCGGCGTGCGCACGCGGGAGAGTATATCGCGTCGTGGCCGAAGAGCAGATATTTTACTGAGTCCGGCGCTTCGAGTGGCATGTGATATGGCGGCCGAAGATCAACAGAACGCTGCCGCCCAAACGCTACTTTACTTTCTCGCACCGGGCTGGCTACTTGAGCGTCCGGCAGCGGCCGCATCTGATGCGTTATTGAAATGCGGAGCGGTCGAGTCGTTTCCCGCGATGGTTCGTTCTGGTATTCTGGCTGTACCCGATACTTCGGCTACAAACTCATACAAGGGAGTTGCCTATCATGAACCCGACATTGACCGAGCGCGCCACGAAACGAGCCTTCAACTTCAATGCGGGGCCTGCCGCGCTGCCCTTGCCCGTACTCGAACGCATCCGCGAGGAACTGCTGGACTTTGCCGGAACCGGCATGTCGGTGATGGAGCTGAGTCACCGTTCGGCCGAATTCGAGGCAGTGAACAACAAAGCCGAGGAAGGGCTGCGCCGCGCGATGTCGATTCCCGAGGATTATTCGGTGCTCTTCCTGCAAGGCGGCGGAAGCCTGCAATTCGCGATGATTCCGATGAATTTTTATGTGCCCGGAAAACCGGTGGACATGATCCATACCGGGGCGTGGACGGCAAAAGCCATCGAAGAATTGAAGAAGATTGCCGAGATGCGCATGGCGGCCTCCACTGAAACGGAAAAGTTCACGCGCGTGCCGCGGCAGGGTGAGCTCAAGCTCTCGCCGGATGCCTCCTACGTGCACATGTGCACCAACAATACGATCGAAGGCACGCAATTCACCGAGATGCCGCAAACGGACGCGGTGCCGTTGGTGGCGGACATGTCCTCGGACATTCTTTCCCGGCCGCTCGACGTGAATCGCTTCGGGCTGATCTTTGCGGGGGCGCAGAAGAACCTGGGACCGTCGGGAGTCACGGTGGTGATCGCGCGCAAGGATTTGCTCGAGCGGGGGAGCGACAAGATCGCGAAGATTCTGCAGTACCGCACGCACGCCAAGGAGAAGTCGCTCTATAACACGCCTCCCACGTTTGCGATTTATGTGCTGGGGTTGGTGGTGGATTGGGTGGCGCAGCAGGGCGGAGTGAGCGGGATCGAGAAGATCAATTCGGCGAAGGCGAAGCTGCTCTATGACGCGATCGACTCTTCCAGCTACTACACATGCCCGGTCGAGAAGGAATCACGATCGAAGATGAATGTGGTGTTCCGCGTGGCCGGCGGCGACGAGGCCGTCGAGAAGAAGTTCGCGAAAGAAGGGGAAGCGGCGGGGCTGATCGGAATCAAGGGACATCGGTCGGTCGGCGGGATGCGCGCTTCGATCTACAACGCGGTGCCTCTGGCAGCCGTGGAGTCTCTCGTGAGCTTTATGCGCGAATTCGAGCGCAAAAACGGCTAACTCGGGAAACTCGCTCCAAGGAACCCAGCAGGAAACCGGATAAAAAAAAGGCAGCGGCCCATTTGACGAAGTCTTTCGACCCTGAAGGGTCGGCGCGTCGAAGTAGTTGGACGCTCTTAGCTTCGTTCTGTGCCGCTGCCGTGTCGCCGATTGCGGAGACGAGTAGCGCTCGCTAGCCCCCGGTTGCTTCAGTTATCCCTTAAGGAGGGAGGGGGATGGGATAACCGTACACCGAGATTCTTTTTTTTCGGGCTCGCTGCGTTTCCTGCTCCGTCCATTGACAGTTCCTTTTTTACCGCCGCCGACACGAAAAGCGCAGTGACAACAATCACGTACAGTTGTGATGGGAAGCAGGACCACCGCTGCTGGTTATCTGCCACACGGGTGTGGTAAACGCACAACACATTACTTGACTTGTGGTTTTGGCCCATATATCTTGGTTTTCCCATGAAACTTGGCCCTTCCAGCTCGTTTGCCAGCCCTTTAAAGGGGGGTCCGCAGGACACGCCAGACCGTTCCTCTGGGTCTAGAGGGGGGGCGGAGGCTAAGGCCAGAGATCGCTCCGGCACCGTTATTTCGGGCAGGGCTGAATCCAGAGTTGGACCGCGGCTGAAGGAATATTACCGGGGCGCTGTTTTCCGCTTTTGGGCCGCAGCGCTGGTGGCCGGGGGAAACGCAGTTTGAGGTGATCGTTGGCGCGATACTCACCCAGAACACGTCCTGGACGAACGTAGAGCCCGCCATATCGAATCTGCGGGCCGCCGGGCTTCTTACCCCTGCCGCTATCAGCGAGCGTTCCTCTGAGCACGCTGGAAGAGCTGATTCGCTCGTCCGGCTATTTCCGGCAAAAGGCGCGGAAGCTGAAGGCTTTCTGCGAATTCCTGCGCGTGGAACTACGCGGCTCGCTGGAACAGGATGTTTGCGACTCCTACGGACGTGCTGCGGGAAAAGCTACTCGGCGTTTTCGGCATTGGCCCGGAGACAGCTGATTCGATTCTGCTATATGCGGGCCAGCACCGCGTATTCGTCGTAGACGCTTACACGAAGCGGATGCTGTCGCGGCATGGCTGGATCGAGGAGCAGGCGAGCCTATGAGGAAGTTCGCTCGATGGTGGAGCGCCAGTTTTCAGGCAGACACGGCGCGTTCAATGAATTTCATGCGCTAATCGTGAATACCGGGAAAGCAGTTCTGCCGGCCGCGCGACCCCTTATGCGGAGAGCTGCCCGCTGGGACCGCACCTCGAGGAGGGGCGCTGACGTGAAAGGGGCGAACTGGAAGCGGCAAGCGTCGGCTGACGGTCGCGGGCGTGGTGGTGGTGCTGCTGGCGGCGGCCGTTTTACGCTGGGCTCGCTCGAATCCCTCTGCACCCGGAAGAAGAAGTTCCTTCCTGATCCTGTTCGCGCTCTCGACGTTCATTGCCGCGGCGTTGCTGGTCTTCACGCTGATTTTGAGCCGGAGTCTGCTGCGGCTTTGGGCGGAACGGCGCAGCGGGCAATTGGGCTCGCGATTCAAAGGAAAAATGGTCATTGGCGCGATGGGCATCTCGCTGCTGCCCGTGGTGTTCCTGTTTTTTTTCAGCTACGCGCTCGTGAACAGAACGCTGAACCTGTGGTTCCCGCGCCCGCTCGAAATCGCGAACGAGCAGAGCCAGAAGCTGATCGGCGACTTCTCGAAGCGCGAGTTCGAGCGCATGAAAATCTACGCGGCGGCGGAAGCCGATAAACTCAGCGGTCGCCGCACGGATCGAGATTTGAATTTCCTGCCCGGCAGCGATCCGCCGATCTACTGGACGGTGACTTCCGCAGGCAAGATTCAATACCTCAATCCGCGCTTCTTTGCCGGGAAACCCTGGCGGGAGCCATTGCTCCTGGCGGCGATCCGAAGTTTGTTCAAACGCTGGTGGGCGGGGCCGAAATATGGCGGTCATGGACAGACTACTATCTGGGGGCGAGCGCGCCTTATAACGCCGGGTCCGTGGTGATCGCGCGGCGGCTGCCGCCGGCCTTCATGCAGCGATACCTGGATATCCAGTCGCAAACGGCTACCTACGAACGCCAGAAACAGAATCTGAGGGCGTACAAGCGGGAAATCGTGCTGGCGCTCCTGCTGATCACGCTGCTGCTTTTGTTTACGACCACCTGGGTGGCGCTGTTCCTTTCCAAGCAGGTCACCGTGCCCATTCAGGCGCTGGCCGAAGCCACGCGCGAGATATCGCATGGCAATTTCGACTATCGCATCGATGTGCAGGCGCAGGATGAACTGGGAACGCTGGTGCGCTCCTTCAACCGGATGACCGTGCAATTGGGCGAGGGCCGGCGCCAAATCAACGAATTCACGCAAAGCCTCGAACAGGCCATCGAAGAGCGCGAGCGGCGGCGCAAGCTCATGGAGGCGATCCTCGAAAATATTCCCACGGGCGTTGTTTCGCTGAATCGCTTCGGGCGAAATCGCGCGGGTGAATTCGGCGGTGGTGACGATCCTGGGCGAATATGCGCGCGAGGCGCATAGTATTGCAGGAACTTCTCGGCGAAGATGCGGCGCGGGCCGTGCTGCACCTGATGAGGAGGTCGCTGCGCATGGGCGCGGCGTCGCGCGAAATCGAAATCGCCACGGGCGGGCGGCTGGTGCGCACGGCGGTGACGGTGAGCGCGCTTGGGCCGCGGCGCTCGAATCCGGGGTTCGTGGTGGTGATCGACGACTTGACGGACCTGCTGCGCGCGCAGAAGGCCAGCGCCTGGCAGGAAGTCGCGCAGCGCATCGCGCACGAGATCAAGAATCCCCTCACGCCGATCCAGCTTTCCGCGCAGAGACTATTGCGCAGGCTGGATCGCTCCGCCACCGAAAAGCCGGGGTGCGCGGACGGAATTCGAGAAGCTGGCGGCGGAATGCGCCACGCTGATCGAGCGCGAGGTGCAGACGCTGAAGTCACTCGTCGACCAGTTCTCGCAGTTCGCGCGCTTCCCTGCCGCGCGGCTGGCTCCCGCGGATCTGAATTCGATTGTGGAAAGCGCGCTGGCGCTGTTTCACGGGCGGCTGGACGGGATTCAGCGTGACAACGGACCTGGCGGCATCGCTGCCGCCGGTGAAAGCCGACCCGGAACTGATGCGGCGCGTGCTGGCTAATTTGATCGACAACGCGGCGGAGGCGATGGAGAACTCGACGGTGCGGCAGTTGCGCGTGGCGACGCGCGCAGAAAGCGATGGCGACGCGGTGGAAATCGAGATTTCCGACAGCGGCCACGGAATTTCCCCGGAAGACAAGCTGAAGCTGTTTTTGCCGCACTTCTCGACCAAAGAGCGCGGCACAGGACTGGGCCTGGCGATCGCGAGCCGGATTGTCGCCGAACACAACGGCACGATTCGAGCGGAAGATAATTTGCCCACCGGCGCGCGCTTCCTGCTGCGCTTTCCGACCGCAGCCGAAGAGGTGCCGGCGGTTGCCGACGGCAGCGGTGAACCCGGTGACCTCTTGACTCCCGTCTAATCCCTCAAACAGGAAACGCGACCGAAACATGCAGGCATCGATACTCATCGTAGACGACGAAGAAGGCATCCGCGAATCGCTGGGGCGCTGCTGCGCGACGAGGGATACAACGTCGATGCGGTTGCCTCGGGTGAAGAATGCCTCGAACGCCTCGACCGGCGGAACTTCGACCTGGTGCTGCTGGATGTTTGGCTGAAGAAAATCGACGGGCTGGAGACGCTCGCGCAAATCCAGTCGCGCGACGCCGCGCCGATCGTGGTGATGATTTCAGGACACGGGAACATCGAGACGGCGGTGCGGGCGACGAAACTAGGCGCGTTTGACTTTGTCGAGAAGCCGCTTTCGCTCGGGAAGCTGATCCTCGTCGTGCGCAACGCGCTCGAATACATGCGGCTGGAGGCGGAGAATCAGCGGCTCCGCGCGGAGCTGGAAGAGAGCCACGAAATTCTCGGCAGCAGCATTCCGATGAAAGCGCTGCGCCAGCAAATCGCGCTTACCGCGCCGACCAACGGCCGCGTGCTGATTTACGGCGAAAGCGGCACCGGCAAGGAACTTGTGGCGCGGGCGCTGCATGGGAGCAGCGCGCGGCAGTCGATGCCGTTTGTGGAAGTGAACTGCGCGGCGATCCCGGAGGAACTGATCGAATCGGAAATGTTCGGCCACCGCAAGGGCAGTTTTACCGGCGCCAGCGAAGACAAAGTGGGAAAGTTTCAGAAGGCCGACGGCGGCACGCTGTTCCTCGACGAAATCGGCGACATGAGCATGAAGACGCAGTCGAAGGTGCTGCGTGTGCTGGAAGAGCAGCGCGTGGAGCCGCTGGGGTCGAATCAGCCCGTGAACGTGGATGTGCGGGTGCTGGCGGCGACCAACAAGAAGCTGGAAGACGAGATTGCGCGCAATGCGTTTCGCGAGGATTTGTTCTACCGGCTCAACGTGATTCCCTTCTACGTTCCGGCCTTGCGCGAGCGCACCGAGGACATTCCGATTCTTGCCGCGCATTTTCTGGAAGCGTTCTGCGCCGAGTATGGAAAGAAGCCGAAGGAATTCAGCGGGCCGTCGATGGAAGTGCTGCTTGGGTATCCGTGGCCGGGAAACGTGCGCGAACTGAAGAATCTCGTGGAGCGGCTCGTGATCATGTGCCCGACGGTGAAAATCGAGCCGCATCACCTGCCGCCCGAGGTGTTCCGCGGCGTGTCCAAGAGCCCGCAGAAGCCCTACGAGAGCCTGCAGGAGGCGCGGTCGGCCTACGAGCGGGAGTTCGTGCTGCGCAAACTCGAAGAGAATCGCTGGAACATGACCAAGGCTGCGGAAGCGCTCGGGCTCGAGCGCAGCCATCTGTATCGCAAGATGCGTTCCCTGGGGATTGCGCCGTCAAAAGCGAGTTAGCACCAGCGAGCGCTGGAAAAAAGTGAGTGATTAGAAAAACATGTTCGCAATTACTGGGATCACCGGGAATGTTGGCGGCGAGTTGGCCCGGATGCTTCTGGCAGCGAATAAGCCGGTTCGCGCCATAGTGCGCGACCCCCGCAAGGTTGACCTTTGGGCAAAGCGTGGCTGCGAGATTGCGGTTGCGGACATCAATGACAAGACAGCTCTCGCGACCGCATTCGAGGGAGCTACAGGCGTGTTTGTGCTGGTCCCGCCGAATTTCGATCCCGCGCCGGGCTTTCCCGAGGCGCAAACAATAGCCGCGAACCTCTGCGAGGCACTGGACAAAGCACGCCCAGGCAAAGTGGTTTATCTTTCGACGATTGGCGCGCAGTCGCTCCGGCCGAACCTGCTCTCGCAACACACTATAATCGAACGGGCGCTCACTGGCCTTTCGATCCCAATTACTTTCCTGCGACCGGCATGGTTTATGGAGAACTCCAGTTGGGATGTTGCTTCAGCGCGGGAAACGGGCGTAATCCCCAGCTTCCTGCAACCCCTCGAAAAGGCTTTCCCGATGGTTGCAACCGAAGACATTGGGCGCGTCGCCGCCGAAGAACTTCAAAAAGCGTGGAATGGCCGTAGGGTGATAGAACTCGAAGGTCCCCATCGAGTGAGTCCTAACGAAATCGCTACAACCTTCTCTGATCTCCTTCGGCGAGAGGTGCGCGTAAAGGCTGTGCCCCGGCAGTCCTGGGAGTCGCTTTTTAAATCGCAGGGTATGAAGAATCCAACACCGCGAATTCAGATGCTCGATGGCTTCAACGAGGGTTGGATTGAGTTCGAGGGAGGCCCCGCTGCGTCGGTTAGGGGTATCATACCGCTGAAAACCGTGCTGATGAAACTCCTCGAACGGGACGCCTGATAGCTTTTCGGCAGGCAGGCGTTTTTCACTCTTGGGCTTTGCTGAGCTGCTCTAGCTGGCGGTGCCAGTCGAGCTGGCGGACGATTCCGGCGTTCTGGCGCCAGTTGGGCTGCACCTTTACGAAGAGCTCGAGAAAAATCTTCGTGCCAAGTATGGACTCGAGTTCCTTGCGGGCTTCGGTGCCGATTTTCTTCATTGTTGCGCCGGCTTTGCCGATGAGGATGCCCTTCTGGCCTTCGCGCTCGACGTAAAGGGTGGCGCGGATGCGGATCAGGTCCTTCCCTTCCTCGAAGTTATCCAACAGCACGGCTATGGCGTAGGGGACTTCGTCGCGGGTGGTGAGGATGGCTTTTTCGCGAATGATTTCCGCGGTAAGGAAGCGCTCCGGCTGGTCGGTGAACTGGTCGTCGGGAAAGTAGGGAGGCGCCTCGGGCAGGCGGTCGATCCAGGCATTCGACCAGCGCCGGGCAGCCTTCGCCGGTGAGCGCGGAAATCGGGAAAACTTCGGCGAAGTCGAATTCCTGACGGTAATGATCGATCAGCGGGAGAAGCTGGGGCTTCTTCACGCAGTCGATTTTATTCAGCAGCAGAAAGACCGGGCCGTGGAAGCGCTTGATCCAGTCGATGGAGAACTTGTCGCCGCGGCCGATGGCGGCGGAGGCGTCGACGATCAGCGAGAGCGCGTCAATGCCTTCGAGGGCGTGCTGGAGTTCGTCCATCATCTGGCGGCTGAGGACGTTTTCGGCTTTGTGGATGCCGGGCGTGTCGATCAGGACGATTTGCGCGTCATCGCGATTCAGGATTCCCTGGATGCGATTGCGGGTTGTTTGCGGCTTAGGCGAAACGATGGCTACTTTGCGGCCGACGAGCTTGTTGACGAGGGTCGATTTGCCCGCGTTGGGGCGGCCTACTATGGCGACGAATCCAGATTTGAAGGGCACGCTGGAATTGTACGTCAGAACGGGCGGCAGACGGGGATGTTGGACGGGGGAAAAGCAGAGAGGGCCTGTCACTCGATCTTTGGACCTCGGTGCACCGGCAGGAGTGCCGGTGCCACTTGAAGGCGGCTGCTGTGCGGATCTTGTGTTCACGATTGCGGCTGCTGGTCGGGAGGCAGGCCCGCGGCGACGATTTCGTGGACGCGCGTCATCAGCTGGCTGCGCTGAGAGATCGAATATTGCGAGGCATCGACCGGCGGTCCGAAGCGGATCAGCACTTCGCCGGGACGGATCGCCCATTCGCCCTTGCGCATCAGCTTTTGGGCGCCGCTGATCGAGACCGGGACGATGGGCACGCCGGCCTGGATCGCCAGGACAAACGCGCCCTTCTTGAACGGAAGCAAACGGCCGTCCTGGCTGCGCGTGCCTTCCGGATATACCGCGAAGGAGAGTCCCTCCTTCAGGTAACGCACCGAAGTTTTCAGGCTTTCCAAGGCGCCCTCGCGCGACTCGCGGTCTACCGATACGAATTTCGCCAGAAGCATTCCGTAGCCGAGAATGGGATGCGATAGAGTTCCTTTTTCAAAGCCACGGAGACGCGGCGAGGAATGCGCGGGACGAAGGCCAGCGGGTCGACGTAGGAAACGTGGTTCGCGGCGAAGATGCAGGGGGCCGGGGGAATGTTCTCGAGGCCTTCGAGATGAACGCGGACGCCGGCGATGCGCAGCCCGATTCTCACGGCTTTCATCGACGACCAGTACATCAGGTCCTGGCGTGCCGGTGAGGAGGCTCCAGAGAATCAGCCAGGGCAGAAAAAGAACGATGGCGACGGCCCACCACAGCGAACGATCAGCGTTCGAATCATGCCAGGGATGCAACGCTAACATTTGGGCGGCGGTAGGCAATCGAGCACATGGATCGAATGACGCTCACGACCAGCTGCTCGATTCTCCGGCGCTCGTCGACTCACTGATCGGGCTCATTGGCCGGTCGTACCGTGAAGCAGGCCGTCGCGGATGCGTCGCTGCTGCTCCGATGGTGCGGCATTTCGGCGACGGAGTACTGGCGATCCTCGCGCGAGCCAACCAAGAATGGAAATTTCGGATTCCTGGCCTTCGCGGCGGATGCGCAGCGTCAGCGGATCGCCCGAACGACGCCCGCGCAACCACGTGGCATACTCCGGCGGCGAGGACTTCCCTGCGGCGGAAGGATGGCGTCGCGTTGCGAAGTCCTGAGGATTCGGCGGCGCTGCCCTCCTCCAGGCTGGAGACGGTCACGTCTTTTCCCGGTTCGGCTTCCGGCCAGAAGCCGAAATCGGGGGTTTTCGTGGTCTCGAGCTTCAAGTTGCAGGCCCGCCAGACGGCCAGGAAATCGTCATAGGGAATTGGGCTCGGCGCCGGCAACGAAACGGCGAAAGAAATCGTCGTAAGCGCTTGCCGGCCACTTCCTCGACGGCCGTCTCGATGCCCGCGCTCTCGTCGTAAAACTTGCCCGCTTTCGCGTATTCCTCGTTCATCCGGCGGAGCACATCATCGAGCGACTTGCGATTGCCGGTGGCGTCGCGAATCGAGAGATCGAGCAGCACGCCGACAATCTGGCCTTTGTTGTAGTAGGAAATGCTGCGATCGGGGGCGTTGTAATCGTCGTATTTCTCAAGCCACGCATCGAGGCTCGATTCTTCCACGCTCTGCCAGTTGCGCGCGGGACGCGATTCCAGTTCGCCGATCTGCGTGGCGAGATCGTCGTAGAACTGGCTCTTATTCCAGATGCCGGAGCGCTCGAGCGTAGTAAGCGGCGTAGGTGCTGGTGACGCCCTCGGCAAACCACAGCGCGCGCGTTTTCTGCTCCCTGGTGTAGTCCACCGGCTCCAGGGCCTGCGGGCGAATGCGCTTCACGTTCCAGGCGTGGAAGAACTCGTGCGCGGCGACTGTCCGCGGCGCTTTCGACGGAGGTTGCCGCAATCGCGGTGGAGTTGGCGTGCTCCATGCCACCGCCGCCGACGTCTGCAGTATGGGCCGATGTGGAAGAAGAACGTGTACTCCTTGAAGGGCGGGCCTCCCATGAGGCTGCAGTTCGTAGGCCGGTGATTCGCTTGAGATCGTCTTCCAGGCGGCCCTTGTTCCATTCGGCGCCGTCGACGACTACGCGGAAATCGCGCGCCCTGGTTATCGAATGCGAAATCGGAGAACTTGCCGGCTTCGACCGGCGCATCCACCAAAGCGTCATAGCTTTCGGCGGCGAAGGAGTTTGCGTCGGGCCCTGTGGCAAGTTCGGCGATGAGCTTTCCAGCCCGGGGCAGATCGTGCGAAGGTAACTTCGGTGTCTTCGGCTCCGGCGGTCGGGGACGTACATGAGATATTTCGGCGAAGTTGATGAAGGCGTGGTGATCGTTCAACTGCGAGTTGAATGGGCCGGAATCGTTCCATTGAATCGCATACTGGACGAGCACGCGGGAATCGTCATTGGATTGCCGGCGGCGCTGTGACGGCGGGTCGATTTCGCCAGGTCTGCTTGTCGATCGGGCCGCAACCCGGCGGCGGGCCCCGGTTCGGTTCGCCGAATCTGAAATTGCGGCTTTTGGGCTGCGGATGCGGTAGGCGAAATCGCGCACCTGATAGAGGGCATTCCAGGCCGGCATCGCGACTTGCACGGAACTTCGCCGGCGTTCGGAATTTCCATCTCGACCAGAAAAAGATGCTCCTGGTTACTGAGCCAGCGAAATACGGTACCGAATCGTTGCCGAGGCGCGGGGGGCCGCGATAACAATGACAAAAGGGCGACAAGAAAAAGTCGACGCTCGCGAATCTTAGGCATGTAGCCGGCGGGTCACCCACGGGCTCCCGCAAGGGACTTCAGCTTTTCGAGGAGCTTGCACGCACAGGCCGTCGAAGCTCCCATTGGACATCACCATGACCAAATCGCCGGAATTCGCGTTCTCCGCGAGATAATCCGCAATTTCCGCGGACGAGAGAGAACGACTTTCGCCGCGCGGCCATGCTCGCGCAAATTTTCGGCGATGGCATCGGGCGAGAGGCGGTCTTCATCGGAGAGTAATTGCGCGCGGTTCACGGGGCCGATCAGCACGCCGTCGGCTATGGCAAGGGCTTCCGGAAGCGCGTCCTGAAAGACCTTACGGCGCATGGTGTTCGAGCGCGGCTCGATGGCGGCCCAGATTCTGCGGCCCGGCCAGCGCGTGCGAGCGGCTTCGAGGGTCAGGCGAATCGCTGTGGGATGATGCGCAAAATCTTCTACTACAAGGACACCGCCGGCCTCGCCCTTGATTTCCATCCGGCGGCGCACGCTCTGAAAACTGGCGAAGGCGCGCTCGATTGCTTCACATTCCACTCCGCGGCCATAGGCCAGCGCAATGGCGGCCAGCGCGTCGAGAACGTTGTGGCGCCCCGCGAGGGCATACGGATGCGCGTGACTTCCCTGCCTCGACAGGCCGACGCGAAATTCCGTGGCGTTATCGTGCCAGAGAAGATCGCCCGCGTACCAATCGCATTCGGGCGCGAGGCCGAACGTTTCCACGGGGCAGAACGCCTTCGCCACCGCGGCTTTCAGCGTGGGGCTCTCTCCCCATACGACGATACGGCCGCGTCGCGGGACCAGGTTCACGAGCCGCCGAAATTGCAACTCGATGGAAGCGAGGTCGGGATAGATGTCCGCATGGTCGTACTCAAGCGAGGTGAAGATGAGTTCGTCCGGGTGGTAGTGCAGGAACTTTGGCCCCTTGTCGAAAAAGGCTGAGTCGTATTCGTCGCCTTCGATGATGAACTCTTCGCCACCGCCCAGGCCGTAGCTGCGATCGCCGAAATTGGGAGCTACGCCGCCGATCAGGAAATTCGGGCGGCGACCCGCTACGTGGAAGATCCAGGCGAGCATGGCGGTTGTGGTCGTCTTGCCGTGGGTTCCCGCTACCACTACCGAGGTGTGCCCGGGGATAAAAAAGTCTTCGATCAGCTGCGGCATCGAGCAGTAAGGGATTTTCTGGTCGAGGATGTATTCGACTTCGGGATTACCCCGCGAAGTCGCGTTGCCGATGACCGCCAGATCGGGCGCAGGCTTCAAGTTTTCTTCGCGGAAGCCTTCGTTCCAGGCAATGCCCAGCGAATCAAGGAGAGTGGAGGCGGGCGGGTACACGTTCACGTCCGTCCCGGTGACGCGAAAGCCGCGTTCCTTGAGCATGCCGGCTACGGGAGCCATCGCCGACCCGGCGATGCCCAGCAGGTGGATGTGTTCGGTTTTACCTCTATGCGATGCGATCACAGAACTCCTCAGATTGGCGGCCAGTCATCGCGCGAGTGACGCGATTTACAAGCATACAAGATACCGGAGGCTGCATCACGCCGTGCAGGCCGGTTCGAGAATTTCAAGCTGCGTGTCATGGACCGCGGTGCCAGAAACCGTGAGGTGCGCGCGGACTCCCAAGGGCAGCGTGAGCATGGGCCTCTCCGTGTGCCCGACCGGCGCTCCCCACACCACCGGAACGCCTAAAGGCGCCAGAACGCGATGCGCGACATCTTTCACGGACTCCGTTCCTGCGGGGGCTTCGCATTCCGGGAAATCGCCGAGAATAATTCCCGCGACTCCGTGGAATTTCCCCGCCTGCTTCAGGTGCATCAGAGCGCGGTCCACCTGATACGGCTTCATCGCGCGGTCTTCCAGGACGAGGATGGCTCCGTGCGTGTCGAGTTCCCAGGGAGTGCCGAGCGTCGTTTCGACCAGGGTCAGGCAGCCCCCCAGCAGAAGGCCCTCCACCGATCCGGGAATTAGCGGCTCCCCCTTCAAATCGAGGACCCAGCCATTTTGAGTTTCGGCGAGAGCATGGAGCAGGCTGTCACGATCGTAGCCTTTCGGCGCCCCGGCGCCATGGACGAGGCTCGATGCAACCATGGGGCCGTGCAGCGTAACCCAGCCGAATTTTTGCCACAAACAAATTTGTAGAGACGTGATGTCGCTGTGGCCGAGCAGAACCTTGGGCGAGGAAAGCGCTACGCTCAGACCGTCGAGCAGATAGTTCGCGCCGTAGCCGCCACGCGAGCAAAAGATGGCGCGTGACCCGTGTTCCGCAAGGGCTTCCTTGAACGCGGAAACTCTTGAAGCAGCAGGTCCGGCGAAAAAACCTTCGCGGGCGAGGACGCTTGTCGCATCCAGCTTAGGGACGTAGCCCAGACACTCGATTTCCCGACAGCCCTTCCGAAGCAACTCCTGCTCCACGGGACTCGCGAGCGACAGTATGCGGACGGCGTCTCCGGGTCGCAATGCTGGTGGCTTGAGGGGCGGCGGCATGTAGCACAATCGAGGATAGGAAATTTCAGGTTAGGAGTCCAGATTTGGGAAGCCACTGGGAGGCAAAGAGATAAGGGCGGGAATTGGAGCGCGCTTTGCTGATCGTGCATTTGAGCCCGCCAAGCGGGAGATGAGCGTTCCCCCGGAATAATCTCGGCGGCCGGTGCTTTCAGGCTAATACATGGGGGCGGTGAGCAGAACGTCGCCCAGGCCGCTTGTGGGGAGCCCTGCAATGCTTGCCGGCGTTGCAAAGACCAGGATTGTCCCGTCAGACGTCAGCGGGGATGGAGAAGCGGTCACCGTCAGCGGCGACGCTGAACCGAGGCCGGTTGCGGTGATTGGATATGCCTGGGGAGTGCAGGTTCCAATTGCGCCAAAGCAAGTGTCGTACACGTAGAGCGAACCTATGCCCAGGGTCGCACCGCCCGATACGCTTGAAGCGCTTGCAACGAAGCTGACGAAACGGCCATTCGAACTAACGTAGGGCGCCGCGGCGTCCTGAATCAGTAGCGTGGTAGAAGGAACGCAACCTTCGGCTACGCCCAGGCAGGTGTCGCGCAGAAATGTATCTGGCGCGGAACTGGTGCTCGATGACAGGGACTGGAACGCGATAAATCGCGCGTCCGCGCTGATTGAAGGCAATCGATTGACGCCGAGCAGGGGTGAGCCGTCGGCGGAAATCGAAATTTGCGCTGTGGATGGAGCGCAGGCGGCTGGCGCATTTTGGCCGAGACACATATCGGCGAGGTAGACCCGGGAGGCAGAGGGAATTGCAGCGCTTGCGAGCGATCCTGTGGACGCGTCAAAAGCGACGTAGCGGCCATCCGCCGAGATAACCGGATCGGCGGGCATTTGCGCGGACGAACCATTGTTTATGCTCTGCGATGCCGAATACGTTTGCGGCACGCAGGCCGCGTTGCCGGTTGAGCCTGCACATGTGTCGCGCACATAAACTTCAGTATCGGAGGTGCTGAGGCCGGCGACAAGATTACTCGCCATCGAAACGAATGCTACGAAGCGGCCATCTGAACTGAGAGACGGCGAGTAGCTGGCTCCCACAGCCACACTTCCATTCACGCCCACCGAAACAAGCTGCGTCTGGGTCACGCAGCCCTGGGGAGCATCGGCGCCGACGCAAAGATCGCGGACGTAGACGCTCCATTGCGGAGCATTCGAGGCAGAAGCGCCTGCAACCAGGTTTGTCGCGTTCGAAGCAAAAGCCACATAACGGCCATCTCCGCTGATGGCAACCTGGCTGTCCGCGGGCGCGTTGGGCGGACTGCCGTCGGGCGCTAAATCGACCGCGATCGTCTGCGGGGAGCAATTTGCAGCGCCGAGGCAGGTGTCGCGCACGAAGACACTTCCGGACGCGCCCTCGGCCATAAGGTTCGTCGCTGTTGAAGAGAAGGCAACGAAGCGGCCGTCGGAGCTCACCGCGGGAGCGGCGCTTGCGCCGTTGGCTGGTCCGCCCGCAGCGCTGACGGAGACAACCTGCGGAAACTGGGCGCCGGCTGGCAACCCCAGCTCGCCTTCAGCCGTACGGCAGAACCGGTGCCCACGGTAAACGCGGCTGAACCCGACACGCCGCCTCCCGGCGTTGGGTTGGAAACGGTTACGGTGATCGTGGCGTTCGAGGCGACATCCGAGGCCCTCAGCGGCACCGTCAACTGCGTGGCGCTTACAAAGTTCGTCGGGCGAAGATTCCCGTTGAACGCCACGGATGAACTGGAAACAAAATTCGTCCCGTTCACCGTAAGAATATTTCCTGCTGGCAGCGTTCCCACCGGCGTGCTGGCCGGAGAGATCGAGGTAAGCGTCGGCACTGGATTCTGCGCCGGTGTGATCGTGAAATTCACAGCCGTTGAAGGGCCGCCGCCAGGGGCGGGAGTCACGACAACCACCTGCGCCGTGCCGGGAGTCGCGATGTCCTGTGCCGTGACGGAAATGGAAAGCTGCGTCGAAGTCGTATTGTAAGTCGTGGTGCGCGCGGAATTGTTCCAGTAAACCACGGAAGTAGAGATGAAGCCGTTGCCGGCCACGTACAAAGTGAGTCCTGGGCCTCCCGCGGCGGCAGTCGGGGGGAAAAGGCTCGTGATCACGGGCGTGTCATTGTAAGGCGGGTTATCGTTTCCACACCCCGAGGCCACTATAACCAGGCTCACCGCTAATGCCAGCAGCGCTGCCGCGCGCAAACGAATCAATCCATCCTCCTGAAACTTGCTAACTCGCGAACTTTTTGGGGATCCCGGACGCGCTCACTGGGGGCAGCCGGGAAGGAACGAGGGGAGCTGAACCGAACACCATCGCCAAATCCCACTGCAAAGTGATAGCACCCTGCCGCGCTGCACGTCAACTCGGATTCGATAGAGGCTCAAGGGGTTGGCCGCATCCTTCGAGGGTGTTCGCTGCTCCAGTAACGGCCTATCTTGCGATGCTTGCGCCGGCCGGAGGGAACATGGCTGCCAAGAGGTCACAGCGGCGTGACCGGCGAGACCGGGTGGGCCTCAAGGCGGGCCTTGAGCGGAGCGAGACGGGTCATCAACTCGCGTTCCTGCGCCAATGTCATCTCCGCCTCAAATTCCACCAGAAGCCCCTCTTCGAGCTTGTAAGAATGCCAGCGCCGCGCGTGGAGGCCTATCTCCTCTACGATGCTGTGTACGCGCGCCAACGGGTCGCTCTCCGGCGGCGCGATAATGCGGAAATTCATCACCCGCGTGTGCAGGCCGACCCGCTGCTCGATGTTGCCAATGATTACCAGCGAACTCAGCAGCAGGAGCATGGTGAAAATTCCGGTGATATAGAGTCCCGCTCCGACGGCCATGCCGACACTGGCGACCACAAATAGCGTAGCGGCGCTGGTGATGCCGATGATGGCGCCGCGTTCGCGGATCACCACTCCGGCGCCAATGAATCCGATGCCGGGAATGATCTGCGCGGCGATTCGCGTGTGGTCCCCGCCGACGTTGCTGGCCATTTCGTAGGAGATAATCGTGAAGAGCGCGGCGCCCAGGCAGATGAGCATGTTGGTGCGGATCCCGGCAGGCTTGTGGCTGAGTTCGCGCTCGAGGCCGACAAGCCCGCCCAGAACTGCCGCGAGAAGCAGCCGGGCGACGATGTAGCTACTCAGGTCATGCAGCATGTAGGCCCTGCATCTGCATAGCAGCGGATTCTACTACGCGCAGAGGCAAACGCTAGAGTTTGTTGCTCCGTCGGCCCGAAGCTGCGGCGGACCGAAAGGCGTAAATGCCGATTGACTGAGGAAAACCGCCAATTGGGAGATTGGGGCATCAGGCTTTCGAGTGATGGAATCCCTCTTCCGGCCCTGCGGCGCGACGAAAATAGTCATTCCCAGCGCAGAGGCCAGAATTCAGGACTCCGGATTGCTTTTGCGCCGCCCTTGGTATCTAAAGCTGGAATGACGTGAGCTTCGAGAACAGGCGCGCGCGGGAGGTAATTTCGCTGCGCTTGACCTTTGTGAGGCGCTCCACGCCGAAACGCTCGACGGCGAAGCTGCCCATCACGGAGCCGTAGACCATTGCGCGGCGCAAAGTCTGTTCGTTGACCTTTCCGGCGCCCGCGAGGTATCCCATGAAGCCCCCGGCGAAGCTGTCGCCCGCGCCGGTAGGATCGTGAACTTCCTCGAGCGGAAATCCGGGAACTGAAAACATGAATTTGTCGTGGACCATCAGCGCGCCGTGCTCGCCTCGCTTGATTACCAGCGTGCGCGGGCCCATTTTGAACACGTGCCTTGCGGCGCGCAAAAGATTGTGCTCGCCGGTCAACTGGCGCGTCTCGTCGTCGTTGATCATAAGGATTTGCGTGTGCTTGAGGGTCTCACGAAGTTCGGCCGGGGTTCCCTCGATCCAGTAATTCATCGTGTCAAGTCCCACGATTTTGGGCTTGCCCGTCACTTGCTTCAGGACGGATCGCTGGAGCGTGGGGTCGATGTTGCCCAGGAAAATACTCGAGGAATCGAGGTAGGAATCCGGCAACGTCGGCCTGAAACTGGCGAACACGTTCAGCTCCGTGGCCAGCGTGGTGCGTTCGTTCATGTTCTGGCTGTAGCGGCCAGCCCAGAAGAAGCTCTTCCCTGCCGCGTGTTCGACGCCGGAGAGGTCGATCTTGCGGCCCTTGAAAACGGCCTTTTCCTTATCCGTGAAATCCTCGCCAACGATGGCCACAACGCGCACCGGGGTGAACTGGCTCGCCGCGAGCGCAAAATAACTGGCCGCGCCGCCGAGCGTGCGGTCCACCTTGCCAAATGGGGTTTCAATCGCATCAAAGGCCATCGAACCGACAACCAGAAGTGACATAGCGCTCCAATCCTCCAAGGTCGAGAAGATGCCCAGTGACTCCGCTGGGACCAAGAATGTTCAGGAAATGTATTTGCCTATGATCGGCGCCAGACGCTTTTTCGCGGCCGGTGAAATGGCCTTGCGATCTGTAAGGATAGCGTGCGCGAGGGCCTTGCCGCACTTGCAATTGCGGGCGGCGTTTCCTGAGTCGCGAATCACCTGGTGGATGGCCCGCTGCACGTTTTCGGTGTTGCGGTTGAGGTTCGAGATGATCTCTTCGAGGGTGACGGAACTGTGCTGCGGGTGCCAGCAATCGTAATCGGTGATCATCGCGAAGCTGGCATAGCAGAGTTCCGCCTCGCGGGCGAGCTTGGCCTCGGTGGCGTTGGTCATGCCAATGACGTCGAAGCGCAGTTGCCGGTAGGTATGCGATTCAGCGAGCGTAGAAAATTGCGGCCCCTCCATGCACACGTAGGTGCCGCCACGATGAGCCTTCACGCCGGTGCGGTCGCAGGCGTCGGCGAGGTGGGCGGAGAGTTCGGGGCAGGTGGGCTTATCGAAGCCGACGTGGGCTACGACGCCTCCGCCGAAAAATGTGGAGATGCGTTTGAAGGTGCGGTCGAAAAACTGGTCGGGGATCAAAAAGTCGAGCGGCGGCAGATCCTCACGGAGCGAGCCTACGGCGCTTACCGATATGATGCGCTCCGCGCCGAGCAGTTTCATCGCGCAGATATTGGCGCGGTAGTTGATTTCGCCGGGTGCAATCAGGTGTCCGCGGCCGTGGCGGGCCAGGAAAGCAACGCGCTGGCCTTCGAGCGTGCCAATTACGATCGCGTCGGACGGATGGCCAAACGGCGTCTTCACGCGGACTTCGCGGGTGTCCGTGAGGCCCTTCATGTGGTACAGGCCGCTGCCGCCGATGATCCCTATTTTGATCTGGTCCTTGCTGATCTGGTCCTTGCTGCTCCGGTGCTTGCTGCTCTTTTTTTTGTCTGTCGCTTTTGCGGCCTTCGCCATTCTCAATCCACCTCTGCGGGTTCGGCTTCCCAACGGTCTTCGCGGTCGCAGAGATAGGCCGCCGGTACGTTCGCGTCGTGCGCGAAAAGGGCGAGCCATCCCTCGCGGATGACCTCGGGAATCCATTTCTTCTTGTTTTCCAGCGTGGTCATGGGGTAGAGATCGTAACCCATAATCCACGGGAGAGATAGGTGGGCCGTGGTGGGGACCATATCCGCGAACAAGAATGCGGTTTTGCCGCCTCCCATAAGCTTCACGCATTGCATGTTGGCCGTGTGTCCGGGGACGCGGATCACCTCGACACCGGGAACGATGGTTTGATCGCTTTCAAGGAGCGTCAGCTTTCCGGCCTCAGCAATGGGGACGTAATTCGCGTTGAAATAACTGGCGCGATCGCGCTCCGTAGGGGCAAGCGCGTGATCGAACTCGCCCTTTTGGACGATGTATTGTGCGTTCGGAAATGCAGCCACGACTTCGTCTTTTTCAATACGCGTATTGCCGCCGCAGTGATCGAAATGCAGGTGCGTATCGATCACGATATCGATGTCGGCGGGCTGGAGATCGTAGTCGCGCAGTCGCTCGGTCAGACGCGGACCATCGAGGCCGTAAATGTCGCGGAGCTTCGCGTTCATTTTGTCGCCCGCGCCGGTTTCCACCAGGATTTTCTTTCCAGCCGCAAAGATCAGCAGGCAGTTCATGGAAAGCGTGATGCGGTTGCGCGCGTCGGCGGGCATTTTCTTTTCCCACAGCGGCTTGGGAATCACGCCAAACATCGCGCCGCCATCAAGCAGCACGTGCCCATCGGACAAAATGTGGAATTCCAGGTCGCCCAGCTTCAAGATTTCGCTCCGGATTTATACGGTTTATCTTCCAGGCCGGAGGCCGCGAGAATCTCGTTCACTGCGGCGTATGGGTCCTTTCCGCGCGCCGCAACCTCGTTTGCCAGCGTTTCAAGTTGCGCTTCGTTCACGTGACGGCCAACCCGTTCCAGCAAACTAGTTTGGAGCAGCCGCACGAGCCACTCCTTCCAATAGGATACTTCGCGGGCACGGCGGCGCTCAGGCTGGTCGAAATGCGCGAGAAAACGCGTAACCTGTTGCACGAGGCCTTCGATTCCCTTGCCTTCAGTGGCCACCGTGCGCACGATGGGAGGTTTCCATCCGTCGCGGTCAGGCGCGAGCTGAAGCATCGCGGTCAGTTGCTGCTCGAACCGGTCTGCGTCCTCCCGGTCACATTTATTCAAGACAAAAATGTCGCCGATCTCCATCAGGCCTGCCTTGAGATTCTGGATCTCGTCTCCCATGCCCGGTGTGAGCACTACGATGGTGCAGTCCGCGAAACGAACGATCTCAATTTCGCCCTGTCCCACTCCGACAGTTTCGATCAGGATCATCTCTTTGCCGGCGGCATCCAGCAGCAGGGCGGCGTCGGCGGTCGCCTGTGCGAGGCCTCCCAGGTAGCCCCGGGTCGCCATGGAGCGAATGAAAATTCCCGCGTCACCGGCATGGCGTTGCATGCGAATGCGATCGCCCAAAATGGCCCCGCCCGTGAAAGGGCTCGAGGGGTCGACGGCGATGATCCCTATGGTCTTCTTTTCTGCGCGATACTGGGCCGCAAGGTGGTCGACCAGCGTGCTCTTGCCCGTTCCGGGGGCGCCAGTAATGCCAATGCGGTATGCGTGGCCGGTGCAGGGAAAAAGCTGTCGAAGAAGATGCTCTGCTTCGGGCGCGCGATTTTCAATGGCGGAAACGGCGCGGGAAAGAGCCCGGACGTCGCCCGAGCGAACCTGCGCGGCCCAATTTTCAATGGAAGCTGTCACCTACGGTTTCCCGAGAAGCTGCCGCGCGATCACGAGGCGCTGAATTTCGCTGGTCCCTTCGCCGATGGTGCACAGCTTCACGTCGCGATAATACTTTTCAGCGGGATAGTCCTTGATGAAGCCGTAGCCGCCGTGGATCTGCACGGCTTCGTTCGCGACGCGCACCGCGACCTCGCCTGCATAGAGCTTGGCCATGCTGGACTCGCGAGTGAAGCGTACCGCGTGGCCGCCGGAACTCAGTGCCCGGTCGGCTAGCCAGGCCGCCTGATAGGTTAGCAGGCGCGCGGCTTCGATTTCGGTGGCCATGTCGGCAAGCTTGAACTGGATGGCCTCGAACTCGGAGATTGTCTTTCCAAATTGCTTGCGCTGCTGCGAATATCGCAGCGCGCTTTCATAGGCACCCTGGGCCATTCCTAGGGCGAGCGACGCGATGGAAATGCGCCCGCCATCCAGGATCTGTAGGCTGTTCACGAAGCCCTCGCCCTCCTCACCGAGGAGATTCTCCGTCGGCACGCGGCAATCGGTGAAGACGACTTCGCTCGTGTCGCTGGCGCGCAGCCCCAGCTTGTTTTCCTTTTTGCCGGGGCGGAAGCCGGGCGTTCCCTTCTCGATGATGAACGCTGAAATTCCATGGTGCTTTTTACCCGGATCGGTGACGGCCATGGCCACGCAGACATCGGCATAGTGGCCGTTCGTGGTGAACGTCTTTGCGCCGTTGATGACCCATTCGCCTCCGACTTTTTGGGCCGTCGTGCGAGTGCCGCCTGCGTCAGAGCCGGCTTCCGGCTCTGTGAGCGACCAGCAGCCTAGTTTCTTTCCTTGGGAAAGAGGCGTGACGAATTTCTTCTTTTGAGCTTCGGTGCCGAACTTGAAAATGTGATTGGTGCAAAGGGAGTTGTGCGCCGCGACGATGATGCCGATGGAGCCATCGACGCGTGAGAGTTCCTCGATGATGATCGCGTATTCCTGATAGCCCATTCCCGCGCCGCCGTACTCCTCGGGAAAGATCACCCCCAGCAAACCGAGCTCGGCTAGTTTCGGAATAAGTTCCGACGGAAACGCGGAGGCTTCGTCCCACTTCATTACGTGCGGAGCGATTTCGCTTTCAGCAAATTTGCGGACCGTGCCGCGAAGCTGCTGCTGCTCGTCGGTCAGGGAAAATTCCACAAAACCTCACAGGGGGAAGCAGGCGTTCGGGTTCCCTATCCCTCAGCGGCTGAAGCCGTGCCGGACGCGGAAAAGACAAATGCAGATCCCTCACTACGTTCGGTATGACACTCGTGAGGCGTGGTGATAGCCCGGTCTGGCCACTTACATTATAGCGATTCACGGCATAAATGCGCGGTTTCGAAGGAAGTGGGGAGCCAGAAACGAATGAGGGTACGAAAATTCGTCAGGAAACTACGGAGGCGACACCGGCGCGCATACCCACGGCGCGGAGAACCAAGTCCGCCAGCGCGCGAATCAGGAGAGGCGAATCGTTGAGGGCCGGCATCATGTGAAAGTCGGTGACGCCGTGGGCTTCGGCATGTTCGCGCGCCTCGATATTGATCTCGTGCAGGGTCTCGATGTGCTCGGTGAGGAAGGATATCGGAATCACCAGCATGCGCTTGATGCCGTCGTGCGCCATTTTCTCGATGGTGCCGGTAAGAGAGGGCTGCAGCCACTTCTGCGGCCCTACCTTGCTCTGGAAGCAAAGCAGGTAGGGGTTCTCCCATGCACCCAACTCGCACACCAAACGAACCGTTTGCTGGATATGCTTGGGATAAGGGTCCCCTTTTTCGACCAGCGACATCGGGAGGCCGTGGGCGCTGAAGACCAAAGTAACCTCTTCCGGATTGGGAAGCTGGTTCAGCACACCGTTGATCCGCTCGACGATCCCGCCGATATAGTCCGGGTGATCGAAGAAATGCTCGATGACGTGCACCGGAACCTTCGGCTGGTGCAAGCGGTTCCACTCCTTCAGGCTGCTCCCAGTGGTGGCAAAGGAATAATGCGGGTAAAGGGGAAGCAGGACGAGCTCGTCGTAGGGAGCGCTTTCAAGCGAGGCGATCGCCTCCTCCGTGCCCGGTTTCCAGTAGCGCATCGCTACGATGGTGCGGGCGGAAATGTGGCCGCGCAGCGCCGTCTCGACGGCCTTCGCCTGCCTCTCGGTGAGACGCCGAATGGGCGAGCCTCCCCCGATTTCCGCGTAATGCTGGCGCACCTTCTTCGAGCGCGTGGTGGAGATCAGCTTCGCCAGGGGCTTGCGCGCCAGGAACGAGCCAGGAAAATTGATGATGTCAGGGTCGCAGAACAGGTTGTAGAGAAAAGGCTCGACGGCGGCTTGGGAGTCAGGTCCGCCTAGCTGGAACAGGACCACCGCAAATTTTTTAGAACCCGGCATAGGTTGCGTTCCGATAACAAGAATCGCGCTTCTGAATCCGTAAGTAAAGCCGAAAAAAATCGCCCGGAACGCCGCCGAAATCAAGAGAGGAGCGGCGCCCGGGAGGGAGCGCGGCAGTCTACCCCTCCCGGAGCTGATTCTTCAAGCGTTCGATATCGTCGCGCAGTTGGTTCAAGCGCCGCGCGACGGACAGCTCGTAGGCCAGGAATACAGCCCAGACGGCCATCCAGGCGGCGAACAGAAATTGGAAATTCTTCATGCGTGCCCCTTTGAAGGAACGAAATGTGGATCGCCGGCGCGGTTTTCAACTTCCAGGCGCAGCTCGTCGTATTCGTGGCGCAGCTTTTCGAGGCGATAGCGGTCAATCAAAACCGGAATCATCACGGCGAACATGGAAATCACACACAGAAGCAGGACCTTGCCCATGGTCGGGTCGAGCCCGGAACCGGCACCGCCCGCCAGCACCGGTTGCGGATGCTGCGTTCGCCAGAGGCGGTTAGAAACGTAGACCAGCGGCACGTCCAGGAACGCGAAAATGCCAAATATAGCCGATAACGAGGCGCGCTTTTGCGGGTCTTCCAGCAAGCCGCGGAGCAGCAAATAAGAGATATACAGCAGCCACAGGATGAATGTGGTCGTCAAACGGGCGTCCCAGGTCCACCAGATGCCCCATACGGGTCGCGCCCAGAGCGGCCCGGTGATCAGGCCGATCGAGCAGCACGCCACCCCTACTTCAGCGGCGGCCACTCCAAGGCAATCCCACTTAAGGCGGCGCGTGGTGAGGTAGCCGATGTTGGAAACAAAGACGATCGCAAAGGCCGTGAAGGACGTCATCCATGCCGGGAGATGGAAGTAAAAAATGCGCTGGACCTCGTGCATGGTGGACTCGTCCGGCGCGACGAAAAGAGCGGCGTAGCCGGCGGAGAAAAGGAGTGCCGCGACTACCGCCGTCCAGAGAATCCGGATTTTCATTCGAGCCCTCCTTTCATTCCTCCACGAGGAAGTTGCACAAAAGCCATGACGCGCTAAAGAACACAATATCAAATCCAGCCAGAAATGCGACCCAGGTGCGGTCGAGCGCGGGCTGCTCCGCAAAAAGCGCCGCCGTAGCCTCCACCGCCGCAATCAGCAGGGGCGCCAGGATCGGGAGCAGCAGGAGTGGCAAAAGCAGCTCGCGCATCCTGGCGTGCGCGGAGATGGCGGAAAATACCGTTCCGGTGGTGACCAGACCGAGCGTCCCGAGCGCCAGCACCAGCGTGAGGCGGCCGGCGATACCGGCGAGCGACAAGTTGTAGAAAACCGCGAATACCGGCACGAGGACGAGTTCCGTTAGCGACATGAACACGAAGTTTGCAAGCAGCTTGCCCAGCAGGATCGCAAAAGGAGAAACGGGCGCCATACGCAGCGCGTCGAGCGTGTCGTTATTTTGCTCGCGCGCAAACGAGGGGTGCAGCATCAACGAGCCGGCAAAAAGAAACGCAATCCACAGCAGCCCGGGGCCGTAGCGGCGCGATTCGGCCGCGGTTGGCTCAAACACATAGCTGAAGAAGGTGATCACCACCAGCGAAAAAACGACGGTCGCGGTCAGAATCTCGCGCGATCGGAACTCGAGTCGAAGTTCCTTGGCGAGCAGGATGGCGGCGGCGCGGGTCGTGCTCATGGAACGAGTCACGGGGCCCTTGATTGTAGCGCTTGGCGAGCTGCTTGTGCGACCGCCGACAGTGCCGGTCAACAATTTACTCACCGGGTTACTCGGCGGATTGCTCACCGGGTTCGTCATCAGGCTTCCGCCCGCAGCGCCGCCAGCAGTGTCCGGGGATCGCCGCCCGGTCCGCTATCGTGCTCCACGCGCCCGCCCCGCAGCGAGACGGCACGTGTCGCCAGATCGAGAGATTCATTGCGCGCATGCGTGCTCATCAGCACCGTGCAGCCATCGTCTCGCAGACGTGCGAGCGTCTCGCCAAACCATTCAATGCCCTGCCGGTCAAGTCCTGCGGCTGGCTCATCCAGCAGGAGCAGGCGCGGTCCGTGCAGCAGGGCGCGCGCAATCGCCAACCGCTGGCGCATGCCGCGGGAAAACGTCCGCACAAGGCTGCCGGAACGCGACGCCAGCCCGCAAGAGGACAACGCGTTCGTGATACGGGTGGGAAGGTCATCAAGCCCATACAGTTGGCCGAACAGGTCGAGATTCTCGGCGGCGGTCAATTCGTCGTAGAGAAGCGTGCTGTGCCCTACCAAGCCGATCAGGGGCTTATTGGACTCAAGGTCCGGCTCACGGTCGAGCACATTGGGATTGCCAGCTTCACCCGTGAAGTAAAGCGAGCCGCTGGTGGGAGTCATTAGCAGCGCGGCGATGCGGAGCAGCGTGGTCTTCCCTGCCCCATTGTGGCCGAGCAGCGCCACAAATTCGCCCGGGAGGATATCCAGAGAAACACCGCGCAGCGCGATCAGCGATCCGAATCGCTTTTCGACCCTTTCGAACCGGATTCCGTACTGCTGCGACGGGGAGGCGTTTGGAGTCGTTCCCAGTGCGGACAAGGCGGATCGCTAGCCTTTTACCAGTTCGCGGAGGTGCTTCTGAACGCGAGCGTGTTCGCGCTCGTACTCTTCTTCGCCGATGGTGCCGGCCTGGTGGCGCAGTTCCAAGCGAAACAGTGTTTCCTTCAGCTCATCGAGGCTGCCCTTCACTTTGCCGTTCAGCTCGACTGCGGCATCCGCCACCTTGGAACGGGACCTCTTCTGACGGGGGCCGGCAGTTTCCGCGGATTCCATGCCGGCGTCGGCGGCCAGCTCGGGACGCCTCCACAAAAAAGCCAGGCCAAGAGCGAAGACTGCCGCAAAACCGGCGGCAATCGTCCATTTCAGACTATCCAGCCGGGCCGGGAGAGTCGTGGCGGTCGCTGTGGGAGGTTCAGCCGCCGATTCGGCGCGCGAGTTCACTGAGGGATCCTGCGACGAATCGCCAGCGCCCTGCTGAGCCGGTGGTGGCGCCGTGCCGGATACTGAAATCGTGAACGGGGTGTTGGCGGCCACCGATTGCCGCATGTAAACGTTCAATCCCTGTTCCTGGCCTGCGGGGCTCAAGCCCTCGCCGGAGACTTGCACGGTAGGCGGAACGAATATCCCGAGGCGCTCCGCGGCGTAGGGCGAGACGAACGTGAGCTTCGTCCGATTGTTGGCGTACGGAATTTTGTAAGACATGCGCACGCCGCTATCACCCGGGCGGAACGGAAACGCGATGGCCTCTTTGTCTTTCCCCTTGTCGATCGGGGTCTGGATCACCGGCATTCCGGCGGAACTTACGGCGGAAACCTGGTTCATGGAGGCGCCCGCGGGCAGCGAATAGACGAACGAGCCATCGGGCTTGTAATAGGCGAGCGGAGGTTGCGTCTTGTTGGTGATGCTGTATTCCTCGCCCACGTCCAGGTCCGGTCCGTCCGGCTGCAGAATGATGGCGTGCGCTGTGACGCTTACCGCGCTGGGCTTGTCGGTGGGCTCGAATACCTCCACGTCGGCGGAGGTTTTGCCGGGAGGAACAGGCTCGTGATACGTGACACCGCGATAGACCGCGCGCAGCAGCATCGGCGCGGTGCCGAGCGTCGGATTGTCAAACTTGTAGTGGCCTTCGGAATCGGTCTTCGTGTTGGCCACCGGCTGCATGCCCCCTTGCAGCTGGATGAGGATCATGTCGACATTCGGAGCCGGCTTGCCTGTGGTGCCGTTGCGAACGGTCCCGGTGACTGTGCCGGCAGATACACTGGCTGCACACAGCAGAATTACTATGAGTGGCGCTGCGCAGAACCCGAGCGACTTGAAACTGGAATTACGGAATTTCATCAATTTCGTACTCGTTCCGCGGCCGCCTGGCGCGTAGCAGGTGTGGGAGTGCTTCCCGTAAGCGTATCCATTTCCGCAAGAACGCGGGCCGCTTCGATTTCCAGAGACTGCTTGATTTCTTCGTAATCCTTTTCCGAATACTTACCTGCGCGGAATTCAAATCGCAAGTCGCGCAGATTATCGTAAATGGCGTCGCGGCGCTCAAGAAGCTGGTCGAGCTTCGTGCGGTGCGGCGCGTAATCGGAAGAATCGAGGTGCACGTTGAACACGAATAGCAGCGTTCCGATGGCCAGCAGCACGCAAGCCGCGGCGATGTAGACGCCGACGCTGAGCATCGGGCCCGCCATTGGATTAGTCATCGAATTAGTTATTTGGCTAACGATCGGAGTCATCATCCGCCTCATGCTGCGCGCGAGCGAGAAGCTCGGGCGAAATATCCGGTCCGGAAGCGGGAGCCAGCTGGGCGCGGATTCTCCAGCGCCGCACCACCTGCCACACCAGGAATATTGCGAGTATCGGCGCCACGATGGGCACGATCCACGCAGCCAGATTGAAGCCCTTGGTGGGCGGCTCGGCAAGCACCGTGGGGCCATACTCCTGCACAAACGCCTGAAGGATTAAATCGTCGGAATCGTTGCGCGCCACCAGCTGGTCCAATTCCTGGAGCATCTTGTGCGAATACTGGCAGCCGACGTGGTTGCACGCCGTAAGAATTTCGTTGCAACCACAGACACACATCAGCTTCTGGCCGAGGGCCTTGGCACGAGGAGTCGATTGCGCGCTGGCCGATGCTACAAAGAAAAGCGCGGCCACGGCAAAGCCAAGCAGGATTCTCCCGGCAAATACGAGCGAGTGGCGCGGAGAAAACGGAAATATTCTAGTCATGCGATTCAAGCGGGCGCCCGGCGGGAGGCGGCGTTGCCGGCACCGCGTCTCCCCAGGACTTTTCCTGGACCGCTTTAAGCACGATGGCCGCGCGGCGGTTGGGCAGCATGGCCAAGCCAGTTCCGAGAACGACCACAATTCCGCCAAACCAGATCCACTTCACGAGCGGATTCAGATAGGCGTGAATCACCGGCTTGCCGGTATCCGGATTTTGACCGGCATAGACGACGTACAAATCGCGCAGCGGTGAGCTTTGCACCGCAACCATCGTCTCGGTAACCTGACTCGCGAGGTAAAGCCGACGCTGCGGGTAGAGCATCATCACCGAATGGCCGTCGCGGAAAACCTCGAGCGTAGCCCGCTCGGACTGGTAGTTGTCGTTCGCCACCTGGTCAAAATTCTGGCAAAGGATCGTATACGGTCCGATAGACAGCGTCTGGCCGGGCGCCATGTCCATCTGAATATCCTTGTTGAACGCGGAACCAGCGATGCCGATGAACACGAGAACCATGCCAAAGTGCACCACGTAGCCGCCGTAACGCCGAGTGTTGCGCATGGTGAGGTCGCCAACGGCACTAAGGATGTTCGTGTGGTCGCGCGCGGCAATCACACGCGCCCCGCGATAGAACTCGGCAAAGATCGTCAGGGTCACGAACACGGAGAGAATCAAGCAGATGAGCGCGTAAACTTCCCGGAAACCGAAAATAAAGGCGACAACGCCGGCTAAAACGCCGCCCGCCAGGGGCCACGCAAAATTGCGCCGCAGGGCGTCAAACGAGGTCTTGCGCCACGCGAGCAGCGGCCCGACTCCGGTAAGAAGCAGCAGGAACAGAGCAATGGGCACGTTCACCTTGTTGAAGAAGGGCGGCCCCACGCTGATCTTGCTCCGCGTGAACCACTCGGAGAGCACCGGGAAAAGCGTGCCCCACAGTACGGCGAAGCAGGCGGCCAACAGCACGAGATTATTGAACAGGAAGCTTGATTCGCGGGAGACGAGCGAGTCCAGCTGATTGTCGCTGCGCAGATAATCGCGGTTCATCCAGTAGGCCCAGAAGCAAACCGCGAAAATAATCACGAGGAACGTGACAAACCAGGTGCCGATGCCCGATTGCGCAAAGGCATGCACGGAGCTGATTACGCCCGAGCGGGTGAGCAGCGTGCCGAGAATTGAGAGCATGAAGGTGGTGAAAACCAGCCAGACGTTCCACACCTTCATCATCCCGCGCTTCTCCTGCATCATCACCGAATGCAGGAACGCAGTGCCGGTAATCCAGGGAAGCAGGGAGGCGTTTTCAACCGGATCCCACGACCAGTAGCCGCCCCATCCAAGCACGGCATAGGCCCAGTGCGCCCCGAGCAGGATTCCAACGCTCTGGAAGCACCAGGCGACCATCGTCCAGCGCCGGGTAATGTGAATCCACTTCTCTCCGGGATAGCGCCCGAGCAGCGCAGCCAGGGCGAACGCGAACGGAATTGTGAAACCGGTGTAGCCGAGATAGAGCATTGGCGGGTGAATCACCATCTCGGGATATTGCAGCAGCGGATTCAAGCCGTTGCCTTCCGCCACCCGCGCAAGATGAAACACGCCGTTGGAGTTGGCGCTTGCCAGAACGCTGAACGGCGTCGCCACAAAATTATTCAGCGTAAGAAAGAACGTCTGCACGCCGGCCAGCACCACGCCCACATAGGGCATCAACTCCGGGTGCTTCTTGCGGTTCAGGAACAGCGCCGAGAAAGCGTAGATGGAAAGCAGCCAGCTCCAGAAAAGCAGCGAGCCTTCCTGGCCGGACCACAGCGCGGCAAACTTGTAAAAGAGCGGCAGGGCGTGGTTGCTGTGCTCCGCCACGTACGCCATCGTGAAATTATCGGTGAAGAAGAAATATTCGAGCGAGGCCACCGCCAGCGTGACCAGTCCGAAGACGGCCATCCCGGCGTTGCGCGCGCTTTTCGTGAGGACAGTACGGCGGGTGACGATTCCGACGATTCCAGCTACGAAGGCGTATACGGAGGCCAGCAGCGCGAGCAGAAGCGCAAATGAACCGAAAATATCCACTGATTACCTCCGCCGCCTCATCGATCCATTTTGATCAATTCGGATCAACTCTTGTTCGAGAGGCTAGAACCGCCCGCGCCATTCATCGTTTGCTTCGGCTGGGCCGCAGCCGGTGATCCCGTGGGGCTGGCTTGATACTTGGATGCGCATTTTGCCTGGACCTGCTCGGCGACGAAGCTGCCATCGGGCTTGATCTGCCCTTCTACCAGGGCCTGAGCGCCGTCCTTGAAGGTGTCGGGAAGCGGATCGCGGCCGATGTAGCTGACCGGCAGAGTCTTGCTCTGCTCCTCGAGCACGAAATCCACTCGGCCATCGCGGTGGGAAATCGAGCCCGCGCGTACATTGCCCGAAACTCGCATGCGCTGGTGAAGAGACGCCCCTTGCAGCGTGGGAAGCTCGGAAATCGTGTGGTAGTACGTCTTGCTCTGCGTAAAACCAACATAAGCAAGCATGCACAGCGTGACCACAATGATTCCCGACCCGACCAGAAATTTGGTCCGTGCCTTCATACGTACTCCTGTTAGACGATGTACTCGGACAATCGGTGAGTTTAGCATACTCACAGAAAGCGCGCAGAAGCTTATGCGTCAGTCACTTAGATGACAAAATGCTTATCCCGGTCGCCGAACGGACCGACCGATCAAGTAGCCTTTGCCGGGACTTCCGCCAGCCTGCCGCCAAGCACCGATGCGCCCGCAAAAGGCTTCCCGTCCTCGAGGACGAGGCGGTCGCCCCAACCCGCATCTTGCAGCACAAGAATAAGTTCGCCGAGTTGCTGCGACAGCAGCGCCACCAACTTAGGACGGTAGGAGGCCTGCAGCCGTTTCAGCAGGATGGGAGTCGCGCGCTGGACTGCGGCCGCCAATTCCGCCTGGCCTTGTATGGGGCAATCAATTACATACGCGAGAAATAGTCCCCGGCGCTGGAAAGCATCGAGCGCTGATTCCTCTTTGATTTCAGCGTTAGGCCGTGTACCTGCGCAACCAACGAGTCCATCGAAATAGTCGCGCGACTCAGGGGAGCGCACCGAGCGGTCTTTCGTGGCGCGATAGAAATAGTCTTCGGTCCGCGCGGGCGGCGCGGCGTCGAGCACCAGCACGTTGATATGAATCGGCCGAAAGCGCGTCGCGAGCTCCAGCCGCTCGATTCGCTCCCGAATGTGCCGGTCATCGGCGCCAGAAGCGCCACAACTATCGCAGATCACCGTTTCTCCGTTTCCGTTAGGACTGGCCGAGAGCTTTCAGCTGCGGGCCGGTCCATGCGGGCCACCACGATCGTCACGTCATCGGATTGCTCGCACTCGCCGGACCATCTTTCCACGGCGTCGAGCAGGGATTCCAGTAATTGATCGGCCGGCAAGTCCCGGTGCAAAAGCGCCTCTTCTTCCAGGCGCTTGATGCCGAATTCTTCACCGTAGCCGTTGACCGCCTCGGTAGCGCCGTCGCTGAAGGCCACGAGAACTGTACCTGGCGAAATAGGAATCGTCACCTGCGTGAACACGCAACATTCAAAAAGACCCACGACGGTGCCGCCCTGCTCCAGATGCTGCACATGCCCATCGCTGATCAAAAACGGCGCCAGATGGCCCGCGTTCGTATAGGTGAGCATATGCGTTTCCAGGTCGTAGGTGGCATAGAACAGCGTGGCGTAACGGTCGTCCGAAGTGTTTTTGAAGAGGTAATCATTCAGCTCGGAAACGAGCTTGGAAGTCTCGCCATTGCCGTCAAGGGTGGCCCGGCTGCGCAGCGCGGCTTGCAGGCTGGCCATCAGGAGCGCCGCAAAAATTCCCTTCCCGCTGATATCGGCCACCGCAATGGCAACGCTTGCGGGGCCAAGCCGCATGAAATCGTAATAGTCGCCGCTCACAACCCGCGCCGGGCGGCATATCGCGGCGAGGCCCAGACCCGGCAGTTCCGGCAGCGCCTTCGGAAACAGCTGCTGCTGCACTTCGCTGGCAATGGCGATCTCATGCTCGAGACGCTGGCGCTTTCGCTGCTCGTCGATGAGGCTGGCAATGGAATCCGTCATGTTATTGAACGACTCGCCCAAGGCGCCCAACTGGTCTCGCGTGCGCACTTGAACCCGATGCGTAAAATCACCCTGGGCGACATGAAGCGTGGCGCTGTATAGATCGCCAATCGACCGGGTGATCGTGCGCGTGAGCACCGTGCCGGTAATCAGCGCCGCCACTTCGAGAATCAGGAACACGGCAGCGCACGCGATCGCGATCGCGACCAGAATCGGACCGACGGCGCCGACCGCGGAAAACAGATTCTTGTTCAGCGTGGAGGGCCGCAGCGAGAAGGTCGTAAGCACCGGCACCACGACCGATCGCCGGGGCGGCTGTTGCGCGGGATCCGTCTCGATGCGATGCGCTTCCAGGGTTGCGGCCCCATCCGACCGGGATATCGAACCAATTGGCCGGCGGCGGCAATTTCCGGCTGCTGCTGACGATGCGCTCACCCACCACATAGAGCCGTCCGTTGACGCCAAACTTGATCCCCTTGGAAGCCGCATCGGCGGGCTCCATCAGCGTAAATTGGATAGGTCCCAGGTCTGACGCAAGGCTATCGAGCAATGCCGGCGTCATATGTGCGCTTACCAGCACCACCACAGGTCCTGCCGGGGTCTCCTCTTTCTGTTCCGCGGCAAAGGAGAGCTGTCCGCGAAGCTCGGTGAGACCCGCAAACCTGTCGCCGCTTGGAAGGTCCACCACGCGATCCTTGTGCAAGGACACGCGCAAGCCCGGCCAGTCCGCCGTGATGCTGGCGATCAAATTGGCAATACGAGGGCGCGAAAGCAGCGTAGGATCGGTGGGAGACTCACCCTTCTGCACCTCCTGCGTTACGGCAATGGCGACATCCCCCGCATCCGCGGCGATGATACCGATGCGATCCTGCAAGCCATCCTGCAGCAAGTGCGCGCCGATCTGCGGATACAGCAGGTACATGCCGATGCCCATCATGGTCAGCAGCAACACGACGGGCACCACCGCGATAAAAATGTAGGCGACGATCAGCCGGTTCCGCAGGCGCCAGAGAAGCTTATTCCGCACCCACGAGAACAGGCGAAAGCAAAGATATAAAGCCGCCGCTACAGCCATGAGGCCGAGAAACCCCGAGGAGGGAAACGCATGCGGTACCAGGATTCCGCGGAGAATTGCGTACGCAACTAGAAAAACAAGAGCGGCGCGATCGAGCTTCGAGGTTCGCCGCAAGGCGATGAGTAAACGCCGTGGAGAAGGTCGCGTCACGAAATCGTCGGGATCGCCAGGGATATTAGCCGCGAAGGGCGGCGACTACAGCGCGGAGCGGTCATTTTTTCCGACGCGGCTATGGTGGCGGCTGTAGGTGAAGTAAATCACCATGCCAATGATTAGCCAGATGATCAGCCGCGCCCAATTGATCCATCCGAGCTTGTACATCATATATCCATTGAAGAGGATTCCCATCACCGGCACAAAAGGAACCCAGGGCGTGCGGAAAGGGCGCGGCTGGCCGGGATTGGTTTTGCGGAGCACCAACACGGCGATGCAGACGATCACAAAAGCGAGCAAAGTGCCGATATTCACCATTTTGCCGATGTCGTCAATCGGAGTCACGCTGCCGACAATCGCCGCAAGCAGGCCCACTAGAATCGTGTTCTTGTAGGGAGTGCGGAAACGGGGATGAACCGCCGCGAAGAACTTTCTGCGGCAACAGACCATCGTTCGCCATGGAATAGAGCACGCGCGTCTGGCCGAGCAGCATCACCAGCATCACGCTGGTAAGCCCGCCAAGGCGCCCGCGGTGATCAGGTAGGACGCCGTGGTAAGCCCACGATCCAAAAACGCTACGGCCAGCGGCGCTTCGATATTGATCGATGTCCAGGGCACCATTCCCGTCAGCACGCCCGCCACCAGAATGTAAAGCACCGTGCAAACCAGCAGCGAGGCGATGATGCCGATGGGCAGATCGCGCTGGGGATTTTTGGCTTCCTGCGCCGTAGTGGAAACAGCGTCAAAACCGATGTAAGCGAAAAATATGTAAGCGGCCCCGGCGCCGACTCCTGAAAATCCCATGGGCGCGAAGCTATGCCAGTCATGTCCCCAGTTCGCCGTGCTGATGTAGCGGATTCCCAGCAGAATCACGAACAAGACCACCGCTACCTTGACGATCACGATCGCGGAATTGAACGTCGCGCTTTCCTGAATACCAATCACCAGGATCGCCGTGATCAAAAGCGCGATGCAGAATGCGGGAAGGTTGAAGCCGATCTCCATGCCGAACAGATGCGGCGCATTTACCAGATCGTGGGCGCGTTGGATCAATTCGGGCGATTGCGCGCTGACCACATCGCCCACGCGAGCCAGGAATGCCTGCGTCCCTTCGACAAGGCCGGGCATCTGGGAATGGACCATTTGCCGCGCGACCACGTTTTCCGCCTCACGTAAGGCAGTCCAATGGTCGTAAGCCAGCCAGAACGGCATCTTGAGGTGAAAAATATTCAGAAACTCGATGAAGTGATTGGACCACCCGGAAGACACCGTGCTCGCTCCCATCGCGTATTCCAGCGTCAAGTCCCAGCCGATGATCCACGCGAAAATCTCCCCCAGCGCGGCGTAGGCGTAGGTGTAAGCGCTGCCCGCGAGCGGGATCAACGCCGCGAACTCGGCGTAGCAAAGGCCGGCGAACGCGCATCCCAGACCAGACAACACGAAGGAAAGCATCAGAGCGGGACCGGCGTAGTGCGCGCCCAATCCCGAGAGCACGAAAATCCCGGCGCCGATGATCGCCCCAATACCCAGGGCGGTCAGCGAACCCGGCCCGAGAGTCCTCTTGAGCGTATGCTCCCCGGCATCCTGAGCCTCGTGCAGAAGCCACTCCATCGGCTTCTTGGCCAACAAGGGGTTCCCCATTCCGTGACCTTTCCCAAGCAAAACGTAGGCGTGTACAGAATGTACTCGTTATGACGCCGCGCTGTTACTGCTGCCCGGTTTCTGCGTCCATTTCCAGAGACCGTAGACCGGTATGCCCAGCAGCACAATGATGAGGCCCGGCCAGGTGTACTGTGGCTTGTACCTTAACAGCTGAACTTCCACAAAAGTCGCCATCACGATGTAAAGCGCCGGCAGCACAGGATAACCCATCGCGCGATACGGTCGAGGCATATCCGGGCGGCTCCAGCGCAACACAAAGAGCCCGACGAGCGTCAGGATATAGAAAATGAGCACCGCGAAAATCAGAAAGTCGAGCAACTGGCCATAGGTGCCGGAGAGGCAAAGAATCGCCGCCCACACGCACTGCACAGTCAGCGCCGTGCCCGGGGCGTGATGCCGGTTCACGTTCCCGGCGGATTCGAAGAACAGGCGGTCTTTGGCCATGGCGTAATAAATTCGCGCCCCGGCCAGAATTAAGCCGTTATTGCAGCCGAACGTGGAAACCAGGATCGCCACCGCCATCAAGATCGCGCCCGCGGGACCGAATATCGCCGCGAGCATCGCGGTAGCGACACGCCCGTCGGCCGCATACTCAATTCCCCGCGCAATAGGCGCAACTCCGTTGGGATCGCCGGACACAGGCAGCACGCGCATGTACGCCAGATTGGCGAGCAGATAGAGGCTGATCACGAGACCTGTTCCGAGCATCAACGAAAGCGGCATGTCGCGACTGGGATTCTTTACCTCGGCGGCCGTGAACGTGATGTTGTTCCAGGCGTCCATGGAGAAAAGCGACCCAACCATGGCGACGCCAATCAAAGTGAGCGTCCCGATCGTCCAGGTAGCGTGGTCCGGCGGATACGGATGCATTATGGAAAGACCCGCGTTGCGCCAGAAGTAGGTGAGGTTTGCGGCCCGGGCCGCGGAAGTGGAATACCAAAACCCAAGAATCACCAGCGCCGCAAGAGAAAGCGCCTTCGTGACGGTAAACACATTCTGCACCATTTTTCCGAACCGCAACCCTTGCGTGTTCACCCAGGTGAGAAACACGACCGAAAGAATCGCGAGGAGATTTTGCCGGTTCAGCCCGACGTTGTAGGGCCCCAGCGCTCCGAACCAGAGTTGCCAGGGTCCGAACGTGCCAAGTTTCCAGATCCAGGCCGACGCGGAAAACCATGGCACGATCACCGCCGTGAATTTGGCAAACGCGATCGCGACGGCGGCGATCGTCGCCGTTTGAATCACCAGCAGCATGCTCCAGCCGTAGAGAAATCCCCAAATCGGGCCAAGCGATTCGCGGAGGTAAACATATTGCCCTCCGGCATGCGGCATAGCGGCGGCCAGTTCCCCATAGCTCAGCGCTCCGATCAAAGTCATCAGGCCAGCGGCGGCCCACACGATCAGGAGAAGGCCGGGGCTTTGTACCTGGTGGGCGATATCGGCGGACACAATAAAAATGCCGGAGCCGATCATGGACCCGGCAACGATCATGGTGGAGTCGAACAGACCGAGGCTCTTGACAAGCCCCGGATGGGAGGTAGGGGCCGCGACTCCAATCGTCTGAGCCTGCTGCGCCATCGGTTTTGCGCCCCTCAGGAGCGCATCTTGCGCGCGCGCTCTGCGACAGCCAGATATTGGCGAGCGCGTTCCCGCGGATAGTCTTCCTGTTCCTGCGAATCTTCGGCCGCGGAGGCCACAACCAGGTCGCGGATCACGGCCAGCGAGTCGGCGCCGGCCGCATAGACCTCCGCCGCGCGCTCGAGTGTGATGCCGCCTATGGCAACCAGCGGCTTTCGCGTTAATTGGCGCGCCGCGCGCAACAACTCAAGACCGACAACCGGGTCGGGGTTCTCTTTTGTGGCCGTCGGGAAGATCGGCCCTACAGCAATATAATCCGCCGAAGTGGCGTCCGCTTCCTTTAATTGGTTCAGGTTATGTGTCGAAACACCCACCCAGAGCGGCGATCTGCACACCTTGCGTGCTTCCTCTACGGGCAGGTCATCCTGGCCGACGTGCACGCCCGAAGCCCCGGCAATCGCAGCGATGTCGGGACGGTCGTTGATGATGATCCGGATGCCGTCCCTCTGGAAGGCGGCCACCAGCGCCCGCGCTTCTTCATGAATTTTTCGAGAAGAGCCGCGTTTGTCCCGTAGCTGAATAAGTTGCACGCCCGCGTCCGCGAGTTCCCGGGCGAATCCAACAGGGTCAGGCGTAAGCGAGGGGTCGAGAATGGCGTAGAGGGCGGGAAACAATCAGGGCTCCGCGAATTTTGTCTCGGTCGGCTCTTACTTGGTTCTTACTTCGCTCCCACGGCAAGCTGCCGTTCGAGAAAGTGCGTGTCGAATTTGCCGGCCGCAAAATCGGGTGAAGCGATGATGCGCTTCTGCAGAGGAATCGTGGTCTTGATCCCTTCCACCACGAAGCCATCGAGTGCCCCGCGCATACGGGCGATGGCCTCGGCCCGGTCATGGCCGTGAGCGATCAGCTTGGCGATCAGCGAATCGTAATAAGGAGGAATCACCGCGTCGGCGTGCGCGGCGGTGTCGACGCGAATCCCCGGCCCGCCGGGCACCCGAAAGGTCGTAATGTGGCCTGGGCTGGGCACGAATGTTTCGGGGTCCTCGGCGTTGATCCGGCATTCGATCGCGTGTCCGCGAAATTCGACACGCCCTACTACCTCCGCAAGCTTTTCGCCCGCCGCCAGGCGTATCTGCGACTTCACCAGGTCGATACCGGTCACCATCTCGGTTACCGGATGCTCCACCTGAATCCTGGCATTCATTTCGATGAAATAGAGTTCTCCCTTTGCGTCACGGAGAAATTCGACAGTGCCCGCGCTCGAATATCCCACCCGCTCGAGGGCCTTCACCACCTGCGCTCCGATTTCCCGGCGAGTTTCCGCGTCCAAGGCGGGTGATGGAGATTCCTCGAGCACCTTCTGATGCCGCCGCTGGATCGAGCAATCGCGCTCCCCGAGATGCAAAACCTTGCCGTACTTGTCGCCCAGCACTTGAAATTCAATATGCCGCGGACTCTCGATCAGTTTCTCGACATACACATTAGGGCTGCCGAATGCCTGCTCGGCCTCCGCACGGGCCGTCTGAAACGCTCCGGCAAGCTCGCTTTTTTTGCGCACGACGCGCATACCGCGCCCGCCTCCGCCCTCGGCGGCCTTGATCATCACCGGAAACCCGATCTCCGCGGCGATTTCATTCGCCGCCTGCTCGTCGGGCACGACCCCCGGGCTTCCCGGAATGATCGGCAGTCCAGCGGACGCCATCTCGGCGCGAGCGCGGTCCTTCTCGCCCATCATGCGAATCACGCTGGGCGACGGCCCGATAAAGGTGATGTGCGAGGCCTCGCACACCTCGGCAAAATTGGCGTTCTCCGACAGGAAACCGTAGCCCGGATGAATCGCGTCGACGTTGGCGATTTCCGCCGCGCTGATCACCTGCGGAATATTCAGGTAACTCTCGCTGCTGCGCGGCGGCCCGATGCAAATGGCCTCATCGGCGAATCGCACATGCAGGGAATGGCGGTCCGCCTCAGAATAAACGGCGACCGTGGCAATCCCCAGTTCCTTGCAGGCGCTCAGAATGCGCAGCGCAATTTCGCCGCGATTGGCGATTAGAATTTTTCGAAACATTCACTTTCGAGTATAACCCGAAAACTGAAGTCTACTTTTGCGGCGCAGCAGAGCACCGGCAGAAATCGGGATCGGCTCAGATAGAAAAGACCGGGTTACTTCTTGTGATTGGGCCGGATGCCAAACAACGGCTCGCCATATTCAACGGGCGTGCCGTTAGCGGGAAAAATCTTGGCCACTTCTCCCGCCACATCCGACTCGATCTCGTTCATCAGCTTCATCGCTTCGATGATGCACAGCACTTGGCCCGGCTCGACGCGCGCGCCGACCGTGACAAACGGGTCCGCGTCAGGGCTCGGCGCCCAGTAAAAGGTGCCGACAATCGGCGATTTGATTACGTGGAGGTCTTCGGTCTTCTCGACCGCGGGGGACGCAGCCGCAGGAACCGCGGACGCTGACGGCGTGCCAGATGAACTCGGCTCCTCGCTGGGCAGCTCAACTGCCTGAGCAGACGACGCAGTCGGCCGGGAGCCCGCTGGCGATGAAACCGCCGGCACCGACGATTTTTTCAGCAGGATCCGGACGCCGTCCCTTTCGTATTCGAATTGCTCGAGACGGTGTTTCTCCATGAAGCCGAGCAATCGCTCCACTTCAGCGAGATCAACGCCGCCGCTCGATTGCGCACGCCTAGTCTCGTCTTGTTTTCTTGGCCATTAGAGCTCGAGAAATTCTCTTGGCGCCGTTGTCAGGTCCGCAGACCCATTCTCTGTTACCAGCACATCATCCTCAATGCGAATCCCGCCCAGGCCTTCCAGATACGACGCCGGGTTCCACCGTCACGACCATTCCCTGCTCGATCACAAATTTTTCGCCCCGAGCAATCCGGGGCATCTCATGAACTTCGAGCCCCAGCCCGTGGCCCGTGCTGTGAGTGAAGTACTTAGCAAAGCCGTAGCGTTTCAGGACGCCGCGGGCAGCTCCGTCGATAGCCCCCGCCGTCACGCCTGGCCGGATGGCCTTCTTGGCGGCTTCCTGAGCCTCCAGGACGGCGCGATAGAGCTGGCGAACCTTCTGGGGAGCACGTCCAAGGAAAACGGTACGGGTCATATCGCTGCAGTAGCCGCGCAGTATAGCACCCTGATCTATGACCACCAACTCGCCGTTTCCCAGGGTTTTGGTATCCGGGCGCGCGTGCGCCCATGCAGACCGTGCCCCGGAAGCCACGATGGTCTCAAAGGACGGCCCCGAGGCCCCCAGCCGCTTCATGGCGAGTTCCAATATAGCCTGCAAGCTCAAGCTCGCTGATCCCGGGCTTGATGGAAGGCAACGCATCCTCGAAAACCTCGCTGATCAGGAGAGCGGCCTCGCGCATGGTAGCCACTTCGCCATCGTCCTTCACGGCGCGAAGCTTCTCCACCACATTTTCATCATCCGATCCACCGCACCCGGGTTCCCGCCGCGGCCCGCAGCGCCGCCATTTGCGCCACCGTCAAATGGCCGCTCGGAATATGCAACCGCGATGCGCCCTTTCCGCGACTCTAAGCTCTTCGCCCAGCGGCCCGTAACAGGCCCTTTTTGGCGATCTGCACTCGAGCGCCAGGCACTTCCTCGCGCGCCTGAAAGGTATACCGGCTATCGGTAAAAAGTATGGCTGCCGGAGGCTTCGACGAGGAGTATCCCCGCGCTTCCGGAAAACCCGCAGAGATAACGAATGTTGGCCGGATGCGATGCAAGCAGGGCGTCGGCGCGAAGGCCGGAAAAGCAAAGCCGGAGCCGATCGATCCGGCCCCGGCTGGGAATTTGGTTTGTCAGGCTCCACGGACAGCTATGTTACATCGGGAGGATTCGGGGCGTAAGGAAGAACAGCAATTCCTGTGACGTCGAGCTGACTGTTGTGTGCTTGAACAGGTTTCCCAGCACCGGGATGCTGCCTACCAGCGGGACCTGCGCAATGGTAGTCTGCTGCTGGGTGACGATAATTCCGCCGATCACTACAGTCGCCCCGTCGGTGACCGTCACCTTGGTTTCAGCCGACTGCGTATCGATGGCGGGAATGCCCTGCACGCGAGGAATGGCCTGGTCGATCTGGTCGTTCTGCACGGTCACATCCATATAGACCGTGCCGTCCGCCGTAATCTGCGGCGTCACGTCGAGTTCGAGCACCGCATCGACGAACTGCACCGAAACCGTATTGTTCACCACGGTCTGCACGGGAATCTTGGTTCCTTGCTTGACGGTGGCCTTTTCGTTGTTCTGCGTGATGACCTTCGGCTTCGAGAGCAATTTGCCGACGCCTCGCTGCTCCGCGGCATCGATCACGAAATCCAGCGCGAAGTTAGGCGAGGCAAACAGATACTGTATGCCGCTCGTCGGAACCGTGGTCTCCAGGCTGGTCAAAAGAGGTATCTGGCCCGAAGTTGTGCCGGCGCTTCCCGTACCCAACGACCACGGGCGGTGCCGGAGTAAAGGTTGTCGGGCTTGAGCCTACGGCATTGTCTCCGGCAATGGCGCTGTTGCCCGCTCTCGGTGGAGATGCCCAGTTCGGTTCCCAACTCGCGGGAAAAGGAACGGTTCGCCGCCACTACGCGGGCCTCGATTTCCACCTGCTGCGATCGCCGGTCGAGCTGCCGAAGCAGATTATCGAGCACAGGGAACGTGGAGGGGATGTCCCGGATGATCAGGGTGTTCGAGCGATCGTCCGCCAGGATGTCTCCTCGCGCTGAAAGAAATTTCTTCATCGTCGTGGCAATCGAGGTCGCCTTGGCATAGCTGAGCCGTCGGGTGGTCGTCACGATGTCGGCGGCTTCCGCTTGCGCCCTCGCCAAGTCCCGGCTTTCCTCGGCTTCCTTGCGGAGGGTATCTTTCGTGGCGATTCGCAGCACGTTTCCATCGAGCTGCTTGTCGAGGTCGTTGTTGTGCAGCACGATATCCAGCGCCTGGTCCCACGGCACATCATCCAGCACGATCGTGAGGGTGCCCTTAACGCTGGGGTCCACCACCACGTTCAGCCCGCTGATCTCGTGGATCAGCCGGAAGAAGTCCCGCAGGTCCACATCCTTCAAATTTACCGAAATCGGTTCGCCGGAATACTTTGCCATTCGCTGCCGGTGCGGGAGCTGCCGCTGCGGAGGAGCCTGCGACGGCACCTGGCAAAGCCACTGGAGCGGGTCCGACGCTCCGGCAGGCGTTGGCGCCGCTGCCGGTGCAGCGGCGGGTTCGGGTGCCGGCGTAGCCTTCGCCAGCGCCGCTCCTATGGCGGCGGTTCGGCTGGCGACTGCGGAGTAGCCGGCGCGGTGTCGCCAGCGCCGAAGAATTTCTCGTCATGCCCGCGGGCAGAAGTTGCGGCAGGAGCGGGTATCTGTCCAGCCTTGGCTTGCCCGTTCGCTTCAGGAGCTCGCGGCTGGACCTTGGCTTTCGTCCTGGTCAAATTCGAGGTTTCCGCCGAGGGCGCCGAATCCGCAGCCGCCCCGCTCGATGGCTTCGGCTCGAATGCCACGGTAACCGTGTTTCCCACCGCATTGATGTTGTATGCGGCAGGCGTGCCGCAGATCGATCACCACCCGCGAAACCTCCGGAGTGAACTGCGCCAAGCGAATTTCGCGTACCGGATCCAGATTGCTGGCAATGTGCCTTACCGATGTCTTCAGGGACGATCCGGAGAAATCGAGCACGATCCGGTCGGGATTCTGAAGATGAATCGCGTGATAGTTCAGCGGCCCTGAGCCCAGAACGCTTACGTTGGTCTGGTCGCCATTCTGCGCAAGATTCACTTGCTCGATCGAGCCGGACTCGTTTCCCCGTTCGTGCTCGTCCGGAGCTCTTGGCCGCCACTGGAATTACGGTGGACTTCTCCGACGTGGTCACAACGCGGGCCGGAACTACCGCGCTGAGAGTTCCCATCCCGCGAAACCAAAATATTCAAGTCTTTCGCATCCGCGCGCTCCAACTTCGGCTGCACGCCAGGATTGAGCAATACTTCCAGCCGGACGACGGGTTTGCCTCCCGAGGTGTAGGCCGACAGGCGATAGCTCTTGACCAGGTCCGATGAAACCACGCGAACGCCCGCAGCATCGCCCGCGGATACGCCGGTGAGGTCGACCACATAGAGGCTCTCGCTGGGGCGGTAGGTGGTGTACTCGAAGGGCGCATCCCCTTTTACTTCCAGGCGCACCATGCCGTCGCTCGACTGCGGCCTTCACATGCACGGCCGCGCCGTCGTTTGCCGACAACGTCCCGCTCGACAACATCAGGCCGAGCACGCCCAGCGCTCCCAGCCCCCATGCTCGACAAATCATCCTCATTGCTGCTCTCCTGCACTCGCGTAGATTCGCTTCGTCACGACCCGCTCGACTGGCTTTCCGAACGCGTCTTTCGAGTTTTGTCGAAACGTGACCCCGTCCAAACCAATCTTGTCCACATCTCCGTCGTATAGCTGGTCGCCCTCGCGAACGAAATAGACGTGCTGGTCGGCGTTCGACAATACCGCGATCATGCCGTCCTGCGAGCGTACCGTTCCGTCCACCCGGACCGTGGTAATCACAAGTCCCGCTTTCCCTGGCGGCAGGTGATCCATTGCGCCGCCTTCCTTCCTTTCGCTGACCAGCGGCAGGAAGGGATCACGCTTGGCTGCCGCCGGCGGAACCTTCTCCGCAGTGGGACCAGATTGCTCGCCCGCTGGGGCAGCCTTGGCGGCCGGCGCGCTCTGTGCCAGCGCCTTGGTCTTCGGCTTCCGGACGGACTTTGCCGGTTTGCTCTGGCCTGCAATCCCCGCGGTTAAACACAGAATGATCGCCGCGGCGGGTGCCAGTTTCGCGAATGTGTTTGCGAGTTTCATCGTCATCGCCCTAACGCCTTGCCGGCGCCGGCGCGGAAACCGGAGCCGCCTGAGCAGGCGCTGCTTGGGTGTAGAACGTGGTAATGGTGAACGTTCCGTTTACCGACGTTCCTGGAGTCATGCGGAACTTGTTGTTGCTGTTCTTTGCGATGGAACTGAGCTTCAGATCACCCACATTGATGATTCGGGACAGCCGGCCCAGCCGCGCAAAAAAATCGAGGACGGAATAATAAGGCCCATCCGCATCCACATCGAAAGGCAGTTCGAAGTAATACGGCTTAGAGCCAATGGGTTTCGCCGTCAGCTTGCGGACGGTGACGCCCGAACTGACCGCCGCGCTCTGAATCATCAGAATGAATTGGTCGGTCTGCTTTTCTTCGGGAACGATTGTTTGCAGCGTGGCCAGCTGTTTCTGGAGCGCGTCCATTTCCGACTGCAACTCCGCCCGGCGTTGCTTGTAAACGCGCAGATTCTGGACATCGGCTTCCAGCGGCTTCATTTCCGCCTGGGCGTTCTGCAGCTGGGTGCGCACATTGGTGAGCGGCAAGCCGGGAACGTAAAACCCTATGAGGATCAACGCGACAGCGAAGGCGATGTAGAACAAAGCCTGCAGAGGCCAGGGCCAATCTCGAAAACTCGTCGCCATGATTAGCTCCTTCCTCCCTTGGCCGGCTGCGGCCCGGTTTGGATCGCACCGGCCGGCTGCGTCCTGGCAGCGGTTGGCGGGCTGATCGCGGCGCTCATGGAGAAATCCGTAGGTTGGAACGGAGGGAACAATGTCATCTTCGGTGGCTTGCTTGATTTCCACGTTATCGAAATAGCCGGACCGCTTGAGCTGAGTGATCAAATTCGCCACGGAGTTGATCGAGGCGGCTTCGCCTTGAATATCGACGGAATTACCGGTCCGGCTGAGCGACGTTAGCCAGACGTTGTCGACGTGCACGACCGTCGTTCGCAACCATCTGCAGAAGATCCTGACCGCCGGTGCGATTCTTCTGCAGCGTCTCAATCACATCGATGCGCTGCTGAAGAACGCTCTTCTGGGCTTCGAAGCGGTCCACGTCCTGCTTGATCTGTTCCAGGCTGGCCCTTTCGGCCCGCAGCGAGGCGATCTTGGCATTCGTCCGGTCGAGTTCGCTTTTCTGCTGATAGTAGGTGACGCCCAGGACCGTCAGCGCGACGCCCAGAGCCACCAGCGCCGAATATGATTTGCATCGTCGCTTCGAGCGGGACGGCGCTCTTGGCGGCCTTCGGACGCGTTTGGCCTAGTAGATTGATCCGAATCATGGCGTGTCAAAACTCCTCAGCGCCAGGCCCACGGCAATTGCCAGGCGCGGCGCCAGTTCGCGAAGCTCGTTTTCGTCATGGCGCCCGGGAACGATGGAAACCTTGCGGAACGGATACAGTTCCTCGACGGGCATGGCGAATTCTTCCTTCAGCAGATCGAGCAGTCCAGGAACGCGCGCCGTCCCGCCGGCCACATAGATCCGGCGGATGTTCTCGCCGCTGGCCGTCGCGCGGAAGAAGTCGAAGGTCTTCTGGATTTCCAGGATCAGGATGTCGGAAACGGAGCGCAGAATCGCGGTGCGCTGCTCTTCGTTGACGCCCGGGAGACTTGCCGCCCATCTTCAACTTCTCGGCGTCTTCAAAGCTCAGATCGAGTTCCTTCTGGAGCGCGTCGGTATATTGATTCCCGCCGACCGAAACGTCGCGAGTGAAAAGAGGGGTCCAGCCGCGGATGATATTGATATTCATCACGCTGGCGCCCACATTGAGCAGCGCTACCACCTGCGAAGCATCGGGCTCGTAGTTCAGCTCAAAGCTGTTCTGCAGGGCGAAGGCGTCGATGTCGACGACCACCGGCGTCTTCCCCGCCTGCGCCAGCACGTTGGTGTGGTTCAGAATCTTGTCTTTCTTAACGGCCACCAGCAGCACGTCCATCTGGTTTTCCGTGGCTTCCAGAAGCTGATAGCTCAAATTCACGTCGGCGATATCGAAGGGAATGTGCTGGCTCGCTTCGGCCTGAACCCGGTCGAAGAGCTCCTCTTCGGTCATCAGCGGCATGCTGACGCGCTTGACGATCACGGAGTGGCCCGAAACCGACGTGGCGACATCTTTGGACTTGATCTTCTGATTGTCGAAAATCGAGACGATTTTTTCGGCCACCGAGGGAGCATCCATGATTGCGCCGTCCACCACGGTATCTTGCGCGAGAGGTTCGAGGCCGAAGCTGACGAGCTCGTATCCCCCTTTGGCCTTCTTCAGCTCGACGGCTTTCACCGAACTTGAGCCGATATCCAGGCCGACCAACGACTTCGTTTTCCCCAGATTGAACATCGTGCAGCCTCTCGCTCCCTACTGCGTGCCGTGTCGCAAGCCAAGCCCGCAGTAAACCCACTGAAGCGCTGCTATATCGAAAAGCTCTTGTGCCTCACCCATTTGCTTCAGGCCCCAGTCGCCCTGACATCTCGCATGCAAGTACTATGAATGCCGGTACTATCTGCTTGAACCGTTTATTGCATCCGGCCATCATGCGCTGTCAAGAAAACGTCCTGAGAGCGTGTGCTATTGATAAAACCCGTCCGGGAGGACAGGGATATGGATAAGACAGGTTTAGCTTCAGGGGGAATCACGGCACATCGACGCGCAAATCTTTTATCCTGAGTGCCTGCCGGAAGATTCTGACTCCAGCGACCGGGCGGACCGAGGAGCTCGAAAAAAGTTGCTTCACCTTTTCTTCACAGCTATTTCACTTCTTGCCAATCCAATTTCAGTTGCGCCCAGAGCGCGTCCATGCGCTTCTTTGTGGCTCTCGTCCATCTTGATTTCGTCGGGCCAGCGGCCTGTGTATCCTTCCTCCGGCCATTTCCGTCGTGGCGTCGATGCCCATCTTCGAACCGAAATCCTGGCGGCGCGCGGCATGGTCGAGCGTATCGACCGGCCCGAGCACAAATTGGATATCGCGCTCCGGATCGATCGCGCACAAGGCCTTCCAGACAACCTCGCTCGAGTCCTGCACGTTCACGTCGTGATCCACCACGACGATCACCTTCGTGAACATGGCCTGCCCCAGCGACCAGATCGCGTTCATCGTCTTGCGGGCGTGCCCGGGATAGCTCTTGCGAATCGCGACGATCATCAGGTTCTGAAAGATTCCTTCCGCGGGCATGGCCACGTCCACGATTTCCGGATGCTGCATCTTCATCACCGGCAGGAACACGCGCTCGATGGCGTGGCCGATGAAATAGTCCTCCTGCGGCGGCGGCCCCACGATCGTGGTCAGGTAGAGAGGGTCTTTGCGATGCGTAATGCAGGTGACGTGGAAGACCGGGTATTCGCCTTCGAGCGAATAGAAGCCGGTGTGATCGCCGAAAGGCCCCTCGGTGCGGAGTTCCCCGAGGTTCACGTATCCTTCCAGCACGATCTCCGCATTGGCCGGAACCTCCAGATCGACCGTCTTGCAGCGCACCAGCTCCACCGGCTCGCGCCGCAGAAATCCCGAGAACAGAAATTCGTCCATATCCGGCGGCACCGGCAAAATTCCCGGCAAGGCAGGTGGCCGGATCGGCGCCGATCGCCACGGCGACGTCGATCTTCCCTTCCCTGTTTCTTCGCGCGGGCGCTGCGAAAATGCTCGGCGCCGTGCTTTTGCGTCTGCCAGTGCATGCCGGTGGTGCGTTCGTCAAAAACCTGCATGCGATAACAGCCGGTGTTGCGCTTGCCGGTCTCCGGATTCTTGGTGATCACCATGGGCCAGGTGATGTAGCGCCCGCCGTCCTGCGGCCAGCACTGCAGGATGGGAAAATCGAGAAGCGAAAGGCGCTCGGTGTGCACCACTTCCTGGCAATCGCCGCTGCGCACGATCTTCGGGAAAAACGAGCCAATTTCGGCGAGCTTCGGGAGCATCTTCACTTTTTCGAGGATTCCCTGCGGGGACTGCATCTCCAGAAATACAGAAATGCGCTCGGCGATTTCGTCCAGCGAATCCACCTCCAGCGCCAGATTCATGCGGCGCTCGGTGCCCACCAGATTCGTCACGACGGGGACGTTCGATCCCTTCGGCCGCTCGAACAGAAGCGCCGGGCCACCTGCCTTCACGGTACGGTCGGTGATCTCCGTGATCTCCAGCACGGGGTCCACTTCCGCCGAAATGCGCGTAAGCTCCCCCTTCTTTTCCAGCGTACGCACAAAATCGTGCAAATCCCGATAAGCCACTTAGCCCTCCCTGGCAGGATCACACAAACATGAGCCGCGGCCGCTGAGCCTCGGCTGAATGTTTGATCGCCCACTCTACCATGAGAGTTCGCCGTGGCCCACGCGGGTCGCAGCCTGCGAGAGGAAGTCAGGAAATGCTTTTGACGTCAGCCGCTTCCGCGCTCGAAGCGTCTTTGAGGTTGGAAGCCACCCGAGCGGCTAGCTCGCGATAGCGCGCGAGCAGCGGATTGTTCCCGCTGCCCATCAGCGGCATCGCCAATTGCACGGCTTCCGTGAGCTGCCGATAGTCGTTCGGGAGCCTGCTCAGAATCGTCCATCCGGAATTCTTCTCGAAGGCCGCCACAGGATCGTCGTCATTCTGCCGCCATCTGTTGACGACCACCTGAATCCTCCGGCAATCGACGCCTGCCCGCGCCGCTGCCGCCATGTGACGGTCTATCATTCCGAGTGCCAGCGCGCTCGGCTCAGACACCAACAGAATCGCTTGCGCCTCCTGCAGTACCAGAGACCAGTCGCCCGCGTTCACCACGCCAATATCGACCACCACGAAATCGTAGCCGCGGCCGGCTAACTGAATCAGCCGGGCAATTGATTGGATCGTGACGCACTGGCGCTGTTCGGCTTTCATCGGCGCCTGCAGCGGCCCGGCCAGAATGTCGACTCCGGCCTTATGCCGAGTTGCCATACTTGTGAGAATGCTCTCATTGATCCGGTCGATTCTCTCCAGCGCATCGAGTATCGTAAAGCGCGGCTCGAAATCCAGCATTAGCGATATCTGCCCGAAGGGACGCGCCAGATCGATCAGGGCCACCCTCTTCTTCGTCTGCATCGCCAGTTGCACCGCAAGATTCAAGGCCACCGTGCTGGTCCCGACCCCGCCTTTTGATCCTGTTACGATCATTACTCCCTCATCCATATACCGTCCTTTTGAACCTTCCCCTTCCGCTGCTCCAGAGTGAAACTGATCCCAAAATCGGCGCAGCTATTCCCCGCCTGCTCAAGCATATGGACTGCCACACGTTTCAATTTGCTTTGCGCAAAGGGAAGAAGCACCTAATGAGCGGAACTCAGGCCCATAGCAGTGTAATCGTCAAGCCCGACGATCCAGCCTTCCTTGCCATCCAGGAGACCTTGACCCACGTATCGCTGGCCGATGAATGCTGCTCGGACGGGCTTCTGCGGAAGACGGCACGCAAGACCTGCACGTTCGCCTGCGGCGTCACAGCCACCCCGGTCTGCGTCGCTCCCTTGTCCGGCGAAGCATATAGATGGATGTAGCCGTCGGCTTCGACTTCCGCCTTGCGGCGGTAGGGCGGCTGCTGGGCAACCTCAAATTCGCCGTTCTCCTGGGGATCGAGACGAAAATCGGTCCAGTTCACATGCACCGGTTGCAGGATGTAGAAATAATTGGTCAGCACGAAAATGGAGAGAGCATCGCCGGCGAGCAGGCGCCGCGAATCCTTCGGTCGACCCCGCCGGCAGCTCGCCAAGCCCGCCGTAGAATTCCAAAGGATCATCATTAAGCGCCTGCAGCGTGCCGCTCGCGCAGCCCGAACAACTGGATCGATTCCCCGGCGTTCACATGCGAAGGCAATTGCTCATACCTGAAATCGAGGGCCTGATGGCTGGCCCCTTCGAGACGCGTCACTTCGACCACGTGGCGCTCCACCTGATGCGCAAACGCCACGGGAAAGACCTGTGGAAACAGGTCTTGCCGGCTGCGTCTTCGATCTTCAGCGACTTCACCGTCTCTTGATCGTCCTCGTTGCACGGTCCCGGGTGCCGCGCCGCCTTGTAGCAAATCACAGCCAGCTTTACGGTAAAATTCGCACCATCGATTGAATAAGGACCCAGCGTGCGCGTGTAACTTGAAGGCCCCGGCGTTGGGGCGTCGTCGTTTTGGCTCGCATCAGGCGTGAATTCCCGCGCGGACTCCCGCGTCGCGCGCTGTGGCACAGCCGAGGTTGCCGCCGGGCAAGCACAGAGAAACATTGAGGCGACTGTTGCCGGAATTTGCCATCGGCTGTTTCTCAACGGAATCCTAACTTGGCGCGTCCGCAGACTTGCGTTTCCGGGATCGCTCGAACCAGGCTCGGACACATTGTATCGAATTAGCGGGAACAACAGCGGGTCGCATGATTTTCAGGGGAGGCAGGAAACCGGCGGAAGTGTGGCCGAAAGCGGGAATGTAGGGCATTTCGTCGCCGGCCAAGTAAGGTTTGAGGGAAATCTAGAGCGAGCGGGCTTTCTTCCAGACGAGCGGGGGAAGCTCGACAGTGCCGCAGGCATTGACGCGTTGCAGGTACGCCTTCGCGTATTCGGTGGCCTTCTCTTTCCCTTCCTCGATGTCTTCTACCGGCTCGGAAGGCGCGATCCATTTCTTCGCGTTCACGTCGAAGACCGACGTCTGCACGCCCTGCGCATTATGTTCCGAGAACAACCTCAGGTGCTCGCCCGCCACCTTGATTTCCGCCCAGACACCTTCGTCCAGCATTCGACTCCTCCGGAAATCGATCGTAAACCAGATCCGTGCCGCCTGACAATTTCGAGAATAGAAACCTGCCGCGAATCCCGGGAGTCCCAAATTTTGCGTGGAAGAGAGGCTCGCGGAAACAGCACCGCGAGAGGAGCCGCTGCGACCCAAGCCTTCCCGGCGGAGCCGAAGTTCCCACGGCCCCAAACCCGCAGCACGGCGCAAAGTAGCGGACACCGCCCTAATCAGTGAAGTATCGGTTGTGAATGTTGCGCCCAGGTTAACAACAAGGTGATCAACTGCACCGCCCAAGAGTTTTTTAGGAGAGCGCCTCTAACGTCGCGAGGCTTGGCTGAGCGAAGAGTGACGCAAGGCTCCGAACTTGCAAAGCTCTAAGACTGCACTTCTAAGGACAGCTTCGCGCCGGCGATTTCCTTCCAGTTATAATCGAAAGCCGTCACAGGGGAGCCCACGACAGCCACGATGGTCTTGCACGCCTCGCAGGCCCGGTGATATCCTCGCACCTTCAGGCCGAGCGGGCGTCGTACAATGGCAGTATAGAAGCTTCCCAAGTAAGTCTCGATGACTTGATTGCCCTCGCACGGCTAACCTACTCGATACGGGACATTCTCATTTTGCGGCGACACGTCCGACGTGCGCCTGTCAACGCAAAGTAGAAATGTCCGGTTTATTGCAATTTAGAAATGTCCGCTTCCAGGGCTTGCGCCAGGGGTGATTGGGGGGCGGAAGGTATTTGGTTTTGTTGTGAGTTTTTGGTTGGGATGTGCGATCCGCAAGGCCTGGAGGCCGTAGGCCGGAAGGACTTGCGGATCGCGGCGCGGTCGGACACGGCTGCAGCAGCAGATAACGGCCGCGGAAACGCAGCCAGTGCGTGCCGTCGAGCCTCTTTTCGATTTCCGCATACGCCCCGCGCAGCCCGGCGCACACCTGCTCTCGCCGTAGGCCCCAGCGTTGCCCGTTCCAGCTCACCGTGTGGTCGGAGCCCACGGTTCGCACCGCCCGCACACTGAGGATTTCCTCCAGCCGCTGGCTGCGATCGAGCCGCCGGTGCGCATCGCCGTTTCGTGCCGGCGTGACGACAAACCGCTGGTTCCAGAACGGCCAGAAGGTGATTTCCAGAAAGCGATTGGCCGCCTCCAGCGTGGCGATCTCTGCCAGCCGCATCTCCTTCACCAGCCGGTCTTGCAGCGTGCCAAAGAGCCGCTCGATGCGCCCCTTGGCTTGCGGCGAGTGGGCGGCGATCCACTCGATGTCGAGTTCCGCCAGAGCGCGCCCGAACTGCGTACGGGCCGGCTGATCCTGCAACTGTTCGTGCCATTGCACCGGGCGCGAGGTCACGAACAGGCTGTTTTTATCGGTGTAGAGAGCCAGAGGCCGTCCGTGGCGCTTGATCCAGCCACCCAGCGTGCGCAGATTCTCCTCGGTCGAGTCGTGCGCTACCAGGCGGCCCCACACCTGGCTGGTGGCATCATCGATCATGGCGATCAAATGGCAGCGCGGGCCACGCTCTTCCAGCCAGGCGAAGGGCGAGCTGTCCATCATCACCAACTCGCCCCGGCAGCTGCGCCGCGGCCGCCACACATGCACGCGCTTGGCTTGGCGTCGGCGCACCTGCCACAACCCGGCTGCGACCATCCATTGGCGCAGCGTTTCTCGGCTGGCCACCAGGCCGGCACGCGCCAGGTGCTCGCTGGCCAGCGTCGGGCCGAACCCGGCATAGCGCGGCTGCCGCAGTTCCGTTATCGCCCGCTTCTGCCTCGCGTCGGGGATCTTGCGGTTGGAGCGACGGCCGCGCAGCCGATGCACAATCCCCCGGTCCCCCTCCTTGCGCAAACGCTTTTGCCAACGCCGCACCTGCCGGTCGCTCACCCGAAGCCGCCGGGCGGCTTCGACCTGCTGGATGTGTCCTTCTTCCACTTGTTGCAGCACCTTTAATCGTTCCCGCTCTCTCGCACTCAACTCGATTCGCTCCGTTTCCATCCCGCCTCCCACCCGGGATGAAACCGGACATTTCTACTTTGCACAAACCGGACATTCTCATTTTGCGGCGACAAGTCCGACGTGCGCCTTGACAAGCTACATCTATTAGTAGTACACGCCATTCAATGATGACTCGAAGTCGATAGGAGAACGGGCCATGAATGACGGAGAACTTGGTCGAAGGCGATTCATCAAGAGGGGTGTCGCTCTAACTGGTTTGGCCGCGGCGGGAGGAATCGGGGCCGCGAACGCTCAGACAGGAGACTCGGGCGCAGCGGCAACCCCCGCGAAGGATTTAGAGGCCTATGGCGAGCGTTCCCATTATGTGACCTCGGCGCGTTTGTTCCCGCCCCCGTTCAATCAGAACCCTTTTGGTCTTATTGCTCACCTCTACACTCCGCTTCAGGATTCGATGGGCATCATCACTCCATCCTCGCTTCATTATACGATGGGCCACGTTGGCTTCTACGTGCCAGACATCAACCCGGAGCAGCACCGGTTGATGATCCACGGCATGGTGGACCGTCCGCTGCTTTTGAGCATGGCGGATTTGAAACGCTTCCCATCCGTGACTCGCGTCCACTACCTTGAGTGCAACAACAACAAACCAATGCCCCAATACAAGACCGTTCAGCGATCAACTGGTCTGACCAGTTGCAGCGAATGGACGGGGGTGCCGCTGTCCCTGCTGCTCAAGGAGGCCGGCGTACATAACGGGGCGAACTGGATCATTGCGGAAGGGGTCGAAGACAATAAAGGCACGATGAGCCTTCCGATGGCCAAGGCCATGACGGATATGCTGGTGGCCTACGGTCAGAATGGGGAGCCCGTGCGTCCTCAGAATGGCTTCCCGCTGCGGCTGCTGGTGCCGGGCTTCGAAGGACTATGTAACGTGAAGTGGCTGCGGCGAATCAAAGTGGTGGACCAGCTTTACATGACTTACAACGAATTTGCCCGATTTACTTCGGTGAACCCCAAATCGGTCAAGCCGGTCCCTTTCGTTCAGGGACCGAAATCGGTCATCACCTTCCCGTCCGGAGAGCAACAATTGCCCGAGCGCGGACACTACCAGATCACGGGCCTGGCTTGGTCGGGAGGCGGCGCTATTCGAAGGGTCGAAGTATCGACAGACGGCGGCAAGACTTGGAAGAATGTGGAAATTCAATCGGCCATACATCGAATGGCGCACACTCGGTTTGGCATGGACTGGAAGTGGGATGGAGAGGAGTGCGTGCTGATGTCCCGCTGCACCGATGACCTGGGTCAAATTCAACCGACGGCAGCCGAGTTTGCCCGATTCTTCGATGAGACGACGGAAGCTTTGTTCGCCCAAACGCTGGCCATGGTCGGCCATAACAATTACATTCTCCCCTGGAAGGTGGATCGCGATGGAAAAGTTCAGAATGGTCTGGCCTAGTCTGCTTGTTCCGGTAATGATCTTGGCTGTCTGCAGCACGGCATCGGCGCAGGCACCCGACTATAATTTAGGAAAGACGCCGACCGAGGACGAAATTCGAGCCTGGGACATTTCCATCCCGCCGGATGGGAAGGGACTCCCGCCCGGGAGCGGGACTGCAGTGGAAGGGGCGAAGCTCTACGTGCAAAAGGGATGCGTCGTATGTCACGGGGTGAATGGAAGAGGAGGGCTGGCCCCTCATCTGGTGGGAAGCAAAGACGCGACGGGCCATTCAGAGAAGGTTATGCCGGCTTTCTCGCCCTTTGCGACGACGCTATGGGACTTTCTTCGTCGCGCGATGCCGCTACAGCGAGCCGGGACGTTAAAAGACGACGAGGTTTACGCCCTGACTGCTTATCTCCTCTACAAGAACGACATTATCCAGGAGAATGACGTGATCGATGCACAGACCCTGCTGAAGGTGAAGATGCCGAATCGTGATGGATTCATTCCCCCTGATATTTCCAACTATAAGCCCGGAACGCCAAGACCTTTCACGATTACACCCGATCCGGCCACGCAGAAAAAGTAGCTTCCATCAGCGTTGTATTCCCTGTTGCGCGGCCGCTCCTGACAAGGGAGCAGCCGCGTCGTTGCACCTGCTAACTCGGCGAAGAATCAGGCGGCACCCCATCAGCTAACCCGGATCAAACATATCGCGTAGAACCGACAGCAGTAAATAGTTTTACATTGACACGCACGAACGTATGTATTAGTTTGCTTGCCTTTAGGTCGCAAGGCGATGAACATCCATCATGTGCCATCACCGCTATGAAAAGGTCAGGGGGCGATATGTCTGATGCTGGGCGGAGACGAGTTTGGATTCTGATCGTTCGTACTTGCCGTGTTCGGGATTGTAAGCAGTAGCGCCTACGGGCAAGCGCTCAAGGCTACCATTTTGGGGGTAGTGACCGATAGCAGCGGAGCAGCCATCGCGGGCGCAAGCATCAGTGTGAAAAATATTGGAACCGGTATCATACGGACGGCTACGACCGATGACCAAGGCCGCTACAACGTGCCGGATCTGGATATCGGAACCTACGAAGTGGATGCCGAAAAAGCCGGTTTCAAGAAGATCGCTCACGGCGGCATTGAGCTGACGGTGGGCAGCCAGGTCGTAGTAGACGCCGCGCTGCAGGTGGGCGGGTCCGCAGCAGACCGTCACTGTCGAAGGACAAGTAACCCAGGTCGACACGACTTCATCGGCTCTTGGGAGCCTTGTCGAAGCGACGCAGATGCGCGAACTGCCTCTCAACGGCCGCAACTATACACAATTACTGTCCCTCGCACCCGGTGTTCAACACCACTTACTACACCGGGAGTGGCCTCTCCGGGAAAGGAAATGAATACTCCGTTTCGGGAAGCAGGACCTTCGGCCAGGCGTTTCTGCTCGATAACACCGATATTTCGGATTTCTTCGGCCACGGTGTGGGAGCGGGGTCTACAGGCACTACTCTGGGTATTGATGGGATCGCAGAATTTCAGGTGTTGACCAACACGTACAGCGCAGAATACGGAGGCAGTGGCGCAGTGCTCAACGCTGTGAGCAAAGGGCGGAACCAACAGCTTTCATGGCTCGGCTTACGAGTTTCTTCGCAACAGCGCCATCCAAACTCGCAATTACTTTGACCCTCCATCGACCCCGCCGTTTCGCAGAAACCAGTTCGGCGGCAGCGTTGGAGGCCCCATCAAGAAGGATAAGGCCTTCTTTTTTGTGAATTACGAAGGTCTGCGGCAATTTTTGTCACAAAGCGACGTTATCTCGGTCCCCGATGTCGCAGCCCATCAGGGCTATCTGCCAAACAGCGCGGGTGTAGAGACGCCTGTTAACCACCGGGCAGCGCCGGCCTCCAGTCCCCGTCGTCCTGCACGGCCACATATACACCGGCTTCGAATTGCAACCTTGCCAATATCGCTCCCACGCTGGCTCTGTTTCCGGCGCCGACCGGGGCTTCAGCAGCAGGCATCGGGACCATCACCGAAACCTCCGCCCAACTTGCAAGCGAGAATTATTTGCTGACGCGTTTTGATTACACCTTCTCGGACAAAGACTCCATATTCGTCAGATATATCCGTGACTACGCGCAATTAATCAGCCCGGAACAGCTTCCTGTGTGGGCACGAAGTGAACAACACGGCCAACCATATCGCTACAATTGAAGAAAGGCATTTGTTCTCGGCGAACCTGATCAACCTGGCGCGATTCAGCTTTGATCGGCCGCCCGGAAACCACTGTCATCCCAGCCACGCACCCGGCCTCCAATTTTATCCAGGCTCCGGAATCCAGGATGGGGCGGTCACCGTATCCGGTCTTATGAATACTACTCAGAACTACCTTGGTGCGAGCACATGCGACCCCATATTCATCATGACCAACCGCTTTATCGTAGGGGACGACGTTTTGTGGACGCACGGCGCCCACAGCTTCCGGTTCGGCGCGTCGCTGGCCAGAGTTCAGGATAATTCAGCTGGCGATAATCGGGGCCCCGGGCAATATACCTTCCCGAGCTTGACCAATTTCTTGAAGGGCATTCCCAGCCAATACGTCGGGACGCTGCCCGGACAACAAAACCGCCAGTCGTGATTTGCGCGAGATCTATTTCACCACCTATGTTCAAGACGACTGGAAACTCACACGGAAACTCACTCTGAATATTGGGTTGCGATATGCCCCGACGTCTAACTTCACGGAAGCACACAACCATCTCTACACGATCGTGAATCCTCCACCCCCGCAGGGCAGTTGCGTGGGTGTAGGCTGCTTCGCCAATGTTCCGAATGTTTTGGCGAATAATCCTTCCTGGTGGAATTTTGATCCGCGGATCGGTTTGGCTTACGATCCCTTCGGCGACCACAAGACTTCCGTTCGCGCAGGTTTCGGGATGTTTCACGACGTGATAACGGCCAGGCAGTGGGGCCCCTGGTATTGGTTTAATCCGCCGTTTACTGTGGTATCAGTGACTTCGGGACAGCAGGCGCTGACCTACGGATGTGTCACGAGCGGATGTCCGGGCGCCGGGAATATTATTGGCGCGGCTGCGCCCTCGACCAGTAACGATACATCGTATCAGACCGATACCACTCCCTACATGATGCAATACAATCTGAACATCCAACGGGAGCTTCCGGGGGCTTGGATCGTGACCTTAGGCTATGTGGGCTCGCAGGGGCGGCACCTGTTTCTGGGCAACGATTTGAACGCTCCGGTCAACACTGGCACGGCGGCAAATCCCGTGACGGCCACATCTTGTGGTCAACGCGAACGGCACAGGCACGATCGTTCCGAATCCGCGGCCCAACACCGACCATATCGTATTTCACCAACTCCCGCCCGTCGCCAATTCGAACTATAATCGCTGCAGGCAAGCCTGAATCATCGGTTCACCCACGGCTTGCAGACCCAGGTTTCCTACACCTACTCCAAGTCTTTAGATTTGACGTCCGAAGCGGATGGTACGGAGATACAGATTTCGCCTTGGGTGCAGGCACCCCGAATAGCTCGGACCCGTATAATCCAATAGCCGACTACGGGCCGTCTATCTTCAACAAAAAGCACAATCTCACGGCCAATGCCGTGTATGACCTGCCGTTTCACGGAAACAAGTTTGTGGAAGGGTGGGAATTGAGCGGCATCATTGAGCGTCACGAGCGGCTTTCCGTTTAGCGTAACTACGGGAAGCTTTGATTTGGCCGGACTGGGCAATCCTAATGTGTATCAGCGTGTTAATATGGCGCCCGGATGTACCGCCAAAGCGCCACACTGGGAACAAAAGCCAAGTGGTTTAACCCGGCCTGTTTCACGCTGCCTCTGGTGGGAGCATTTTGGCGACCGAGGGAAGAAATCGTTTACTTCTCCTGGTATACGAGATGTTGATTTTGCGATTTTGAAGGACACGAAAGTGCCGAAAGTATCAGAGACATTCGACGTTCAGTTCCGCGCTGAAGCCTTCAATCTTTTCAATCATACGAATCTTGGGCTGCCCGTGATGGGATTATATTCACAGGGGCCGGTCGTGAATGGAGTTTTGACGGGAAATCGTCATCGCTAATGCGGGTACGTTTTCGTCAACTTTTACGCCGCAGCGTACGCTCCAGTTTGGATTGAAGATCCTTTTTTAGCGTTTAGATTGGAGCGGTCGTAAGTCATTGAAGTTATGCTCTCTGACCATTACACTTGTTATCAGTTGGGAAAACGGGCGAGACTTATATGCGCCCCGCACAAGAATCAACGGCCATCGTAATTTGCTGGCCCAACGAGACTTCTCTTGTATGGACAGATCAGAATGCACGAACGCCTGGCTCGGAAGCTTCCGGCGCCTGGTCGTGCGTTATGACCGCTCGCTCACGATCTATGGCGTCTTCTTTAATATCGCGTGCTTCGGTGAAATGGCAGGCACTTTCCCGTCTTGTGAGGTGAATTCAAATTGTCTTGCACGCTGATCAGAGGCTTAAAGCTAGTCGGAGCGGGTCTGGTTCTGCTCGTTTTGCTAGTTGTGCCCGTCCATGGACAATCAGATTTAAATTTAAAAGGCGCTATCGACTTCCACGTGCATTCTTCTCCCGACAGCATCGACCGCTCCATCGACGCAGACGACCTGGCGCGGTTAGCCAAGGAAAATGGCATGCGCGGGCTGGTACTCAAAAACCACTGGGAGTCGACAGCCGCCCTCGCCTACATGGTCCGTAAGGAGGTTCCCGGCATAGAGATATTCGGCGGTATCACCCAGGACCTGGCCGTCGGCGGGATCAATCTCGAGGCGGTCAAGCGCATGACCATGACGAAGGGCGGTTGGGGTAGAGTCGTATGGTTGCCCACGCTCGATGCTGAAAACGACTGGAAGCAAAGAAAGGGGACAGGGCCGTTTGTTCCCGTCTCGAAGGATGGCCATCTTCTCCCGAACGTCCTGGAGCTGATTGATTTCATTGCGCAGCATCACCAGCTGGTGCTTGAAACCGGACACGTCTCGGCGGAAGAAGGATTAATGGTCGTTCATGAAGCGCATCAGCGCGGAGTAACGCACATCGTTGTTACTCACGCGATGTACGTCACCGTCAATATGACGATCCCTCAAATGCAGCAGGCTGCTCGCGACGGCGCTTATCTGGAATTCGTATATAGCAGTGTGATTGGTCCGAAACCTGAGCATACGATGGGCGAATATGCCGAAGCGATTCGTGAGGTCGGCCCGAAATTCTGTATTCTGGCTACCGATTTCGGCTCGGTAGGGCACAACCCACCTCGGCCATTGCATCCGCAAGGTTTGCTCGATTTTATGAAAGCCCTGCACAGAGAAGGAATCTCTGTTGCCGATCTCAATCTAATGACGAAAACCAACCCGGCACTGGCCTTGGGGCTGACGCCCTAGCTGCCACGATGGCAAGTCGAATTATGACGAATGTCCGCACGGGCTTCCAAGAATCGCAAATCTTACGGGAGCGCGCTCGATAGGAGGAGAGGCCATGAATGATAGAGAGCCCAGTCGAAGAAGGTTTATTAAGAAAGGTGTAGCTCTGGCTGGTTTGGCCGCGGCGGGAGGAGTCGGGGCTGCGAACGCTCAGACGGGAGACTCGGCTGCACCCGCAAAGGATCTGGAAGCCTATGGCGAGCGTTCCCATTATGTGACCTCGGCGCGTTTGTTCCCGCCCCCATTCAACCCCAACCCTTTTGGTCTTACCGAGCATCTCTATACGCCGCTGCAGGATTCGATAGGGATCATCACTCCATCCTCGCTCCATTACACGATGGGCCACGCGCCCTTCTACGTTCCCGACATCAACCCGGAGCAGCACCGTCTCATGATCCACGGCATGGTGGACCATCCGCTGCTTTTGAGCATGGCGGATTTGAAACGCCTCCCATCCGTGACTCGCGTCCACTACCTTGAGTGTAATGGAAACAAACCAATGCCCGAATACAAGACCCTTCAGCGATCGAGTGGTCTAACCAGTTGCAGCGAATGGACCGGGGTGCCGCTGTCGCTGCTGCTCAAGCAGGCTGGCGTGCATAACGGTGCGAACTGGATCATTGCGGAAGGCACGGAAGACAATAAGGGGACGATGAGCCTTCCGATGGCGAAGGCCATGGCGGACATGCTGGTGGCCTACGGCCAGAATGGGGAGCCGGTGCGTCCTCAGAATGGTTTCCCGCTACGGTTGCTGGTCCCGGGATTCGAAGGACTCTGCAACGTGAAGTGGCTGAGGCGAATCAAGGTGGTGGACCAGTTCTCCATGACCTATAACGAATTTGGCCGCTACACGTCCGTCGATCCCAAATCCGTCAAGCCGCTCCCTTTCATTCAGGGACCGAAATCGGTCATTACCTTCCCGTCCGGAGAGCAACAATTGCCCGAGCGCGGGCACTACCAGATCACGGGCTTGGCTTGGTCGGGAGGCGGCGCGATTCGAAAGGTGGAAGTGTCGACAGACGGTGGTAAGACTTGGAAGAATGCCGAAATTCAATCGGCAATACATCGAATGGCGCACACCCGGTTTGGCATCGACTGGAAGTGGGATGGAGACGAGTGCGTGCTCATGTCCCGCTGCACGGATGACCTTGGTCAAATTCAACCGACGGCAGCCGAGTTTGCCCGATTCTTCAATGAGACGACGGAAACTTTGTTCGCCCACCCGGGGGTCATAACCGGCCATAACAACTTCATTCTACCCTGGAAGGTGGACCGCGACGGGAAGGTTCAGAATGGTCTGGCCTAGTCTCCGTGCTTGGCCGCTGCACAGCCAAGAGAGCTGAGCCTGACGGCGTGTTCGCTTCCGGCAGGACCCCAGACCCACGACGCACATCCAATCACATCAGCGTCCTGGGCAGCATCGTGGCCAACGTCCAACTTAGGGCCCCGGTTCGGGTGCCTGTCAGCAGATGTGAATCCAGTGTGGCCGCGCTTGCTTTGCTGGTTGCGTTGCCCTGGATGCTAGCGGCCTGCCATGGTTCTTCGAAACACTATCTTCTGCAAGGGCAGGTGTTGGCGAAAAGCGACTCCCCGCAGCAACTCACCGTGACGCACGGCGCCATTCCGGGCTTTATGGCAGCGATGACCATGCCTTATGCCGTTAAAGATCCCCGAGGATTTCAGGAGGTCCAGCCGGGTGACCTCATTACGGCAGATCTCGTTGTGGCTGGAGCGAATGATTACTGGCTGGAGCGCCTGAGTATTAAGAGTGCGACTGGACGCGGATCGGTCTCTTCGGTGCCTGCGCACGTGCTTATGCCGGGCGAACGGGTCCCGGATGTGAGGCTTACCAACCAGGATGGGAAAACCATTCACCTGAGCGGCTTCCGAGGCAAAGCCGTTCTGATTACATTTATCTATACGCGCTGCCCATTTCCTACTTTTTGCCCCCTCGTGAGCAGTAAGTTTGCGGCGATTCACAAGGCGATGGCGAAGGTACCTGCGGAATATGAGGCGACCCACCTGATAAGCATCAGCCTGGATCCCGCCTATGACACTCCGCCGATCATGCGAACGTATGGCCTCAATTATCTTGCCAACGACCCGAAGGGATTTGAGCAATGGGACTTCGTCTCAACGACTCCGGACGATCTGAATGCAGTTGCAACGGCATTCGGGCTGGAGTACTTCCCGCAGGCCAACCTGGTGCCCCACTCCATGAATACAATCCTGCTGGCGACCGATGGGACGGTCTCCCGGTACTGGCCGGGAACCGACTGGAACACAGCGGAAGTGATCTCAGCGCTGCGACAAGCGATTGGCGTCAAGGACGAGCGTTGAAACTTCCATCCTTCGCCAGCGTATGCGCGGGCTTTATGGCTTCGGTCTGCCTCATATCCTGTTCACGGGCCGGCGTGACGAACCGGCAGCACGCCGACGCGCAGCAAAGAGGCCAGGCGATCTATGCTGTGTGGTGCGCTGCATGCCACGACGCCGGCGATCTCCATCTTGTGAAGGATCCCCCAAACTTACGCGGCGTATTTCTCAGGAAGACGCTCCCCAGCGGCGCCCCGGCCACGGATAAGCAGGTGCAAAAGACAATTTCGGAGGGACTGGGGATCATGCCTCCGTTCAAACAGCAGCTGACTGAACGAGAGATCGATGAGCTAGTGGTGTTTCTTCATGGACTTCAAGCTGCCCCTGGGGCGGCAGATGCAATCCGCTCCCATTGGAAACATCTCAGCCACACGTTCATTGAAATGGTGGCGGCCATGCCCGAGGACAAGTATGACTTTAAGCCAACGAAGAAAAGCAGCAGCTTCCGGGACTTGGTGATGCGCGCAATCGAAGATAATTACACCAACATGGGTTACGTAGCCGGCAAGAGCCGTCAGGAATCGGAAAAATTCGCCCAAACGTACGAGAACATCACCACACGAGCGGGAATCCTGGATGCATTGGAGGATAGTTACGATTACGGTGACATGGTCTTGGCAGAGCTGAACGATCAGAACGCGAGCGATATGGTTACAGGTACGGGCGGTGAGCGTACGACTCGCGTGGGAGCGGCTTTGCAGGCATTTGACGACACGATGGATCATTACGGCAATTTGGCCGTCTATCTGAGACTAAATGGTATCGTGCCTCCCGACATGGCAGACGATGTGGGAAAGGCCGTTGGTCCGGAGTCAACTCAATTACTTCACCGTCAGTCATAATTCTGCAGGGGAACCACGTGGGGACCCACCAGCATCATCTAGAGGTTGCACCGGCAGTCGAGCGTGGACACCACAGCCGTCTGCATGGCCGAGGGCCTAGCTAGTCGTTCGTTACTCTTCCTTCGCCGGAACGAAACACTATCGAGGAGGAAGCAGAGGTTTGCGCCCTTCTGGCAATTGTATGTCGAACGCGTTCCCCAGGGCTGAGGTTGCGGAATAAAGGCCCATCAAGGAAACCAAGTCCACGGTGCCGCGGCGGCCGAATAGCCGCACCGCGTCGGCAAAAGTCGCGGAGGATACTTTCTTTTGGCCAAACAGCTCGCGCCCGAAGCCGATAATGAGAGTTTCCTTTTCCCCGAGGCCTGTCGCTGGCTTGCTGTATTGGATGAGATCGATGATGGATGGTTCAACGCCCGCCTGCCGCGCCAACCGGTCGTGCGCGATCCATTCATACTGGTTGTCCATCTCGCGCGCCGTCACCAGGATGGCAATCTCGGTCAACCGGTCGCCCATTCCGGTTTGCTTCCGGAGATAGTAGAGGAACGTCGCCCAAATTCTTGGCGACTGTAGGGCTATAGAGTCGAATGCCAGCCGGTGTCCGGAGGTCCGTGCGCAGGGGGCGGGCAGGATCAGTTAGTTCGTCGAAAACCTTCTTGCCGTAGTCGTCCATGTCATCGCGTTTCGGCAAGGGGAGGCGGTACCCGGAGTCGGGATAGATGTCCTTGGGTAGCGGGGTTGCAGCTGGTGTTGGACTGCCCGCCGCATTCTGCGCGTGGATCCTCCCGCCCAACAGCATTCCCACGAAGACTGCGAGCAAAATGACCCTGGCACTTATTGACGCGCGCATATCGACCTCCTTTTGCCTTGTCGAAGCTTCTATGCTTTCTCAATCGCGTGCTTTTATGGTATTGCGGCTCTCAACAGCCGCTGAGGTTTCGCCCTTCCGTCTCGCGTAGGCCAATAAACCCATTTTCCGTCCAAGCTAATCATGGCGGCAGCTGAGAAGCCGGCACCGTCGAGAAAGTTGCTGACTTCGCCGCCGGAGAAACCCTGAACAGTGCTGTTCCGTTGGGCACGTAGATCGTTCCGTCCCTGGTTATGTCAAAATCGTCGGGACGGAAGCCCTTCGCGAAAAGCGTCAGCGCGCCTTTCGGCCGGCCCTGCGAGTCCATCCGCACCCGATAAATAGCTTCCCTGCCGCTAACCCCAACATAGACCCAGCCGCCATGCACCTTAATTCCGTTTCCCGCAACATTGATGCTTGCGCCGGCGGGTGCGGAGAGGAGTTCGTCTTTGAACCAGGGCTCGATGTGCTTCTTAGCAAGGTCGAGCCGCCAGATGGTCGGACCGGCCGAATCGGCTATCACATAAAAGCCATGCCCTGCGTCGGCGATGCCATTCAAGTAGGCCCCTTTGGGACCGGGGATCGTATCCGTTACCTTCCCAGCCTTATCCAGGACCAGAATTTCCGGACCAACGTCCACGGAATAATCGACGCGCATCGCGGTCGAGAAATTGCCCGTCGCGGGGAATGCGGGGCTGTTCTTTGGCGTGCGGTGGCGATGAACCCATCCTTGGTTACCAGCGGTACCATAATGTGCCCGGCGTAGATGCGAATTTCTCTACTTGCCCACTGGTCTCACCTTCCAAATTACTTGATCGTCGATTCCGGTCACATAAATGGAGCCGTCGGGCGTCTGGCAGAGACTCTCGGTGTATCCGGACGAAGGCAGAGTCGCCACCGTTTCCATTTTTCCGCTTCCCACTGGCGCATTCCCCGCGCGGCCGGGGAGGGCAAATGCATTTGCCATGGCGACTGCAACCATGAGTAGAACGCACTGCCCGCAGTTGCCATTCATTCGACGCACTCCTACATCCTGTCCCACACCTGTATGTTGTGGAAATGGCGGGGATTCAAGTTGGAGTTCCGGGACTCGAGCGTCAAGACTTTCCCGTCTTTAGAAAGCGAAAATCGGGCCGTCTCAATCGGCGTACCGCCCCCACTTAAAGTCGCTAGCAGGGTATTGGCGTCGATACGCTTGGTTCTCACGGTGTCCGCTATGGGAGGAGTTGGCGCCCCGGCTGCGGGGTAAGGCTTGCCGTCCGGCTTGATCGTATAGTGGTGAGTATGGGGTTTTCCGTCAGCGTTAATTCCCTTAACGGTGACCATTCCAGAAGGCTCCCATGTTCGGGTTTGGCTCCTCGGTGGCGGACCTGGATCGAAATGTGACTTTGCGACGTTGAGCTGCCATGTCCCGACGAAGGGGTTATCCTGGGCCATGGACAAACCCGAATTGGCCAAAAACGCAACAACAGCGACAGCGATCAACAGATATTTCCTCATATGCCGCCCTCCTCCTAAAAGTCTCTGAAGCCATTTCATCTTTCCCGGTTCTCCGTAAAGCGCCCCGTATTTTAGCGGAGGAAAACTATCGAGCAGGAAGCAACGGTACTTGTCCCGGCTTCAGTTGCTGATCGAAAGCAGTAATCTCCGCTGCGACTGCGGAATATTGGGCCATCAGCTCGAGCAAATCCACCGTGCCTTTGCGGCCGAATAAACGCAAAACCTCAGCGAAAGTCTCGGAGGAAAGTTTCCTTTTGCCAAAGGTTTCGCGCCCGAAGGCAATAATGGCGGTTTCCTTCTCGCCGAGTCCCACCACCGGCTTGTCGTACTTGATGATATCGATGGTGGACTGTTCGATATGGCGCGGATCGGCCGGGTTCCTCCCAAATCGTTCGTATTGGGTCCACTCATACTGGCAGTCCATCTGGCGCGCCGTGACCAAAATCGCGATCTCCATCAACCGGCCTGACAGTCCGGTTTCATACTTGAGGTAGTGATGGGCTTCGCCCTCGGGTCCAGCGAATCTGGGGCTATAGAGACGGACCGGGTACACGGGGTCCCCCGGCAACTTCGGGGTTTGCATCAGTTCGTCGTAAACCTTCTTGCCGTAATCATCCATGTCCTCGCGCTTCGGCAAGGGGAGGCGGTTCCTGGAGTCAGGATAGATGTCCTTGGGGTACGAGGCTGCGCCGAGTGTCCGCGGCGCGCACTGAATTATGCGCGTGGATATTCACACCCAACAGGATGCCCATAACGCCTGCCAGCAAAATCGCCCCGATGTTTTTCGATGCGCGCATGTCTCTCTCCTTTTTTGAATCGGCGCTTTGCCCGAAAATCGTGCGTACGTCTTAAGCTGCCGCGAATGCCGGTACCTCGTATTCATCGCCCGCGAGCCAATCGCTAAAACCCTGCCATAAGTCGCCCATGTGCGCCTTGCGAAACGATTCATCGTCTCAGCCCAGCTGCCCGGAGAAATACCCCTTACTTGGCAAGCGGGTCGGGCCGAAGCTGGAAGTGCGCGACGGAGGTCGTGTTGCCCTTCCCTCCTTCGACGTGCCAGATGACCCTCTCCTCGTTGCCCGCCCACAAGCCCCGACCCTTCCAGCCGGCTTTCGGATCGTCTATGCGGCCATCCACACGGCGCGTATAGAAATCGAGGGGATACGGCACGCGAATCGTAACGAACTTCTTCGTGTCCGGTAGAAACGCGATCAGCGAATCCGAGCCTGTCCCGTTCACGATGGGCACGTTCTTGCCCAGGCCAAGCGTGTTGTAGTCGGTCGACCCAGTTATGATAGAAAGAATCCGCAGGCAACGCCGGTTCCCTTGAACTTCGGGCCCGGCACCGGATACAGCGTCCAGCCCTCGGGACAGTGCTGCCCCGTCGCGGTCGGGCCGTTGAGCGGCCCCTTGCACTTGCGCCGGTCGAAGCTGGCGAGATCGTTGCTGCCGGCCAGCGCCGTCCACACGACGCCGTTGGTATCGATTTCAATCCCCAAAGTGGCAATAAGCCTCCACACCCGGGAGCTTCGGATTGTCAAACGGCGGCTCGTAGACTTCCGTCATGCATGTTGCCGGCGGGTTCGCGCCTGTCACCATGCGGATTATCCTGCCCGGGAACTTCCGCTGTGGCCGAGTCGACGCCCGCGGCATTCCACACGCTGCCGTCCACTGGATTGACCGCGATACCGTACCCAGGGGCTCCGCCGACCGCCCGATCGAGCTTCGGATCGGGTGGCTCGTTCGGCTTGGTATAAGCACCGATCTTCCCATCGCCGTTGTAGTCGATGAATCGCCGGGCACCAGCCCTGGGACTTCTCCGCATCGTGCGTCTCGTCCCACACGCGCGTCTTGACCCAACCGATCACACCCATACCCTCGGACGCCCGAGATGTTGCCGTAATAAACTGTCTGATCCTTGTCGTTGGCAAATATCATATGGCCTGGCGAAAGCAGGTATCGATCATTTCGAATTTGCCGGTCTTGGGATCATAATTCGCGCCGCCCGCGGTTGCTGACCCCAGCGCGGCATCGGGAAATTCTTCGCAAAGGGATTCTTCGAGCCATCCTGGCAGTAAGCAGGCAGATCTGCGCGGGTCTGCGTGTGGAACCAAAGCCGGCCCTTGCTGTCGATATGCGGCGCTGATCGGAGTGACCGGGTCGTTCCAAACAATTCCATTACCCCAGTAAGGCGACGGCGCCGCCACACTCTGCGGCGAGTGTGCGGGCGCAGCAGCTTTCGGTCACTTTCGTTGCGCAACGGAATAGGGACCATGGATTTTGTGGCCTTGATCGGATCCAGGATCGCGACCGCCCCCGCCGAAAAGTCGGGGCCATAGATCGGTCCGTAGGCGTTTGCGTGGGATTCCGGTCGTCGGTGCTGACCACGTCATGGATGAAAGACCTGTCCGTACCGACTTCCCACAGGGTGATCACCACGTTGCGCTCGATGCCCTGCGGCCGCGGCGGCGCCGGCGGCACCTCGCCCGCGGCGATCCGACTGCTCCAATCCGCGAACATCGCCAAACCTCGGTCGTGCCCGAAATTGTTGAGGGCGCTGGTCATTTGCGGGCCCACTTGGCCTGACATCATCCGCCGCTCCCAGGCGAGGCGGGTGAATCGAAGGTGCCGAGGCTCGGCTCAATCTCGCGCGTCGCCTTGTTGCCCATCTGATGGCAGACCTCGCATCCCCTCTTCAGCAGATAGCCCCATTCCGCCTGCGACTCGAATCTCGGTATCCTTATTGTTGGTCCGAGATTGCCGCCCGAGTTTCCGATTCCTGGAAAGCCTGGCCTTCCGGTACGATTTCCTCCCCGCCTGCTCGGACCTTCATCGGGAACGCGCTCTTGGGGGGAATCTTCACAAGGGAAAACCAGTAATCACCCGGATAATATTGCGCCGCGGCCCGGGCATTGGGAGCGATCACCGCAGTCAATGCCAACGTCTTGCCTGGCGTCGCTTCGACGGCCTTCGAGTCCACCAGGCCGTATCCTCTCACCCAAACCTTGTAAGTCGCTTTAGGCAATTCCGGCAACAGATAGCGGCCCGCATCGTCGGTGACAACGATCTTGCGAAACTTGGTCGGCAAGTCCGTGGTTTCTGCAATCACCCACACGCCCGCTTCCGGCCCCTTCGAACTGGTCACCACGCCACCGATGTCGTCGGAGTTCACCGCCACGCGATTCGCCTCCGCCTGCGCGGCCGCGCTGGCCCTTGGGCGAGCCTCCATGCGGACCATGGCAACAATAAGGACGAAGCCAGGAATAAGAGTGATCACGATCGATCTTAAACTCGACTTTTTCACCTTGGAGGAACTCCTTTCGACGGAGTCAGATTCTAGACGTACGAACCCATGCAATCGGTCCTGGCCCCTTTTCGATAAAGCTCGTTTCAGAATATGTATTTCAGCGCGAACTGAATCACTCGAGGATTCACGGAAGCAGTGGTAATCTGTCCGAAAGTTGACTTGGAGAAGTCCACAACCGCCGGGTTGTTAAATTGGGGGTGGTTGAATACGTTGAAAAATTCCGTTCGGAACTGCAAGGTGGCATCTTCCCTGAGGCCTCCCACCTTGGTGTCTTGACCAAAGACATATCCCAATTGAATTGCCCCGGGCCTAGGATGATGCCGACGCCGCTATTGCCGTAGCCCAGTCCCGTTTCCGATCGCCGGGATAGTAGTAAATGCCGCTTTGTTGAAATAACCCAGGCCCGCCGAAAATACTTCCGCCCAGGCGCGCTTCTACGCCGCCGGGAGTTGCCACATTCGACGGTCCCATCCCCGCAGCGAATTGAGCCCTGGAGGTTACGGCCGTCCCCGGGCCAAAACCATAGATTGTTCCTCCCCTCGTGTCGGTGATCGTCAGCGGGTGCCATCCTGAACGACCGTCACGCCGGACAGATTCCAACCATTCGTCAATTTTCCCGTGATTCCCTGCTGGTTGCCAAAGGGCACTTCCCAGGTATAATTGATAGCCAGCCGCTGCGGGCGGTAGGAGGCATCCAGTCCATACTGCTGCCTACTGTTATTCGGGTCGTTGCTGTTAAGGGTGCCGGTGGAAAGCGACTTACTCCACGTGTATGCCGCCTGAAGCTGCAATCCGTGGGAAAGAGTCTTTCGCACTGTCGCCTGGAGGCTATTGTATTTTTCAGCGCCGGTGGTTTCGGCATTCGTCATGGCACTTGGCGAGAAGCCGAGATAAGGCACGCGGAGAGGAGCGTTCGCAACGGTATTCGCCGTAATACCGTTTAGCGGCTCCGCCAGCGCTTGCCAGATGATGCCTCATTAATTTGCGCTCCCGACAACCGATTGATGAATACCATGCGATCCCGACATAGCCCACTTCCAGAACCCACGAGGGCAGGAATTCGTATTGCACGTTCAGATTCCAATGTTATTTAAGGGCGTCAGGAAATTCTCCGCCATTAAGAACTGGGGATATATTTGAGCTCGTCCCAGTCGCGAAGTTCACCCAGCGAGGCGCCATCCAGGTCCCACTGCGGGCAGGGGTTGCGCAAAAGTGGATGCGTAATTCGCCGCCCCGGAATTGCCAATTAAGGTTACGTAAGGAGGAGCGATGCGCGCAACGCTGTTGAGTAGTTGGCCTGGGTTAATCGCTGATAGAAATAGCCAAAGCCGCCGCGCACGCGAACCGATCGCTTGCCAGGGGCTGCCAGGCAAACCCGATGCGCGGAGCAAAGTTGTAATAGGCGGGTTGTTCTTCGTTCCAATCGTGTGGTTGCTCTGAAAAATCGCCCGCCACGGTGGGAGCTGGGTTGATCGCAGGGTTGTAGTTGGAAGGCACCACGAAACCCGCCAAGGTGCCTGTGGCCGGCGTACTTCCTGGCACCGGCACAAGTCTCGATCAGGCTGGGCCAGACGTTCGTGGCGTTTCCATACTTGGAGTGGACTAGACCGTTGTATTCCCACCGCATTCCCAGATTCAGCGTGAACCGCGGATTGACGCTTGATGTCGTCTTGAAGAAAAGCGTCCGCGGCAGGAAGCCGGAACGCATTGATGACCGCCAACTCCGCTAACGCTCGCGGCAGAATTAGTACCTGAATTAGAAATGTTGCTCGTCGCCGTGCCATTCGTGCCGCCCGGATTGGCGGCGTGCAATGTCGCCCCTAAAGTGCCCGGGGCGCAGCCGGGCAGCCCCAGCAAGAAGTCTTGGAAAGTTTGGAAGGTTAGTGTTCCTATCGAGTCACCTGCGACTGCTGGTCTATCCGGTCGCGTTCGATCTCGAAGCCGGCTCGAATCGTGTGCATCCCATGGGTCCAGGAAATCTGGTCGGCCGCCTCCCACGAGCTTGAAAATTTGTCAGATTGGGAAGCGATTGATCACCGATCGTAAACAATCCAGTTGACGGTAATCTTGTCGAGGTCGGGGGCTCTTCGGAACTGATCGGCGCAATCCCAACCTGCGAATTCTGTGAACGGCGACCTGAGGTTACGCAGTTGCGCAACGCTGCGCTGCATGGAAATCCGGGCTTCGTTTACAAGGTTGTTAGTTAGAATCGACGTCAGCCTCACTACCACCGTTCTCGCTCGTGTACCGAGTCAAGACGGCCGTGTCCGGCAGGCAAATGCCTGGCGGGGCGGATGCGTTTTCAGCCGAGAATGCTGCAATTGAAAGGCAACTTGCGTCGGATCGGCGCTATAAGAAATACCGGCCGGCCAGGGTGTTTTTGCCGTTTATGACATAATCCGCGTTGCCGAGCAGCCTGATGCTCCGTGTAGAGGGCCGGAATACTGAAGGTGGTGTTCTGGTTTTTCCCGTGCTTGAGCTGGGAATGTAATACGCTGCCGTCGGGGTTCTTCAGTTGGAGAATATTGATGGCCACTGGATTGATGTTCGATCCGTTACAAGCTACCTGCACCCCGCCGTTCGAGGTCGTGCCACCAGCCGTCCCTGTCGGGCAAAAAACGGCCCCCAGCGCCGCCTGAAACGCTGCCGTGTTCGAACGATCTCCCGTCGGAATCGGAGGCAGAACAGGCACGGAGTAGCCCTGCGCCGCAACTCCGTTCTTCTGCCAGGTCTCCTGATAGGATGCGAAGAAGAAAAGCTTATCCTTCTTGACGGGCCCCCAAACACCCCGCCGAACTGGTTCGAATTCAACACCTGCCGTCCATCATTGGGTGACGCCATTGACGGGCGGCCTTATCTTCCGGAAAAAATCGTTGGCATTGAGAACAGTGTTCCGGAAGAACTCAAACGCAGTCCCGTGGAACTGCATTGGTTCCCGACTTGGTGACCACGTTCACATTGGCGCCCGGATTACGTCCGTAGCCTGCATCGTATTGCGAGGTCTGAATCTTGAATTCCTGAATCGCATCCGGATTTGCAATCCGAATTCCCGCGTTGCCACCACTATCAATGGCAGCTACCGCTGCCGGAAGAGACATTGATGGAGACCCCATCCATTTGGAAGTTGTTCTGTTGGATCGTACTGCCATTGACGGCGATGTCCTGCGTTCCCCTGCCAAGGGTGGCGGCGTGGAAGACGGCGACGTTGGCGCCCGCAGACAAGCCCAAGAGGTTAGTGTAGTTGCGGGTCGTAAGCGGAAGGCCGGTCACGGTGCGAGACGCCATAACAGTACCAACCGTGGCATTGGTGGTCTGAACCTTTTCCACGTTAGCCTCCACGGTAACCTCTTGAGCTTGAGTACCCACCTCCAGGGTGCGAATTCAATACCGGAGTCTCCGTCACGGTGATCGTCGACGGACGGTACCTCAACCGTCCGAAGCCCGGTAGCCTCAAACTTCACATGGTAGGTGCCCGGTGGCAGCAAGCCGAACTTGTAGGAACCGTCCGACCCGGTCGTTGTGGTTCGCGCCTGTCCGGTGCCCGCATCTGTAGCTGTGACCGTCACATTCGGCACCACTGCGCCCGTCGAGTCGGTTACAGTACCGACCAACGCCCCGGTCGCAGCCGTCTGGCCCGCGAGGGGAGAAACCGATATAAGCAGCGCAAAAATAACCAACCACCCATACTGAATGCTCTTGGCCATGGTCAATAGCTCCGTAGTTCAATTCCAGGGAAATCCCTGGATTTGGATCCGCCACTGCCTGCATGTCGAACGTAAGCTTGCGGTTGCGGGTCAAAATAATGTATGGTCCTGTTAAAGTCCTGAGGAAAAGCTTAAAGTCTTGCTGAATCGCTGAAATTCCAATGAAGAATGCGTCCATTTCCCTCGAACCCAGGGCTGCAAGTTACCAGTTCGGTCCGATCCTGATCGACGTTACGTCTCGCCAGATCTGGCGGCATGGCAGCCTCGTCAGCGTCCCCTCGAAAGCGTTCGACGCCCTGATTTATCTGGCAGCCCGTCCGGATCGCACGGTTTCCAAGGAAGAACTCATCAGTGCGGTCTGGAAGAACATGTTTGTGTCGGAAGACAGCCTTTTTCACAGCATGTCGGTGCTCAGACGAGCCCTCGGTGATGACTCGACGAACCCGGAACTGATCATCACGGTCCCCAGGAAAGGCTATCGATTGAAGGGGCCGGTGCGGGCGGTGTTTGAGCCTCCCTCGGAGGTTTCAGCGAGTGCCATAACACCCGACTTTGTCGCCAGCGGGGGAATCGAAGTCCCCGTCCAGCCAACGGTTCGACGCGCAGGACGGCGATGGCCGAAGATTGGGATACTGCTGTCGGTTGCGTTTGTTCTGTTCCTGGTCGTGCGAGCCTTCGTGATCCCGAGGATGCTGCCCCACGGCGCTACGATCCTGTTCACCCAATCCGCGCCGCCAGGGGCGACGCTGGCATCCGGCGGTATTCTCTCGCCCGACAGCCGCTACATGGTATTCGTGGCCCACGATCAAAAAGCCGCGCAGGCCCGTCTGTACCTGAAGCAGATGGATTCCCCCGAATTGCGGCCCGTCTCCGGCACCGATGGGGCTTCTCACCCGTTCTGGTCCCCTGCGAGCAACGTCATCGGATTCTTTGCCAACGGCGCGCTCAAAACGGTCAACCTTCGCGGAGATATGCCAAAGGTGATTGCTACCGTGCCAGTAAGCGCGGGGGGCGGAACCTGGAGCAGCAGAGGTCCCATCCTCTTTTCAGACTGGCAGACAGGCTTGTATCGAGTCGACCCGACCGGCGGGCGCGTAACGCGCGTCACTGCGGTGTTGCGATCGGCGGGCCAGTTGGTGCAAAATCTGCCGCAGTTCCTCCCTGATGGGCGGCACTTTCTCTTCTTCCTTCACGGAGCGAATCCCGATCAAACAGGCAGCTACGTGGGATCTCTGGACTCTTCTCAGTGGGTCCGGCTTCTTGCGCAATCCGATTCTCCTGCGATTTACGCGTCCCCGGGTTATGTCCTATATGTTCAGGACAACATTCTGATGGCCCAGAGGTTTGACGAATCCCGGCTCGAAGTTAGCGGCAAGGCCATGGAGGTCGCTCGGAACGTAGCGGCCCCCAATGATGCTGACGGCCAGATGATCTCAGCGTCGGCGAGCCTGCTCACTTTCAGGTCAGGCGCCAAAACGCAGGAGCTTGTATGGTTTGAGCGCAACGGTCAAAAGGCAGGATTCGTGCCGGGAAGCCAGTTCCTTCGGAGCCCCATGTTTTCCCCGGACCAGAAACAATTGGTGGCCATGGACAGCAGCCATCTCTGGATGGTGGACCTCGACCGCAATGCGGCTACTCGCTTGGAAGGAGAAGGGATTTACCCGCTCTGGTCTCCCGACGGCAAGCGCATCGCGTTTCAATCTCACAACCACCTGACCTTGTACGTCCGGAGCATCGGGGGGCCAGTACAAGACCAGGTTGTTGTGGATGACAACGAGCGCAAGATTCTCAGCGATTGGTCGACCGCCGGAGATTACCTCGTCTACGCGGCTCTCAACCCCAGCAACAAACTGGATCTGGTCGTGCTTCCGATGTCGGGAGACAAAAAGCCCGTTTCGCTGCTGCACACACTGTCCAATGAATCGCAAGGACGGATTGCTCCCAACGGACGCTGGATTGCATACGTCTCCGACGAATCAGGAGCAGACGAAGTATACGTCCAGCGATTTCCCTCGCTTGGGGACAAACGAATTGTGTCGATCGGCGGGGGTGTCGAACCCATGTGGCGGCAGGATGGGAAGGAACTGTTCTATCTTTCGCCCGACTACTCGATTGTCTCGGTACCCTTCGAGCCGTCCGACCCACCGTTGATCGGCCAGCCCAAGCAGCTCTTTCGAGCGCCGATCAACACTTCGAGCACCCGCAATCACTACGCTGTTGCGCCCGACGGCCAGCGATTCCTGGTCAATGTCGAAGACCAGAACACCTATTTGTCACCCATCACGGTGGTGGTCAATTGGATTCAGGGACTTGAGACTCCGTAGATATTTCTCCGGCCGATGTGCGTGCCCAATCTGCATGGTCAAGCGTTGATGCGCGAGATACGTGCACTCGTCGAGATCGACCGTCACTAAGCGGACAGCGTCACTTGCGGCACCAACATCAGTTGCTTTCCCGCGCTTAAAATAGAATCTTCAATCCGAACTGCAGCGTGCGCTGTGGCGCAATGGTTGACGAAAACGTGCCCGCAGTTGGATTGACGGTTCCTGTGAGAACTCCATTCACGACCGGCCCCTGCGAATATAAGGCGCCGTTGGGTATTCCAAGATTTGTGTGATTGAAAAGATTGAAGCATTCCGCGCGGAACTGAACGTCGAATGTCTCCGATACTTTCGGCACTTTGGTATCCTTCATAATCGCAAAATCCACGTTACGCAGCCCGGGACCGGTAAACGAATTTTTCCCTAGATCGCCAAACTGTCCAACTCCGGGCAGCGTGAAACAAGCCGGGTTAAACCATTTGGTTTCTGATCCCAGCGTGGCGCTCTTCGCAGTACACCCAGGCGCCAGGTTCACGCGCTGCCATACGTTGCTGGTGCCCAGCGCAGCGAGGTCAAAAGTCCCGGTGGTTACGCTGAACGGGAAACCGCTGGTTACGCTCAATATCCCGGTCACTTGCCATCCGTCGGCGAACTTGTTCCCGTGAAATGGCAGCGCATACACGGCATTGGCCGTGAGATTGTGCGTCTTGCTGAAAAGAGACGGTCCGTAATCCGCCGCTGGGTTGTAGGGATTCTCTACCGCATTGTCTCCATTGTAAAACTGAGGCTGGGTCTCGGTGCCGTCTGCCCCGGACTCCAAGTCCAAGGACTTGGAGTAAGTGTAGGACAGTTGGGTTTGCAGACCGTGAGCGTAGCGGTGGTTCAGGCTCGCTTGCAAAGCATTATAGTTCGAATTGTACTGGGGCTGAGCTTGGAGGTAAAAACCTAAGCTGGTGTTCGGCCGCGGGTTGGGAACGATTGTGCCGGTTCCATTTGCGTTGATCACAAGATGCGCTAGCACGGGATCTTGCGCGGACGGGCCCGTATTTGCAGGAGCATTCAGATCCTTCCCATCGAATAGGTGCCGGCCCTGCGAGCCCACATACCCTACAGTGAGAATCCAGGATCCAGGAAGTTCCCGTTGGATGTTCAGATTGTATTGCATCATGTAAGGAGTGGAGTCGCTTTGGTACCACGTGCCGTTAGCCGTGGAGGGCGCAGCCGCGACAATATTAGCCGCACCCGGACATCCGATCGTTACGCACCCGTAGACCAGCGCTTGCTGTGCCGAAGTCACGGATACCGACAAAAACGGCGGATTGAACCAGTAATTTGGCCCCCACTGCCGCGTCGTTATGACGTTGTGAAACATTCCAAAGCCGGCCCGGACGGAGGTCTTGTGATCGCCAAACACGTCGTATGCCAGTCCAATTCGCGGGTCAAAATTCCACAAGGACGGATTGCGGGCCGCAACATGCGGAACATTGACGAAACACGTTATGCCCGCGCAGCTGCCCTGTGGTGGCGGAGGATTGGGGATCTGGTAAAGGTTGTTGTGTGCCTCCGTGAAGTTAGAGGTCGGTTCATATCGCAACCCAAAATTCATCGTGAGCTTCTGGGTGAGTTTCCAGTCGTCCTGAAAGTAGGGCGTCGGAAAAAGCTCACGAAAGTCGCGCGTCGGATTTTGTTCTCCCGGGACCGTCCCGACGAATTGGCTGGGAGTACCCTTCAGGAAGCCTGTCAAGTTCGAGAAACTATACGTTCCGGCATTGCGGTTGGCTCCGGTGGAATTGTCTTCAAATCTTCCCACCGACATGCCGAACCGGAAACTGTGCGCGCCGTGCGTCCACAAGATGTCGTCTGCCACCCAAAAACGATTCGGGAAATATCGCACGGGTGTCGAAGTAAAGGCGCCGATAAAGTTTTGGGTGCCATTCATCAGGCCCGAAACCACCACGGTTCCATCTTCCAGTCCTAAGCCCGGATAGAATTGGAGTGCCGGGTGGGTAGGCGTGACCGCCGTAGACTCCGCGGGCCGAACATAGCTGATTCGCGCCAGATTTATGAGGTTCGGCGAAAACAGATGCCTCTCTTCAATCGTAGCAATATGGTTGGCCGTGTTGTCCATTTCGCTCCACAGCGGCAGTTGCTGCGGCGAGGTGAGTTGGGCGTAATCGCGGACATATCTGACGAAGACGGAATCATTCGCTGAGAATGCGTAATCAAAACGCACGAGCAAATAGTTCTCACTGGCGAGTTGGCCGGACGTTTCGGTGACCGAACCGATGCCGCCCGTCGATGCCCCGGTCGCCGTCGGAAACAGCGCCAGTGTGGGAGCAATACTGGCAAGGTTGCAATTGGAAGCTGTTGTGTACGTCGTCGTACATGAGGATGCGGACTGCAACCCCGCGCTACCCGGAGCGTTGACGGGGGTCTCCACGCCAGCACTGTTGGGCAAATAACCCTGGTGAGCTGCAGCGTCGGGTACCGCGATAACGCCACTTTGCGACAGAAATTGCCGCAGACCTTCGTAATTCACAAAGAAGAATGCCTTATCTTTCTTAATCGGCCCTCCAACGCTGCCTCCAAACTGGTTTCTTCGAAATGGCGGCGTCGATGGCGGGTCGAAGTAATTGCGAGTTTGAATGGCGCTATTGCGCAAAAACTCAAAAGCCGTGCCGTGAAAGCTGTTGGTTCCCGCTTTGCTCACAGCGTTGAGCACCGCCCCGCTACCGCCGTACTGTGCGCTATATGTGTCCGTCAATACCTCAAATTCCGCGATTCCATCGATCCCCAAAGAAGTACCAGTAGACCCCGCCCCCACACCGTGGCCGAAGAAGTCCGTAATGTCGGTATTATCAAGAAGAAATGCCTGGCCGAACGTTCTGCTTCCCGAAACGGAGTATTGCGGCCCTCTCCCGGAAGTGGCGCTTCCCGTAAAACTCGAGGTTTGAACGCCCGGCGCCAGCGTGAGCAATTGCGTATAATTGCGGCCGTTGAGGGGCAGTTCCCGCATCTGCGTACCCTCCACTAGGCTCCCGAGAGCCGATGAAGTCGTGTCGACCTGGGTCACTTCTCCTTCAACAGTAACGGTCTGCTCGGACGCTCCTACCTGCAGAGCCGCATCTACTACTACCTGGCTCCCCACCGACAAGTCGATTCCGCTGTGAATGGCTTTCTTGAACCCGGCTTTTTCGGCGTCCACTTCATAGGTACCAATATCCAGATCTGGTACGTTGTAACGCCCCTGATCGTCTGTTGTCGCCGCCCGTACGAGACCAGTTCCAACATTCTTCACGCTGACTTGCGCACCAGCGATGGCAGCCCCGCTGCTGTCGGTCACAACACCCAGGATAGTGGCCTTCAAAGCTTGCGCATAGACGCCATTGCTGAGAATTCCGAACGCGGCAAGTAAAACCACAATCCACATGGACCTGCGCTCATAAGCGGACATATCCCACCCCCTGGTTTCAGACAATCCCAACGTCGATTCACCACCCACCGCGGCAAGTGTTTAGCACAGCCATTGCCTTCGTGCAACGGTTCTGTTAATACTTCGCCGTTCTATATAGGTTTATCAGAAGTACTTAGAAAGAAAACTGCGGCCAAGTACGGAAACTCAAGAAGAGGACGGTAATGATCGCTAAGAGTAAGGTATGTGAGTGGCTAGCAAGCGTTTTGCTACTCATTTTTGTCCCGGCTATTGCGGCCCAGACGGCAACATCCGGAACGCTCCTGGGCACTATCACCGATGCGATGGGTGCTGCTGCGCCAAATGTTACGGTCACAGCCACAAACAAGGACACTGGCCAAACGCGAACTACAACGACTGGGCCGGATGGTTCGTATAGAGTTGGCTCACTCGTTCCGGGACCTTACCGTGTGAAGTTCGAGGGTACAGGGTTCGAAGCGCTCGAAATACCCTCGGTAGAGGTAAAGCAGATGGAGAGTGTGGTCGTGAATCGCAGCCTAGAAGTGGATCCTGCAACCGCCGCGCGTCTCACCTTCGGTCGTTCTCTTCAGAGCAACCACACGGCAATGGGGGGACTTCACCTATTCGAACTGCACTGCGCGGCTTGTCATGGGAACGGTGTTGCCGGGGAACGGGCCCCCGATCTATCGGCGTTGATGAAACTGGGCCCAGAAGAAATTCTTAGCGTGCTAACCATTGGCCCGATGAGCACCCAAGCGCAAAGCCTGACGGACGCCGAAAAACGCAGCATCGCGGAATTCCTCAGTGGCCGGCCGCCCGGAATAGGGGAGACGGGCGACGCGAAGTTGATGTCGAACCGATGTCCTTCGAATCTTCAACTCACGGATCCATCTGCCGGTCCGGCGTGGAATGGATGGGGAGTGGACGCTGCCAACTCTCGTTTCCAAAACACGAAGGCAGCAGGCATATCTGCGGATCAGGTCCCGAAGCTGAAACTAAAGTGGGCGTTCGGCTTTCCGAACGGAATCGATTCCTACGATCAAGCAACAGTCGCTTCGGGACGTGTATTTGTTGGGAGCGATAACGGCTATGTTTACTCCCTGCAGGCAACAACAGGTTGCGTTTACTGGTCCTTTCGGGCGGCGTCGGGTATTCGCGCAGCGATTAGCGTTGGTCCCGTAAAGGGCAATGGTCCTGCAAAGTTCGCGCTTTACTTCGGCGATATAAAAGCCAATGTGTACGCGCTCGATGCGGCAAGCGGCCGGCTTTTATGGAAGACCCACGTCGAAGACCATCCCCTCGCGCGCATCACCGGCTCTCCCAAGCTCTACAAGGACTTTCTTTATGTCCCGGTGTCCTCTTCTGAGGAGGGCAATTCCATTCTTATACAATATCCTTGCTGCACCTTCCGCGGCAGTGTCGTGGGTTTGGACACAGCGACAGGGCGGCAAGTTTGGAAGACCTATGCAATTTCCGAGACGCCTGCGCCGACAAGGAAAAACTCCCTGGGGACGCAGCTCTGGGCGCCAGCAGGTGCCGCGATCTGGAGTTCCCCTACAGTTGATACGAAACGCCACGCATTGTATGTGGGCACCGGGGATGGCTACACCGAACCGGCGGCTAGGAACTCGGATTCGATTATGGCTCTTGACTTGAATAGCGGCCGAATTCTTTGGTCCGTCCAGGACACCGAGGGTGATGCCTGGATGAGCGGCTGCGACTCGGATGTTTCGGACAATTGTCCCAAGCATCTAGGCCCCGACTATGACTTTGGCGCCTCACCTATCCTGCGGACCTTGGCCAATGGTCACCGCATCATCGTAGCCGCTCAAAAAAGCGGCAATGTCCTCGCGCATGATCCGGACCATCGGGGAGCCTTGGTATGGAAGACGAACCTGGCGGAGACGGCTCCTTCTGTCCAGGGACTTATGGTTTTTGGCGGTGCCGCAGATGAGCAAAGCGCCTATTTCCCCTTGACCACAGGAGGCGCGGCTGCCGTGCAGCTATCCACGGGCGAGCGGAGATGGTCCACCCAATTCGAGTCACCGGGCAAAGATTCGACGGGCAAACCGCGTCCCTTTGCACAAACCGCGGCAGGCTCCGCTATTCCCGGGATTGTTTTCATGGGTGGATGGGATGGAATCCTTAGAGCACTCTCGGCCACTGACGGGAAGGTGGTTTGGGAATACAACATGCTTCGAAAATTCGATACGGTAAATGGCGTTACTGCAAGTGGAGGGTCCATGGGATCGGGTGGCCCGACAATTGCCGGAGGCATGCTCTTTGTGAGTTCGGGATATTTTTCCAACCGCGGCGCGGGATATGCCGGAAATGTATTGCTGGCCTTCGGCGTCGATTGAAGCGACAAGCCGTCCGAGAGATGGCGTTGCGGCCCGTGACAGGGTGCAATCGCTGGTGGGATGAAATTTACTTCGCCACAATCCGTCAGGGAGATTCGCCGAAATGAAAACCTCGAGTTTAAGATCGGTGATGATTCTGCTTATTCTTGGCTGCACGCTTATAGTGGCGATGATCCGACTGGAGGCTCACCCACGGGGGGACACGGCGGCGCAGGCGGAAGCCAATCGGGTGGCGGTGAACTCCGACGACATCGGTGGCGTGGTAACCAGTTCGAAAGGCGCGGAAGCTGGCGTGTGGGTGATTGCAGAAACTACGGACTTGCCCACGAAGTTTCGCAAAATCGTGGTCACCGACGATACGGGCCGCTATCTGTTGCCAGAACTGCCCCCAGCGACTTACAAGGTCTGGGTGAGAGGATACGGCTTGGTGGACTCGAAAGCCGTCGAAGCGACGCCAGGCAAGACGTTGGCGTTGACTGCGGTGATCGCTCCCAATGCCCGAGCTGCCGCGCAATACTACCCGAGTGATTACTGGTTTTCGCTCCTGAACGTGCCCCCCAAGAGTGACTTCCCGATTCCGGGGATCCGTACCGCAGGCGACAAGCAGTCTGGGCTGCTCACCGATCCAGAGATTCGTTCGCAGACCCAATGGGTCTATCTCCTGAAGAGGGGTTGCGAGGTCTGCCATCAGATGGGCGACAAGGCAACGCGCGAGATCGAGGCGAATCTCGGCACATTCGATTCTCCGTCCCTGGCCTGGGAGCGGAGGCTTATGTCAGGGCAAATAGGTCCGCAAATGATTAACAACCTTAATAACTTCGGACACGAAAGAGGTTTGGCGATGTTTGCGGACTGGAGTACTCGGATCGCCGCAGGTGAAGTACCGCCAGCTCCGCCGCGGCCGCAGGGCATCGAGCGGAACGTAGTGATTACCTTGTGGGATTTCGATACGGATAGATCTTTCGTTCATAACGTCATCAGCACCGATGAACGGAACCCGATGGCGAATGCCTACGGCCCAATCTATGGCACCGATTTCTCGGCAGGCGCCATCGCAATTTTGGATCCGGTGAAAAACACGAAATCCATGATTCATATTCCCTTACGCGATGAAAATGACCGCAAGCTATTCCGGACGTCGAGTCCACAGAGCGTGGTAGCGCCTTCCCCCTACTGGGGCAATCAAATCGTCTGGACGGATCCGGTCACTCCCTCATCGCCGCATATCGACAGCAGGGGCCGGGTTTGGTTCAGCGCGCAGACCCGCGCAAACCTGCCCAATTACTGCAAAGCCGATTCCAGTAATCCGTTTGCGAAAAATTTCCCGATGCCCGCGGGGTCGCAACCTCAGGGTGGGGTGAATTATGACCCTAAAACCGGCAAGTTCGAGATGGTCGATACCTGCCTGCCAGCGTCGCACATGATATTTGCGAAAAACCAGGATGAGTCTCTCTACTATGCTTACGCCTCCGTCATCCGGGGATTGGGAGGGATCGGCTGGATTAATACCCGCGTGTGGGACGAAACGCACGATGCAGAAAAATCCCAAGGCTGGTGCCCCGCGATTCTCGACTACAACGGCGATGGGAAGATTGGTGCTTATACGATGCCCAACGAGCCGCCCGATCCGAAACTCGACCGGGCCGTTAGCGGAGCCAGCGGAGCCGGTATCGCCATGAATCCGGTGGACGGCAGCGTGTGGTATGCGGCGGGTGTTGCCTCGAGCGAGACGCAAGTTCCGGGGAAGATCATCCGCATGGTCCCCGGGGCCAATCCGCCCGCAACGTGCATGGCGGAAGCCTACGAGCCCCCCTTTGATAACCCCAAGCTCCCGGGCGTGGAGGCTTACTCCACCTTAGGGATGGGAGTCGATAGCAAAGGCGTGGTTTGGACGGCACTGGTTGGCAGTAATCATCTGGCCAGCTTCGACCGCAGCAAGTGCAGGGGGCCCCTCAACGGTCCGACCGCTACGGGCCAGCACTGCCCCGAGGGCTGGACGTTGTATCCGGTGCCAGGCCCGAAGTTCAAGGGAAGCGAGATTCCGGCCGACTTTTTCTACGACAATTGGGTTGACGGCTATAACACGCTTGGCCTGGGTGAGGGCGTGCCCATCGTGAACGGAACGGGCTCGGATTCGCTCTTCGCGTTTGTGCCGGATGCGAAGAAGTTCGTTACGCTGCGAGTACCGTATCCAATGGGATTCTATACACGCAGTGTGGGCGGTCGCATCGACGACCCCAAAGCTGGGTGGAAAGGGCGGGGGCTCTGGGCGGCCAACAATGAGCGAGTCGCCTGGCATATTGAAGGAGGCAAGGGTACCACCACCTTTGTGGCTCATTTTCAGATCCGACCCGACCCGCTAGCCAAGTAAACGATTGCCCCATATCGGCAATTCAGTGTTGTTCCTTTTTTCAATGCGATTGTTGCGATTTCGTTCAGCGAGCGCGCGATTCGCGCGGCCAAGGTCGCTTATGGCGTGCTATCGTAGCGGACCGCAATCGAACGAGCTGGGGAGCAGCGTTATTCGGGGCCATTCACACAAACAGGAGTTAGGTCGATGATGAAACTCGCTCGTCTCGTATTTTTTGGCTTACTCACGATCATGGCCGGCGCCGGTTACTCGCGTCCTGCCGTTGCTTCGCCTGCCGCAGGACCCGAGCGGTTTGAAGTTTCCAGCGTTAAGGCCGTGCGGCCGATGCTCGTGAATACCATCGCGGCACTGAAGAAAGGAGACCTGGCCGAAGCCAAGGCGGACTTCGAAGCCTATGACTCCGCATGGAATGGCATCGAGGCTTACATCAGCGCGCGCGACAAGAACATGTACACCGAACTGGAGCAAACCTTTCAAGCCCGGATTGCCAAGGGCTTGAGCTCTTCCACTCCCGACAGGCCGAGCCTGATTATCGACACGCAGGGGATGCTTGCCAAATATGACGAAGCGATTGCCTTGGTGGAGAACGGAACTCCCCTGAATCCGCTGTACGACGATGTCGCCCGGTTGCGGATGGTGCGAGCCAATCTGCGCGCAGTGACCCTGGCGCTACGAGCCGGAGACGTCGCCAAGGCTCGCAAATCGTTTGCAGCCTTTCATGACAAGTGGAGCACCGTCGAAGGCTTGGTCAAGTCTCGTTCCGCCGATTCTTACGGCGATATTGAAAAGGGCATGACCCAGATCGACCAGGCGCTGTTGGCCGACAAACCGGATGTAGACCAGCTGACGGCCTTGGTAAAAAGTGTAATGGACAAGTACAACGTGGTCGTGGCCGACGTTAGCAAGGACGCGCGAAGTTGATCGAAGAAATTGCGAATTCTCCGTCATTTGCGGATCAGCCTGCTCCGCGCGGAGTTACACCAGTGATACGAAGAGCAGGGATTCTCTTGAGTCTCCTGGCCGTGACCATGGTGGGCTGCGGCGAAACGAAGAGCTCACCGGTGGCGCCTGCCCCCAATTTGTCCGCACCCGGCAATTCATCGAGCGACCGAGACGCTATCACCGAAGCGATCGAAAAGCATCTTCGCGCCAATTCTGGAATCAATATGTCCGTGATGGACATGACCGTAAGCGGCGTTGCCGTAACGGGCGACGAAGCGCAGGCAAACGCCGAGTTTCATTTGAAACAAGGCGGAACGTCCATATTGATCACCTATAAACTTGAGCGGCACGCGGGTGATTGGATCGTTCTCAGCAATCAGCCGAGCGGCGGTCAATTCAGCCACCCGCCGATGGACAAAACCCATTCCGGACCTGCGGCCAATCCCGCAGCCCAAGGCATGCCGGATGTCAGCGGCTTTTTGAAGAATCACACTCCACCAGTATCGACTGCGCCTTAAACGTTGCGGCATCTCTGGAATCGGAGGCAGTTGCACGCAACGTGAATCAGGGCGGCAGACCGAGAGTCTTCCGCATAAACCGGGAGGACGCCCAGCGGGCCGGCGCCCTACTCTCATTTGCAAGGCGGTATCTTGGATCGACGGAGCAGATTTCTTCGGTTCTTTCAGCTGGAAGAGCCGCCACAGAAGCGAGTCCTTTGGCCGTTGTTTCTGGTCAGTTTTGCCTGCCTGTATGTCGAAATTCTCCTGATTCGATGGTTGGGAACGGAAGTGCGCGTTTTCGCCTACTTCCAGAATTTGGCCTTGATTGCGTGTTTCCTCGGATTCGGTCTGGGATGTTATCAATCCGCGAGAAAGAAGGGCCCGCTCTTCGATTCGGAGGCCTTGGGCCTTCTGGTCATACTGGTGACCCTGCCGTTTACTGCCTGGAAATTGGTTTTGGAAAACGCTTCTTGGGCGCTCGCGTTCTCGCCCAACGCGTCCATTTGGAATTCAGGCGAATCCGAGAGGTCCGTCGCCATACCGTTATTCGTCTGTTCGGTGGCCCTAATCACCACATTTCTGGTCCTGACTGTGGCCACCATGATTCCGCTGGGCCAATGGATGGGAACTTACCTGGACGCAGCGGAGAACCCAGTAACGGCCTACTCGGTGAATCTGCTGGGAAGCGTCGCAGGAATCTGGGTGTTTGCGGGCATGAGTTTCCGACGGTTCCCTCCGGAATTGTGGTTCGGTCTCGCCCTATTCTTGTTTCTGCTCATCCGCGATCCGGCCCGGCGCGTGAAGTTCGCTGGCGTGTTATTCCTGGCTTCAGGACTGCTCCTGCTGCATCACGCGCGAACGGCGGGCGAGCCATATCTCCTGAACCGCGCGGCAACGGTTCATTGGTCCCCGTACCAGAAGCTGGAGATCAGCGACATGGGAGACCGCCAATACGACATCCTGGTGAACAACGTCGGTTACATGACGATCGCAAACCTATCGACAGAATTTCTAGCCCGGCATCCCGATCTCGCCCAGCGGTACAAGAGCAGTTCCTACGACGCACCTTTTCGTTTTGCTGAGGGGCGCGACCGCGTTCTGATCGTGGGGGCCGGCGCTGGCAACGACGCTGCCGCCGCCCTTCGGAACGGCGCCGGCCAAGTGGACGCCGTCGAAATAGATCCGGTGATCTATTCGTTAGGCAAACGGCTCCATCCCGAACAACCATATAGCTCTCCGCGAGTCCACGTCATCCTGGACGATGCGCGCGCTTATCTGAAACGATCGGCGAAGCAATACGACGTTATCGTGTTCGGCCTGCTCGATTCGCACACGCAGTTTTCCGGCTACAGCAACATGCGCATCGACAATTACGTCTACACGGAGGAGTCGTTCCGCGAGGCCCAGCGGCTCCTGAAACCGACGGGCGTTCTGATTCTGAAATTTGAGGTCCGGCCGCCATGGACCTGGATGGGCGAGCGATTTTACTCGTTGTTGAACCATCTGTTTGCCCGGCCTCCAATAGTCTTTTACGAGCCTCGAATCGAAGCGCTGAATTCGGCGACCGTCTTCATCACATCGGACGACCCGGGCTTCTGGAAACGCGCAGCTCAACCGGCGCTAGCCGAAATGGTGGCGAGCCATCCGCCCGTTTTCCCCCTTGATTTGGCTCAAGCTCCCGTCCCCACGACCGACGACTGGCCTTACGTGTACCAAAAGGGACGAACGATCCCGCGAACGTATCTCACCATTTCTCTGATCCTATTGACGCTCACGTTCCTTCTGATACGCCCGGCCCTGGAAGCACGGAGCTTGTCGACTTGGAATTTCTTCTTCCTGGGCGCAGGCTTTCTATTGCTGGAGACGCAGTTGATCAGCCGTCTCGCTCTCTATTTGGGGGCAACTTGGTGGGTTAACTGCGTGGTCCTTACAGCGATTCTGTTGACTCTCGTTCTGGCAAATCTCTGGGTCGTCCGGCGGAAAGAGAATCACCTGATTGTGTGGTATGCCGTGCTGATTGCCTCGCTGGTCACGAACTACGTGGTGCCTTGGGAGTCGCTGCCCTTCGGCGCGACCACAGTGGCAACCTTGTTGGCGGGCGCTTATTGCGTGTCCGTATTCGCCGCCGGAGTCATCTTCACAAGCACGTTTCGCCAAAGCGAAAACAAATCCCGCGCCCTCGGAAGCAATATCATGGGAGCTGTCGTCGGAGGACTGGCGCAGAACGCCTCCTTCTTGCTCGGGCTCAAAGCGCTTCTATTACTAGCCGCGCTGTCTTATGTAACGGCAGGCGGATTTGCCGCATGGAGAGCGAAATCGCTGGGCATTAAAAGGAGCATTCGTATGCCGTTGCCAGAACGATAGAAATCTCCGCCGGGAATTCACATGGGGCGCTAAGTGCCGCTATTTCAATACAGTGCCAGCGGGCCGTGCCACGAAGTACTAAGCCGGGCGTACTTGCCAGCAGGCATCTTTGGAGCCATGCGAAGCTATCTTCTGCCCCATTGGGACGCCCCGAAGCCACCGGTAAGCTCTCTGCATGGACAATCAACGACGCTCTTCGATTAAGCAGATTGCCGGCATACCGGCAGTCCTGGCGGCTATTGCGCTGTTGTGTGGCCCGCAAGCCGGGGCGCAGCAGCAAGCACCGAAACTGACGGCATCCTACGCAAAGGCCGCTCTCGAGTCCCTGCACGCGATTGAATCCGACACATCCGCGCATCCAGAAAAGGATGGGGAAACAGCGGAACCGACCGCGACACAAAGAGCCATCGATGCCAGCGATGCGGCGGCCGTCACGGAGCAGGAAGAGTCCATATCGAAGATGCTCCGCCAGATTTACCGCTTGAGGCTCCATGACAATAAGATTCTGGAGGCCTACGAGAAGCTCATTGAAGTCGAACGAGCTCAGGACGAATCTGACGAAGCGGCCACGAAGAAACGGAAAGACGCTGCCGCCGCTCAGCTTGCCGACAATGAGGAAACCATTGTCAAGCGCGAGGAAAGTTGCTTCTGGCAGCTGGAAGATTCTCTCCGCCAGCGTTCGCCGCAAAGCATCGCGGCGTGCTCGGAGTGGATCCGAAAGGGCAAGATGGCCGGCTTGGATGAGGTCAAGCCACCGGTAATCGACAAAAGCCATCCCGTGCAGAGAGCGGAGAACCGCGGATCGGCGATCTCGGAGTAATACGGGTGTCGCAACGACCCGCCTCGTCTTCCCAACCAAGCCCATAGCTCGCGGCAATTCATTCGATCCAGGATGTTCTAACCCGCGCCGGCTCCTGCGGCGACGCCTCCCCCCGCGCGGGAAATCCCATCTTCCCCCGGCAAGGAGCGGTGCTGCCCCTACTTGCAAACCCGATTGCCCATTCGATTCCCCGAGCGTGAATTGAAACGCGAAGACCACTTTTTGCGTCACTTGATCTTGTGATCTTGGGACAGGGACACAAGTCTCAAATCGGAAATTGCGCTTCATTCTGCTTGGGTGCAAAATGCTCGCTGGCAAAAGCAGAGGCAGGGACCGCTGATTCGAAGCATTCCTTTGGCGGCAGCAAGAATCCTGAATGGTGAGTGGAGAGGAAACGAATTTATGCACAGCAGGCAAAACAAGATGTTGCTGGTTTTTGTGGCGGGAATGGCGATTGCGGGCACGCTTGCGTTCTTGGCCTCGGCGACTTTCGGTCAGCAATCGGGCGCGCATGCAACCCGGCGCGGCACCATCACTGGAGCGGTGACGGCGGACCAGGGGAAAGTGGTCGCCTTCCGCGTGCAGGCGCACAATCTGAGTCTCCAGCTCTGGTACACGGTCTTCACCAATAAGGGCCATTACACCGTGCCGCAGGCGCTGCCCGGCGAATATGAAGTGTTTGTCGACATGGGGACCTATGATTCCCCGAGAACCGCTTTGCAGCTGGGGCCTGACGAGACCAAGACGGCGGACTTTGCGATAAAGAAGAGTGTCGACTGCGGCGGGCGGCGGCGGCGAAGAAGGTGCGGTGCCGCGGCGAAAGAACCCGCGAAGATCGAGTACGTCAACAGCATGGAGGATATGTACCCACCAGGACCGGCGCTCGACCTCCTGAAGGCCAACTGCATCGGCTGCCACGCCGAGACGTTCAGCAACTTTGGGCACTACCACCTCGACAAGGCAGGCTATCTCAAGGGCATCGAGCACATGACGGAAACCGGACCCGGGTACAATCCGTTTGTTTTGGCCCTGGGCAGGACGGTGATCAATAAAGAGCAGAAGGATCTGATGGCCGACTACCTGGCCAAGAATTTCGGACCCGGAATGCCCGAAAAGCGGCTCCGCGTCGATCCAGTGCAACTCGATGAAGAAAGCGCGTCCAAGGCGATTTACGTCTCCTACGACATTCCCAAGGACCTTCCCATTTCCGGGGAGGCGATAAGCTAGGCGCCCCGATGATTGACGGAGCGATCGAGCAGCTTCCCTTCCCCAAAGAAGGAAGAACGCACCATATGGGCTCGTCGTTCATTTCGCCCGTGGACGGCAATATCTGGTTCAGCTCGCGAACCTCCAGCTCGATGCTCCGGCTCGATCCCAAACAGCAGAGCGCCGACCGCTGGAAGAACTATCCCATCAAGGGTGACGTTTACGTGCATCCCGACGGCATTGGCGTCGATAAGCGCGGCCACGTCTTCTGGGCCGAGTTGAAAACCGGCCGCCTGGGCGAGCTCGATCCCGTCGACCGGTAAGCAGATCCGCTACTCGTTGCCGGAACAAGCAGGCGCGCTGCATGAAGCGGTAGTCGACAAGGACGGCAACGTCGGCTTCGACCTGATCTATGGCGCGCTCTTTGGCAGGTTGAATCCGGCTACCGGCGTAATTCACATGTACCCCACTCCGACACCGGACAATGGCCTCTACGGCATGGTGATCGACCAGCAGGGCAACATGTGGGCGGCCGGCTGGCAGAAGGGCACCATCAACAAGTGGGACGTGGACACGGAAGCGGTGAAGGAATATCCCGTGCCGCACTCGTGGGGACAAATTCGCCGCATCGGTGTGGACTCAAAGGGCATCATCTGGGCCTCGGAGTACACCACCGGACTGCTGGCCAGCCTCGATCCCGCTACCGGCGAACTCAGCGAATACAGGATCCCCTACAATGGCGCGCAGCCCTACGACGCGTGGCCGGACAAAGACGACAATGTCTGGATGGGGGACGCGGCTCACAACATGATCGTCAAGTTCGATCAGAAGACCCGCAAATTCAGCTATGTCCCCATGCCGCAGCCGGGCCAGAGCATCAACAAGTTCCGCGTGGCCGACGATAACACGCTGTGGTTTGGAAGCCGCGCCGTGAAGATCGTCACCGGGGTGCACTTCTATCCCAATGGCTACACGGCCAATGCTCCGCCGCTGCCATAAGCACCAAAACTCATAACACGCAGAAAAAAGCACCCTCGCTGGTAACAATGGCGAGGGTGCTTTTTTTATCTCTGCTTTTTATCTCTGCTACTTCGCGGCGGATTCGGTCCCGCCATTCTTGCCCGCCAGGTAATTTAGGCGATGCTTCTCTGGCATCTCCTTTTCCACCGAACCGATTCCAAGCGGGATTCCAACCTTCTCTAGCCCTTCCAGTCAGGCGTTTCCACATACGCGCGAGTGATATCGGCTACCGTCCGGGTGCCGCAATTGCCCATCACTAGTTTCAATTCGCCCTGCAGAATTTCGAGCACCCGGTCGACACCCGCCTGCCCAAATGCCCCCAATCCCCACAGCATCGGGCGCCCGATTCCCACCGCCGTGGCGCCCAGAGCGAGAGCTTTGAAAACGTCAGTGCCGCGGCGAAAGCCGCCGTCCACGAACACCGGAATGCGGCCCTTCACTTCCGCGACCACTTCCGGAAGCGCTTCAATCGTCGCGCGCAGAGTTTCGGTGGCGCGGCCGCCATGGTTCGAGACGAGTATGCCGTCGAGGCCGTGTTCGATCGACAGCCGCGCGTCTTCCCGCGTATCGATTCCCTTGATGATGAATTTCCCCTTCCAGAATTTCCGGATTTTGTCCGCGAATTCCCAGTCGGTGGTGGGCGTGGACATGCGCACGTTGGCCATGTCGATGCCGTCATACATCGGGCGCTCTCCCACCACGACCTCCCCGCCTTTTACTTCATGGCAACCCGCGCACGAAGCCACCTCTTTCGGGCGGTTGCGCATAAAGCTTTCGCTATGGCGCCCCGTCGTCGCATCGACTGTGAGGGCGATCACGGTGCATGCCGAGGCTTCCACGCGCCGGAGGATTTTTTCGCAGGCTTCCCACGTGCTCGGAGCATACAGCTGATACCAGACCGGACGCCCGAGGGCCGCATTCACCTGTTCCACTCCGGTTGAAGTCGCGGTGGAAAGAAACTGCAAAGTGCCGCGTGCTTTCGCGGCGCGCGCAACGGCTAACTCGCCATCCGGATGAAACGATTTCTCACTGCCGGTAGGGCAAGTGAAGATCGGACTATTGTAGGTGGTGCCGAAAAGATCGACGTGCATGTCGACCTTGGTCGCATCGCGCAGGCGGCGGGGTCGGAGTTCGATGTGCTTGAACCCTTGCAGGTTGGCGCGGATCGTGGCGTCGTCATCCACGCCGCTCGTCATGAACGCCCAGTGCGCGGGCGGCACCTTATGGAATGCGGCCAGCTCAAAATCGAATACGTTGAGTGCCTCGGCGGGGTTGGCGATCGCGTCTGAACTCTGCTGCGCGCTTTGCGGCAGCGCGCCCTGCCGGAGGAACACAGCCATTCCGCCAAGAGATGCGACATAGGGGCTGGCGGCTAGAAATTTCAGGAATTCGCGCCGTGCAGTGATCTTATGGCTCACAACGAAGCGAGATTGTAGCGTCACCACAGCCGTTTGGCCAGCCGGGATCTGATGGCCTGTGGGGATTCAAAATATGAATCTGTCTGCGCGGAATAATGTATCGGTCGCCGGGGTTATCGACCGCGGATTCCGTGCTACATTCGGCGGTTGCAGGACCCGGCCGTGGTTCCTCGCGACACAAAAAGTGATTGACGACCCCATCCTCGTAAACGACTGGCACGCCGTAGCTTCGGCTTCCGAAGTTACCGACAGCGCGCCCATTCCCGCGCGCCTGCTCGATCACGAACTCGTGCTGTGGCGCAGCGCGAACGGCGTGCACGCTTGGCATGATCTTTGCGTGCACCGCGGGGCGAAGCTTTCCGGCGGCCATGTAACCAACCATTGCCTGCAATGCCCCTACCACGGCTGGCAGTACGATTCCTCGGGCCGCTGCGCGCGCATTCCAGCCCACCCGGACCGTCCGCCTCCGCTTCGGGCGCGCGCCACCACGTACGCCGTGCAGGAAAAATACGGCCTCGTGTGGGTTTCTCTCGGCAATCCCGCGCGCGGCGTGCCGGCCTTTCCCGAATGGGACGATCCGTCTTTCAGAAAAATACCAGCGGGGCCTTACCTTTACCGCGCCAATGGGCCCCGCGTTATCGAGAATTTTCTGGATGTCGGCCATTTCGCGTTCGTGCATGCCGGCTATCTGGGCGACGCGGCCCATGCGGAAGTAGGCGACTACGAAGTCGACGTGTTTCCCGACTGCCTGGTCGCGAAAGACATTCCCATATGGCAGCCCGATCCCGACGGCACGGGCCGCGCGGCCAAGGTGCGCTATACATTTCACGTGCAGCGTCCGCTAACCGCTTCCTTCATGAAGACGAGCGGCGATAACGGAGAGAGGCGCTTCGCCATGTTTTCCACCGTAACTCCGGTGGCCGCATGCGAGAGCCGCATCTGGCTGATCATGGCGCTCAATTACGGGCACGAGGTGCCCGCCGAAGAGCTTCGCCGGTTCCAGGACGCCGTCACCGCGCAGGATGTTCCGGTAGTGGAATCGCAGCGGCCCGAGCTTTTGCCTCTTGATCTGCAGGCGGAGCTGCATTTGACGTCCGACCGCGCCGCCATCGCGTACCGGCAGTGGCTGAAAAAGATTGGTCTACGGTACGGGACGGCCTGAACGCACCATGGCCGAGGCGCTCGCCGTCCCGAAAACTTCCGCGCGATGGTTCGTGCCGGGAGACTGGGACGGATTCTTCGCGCTTTTCTTCAGCGGCTTCCCCGACCTGCTGCTGATCGCCGACCTGGCTCCTCTCTGCGGCTTTCCCGCCAGCATGATCACCACGCGCATCCTGCCGGGCGTGGCGCTCTCCATTTTCGCCGGGAATATCTTTTATGCCTGGCAGGCGCACCAACTGGCGGAACGCACCGGCCGCGATGACGTAACCGCGATTCCCTTCGGCGTCAATGCGCCCACTATCTTTGCCTACATATTTCTAATCATGCTGCCGGTGTATGAGCGCACGCACGATTCAAACCTGGCGTGGCAAGCGGGAGTGTTCGCTTCTTTCCTCAGCGGCATCGTGCAGACGGCCGGGGCGTTCTGCACGGACTGGCTGCGGCGGCACACGCCGCGGGCGGCGCTTCTGTGTCCGCTGGCGGGAATCGCGATGGCATTTCTTTGCCTGGGATTCGTGCTGCGAATTTTTCAGACGCCGGAACTCGCGCTGCTTCCCGCCATCGTTGTGCTCACGATTTTCTCCGCGCGCATCCGCCTTCCCTTTCGGATACCGGGAGGGCTGGTCTGCATCGCCACGGGCGCGATCCTTGCGGCGCTGCTCAAGTGGGCCCACTTGTATCACCTGCCCGAGGTGCATGCGTCGATGCCGCCCGGGATCCATCTCCCGCATCCCGTGAATCTTTTCAGGTTCTTGCGCGGATCGGAGGGGTGGAAATTCCTCTCCATAATTGTCCCGATGAGTACGCTCGACACGATCGTTTCCCTGCAGGTGCTGGAAAGCGTTCAAGTGGCGGGCGACGATTACCCCACGATGCCGTCGTTGCTCGTCAACGGCCTGGCGACCGTGGCCGCGGCTCTTTTCGGCAGCCCGTTCCCCACCTCGCTTTACTTCGGCCACATGGCGCACAAGGCGCTGGGGGCGAGGTCCGGCTACTCGATCTTGAGCGGCACATTGACGATGCTGCTGTGCCTCTCCGGCATGGTAGTTCCCTTCCTTCGCGTGGTGCCGATGGAAGTGGTCGCGATGATCGTCGTGTGGTTTGGACTGGTGATGGTGGCGCAGGCATTTACCGAGGTGCCCAAATCGCACGCCATCGCGGTGGCCTTTGGATTAGTCCCCATCCTAGCGTCCTGGGCGGTGGGATTGATCGACCTGGCACTCAGAAAGGGAGGGTCGAGCTTTCTGCAGAGTGCGCAACTTTTCGGGGATGAACTGCCGATATACGGATTGATAGCGCTCAGCCAGGGCGCGCTCCTCGTCTCGATGATATGGGCCGCAGCCATTGCGTTCATGCTGGACCGGCGATTCTTGCCCGCCGCGGCGTGGTTGCTCGCGGCGGCCGGGCTATCCTGCCTCGGGCTCATCCATGCGTTCCGAATCACGGACCGCGGCATCCAAACCGTGATGGGCTTCTGGGCTGCTCCGGCGTTTGCAATGAGCTACCTTGCCGGCGCCGCCTTCCTCGTCGGTTTTCACTATTACGCCGCGCGCCCGGGTACAATCGCGGCTCCCGGCGATGTTTTCTGACCGCCCGTAATCACCCCGCCGGAGTTACCATAATCCCTGGAACTATCCGATTCCGAAACTGGAATAAGTAACGAGAAACAGGCTAGGCCGTCCAAAGGCTGAGATGACCGGGGCCACCGAACTCACGGATGACGGGCTAGTACGACGCGTACTCGCTGGCGATGAGGATGCCTTTGGCCTCCTCTACAAGCGCAGGCATCCGTCTATCTACCGGTTTGCCCTGCACATGAGCGGGAATGTGGCAGTTGCAGAGGATGTGACCCAAGAGGTCTTCATGACGCTGATTCGCGACGCTGGCCGATTTGATCCGTCGCGCGGCTCAGTGGCCGGCTTTCTCTTTGGAGTAGCGCGGAACCACCTGCGGAAGAGGTGGGAGCAGGACCGGCGCCTCGTCCCCCTCATCGGCGACGCTGACGACCTCGGTGCGGTGGGTTCCGGCGACGGCAGCAACCACGATAGCCGCAATGGCAATGGGAACAGCAACGGAAACGGCAATGGCCATTATTCGGTGCCAACGAGCCGGGACGAATTCGCATCGATCGAAGCAATTAGCCGGGTGCGGAAAGCCATTAGCACGCTCCCTGAGAATTACCGCGAGGTGGTGGTGCTTTGCGAACTTGAGGAAATGAGCTACGAGGAAACTGCGGCGGCGCTCGGGTGTCCTGTTGGAACAGTCCGCTCGCGACTGCATCGGGCCCGGGCCATTTTGGTCGAAAAACTCCGTGACGCTCAACCGGTGCGCCGCGCATCGGCGGTGGGCGAATGAGCGAACGACAATGAACGAAAACGAAGGGGTAGCTCCAATGAACTGCTCGCAGTTTGAAGAGATTTTACACGATCTCGACCGGCCCGGAACACGGGGCTTGGCGCTCCGCGATGTGGCTCTGGCCCACGCGGAGATCTGCACGCCCTGCGCGCAGTTGATGACTGACGCAGAGTCTCTCGACTTTTCGCTCCACGCGATTGCCACGCGCGACGCCTTACTCCAAGCTCCCCCTCGTATCGAAGCGAATTTGCTGAAGGAGTTCCGGGTACAAAATGCGGCAGTGGCGGGACGGAAGATGCGGGGACGCCTTGCGGCCCTCAGTGTCGCCGCGGCTATTCTGCTGGCACTGGGGCTTTCGTTGCACCACGGTTCCGTCCCTGGCGCCCAGCCGGGATCGAATTCCGGCGCCAGCGGGGTAAATGCGACGCCTCAAATAGAGCCCGTGGAAGTCGCCGATAACAGGATGTTGGATTCGCAGGATGCCACCGGCTTCGTCTCGCTTCCCTACGCCGCCGATCCGGCCACGCTCGAAGACGGCGCGGTGGTCCGGGTGGTGTTGTCGCGTTCGGCGCTTGCTTCGCTGGGGCTTCCGGTGGCGGATGTCGGGGCTTCGGAGCAGGTTCCGGCGGATATTGTCCTGAGCGAGGACGGAGCGCCGCAGGCCATCCGGCTGGTATCACAGGCTAGTCTGGAACAGTAGGCCGAGATAGTTACGATCGAGAGGAATATATCGAGATGACACTGCGAGGCAAGTTCGGATTTGCCAGTTGGCCGGCGATGGCCTTGGCGATGCTTGCAACCGGCGTCCCGGGATCGGCTCAAACTGCTCCTGCGGGCCCTCCTCCGCGGCAAATCCTTTCCGAGCGGATCGGGCCTGGCCCGGGACGTTTTTCACCGGACGACGCCATGGGATTTGTCGGCTTCGAGGCAGGTCTCGGAGGTGGAAAAACTGTCACCGGCGCTCCCTTCACAGCGGCCTTCTCGCAACAGACGACTCAGGTGTTCGCCGATGGCAACCACATCCAGCGAACGACCAACGGTACGCTCGCGCGCGACAGCAGTGGCCGCTTCCGCCGCGATATGACGCTCCCGGCAATCGGGGATTGGGCTACTTCGGGCAAGACCCCTCCCCACGTGGTTCTAATCAAAGACCCGGTGGCGGGGGCAAACTATATCCTTGAGCCGGAAGACAAGACGGCCCGCAAGCTGCCTTTGCCGCCGAATCGATCCGGCAACGGCGGCGGCGGTCCACATCCCGGGTTCTCGCAGAACGATGTGACAACCATATCACTCCCCCCTCAAACGATGAACGGTCTGCCCGTGCAGGGTACGCGTACAACCCGCACAATTCCGATAGGCGCGATTGGCAACGAGAAGCCGATCGTGATCACCGTGGAGCGCTGGTATTCACCGGATCTGCAAATGAACGTGATGATCAAGCGAAGCGATCCCCGAACCGGCGACAACGTCTTCCATCTGACGAATATTGTCAAGGCGGAGCCGGACCCTTCTCTGTTCCAGGTGCCATCGGATTACACGGTAAAAGAAGGAGGGAAGACGGGGTTTCGCCGAAAAGGGCCGCCCCCTCCGCCGGGAGATTAAGTTACCCCGCAGTAAAGCCGTACTTGCGGGCGGATACCCCCACCACGCTCCGCCCGCAAGCCCCCCTTTTAGGCTCGCCTCGACGTCCCCTATCGGTCGCTTTGCTATAATCTCCTTTGTTATGGACGCAAAGCTGCGCGGGGAAGATTATCGGAAGCAACTTGAGCAGGAAGGCTTCTCCCACACATTCGTTTGGCAGGACGGCCCGAATGCGTTTTATCCTGACCACACGCACGCAGGGTTGACCGCGCACATCATTCTGGACGGCGAGATGACGCTCGCCATAAAAGACAAAACAGCCGGTAAATCGCAGACTTACCGCGCCGGCGAGCGCTGCGACGTGCCTGCCGGAGCAGTCCACTCCGCCAGGATGGGCGCAAGCGGCTGCCGCTACCTCGTCGGCGAGAAGTAAAACTAGCTGGAAGAGATTGACCGGTCGAGCAGTTCGACGACGTGCAGCACTTCCTGATCCGTTCCGTGGATTGCGACGCGCCCGCGCGAAGCTGCAAGATGCAACCGGGATTCGCAGTGACGATCACCTGGGCGTTTGTCTGCTTCACGCAGTCCATTTTCTTGGCGAGCAATTCCAGCGACGCTTCCGTCTCCGTCACGTTATAGACGCCGGCCGAGCCGCAGCACTGGTCGGCCAGCGGCATTTCCACGAATTCCACTCCCGGGACAGCGCGAATCAGTTTGCGCGGGGCTTCGCGGATTTTCTGTCCGTGCGCCAGATGGCACGAATCCTGATAAGTGACGCGCAGCGGAACGGGCCGCAGCGTCGCGGTGAGGCCGATTTCCGCCAGAAATTCGGTGACGTCTCGCATTTTGCCGGCGAACTTCACGGACTGCGCGTGGGACGGATCGTCGTTCGGGAAAAGATGCGTGTATTCCTTGAGTGTTGAGCCGCATCCGGCCGCGTTGGTGACGATCGCGTCGAATTCATCCACAGGGAAAGCTTGAAAATTCGCCCGCGCAAGGTCCCGCGCCACATCGCGAACCCCTGCGTGATTGGGAAGCGCGCCGCAGCACACTTGCCCCGGCGGCACCACCACTTCGCAACCGTTGGCCTGCAAGACGCGAATCGTTGCGCGGTTGAGCTCGCTGAAAGTCACTTGCGCGACGCACCCGGCAAACAGCGCCACCCTCGCGCGCCGCGCGCCCTGCGCCGGAAACGTCTTCCCTAGCTCGCTGAAGAAAAACTCCGAATCGATTTTGGGCAGCAGCCGCTCGCGATCCTGCAATCCCAGCAGCCGCAGGACACCCGTGGCCCGTGCCAAAGCCGCAAGCCCCGAGCGCTGATAAAATTTCAAGAACCGCGCCGCCGTGGCGATTCGCGAGGGATACGGAAGAAGCCGGCGGTATACAAAATCGCGCGCGAGGCGCGATACCAAGCGGCCGCTTGTAATGCTGCTCGATCTGCGCGCGCGCCGTTTCCACCAGCCTCCCGTACTCGACGCCCGAAGGACAAGCCGTTTCGCACGCGCGGCAATCGAGGCACCGGTCGATATGCTCGACGAACGAATCGCCCAGCTCCAGCTGTCCCTCGTCTACCAGTTCGATCTGCCGAATCCGGCCGCGCGGGGAATCGGCTTCCCTTCCCCAGAGTCGATACGTGGGGCACTGGTTCAGGCACAGCCCGCAATGAACGCAATGCGAGTAGACGGAATATTCAGGCTTGTCGGGACCGGAAAACCCGCTCGGGCCCGCCGGAACATCAACAGGCAGATCTTCGTGCGAAGCGGGAGCCAGCGGAGGGAGCGCCATCGCCTACAGTCCCCCCATAAATCTGCCAGGGCTCAGAATGCCGAGCGGATCGAAGAGATTTTTTATTTTGCGCATCTGTTGGACATCACCGCGTTCCAATCCCCAGACCTTCAGCGCGCTTTTCCATTCTGCCGGACTCCATGGAATCGTCCCGTTGCCGCCCAGCGCGGCGCACTCGGGCAGGATTTGATCCGTGGCCTGAATGGCGCGCCGCCGTGATTCCTCGCTCTGGTCGCTTGGCAGCAACGCGAAGTATATGACGCCTAGCCCTCGCGCCATCGCCGCCCACGGCAGCGAATTCGTCTCGGCGGCCTTCGCGGCGCCGGAAAGCAGTTCCCTCATGCGCGTGGGCAGCACACTCATTTTCACAATCGTGGCCGCGGAGGATGATCCCAGGGCAATCGGTATGAATTCGCGCTTGAACGCTGCCACGGCGGACATTTGATCGGCTGTGAAAACGACGGCATCCGTGGCACCGCACTGCCCCGCCATCTGGCGAAAATCCCGTTCGCAACGCTCGAGAACCTTTTCGTTTCCCGCAAAATCGGCGGCCAGCGTCCAGTGCGCCTTGGAGAGCAAACCGGGGCCAACGGATTCCGGGACGATTCGCGCGGCCACATCGCTGCATAAGATTTTGGCGGCACTCGGGCTGAATACCTCGACCGCCTGAGGATTGAGCGGCGAATGAGCGATGCTGTGCCGCAATTCAAGCGCTCGCTCGGCGCTTTCGAAGCCGGCGGCAAAGCCGCGCGTGCCAACCGGCAGCGGAAACGTGCGGAAATTGATTTTTGTCATGACGCCGAGCGTCCCGAGCGCGCCAATCATCAATTTGTGTATGTCGTAACCCGTGACGTTCTTAACCACGCGTCCGCCGCTTTTCGCCGTGGCGCCCTGCCCCGTGACGAATTCCATCCCGAGAACGTAATCGCGCGCCGTGCCGTACATTTGCCGCAGCGCGGTATCCACGCCCGAGGCGATGGCGCCGCCCACCGTCGTGCGATCCGCGTAGGGCGGCGCAAGCGGCAGCCACTGCTTGTGCTCGGCCAGCACGGCAGCGAGGTTTTGCAGAGTGACGCCGGGCTCGACGCTTAGCGTCAAATCGGCCGGATCGTAGGCGACCACGCGATCGAGCCGCGTCATATCGAGCGCGAGGTCGTACTGGCGCGGCGCCAGTCCCATCGAGAGCTTCGTTCGCGCGCCGCTGGGGACGATCGCCAGCTTTTCAGCGGCGGCAAATTTCACGATCTCCGCGGCTTCTTCGCTCGATCCGGGACGCACCGCCGCAGCGGGCCGTTTGCCGCACACCTCATAGGCGGCGAGGCCGGAAGAATCGCTGACCACATGCGCGGGACCGGCAATGCTCGCAAGGCGCGAGGCAGCCGTCATGCTGGCGATGCTCATGCGGGCGTGACGCTCGCGTCGAGTGCGGGGCGCGCGTAGATTTCGCCGCAAGCCTTGGCGCTCGGAAAAATCTTGCCGGGGTTCAGCAGGCCGGCCGGATTGAACGCGTCATGCACGCCGCGCATCAGTTCGAGATCGACCGCGCTGAACAGGTACGGCATCAGGTGATCCTTTTCCATCCCGACGCCGTGCTCCCCGGTGATCGCGCCGCCCATTTCAATGCAGCAGCGAATGATCTCGCTTCCGGCGGCGATGGCGCGGCGGAATTCGTCGCGGTCGCGGCCATTGAAAGGAATCAGCGGATGCAGGTTTCCGTCGCCCGCGTGAAAGATGTTGCCGATTTGAAAACCGTACTTTTTGCCGATCTCCGCGAGGCGCCGCAGCGTGGCGGGAAGCTTTGTGCGCGGGATCACGCCATCCATGGCGTAATACGTGGGCGAAATCCGTCCCACCGCGCCAAAGGCATTCTTGCGGCCTTTCCAGAGCAGGTCGCGCTCGGCGGCGTCGCGGGCGACGCGCACCTCGGAGGCGTGGTGCAGGCGGCAGATATCCGCTACCTCCGCCGCCGCGGATTCCACCGATTCCTGCACGCCGTCCACATCGATCAGCAGCACCGCCGCCGCGCCAATCGGGTAGCCCGCGTGCACGTATTCCTCGACGGCGCGAATCGTCCAGCTGTCGAACATCTCGCAGGCCGCCGGCGTGATTCCCCGGCGCGTGATTTCGGCCACGGTTTCGGTGGCGTCGTCCACGGTATCGAACACTGCGAGAAGAGTTTTCACGGCTTCGGGCAAGCGCGTGAGCTTCACAGTGACTTCAGTCACGAGCGCGAGCGTCCCCTCGGAGCCGACGAAAAGCCCCGTCAGATCGTAGCCGGGCGCATCCAGCGCCGAGCTGCCGAGCCGCACGACTTCGCCGGTCGGCAGCACCACCGTCATGGCCAGCACGTGGTTGGTCGTAACACCGTACGCCAGCGTGTGCGGCCCGCCCGAATTCTCCGAAACATTTCCGCCAATCGTGCAGGCCTTCTGGCTCGATGGATCGGGCGCAAAATGCAACCCGGTGTGGGCCACCGCAACGCTCAAATCCAGATTCACGACGCCCGGCTGCACCGTCGCCCGCTGGTTCTCCACGTCCACTTCAAGAATGCGGTTCATGCGCGAAAACACCACGACGATGCCGCCCCGCCGCGCCAGCGCCCCGCCGGAAAGTCCCGTACCCGCGCCGCGGCCCACCAGAGGCGTCTCATAGCGATTCGCCAGCTTCACAATCTCCACTACGTCTTCGGTATTGCGCGGAAACACCGCGCACGAAGGCTTAGCCACCTCCACCGAGCCGTCGTATTCATAGAGGAGCAGGTCCTCCGGCTCGTGCAGGACGCCGTCCGCGCCGAGAAGCTTTTTCAGTTCGTGGAGGAGTCGCGAATCCATTGTGGGCGTGGGTGTTAAGCTTGAGCGCTTTCATCCACACTATATCCGCGGCAATCAGGCTCGTCAACGAACCTGCGCGAAAGTTGCGCAAAGCTTTCTGGACCGCTTCACATGCGGGAGTTGAACTATATCTCAGGCAATTTCCGGCATCTCATGGCCCACCCTTCGTTGCAAACGCGGAACTGACATAGGCAAAGTCGGCAGATTGACATTTTTAACCACCGGTGCGATTGTTCTCCTCTAATTCCTCGGAGGGCTACGATGCAGCCGTCGAGGCAACACTGTCTATTGGCATTGATTCTGCTGGCGTGCTCTCTGCTGGCCGCGGAAACGCGCGCCGATTCGCTCACCATCGCGACTTCTCCCCCGGGTGCTACGATTGAGATCAATGGCTTGGCCGCCGGCACGACTCCGTACAAAATCGATTACCCCGGAAGCTACTTCCACAAGCCGCACACGGCCTTCAGCGCCCGCCTCGAACACGCGGTGACGGTCCGCATTTCCAAGGACGGTTATCTCCCGCAGCAAGTCACGCTAACCAACGGGCCATTCGACTGGATTGCAGTCACAGGACGCCGCCGCGGCACCTACTTCCTGCTGAAGGCCGAACACTTTGAGATCAAGCTGGAAGTGATCTCGCTTGGCAATACTGGCAACAATGCTGGCCACAATGTTGGCCAACCCGCGGAAACCACCGGGCGCGAAGGGCCGATGCATCCCCCCGCCGGTGACATGTTCAGAGCCAACGAGCAGAAGAGCAGTTCCGAAGCCGGCAGCGTGGCCATCGCGTCCGAACCCGCCGGTACCGACATTTACATCGACGGGAAATTCGTTGGCCAGACTCCCTCGACCGTCCATCTCGCGGCCGGCCTGCATCACGTGGAAGTCCGCGCCCAAGGCAAGCAAACCTGGGAGCGCGATTTGGAACGTCCTGAAGGATAGCCAACTCACCCTGCACGCCGTCTTCAGCGACTAGCCTGCCCGAAGCGCTCCATCTTCTTTCACGATCAGCAAAAAGAAGAAGCGGATCCTTCACTTCGTTCAGGATGACACGTGTGGAAGGTTGGTGCGGGGATGACGCGCATAAGAACGTACAGCCGGGTGTCGGCTGTTCACCACCGCACAGCCGCCAGAATCCCGGTTGACATCCCCGCAAGTAGCTTCTGTAATGAACTGATTCCAACCTATGCGCAATGACGCTGCCACTGTGCCCGAGGAAAGCGCGGAGAAGACCCAAGCGCGCCACGGCGCGTCGAAGCGCCACGCATTTCTCGTAGCCGCAGGAATATTCCTGAGCCGCATTGCGGGACTGGTCCGCCAGCGAATTTTCGCGCATTACTTCGGCAATTCCGACGCGGCCGACGCCTTTAACGCCGCCTTCCGCATCCCCAACTTCCTGCAAAACCTCTTCGGCGAAGGAGTGCTTTCGGCTTCCTTCATTCCGGTGTACGCAGGTCTCCTGGCTCGCAAGGACGACGAAGAGGCGCGCCGCACCGCCGGCGCGGTCGCAGCGTTACTCGCGCTGACCACTTCGATTCTCGTGTTGATCGGCCTGGTGGCGACGCCCTATCTGATCGACGCCATCGCGCCCGGCTTTCACGGCGAGAAGCGCGAGCTGACCATTCGCCTGGTGCGAATTCTCTTTCCCGGCGCGGGCCTGCTGGTTTTTTCCGCCTGGTGCCTCGGCATACTCAACAGCCATCGCCGCTTCTTTCTTTCCTACACCGCGCCGGTGATCTGGAACGCTGCGATGATCGCGACGCTCTGGGGCTTCGGCGGGCGTTACGCGCAATACCCGCTCGCGGCAATCGTGGCATGGGGATCGGTGGTGGGCAGCGCGCTTCAAGTGGCCGTGCAGTTGCCGGTGGTGCTGCGGCTCCTCCACGGCTTGAAACCTTCTCTCGCTCAAACGCCCAACGTGAAGACCGTCGTCCACAATTTTGGCCCCGTCTTCGTGGGCCGCGGCGTCGTGCAGATCAGCGGTTACGTGGACGCGTGGCTGGCAAGCTGGCTCGGCACCGGCGCGCTATCCGCGTTTTCCTACGCGCAGATTCTCTTCACGCTGCCGGTGAGCCTGTTCGGGATGTCGGTCTCGGCGGCCGAACTCCCGCACATGTCCGGCGCGCTCGGCGACGACCGCGAAGTGGCCGAAGCGCTTCGCGCGCGCCTCGACCCGGGCCTGCGGCAAATCGCATTTTTCGTGGTGCCGTCGGTGGCCGCGTTCCTGGTTCTCGGAGACGTGATCGTCGCGGCCGCTCTATCAGACGGGCCGCTTCACCCACAGCGACGCGCTCTACGTCTGGGCCATTCTCGCGGGAGCAACCGTTGGACTGCTCGCCTCGACTCTCGGGCGGCTCTATTCATCGGCGTACTACGCCCTGCGCGACACGCGCACGCCGTTGCGCTTCGCCATCGTGCGAGTCGTGCTCACAACGATCCTCGGCTATTTGTGCGCGATTCCGCTGCCGCGAGCGCTGGGAATCGACCCGCGCTGGGGCGTGGTGGGCCTCACCGTGTCTGCGGGAATTGCATCGTGGGTGGAATTCACGCTCCTGCGGTTAAGACTGAATCGCCGCATCGGCAAGACGGGCATTCCGGCCGCTTATCTTGCCAGGCTTTGGATCGCGGCGGCATCGGCCGCCGGCGTGGGCTGGCTGATCCACCACTTCTTTCGCGCGCACGCGCCCGTGCTCGTCGGCATCGCCGTGCTCATCCCTTACGGAACGATTTATCTGGGAGCAGCCCTGCTGCTTGAAATCGACGAGGCACAGTCCCTCCTGCGCCGGCTATCGCGCCGCTCGAAAACCTAGCCGAAAAATCGATTACTTCGCTTTAACCTCGTGAGCTGGCGCACTCGCGGCTGACGAAGCTGTCGGAATGGAGCCTTCACGCTTGCGCGTGCCGTCCGGCGCCGCGCGCAAGTATTGCGCCGGCCAGCTCACCGGTATCCCCAGGTTTCGGGCTTCTTCCAGAGGCCAATACGGGCGGCGCAAAAATTCCCGGGCAAAAATGACGAGGTCCGCTTTCTTCGACCTCAGGATTTCACTCGCCATCGCGGGCGCTTCGATCATGCCGACCGCGCCGGTGAGAACTCCTGTCTTATCGCGAATTTCCTGCGCGAAGGGCACCTGATAGCCGGGCTTCACGGGAATTTTCTGCCGCGGGTCGAGCCCGGCCGAGGAGCAATCGATCAAATCCACGCCGAGCGGCGCGATTTTCTTGACTGCGTAGATCGACTGGTCGACGTCCCACCCGCCTTCGACCCAATCGGTCGCCGAGATGCGAACAAACAGCGGGAGCGCTGCAGGCCAGACTTTCCGCACCGCCGTCACCACATCCACAAGCAAGCGGATGCGATTGTCGAGCGACCCGCCGTAGGAATCTGTGCGCATATTGGAGAGCGGTGATAGAAATTCATGAATCAGGTAGCCATGCGCGGCGTGAATTTCAATCACCTGGAATCCCGCTCGCAAGGCGCGGCGGGCGGAGTCGGCAAAGGCATTTACAATTCCGCGGATGCCAGCCTCGCCAAGAGCAGTCGGATGCGGGTAATTCGGACTGTAGGCAATGGCGCTCGGCGCCACAGGCTTCCATCCCCCTTCCGACTCCTGGATCCCGTCCGAACCTTCCCAAGGCCTCTGCGTACTTCCCTTTCGTCCGGCATGGGCCAGCTGTATGCCGGGAACGGCGCCCTGCTCGCGAATGAAACGGGCGATGCGCGAGCATCTCGATGTGCTCGTCCTTCCAGATGCCGAGATCCCAGGGGCTGATTCGCCCGTCGGGCGTCACCGCCGTCGCCTCGGTAAACACGAGCCCCGCCCCGCCTACGGCACGGCTCCCCAAATGCACCAGGTGCCAATCGGTTGCGAAGCCATCGGGAGACGAATACTGGCACATGGGCGAAACCATTATGCGATTGCTCAGCGTTACATCACGAATCTGCAGCGGGTCGAACAGGTCCATGCGGAACTTCCTCCGGGGTCGAGCGTATGCGCAGATGCCCGCCGAGAATATCAGCGATCAGTCGTTCGGGCGATGAGATTTCAAATGCTTCCGGTCGGCAACGGGATCGAGCAAACGTATGATGTGAGCCTTCGCCCGCGGATCGAATTTGTATACCAGGACCGCGTCGGCCGCGCGCTCCTCTCCCACCAATTCGAGCTCAGGATTATCGATCACGACTTCCCCGTTGTTGGAAATCCGCAGCTCGCTGCCAACCTGCATCACGATTTTCATTCCGCTCTCTTCGGCTTTCATTCCTTCCTCCTCTGCGGCGGTGCACCGTTGCAGACATCGAAACCGCAAATCTCAAGTTGCTAATACTGTGATGAGGCCTTGAAAGAGAGGGTGCCAACCAATCACTTCGGTGCCGTCTTCGGTTTTGCGTCTGGTCCAACGTCCATCCGGGAGCGTCGCTCGCGGGAAAGGATTCCTCCGACGCTTCATCCACAATGTCGGGTTCTTCAACGGCGCGAGGCTTATCTGCCGAGTTTTTCTTCTTGGGTTTCGGGCTCGCGCGCGGTGCTTTCGGGGCCATTGGACACTGCCTCCTTTTCGGAAACCCGCAGAAACCGGCAGGCACCGATCCGAGCGTCCGGAATTCACCCTAGCACCGAAAATTACATGAGTCTATCGGGTAGGATAGTGAATCTACATTTTAGAGCGTATGGCCACCCGCAGACATCTCCCAGCCGCCGCCTCTTGGAATAACCGCAAAAAGATCACGCGCGTGCGATTCTACGGAAATCAGAAACTTAGGCCAGGCGGGTGCCGCCAAGCAATACGTAGGTGTTGTGTGTGTGGCCTGAGTTACGTACGTATTGCTATACTAGCAGGGAGGAGGAAGAGGGTGCTCTCTCCAGATGCCTGGTCCCCAGAGGTGGCGAGGGTGTTTGCCTCCCTCTTACGAACACTAAAGGACAAGCTAGAGCCATGCCTAGAGGCCTCTCCTGTTACCGTGAATGACCCCAATATAGAGGCAGTGGAGCATGTTGATACTGCCTTGCCACCTGATCCTTCCCATGGCCTCCCACCAGTGTCTTTTCTCTCCCTCTCCCTGTTCTCCGCTACCACGTTTGCTTGCGCACTTGCGATCTTTGTAAGTGTTGAAGTCACAGTCACTAGAGATAACCCACATGATTACCTACCTTTCATCCTTGCTGGATCATGCGTTCTAGTATCAATCGTCGTATCCCCCATCCTTCGCTTTCTCTTCGTACACAATGGTGTACACATCTCAGACATATATGCCACATCTGCTAAGGTGATTGCAGTCAAGCAGCTTAGAGGGACTACTATGGTTCTCGTCTTCTTCTGCATTGGGCAGATCATGGCGGCCTCACCTACAGCGCCGTGGTGTTTGCGTTCTCAGTATTTATGTTTGGAATACTGTCAGGCCACTTTGCCTCGAGGCTATATCGCCTCTTGTCTGCTCGGCATGTTAATGACCTGTCTGCAGCCTCTGATGTCTTCATGGAGGAGACTGGCTTCCTTCTTGACGCAGATCATGTGGCCTACAAGCCTTAATAGTTCCTTTATCGTTAAATGTAGATGTGATGTATTGTAGAGTAGTGGGGGGTGATAAGCCATCAGTCACTGTTCAAGGAAGAGATGCACATTTATATTTCATGTTTTTAAAATTGGACCTCACAAGTTCTTCCTTTTGACCTCTATTTATATCTTTTGCTCCGATGAAACCTTCCTGACACTAAAAATACTATCGAATACAGCGATCATATGACTACATGGTACATGAAGCAAGGGACATAGCTCTAACCATAACAGAGCATCAATGGCTCTTGTATAGTGATTCATTCTCCCTTCCAATAAAAAGGGTGGAGGGAATGGGCCCAGATCGGTTATTGGGTGTGTTGCCAAGTTGTATTTGCTTATGAAGCCAGTGGGTGATGAGAGGAGGCACACCTTCACCACCATAGCGCTAGAGTCAGTGACACAGGGAGTCTTTAGGTCACCTCAGTACAGGCGTAGGATGAGTACGTCCTCCTCCCCTGTCCAACAGGTTCCAGTCACGCTATCTGTCGATCCAAGTGGTGGGTCTAGCCCCTACTCGGATCGAGGATATGCAGCTAGCCCTCGCAGTGCTCGTCTGCCACACATGAATCCATCGCTATCTATTCTAGGAGTCGATGGTGGCATCGTACACACCTCACCTCGTAAAAGTAAGCGTGTGAGTTTCATCTCTCGGCGAATTTAATAGTTCGACTCAGGTGCTCGGGATGGGAAGGGTGGCGAATACAGGAGGGTGGGGAGGCCAGAGGTAGGCAGACTGCAGTTCAACCAGATGCTATGTAGGATGCTGAGGAGAGACAACTACTAGACATCGAGGTGTTAGTGAAGAGCTCACTGGGTGGACCTCCACTGGGGGAGAATTTATTCAGTGAGGTGGAGACAGAGGGTATGACGAGCTTTAAATGCCACAAGATAGTCCTTGCTGCATACAGCTCCTTCTTTTACACAATGTTTACTAATGGGTTCAAGGATAGCTCCAGGAGTACCGTCACACTAGAGGTTAGACACTTGAATAGTTATATTGACCTTTATTTATTTTAAGATTGCTGTTATCTATTGTAGGCAGTAGACGCTTGGAGCATGCGTAATATATTACTGTATATGTATGAGGGCACAGTCTCTGTAGAGATTGATAAGGTCATAGCATTAGCAACTAGCGCGGACCATCTAGGCATTACTACCTTGAAGGATGAGTTATGTGCCGAGGGTGGTCCGTTATAAAGACTATATCCGTCTCCAATGCATGCTCCCTCTTCTCCGCGGCAGACTCAGGCGCCTTGTATCAACTACAAGAGAAATGCTTGGATTTTCTTCTCAAAAACTTTAGCGGCATAACTGATTTCTTGACGTTGGACTGCACCATCATGAAAGCAATAATAGAATCAGATAACCTGATTGTATCCAATGAACTTATAGTCTACAATGCCGTGGCAAAATATATCAATGGTCAAGCACGCAGCGAACAGGATCGAGTGTCTGTCGAGCCCTCCCTCTCTTGTCAGATTTGCACTCATACCTGCACCTGTACTTGCCAAGAATGTAATGACGGATACTACCATGATAAACAATTCACTTCTAAAGGAATTAGTGCTGGAGGCATTCACGTATCTCTCCCTTCCTCCTTTGGAACGGAAGGAACTTGGGAAAGGTAACCGCATGAGGAGAAGGAAAGGAATGGGATGCGATGTGACGCTGACTACTGTGATTTACAAGCTGGAAGGACATGAGGGCAATATTGCCTCCGTCACAAGCATCGATGATAAATATTTAGCGACTGGTGGAGAGGATGGCACGATTCGTATATGGAATGGGGCCACGCGCGCATGTCAGAAGACGCTCGCACAACACATTGACGATGTGAAAGCTTTAGTACGTCTTGGGAGTGACTGCCTTGTATCTGGCAGTGCAGATGGAACGATTAAGGTAATGGGACGTAATAGGTGCAAATTAGTTGATATAATGAATTCAATTTGCCTTCCATAGGTTTGGGAAACTAAAGAATGGACATGTGAGAGGACTTTAAGTGGATTTGGAGCGAAATTCTACTTGCTTCGTGTCGTTTATAAAGGCTGGGGCGAAATTGTATTTAATAGTAGGTACACAGAGGGTTACCTTCATAGCTGTGGAACTCGAGGAGTTGGAGTGTCAAGAAGATTCTCGCGCATCAAACAGGAAACAACACTCCCTGCAATGTCCTAGCACTATGCTCCGGGAAGGAACATGTTATCAGTTCAGGAGAAGAACGAAGTTTAGAAGTCTGGGACCCGAATAATTGGGATGCGCCTGTAAAAGTGTTGAGCAACATGGCATTCTCTGTCTGTAGCCTGGTGTACTGTAGTGACAACTCCCTCGCAGGAGGGTGTGAGAATGGGACGATCAAGGTAATGATGTCATATACAATTGTTCCACTG
>CAVOOP010000009.1:0-154173 GCA_963697575.1 uncultured Acidobacteriota bacterium | reverse complement strand
TCCGCGTCGGTTCAACCGCCTGCCGGCATCCTGAAGGATTACCGGATACCCATCGCGTCCGCGTTTATCCAGGACGATTTCAAATTGCGCAGCAATCTGACGCCTCAATTTGGGGGTGCGGTGGGAGTACATCGGGATCGAATCCGATGCCAACGGCAACAACGTGAATATCTGGCCGAGCCTGATCAACCTGGTGAACGTTCCTGTGTCGCTGGGTGGAACGCTGGGCACAACCGCTGCCACCGGATCGCTCGCAGGGTTTGTGGTTCCTTCGAACTTCAACTACTCGATTTACCCGCCGCCACCGGTCGGCGGACTTTTCCAAAGCAACCACGAAATTCCGCCGCAGAACAATCCCTCGAAGACTAATTTCGCGCCGCGCGTTGGTTTTGCCTGGAAGCCTCTCGCGTCCAACGACCGCTTTGTGGTGCGCGGAGGGGGCGGGCTTTTTTATGACCGCATCGGTTCGAACCAGTACGACAAGGGTTCGATCCAGGTTCCTCCCTACCTGGTTCCCGTATTCCAGTCCGGAACCGCAAACTACTTCTCCACCTTTGCTCAGCCGTACGCCCCACGTCGCTCGGATGGCAGACGCGGTGGGCAAACTTTGCGACTGGGCAAAGCTCGAACATCAATGATCTCCTGATGGCGCAGAACTATCTCACCCCCGTTACCTATCAGTGGAATCTCAACATCCAGTACGAGTTCTTGCCGCAGTGGGTGCTCGAGCTGGGCTACGTGGGAATTCACGCCATCCACCAGACGCCCGACAATCTCGTTTCCTCGACGCAGGAGCACCAGCTCAACGAAGCGCTACTGGCAACCGCAGCTACCCCTGTGAACGGTATTACAACCAGCACGACCTCCAACGCGTCGCTTCGCGTTCCTTATCTAGGCTTCGCGCCCGGCGGCCTGGAGGCCGATCAGACCATTTCCTCCGCGAAATACAACAGCATGCAGGCCACCGTGCGCCGGCAGTTCTCGCATGGCTTCACGATGCAGGCGGCGTACACGTGGTCGCGAGGCGTCGATACGGGAAGCTACATTACCCTCAACAATCCCGACCTGCCGTTGCAATACGGGCTCAACCCGGCCTTCCGTCCGCAGCGTCTTACGGTGAACTACAGTTGGAACCTGCCGTTTGGCAGCCACCAGGGTTTTCTCGACAAGGTTACCAGCGGCTGGAACTTGTCGGGCGTGACGGTTGTGCAGGACGGAATCGCCTTGACCGTTACCGATACGCGAGGTGGGAGTATCTACGGGTTCGGTCCAGGAACGGTGGTGACTTCGACGGCCGAATTCGCCGCGGGAATGGGGAATGCCAACGTGGCCTCACCCGGCAGCGTTCAGCAGCGGCTGGGCGGCGCTTTGGGTGGTCCCGGTTCGTTCAACAAATCCGCATTCAGCACCACACCCGCGATTGGCAACGGAACCGGGTTTGGAGACGCTGGGTACGGCGAAGTCCTTGGACCTGGGCAGTTCAACTGGGATATGGCGCTGGTGAAGAACACCAAGGTTGGCGGGCTCCGGGAAGACGCCTCGCTGCAATTCCGAGCGGAGTTCTTCAACACGTTCAACCATCCACAATTCAACACTCCCGTAAGCGTAGACGTCTCCAAGTCAACCTTCGGGCAGATCACCAGCACGTCGGTAAATCCGCGGCTGGTGCAGTTTGCCCTCAAGTACTCTTTCTAGAGCAGTGTTACTTTCCGGGAGAAAGGACAGACCGCCGCCCTTTCTCCCGGTGAAGTTTTGCGACTCCATGAAACCCCCATTGTTCCGGGCCGTTCGGGTTCCGGTTACTCAGGCCATGCCATCGGAATTCCTGCGTTCATCCGCTTATAACACTCCGCACATAAATCAGGTGTAGAATCCGCGTATCCGCCGGGGCGAGCCCGGCTCCGCAAATCCATCTTTAGGAGGACAAATAACGTGGCTAACGTGAAACCGATTCCCGATGGATACTCGACTGTTACGCCCTACCTTTTCATCAAGGGTGCGGCCAACGCGATCGACTACTACAAGAAGATTTTTGGCGCGAAGGAAATCATGCGCTTGGTCGGACCTCAACGGCCTGGTCGGGCACGCCGAACTGCGGATCGGCGACTCCCTGATCATGCTCAGCGATGAAAACCCGCAGTGGGGAACGAAGAGCCCGCAAACACTCGGCGGCAGCGCCAGCAGCCTGCACGTTTACGTCGAGGACGTGGATGCCGTGGTCGAGAGCGCCGTGGACGCCGGCGCACAGCTCATTCGCCCCGTGAAGGACCAGTTTTACGGCGACCGCAGCGGCTCGCTGCTCGATCCCTTCGGCCACATCTGGTCGGTCGCAACGCACATCGAGGACGTTTCGCCCGAGGAAATAAAGAAGCGCATGGCCGCCGCCATGAGCCAGGCCGCCGGCGGCTAGGCCGGGGAGTCGCCCCCTGCCACTTATTTCAAGAAGCCTGTTGCGGACTTCGGGATCGCGCTCAGCTTGGAGTTGGCTATCCCGGGAAATCCTATTGCAATCCCAGCGCGCGTGCCGGGTTTGTCTTGGCCATCATGTCGACATCGGCCTGCGAGAAACCCGCCGTTCAGCATCGCTCCCATGATCGCCGCCATGGCGTCCGGGTGGAGCGGAGCGCCGCCCAGGCCGCCTGAGTCTGTCGCAAGTATGCAGTATTGCGGCCCGATGGCGCGGATAGCCTCCACGTATTGGCTCCATCGTGACGGACTTGTTGGCGCCTCTGGTCGCGTTGTTCACAAACTCCAGGAGCGCGCCATCGGCGACGGCTTCCTTCATTTGCGGAATCGTCATGAGAACGGGCTGGCCATCGCGTGCGTTACCACGATGTGTTCCACGCCTTGCTTGTGGGCCTCGTGAACGATCAGCAAGCCGTCGGTGGCCGAAGAATGCCCGGTTTCGAGCGTCAGGTTGTACTTCTTGGCCATGGCGATCACCGCGACGGCCTCGGGAACCAACTGCCCGTTCTTCGAAATCACGATGAACGGACGATTGGACTTGTCCACCTTCACGGCATTTTCATTGTCAAAGGTTGGAAACCACACCACTTTGCCGTAGCCGCCCTTCAGCATGGCCATGCGCTCGACCGCGGCAGGATTCAGTCCGCCAACCGTAAGATTGAGGTCGATGCCGCCGAACACTTCGATGCCCGGAACTTCCTTGCGCACGACGTAAGCCAGTGCTGCGGTCGACTCATAGTGATTTTTCAGCACGATGCCGCGCATGCCGCGCGCCTTCGCGAGTTTCGCCAGGTCGATCGCATCGATCGATCGCGGCATGCTGTCCGGATCGGAATGAGCGTGAATGTCGATCACGCCCGTCAGGTCAACTTGCGATTGAGGAACGGGGACGACGACGGCGTAGGCGTTCATCGCGTCATCCAACTCCGCGGCGTTCAATCCTTCTTGCGCGCGTGCCGTGGCGGCTGCCAGCGCCAGCAGCGCAAAACCGAATAGAAATCCGATGAGTTTGCGCATCGCCGCGCGCGATGTTTGGGTGTTCATGAAGTTCTCCTTTATCTTCGGGTGGCAAGCAGGAGGGGGCTGCTCGTCAGGCCGGATTCGTTCCCCGTTGTCGCGTTTCAAACCCGCAGAGTTTACCACGACGCGGGCGCCGCCGAGACGCTGAAAGCCGCGCTCGCCCGTCCCGGAATTTGCGACACAGTGCGGTGGGTTTGCGGCCCGGCGAGTCTCGCAGCGATGCTAAACTGGAATTGTTCGCGTTTTCGGAAGGCTTCCAGCAGCGGAGAATTGTCCGGGAAAATGCGCAGCAGGCGACATCTGGGAAAGTGGTGGTTTGTCATCTCGGCGCTGCTCTTGGTTTGCGCCGCCCCCGGGCAACTTGCGGCGCAACAGGCCTCTGCGGAGGCCTCCGCGGCCAATCTTCCACCGGTCAGTCCGAAGCCGGTCCGTCCCCGGCGCAGGATTCCGCGCAACCCGCTTCTCCTTCTTCTCAGGACAAAACCAAGGATGCCCCGGCGGTGAAATCGGCTGCCGGGCAAACTCCGGAACCGGCGCCCGAGGCGGGAAAGGTAGCAGCAAAAGCTGAGGCGGGCAGCCAAGTCTACGGTTTGACGAGCAACTATTCGGTCACGCTGCCCTCGGACTGGACCGCAAACACCAAGAGCGAGATTCCGCCTCCCGCTCCGCTGAGCCCGTACGCTCCGCCGTTTCATTTGTCGGGAAATCTCGTTCTGTTGAACCCGCAGCGCGGCGCGCTCCTTCAATTCGCCGCTTCGGACAATCCCTTCATCGGGCACGACGCTTACTGGCTCGATACGCAGATGCACTCGCCGACCGGTTCCGGCATGAGCCTGCTCGATTTCTTTTTCTACTATTTCTTTCCGCCGTCGGACGCCTGTATGAACGAGGTGCTTACCACATATGCTCCGGCCAGCCGCGCGTCGGAGGCCGGCGCGCCCCCGTATATGCAGGTGTACTACAAGTGCCCGCTTTCGGACACGCTGTCGGACTTCTACTCCACGCAAATCAGTGCGGGAATCACGTTCCAGCTCACCGACAATGGCACGCGCGTTCTCGCTCCCGTCGGCGATTTCTACGTCGCTCCGATGGAGCAGGTGGAAGAATCGGGGATGACCTTTTTCGTATTTGAGGCGCAGGGAATGAGTGCGGTGAGCGGCGATGCCGCCAGGCGCTTCCATTTACCGGCAAATGCTCAGGGAGGCCAGCCGGACTTCTTCTGGGCTATCGGGGCTGCCAGCCCGTTTCCGTTTGTGGCCGACGCCAGCCGCAAGGACGTTGCCATTCTGCACATCGCCTATGCTAGGCTCGGTGTGGACGCCGATGCGAAGTCGGAATTTCTGAACATCCTCCGCGAGATCCGAACCCATTAAAGCCATTGGTTCGCGGTGAACTTTTTCGCCTGCTTCGCGTCAAAAGACTCAGGATGCCCGGGGAAGTCAAGAAGACAGATTTCAATCCCGGATGCGGAATCACCCAAGATAACTTGAAGCCCACGACTAGCACCAATTATCGTTCATCGCGGCGCCGGTTTCCATGGATGGTTCTGCTGGCCATGCCGGTCGCGGCGGTATTTGCGGCGGTATTGGCATCCGCGCAGGATTTTCGTTCGCCGTTAATCCTCTCGCCCTATTCTGTTTCGTTTGGCGAGCGCCGAGGCCGGAGAAGGCGAGCCCCCCGCAGACAGTCACCGTCGTAAACATCGGGGCGTCTCCCGTGCACATCACGAGCATTGCGATCACCGGCGATTACACACAGACGAATGATTGCCCGGCGCCCCGGCAGCCCTCGCAAAGAACGACGCCTGCCAGATCCAGATCGTGTTCAAGCCATCCGCGGCGGAAAACTGTTCCGGGGTTCTTACCGTCTCGCACGACGCGGCCGGGAGCCCGCTCAGGCGACGCTGAGCGGCACCGGGGTGCTTGCTGGATCAGAAATAATGGTGTCTCCTTCTTCGTTGGAATTTCCGGATCAGAAGATCGGCACTCGCAGCGCTCCACAAACATCACCGTATCCAACCCGGGAGAGATCCGAGCGCTTATTTCGAATATCGACTCGGACGGCGATTACAATCATGCCCAGTTCCACGTGCTTGAGTACTGGGCGGCTATCTGGCTGCGAAGTCGAGCTGCACCGTCGTGGTCACATTCACGCCACTCGGGCCGGGCGAGCGCCAGGGAAGGTGAAGTTTACCGACGAGCGCCAAAAACAGCCCGCAAACCGTTCCGCTGACCGGCATGGTTCGCATGGTCGGCGCCATTGCCGAGAGTCTCTCCGAAAAGGGCGATAATCAGGGGTAGAAGATCTCGCGGAATCCAGGAGCACGGCGTGAAACGGGCGTGGATGATCGCGCGATGGATTGTTTTTGTGATTGTCGCGGGCGCCGCCCTTGTTTATCTGGCCGATTATCTCGCGGTGGAGCGCCGCATGGCGCACCGAACCAAAACGGATCCGTTGGAAACCACGCAGGTCCGCCCGTTCTATGCCGTGCCTCTCAAGAATGGCAGGGCCGAGCTGGATTTTGGCGACACAGTCGCGCAAACATGCGTTCATTCGCTGTTTCCGCATTTTGGCTACAATCCGTGCTGGTATACGAAACGGGAAAATCAAAAGCCCACGTGATCCTGATCCTGCCAGTCCGCTGATGGACCCTTCTGTTGGTGATGTGACGCCGATGACGGCTAAATTGGCCGCCGCGTCGCGGCGAAGCAAGCTGTTTGGGCGTTCGACGCCCTGCACCGGTAGTTCCCGGTATTCCCACGCCGCAGGCTGGACGCCTACACTGAGGGTGTGGCGCGCCAGCCCGCGCAAGTCCAAGGCCACTGAGGTGTGTTTGGTTTCTCCCGCGCTTCCGCGATCGCAAGACCCGCCGCTGTCAATCCGCTTTTTGCGATGGCTGCGCAACCTCGGGCGGTCCTGGGTTCATTTTTCTGGGACTGCTGGACAATTCCGTGATCCCCCTTCCGGGCAGCATGGATGTTTTCACGATTGTCCTGTCGGCCGATCAGCGCGAGCGCTGGCCCTACTATGCGCTCATGGCGACTGTTGGATCGGTTATCGGCGGCTACCTGACGTATCGGCTCGCGAGGGGCGAAGGCAAGGGAAGGCTGGGAGCCGGTTGAAACGTTCTCAGATGGAAAAAGTTAAGGCGGCCTTCGAGAAGTGGGGGTTCTTTTCCGTCGCCGTACCGGCCTTTTGCCTCCCCCGCTTCCGATGGTGCCTTTCTTGATTGCGGCGGGAGCGGCGGAATACCCGCTGCAGAAATTTTTCGCGGCGTTGTTTTTGGGCCGCGCCGTGCGCTATTCGATCCTTGGGGTTCTTGCCGCCCTGTATGGAAGCAGATACTCGGATACTTCTCCCGGCATACCCACGCAATCGTATGGACGGCGGTCGCGCTGGCGATCGTAGGGATCGGGCTGGCGATTCTGCGCGCCAAATCCGGAGCGGCGCGGCACGCGTAAGCGCGGAACGCCTCTCTGCAAGCAGTCTCGTTCCTTTTTGTGCGTTGCCTGGTCTTGAGCGCGGCAGGAAAATGCAGGTCCCTCACTTTGTTTGTTGTTATAAACGGGATGACACGCGCCCGGAGTAGATAACTTCATGGGTGATCGCTGAGCGCGGCACGGGCCGCGAGGTGGCCGCACATGCCATGCACGCCGCCGCCCGGCGGCGTGGACGACGAGCAGATGTAAATGTTCTTTGCCGGCGTGCGATACCGGCGCCAGGTGGGCCGGAAGACAAGCTGGTCCATATCCGCCACGCCGCCAGCGACGTCGCCACCAACAAGATTCGGATTGTGCAGCGCGAGAGACGCGGCTGGTATCACGCTGCGCTTCAAAATGCGCTTGCGAAAACCGGGCGCGAAGCGCTCCACCTGATTTTCGATCTGCTCGCTCCTGTCAAGCGTTGAGCCGTTCGGGACGTGGCAATAGGCCCAGGCGATGTGCTTACCCGCGGGCGCGCGCGTGGAGTCGAACAGAGTCGGCTGCACAAGAAGGATGAATGGCTTCTCAGCGTGTTGGCCCTGCCAGGGCGCGCGTTCGGAGGCCTCGATTTCTTCGAGGCTGCCGCCGAGGTGGACCGTGGCGGCCCTGTTGCATCCCTCGGCCGTCCACGGAATCGCTCCGTCGAGCGCCCAATCCACTTTGCATGAGCCGGGGCCGTAGCGATAGCGTTCGAGGCTGCGCTGGAATCCGGAAAGGAACCGGCTCCCGGTGATCGGAAGCAACTGGCGCGGGGTCACATCGCAGAGAACGATGCGAGCCTTCGGCAATTGAGCGAGTGACTCGATGAGCGTTCCGGTGACGATTTCTCCTCCCAGCGAACGCAGGCAAGAACCCAGCGCCTCGGCAATCTTTTGCGAGCCGCCGCGCGCGATGGGCCAGCCGACCGCATGCGCGGTGATCCCCAGCACCAGCCCGAAGGCAGCGCTGGGCATTTTCTCGAGCGGGAGGATGGAATGCGCCGCGATTCCCGCGAACACCGCGCGAGCCTTGGCGGTGCGAAACGCGGAACGCGCGAGACTCGAGGCGGAGCGCAGGGCGGGCAGTCCAAAGCGTGCCGCTGCAATGGGATGAGCCGGAAAAGCCAGCGGCCCGAGCACGGTGGGCTCGATCTTTGACCAGTCCCGCACGAGCGGCGCCATGAGATGCGCGTACGCGGAGGCGTCGGCGCCGAGGTTTGCGGCCGTTGCTTCTACGGATCGTTCGACGACGACCGCGGTTCCGTCGTCGAAGGGGTGTGCAAGAGGAGCGCCGGGCTGAATCCAGTCCAAGCCATGCTCACGAAGAGGGAGGGTACGAAAGAAGGGCGAGCCCAGTGCCATGGGGTAGACGGCGGAACATACGTCGTGGAGGAAACCGGGGAGGGTGAGTTCGAGCGAGCGTGTGCCGCCGCCGATGGTTTCCCGGCCCTCGATCACCAGGACGGAGCGGCCGGCCTGGGCGATAGTGATGGCGGCTGCCAGCCCGTTGGGGCCGGAGCCGATCACGATGGCATCGAATTGGCGCTGGGGAAGGCTCACTTTTTAGCCGCAAAAACGGAATGCGAGCTGGCTCCTTATAGTGTCGAGTGAACGCATACCCGATCGTTTATTTTCAGCGAGTTAGGATGCGTTCCGTTCGTCCGGCGGTGTCGAGTGGGGATATTGCAAAAGACGGCAAAATTTCGGGTCTTTTTGACCGGTACCGCTACTCGTTCCAAGTCGCCAGGCGAGCGAAATGAAGTGGAGGACCAGGGGGCATAGCGCTGTGGCAGCGGAGAGATTCGCCGGGAGTTTTGTTTGTTTGCCATGTTCGCAGGACTATCTGTAGCACGGCTTGGGATGGGTTAGAAGGATGTTGTTGGTGTGGTTGTTTTTGCGGCAGGAAGCGGAAAAACCGCGCCGGCAGGAGTGCCGGCGCCACTGGAAGGGCCCCAAAAAAAAACGCGGCGGCCGAAGCCGCCGCGCCTTGGTTACACCGATCGATTTAAAAGAAAAACTTGCCGGAAATTTGAAGCTGCCGCGCCCCGACCAGAGCATTGCTCGTTGCCGTGGGGGTCAGGAACGAATTCGCCGGGTTCAGACACGGGCTTGGCCCAGCGGGACACACCGAGGCCACTCCTGCTGGGTTGGTGTAGGCGCCGCCGGGTGCCACGTACGCGTATGCCGAGGTGTTGACGCTCGTAATGATACGGTGGTTAAACAGGTTGAAAGCCTCGATGAAGAGCTGCAACTTGTAGCGCTCGCTGAACAGGTTGAAGTCACGCCCAATCCGGAAATCCACGTCCCGGACTTGCGTGGGCCCGCGGTAACTGTTCTTTTCAAAATTCGGGGCGCGCCCGGCGGCGTTGCTGGCATTTTGTTCGACGCCTCCGGTGACGCCGCCGTCGATCCCCCCCGGAGGAGTGAACGTGGAGCTCATCAGGGCATTCACCGGCAGTGGCGAGCCAATGGTGACGATGCTGGAGAAGTTGAAGCCGTTCACGGCGTCGCGGACCATACGGTTGTCCGACTGAATCCTTGGCGACCAGAGCAAGCTGGTCACGAACCGCTGCCGCTGATCGTAATCCGAATTGCCATACTCGCCTTGTTGGTTGTAGGGGTTTAGAGTCGCATCCGAACTTCCGTTGAACGTCCCGGTGTCGCCCAGAACCTGACCGTCGTCAAGGGTGTGGGCGTACGTGTAGTTCGCCAGGAACTCGAAACCATGGCTGAACTGCTTTTTGCCGGTGAGGATGAGCGCGTTATAGAGGCTGTGAACGATGCTCTCGCAGGTGCTGATGATGGGGTTGGCCGTGGTTAGGCGCGACGTGAATAGAGGTACCGTAACCGTGCCGCCCGGCGCGAAAGGCCCTGCAATCACATTGTAGGTGATCGAACTGGTGGGCGGAGCCAAGTTCGCATCGACGCATACTGGCAGGTGCTGCCCGCGCGTGAAGGAGTACGTTCCGGACACGCTGACGTCACCGGGAAGCTGCCGCTCGACCGCGAGGTTTGCTTCGTTGACCATGGGCTCGAGATAGTCAGGGGCCTGGCCGCGGAAGCTGATAGTGGCGGCCGTCGGATTCGTATTGACGACCTTGGGAGTGACGGCACCCGCGAAAGGCGCTGCCAGGGCGGGCCCTAGCGCCGGGAAGATGATATTCGGGAAAATCGGCGCGCATGCGGCGGGGGCGGTCGAGCCTGTGAACGCCGTGAAATTGGCGTTGCAGTTGTAAGTCTGCTGGTACACGCCGTTTTCCACGCGCGTGTCGTAGAACGAGCTGTTGGTGGTCTTGCCGTAGAAGATGCCGTAACCGCCCCGGACAACGGTGTTCTTGTCAAACTGCCAAGCGACTCCGAACCGCGGGGCGATATCGGCCTTATCAATGTGCAGGTCGCTGGTGGCGTAATAGGCGAGGTTCGAGCTGTTATTTGGATGCGGCGGCTGCGGAACCCACTGGATGTCGTAACGCACACCAATGTTGAAGGTCAGATTGGAGCGCGCCTTCCAGGTATCCTCGGAATAAGCGCCCCAATCGACGTCGTAGAAGTCGTCCTTGCCTTCGCCCGTAATCGGGTCGTAGGCTTGGGCGAACGTGTTGTAGTGTTTGCCGATGCGGGCGGCGGCATTGGCTCCGTCACTTGCCAGAGGTAGGTTATACAAGTCGGCAGCCCAGCTTTCGAACGTAAACGCCGGGTTGCTGGAGTTGTAGAAATAACTATAGATCCCACCCCCCTGGAAGAGGTTAATCAGGAGTTCATGGATGGGGCTGACATCCACGCCGAATTTGAGGGTGTGGCGGTTGTGAATCACCGAAAGTGAGTCGGCAAACTCCAGCCGGTGCTCGTCGGGGAAAGCCGGTCGCGGCAGCGCATTGGGCATGCCGTAGGCAAAAATTCCTCCGCTGCTGGAAGACCCCAGGGACACGCTTGGTCCGGACTGGTTCGCGGAATAAAATTCAAAGTCCCGCGAATACTGGAAGCGGAAGTCGTTTACCATCGTGGAAGAGAGAACGCTGTTCCAGTGCGCGACTACGAAGCGCTCGTGCGTGCCATAGGACCCGTTCTGCCCAACCGAACTTGCGAAGTAGGTCGGGTTCCCCTGATAGTCGTTGGGCGCCTTCCAGTTCATGTAATTGAAAGAAACGCTCAGGTGATTGTTCGTGGTGGCCTGATAATCGAGCTTGGCCAGATAGATATCCTGGTTTCCGCTTCGAGGTTGGGCGCCGATATTTCCCGTAACGTAATTGACGACTGCCTGGCACTGCGCCGCGGTGATTCCTGGAATGATCGCGGGCGTGCAGTTCGCCGGGCTCACGGCCGCCAGGTTCAGCGGGCTGGACGGCCCGGTGTAGATGATGGGGAAGGAGCGGCGCTGGCCGTCGTAATTGGCGAAGAAGAAAAGCTTGTCCTTGACGATCGGGCCGCCGACGCTGGCGCCAAATTGCTGGCGCTGGTGCTCGGGCTGCGTGAAAATTCCCTGGGATTTGCTGTAGGGGTCCAGGGCATTGAGGCTGGGATAACGCAAATAGTAGAAGACATCGCCGTGAATGTCGTTGGTGCCGGACTTGGTGACGGCGTTGACGACGCCTCCCGCGGCCTGGCCGAATTCGGCGCTGTAGGAGTTGGAGTTCACCTGGAACTCCTGGATGGCGTCGAGGCTATAGGTATAGGCGACAGTGGTGCGGCCGCGATCCTCGGAGAAAAAGGCCTGCTGGTTGCTGGTGCCATCAACCTCGCTATTGTTGAACAGGCCCGAAATGCCGTGATAGCTGACCAGCCCGTGTGTGCCGTCCGCAGTCACTCCGGGGGTGAGAAGCACAAAATTTTCCCACCGGCGTCCATTGAGGGGAAGATTTGCGCCGAGTGTTTCGCTGATGGTTTGCGACAAGTCCGTTTTGTCGGGTTCGATCAATGGCGCAGCACCTGTAACGGTGATTGTCTCGGCGGTGGTCTTCAGCGGGAGGGCCAGGTCAATTTCCAGCTTGTGGCCGACTTCTAGCAGAATGTCTTTCCGCTCGACGCGGGCAAACCCTTCCTTGGTGGCAGCGACGGTATAGTGACCCGGCTGGAGGAACGGGGCGTAGTAAAGGCCGGACTCGTCGGCCGCGACGGTGTGCACGATTCCGGTGTCGACGTCGGTGACGTCCACAGTGGCCGCGGAGATGGCGGCGCCGGATGGATCGGAGATCGTTCCGGAGATGGTGCCGGTTCCGGCGGTTTGCGCGGCCAGCGAGCCCACGCAGAGGAATGTCGCCAGCGCGAAGAAGAAAGCGCCGAACAGAAAGAACGTGTAGTTACAGCTGTAGCGTAAGCCACCCTTTTGCATTCTGTCTCCTGTGAATCGTGTTCGCGCACGGATAGTGACCACCACCGCGACGAACGGTTTTAATTTTTAGAAAGACTCAGCCATCCCACCGATAGCCAATTGTCTGAATGGTACGTGTTGTAGCCTGGGCGAAGGTTAGAAGCAAGTTAAAAAACAGCGTGAATCGAATGAAAGTATTTATGAAAGAGATAGAAAATATCGAGTCGTTTTACGGCACGTTTCGCTTCACGCATTAAACACTGCGGTACCGTAATTTAAAGTGAATGGGAGGCAGCACGACGCGCGGGCCGCCGCCGCGGAATCATCTGGTGCCAATTTGCCTCCGTTTTTGCTATTTTGGGGGCGCTTTGGGCCCCGGAACCTTCTCAAAATCCTTTTGGCGCAAGGAGCGTCACGATGAGCGAGCAAGCGAATGTGGAGTTGATACGGGCGGCGTATGCGGCGTTCAAGCGAGGGGACATTCAGTCGATTCTCGACAGTCTGAGCAAAAATGTGGAGTGGGTTGCCGCGGGCGTGCAGCCGGTGGCGGGCACGTATCGCGGAAAAGACGAGGTCGGCGTGTTTTTTAACAAGGTAAATGAACTGGCCGAGTATCTGAGTTTCGAGCCGAACGAATACGTAGCGCAGGGCGATCGCGTGGTGGTGCTGGGGTCCTATCGCGCGCGGGCCAAGAACACCGGGCGCATTTATGAATGCGACTGGGCCATGGCTTTCACCGTGGAGGATGGGAAGGTTTCGAGATTCCAGGAATTCACCGATACGGCGACGATCGAGACGGCTCTTTCGGCAGCCGCGGTGGCGAGCGCTTAGTTTAGCTGTGGAACGGCGGGAGCAAGCAGGGGCTGGCGGACGCCGAGGCAGGATAGAAATAAAAAAGGCGGGTGCTTTTAAGGCGCCCGCCTTTTTTATTGAGAGAGCAATGCGCGGCGATGGCTCTTGTCTGCGCCGGCTTACTGGCCGCCGCTCTTCTGCAATTCGTCGAGCGCCGCCAGCACTTCTTCGCTGTGGGGCGTCGGATTCACCTTCACATAGACCTTCACGATCTTGCCCGAGGGATCGATGAGGAAGGTGTTGCGGGCGGCGCGCGAGGTGCCGTTCATCTGGTTCAGCGAGCCGTACTTGGCGACCACGTCGGTGCTCGTGTCGGAGAGCAACTTGAAATTGATGCCGTCCTTGGCGCAGAACTCCTTGTGAGAGTCGACGCTATCGACGCTGACGCCGAGAATCACCGCGTTCTTTTTAGTGTACTGATCCTGGTCGCGCGTGAAGCCGTGGGCTTCGATGGTGCAGCCGGGGGTCTGGTCCTTGGGATAGAAATAGAGGACTACCCACTTGCCCTTGAAGTCGTGCAGGCTGACGGGGATGTTCTCCTGGGAGTTCAGCGTGAAGTCGGGGGCCATTTGGCCTACGGCGGGCATCTGCTGGTCGTCGGCGGCGCGCGCGCGGGGAACGGGCGCGACGAAGGCTAAAGCCAGGGCCAGGCCTAGGGCCAGGTATGGAAGTGGGCGGGCTACTGCGCTTGGCGACGTCTTCATTTCTGCTTCTCCTCCTGCGAGGTGAACTGCTTGGGCCGGAACTGGCTGAAACTATACTCCAGTTCGGACGCGTCGCGGATGGAATCGGTTCCGAGGCTGGGGATGCGGTACTTTTTGCTTTCAGTGACGCACGCCTGCACTCCTGCGGGCTCGCCTTTAATACTTGCGAAGGTCTAGCGGCGGTAGGTTAAAAACTTCGCGGCGCGCGGTGGTCCAGAGGCGGCTGGTGGCTTCGTGTAGCGCTATAGCGGAGTTTGCCATGTAGCGGACGGAGCAGCCGGATACGGAGAGCGCGCTGACGCCGCCGAGTACTTCCGGGACGGCGTCGAGTTCGCCGCGGAGGCTGGCTACTACCGGGCGCCAGTCGGGGAACTGGTCGGCCACAATCAGCAGGGATGCGGAGTAGGGAGGCGGGGAATGAAGGGCATTTGGAGATGGGTGAGCTGCGAACCAGGGAAAATCGGGTTCCTCAGGGGCTAAAGCCCCTGCTGCGCTGGAGCTGTAATGTCGGAGCTGAAGCTCCGACCCCCTAAAAGGCGGCAGTTTTTTTTCTGGCGGTGGCGAATGGCTGGTGCATGGTGGATGGCAGGGAGGCTCTGCCGGAAGAGAGTGGCTAATGGCGAGTTGCGAGTCGCTGGTGGCCGGTGGATAGGCCGGAGTGAGTTTGGCGCGGGACGCGTAGAGGAGTTTGCCGGCCAGGGTGATTTCAGTGCGGGAATCGAATTCGCGGAAGCGCCAGAGTTCGTTGTGGGTTACTCGGCCGGCGGCAAAGGCGTCCAGGAAAATGCCGCGGCTGCCTGGCTGCATGTCTATGCGCAGGGATTGGCGCAGGGCGGAGCCGGTGTGGAGGATTACGTGATCGGGCAAATATTCCACGGTCGCGTGGCGGGCTACTTGCAGCACGGTGTGCATTTCCGCAGCGGGGCCGCTGGTGCGATAAATGCGCGTTGCGGAGGGCGTCGAAAGACACGCGGAGGAATTTTCGCCGACGCTGATTTCGGTGCGGAGGCGGTCACCGCCGAGAACTCCTCCTGTGGGATTCAGGAGCAGGAGATACGAGGTGCCGTCGTCGAGCGCCAGGGGCGAGAGGATTTGCAACGGCAGCGTGTAGCGGCAGTGGCGCAGAACCGTGACGTGATCTTTGACACGACCTGTGGCGCGCGGCCGCGCGCGCCGCTCGAACGCCAGGCGCAGGAGGCCATCGCGGCCGCTGCGGCTAGGATTCAAAGAGCAGGTCGCGGCGGATCCAGTTGATGACGGCGTCGACTCCGGCGCCAGTCTTGAGATTGGTGAAGACGTAGGGGCGGTCTCCTCGGACGCGCTTGGCGTCGCGGTCCATTACTTCCAGGCTTGCGCCGACGTAGGGCGCGAGGTCGATCTTGTTGATTACCAGCAGGCCCGACTTGGTGATGCCGGGGCCGCCTTTGCGCGGCATTTTGTCGCCTTCGCCCACGTCGATGACGAAGATGGTAGCGTCGACAAGCTCCGGGCTGAAGGTGGAGGCCAAATTGTCGCCGCCGCTTTCGATCAGCAGGATGTCCATTTGCGGGAAACGCTTTTGCAGCAGCGCGGAGGCTTCGAGATTTACGGAGGCGTCCTCGCGGATGGCCGTGTGCGGGCAGCCTCCCGTTTCGACTCCCACGATGCGTTCGGGCGGAAGCACGGCGCGGCGGGTGAGAAATTCGGCGTCTTCGCGGGTGTAAATGTCGTTGGTGATTACGGCGATGTCGTAGGCGTCTTTCAGGCGCACGCAGAGGGATTCTACGAGCGCGGTTTTCCCCGAGCCTACCGGGCCGCCGATGCCAATTTTCAAGGGCCTGCCGGGGACTTTCTGCGCGGCGAACGTTTGGCCGTTGGTTTGTGCGCTCATGAGCGGAACAGCCTTGCTTCGAGGGCTTCGTGCTGCATGGCGGCGATTTCGATTTCCGGCGTGAAACTCCAGATGTCGTCCTCGGTGGCGGATTGCACTCCATGCGCGAGTGATGCGATCGACGGCGCAAGGCTCCAGAGGATTCGCTGGCCGGCCAGTTGCCCTAATGGCAAGAGGCGGAGCGATGCGCCTACGATCAGGGCGCTTGTGGAATACAGGAAGGCGCTGGCTGTTTCTTCGGGCGGCCAGTCGAGAGCGGCCGCTGCGATGCCGAAGATTATGGGGTGATGGCACGGCGCGGCTCCTGATTCCACTTCCGCGGCGAAACGGTGAACAACGGCGTCGCTTGTGAGCTCGTTGAGGATGCGCAACGTCTGGCGGCCCATTTGGCGGCTGGCCTCGCGAGTCTCGGCGGCGATTTTTAGCGCCTCCAGCAAATGGTCGAGGCGGAGGCAGGTTCGCAGATCCTGCGCCTGGGCGGCCCTGCGGGCGGCGAGCAGCAGCACCGCGTCTGTTGGCGCAGCGGAGTTTTCCAGGTGCGCGCGGAGAAATCTTGCGACATCATCGGCGGTTTGCACGCGGCCGGCTTGCACGAGCGTTTCCAGGCCGAACGAATGGGCGTAGCCGCCGGCGGGGAACAGACCGTCGGAGAACTGGAGCAGGTGGAGGAAGCCGCTAGCGTTCATGAATGAGTCCCGTTCCGATCGGCGAAAAAACGGCTTGTCGGCGCGTCCAGGATACATTCAGGCGATCGAAGAGCTGCGACATCACCCGATCGTCAGGAACCAGCAGCGTGTCGCCATCAAGCGCGAGGGGGAAGTGGCGGTTGCCTATCTCGAACGCGAGGCGGATGGCATCTTCGTAATTTTTGGGCTTCACCGCGATTAGCGGTTCGTGTACGGCCTCGGCGCGGAGGTACCAGTCGCGCTCGATCAGGATGATTGTGCCGGGGATCAGCGGGGTGCCGGTGGGTAATGCCAGTGCTACCTGGCGGCCCTTGGCCGTGGTGAATTTGCCGCGAATCCAGCGGCGCTGTTCCCAGGGCAGGGCCAGCGTGTCTTCTTCCTTTCCTCGAAGGTCTTCGCCAGCGACCCTAGCGGCCGGCTCGTAGACGATCAGCATGAGGATTCGCCTCCGCGCATCAGAAAAGGAAGTAGCGCTGGGCCATGGGGAGCACGGTGGCGGGCTCGCAGGTCAGCAACACGCCGTCGGCGCGGACTTCGTAGGTTTCGGCGTCCACATCAATCTTCGGCAGCGCGTCGTTGTGAATCATGTCTTTCTTCGAGAGCCCGCGGCACTTTTTTACGGCGGCGAAATGCTTCTTCAGGCCCAGCTTTGCCGGCACACCCGCATCGAGCGCCGCTTTCGACACAAATGTGATCGAGGTGGACTGCACCGCGCGGCCGTAGCTGCCGTACATCGGGCGGTAGATTACCGGCTGCGGCGTGGGGATCGACGCGTTGGCATCGCCCATCACCGACCACGCGATGAAGCCGCCCTTGACGATCATCTCGGGCTTCACGCCGAAGAACGCGGGCTTCCACAGCACCAGGTCCGCAAGCTTTCCGACTTCCACCGAGCCGATTTCATGCGAAACGCCATGCGCGATCGCGGGGTTGATGGTGTATTTCGAGACGTAGCGCCGGACGCGCACATTGTCGTTCTCGGCCGATTTCGCCGGGCAGCGAGCCGCGCTGGCGCTTCATCTTGTCGGCGGTCTGCCAGGTGCGCGTGATCACCTCGCCGATGCGTCCCATGGCCTGCGAATCGGACGACATCATGCTGATCGCGCCGATATCGTGCAGCATGTCTTCGGCGGCAATGGTCTCGGCGCGGATGCGCGACTCGGCGAAAGCCAGGTCCTCGGGGATCGACGGGCTCAGGTGATGGCACACCATCAGCATGTCCAGATGCTCGTCGAGCGTGTTGACGGTGAAGGGCATCGTGGGATTGGTCGATGACGGAAGGCAATTGGGCTCGCCGCACACCTTGATAATGTCCGGCGCGTGGCCGCCGCCGGCGCCTTCGGTGTGATAGGTGTGGATCGTGCGGCCCTTGAAGGCAGCGAATGGAATCCTGCACGAAGCCCGCTTCGTTCAGCGTGTCGGTGTGAATCGCGACCTGCACATCGTATTTTTCGGCGACCGAAAGCGCGCAGTCGATGGCTGCGGGCGTGGTGCCCCAGTCTTCGTGCAGTTTCAAGCCGATCGCGCCCGCCTCGATTTGTTCGCGCAGCGGCGCGGCGCTCGAGGCATTTCCCTTGCCGAGAAAACCGAGATTCACGGGGAAGGCCTCGGCCGCTTCCAGCATGCGGTGCATGTTCCACGCGCCGGGGGTGCAGGTGGTGGCGTCGGTGCCAGTGGCGGGGCCGGTGCCGCCGCCGATCAGGGTGGTGAGGCCGCCGGAGAGCGCAGTCGTGATCAGTTGCGGACAGATGAAGTGCACGTGCGAGTCGATGCCGCCGGCCGTGACGATTTTTCCTTCGCCCGCGATTACTTCCGTGCCCGCGCCGACGATCATGCCGGGCGTGACGCCGGCCATCATGTCCGGATTGCCGGCCTTGCCGATTCCAACGATGCGGTTGCCGCGAATGCCGATGTCGGCTTTGAGGATGCCGGAGTGGTCGATGATAACCGCGTTGGTGATGACGAGGTCGAGCGCGCCGTCGGCCAGCACGGCGGTCGAGGATTGGCCCATCCCGTCGCGCAGGCTTTTGCCGCCGCCAAACTTCGCTTCATCGCCCGGCGTGGTGAGGTCCTTCTCGATTTCGATGAAGAGTTCGGTGTCCGCGAGGCGGACTTTGTCGCCCGTGGTGGGGCCGTAGAGATCGGCGTACTGGCGGCGCGGGATTTTCAGGCTCAATTGCGTGCGGCTCCCTTCGATTCGGTGAGCGAAGCTTAATCGGCTGAAAAGCCTTTTTCTTTGGCTCGCTTCAGCGCGGCCGGTTTGGCCGCTTCCGTCGCGGGGCCGTTGGTCAGCGCGTTCAAGCCATGGACGGCTTTCGCCCCGGCGATTTCAGTCAGCTCGACGCGCTTGGCGTCGCCCGCCTCGAAGCGGACGGCGGTGCCTGCGGGAATGTTCAGGCGCATGCCGAAGGCCTGCGCGCGGTCGAAGCGCAGCTCGCGGTTAGCCTCGAAGAAATGGAAATGCGAGCCCACCTGGATGGGGCGGTCGCCGGAGTTCGCGACGTCGAGCTGGATGACGCGGCGGTTCTCGTTGGCGATCACGGGTTCGGATTTAAGGCGATATTCGCCGGGTATCACTTGGTTCCTCCTTCAGATGAACCATGGTTACGATCTCAATGACCAGGGTGCCTGCGCTGCAATTCTTTGCATCGCGCTTGTAGCCGTTAGCCCCCCGATACCTCCCCTTGAACCCCGCCAATCGGGAGATTGGCGCTCCCAGGAACATCCTTCTGCGGCTGACGCCACTTCTGTCGCCTTGTTTTGCCACTCCGGATGCACCGAGCATCATTCTTGCGCAACACCAATCGCCTGCGATCCTGAGCGCGGCGAGGGATCTGCTTTTGAATCGGCGCCGCCGCCGCTGCGCCTGCTACGCCTCAGCGGATCGGATGATGCACCGTCACCAGCTTGGTGCCGTCAGGGAAGGTTCCTTCCACCTGCACCTCGTCCAGCATTTCCGGCACGCCTTCCATCACGTCTTCGCGCCGCAGAATCGAGCCGCCGAATTCCATGATTTCGGAGACGGAGCGGCCGTCGCGAATCGCCTCGAGGAGTTCGGCGGTGATCAGCGCGGCTGCTTCGGGATGATTGAGCTTGAGTCCGCGAGCGCGCCGCTTGCGCGCCAGATCGGCGGCCACCACGATCATCAGCTTGTCGATTTCTCGGGGAGTCAGGTGCATCGCGTTCGCTTCGGCAATATTTCAGCGATTTCAGCGTACAACACTACCAGAGTGCCGCCGTCGCGGGCTATCGGCAATGTGGATGCGACGCATAGCGGATTTTTTCGCGGCAACAGGGAAGTGCGAGGGCAGAGCCGAAAATGTATTACGGGCATCGCCCGCGATTTGCGCTGGCGTGGTGCGCGAACATTCGGCGCGTGCCGAATGATCGCAGAAGCCGGTTGCGAAGGACCGCGCAAGCATCGTAAACTGACGCAGTTCCGTTCCGTCATGCGCGCCCGTAGCTCAGCTGGATAGAGCGTCTGGCTACGAACCAGAAGGTCGGGAGTTCGACTCTCTCCGGGCGCGCCATTTTTCCCTCAATAAAACAGGGCTTCTCACGGCGAGGCCGGTCCGGTCGAAGGCGTCATTCTCCTCCTCCTTTGGACGGGACGAAAAGCTACAATTCCACCTACGTTGCCCAAGTTGGGCAGGTACGAGCGCGATAAAACCATGCCTCGCGGGTGCGCCAATCAATTTAAGGAAAGGACGTTATCTTCAGCTGGTTCTTGACCATTTCGATAATGGAGACTAGGATGTGCCTTCTCGTAAGGAGGATTCTGGAGCAGATGGACGACAACGAAAAGGCAGCAGGGATAGCCGAGGGTGCAGCCGCTAAGAAGCGCAAAAAGGGAAAGGCTCGGAGGTCAAAAACCAAAAAGCAACCACGCGCTGAGCATCGGCCTTACCCGCGAGCCACACTCGAACAGGCGATTACTGTTGCTAAGGCAATCAAGGAGAAGAATGGGGGTAATCCCTGGCCCGCCTCAGAAATAGCAGCTGTGCTGGGCGTCTCCCCAAAAACTGCTGCTTTTAGGTACCAATTGTTTGCCGCCCGGAGATTCGGATTGACGGAAGGGACCGATTCGAATGGGCAAGTTTCGTTATCGGAACTCGGTAAGAAACTCGTATACAGCGGAAGCCCCGAAGAGGAGCTTGGCGCGAAACGAGAAGCCTTCCTAAATGTGGAGATCTTCAAGAATGTTTTAGAGCACTACCACGGCGGAAAACTTCCGGAAATGCAGTATCTGGGCAACACACTTCAGAGCAAATTTAAGCTCCCTGCTGTACACCATGAGGAATTTTCCACGCTGTTTAAACAAAACTCCAAATACGCAGGCCTTGATCCTGGAGATGCTGGAAGCAGCCATGGTGAACAGAAGTCTGGTCAGGAGTCTACGTCCTCAATAATTGTGTTGGGCGAACCTAAGAAAAAAACAGGTTTGGTTTGCTTCGTAATCATGCCTTTCGTTGAAAAATCAGGGATGTACTCAGCCGGTTTTTTCGATGAGGTTCTAAATAGCCTGATTATTCCCGCTGGGCGTGACGCTGGATTCGAAGTGAAGACAGCAATTAGGCAAGGCACTGAAATGATCCACTCGACGATCGTGAACGAGATACTCGATGCAGATATGTGCATTTGCGATCTGACAGAGCATAACCCGAACGTTCTATTCGAGCTCGGGATGCGTTTGGGACACGATAAGCCTGTTGCCCTGATTCAAGCAGAAGGAACCGCCAGGGTGTTTGACGTGGACAATGTCTTGAGAGTTCTGCCTTACAAGAAAGAGCTGTGGAGAACTACCGTAACGAAGGACCTGCCTGATTTGACGGCACATATTAAAGCCACCTGGGATAACCGCCATACAGCCGAAAGCTATTACAAACTGCTTCGGCGTGAAAAAGCGGGCGAGGCATCGAAATCCGCCACGGCATAAGTTGTATGTCACCCCCCAATTGTAAAACCCTGGGCCGACGCGCATGTGGTGGTGCCACGCCATCGGAAACGCCCAGCTCACCAGCACTCCTAGCAGGGCTTGACCGACCGCGAGGGGGATGATGTTGCGCACGCGGCCGAACATCCAGGCCATGGCCGCGCCGCCCAGAAATGTGAGGGGCACGAGCACCGGGTTCGGCCAGTGGCACGCGGCGAAAATCATTCCCGTCAGCCCCGCAGCCTGCCATTCCTTCTTTATGAGCGACAGCATTCTGTTGTGCAGGAGTGAATTGAGGGCCACCTGCTGCAATACGCAAAACGCGAAATAGCCGCCCAGTCCGCGCAGCGAAATGGAACTGAGTGAAATGTGCCGCGATGCGCCCAGCAAGAGCCCGATCGCCAAGAGCCCAGCGATCATCAGCCCGAAGACTGGCAGGGCTTGCTTCGTCGCGACTCGAAGGTTGTCTGCGCGCCAGCCAAGCGTCTTCGGGGTGTCGCGATGCAGCAGGAAACTCGCCGCCAGCCACACCACGAAGACCACCCACGTTCCCCGAGCGTTGTATTGCAGGCGCCAGATGAACAAAAGGATGAACGCCGGCAGCAGCGTCACGTCGGCGAGTGAAAACCAGCGTTTCAGAGCGGGGCTCATTTCCTGCTCCTCGGACTAATCTTTACCCGCATATTCTTACAGAGTTTCCTGTAGTACCCCTCCAAATTAGCCGTTACGATGGCATACTTTCGCGGGGGACGGCCAACCCGGGAGGCTGCCTCGCAGGTTGCGAGGGCATGAGCTGACGCTCGACTTCTTCGAATCGCTTTGAATTCGGGGAGTTGCGGGGTCACACGCAGCACACCGTGATTCAGTTGGAGCCGAAAAGGAGATTGCGCTTGGCCGCTGACATGAAGAACGAGGTTTCCACAGTTCGAACCGAGCCTCAAGCCACTCCTGACGCTCCCGGCCATGAGCCCTCGCACCCCCCTCGCAAGACGGCGCGCATCGTGGTGTTGACTCTGCTCGTGCTGGTTTTTGGCGTTGGCGTGCTGCTGCTCTTTCGCCATCACGAGGACGCTGCGAAGAAACCCGCAGCGGCGCCCGCGGCCATCACGGTTACCACGGCGACAGCGAAAAAGGGAGACATTGGCGAGTACCTCGATGCCATCGGCACGGTGACGCCGGTCTACACCGCGTCGATCACCAGCCAGGTGAATGGGCTGGTGGTGGCCGTCCATTTCACGGAAGGGCAGCGGGTGAAGAAGGGCGATCCGCTGGTGGATATCGATCCCCGCCCGTACCGCGCGACGCTTTTGCAGGCGCAAGGGGCCCTCGATCGCGACCAGAACGTGCTGGCGCAGGCGCAGATGGACCTGCAGCGCTACCGCAACGCCGTGGGCCAGCAACGCCATCTCACAACAGATGGTGGACGATCAGGAAAAACTCGTGCTGCAGGATACCGGTACGGTGAAGAACGACGAAGGAACGGTGCAATACGATCAGGTGCAGCTCGACTTCTGCCACATTACGTCTCCGATTTCCGGCCGCGTGGGGTTGCGGCTGGTTGACCCGGGCAACGTGGTGCAGTCTGCCGGGACAACCACGCTGGCGGTGGTGACGCAGCTCGAGCCGATCACCGTGATTTTCACGATTCCGGAAGACAGCCTGGACCAGATCGAAGCGCGCCTGCGCAAGGGCGCCAAGCTTCCCGTGGACGCGCTTGATCGCACGGATCAGAAGCAAATCGCGACCGGGACGCTGCTGACGCTCGACAACCAGATCGACACCACCACAGGAACGGTGAAAGGGCGCGCGACTTTCGACAATAAGAACGATGCGCTGTTCCCGAATCAATTCGTGAATACGCGGCTGCTGGTCGAATACGTTGCACGGGGTGACGCTGTGCCGGCCTCGGCCGTGCAGCAGAACGGCAACGCTTCGTTCGTGTATGTGATTCAGGACAATGTCGCGCACATGCGCAGCGTCAAAACGGGAGTGACCGACGGCGGCGTCACCCAGGTGCAAGGCGTCAACCCCGGAGATGTGGTCGCCAACAGCAGCTTCGACAAATTGCAGGACAATTCGACGGTCGTCGTTTCGAGCACCGCTCCGCCCAGCAATCCAGCCGGGAGCAATGCGCCTTGAGTCCATCGCGTCCCTTTATTCTGCGGCCGGTAGCGACGTCGCTGCTGATGGCCGCGATTCTTCTGGTGGGCATCGTGGGCTACACGCAGCTGCCGGTCTCGGCATTGCCGCAGGTGGATTATCCGACGATTCAGGTGCTGACGTTTTATCCGGGCGCGAGCCCGATCGTGATGGCCACCACGGTGACGGCCCCGCTGGAGCGGCAATTCGGCGAGCTGCAGGGCCTGAGCCAGATGACCTCGACCAGCTCCGGGGCACTTCGGTGATCGTGCTGCAGTTCAGCCTCACGCTGAACATTGATATCGCCGAGGAAGAAGTGCAGTCGGCGATCAACGCCTCGCAGAGCTTATTTGCCGTCGATCCTGCCTGCGCCGCCGATCTACAGCAAGACGAATCCCGCCGACGCCCCGGTGCTGACGCTGGCCATCACGTCCAGCTCGATGCCGCTTTCGCAGGTGGAAGACCTGGTGGACACGCGCCTGGCGCCGAAGATTTCCCAGCTGAACGGCGTGGGACTGGTGACCATCAGCGGCGGGCAAAAGCCGGCGGTGCGCATTCAAGCCAATCCCACCGCTCTGTCCTCCTACGGGCATCAACCTGGAAGATCTGCGCACAGCGCTGACGCAGACCAGCGTGAATGCCGCCAAAGGAAACTTCGACGGGCCGCGCCAGGATTATCAGATCGACGCGAACGATCAACTGGTCACCAGCAACGATTACCGCAACGTGGTGGTCGCTTACCGCAATGGCGCGCCGGTGATGCTGACCGACGTGGCGCGCATCGTGGACGGCGTCGAAAACAATAACCAGGCCGCGTGGATGAACCTGACCCCGGCGGTCATCCTGAACGTGCAGCGGCAGCCCGGCGCCAACACGATCAACGTGGTGAAGAGCATCAAGCATCTCATGCCGCAGCTGGAGGCCAACCTGCCCTCGGGCATCCAGGTCACGACGCTGACCGACCTGACGACCGCCATTCAAGCATCGGTTTCCGACGTGGAATTCGAGCTGATGCTGACCATCGCGCTGGTGGTGCTGGTGATCTTCCTGTTCCTGCGCAGCCTGTACGCCACGATCATTCCCAGCGTGGCCGTGCCGCTGTCGCTGGTGGGCACGTTCGCGGCGATGTACGCGCTGGGCTACAGCCTGGACAACCTGTCGCTGATGGCGCTGACCATTTCCACCGGCTTCGTGGTGGACGACGCCATCGTGATGATCGAAAACATCTCGCGCTACATCGAAGCGGGCGATCCGCCCATGGAGGCGGCGCTGAAGGGCGCGGAGCAGATTGGCTTCACCATCCTGTCGCTGACGGTTTCGCTGATCGCCGTGCTGATTCCGCTGCTGTTCATGGGCGACGTGGTGGGGCGGCTGTTCCGCGAATTCGCGGTGACGCTGGCGGTCACCATCGTCGATTTCGGCGGTGGTGTCGCTGACGCTTACGCCGATGATGAGCGCGCGCATCCTGAGGCACACCCCGGAGGCCCAGCAGGGTCGGTTCTACAGGGCTTCGGAGCGCGTATTCGAACGCATGATCGCGTTTTACGGGCGCACGCTGAAGTTCGTCCTGCGCTACCAGACGATCACGCTGCTGGTCGCCGTCGGCACGCTGCTGCTGACCGTCTTCCTCTACATCATCATCCCCAAGGGATTTTTCCCGGTGCAGGACACGGGCGTGATCCAGGGCATTTCGCAGGCGCCGCAGACGATCGGCTCCAAGGCCATGGCGGAAAAGCAGCAGGAGCTGGCCAAAGTGATCCTGCAGGACCCCGCGGTCGAGAGCCTTTCGTCCTTCATTGGCGCCGACGGCACCAACACCACCACCAACAGCGGCAGAATGTCGATCAACCTGAAGCCGCTGAACCAGCGCGAATATCAGCGCGGCCGACGTGATCCGCCGGCTGCAGCCCAAGCTGGACCAGGTGCAGGGAATTCAGCTGTTCATGCAGCCGGTGCAGAACATCACGGTGGACGACCGCGTGAGCCGCACGCAATACCAGTACACGCTGGAAGATCCCGACGCAAACGAACTGAACTGACTGGACGAATCGCTTCGTCGACCAGCTGAAGCAGTTGCCGGAACTGGAGGATGTGGCCACCGACCAGCAGACGGGCGGGCTGGCGGTGTCTCTGGTGATTGACCGGGTGACCGCCTCGCGGCTGGGCATCGCGCCGTCGACCATCGACAACACGCTGTACGACGCCTTTGGCCAGCGGCAGATCAACACGATGTATACGCAGGTGAATCAGTACCACGTGATTCTGGAGAGCGAGCCGCAGTTTCAGCTCGATCCCAACAAGCTGAACCACCTCTACATCCAGGCCAACGCGTCTTCGGGAGCCACGGGCGCGGGCGCTTCCTCTTCGTTCTCGTCTTCCGGATCATCCGCGGCGGGATCGAACGCGCTGACATCGACAGCGCTGTACACGCCCTCCGCGAATACGCTGGCACCGCCAGCCAACGCCCTTTCGTCCGACCAAACCATCGCTGCCGCCAGCAAGGGGGCCAATTCCGCGGGCATAACTACAGCTCGACGACGAGCAACGCGGTGCCCCTAAGCGCCTTCTCGCACTTCGAGACGACCACGGAGCCGCTCTCGATCACCCACCAGGGACAATTTCCCGCCGTCACCGTCTCGTTCAATCTGGCGCAGAATGCCGCGCTGGGCACCGCCATCACCGATGTGGACAAAGTGAAGGAACAGATGCACATGCCGGCCAGTCTGCAGGCGGATTTTCAAGGCACGGCGGCATCGTTCCGGAACTCGCTCTCGAATGAGCCCGTGCTGATTCTCGCCGCGCTGGTCACCGTGTACATCGTGCTCGGCGTGTTGTACGAGAGCTTTATCCACCCCATCACGATTCTTTCCACGCTGCCCTCGGCGGGCGTCGGCGCGTTTCTTGCGCTGATCATTTTCCACCAGGATTTGAGCGTGGTGGCCATCATCGGCATCGTCCTGCTGATCGGCATCGTGAAGAAAAACGGCATCATGATGGTGGACTTCGCCCTGGAAGCGGAGCGCAACCACGGCAAGAATTCCACCGACGCCATCTACGAGGCCTGCCTGCTGCGCTTCCGCCCCATCATGATGACCACCATGGCCGCGCTGCTGGGCGGGCTGCCGCTGGCGCTCGGGAGCGGCTTTGGTTCGGAATTGCGCAGGCCGCTGGGCATCGCCATGGTCGGCGGACTGCTGGTGAGCCAGGCGCTCACGCTTTACACCACGCCGGTGATCTACATCTTCTTTGACAAGCTGGCGCAGCGCTTCGCGCACAAGTCAGACGAGGCAGCGCCAAATGCGGACACGGAGCCCTCGGGCGCCTCATGAACATCTCCGCGCCGTTCATTCACCGGCCGGTTGCGACCACGCTGCTCACGGTGGCTGTGGCGCTGGCGGGCGCGATTGCGTTCAACGTTCTGCCGGTGGCGCCCCTGCCGCAGGTGGATTTCCCGACGATTTCGGTCGCCGGAGGCCTTCCGGGAGCAAGCGCCGAAATCATGGCGTCGTCCGTAGCCACTCCGCTGGAGCGGCAGTTTGGCCACATCGCGGACGTCACGGAGATGACCTCCGCCAGCACCCTCGGCACCACATCCATCACCATTCAATTTGATCTGAGCCGCGACATCGATGGCGCGGCGCGCGACGTGGAGGCCGCCATCAATGCGGCGCGAACGTATCTGCCCGCGAATCTGCCGGCCAATCCAACCTATCGCAAGGTGAACCCGGCGGACTCGCCGATCATGATTCTGGGGCTTACGTCGGATAAATACGGCCCCGATAAGCTGTACGACGAAGCCTCCACCGTGATCGAGCAGAAATTGTCGCAGATACAGGGCGTCGGGCAGGTGAGCCCGGGAGGCGGCGCCCTGCCTTCGGTGCGCGTGGACGCGAACCCGACGCAACTGGCTGCTTACGGCCTCACGCTTGCAAATTTGCAATCCGTGCTGAGCCTGCAGAATTCCGATCTGGCAAAAGGCCAGATCACCGACGGCATAACCAGCGCCGACATCCTGGCCAACGACCAGATCTCGCACGCCGAGGATTACAAGCCGCTGATTGTCGGCTACAGCCACGGCGCTGCCGTGCGCCTGTCCGATGTGGCGCAAGTAACGGACTCCGTGCAGAACGTCCGCGCCGCCGGCTATTTGAACGGCAAGCGCGCGGTGAACGTAATTATTTTCCGCCAGCCGGGCGCCAACATCATTGCCACGGTGGACCGCATCCGCGCGCAGTTGCCGTTCATCAAGGCGGCCATTCCGTCCGGCATCGACACGACCATCGTGCTGGACCGCACCACAACCATTCGGGCCGCCGTGAGCGACGTGGAGCGCACTCTGATCATCTCCATCGGACTGGTGATCGTCGTGGTGTTTGTATTCCTGCGCAACGGCCGCGCCACGCTGATTCCCGGCATTGCCGTCCCGGTTTCGCTGATCGGCACGTTCGCGGTGATGTACCTGCTCGGCTACACCCTGGACAATCTTTCGCTCATGGCGCTGACCATCTCCACCGGGTTTGTGGTGGATGACGCCATCGTGGTGATGGAAAACATCGCGCGCCATCTCGAAAATGGCATGCAGCCGTTTGCCGCGGCGCTCAAAGGGGCCGAGGAGATCGGGTTCACCGTCTTTACCATCAGCATTTCGCTGATCGCCGTGTTTATTCCGCTGCTCCTGATGGGCGGAATCGTAGGCCGGCTTTTCCGCGAGTTTGCCGTCACCCTCTCCACGGCGATTGTGGTCTCCATGGTCATTTCGCTGACCACCACGCCCATGATGTGCGCCTATCTGCTGAAGGACGAAAGCTCGCAAAAACATGGGCGCCTCTACATGGCGAACGAAAGGGCCTTTGACTGGGTGCTGTCGCTTTATCGCGGCAGCCTGCGCTGGGTGCTGGACAATCCCGCGCTCACCATGATCGTGCTGTTCCTCACGATCGCGCTCAACGTGGTGCTGATTATCCGCATACCGAAAGGCTTTTTCCCCACCGAGGATACCGGGCTGATCGCAGGGGGAGTGCAGGGCCCGCAGGATTCCTCGTTCGCGGCCATGAACAGCGCGATTCAGCAGATCGGCGCGGTCGTGATAAAAAGACCCGGCCGTCGAGAACGTGATCGCCTTTACCGGTGGAAGCGGCGCGACAAATACCGGCCAATCTGTTCGTCGCGCTCAAGCCGCTGTCGCAGCGCAAGGTCTCCGCCGCCGAAGTCATCAACCGGCTTCGCCCGCAGTTGAACCGTTTGCCGGTGCCGTCCGCGTTTCTGCAATCTGTCCAGGACCTGCGCATTGGGGGCCGGTCGAGCAACGCGATGTATCAGTACACGATCCAGGCCGACAACGTTGCAGGACCTTTTCAAGTGGGGGCCGATCATATTGGCTTCCATGAAGCGCCTGCCGGGGCTGCAGGACGTGAACTCCGATCAGCAGAATGGAGGACTTGACGAGCTGATGACGTATGACCGCGTGACGGCCGCCCGGCTTGGCCTGACCGTCCAGTCGCTTGATTCCTCTTTATACGGCGCCTTTGGCCAATCGGAAGTTTCGATCATCTACACGCAGCTCAATCAGTATTACGTAGTGCTGGAAGTGGCCCCGCAATATTGGCAAAGCCCGGAGGGACTCAAGGATATTTACCTGCATACGTCGCAGCAATGGCACCATTCCGCTTCTAGCGGTGGCCAAGGGACACGCCAACACCACGCCGCTTGCGATCAACCATACGGGTCTTTTTCCGTCGGTCACGGTGTCGTTCAATCTGGCATCGGATGTTTCTTTGAGCGACGCTACGCAGCGGATCAATCAGATGCATCAGCGGCTCGGCACACCCTCCACAATGCAGGGCTTCTTCGCGGGGACGCTGCTCGCTTACCAGCAATCGCTGGGCACCGAACCGATCCTGATCGCAACGGCGCTGATCGCCGTGTACATCGTGCTTGGCATTCTGTATGAAAGCCTGGTTCATCCGATAACCATCATCTCCACTTTGCCCTCTGCCAGCGTGGGCGCCATGCTCGCCCTGATGCTCTTCAAAGAGGACCTGAACATCATTTCCATCATCGGCATCGTGCTGCTGATAGGAATCGTGAAGAAGAACGCGATCATGATGATCGATTTCGCTCTGGAGGCGCAGCGCACGGAAGGGAAGACCCCGGCCGACGCGATTTTTGAGGCGTGCATGCTGCGCTTCCGCCCTATTTTGATGACCACTATGGCGGCCATGCTGGGCGCCCTGCCGCTGGCGCTCGGCACGGGCGTGGGGTATGAGTTGCGCCGTCCCTTGGGGATCACCATCGTCGGAGGGTTGCTCGTCAGCCAGTTGCTCACACTTTTCACGACGCCCGTCGTCTATCTGGAGTTTGACCGCCTGCGGCTGTATCTGGAGGGGAGAAAGCAGCCGGTCAGGCCGCCAGCCTCCGGCGAATTCGCGCAGTAATCCGTGGCCGCAGCATTTTCCTCTGCCGTTTTCGGATCTTAATATTAGGGAGTCTTCCAGCCGCCGAGCCTCTGGAAGCGATGAGACAGCCTCTAGTCGTCTTCGGCCAGGAGAATTGCGGCGGCTAGCACCGTGGTCCACAGGCCGCGCTTGTCGCCTACGGCGGACTGCGTGATATTCATGGTGCGGACGATCTTATTGGAGATGCGGTAGACTTCTTTTTTTTCGTCCCAGGATAAATCCGGATCGAATTCCACGTTCAGCGTGGTGGCCAGCATTTCCGCCGCAAGCTCTTCGGTGTATTCGCCCGCGACTTCTTCGGTCTCGCCGAAGGAATGGTGCTCGGACAAATATCCGTACATGGATTTATCGCCGGGAAGCGCCAATCCCACTCCGGCCGCAATCAGGCGATGCGGCTCGCGCGTCTGGTTCTCGCTGATCACCGTAAACGCCACCTGCCCGGGCTTCAAATGCTTCAGGCCTTCGGTGCGCGAGATCAGTTTGCAATGGGGAGGAAAAATCGACGAGACGCGGACGATGTTGCACGCCGCAATGCCGGCATTTCGCAGCGCCAGCTCAAAGCTCGAGAGGCGCTCGCGATGCTTTCCGACTCCTTTGGTGAGGAAAATCTGCTTCGCGACAAACGCCATGAGAAGGGTTGCGGTGCCTCCACTCGATTTGAGTTGGGAATTTACAGCGCGTTTTGAAAATTAACAAGCACTTGCAATGATGTCAATGATTATTAAGGGGAAGCATTACAGTTGCGTAACAAGCCTGCGCAGCAAAATGCCGCGTGACAATTTCACGTAGCAATCTCACGTAACAAATGTCAGGTGACAATGTCACGTCACAACGTCACGTAACAACGTCACGTAATAATGCCCCGTGACATGCCGCGTGATAATGTCGCGTAACGATCTCGCGCAACGAAGCGTTCCGCCGGGATTGTCCGGCTCTGGCCCTAAATCACTTCGTTCTCGAGCCGACATCCTCATCCGACGCCTTTTCGATCGCCTCCACCGCCTGCGGCGGCACGATTTTCCAGTTTCCCAGCGCTTCGGCCGGAATGGTCTTCGTGCGTGTGAGATATTCGATCAGCAGTTCGCGGATTTCCACCGGCGAGCGATATAAAACAGGCAGCCCCTTATAGACGGAGTATCCCCCGCCGCCGGTGTAGCGGTAATTGTTGACCGCAACTTTCAGGGTTTGCGCCGGATCGAGCGGCTGACCGTGGAACCGCAAATCGCGGATGCGCTCTCCCACGGGCCTGGTCAGGTCGATTTCGTAGGAAACGCCTTCGGCCTGGTCGGAGTTATAGGACGGCAGCTTTTCGGTCTCTCCCGGCGGCAGCGGCCACTGGGAGAAAAGGCTTGCCGCGTGTTCGAGGGCCTCTTTTACCTGCGCTCCCGTCATCTGCAACACGTAGAGCGTGTTTTCGTACACGTAGAGCGCGGCCGCCTGCCGCACGGTCACGGGCCCCGCGTGAATTCGCGCTCCCGTGTAAAGCATCGTCGCCATCGAAACGTCCGCGTGGCCCGCATCGAGTTCCGTGTTTTGCAAGACATCGAGAAGGGGAGTGTCCTCGTAGCGGGCGTATTTCCCCGAGAGATCTTTCGGCGAGGTCGCGATCGGCGTGTCGAGATATTTTTCGGTGGCTTCCTGGTAGGGTTCGGCGAGCTTCATGATTTCGGGATCGGGCTGCGCCTGCGCCGCGGGGATGGTCCGCGAGTGCTTGGAAGTCACCTCCCAGCGTCCCTGGGGATTTCGCGCCATCGCCACGTCGGCGCGCGCCAGAGACGTGCCCCAGTTCTTCGGCTGCGACAGCAGCGCGCCGTTGATGAACTTTTCGGGCAATTCACTGTGCGTGTGGCCGAAGAAAATCACGTCGATGCCGGGCACTTGTGCCGCGAGATCGCCAACCGTATTCTCGCCCGGGGTCTGTTCCGGCCATATCTCTCCGGTGATGGGATCGCGGAAGAATCCTGAATGCGCGATGACCACCAGGAGATCGACCTGCCGGCGCACTTCGGGGATCACCCGCTTCGCCGCCTCGACGATTGGCTCGAACTGATAGCCCTTGTAATGGTCGGGTATTTCCCAGTGGGGAATTCCTGGCGTCACGAATCCTACGACGCCGACGCGCACGCCCTTCACGGTTTTGATGATGTAGGGAGGGAAGTAAGGAACTCCCGACGTATAGGTTTGCTTGATATTGGCGGCGAGCCATGGAAACTTCGACTCGCTTTTCGCCTTCCACATCACTTCCTCGCCGAAATTAAACTCGTGGTTGCCGACGGCCATCGCGTCGTAGTGCAGCAGGTTGAACGCGGCAATCATCGGATTCGGCCGCGAGGTGTCTTTCTCGGCGAAGAAATAAGCGAGGGGCGTGCCCTGGATGGTGTCTCCGCAATCGAGCAGCAGGGCGTCGGGATCTTCGGCGCGCGCCTGCCTGATGAGCGTCGCGATTTTTGCGAAGCCGCGGTTCTCCGGCTTATCGCCGTAGTAGTCCCAGGGTATCAGCCGGCCGTGGGTGTCTGTGGTATCGAGAAGGGTGATCGAAACGCTGTTCGCGGCAGCCTTTGGCGACTGCGCGGCGTTCCCCGCGGCCGGCCCTTTCGCGGCCGGCGGTTTGGGAAACGATGTGCTAGCAGCAAAAAGCGCGATCAAAATCAGAATGCGGGATGACAGGCCTCGTTGCTTCTTCACGTCCAGGGTCCCTGGACATTATTATTCCTTGGCGCAGAGCAGCAGGCAAGGAGCAAGCGCATCGGAGATGGTTTTCAGGCTGCGAAGCTGGAGGTGCGTAAAATCCGGACCCGCCTCAACCGGGCTCTTTCCCTTGCGGGATACCTGCAGAACCCCCAGTGCCTTGCTCCCCAGCATGATCGGCGAGCTCATGATTTTTTGTATCGGATCGGCCCGCTGGTCTTCGGCGACCGGCACTCCTTCGAATACAGAAGCATGCGGAACCACGTGAAAATGGTTCACGATTTCCGGGCGCAAGCTCGCGCATCGTCCGCGCGGCCAGCGCGCTCCCGCTCGATAACGGAATCTGTCCTACGGCTCGCAGGCTGTCCGGCGCGAGAAACCGGAGAGACCGGCCATCGGGGGTCAGCCCCAGAATGGCCACCTCGTGCAGTTGGACTTCGAAAGTCCGCGCGATCAGTTCCACGGCGCGGTTCAGCCGGACGCCTTCCTCATCATTCGTCTTGCGGGAAAGCTCCGCCACCCACTTTTTCAGCTCCGTCAGATTGTCCGTAGCCGTCGGCAAGGTGTTCTCACGCTCGCGCAATTCCATCATATCGCTATGATTGCCGATTAAGCGGGATCAAGCGGGTACTATACGCACCTATATCGCGCAAGTTACCTGCACTCGCCCCCGCCCGCGGCCCTTGGACGCACCCCTCCGTGCGGCATGTTACGATACGGTGCCTGCCGGACATCCCGGAATGCAAGTTGGAGAATGACTCAAAAGATGCGCTTCATCTCACACCGGCTGTGGAGGATTTCTGCCGCGGCCTGATCTCCTCCGCTCCTGGCGATTTCGTCCGAAGCGCAGGGAACTCCACTTCAGCTCGCTTGTGATCGATACCCACGTCGATACCACGCAGCGACTGCTCGCCAGCGAGTTTGACCTTGGCACCGCCGACGCCGACGGCTCGGTGGACATTCCGCGCCTGCGACAAGGTGGCGTGGACGCCGTTTTCTTCGCAATCTGGACGCCCGGCACGATCACCGGGCCGCCGGCCGTGCGCCGGGCGCTGGATCAGATCGCCGCTGTCCACCGCCAGGTCGAGCTTCACCCTCAGGACCTTATGCTCGCCAGAACGGCAGCCGATATTTTGCACGCGCGCGCCACCGGCCGCATTGCCATCCTGATGGGGATCGAAGGCGGCCACCTGATCGATAGCGATCTCGCCGTGCTCGCCCGATTCCATGCTCTCGGCGCCAGCTACATGACTCTTACCCACGTGCTGAACGTCGAATGGGCAGACGCCTCAACCGACCAGCCCGCTCACAATGGCCTCGACGGATTTCGGAAAGCGCGTGATCCGTGATATGAACCGTCTCGGCATGATGGTCGACATCTCGCACGTTTCCGACAAAACGTTTTACGACGTGCTTGCCGCGAGCGCCGCGCCTGTGATCGCCACGCACTCCTCCTGCCGCGCCCTGTGCGATGCTGCACGCAATCTCACGGACCAAATGATGAAAGACCTCGCGGCGAAGGGCGGAGTCGTCCAGATCAATTTCCACGTCGGCTTTCTCAGCAACGAATTCCGCGCCGCCAAAAACGCCAATCCGCACTTCGACGACGAAATGGAAGCCCGCGCCAGGGAGCGTTGCGGCGATAACGACGCCTGCCACTTCATCGAGATCGGCAAACTGGTTCGCGAGTTCGTCGACGAGGGCAAGCTGCCGCGTGTCGAATGGACGGAAATCCTTGACCATATCGACCACGCCGTTAAACTAGTCGGAGCCGATCACGTGGGGCTGGGATCCGATTTCGATGGCGCCGACATGCCGTACGGCTTGGACGACGCTTCGTATTTACCGCGCATCACCAGCGGATTGCTCGAAAGAGGTTATTCCGAAAGCGACGTGCGGAAAATTCTTGGTGGCAATACGATCCGCCTCATGCAAGATGTGGAGGCCGTAGCGCACAAATTGGAGGGAATTTGATGAGACGTTTCACCCGGCTTTTTGTTTTTACGCTGAACCTGCTGCCCCTCGCCGCATTCGCGGGGCAAGCCCAACCCGCCGCAACGGCAAACCCGAGGACAACCACACATATGACGACCGATCCAGCTTTGCTGAAACCTGCAACTCTTACCGCCAAGGCTCCTGATACCTACGACGTGAAATTTACCACCACCAAGGGCGACATCGTCGTGCACGTCACGCGCTCCTGGGCGCCCATCGGCGCAGACCGTTTCTACAACCTCGTGAAGCACGGCTTCTACAATGACGCCGCATTCTTCCGCATCGTGCCGGGCTTCATCGTGCAGTTTGGGCTGGGCGCTGATCCCGCCGTCAATCGCGCCTGGAAGAACGCCAATATAAAAGATGATCCCGTCACGCAGAGCAACCGCCCCGGCACGCTGACCTTTGCCACCGCCGGCCCCAATACCCGCACCACCCAGCTCTTCATCAACCTGGGGAATAACGCCGGCCTCGACGGACAGGGCTTTGCCGCATTTGGCCAGGTGACCTCCGGCATGGACGTGGTACAGAAACTCTACAGCGGCTACGGCGAGCGCCCCGATCAGGGTTCGATTACCAACGAGGGGAAAGCCTATCTCGACAAAAACTTTCCCAACATCGATCGCATCGAAACCGCCACCATCGTCCCGCCCGCCGCTCACTCGGGCACCCCGTAATCGGCGAATCTGAAGAACTTCCGCCTCCGCGAGAGAGCTGGAGCAACCATCCCGGCTCTCTCCGGAAGCGCTTCTCTCAGCGTCAAAGCAACACCATCTCAAGATTCTCCCCCACATGAGCGCGACCAAAACAATCGGCCCCCGGGAAGCGGCCTCGGAGTCCCGGCGGCACTCCGTCGTCCGCTCCACGGCCCTGCTGGCAGGCCTTGCGGCTGCCAAGCTGCTCATCCAGTTTGCCGGCATCAATCACTATGGCTTCTTCCGCGACGAGCTCTACTACATGGCGTGCGGCGAGCATCTCGCCTGGGGATACGTCGATCAGCCGCCGCTGATCGCGTTCGTGGCGTGGCTGGCTCGGCATCTTTTTGGGCCGTCCATGGTTTCGATGCGCCTGTTCCCGATTCTGGCCGGGGCCGCGGTCGTCTGGCTTACCGGCATCCTCGCGCGGGAACTCGGCGGCGGACGCTTCGCGCAATGTTTCGCGGCGGCAGCGATCCTGCTTGCTCCAGCGAATCTTGCCTTCGATAGCTTCCTCTCCATGAACGCCTTCGAGCCGCTCTTCTGGCTCGTATGCACCCTGATCGTGGTGCGGATCGTGAAGGGCGCCTCACCTCGCCTTTGGCTCCTGTTCGGACTGGTCGCCGGAGTGGCGCTTGAAAACAAGCATTCCACGCTCGTTTTCGGCTTTGCGCTCGCCGTGGGCTTGCTCCTCTCGGGAGAATACCGGCTTTTCCGCTCGAAGTGGATCTGGCTGGGTGCGCTGGTTGCCGTCTGCATCTTTCTTCCGAACCTGATTTGGGAAGCGCGCCACGGCTGGCCGCAGATCGAAGTCGTACGCAACGCCCAGCGTTTCAAGAACGAAGCCGTCTCTCCGCTCCGTTTCATCTACGAGCAGATTCTTTTCCTGCATCCGGTTGAGCTGCCGATTTGGGCCGGCGGCCTCGTATGGTATTTCGCCTCGAGGGAAGGGAAGCGCTTTCGCTTTCTCGGCTGGACGTACCTGATCCTTCTCGCGATATTTGTCATCTTTAATGGCAAGACGTATTACCCGCTGCCGATTTATCCGCTCCTGATGGCCGCCGGGGGCGTGGCCTTCGAAGCCTTCTCTCTCCGGCCCGCCCGTCGCTGGCTGGCCGTCGGCTATCCCGCCCTGGTAGTCGCGGCCGGGCTGGCAACGGTTCCTTTCGGCGTGCCGCTGCTTTCCGTGAACGCATTCCTGCATTACTCGGAAGGCCTGCCCATGTTCCGCGTGAAGACGGAGCGCGACCCCACTGTCCCGCTGCCTCAGCTATACGCAGAGATGTTCGGCTGGGACGACATGGCCGCGGCGATTTCAGGCGTGTACCACAGCCTTCCGGTTCAAGAACGGGCCGGGTGCGCGATTGTGGCAGGGAACTACGGCGAGGCAGGCGCGATCGATTATTATGGCCCGAAGCTCGGACTTCCTAAATCGATCAGCGGTCACAATAGCTACTTCTATTGGGGCCCCAGGGACTATACGGGAAATGCGCGATCCTGTTCGGTGAACGCTCCGCCGAATTAGTGAAGCTTTTCGGAGACGTCCGCCAAGTAGCCACCGTCGGCAACCCGCACGCCATGGTGGTCGAACAGAACGTCCCGGTGTATCTATGCCACAAGCCCAGCGCCCCGCTGGCCGTGTTGTGGCCGCACTTCAAAATGATCCTCTGAGGCACCCGCATGCGTAACTCCGCTTCTGGTTCCTCTTTCTTTCCGTGTCATCCTGAGTCGTGCGCGCGAAGAGCGCACGGTGAGGGACCTGCTTCTGCGTTTCTTCTGAGTTTTTCTTCACTTTCGCTGTCATCCTGAGAGCGCAGCGAAGGATACCTCCTGTTTTGCTTGCTACTGAGTTCCACCCCGTCGGTGAGACTCAAGGTGTCATCCCAAACGAAGCGACGTCTCGGCTAAAAATCAACGTGTCATCCCGTCCGAAGTGACCCCTCCGCTTATCAACCCAAACGTGTCATCCCGAACGAAGTGAGGGATCTGCATTTTGTTGCTGTTGCTGTTGCTGTTGCTGTTGGCGGTTGCAGTTGCAGTTAAGCCGTCATTCTGAGGGCCGCATTGTGGCCCGAAAGAATCCCTCTTCGTGTGCGGATTACGAATCTTGCGTTACTGTACGGCACACTCTTCGGTTTATTCCTTGGAGGAAGCCGGGGTGCCCGACCCTTCGATTTTAAGGGTCGGGCCTTTGACTTCGCTCATTCCCCGGCGCAAGAACTGCCGGACTCACGCAGCCTTTTCAATCCTCCCGCCGCGCCCGTCTCGAAGACAGTGCATCGCGCTCCAGCTCCACCATCTTCACTCCACTCGCGGCCAGTCTGCGGCTGATCTCGCTTCGCCGGCTTCGGACGATGCACAGCAGGACGCATTCGCTCGTCAGTATCGGCAGGTTCCGGCCGCCGGAATTGCCGCGAAACGGCGCCAGTCCTTCCGCAATTTTCAGTATGGCAGTCAGGTCGGCGGAGTGTCCCGGCGGCGGATCGGGAGGGGCCTCCTTACGAAACCTTCGCAGCAACGGCAGGGAACTGAGGCCTTTTTCTCCCACGCGCCGCTTCTTGTCATACAACTGAATCCAGTAGTTCCATCGTTCCGGACTGATCCGGCACATCGTCCTCAACAACGACTCAACCTTCTCGTGATCCCCCTGTTCCCAATACCTCGCCAGGCGGTCCCAATCGTAGAGATACATTCCCGCAACCAGGTCGGAGAGCTCGACCACCTGAGAGGCGCGGCTATGCGCCAGCATCGCGGCCAGGCTTTCCGCCCGGGAAAGATCGAGCGTCAGCAGATGCGAGACGGTATCGGCGCCTGGCTTATCCAAGTCCGCGCGCGCCGCGGCATTATTACGCCTGGACTGTTCCATTGTCAGTGGATGAAACCCCTGAAGAAAATCCTAGCAGATCAAGCCGCGCGGCATTTCATGTCAAGCAATTACGTTGCAGGATCGTAAATAGCGGGCGTCGGTGACAGAAGATCGCAAGTTTCGGTGCGCTCAGCCCTCAACCGGATGGAAGCGCAAATGGGAATTAGTTGCTTGGCTCCATTCCCCAAGAGCACCTGAAAATAGCAGCGGACCTCTGTGCTTAAAACACTTCACCTGCCGCCAATCAAGACCCATTTGCACCAGTTAACGAAACGCTTCCATGGGCCCGGCTTCTTTTCAAGTCCGCCATTTGGTGGCGGCACAGAGGACCTCGGCAGATCGTTTGTGCCCGTCCAGTAGTGATGCCGCAGACGAACCCCTGTTGCGCCTCCAAAGGTACGTCCGTAGCCGCCGCCTTTAAACATCAAAGTCAATTTCGCAGACCCCTCACCTCGATGCCGAGTGCCCAACCCTCGACTGTAAGGGTCGGGTCTTTGACTTCGCTCATTCCCCCGGCGCAAGCGCTGCCGTACAACTCTCCGACTCAAAACTCAAAGAGTCATCCCGGAGGATTTGAGGGACCTGCATTTCCCTCAGCGCTTGGGCGAGATTGAACGCTTCTTTTTCCGGGTGCCCTAAATCCCCAGCACGTTCACCAGTTCCCGCACCGACGCCGACGACTTGTCGAGCGCCGCTTTTTCCTCCGGCGTCAGCTTGATCTCGATAATCTGCTCCGCGCCGCCGCTTCCAAGTTTCACCGGCACGCCGACAAACAGTCCCTTGATTCCGTACTCGCCTTCGAGATACACGGCGCACGGCAGAATCTTCTTCTTGTCCTTAAGAATCGCCTCCACCATTTCCACCGCCGCAGCCGACGGCGCGTAGTAGGCCGAACCGGTTTTCAGCAGGTTCACGATCTCCGCGCCGCCCTTGCGCGTCCGCGTAACGATGGCATCCAGCTTGTCTTGCGGCAGCAAGTTCGGGGAGGGGAATTCCCGCCACGGTCGAATAGCGCGTCAGCGGCACCATGTCGTCGCCGTGGCCGCCGAGCACGAAGGAATGCACGTTCTCGACCGAAACGTTGAGCGCCTCCGCCACAAACGTGCTCATGCGCGCCGAATCCAGCACTCCGGCCATGCCCAGCACGCGATTCTTCGGGAAGCCGCTGACCTTGAAAGCCGCCTGCGCCATCGCATCGAGCGGGTTCGTCACCACGATCAAAATGGCGTTCGGCGAAAGCTTGACGATCGCCTCCACCACGGCCTTGATCACGTCGTAGTTTGCCTTCAGCAAGTCGTCGCGGCTCATGCCGGGCTTGCGCGGAAATCCCGCCGTGATCACGATGATGTCGCTGTTCTCGGTACCTTTATAATCCCCGCTGGCGGTGGAAATTCCCGCCGCCTTCGAGTCGCTTCCAAGGATCGGCCCGGACTCCGCCATGTCCAGCGCCTTGCCCGCCGGCACTCCTTCCAGAATATCGGTCAGCACCACGTCCGCCAGCCCCGTATCGTGGATCCGCTGCGCCGTCGTCGACCCCACAAATCCGCCTCCCACCACCGTTACCTTCTTCCGCATTCGCACGTCTCCTTGTTGCGCCGGCGTCCCGCCGGCAGAAGTTTCAGCCGCAATCGATACGGCTGTAAGCTGTTATGAGCTGACTGCGAAAATCTCCGCCCTTGCGGTCACTCTAAGTCGGAGCGAAGTAGCGGTTCTCCATTGCTGAGCGATGAATCTCGCTCTTCGAGCTTCAAAGCGTCCGTTCCCGACGCAAAAGGAGGTCCACTCGGGCGCCGGACGTCTATTTCCTCCGCCTCCTTTGCCTCCCCTGCGTCCTTTGCTTCCCCGCCCTATGTTTCAGCCCGCCGCCGCCACCGTCGCCTGCATGTTCTCGATGATCGCCCCGGCAAACTCCGAAGTCTTCAGCTTCTTCGCCCCCGGCATCAGGCGCTCCAGATCGTAGGTGACCCGCTTCTGCTGAATCGTGCGCGCGATTCCGTCCTCGATCAGCGCGCCGCCTCCTTCCATCCGAGGAAATCGAACATCATCACGCCCGAAAGCATCACCGAACTCGGGATTGATCACGTCCTTGTCCGCATATTTCGGCGCAGTGCCGTGCGTCGCCTCGAACACGCCATAGCCGTCGCCGATATTTGCGCCCGGGAGCGATTCCCAGTCCGCCCACCTGCGCCGCGCAGGCGTCGGACAGATAATCGCCATTCAAATTGGGCGTCGCGAACACCTGATATTCGTCCGCGCGCGTGAGCACCTGCTGGAACACGGAATCCGCGATCCGGTCGTTCACCATGATCTTCTGCTTCCATTGACCCTGGCCGTGCGTCGCGTAAATCGCATCGAGCACCTGCTTCACCTCCGCGCAAATTGCTTTGCGGAACTCCTCGGTCGCCTGCTCGAGCCCCGGCTCGATCATCGCCGCGTTCTTTTCGACCGAGAGGCTGCCGTCCTTGTCCTTGTTGTCGAGAATCCAGCTCTCGCGCTCGGTGACCACCTGTGTCGCGGAACTCCTGGGTGGCCAGTTCATATCCCCAGTCGCGGAAAGCGCCTTCGGTGAACTTCATGATGTTGCCCTTGTGCACCAGCGTCACCACCTTGCGATCGTTGTCGATCGCATGCTGGATCGCGCGCCGCACCAGCCGCTTGGTGCCCGTGGGAGAAATCGGCTTGATGCCCACGCCGGAGTCCTCGCGAATCCGCTTCGAGGTGCCCTTCATCATCTCGTTATTCAAAAAGTCGATCAGCTTCTTCACTTCCGGCGTGCCGGATTTCCATTCGATCCCGGCGTACACGTCTTCGGTATTTTCGCGGAAGATCACCACGTTCATGCGCTCGGGATTCTTCACGGGCGAAGGAACGCCTTCGAAATAGCGCACCGGCCGCACGCAAGCGTACAAATCAAGAATCTGCCGCAGCGTCACGTTCAGCGACCGTATCCCGCCGCCCACCGGAGTCGTCAGAGGCCCCTTGATCGCCACGCGGAAATCGCGAATCGCATCGACCGTATCCTGAGGAAGCCATTCCTTGAATTCGTTGAATGCCTTTTCCCCGGCATACACCTCCAGCCAGGCGATCTTCCGCTTTCCGCCGTAAGCCTTCTCGACAGCGGCGTCAAATACCCGCCGCGACGCCTTCCAGATGTCCCGCCCGGTGCCATCGCCCTCGATGAACGGAATTACCGGCCGGTCCGGCACCCGAAACACGCCGTCACTGTACACAATTGCCTTGCCATCCGAAGGAACCGCCACACCGCTGTAAGAACTCTTCATGATTTCACGTTTCTCCCCGGGCAAATTTCCAGCCCGAAGACTCACAAGTCTCAGCAATCAAACCCGTTACCTTAGCACATCCCAACCCTAAATGCTTCCCACCATTTCTGTCAATCTTTCCGCACTCGCCCTAGGCCCATGCAAACATAATATTCATTAGCGGAAGTCCATAACTTATTTCACGGGGGGCTACGGGCGCGTTCTTGCGATATAGGCTGCGGCTGCGCCCACGGCGAACCACAGGGCGTTGCGGCGCAGGCGGCGCCAGATGCTGCCTCCTTTGGCGGCCGTAATGGCGGCATCGCGCTCGCGGGTGAGGGCGGCCAGTTTGGCGGCGGCGTCTGCGGCGTTTTGTTTTGCTGTGGCTAGTTCGGTCTGGCAGGCGCGGCAGTCCTGGACATAATTGTAGAGGGGCTTCAGGTCTGCGGTGGGAATCTGGGCGACGCAATCCGCCGAATTTGCACAAGGCAGCGGCGACTGGGAATTCAGTTTTGCACCCTGAACGTTTTGTCCTCTGGGCTCTTTCAACGGCATCTGCAAAGTGGCTCCTGCGGTGAGTGTTTGTTGTGCGCACTCGTTCGCTTTTTTGCAGGGCGCGCCGCTTGAGCCAAGCCGAGCGGCCGAAGACTTTTGCGCGGAATTTGAGTTGGGTGTTTCAGCCGAGCCCGGTGAAACCGATCGACTGGATGAAAGGCTCTCAGAGCCGTCTGGGGCTTCAGACTCCCTGGGGGTCTCGAGAGATTTTCGACGCTTCGCGAACGGGGTCGCTGGATGTATTTACCAGGGTGATGGGTTGCGGAAGCGGCAGATAATTCGGCAGAGTGCGCAATATTTGCTCGGGTGTTTGCGTCGCGCGCTTGAGTTTCGCGATTTGAGCGAGGGTATCGTTCAGCGAGGCATTGCGCGTGCGTTCGCGGGCGTCGGCTGCGTCGATCAGTTGCTTTTGCGCGGCCAGGGTCGATTGGAGACGCTGTTGCTCGTCGTGAGACGCGAGCCAGGCGTGAAACGCCAGTGCTGCGATGAGAATCGCTGCCAAAAACGCGAAGAGTTCGATTGTGCGGCGGGTCATTTGCTTGCTCCTGTTACTTACACGGTGAACGGATTGGCCGGAAGCCGGCGCTACGCGGACGGTGGTTCGAAAGCGACTTAGTCGGCGCATCCCGGAAGAAGACGTCCGGGATGTTCCGGGAATTGCGATGGGGCCGGGGCAGATCGATGATCGAGGAATGCATATAGGCGCAGGATGGTGCTGGCCGCAGCACTCCTTTTTGCGGCCGAGCTATGACCCAGAGCGATCTTTAGAGGACGCAACGTATCCTGCAATTCCTGACACGCTGAAATCATCACCTTTCCTCAGAGGCGAAACTGTTGGGAAGATGCGAATCGAAGGATACGACGTAAATGCCGGCCGGCTGCATTGCTGCGAGTCATTAGTTTAAGGCGCTTCAGGAGCGAACTTCACGATCGGAACGCTTGATGGTCGCGAAGACCCGAACCTGACATAGCGAGGAATCGCGCACGAAAAGGCAACTGCTTTTGATTCCCTTTTCTCGATTACCGTATTTAATAATTTGCCAGGCGGGCGAGGACTTCGGAAGGATAGCTTGGGTTTGATCCGCCGTTCCAGAGCGCGAGGGCGCGCGGGATGTCGCCCGAGGCTTGCGCGAGTTTTGCATGCAAGGACGGCGCATCCTATCGCGAGTCCGTTGGACGGATCACACAAAGCGCTCAGAAATTTGCCGTTGAAACCGCGCTCGCGGGCGGATTGTCCCATCACCTGCATCAGACCCCAGGAAATTGAGCGCGCGACTTCTTCGGTAGGCGAGAGCCCGAGCGGCGCGACATAGTGCGCGCGGAAAGCGGGTTCGTAGCGGATGGCGTGCGTGTCCCAGGAGGATTCCTGCTCGACGATGGCGCAGACGAGCGCCGGGTCGAGCGCGTGCTGCGACGCGATGGCGCGGGCGAGGGCGACGAGATTAGGCGGGGGTGACATGTCGTTTAAAGCGAGAGCCGGAGGCAGAAGCGACCGAGCCAGCGAGACGCCGGCGCTACAAAGACATCGCTCAGTGGCGGCGGTGATGGTTCAAGTCGACCCAGCGGATGGGCGGGACGGGCTTACGGCGTTCGAATTCCCTGCTGTTCGCAGATTTTTTCGAGGAGATTGTAAATGTGCGGGAGGTGGTTGGTGGCCATGTCCTTGACGAAGGCGCGCATGAGCTCTTCATTGCGGATTCGGCGATAGAGCCAGCGCAGAAATAACACGAGCTGTACGAGTGAGGCGAGGCCGACGGTCCACCAAGTAAGGATCTCAGAAAGTTGCGCATGAGGGGTCAGTTCTCGCCTTTGGGGCGGGACGGAAAAAGAAAGAGACGTGTGTGCTTTACGCTGTAATTCTGAGCCCAGCGAAGTACGGTTTTCGACCCGACGTGTCAGCGGCGCCAGAAAGTCAGAATTTCCGGATCGCCGATCCTAGCGTCGGTGTCTAATGTCGGGATTTTCCGCTTAGTAATCCACATGCCAGAGCAAAAAGCCACAGACCCGACCCTTAAAATCGAAGGATCGGTCACCCGGCAACGCACAATAACACATTCGGCGCGAGTTCGCGAGAATCGTTCGCTCGTGAAGTGAGAGCGATCACCGCCGAGCAAGCCGTTTACCGGGACACTGACAGCGTTCTGAGCAGCTCGGCTGACGCCGGAGGCCAATGCAGATCCGGCGCACCGGCAGGAGTGCCGGTGCCACTTATCCGAAGAGCGAGGCGATGCCGGAGCCGAGGCCGAACAGACCGCCCAGGCCGCTCGTCGAGGACCCGGTTGACGCGCGCTGGCGCACGCTGAGCAGCTCCGACGGAACGCCCATGGCTTTGCCGAGCAGATTGGTGTCGACGCCGTAGGTTTGGCCGAGGGCGTTCAAGCCGGCGAGCTGTTCCTTGAGCTGCTGATTGGCGAAGGCGATTTGATTCTGCTGCGCCTGGCTGGCGTCGGTCTGCGCCTGCTGGCGGCCGAGCTGCGCGGTGAGGTCGCCGTAACCGGCGCTGTTATTGGTGGCGGCGGCGCGATTGGCGGCGCGCTGGCGAAGCGCGTCGAAGGCGGTGTTGGAGGCGCCGAGGCTTTGCTGCGTGATGGCGGATTGCTGCTGCGGCGTGTAGCCCTGGCTGTTGAGCAGGCTCGTGATGGTGGGCATGATGCAGCGAGCGGTCCTGCTGGCCCTGCTGGTTGGATTGCGAGATCAGCTGATTCTGCTGCGCGAGTTGCTGGTCGGTGAGGTTGCGGGTGGTGCTTTGTGCGGCGCGTGACATGGAGTTCCCTCCTTGCGTTGATGGAATCGCGATTTGATATTTGCTTGCGATTTCTTCGACCTGGCAAGGTGGCGTTGAGAATGTTCGTAGGCGCTGGGTTTCGCCACGACATCTGATCCGCGCGGCTACAAGCTGATGCCGCTTTCGTGGCTGCAGGAGTTGCCTTTGCGAGTGCCCGACCCTACCGGGTTTGAGCTGATCGGGGTTTTCTGCGGAATGTTTGCGCCGTGGCAGCAAGAGTCAAAGACGCCGGCCCTGCAAATCGATCGGGTGCGGATCACTCGAATGCTACGGCGCGGGCTTCCCTCTTTTGGGCTGGGCGTGCTGGACTGCTGCGACGCAGCGGAGCCAGGCGACGAGATTGCCGCGATGCGCGCAGCCGGATTTCTCTTCGCGCGCCGGGATGGGATCAGGACGGCAGCTTGGTTCGAAGGCGAGCCCTCGGCTCCGCTCAAGACCGAGGTCACCTGGTAGCAGTAGGACGCGCCTGGCAGAACGGCTGCGTCGAGATAGCTTGTCGCGCCAAGCGGTGAGGCGTTCAATTTGGCGAATGCGCCGGTACAGATTGGTGAACGGTAGACATTGTAGGCGAGCGACGGATTGGCTGCGGCGTCGGTGCTGGCCGTCCACGTGAGGCTGACGCTGTGCTGGGCGCGCGCGGCGGCGCTGGCGAGACGACAGCAATTGCAAGCAGCGTCAGAGGTAGCGGCGGCGGATTTCACTTTCGCTTCCCCTTTTGCTTCGCGGCCGGTGAAGCGGCGGCAGTAGGGCGTCCAGGTGTCGTCGCGAATCCAGCCGAGGGCCTGCAGGCGGCGGCCGAAGCGCTTGGCTATCCGCGGCGGAAGCCACGCGTGGGCGTCGTCCAGCCCGCGAGCGAAAAGGTCGCGCTCGCCGGAGTCGTGAATCGCGAGCAGGCGGGCGAAACGGTCGCGCGGATGGGCCTGCTTCGGGATCGGCGAGCAGGTACATCTCGCAGGTGAGCCGCGCGAGCGACGCCATCACGGCGCGCCCGCTTTCGTCTTCGACAACGAGCTTCGAAACGAAGATGGGATCGGCGAGATCCGGGAACGGATAGTCGAAGCCCTGTTGCGCGTGCATGTGGCGCAGGGCGTCCAGATCGGATTCTTTGTATTGGCGAATGAGCATGAGACGGCGGGCAATCCGTTCCTTAGGGGCTAGAGCCCCCGCGAGCGTTCAGTCGAAATGTCGGAGCTAAAAGATCCGACCTTCTAAAAATCAGAACAGCAGAATCATTTCGGCCGGCGAAGTGAGTACAAAGACTCGACCCTCGAACCCGGCGGCTCGGGCACCCGGAAAATCAGATCGAGCCGGGGCGCGAGATGGCCGGTCGAGGCGTTGCCTAATTTCCAGTTGCTGCGGGCATTTCGCTGTGATAGGATCGCGGCGCTATGCGACCCAACTTGCGATTCCCTGTTCCGGTAATTTTTCTGGTAATGGTTTTGGCGGCGGCTCTGGCGGCGCTGGCTGCCGCCTCGATGCTCCACGCGCGATCTCGCGACCTGCGGATTTACTGGATCGACGTGGAGGGCGGCGCCTCGACGCTGATCGTCAGCCCTTCGGGCGAGTCGCTACTCGTGGATACCGGCTTCCCCGGCGATCGCGATACCGACCGCATCGTCAAAGCCGTAAAGGCCGCGGGACTCACGAAACTCAATGCCCTGATCGTCACGCATTACCATGCCGACCATGTCGGCGGCGTTCCGGCGCTCGCGAAGCTCATCCCGATTGACAAATTTTACGATCACGGCGAGTCCATCGAAATGGCCACAACAGCACGGCCCCGAATTCTTCAACGGCTACATCGCCGCCGTCGGACGGCAAGCGCACCATCGCCAAGCCCGGCGACAAGATTCCCCTCGCGGGCGTGGATATCACGGTGGTGAGCGCCAATGGCGAAGTGATCGGCAGCCCCATCAGCAACGGGGCGCCCAGAACCAATACTGCAAGGACGCGCAGCAGAAGCCCGAGGACAAGACCGAGAACTCGCGCAGCGTGGGCTTCCTGCTCACCTACGGAAAGTTCAAGTTCCTCGATCTGGGCGACCTGACCTGGGACCGCGAAATGATGCTGGCCTGCCCGGTGAATAAAATCGGCACGGTGACGCTCTTCCAGGCCTCGCACCACGGCTTTTCGGGAGGCCAGTCCGGCTCGCCCGCGTTCGTGTGGGCCTTGCGGCCGAAGGTGGTGATCGTCAACGATGGCCCGCGCAAGGGCTTCGAGGCCGCCTCCTACGAGATCATCGAGAAGATTCCCGGCATCGAGGGCGTCTGGCAGATACATCGCTCCGTCCAGAGCGACGCGGCCCACAACACCTCAGAGCAGATGATCGCGAATCTCGACGAAGGCCCGTCGGACCAGGGGCTGGACCTCTCTGTTTCCGCTTCCAGGAGCGGCCAGTTCACCGTAACCAACGCCCGCAATAATTTCCAGAAAACCTACACGGCGCACTGATTCTCGCCGCCGTGCCAGGGAAGGAGTGATCGCTCATGGTTCTCTCCAGACGCAACTTCCTGAAAACCGCGCTGGCGATTCCCGCCGGCGTTTCGCTTGCAAGCTATGAGGCCCTTGCGGCCGCGGAGCAGGGCCAGGTAAAAATCACCGCCATAAAAACGCTGCGGCTGAATGGCAAACGAGGGACTTCTCAAGGACTGATCAAGATCGAGACCGACTCGGGGTTGGTCGGCTACGGCCCCAGCTACGGAGGACCGGAGACGCGCGCGGCCATTGCGGCGCTCGAGACCGGTCCGGGCGGCGGCGATGGCTTGATCGGCAAGGACCCGCTGGCCATCCGCGTTCACTTCCACAATATGTTTTACTCGCGCGCGCAGCGGCCGCGGAACGTCTACGCCTACAGCGGCATCGACATGGCCCTCTGGGACCTGGCCGGGAAGATTCTTCACCGGCCTGTTTCTCAGTTGCTCGGAGGCAACTTCCGCGACGAGATCGACACCTACACGCACCTGCTGCCGCCCAACAACAAGCTCACGGTGATTGAGGCGCAGAACGATTACCTCGATAAGAACAACTGGCAGACCCGGGCGCAGATGCTGAAATCGTACAAAGGCGGCTTCAAGGCCTTCAAGATCGATATTCACCCGTCGCTCGGCTGCCGGAACGGCGAATTCACGCCGGACCTCGGCCCGCGGGAAGTCGCCAAGGTACAGAAAGTGTATGAGCTGGCTCGCGAGGCCCTCGGGCCCGACTACGACATCGATGTTCACTGCCACAATGAGCTCGATCTGCCCAGCGCGATCAAGGTGGGCCGGGCGGTCGAAGGCATCAAGCCCCTGTTCTTCGAAGATCCGCTGTTCCCCGAGTTTTCGGATTCCTGGCTGGCGCTTCGACGCGGCACCAATGTGCCCATCATCACAGGAGAAAGCCTGTCGCTGATCGAGGGGACCATGCCGTTCATCCAGAACCAGTCCGTCGACTGCCTGCAGATCGACCTAGTGCACGGAGGCGGGATAACTGGAACCAAAATCATCGCCGACGTTGCCGCTTCGTATCGCCTGCCCATTGCGCTCCACAACGTCGCGGGCTACGCGCTCAACCTCGCTTCGCAGCAATTCGCGGCCAGCGTCTTCAACTGCCCGCGTATAGAGTGCCGCCCGTGGTTCGATGAAGCGCCCGACGCCGCCGGGAACATCCCCGTGGTCAAGGACGGGAAAATGCAGGTCCACTCAATGCCGGGCCTGGGCATCCTGCTGAACGACGATTATCTGAAAGCCAATCGCGCCGAAGGCGAACCGTGGTGGGGCTAAGCCGCAAACCGTCGCCGACCAATCCGCGCAAACGGCAAGCACCTTGAATTGTAGGGGGCGGTCTTTCTCGGACCCGCTCGCGAATTGCAGCGGGGCGTGCTCAGAAAACTCTGTGGCGCAGCAGCGGATGAATCGCGCGCAACGGCTTCGGCGGCATCGAACGTGGTCGCGCCCGGCGCTACGCCATGCGCGGCCAGCGCAGACTGCGCGCGCTGGCGAAATCACCTTCTGCGCCAGCGGATGCGGCAGCGCCTCGAATGCGGGCTCGTCCTCGAGGGCAAGGTGCGCGCCTTCGTCCGCCTCGACGAGGACCAGGATCAGCGTCGCATCGTCGGGGTGCGCGTGTCGGGCTGGGTGGCGAGTGCGTGGTCGGCATGTCCCTGCCCGCCGCGCGGTCGACTCGGCAACTCGCGGCGCGTCCGTTTGATGCCGCGGCGGATGCTGCCTGTGGCGCGTCGAGCAGGATGATATGCGGAGTTGGCGAAGCGCAACGCATGCGCGCGCCAAGCGCCCAGCGTCGTGATGTAGTAGCGTTTTCCAGTCATAAGAATATCCGCAATTGAATGCCAGCAAGGGCCTGTAGCGCCAGGCGTCTCAGCCTGGCGATTTGTGACGTTTCTTTTGAATTGTTACATGCGAAAAGACGAAGTGGGTTTGTTCCTCGCCTGAGATGAATCGCGGCGGATTAACGAAGATAAGCGCTCGGCGAGAAGCCATCCTATTATACGAAGTAAACGTGTAGTTGTGCGTCAGGACGCTGGCGGCGTGGCGGCCGGCGTAGAACTGGTGGCACGGCTCGCAGCTCACGGTGACCTTCTGCGACTCCTCGACGAGGGCTTCGATGCGCTTCAGCGTGACGCGGCCGAAGCGGCCGACGAGAATGTCGCTCAGGCAGAGGCGCTCGGCGCGCATGGGCGACCCGTCGGCGAGGGTAAAGATGTGGTGCGGCGTCACGTCGAGCGACTCGGCGTTGGAAAAGCGCAGGCGGATGAAGGTGTCGGCGTCGCGCACTTCGAGGCGCAGGATGCGCGTCCAGGTTTCGCCGGCGGCGGGCGACGGGCAGCGCAGATGCTCGCCCACGCGGCATGTTTCGATGCCGACGGTGCCGCGCTCTTTCGTGAGCACGACCGTTCCCGCGCGCAGGCAGCTGCCGCTGCCGCCTCCTGAGCCGCCGCCCGTTCCCGAGGTGGTGGTCGCGGCCAGCGACCGCGCCCTGCGAGAGCGGGATGAGCCCCTGTAAGCGCCTGCTGCTGCGCGGCGAGATTGGTCTTGGCCGTCTGCGCGCTGGCGGGCGAGCCGGTGCCTCCGGCCACCCAGCCGATCGCGGACGCGGCGTCATTCCAGTAAGGATAAAAATAATAAGTGGTGCCGGGAGTGAGCCCGGTGATCGGCGAGCGAGCCGTTTGGGACGGGCGTGGTGCTGCCGTCGGCGCGATAGATGGTGAGGCCGGTCCAGCTCCAGGTGATGCTTGATGGTGGTGGAGACGTAGGTGAACGCGCCGGACCACGTCGGCGGCACGCTGCCCTTCATCAGCACGCCCGCCTTCGAGGGGTCGACGTTCCCTGCCGTGAGCGCGCCGGTCACGACGCGCGCATAATTCGTGCCGTCGGTGATCTGGTTGTCGAGGCTCCAGCCCTGGTTCGGGCCGAGCGACGCGCCCGCCAGCCGCTTGAGCGATTCGTAAAGCTGCGGGTTGGTCTGCCGCAGCGCTTCAATTTGGGGAACGGTGAGCATCGTGTTTTCCTTTACGAGGATTCAGACAGTCAGCTATTTGTGGACACTTGACGTTCCCCGAGCGCGATAACCAAGGACACGTTGCGGTTCCCCTTCAAGAGGAGTCTCACATGGCCAGGTGGAAACGCATTTCAGCGATGATCTCGGTGCAGAACCACGCGTTCTTGGTTGAGCGGATGAAGAGCCTCCATGCCGGAAGCATGGGCGAAGCGCTTGATCACGCAATCAGCCAAGTGCGTCGCGTGCATGGCTAGGTACGCCTTGAACGGGAGACGGCAGCCTCGTATGCAAAACGGAAGAAATCGCCGAAGAAAACGAGCTTGCCGCAGCACTCACCCACACCGTGCGCGCGGACTGCGAAGAGGCTGATAAATCTTGAAGAGAGATCCCTCGTCGCTTCGCTCGCTCGGGATGACAACGAAAACCGAAAGCGAAAAACAAACTCAACCACAAGCAATTTTAAGGGATCCTCGGGCGCGCCAACTGCGCGCGCCTCAGGATGACGATTCTCGCCCGCTCGTCAATTGGTTCCGCGGACGATGGCGAATGGGTCTGGCTTGGCCCACGGGACGAGCTTGGTCAGCGAGAACCACGAGCCTGCGGCGTTGGTGCCGAACTGATATGAAACGCGCTCGGCCAGCACGTTGGTGAACTGCTCCATGTCGCGCGAGGCGGGCGAACCAAGCGTCCACGCGCCTAGCGAAAGCGCCGTGGCGTTGCCGGGAGTGAGCGCCGTCAACGCGAGCGAGCCTGCGCCCTGCACGTATCCGGTGAGATAGCCGAACAGATTTCTGCCGCTGAGTCCCGTTGCCGCGAGAAACGCCGTGGTGTAGTAGGAATTGATCGCCGCGCCGTCGTCGGAGGTTTGCCCGGGCAGTGAGCGCGTAGATTTTCCCGCTCGAATTATTGGTGCCGAAGAAAATCTGCGCGATGCCGGTGGAGCGTTCGATCAGGCCGCAGGAATTGGCGGGAATCATCCACTGCGCCCATTTGCGCGAGCGCTCCGGCGCGGTGAGCATGGCGAGGAGCGGGTCGCCAAACCCCTCGGTGTAATCGAGCATGAGGATCTGGTTCGGCTGCGTCGCGGCGCCCATCGGGACGCCCACCAGGATGCGCTTGTGCTGCGTATCGACCTGCACCCAGAGTTTCTGCCCCGCTTCCCAGTTGATCGCGTCCCAGGTGGGCTGGATTTCCTGCGAAAGCTTTACGGGATTGCTGCCGTCAAATAAATAAAGCCCCGAGCGGCCCGCGATCACCACCCATTCCTCGCCGACTCCCACGCCGTGCGCGGATGGCGTGCCCACCTGGTTGGAGGCTTCCTCGACCGCCCACAGCGCGGGCTCGTTCACGCCGTCGGTCGCGGTGACGTAGAGGCTGCGCTCTTTCACGAAGTAGAGATTATTGCGCAGCACGAACGCGGAGCGAATTCCCTGCCCGTTGTTTTCGGCGATGCTCATGATGCCGGTGACGCCGTCGTAAGCCTCCGGGGTTTCGGTGCCGGACGCGCGCACGAGCGACGCATTCTGCGCCGCATTGGTAAGGAATATTTCGATGTTGTCGACGAGAAACGATTCGCCGCTGGGCGCCGGCACGCCGTCGGCGTACACGCGCAGCGTCAGGTCCGATGGCAGCGAGGTCTGCGGCGCGAGCAGGTCGGCGATGAATTCCTGGTACGTGGTGGTGGCCTGCGTGAAGCTTACCGCGAGGCCCGCGCCGATTGCCCTGCCGTGGGACTGTACGCATTGATTCGCAGAGTGCCCGCGGACAGCCCGGCGCTGCGCTTCACCCGCGCGCGCACGGAGTAGTCCGTGTTGTTCGCGAAGAGCGGATCGCCGTTCACGTCGGTGATGGCGTTTTGCTCGATCATGCCGCGCGCGGCGGTGACGCCGTCCGCCGTGATGCGGTAGGCGTCGCCCCACACCACGTCGCTCGGTTCCCTGCTGCCGCCCGCGCCAAATGACGGGTCCTGCTGCCAGCCGAGCGGTCGCCCGTCGCCGGACGCGTCCCAGCCGCCATCGAAGGTGAGATTGCGCCAGTTGTCCATATTGGCGCGCTCGCCCCACCAGAAAAGCCGCTCGACGTAGGCGGCCACGCCAAGCTGCTCGGGCAGTTCGATCTGGCTGAAAAGGTAATCCGCGCTGGTTCCGGAGAGCAGAATCGTATCGGTGAAATCGACGGTGAGCGACGTGGTGGTGTTGTCGTTGATCACCATCGTGGCCGGAACATTGTAGAAATCGGCGCCGCCCGACGCGGTGAAAATCAGCAGGCGCTGCACGACATTCGATGGGCCTGTGGGAATATTTGTCACCACCGCCTGGTGATTGCCCGCGGCGGTCCACGAAACCGGCGGCGACGGGGCCGTCCAGTAGCCCTGGCGCGTGACGAATACCACCGAGCACTGGTGCACGCCAGGCGAAATGTTTCCGGTAGTCGTGGAGTCCGCGACGGCCGGCCCTTCGGCGGGGCCGATCTGGCTCACGCGATCGAAATAGGTGTCGTCGAACTGGCGCGGCAGGTCCTGGCCGGTGACGCCGTCGCCGAAGCCCATGTATTCGCGGCCGAAGAGGGTGGTCGAAGCGAGGAAGAGCCCCGGCGTTACTCCGCCCGGGGTGATCAGCGAGAGCGTGCCGGGCGAGGTTTCCTTGTAGAGGTTGCCGTTGGAATCGAGCGCGAGCAGGCGCAGGACGCGATTTGTGGTGATATAGGTTTTCAGACCATTGATTTGCGGCGCGCCCGCCGATCACCGGGTACTGCGAGACGAGGCCGGGGCGCGTGCGCACGCCGCCGGGAAAGAAATCCACGTCGGCGAGATTTGGCGACATGCCGGGCGGCACGTCGGAGGGGTCGAGCAGCGTGACCCATGTGCTGAACACGTTCAACGGCAATGGCGAAAAGGATTCGATCGACATATACCTGGCTCACGCGCAGCGGAAGCGACAGGAAGAGAGATCCCTCGTCGCTTCGCTCGCTCGGGATGACCGCGAAAGGCAACAGAGCCGGCGAGGCGCCGGCGCTACACGGGCGAAGTGAAGATCCGGCGTACGCTGGCTGGCTCCATTAAAGGAGCTTCTTGAAAATTCCGTAAAAGGTGATCGTGTCGGACGCGATCGCGCCGGGATAGGCCCCTGCGGCCAGTTCGGGGAACGCGCCGGCGCTCGATCCTTGCTGGAAGATTTTCACCTTTCCGTTGTTCATCGCGCTGCCGGGATAGAAAACGTAGTCGTAGCCGGACAAGCCGTCCATCCAGGCGGTGCCCTGAACGGGCGCCTGCGTGGCGGCGATCACCGGCCATTGCGACAGATCGAGCGTATCGCCGCTGGTCGTATAGTTTCCGGACGCGGCTACGGTGCCGGCCACGTGGATGCGCTGGCCGTCATCCCACGTGTCCACAAGCGTGAATGCAAGTGCCATGGTTCCTCCTGAGGATGCGAAATAGAGCTACGAAGTGCTGGTCACGAGTCGCCGCGCGCTGTTATGATGACGCTCTGCGACGCACAACCCGAACGCCTGCATGTGAATCCAAACGCGTCGATCACCGATATTTCTTAGGGGAGAGCTGAGTGCAGCGACTGGCTGTTGTTTGCGCGGTAGCGGTCTTGATGTTTGCGGCGCTGGTCGCCATCGGTAGAAATTCCGGAGATGCGATGGCCGCGCGCCAGAGCGCTCAGAGCGCCCCAAGCGGAGGCGCTTCCGCGGCCGCGTCCAACATCGTTTCCTCGAGCAAAGCGAGCGTGGTCGCCGCGAACGTTGCCGCGCGCGCGCTGGCCGTAAGCCCGGCCGATACCCCTGCTGCCCTGGACTTCACCAGCGCCACCGCGCCAAACCAGATCTTCACGCTGGGCGCGGCGGCTGGCTCAAACGGTCCCGCCGCAAATGTGAGAATCGCGGCCATTGCCGGCACCGGCGCCGCGGGTTCGCTGGGAGACGGCGGGGCGGCGAGCGCGGCGCAGTTTGATCTAAACTCCACATCGCTCAGCGAGCGCAGCGGCATCGCTTTCGCCCCGGACGGCACGATTTATGTTGCCGACACCGGCAACGCTACAATTCGCGCAATCGCCGGACCCTCCAGCAGCGAACCGGGCGTAATCCGCAGCGTCGCGGGCCGCTGGGCCGCGCGGCAAAACATCGCGCTGGTTGAGCCGCTGGGCATCGCGCTCGATCGCGCCGGAAATCTCTACATCGCGGACCACGGCGCGGGCGCCGTGGACGTGATAGCCGCGGGCACCAGCCAACTGCAAACCCTCGCGCAGGTAGCTTCCCCGGCAAGCATCGCGGTTTCCCCCAGCGGCGGCGCCGTTTTCGTCGCCTCGCCTGAAAACGGCGCGGTGTTCGCCATCAACACACAGACGCGCGCGATTCAAAGCGTCGGCGGGTTGGGCGGCGCGCCTGCTAATCCATCCTCGACATCCAGTTCCGCATGCAGCGCTCCGGGCGCGGCCGGAAGCTCGGCGCAAATTTGTCCGGCGGGCATCGCGGTGGACGCTGCGGGAAATCTCTTCCTTGCCGATGCGAACAGCGGCCGCATCCTGAAAATCAGCGCGCAAACATCCACTGCCAGCGTGTTTGCCACCGGGCTGAATCAGCCGGGCGCCCTCGCATTCGACGCCAGCGGAAATCTCTACGCGGCCGTGCAGGGGAGCAACACCATCGTCGCGTTCGCACAAGCGGGCGCGTCCCAGGGAAGCATTTCGCTGTCGCCCGCCTCGGGCGCTTTCGCCAATACAGCCAACGGCGGCACGAGCGCGACGCAAACGTTCACGCTGACTAACATCACCGCGACGGCCGTCACCGGCGTCACCGTCCCGAAGACGACGACCCCTGCGGATTTCACCGTCGAGAACACCAACTGCACGAATACGCTCGCCGCCAATTCCAGCTGCACGCTGAGCGTAGCCTTCACGCCCACAGCGACCGGCGCCCGCTCCGCCACGCTGGCCGTGACGGACGCGAACGCGTCAGACTCGGCGTCCACCGCTCTCAGTGGCACCGGGGATGACTACGAAATGGCGCTCGCGCCGGGGCAGTTGATGTCCGTGTCCGTGCAGGGCGGAGGGGCCATCTCCATGAATCTCGAGGTGGTGCCCGACAATGTGTTCAGCGGCGTGGTCACATTAGTTTGCCCGACCAACCTTCCGACCAATACCACCTGCACATTTTCTTCGGCGACGGTGAACGTCACGCCCGGAACTCCGGCGCCATTTTCGGTGACGTTTCAGACCACCGGCCAGATCAACCCGATCAACACCATGATTCCGCGGTTCCCTGCCGGCTCGCGCCGGCCGCCCAATGCGCCGCTCTGGGGCGTCTCCGGCGCGATTGTGGCAATCCTGCTGGCGTTCATATGGATGACGCGCAGGCGCGCAAGCCCGGCCCTGCCGATTGCAACCGGCTCGCGACGCTGGCTCCTGCGCGCCGTGCCAGTTTTCGCGCTGATTGCCCTGGCCGTCGCGGTCCTCGCCGGCTGCAAAAAAGGCTCCACGGTGCTCGGTTCCACGCCCGAGGGGCCGACAAACATGGTCATCACCGGCAATGCTCAAAACGCGTCACGCGGCATCTCGATTACGCTGAACGTCGTCACGCTCTAAATTCGAAGCCAAGAAAGACCGGCCGGGCGGACTCTCTAAAGGTAGATGACGCGGCGGTGATAGCTGTAGGGCATGCGCCGCCTTCCCTTCACCTGCTCCGGCCGCACGTAGCGTTCGATCAGATTCTCGGTAGCCATCTGCGCGGTGGCCAGCAAATCCTGCGCGAGTGCGCGAGCCCCGCGCGATCGCGCCGCCAGGGCGGCCGTCGCAAACCCAAGGGGATCGGTCGCCGACCGGATCTGCACCGGATCGGTGCCCAGCGTGAGCAGCGGAAGAACTTTTTCGTAGCGGATGCGCACAGTGATCGACTGCGTCGCGCCGATCAGGTTCACTTTGTCCTCGCGCCATTCCCACAAGCGCAGATAGGTGCTCGGCTGCAGGTTGAGCATGCTGCCGCCGCTCATGAATTTCTCCATTGGGACGAACACATCGCTCGTATTGGCGGTCGCCCGTTCCCACAGCATGTGCGGCGCCAGGCAATCGGTGGGAAGCTGCGGGCTCGACACGTCGCTCAGCTCCGTGTTGGTTACACCCGTTCCGAAGCTGACGTCCATCTCGATATCCTGCTGCTCCGTAAGCACGCTCACGCCGTTTTCGGCCAGCTCGCGCTGCAAGCCGCGATAGGCGGAGTTCAAAAACGGCATCAGCAGCGTATCGGTGAAGACGGCGCCGGCGGAATCGTTGAGCAGCGCGCGCGCCAGATTCAGCGCATCTTCCGACTGCGAATACGCCGTTGTGGGTACGACGGGCATGGAATCCTCCGAAATTAGCGTTTAACTGGCGCTACTGTCTGGTCATGGCCAGCCATACGCGCTCCTGCACCGGCAGAATAAAATGCAGATTCCTCACTTCGTTCGGGGCGACAATCGCGCAAGGTGCTTCTTGAAATGGGTCACTGCTGGACGGCGGGAATTTCTTTCTGCAAAAACGGCACCTTGGCCGCCGCCCAATCGACCAGGCTGTCGCCGGAAAGTCCGAACAGGGCGGCCGTCGCGTGGCCGGGCTCCAGCGTCAGATCGACGGGAATGCCCACACCGCCAATCGCATGCGTGGCCGCGCCGGGGTGCGCGAGCCAGTAGGAGAAAGCTGCTGCGTTCACAAAAAACCGGATCACCAGCGCGAGCGCGTTCGTGCGGAGCCACTCGATCCGGTTCCTGGTTCCCGAAAGTTTGGACTCCGCCGAAAGGCTGGCGCGTTTGAGCACGTGCAGACCGTGCCCGGCTGCGAAGAGCGTCCACAAGTGCGCATTTTCCGGCAAATGGATCATGGCGAATTACTCCGCGTTCGAAAAGACGCGAAACGGAAGCTCACGAAATCAATGGTTTCGACGAAAGGAATGAGTGCATCAATCGTATTTAGTTGGGTGTAAACGTCATCGAGATCGACATGCGCTTGGTGGTTCCATCGGCGGCGCCGCCGATCGTCTCGATAAAATCCCCGGCGGCGAGGGCGGAGTTGGTGAGCGAGGAGCACGTGACGCTGTTCCCTTCGACGGTAATCGCGGTGCCGCCGGCATTGGCGCACGCCACATGGTCGGTAATTCCGCTTACTGTGGCGGAGTCAGCGTGGGAGTGATCGCCGTGGTCGATCCATTGTGACGGTAACCCAGCTCCATCGTCGACGCGCCGGCATCCACCATGAGGATCACCTGCGCGACGGTCGCCGCGGCGTCGATATAGCACAGCGAGCCCTGTGGCTGGATGTTCCCGGTGGCCAGCGCACTGGCGCTCTGGTCGCCGCGGACGATGTTGCAGGCGCGCGTCTTGTTCGGCACGGCGAGCGAAGCCGAAGTGATGGGACTGGCGAACGTCTGCGGCTGCACCCAGGTGTTCGGCTGATTGAAAATCGAGGTAGTGGCGTTGCCCACTGCCAGGCTGCCCCCGATCCAGTTTTTCACCGTGTCGGCGCTGGTCGTGGTGGTGTTGTAGGCCGCCACTCCTGGCGCGCCCGAAGAGATGCTCGCGTCGCTTAGGCTCAGATCGACCGTCCCGTTGTGCAGCGCGATCAGGCTGGTTCCCACCACATCGAGTTCGATCACGTCGTTCACCGCGCACGATCCCCCCGAGGCGGTCGCAAGCGTGGTGCTCGCCCCGGCCACGCGCTTCTGCAGCACCCGCGAGGACGAAGCCGTGGAACAGAAATACAGGTAGCCGGTATCGACGCCCGCTCCGGCCAGGCGCACCAGCACGCCAACGCCATTACCATCCAGGCTGGCGATCGTCGCGCGGGAAAACTGGTCGGCGTTGAACGTTTGCCCGGTCCACGACTGCTCGCCATACTGGGCGTTCTGCGCGCCCGCGGCGTTCCCTGAGACAACCATCGCCGCGCTGAAGTTGGAGGCCCAGTTGGCACCGAGCGACGAGGAGTTGGCCCGCGCGAACGAATCCGCCGCGAATGGGCTCAGTTGAAGGAATGCCCCGCAGGTCGTAGCCGCAAGGCAGGCGGGCGAGTAGGGCGGCGCCGCGGCGGATGAGGGCGTTGCGTTGCCGTTGAAAATCGCGCCCGAAGGCGTGATGTGATGCTCCTGCACCATCTGATAAGTGATCGGGAAGGCGCCCGGCGCGACCGCAGTCGTGGTGACGGTAGCGCCGGTTGCCGTGGCGCCGGACACCAGGTTGGTCGATTGTGTCGCGAAGTTATACTGCTTCGCGTTGTTCACGAAGACGCAGTAACCCTGGATCGCGCTCGCGCCCGCCGGCGCCGCCGTCCACGTGAGGTTGAATTCCGCGGTGGTCACGCCAGCGCCCACCGTCAGCGGCCCGTAAATATTCGACGGCGCCGAGAATCCGCCGCTGCTCGCGCAGGAGCTGTTCGTATTGGAAACCACCCACACGTAATACGTGCCGGTGCTGAACGCACCTCCGGTGTTCGACACCGTGCCCGAAACGCTGGTCGGCGGGTAATTCGCCGCGAACGAGATGTCGATGTTCGGCGGCGTCGATTGGGAAATCTGCGCGTTCCATCCCGCCTGCGTGTTGCTGCCGAACATCCAGCCATTCGCCGCGTCGACTCCGTACGAAGCGAACGCGCTGCCCGACTGAATGAACCGCGCGGCGGGTCGCGTAGCCGTTGATGTTCTCCGCGGAGAATGGCGAGGTGTTGAGCCTGCCCGCGTTGGTTACGTCGTCGGTGAAGTCGAGCCCGCCCGAGCTCTCGATCATTCCGCTTCCCACGGGATTGCCGGACGAATTCCACACCTGGCTCACGCAACCGGACGTGCACGAAGTGACGAAGTAGTGATCGAGCGTGCCGGCAATCATCTTGATGGCCGGGGCATTCGCGGCGCCCGCGCCCGAGAAGGAGTTGTTGATGTACACCCCGCTCAGGCCGGCGCTGGTGGCCGGCACATTAAAATTGATCAGCGCGGCATTCGGGCTGGAATTGTCTGCCTGCTGCACGTCGTCAAGGGTGATCGGCCCCATCACGCCGGTGGTGTAGCCGCCCGGATCGGTGATTTGAATCAGGTCGCCGTTTCCGCTTTCCTGCGTGATGTTGCGGAACACCCAGTGGCCGCTCGGCTGCCCGTGTTTGGTTCCCCTGCTGCACGTAGGCGATCGGGTCCGCCCGCGAGAAGCGAGTTCGACATGTACACGTTGCCCACGCCCGCGTAGCATCCGCTGCACGAGTAGCCGCCCATGAGCAGCGTCGGCACCGACGTGGAATTGGTGGTGAGTCGCCGTAGTCGAAATAAATCCAGAAGGTGTCTTGCAGGTAGAAGCGCGGATCCGTCTGTTCCGCCGCCCACGGCGGTCAAAAATGTATTCCAGAAGCGGACCACGTTCGACGTGACCGCCACCGCCTGGTTGCACCCGTCGATGACCGAGATTTTGAAACGTGATATTCCTGTTCGGATAGTAGGTGGCAAACATCGGCTGCGCGTTGGGGCTCGTCCCGCAATGCGCCAGCAGCGACACGGTCGGCGGCTGCACGAAAGGCGTGCCGTTGTGCAGGCCGCTGTTCCCTCCCAGCAGATGCACGCCGGGGCACGAGATGTTGAACGGAATGCCTCCGGAATTGACGGACTGGTTCTGCGAAATGATGTAGGTTCCGGGCGGAAATAGAGCGATCCGCCGTTCGCATTCGAGGGGCTCGCGCAGAAGGATGTAAGCGCCGCCTGCACCGCGAGGGTATCGTCGTCCTCCACGCTGGCGCCGCTCACCGTTGTGCCGGCGTTGCGGTCCAGCGTGAAAACATTTCCGCTGATCGACGCGATGTGCGCGAGCAGCACGTCGCCGGAAGCTCCGGCGCCGTCCATGTGCAGCCCCATCCCGGCCGCCCACGTGCCTATACCGGGAGAAATCGTGAGATGGTTCGATCCCGCGGCGATCGAGCCGGTGGCTTGTTCCGCTCCGCCGTCGGCAATCGCGCCGAATTGCGGCGAAGTGACGTCTATGTATGGTCGCGGTCCCGCGACTGTGGAGTTCCCGGTTACGTTCAGCGTAGTTGGCGTGAGCGTGCCGGATTGAAACCCGAACTGGTAAGCGTGCCGCCAATCGTCGCATTTCCCGCAACGCTCAAGTTTCCGCCGAGCGTCAGTCCGAATGCGGAGATGTTGTTGCCGGAACCCGACGAGGAGAGATCCGCGGGAAGAATTACGTCATTCTGCGTGGTCGTTCCCGTGATTTGGGGGCTGGAGATCTGGATTTGGTAGCGCCCGGCCGGCGCATAAAAGTGATAGTTGCCGATGCCGTCGGTCTGAAATGGATTTGCGGATGTGACGCTGAGCGTGGCGTCGGTGTAAACCGTTGCGAGCGGCGTGCACGGGGTGCCGGTGGCCGTCGGCTGGCACACGCGCACCGTCGCGCCCGAAACGGGATGGCCCGTGGGTCCGAAGACGATGTCGTCTTTGCGCGATCCCTGCGCATGGAGCGCCGGCGCGGCCAGCAGCAGCGACAGCACCGCAGCAAGCGGCACCGCGCAAGTTGCAGGCGCGGCGACGCGCGCGGCGAATCTCGCCGCTATCTTAGCGGTGGACGCCGCCGCAAATAACATCGCGTAAAATGCAGCGGAGAATGCCGCGAAGAATGCTGTGAGAATTGTCGCGAGCGTCGCCCATGCTGTTCTGACTTTGGCGCAGCGCCAGCCGGATATTAAAGTCATCGCTCGCCCCTTCGGTCGAGTCTTCGCCTGTGTGTTCATCTCACTTCCCTTCCGCCTGCGCTTGCCGAATGTTCCGATAGTGTCCAATCAGGTTCCGCTTGTCTACGCCGGCGATTTGCAAACCGCCGCGAATCACTTTTTGCGCTCGGCCGGCTTCGCCTCCGCAAACGGAAGCGCGCCATCGGCGGGCGGTTTCGCGAGGACTTCGCGCGCAGCGGGACCCAACCCGTGCTTCGCGGCCTTTTCTCCGTCCAGAATGGCATGGCAGTGCTTGCACACGGCCACTCCGGCCTTCACCTTTTCGCCGCACGCCGGACACTCGCTCACTTTCATAGGCACGTACGCCCACTCGCGTTCGACGCCCAGCGCAATGGCCGCTCGCCGGTGCAAATCCGAAATTTCGCGGTATGAATGCCCGCGCGCCCACATCGTGTCGCCCTCGCCGATCAGCCGGTGGTAGTACGCCTCGCGCCGGGCCCCCGCGGCCGCGAGTTCTTCGGTAGACGGCCGTGCTCCGCGCACACGAAGATGCCATGGTCGTGCAAATCCTGCAGCAGATCGTCGGCGATCTCGCGCGCCGTAATCGTAAACGGAAAGCGCCGGTTGTCGCCCAGGTCGATCACGTCGCCGCGCGAGGTGAGCAGGAGCAGCGCGTAAGGCTCGCCCTTCGCGCAAGCGGGAATGTGATACACGCCGTGCGTCCGCGAAATATACCAGTCCTGATCGGAAATCGACGCGATCGCTACCGTCGCGGCCGTGTCGCCCTTGGGCTGCGTGTCCACAACCAAGTCGCGCCTCCCGCCCGCATGCCCTTGTGCGGCGCGCTGTCTTCCCTGCTCCGACATTGCCATCATCGTATTGCTCAAGTGAGTTTCCTTTCCTGTAAGCCGATTTTGCCTTTGTTGTTGCTTCTCGTTGTCATCCCGACAGAGCGAAGCGACGAGGGATCTCTCTTCGTTTTTCGCATGCGTCGCGAATCACGTTAGCTACCGCGCCGCGACAAACGGCTGTCCGTGAAATGCCGGCACGCCGTCATCGAGCAGCTCATCAGCGCCGCGATCCCAATCCCGCTCGCGCCGCGATCGTGCTTTTTCGGGTGCCCCACCCTTCGTTTTTAAGGGTGGGTCTTTCTTTTATTTTTGCCTTTGTTGTTGCTTCTCGCTGTCATCCCGACAGAGCGAAGCGACGAGGGATCTCTCTTCGTTTTTCGCATGCGTCGCGCTTCACGTTAGCTACCGCGACGCGACAAACGCCTGCCCGTGAAACGCCGGCACGCCGCCATCGAGCAGCTCATCAGCGCCGCGATCCCAATCCCGCTCGCGCCGCGCTTCCCGCGACGCAATCGCCTGGCGCCCGGCATGCCGCGGCTGTCGCCGCGCCCACTCGACCGCACGCACGACGCAGTCGCACGCCGCAGGCCCAAGCGGCACAAACTCGCCCTCCGCGCTTTGCAATGTGAAGCAGTGCTCGTACTCCCCGCGCGATGGGTACGGCCCCAGCGCCGGTATGCGAATCCCGTCTTCGACTTCCACCGTGCGCGCGAACCATTCCTCGGGCGAACCGTAAGCCTCCGGCGGCATCCAGCGCTCGAGGTGCCAGCGCTCAGCGGGAATATACTTCGGCTCCTGCCGTAGCTCGATCGCCTCGCGTATCACGTTGCCGTGCGCGTCGCGATCGACCCACCGCCCTCCAATCCACGCCAGCCGCGATCCGCCCCACACCACGCGAAAGTTCGGCTCGCCAAAGCGATTCGTGCCGCCGGCGCGCGCAATCCGCTCGCAGATCGCCGCCGGCGCTTCATGCGTCTCTCGTGTCACTCGAATCATCGGATTGCATCGTTGCCAGGCCCGGTATAAACGTACCTATCCAGCTACGGACACTTGTTTCCTTGTAGGATTTGGCCGCATTTGGCATAAGAGCCGCCGGTCAGGTGTGTTTCGGAGAGTGCTGCCAGTGAGGGTACTGGACACGCCTGAGAAGCGTTGGGGGCTGGGAACAGCCTCGGAGTTCGAGTCTCCCGCTCTCCGTTCGTGCTCCCAATGCGACTTGAAATAGCAGTGGCAAGGGGTATAATAAAAACGCTTCTCAGGCGTGTCCAGTGCACGTTTCGAATTTCAGGGGCGACCATAAAGGTCGCCCCTTTTTGTTTTGGCATTACGATTTTCGTTGTCATTCCGAAGAAGCGAAGCGACTGAGGAATCTCTCTTCGATGAAGCGATTCGCCTTCGATCTAGACAACGAACCCCTCTTTTGTTCTGCGCTTAGTACCCCGTCGGGATCGCCAGGTTGTTGATGTACGCGCCGCTGCGGGGCGAGTCGTTCCACACCTGGAATCCCGTGACGAAGTAGAAGATGTACGCCGCGGCGATGCCGCCGCTTGCCCCGTAAATCGGGAACACGGTTTGCCCGCCCACATCGTAGAAATCGATGTCCTGCATCACCGCGCGTCCCCAGTGCGAAAGATCGAGAAAATCCACGCGCGTCTGAGTTGGCATTGATGCTCGACTTGATCGGCACGCCCGCCATCGTTTTTTCGCCCGTGAACAGCAGGTCGAGATCGCTCGCGCGCCCGCCCGCTCCTTCCTTGATGATCTGCGAAATCGTCACTCCGAGCTGCTCCCACTGGTGCTCCTGCTCGAGCGCCGTGTACGCGATGAGTTTCGCTCACCTGATTCGATGCCCAACGATTTGCGCACCTTGTTAATCGCAAGGCGCACCGCTCCCGGCGTGATCGCCGAGTTGTTCGCCGTTCACGTTGGGCGTGGCGAGTTCCACGGGATACGTCGCGCGGTTCAGGTTGAGCCACGTGCCGGTGGTCGCGTTGGTCTGGTGATACAAAATGCCGAAGAGCGACACGGGCTGCGCGCCGGTGAGCCCGTCGTGGACGATCAAGTCGTTCACGCTGGTGCCGGTCGGCAAGCTGTCCACCTGAATCAGCGAATTGAACGGATCGACCAGCAGGATGTTGGCCGAGCCGCGATTGGTGGTGAGCGTCGGGTCGTACACCTGGATCGTCTGGTTGTAGTAGAAAAGCTGCGCGCCGGGCGGCTTGGCCATCCCGAACTGCGCGGCCACGCCGCTGGGCAGGCCGCTGGTGGTGATCGAGCCGACCGTGCCCAGCACGCCGTTGCCGTTCGTCTGCATCACCTTGTCGAGAAACGAACGGAACTGCGCCATCGTGTTCTTCACTTCGCGCTTGGCCGCGTTCTCGATGGCCTTTTCCGGCGCATTCGACGCGTACTCGACGAGCTTCGTGATTTCCACGGCGTGCCGGAAAAATACCGGCGTCACCTGCGCCACGTCGTAGACGGTTCCCGACCCGCGGCCCAGGTCCCCGCCGTCCATGTTCGCAAGGCCGGCCTTGCCTCCCGGACGTATCTGCAGCGGAAGCCGCATGTTCCGCGAGCTGACGCGTTCCACGTCGCCGCGCTGCTGGATCATCGTGAGCAGGATGTCGTCCCGCTCGTAGAGCAGCGGCAGCTTGTCCCGCACCTTCTCCAGTTGCAGCGCAACCGATTGCGCATTTTGCATTTGTGCCATGTGGTGGAATTCCCCTTTGGAATGGATTTCGTGTCACCGCGCGAGCGCGCGGCCAGTCAGGTGCGGGGGTGTCCTTCACGGACGGGTAGAACGGTCGATAAGGCTTGACCGGGACGAGAGAAACTAAACGCGGTAGATTCTTTCCAGGTCAAACACCGGGGGCATTGATGATGGGTCGAAGGTGAACCTGAACTGCTCCAGAAAACCGCGCCGCCCTAACAGTCCTGCGATTGGCAAGTCTTCGCAAAAAGCCACCTTCAGCGTGATGATGCCGCCGCACACAAACAAGCCTACGCCATGGATGTAGACGGTTGTGGCTTTTCCGGACACTCCAACGGTTCTCTCTTCCCTTCCGCTTTCAATATCGAATCCCAGCGACCTGCCAATCTGGGAATGAAAAATGCAACGCGACGCGCCCGAGTCAATTAAGGCCTCGAACCTTTTCGAAGGCGGGGAATGCCTCTTTGGATTTGAAAGCTGGACCGGCAAAACACAGCACCAATCCGCTTCTCCATCTCGGGTCGGATAGTCCTTGCAGGTATAGCGCAATCGCAGTTACACCGAAAGCGGAAGCCACTCCCCGGGGGTCTTAATGATCAGCGGATCCGAGACGCCGGCGCTCTCACTTTTCCTGACCGCTTCCTCATATGTCGATCCGATAGCAATGACCTGATTCTCATCCTCTGTAAGGGCAATCCATGAATTGACGGGCAGCTCGGAAAGTGAAACAGAACGCGGAGAAGAAGGCCGGAAAGTGGACATTCAAATCCCCTCTCGCACTTTGCGTCTGTAGGCTAGCCTACCGCCCCTCTGGAGGTCAATAGATCATCGTCGCACTACAGATTCAAGATGTCGCCGTCGGACATGCGAGCGTAGTCGATGTCGCGTGGCGCCATTGAGCGCCGGCCTTCGCCGCCGCCGCTCGAACCGGCAATGTCGACGCGCCGTTCCGCCGCATGCTGCCGCGCGCGGCGGTCCTGGTTTGCAGCGACGATTGTCGAGGTCCACTCGTTCATCACGCGCTTGGCCACGCCCGGCAGCGCCTGCCGCGCCCGCCCCGTGATCAGCGAGACAATCGCGCGCTGATGGCTGTCGTCGAGCGCGCCCGACCGGAACGCCTCGCGCACCTGCTGCGAGAGTTGCCGGTTCGCGCCGAGCGTGGAATCCAGCTCGCGGTAGATCTCCCCCACCACGCGGTTGCGCGCGCTCTTCGACGCGCCCTCCGGAAGGAGCCGCTCCACCTGCGTCTCGATCGCGTCAAGCACGCCCTGCACCGCCGCCGCGTTTGCCGCCTGAAAGAACTCCGCCTGTGATGATGAGATTTCCGCCGCCGTGGGAGCAGCAGCACTGTCTTGCCCCTGGCTCGGCGCGGAAGCAGTTGCCGCTGCGGAGTTCCTTCCCCCCTGGGCTGCCTGTCTGCTCGCCTGCTCGCCGATGGCCTTCGCCAGCGACGCGAACGCCGCCGGATCGAGCGCGGCGATCGAGCGCGCCAGCTCCGCATGATCCTCGGGCCGCTGCGAATAGAACAGAGCGTCCATGCGATCCAGGTCTGCCAGCAGGGCCGTCGCGTTCCGAGCGTCTTCCGGCGTGGCAAAGGTTTCGCGATACGCCTTCGCATCCTCCCAAGCCTGCCGCAGCTCGGGATTCGCCTCATAGGCCGCGCGCAGTTTCTCGGGATCGGGCCCGGCACCAGCGTCGGTCTTCCCGGTGTCGGCGCCATCTTCCCGCCCGCGTTGCCCCTCGACAGCTTTAGCGCTGCCGGGTTCACCCGAATCGAATTCACGGTCCGCCCGGGCATCGCGCTCCGCGGCAGCCGTACTGTCGATCCCCGCTTCGGCCATCAGCCCAAGAATTTCGTCATCCGTGGCATTCCGGACGCTGTCCTGTGGCTGCGGGCGCTGCACCGCGCTTTCCTTCCGCCCAATCGTGACGTCCAGCGCCGGCGTTGCTGTGCTTGGCATAAATCAGCCTCCAAACCTTGTGCTTCTCGTTCGCTTTTCGCTTGTTGTTTGCTTCCCACGAGCGCGTTTCACTTTCGGTACAGGTGAAATGCACCTGTACCGAAACAGTACGCGCGTACTATTTGCTGCGTGTTCGCCCGATGCCACTCTATCCAGGCAGCGGTGATTCGGCACCCAGCCGGCGAACCGCACCAATCACCGCGCGCTCACGCTTCTCAAGGGGATTTCATGGGCACAAGCACCACCATCCCGGCCGCGCCGAATGCAAAGGCCGCGGGACAAGTGGGACCAGCCGGCCACTCGGCGCAGAGCGGCATAGACCGCCGCCGCCGTCGCCGGGCAAAGATTTCCGCTCAGGTGCACGTTCGCGCCGTCAACGCGCCCGCGCCGTTCGAAGAAGTCTGCATGAGCGTGGACGTCTCGCGCGACGGCCTGCTCTTCACCTCAAAATCTTCGGGCTACTGGAAGGGGCAGATGCTCGAAGTCGCTTTCCCGTACTCGGCGATGGCAGGCGCCATCAACCAGGGCCAGCCCGCCGAAGTCGTGCGCATCGTGCCGCAGCCCGACGGAAGGTTTGGCGTAGCCGTGCAGTTTGTTGCCGCAAAAACAGACGCCAAGGGCGATAGAAAGACGCCCGCCGCTTCCGCAGGCCAGGGTTCGGCGGCAGCTTCAAACGCCCGGCAGTCGGTCGTGCTGGCCATTGAGCCGGACCAGCGCAGCGCCGAAGCCATGCGCAACATGCTCGAGCAGGACGGCTACACCGTAATCGCCGTTCCGTCCGCGCAAGCCGCGCTGGAGATTCTGCGCACCACGGTTCCCTCCGTATTCATCGCGGAAGTGGAAGCCGAAGACATGTCCGGCCAGGATCTTTGCGTGATCATCAAGCAGAACGAGCGGCTCGCGAAGGTTCCCGTAATCCTGATGACGCGCGCCGCGCAGCCCGCCGACTACGCCACGAGTCACCAGTTGGGCGCGGTCGTGTGCATGGCCAAGCCGTTTAAGCCGGAGCGCCTGCAGCAGGTAGTGCGCCTGGTAGCGCCACCCCCCGCGCTACGCACCGCGTACGGCACGCGCACCGGCGACCCAAGCTAGCGTGCAGCGCAGGGTTTTGCGGGATCGCCCGGCGGGATCGCCGGTGGGATCGCAGGTCTAGCGCCGCCGTTCGTCGGTTCGGTTAGCGCGCGAGCCAGCGCGGCCAGTGTGGCCCGTGTGGCCAGTGTTGCGCGTGCAAAAGAGCGCGCCGGCAGGCCCGCTTGTGATATAACGTCCGCTCTCCGGACGGCAACAGTTCCGCAGGGATGCATCAGGCCGGCCAAGGGTTTGGGTGTTCGCGCCCAGCAAAACACCTAAACCCGCCGCCGCGCCCCGGGAAAGCCAATCTCCCGATCGGCAGGTTTTAGCCGGGCGGCCCTCGCCGATGCAATCCGAAGAGCGAAAAGCTGCCCGCTCAGCAATGGTTTTCCGGCTGTCCGACCCTTTGCCTTTGAAGGTTCGGGGGCTTGACTTTCATCCTCTACCCACAGCAAAAGTGCCCATTAGACAACGGCGCTAGAACCAAACCGGCAAGAGTGCGGGTGCCACCAGCTACGAAGCCCGCTGCGCCGCCACCCGCTGCTGCTTGAGCAAATACTCGCGGTGAAACATCGCGTGCGCCCGCACGTTGGCATACCCCGCCGGAGCGTCGATCTTCGCCACCTGCCCCGCGTCTGACGAAAACCACCGCATGCAGATTTCGAGCTCTACGGCGTGATTGTCCGCAAACTCATCCGGCATGATGCTCGGCAGCATCAGCTCGACGCCGCTGCCTTCGTCCCGCTTCACCACCGGCGCCTCGCCCACCATCTGCGCGATCTCGCGATACTGCTTGGTGCGCGACTCCTCGTCCGGAATCACAAACTCCTCGAGCCCGATCAGCCGCTTGATCAGCGCCATGTTCTCCGGATGCGCTAGCACCGCCTGCAACTGCGGATCGGGATTGCCAAGCAACTGCATCAACACGGCGCGCTGCTGAGACCACAGCGTGGGATACTGCTCGTCGGTCTCCGGGTAGCTGAACAGGTTGCCCTTGAGGTCCGCCAGGCGTATCCACTTCGACTCGAACGCCGCGCCCGCCCCCAGCAGCGTCACCTCCACGTCGTTCGGCCGGTTCCTGCGAAAGCAATCGACGGCCAGCAGCATGATGTCCGCGTGGAAAAATTTCATCCGCCGCCATACGAGGCCGATACGGCCCATGGCCTGGTCGCGCGCCATCGAGTAGCCCGCGGCCGTGTCGTTATTCGCCATCGCCCCGCCAAAGAGCGCCGGGAAAGCGCCGGTAAGAAACTGCGCAATGGGCCCCATCAGGTTCGCGGCGTGCTCCGCCAGATCAGGAGGCACTTCCGCCGCCTCGGGCTGGAAGAATCCCGACGCTAGCGACTGCCCCGGCTTGGCCCGCGCCGGATAGTGCGCGCCGGGTTCCGCCGTCTGATTCTGCAGCGAGTCGAAATCGAGCACTTCGCTATCGGCATAGATCGGCGGAATGCCGTATTCATACGTCTCGATCTGCAAATTCGACAGCGTATTGAAGCGTTCCTGGACGCTGATCAGCACGTCGCCCAGCGCGGGACGCCCGCTCGATCCGTCGCCCGGCAGCGCATGCAGCACGCGCCAGTGGTCGTCCATATTCTCGTTGCGCGATTCGCAGTATGCATCGCCTGCCAGCGCCACATAAGCGCCGTCGGGGAAAAGCTGCAGCAGTTCGTCGCGCAGCGCCTTGTCCTCTAGCGCAAAGAACGCCCAGGGACGCAGCCAGGTCCGCTGGAACGTGATCAGGTTGATGTTAAAGTCGCCGCCCTCGGTTAGCGGGCCGCCCTGCGACTGTGCGAGCCGCGCCAGGCGTTCGTACTCCTGCATCCCGGTCGCTACCGGCGAGCCGATCTTATCCGCCGCGTGCGGGTACGCCGCGCGCAGCCGCGCCTGGTGCACCTCCATGTTCCATTGCAGGTAGGGATACTCATGCATCTCGTTGGCCCACGGCGGCGTTTTCAATTCCAGCCCGCCCACAATGGTGATCACCTCCTGCCCGTTGGGCACGCGCAAGCGCGTCTGCGCCGCCGGCACGGTGATCACCTCCACCGCCACGAAATCCTCTTCGGTAAGCAGCGCCCCGCAGTGCGCGCATTGCGCGCTCACTTGCGGTTGGTTTCGCAGTTGTTGTTGCTTTTCGTTGTCATCCCGAGCGGAGCGAGGGATCTCTCTTTCAGAGTCGCCCTCCAGCTTCCCTTTCGTTTCTTCCCCGCACTCCGGACAAACGTAGCAATCGCCTCCCACCCGCACTTCCCGCGCGCCGATCTCCATCTCCGGATGGAACCCAAACCTCTGCCCATCCACCACAAACCTCACGTACGCCCCAACCTTTCCATCCGTCCAAAGGTTGAACGCCTCATCTACAATCAAATTCCCGATGCGATTGTTCCGCTCGACCAGCGCGGACACCTCGGTAGCCGCCTTGGCCGCCGCCACATCCTCCTCTGCCTGCGCCGATGAAGGAAAGAACCGCACCCGCGGCACATCCTGCGAAAGCACCGCAATCAGCGACAGCCCGAATGCCTGGTAAATATTCGTTACAAACTCGTAGCGCGGCAAATCCTCGAGCGAGGAGTTGCTCATTAGCTTCTGCTCAAACGGCAAGTGCCAGTTCTGATCGCGCTCGTCCCACCACAAATACTGCAAGCCGCGCCAGAACTGGTGCGCCTGCTTGATCCGCCGGATCTCCTGCCGCCGCGAAAGCTCCGACTCGGTGCCAAACTCAAACACCAACCGCCGCAGCGCCTCCTGCAATCGCTCCGGCAGTTGCTCGTTGTTCGCGCCGTAATTGTTCACGCCGTAGTTGTTCGCGCCGGAAGGCGATAGCGCTTTGTTTTCTGCCGATCCTGTCGCGTCGGCGCGCTTTTGCCTTTCATTGTCATCCTGGGCAGAGCGAAGTGGCCCTCTGCCAGCGTCGCCGGTAGCTCGGCTTCCCGGAAGACGTTCGCGCTTGCCGGCGGCCGGCCCAGCCTGCGCTGCCGCCGGCCCTTCCACCGGCACAATCGCCGGATCAGCCTTCGCAAATTTCGTATTGTTCGCCATTCGTTTTCTCGCTAGTGGATGTCGAAACGCTTCAACACTTCCAGACTGCGCCCAACCGCACTCGCGCCATTCCTTGCGCCAAGCGCACCAAAACCCACTCATGTCATCTGCACGGCGTATCCTGCGCAGCCGGTTTTTGTTGGAAAGACACCGAGGGTGAGCAACTACTCCGCGGTAAACGAGGTTTTCCGAGTGCCCGTCATCCCTTCGATTTTAAGGGTCGGGTTTTTGACCTTCTGCGGTTACTCGCAGGTGCCGGTCGCGCGCCAGGCGCGCCAAAGCCCAACAAAGCCCACCCGCGTCATCCCGAGCGCGGCGGGGGATATGCTTCTGGCTTTCCGCCCAATCTGCAAGGCGTGCCCTGCACAGCCGCTTTTATCGGAAACACGACAAGCGAGGAACTACTCCGCCGTGAACGACGTCTGCCCCAGCGCAATCGCATTCGCCAGGCGCGACGCCCCCACATCGGGAGCGAAGCGGAACGTGCACCTCACAAAGTGAACGTTCTCCAGGTCCAGCGGGCCCTTCTCGTAACGAACTTCCGTGCCCACAAACGTCACGTTCGTCCAGTGAATCGCCTCGAGACGCTGCGAACCGCCTGCGATCGTCAAATTCTCCACGCGCACGTTATTGTCGGACGAGCCCTGCGCCGGCAGCATCAGAATCTCACCATTACCGGTCATCCGCGTGGCATCCAGATAATCGCCGCCGAGCGACTGTGGGTTCAGCGTGGAATTCGCCGCAATCTCTCGCGGCGCCGTGATCGACACGCGCCCCGCCGCCTGTTCGCCGGCCGCTGCTGCTGACGCTGACGCAGCGACGCCATTGTTGTGAATGTTGTGCACCGCCGGAATCCAATCGGGGTCGTGGGCCCCGGCCGCCGCGGAACCCGCAGGTCTTTGTCCGCTAGATGCATCCTGGGCTACGCGCAGCGCGGCAAGCTCCACCCTCGCGTTGGTAACATGCTGAAAGAGGCGGTCGTTGTCCGGCCGCTGGTTCCACACGCGATCCATGCCGGTGAGCGCCATCTGGAAAAAGTCAGGCTCGCAGTGCTGGGAGTTCAGGCGCGCCGTCTTCAGCAGCTCCGACACGCGGTCCACGCCGATCGCTGCTTGCGTGGTCTGACCCACGCCCACTTCTTCCGCCGACTTGTCGAGCGAGTCCAGCACGTCCTGCTGCCACGGTGCCAGCGCGCTTCCTCGAATCATGGAAAGCGCCGCTTCGCCCACGGAATTTCCCCGGGCCACGGACTCATGAACGTGCTCGGCAATCTCCCATACAAGCACGCCCGTGACCGTCAACGCCAGCAGCACCCCGATAAACCAGCCCCAGGCACGCGCCACCGCGTTGCTCTTCTTCCGGCGTTTCCACCGGTGCGTACGGGAGCTGGGCGTCCAGTCGGTCCAGGCTTGCAAGCGGGAGATCCTCAGGGCCATTTTAAATCAAAAAAGCAGCCTCACGGCGCGGTTTGAGCCGCCGTGTGTCCCAAACGAAGACTGGAAAAACTCGCCAATTCAGGCCCGCGTGTCGCGATGCAAGTGATGCCAGCCTCCTCCGCGGATTCACCGCTGCGGCGCGTCGTTTCCGAGTTCGTCGCCGAGGAAGCTCAGCAGGTCGCCATGATTCGCGAAAACGTGCGTTTCCGGCGCGGCCTGCGACGGGTTGCCGGAAGCGCCCGCCTCAAATCTGTTCCTCGAGGGCTGCTGCGAGTCGCATCCATCATCGCCGGCGTCGCTCGCGTGCGCCATCAAAGCCTGGCGATGCACGCGCGCCACGTATCCGCGTGCGGCCCTCCCCGAATGCGCGGGCACCAGTTCCGCCGCTTCGATTTCCACGCGATGAATCGGCGCTTTGGCGCGCGAAGTATCCGGCCCGCTGCGCTGCTCTTCCTGCTCGAGCTCCGTCAACGCATTCTCGGCCTCCCGCGCCGCCTCGAGCGCCTCCCCCAGCACCGGATTGATGTGATACCTTCCGCGGATAAATGGCATTTCCCCCTCCTCATAGAGCAGCGGTTGATGTGGCGGCCGCGTCAAACTCGTAACACCAGCGTCTCGCCGGCTTGTTTCATTGCGCAGCCCAAAAAAGCGATTACTGCTCGCCGCCAGGTAAGACCGGCTCAGTCCCACAGGGACCGCCACTGGGGTACTTACTGTATGGCGCCGCAGCACGGCGCTCGGGGACAGTGTTGTGAAGCCGCCAACCCGGCGACGAGATTTGTCTTGAAGGGGCTCCGAACAGCCCGGGAGGAAAACACCCATGAAACTTCACAAGATAGGACGCGCTCTCTTCGGCGGTTTTTTCGTTTACAACGGCATCAACCACCTGATCCACGAGAAGGAACTCGCGAAGTATGCCAAAGCAAAAGGCATCCCCGCGCCGGACGCCGCCGTAATCGCCAGCGGCATCGCCCTGATCGCCGGCGGCACCAGCATCGCGCTGGGCGTAAAGCCGAAGTTCGGCGCCGCGCAAATCATCGGCTTCCTGGCGGCCGTTACTCCCACCATGCACAATTTCTGGAACGACAAGAACCCCAGCGAACGCCAGAACAACATGATCAACTTCAGCAAAAACATCGCCCTGCTGAGCAGCGCGCTGGCCATCGCCGGAGTCGGCGAACCGAAGCGCGAAATCGCCCGCCGCGAACTGGCCAAAGCCAGCTGAAATGCCCGGCGGTAGCCTCTCCGGGCGCCAAACCCTCTGGGGTACAGCGGTCAGAATTTTGTTCTTCAGCCGTTCCGGTTCTGGCCGTTCTCCCCAGTTCGTGGAATTCCCGGTGCATCCGCTTCCGTCATGCTGCCCGGCTTTTCTTTCCTGGCCGACGCAAATTCCAGCGCGCGGTTGATCTGCTGCCACGATCTTTTTCTCAGCGGCGCCGCCACGTGTACGCGCCCGCCGGTGCCGCGAGGCATTCTCCTCGTACGCGTCGCCTCCGCTTGGCCGGTTCCTTTGCCGGTCGCTGTCATTCCGGGCGAGCGCAGCGACGAGGAATCTCTCTTCCCGCTGCCGCCAGCCTCGAAGGCACACTCAGTCTCCGTGTGCAGGCCCACCACCGGAGCCGCAAATCCATCCAGCGGCGCAGCCTCCACCGTAATCGGCGGCACTCCCGCAATCCCCAGGATCGAATTGAGCAGCGCCCGATTCTCCGCGCGCAGTCGCGCCACCTCGCGCTCCAGCGCCCGCGTATACCGCGTCGCCGTCACGCGCCGCCAAATCTCTCCAACTCTCACGATCGCTCCTTTGTGCCGCCGAAGAAATCGATCCCTCCCTTTTGTACCGCCGAAGAAATCGATCCCTCCGTTTGGTAGTGGTGTGACAACGCCACTCGCCGTTTAGGGGTCGGAACTTCTTTTTAGGGGGTCGGAGCTTCAGCTCCGACATAAAAAACCGGCGCGGAGCGCCTTCCACTCGCGGCGCCTTTCCCGCGAGTTGTCGATCTACTCCGCCTCTAGGGCGACCGCCGGCGCCGCACAAACGACACCGGCTGCACGCGAACTCCGGTTTTTAGGGGGTCGGAGCTTCAGCTCCGACATAAAGAACCGGCGCGGAGCGCCTTCCACTCGAGGCGCCTTTCCCGCGAGTTGTCGATCCACTCCGCCTCTACGGCGACCGCCGGCGCCGCACGAACGACACCGGCTGCACGCGAACTCCGGTTTTTAGGGGGTCGGAGCTTCAGCTCCGACATAAAGAACCGGCGCGGAGCGCCTTCCACTCGAGGCGCCTTTCCCGCGAGTTGTCGATCCACTCCGCCTCTAGGGCGACCGCCGGCGCCGCACAAACGACACCGGCTGCACGCGCCGCGTCTCTTCGATCTGCGCCTTGCGCGCCTGGATCGCGCGAATCGTCGGATCGGCCGACACCGCCCGCGCCGCCAGCCTCTGGTCGAGCGGCATGCGTCCCTGCCTGCCTCGTCCCACTCCGTAGCGCGACTTCAGCCCGTACCGCGCCGCGTCCGCCGCGTCGTCGCCGTCCATCTTCTCGATATCCTCGATGCGCACCGGATCGCGCACCAGGTTCGGCAGCGTGCGAATCAGCTCGGCGCAATTCTCGGTGAGCAGCCACTCCTCCGCATCGAGCATTTGATACATCAGCATCCAACCGCCCACGCGATCGTCATCGGCCGGCACAGGACGCGGCAGCCCCGCCGCCGCGAAAATATCGCCCATCTGCTCCGCGATCGAAGCCTCATCGGTGCGCCGCGCAAACGCATCCGGCGAAAGATAAATCGCGTCGATTTTTTCTCGCTCGTATCCGCCGCGACGTTGGTTTTCGTTGTCATCCCGAGCGTAGCGAGGGATCTCTCTTCCAGCGTATCGGTCAGCGCCGCTGCCCAACACCCGCGCCGCATCGCCACTTCCGTTGTTGCCACTCCCCGCCACGCAACGCGCCACAATCTCTCGCGCTAATTCCCGCGGCGGCGTGCGATGCGTCACATATTCGCGGTACGTAACGACGCCCTTCCCTTGCGCATTGGCCCTTTCGCCGCCCGCGTCCGCGTGACCTGCCGCCTCCCACTGCCCCTGCGCGTGCCAGTACACCGCCGCCGGATGCTCGAATCCCCAGTCCATCGAAATCCACCGCGGCCACCACGGCTTCCAGTCGATCTGCTCAGCGCGCACCACGTGCCGCGAGCAGTCGAAGCGGTCGAAATACTGCCCGGCGAACACATCCCAGTCGCCATCGAGAAACGCGCGCTTCAGATGCGAAGGCAGCGCCCGCAGCGTCTTCAGATAATTTGCATCGCCCGCATAAATCGGGTTGTCCGCCACGCGCGCCGGGAATGAAATCGTAGTCCGCTGCGTCGTACTCCTCGGGATGTTCCATCCCCGGCGCGGGCTCGCGGTCGATCCACAGCGCCTTCACCCACGCGTGCCCGATGTTGCCCGGATTCGTCGCGCCCGCCATGCACGGAAACGCGCCCGGCACCGGGCAACGGTTGCGGCTGGTGAGAAATTGCCACTGCCGCAGCGTGAAAAGCGTCAGCTCGTCGATGCCGATGAAAAGAAATTCCGCGCCCTGGTACTGGTAGACGTCGCTCTCGCGCTGCGCAATAGCCGAAGCGCGTGGTCGAGCCGTTCCGCCACGTGACCACGTGTTTCGATTCCTGAAAATTTTCGTACAGCTCGCGCGGCACGTCGCGCTTGAAGTAGAGCAGCAGCGATTGCTCGAGCTCGGGAAACGTCCGCCGCAGCAGCAGCGTGTTCGCGCCCGGGATGCTCGTGCGCCTGCAGGATCGCCTCCATCAGCAGCGCCTTCGACTTCCCCGGCCCCGCCGCCCCGCCAAACAGCCGGTACTTCGCGGCGGAGCCGTGAAACAGCCTCTGCTTGGGAAACGGCTCATACCCCAGCGCCAGCGTCACTCGGTCCGCGGATTCACCCCGCGATCCACCGCTCCATCCCCGATGTAACGCGAGCCGCCATCTTGCCCCGCCTTCGTGTGCCGCCGGGTCTACTTGCTTTTCGCTGCGTTTGCCGCATTCGCCGCGTTTGCCGCTAGCGCCTGGATCTTGTGCCCCGCATAGAACGCCGCCGCCCCGCCAATGAACGCCGCGCCAATCGCCACGTGATGCAGGCTCAGCGCTGCGCCAAGCGCAAACGCCGCCACCCCCCCCAACTGCACGTAATAGCCGATCGTCTTCGTACTCACCGCCATAATTCCTCCTTTGGAAAGTTAGTTAAAAGTGATGCGGTGCCCTTGACTTGTGGCGCACCACGAGCCAAATGCCCGCTCAAAAAGATTTCGCAGATGTATGATCTGAATCTGTCCGGATGAGAATGAGTTCCCATCACGCTGCGCACGCTGTTTCCCGCGCTGCCCGCGCTCCTCGCAATCGCGTTGTGCGGCGCCTCCGCTCACGCACAGGCAAAGCCGGCAGCCGCAGCGCGCCCAAAGCCAGTTGCACGGGCGAGATTCCATTTGGAGTGAAAGTCGCTCGCCTGCCCGACGCCGAGCAGAAGAAAGTAACCATTTCCGATTTCAGCGTGTCGGCCCGTGAAGACGCCATGACCTACGACCTCGCCATGCGCGTCAAGAACGGCAGCGCCACCTGGTGCGTCACGTCGCTCACAATCGCCTACGTCTTCGGCGACGCGCGCGGCCAGGAATGGACCGCCAACGAATATCCCGCCGTGCTGCAGTTCACCACGCATCTGCCCACGCCCGACGACAAACCCAAAGACGACAAGGCCAAGGACGCAAAAGCCAAGCCGGCGCCCCCGCACGGCGTCGGCATGCCTCCGGGCCAGGAAGAAAAGCGCATCGTCTTCGATGTCTACTTCTACATCCAGCCGCGCCCCATGGGCCTGTTCGACGGCTTCCATCTAATCTCCGCCGACATAAAGTCCTGCATGGGCTATCCGCTGACGAAAGCCCCTTAGCCGCGAAGATGTCGCCGGGAACGCCAATCTCCCGATTGGCGGGGTAAGGGTCGATATTGCCAACGGTGAGAAGAAGTGAAGCCGCGAGCAATTCGCCTTTGCGGGTGCCCGACCCTCCGGTTTCGAGGGTCGGGTCTTTGCGCGCGATCAGCCGCGCAGAAAAAACTCAAACACTGGTCCTTATAGTGTGTGGCACTGTCGGTGTTCGTCAGGGCACGGATTCATCCGTGCCGGAAATGCCTGAAAAATCAACGCGGCTTCCGCCGCTGAGGGGCGATTTAGCCTGCTGCTACACAGTCTCTTCAGCCCTGAGGAATTTTTCCCTGCAAACTCTTCGCTCCATCAGCTATATTTCGCATTCCGCGCAGTTTGACGCAATCGCGAGCGGCGGCGAAGCAAGGAGAACCAAACATGTGCTTTTCAGCGGCAGCAAACTTCGTCGGCAGCGGCGCGCTGGGCGCGATCGGCGTTGTCACGCTGACGCGGGTGAAGCACCGCCGCGAACTCCTCTTTGCCTCGCTGCCCACGCTGTTCGCGGTGCACCAGTTCATCGAAGGCTTCGTCTGGCTCGGCCTCGACGGCATTCTCTCGCCCACGGTCACCCACGACATGGCCGCGGCCTTCATGCTCTACGCGCAAGGCCTTCTGCCTTTCCTGTTACCGCTCAGCGTCCTGCTGTTTGAGCCGGACCAGAAAAAGCCGCCGCCGCATGCTGCCGTTCCTCATGATCGGCGCAGGCACGGCGCTCTACATCCTGTGGGCGCTGATCGCCTACCCGCTGCAGGTCTATATCCGGGGCAACAGCATCGTGTACATCAATCCGGCGACGAACAATACGGCGGTCGCGGTGCTCTATGTGATCGCCACGTGCGGCTCGCTGTTCATGTCCAAAATCAGGCCGATGATCGCTCTTCGGCGCGGCCAACCTGGCGATTCTGCTGATCGTGATGGAGGTGAAGCGCTACGCCTTCACTTCGCTGTGGTGCGCCTACGCGGCGGTCGCCAGCGTGATCATCCTCGCCTACTTCTGGCGAAGCCACGCGCACCGCCCGTTCTCCTACGCCCTCCCGGTCTGAAATTCGGTCACGAGTGCCCGACCCTCTCGTTTCGAGGAGCAGGCCTTTGACTTTCTTCGCCGGCGGGAACCATGCCTGGAGGGTGAAAACGCCGTTCCTGTTGCTTCTCCCGGGCCGCAATCCCGGAAGAAACATTACATAACAATTACAAAGCCAGTTTCCGGCTACTGTTACGCTGGTATTGACAAATCCACTGAGGGCTCAACGCAACAATGACACTCAACAGCCTTAAAAAGCAGCAGGCGCGCGCCGACGGGGTCAACTGGCTCACGGCGTCCGTCATGGTTTTATTTCATATCGGAGCGATCGCCGCACTCTTCTTCTTCACCTGGAAGGCATTCTTTCTCTCGATTTTTCTGTGGTGGATCTCCGGCAGCCTCGGCATCGGAATGGGCTATCACCGCCTGCTCACGCATCGCGGCTACAAGACGCCCAAATGGGTGGAATATCTTCCTGACGATCTGCGCCACGCTCACGCTCGAAGGCGGCCCGATCTTCTGGGTCGCAACGCATCGCATCCATCACAAGTACTCCGACCACGAAGGCGATCCGCACTCGCCGCTTGACGGCAAGTGGTGGGCCCACATGGGCTGGATCCTCATGGGCAAGTCGCTCCACCATGACACCACCACGGAAGCCCGCTACGTCCCGGACCTGACGCGCGACAAATTTCACGTCTGGATCACCAAATACCATTACGTGCCGCTGATCGCGCTCGCCATTGTGGTGTTCGCCATCGGCGGCCTGCCCTGCCTGCTCTGGGGAATTTTCCTGCGCACCGTTTTCGGCCTGCACGCCACCTGGCTGGTCAACTCCGCCACGCACTCGTGGGGTTCGCGCCGCTTCGTCACCCGCGATCAATCCACCAACAGCTGGTGGGTCGCGCTGCTCACCTGGGGCGAAGGCTGGCACAACAACCATCACGCGCACCCGGTCTCGGCGCGCCACGGCCTGAAATGGTATGAGATCGACTTCAACTGGTACGGCATCTGGGCGCTGAAAAAACTTGGCCTGGCCCGCCAGATTCGCGTCGCCAAGCTGTCCCGATTGCGAGCGCAGCCGGAACCTGAACCAGAGTCGTCGCTCCTCGCCCCCATCCTCGCTCCCGTTCCCGCGCCAGTGCCCGCCGCAACCCCGGCGCCCTGACAGGTAGCTGTAAAACTCCGGTTTTTAGGGGGTCGGAGCTTCAGCTCCGACATAAAGTCCGGGGATCAACAGGGCTTCAGCCCCTGGGGAACAGATTTGCCCGACCCTCCGTTTTCGAGGGTCGGGTCTTTGTGCGCGATTCGCCGTTGGTAAATCCTCAACATCGAAAGTCGAAATCAGCGCTCCATCAGCCCGCGCGAAGGGGTTCCCTGCGATCGCCGATCTCCCGATTGGCTGACTGAAAAAATAAGCGCCATCGAAAACTTGCTCACCCGTCGTTGCCTCTCTCGTCAAGCCGCGCCGAAATTCATATCCGCGCAAAAAACGAAGTGGTAGCATGGCGCCGTGCGCACCCTGCTTCCGCGCACCCACGGAGAAATCCACATGAATTCCTGGCGCTCGAAACTATTCGCAATCCTGCTCGGGCTCGCGATGTTTACCATCGTCGCCGCTCCCGCAAGCGCAAAATCGAGGCATCATCACCACCGGCACGGCAGGCACGGTGGCCACCGCGGCACGCACCACAAGGCCGCGACGCACTGACAGCGCATCGCGCTACAGCGCTTCCTCTTCTGCTTCCGCGTCCGCGCTCCCTCGCCGGAAACCCCGCACCGGCCGCGGAACGTTGTGATACAGGTTCACCACTGCGGGACCCTCGCTCGCCCGCGATCCTTGTGCGCCCGGCGGCTCGAGTATCCGGCAGCACTCCTTGAGCACATCCACCAGCAGCTTGATCGTGGCATTCTCGTCGCCCTTCCCGGTTCGCAGCTTCTCGACCACCACGACGTAGGCTTCCGCCACCTTCCCTTCGTCGAGCCCCGCTGCGCGCAGCGCCTCGGCGAGCCTCTTTTTCTTGCACTGGTTTGCCCGGAGCGGCTGATGAACCTTCTTGCGCTTGCTACCCACGGCGCGCTTTGCTTTTCCCGCCGGGCTAGCGCTCGTGTTCGCCATCGTCGGCCCGACGGCGTGAACGCATTCGAAACTCGAGCTAAGATCGTTTGGCTCTCCCGCGCCCGGCCTGTTTTGTCTTGTTTGGGTCATCCCCGAACACCCGCGCCTGGATCAGCCCTATGACGGCCCCATCCATCGCGTCGCGATGCTGCTTGCAGAGCCGGTCTCCCTCGAGTCGTGGCCGCCCGCACGGAATCCAGGCCCGCGCACGGTCGCGCTCACGAACGAAGCCGACGCAAAGAAGTGTCATTGAAGAACGCTTCAGGAGTTCCGAATCGCGAATCAAATTACAGCCCTCCGCGTTTCGTTTGACTTGCCGCTCCGCGCACCCGTAAGATGAGCGGCACTTCGCAAGAAGGGCGATACGCGAAGCTGGCAAGCGAGACTTTCTCTTCCAGGAGAATCAGCCGATGAACAGCCGTCAGGGAAAAATGTACGAATCGAACGCGCTGCGATGGGCATGTCTGGCCGTCGTTCTGGCGCTAACCGCTTGCGGCCAGCAGGCCCCGCCCGACACGCGCGCAGCCGATGCCTCGGCCATCAAGGATCTGGACGCGCAATGGTCCAAAAAGGCGGCGGCCAACGACCTGGACGGCACGATGTCCTACTACGCCGACGACGCTTCCCTGCTGCCTGCGAACGCACCGATCGCCATCGGCACACAAGCTATTCGCGCGGTATGGGCTGCGTTTCTCGTTCCGGGCACTTCCGTGTCGTGGGAAGCAAGCAAAGTCGAGGTCGCGCGCTCGGGCGATCTGGCCTATTCGACGGGCGTGTATCAGGAGACCACGAAAGATCCCCAGGGCAAGACGGTGACCGACCACGGCAAGTACGTCGAGGTCTGGCAGAAACAGGCCGACGGCAAATGGAAAGTCGTCGTCGATACCTACAACTCCGACCTCCCCGTGACTCCGCCGGAGAAAAAAGCGGCGAAGCCTCGCCGCCACGCCCGCGCGGCAAGCCACCACAAAAAGCGCCGCAGCTAGTTCGGCAAGCGGACTTTGGGTTTCCGGGTGCCCGGGTTTCTGGGCGCACGACTCTTCGTTTTCGAGGGTCGGGTCTTTGTGCACACCCGCCTGAATCGAAACGATTCTCGGCTCGGAAGTACTCGCCACAGTTCCCGGTTTTCGGGGGTCGGAGCGGAGCTTCGGAATCTGTGCGCCACGTGGCTTTTTGTCAGCCCGCAGGCCGCGCCAAAAACTGCTAGTGCTTTTCGGGCGCCGCGGCGGCAGGCGCGACGTCCGTCTTGCGCTTCACTTCCACCGAGACCTTCGCCGCGCTGGTATCCGATTCGGCGCCGGAAGCGTTCACCGCCGTCACCGAAATAAAATGTGTTCCCGGTTCAAAGGTGCGCGGCGGCCCTTGCCCGCTAATTCCCTTGACGACTCCTTTGGCCCCGGCCGGCGCTGGAATGGTGAACAATTTGTAGCGCCCGCCCGAGACATCGTAGACCACAAACTCCTTGATGCACGTCTTGGCCGTTGCCGCAGAGCACACTGGAGTCTTGGTGAAGTCGTAGTCAAACTTCACGGTAACGGTATGCATGTTGGCAGGGTCGCGCGGCGCTGGCCTGCGCGTGCTCGATCTGCGCGCCGTGGCCGCAAGCGACGATGGCGCCCGCCAGCAGGATCAGCGTGGCTACCGTGGCTCTTCTCATGCCCCAGCGTCCGAGAGGCCTTCTCTCCACGCCCTATTCTAACCGACTACCCCAGCACTTGCACCGTCACGCCCGATCCTCCCGTGATCGACGAGACCTTCGCACGGATAAAGTTCGCGCGCACGTTGGTCACCACGCGGGTCTCCCCGGCCGTGGCGGTCGACGTGTCCACGGTCGCATACTGCGCGTCCACGTCGTTCATCGCCGTTTGCAGCACCACGCTGATCGCCGAAGGGGCGCTCCCGTAGATCGTCTGCCACGTGATGGTGCGCCCGTTGTTCGGCATGCCCGCGTAGCTGGGCAGCGCAAACTGCTGGCTGGCCTGCCCGCCCGACGGAGCCTCGCTATTGAAAGCCAGCGCCACGTCTCCCGGAAAAATCGAATAAGGCGGCGCCTGTGTGTTGTAATTCGGCATAGTTCCTCCAAAGTGTGGTAGCGCGAAATAGCGCGGGTCAATGTGGATCACTACAAATCGGCGTGGATCACTACGAATCGGTGCGAATCACTGCGAACAGGTGCGAATGATGCGAACGTGTCCCCCTGAGGGGTTTCTCACCCGGCGTCACAGTACGTTGTCCGCTCAAGTTTCGCTCGAGTCAAACAACGGTGGGAGCCATCGACACAATTCGAGGTTAACGAAAAAAGTTTTACGCTTTTCAAAAATTTCTGTCAACTCATTGTTGGTGTGGTGAAAAATCGTCCAAGGCGCCGATGCGAAGAGCATCGGCGTCCCGAAGCGGAGCGAAGCGAGCGAGGGACCTCTCCGAGTCATAACCGCAGGGTAGCCAGGAGTGCGGGTTCAGTGGGGTTGCGCAGGCTGCGCGGGTGCATCGGGCCGGGGTGGAACCGCCGGAGCTGAAGGCCGAAGCGGAGCGAAGCGAGCAAGGGAACTCTCCGAGTCGTAACCGCAGGGCAGCCAAAAGCGCAGGTCGATTGGGCAGCGCGGACTGAGCGGGTAATCGCGCTGCGGTGGAACCGCCGGAGCTGAAAGCGCAGGCAATTGCGCCAGCAACGCGGTCAGTTGGGTTGCGGAGGCTGCGCAGGTGAATTGGGCTGCGCCGGAACCGCCGGAGCCGAAGGCGCAGGCGGCTGTAGCGGCCCCTCCGGCGCGGTCCCCTCGGGTGCATTGCTCTCCGTGCCCTGCAGATACTGCTGGATCGGTTCGTTCCGCAGCACAAACCGGTATCCGCGATCCGTATTCACGTCGATCGTTTTCCGCAGATCGAGCTGATCGAAGCTGATCACATGCTCAGTCTGATTCCCGTTCGCATCGACGGTCGTGAAGTGCAGTTCGTTGTCATCCACCAGCCAGTAGTCCGTCACGTCGTATTCGCTGCCGTCTTTCATGTAGAGCTGCACGAGCTGCCGCTCTCCGCCGCCGTAATACGAGCGGGGCCGGCGTGGGAGCATTCTCATAGATGGCAGGCCCGTTCTTGCGACTCGATCTGCCCTTCCAAGACTCCCGGGCTGTATGCGTAGCCGTAATTTCCATATCCGGAATCGTAGTAAGAGAACGCGTCGCATCCGAATCCCCAGCCACCATAAGCGCCGCAACCCCATGAATCCCAGCCCAATCCCCAGCCCAGTCCCAATCCTCCAAAGCCGAATCCCGGCCAGAACCCTCCGCCAAAAATCGGATAGCCCCAGACCGGGAAAATCGGACTAATCGGATAGATCGGCCGCCGCGGATAAATCGGCGAAATAGGAAATCCGCGATGAAATCCTGCCGCCGGAGTTCCGACGGCCGGATTCTGCCAAATCTCGTGCCCTTCGCCGGAGAAGCTCAACGCCCCGGAACTTCGCAGCGCTCCCGGCGTCGAGAGAATGCGCGCCCCACCGGTCGCCGGCGGAAAACCAATCACGGTGTGTGGAGGCGCACTTGCAACCGGCGGCGGAATAATCGTCACATGGTTCCCGAAGCTTGGCCGATTCAGCGGAAGGGGCGCCGCGATATGTGACGGCGGCGCGGAAATGAAGTGCGTCCCGCCGGCAGACGCTGCGGGCACGGGCATCCGAGCGGGCGGCGCCGAAAAATGGGGCGCTGGAGGCGCGCTTACGTGGCCTCCGCCTCCGCCAAAGTGCCCGCCTCCTCCGAAATGCCCTCCGCCGTGCTGCGCCCAGGCAGTCAACGCGGGCGCAGACACCAATCCGGCGACACCGCAAGCGAACAAAGTAGATTTCAGGACGATCTGGCGAATGGAATTCAGGCGCGCCATGTGTCTACCCTCCCTTTCCCGAACGCCGGCAACGCGAGGGCAGCGCGAAGCGATTCGTGCTGATTCTAGTCCATTGCAGTCCCCTCCGCACCATTAAGTTTCACCGGAGAGCGCCTCGTTGGGCGCGGCGCCGCCGTGTCGTAATGTAACTACTAGACCGACCACTTGCTGTCACTTTCGGTGTCACTTCTGCCCAATCGACGAGAAAAGGCAACGACCAAAGGCCCAACACCAACCGCAGCCTCGTTTTTGCGGGTGCCCCACCCTTGGTCTGTAAGGGTGGGTCTTGGTTTTGAACTTCGGTTTTGAACTTCGGTTTTGAACTTCGGTTTTGAACTTCGGTTTTGAACTTCGGTTTTGAACTTCGGTTTTGAACTTCGGTTTTGAACTTCGGTTTTGAACTTCGGTTTTGAACTTCGGTTTTGAACTTCGGTTTTGAATTTCGGTTTTGAACTTAGTCTTGCGAACTTAGTTTTGCGATCTTGCTTTTGGCATCAGTGTGTGCCGGGTGTCCGACCTTCCGGGTTCGAGGGCCGGGTCTTTGTGCACAACTCGCCCGGCGCCTCCGCGCAGTAGTGAATCCAGCCCATCCCGTTGCGATGCTTGCGAAGGGGATCTGGACATCCGCGCCGCAATTTCCGCAGCGCCACTGGTCTGCTTCGCCGGCATGTATACTCTCTTCTCGTGATTCCATTCCTCCATCTCGGGCGGCTCACCGTGCCCACGTTTGGCCTGATGGTCGCCACGGCGATGGCCTGCGCATACTTTGTGCTGCGCGCCAACATTTTTCGCCGCAGAATCGCGCCCGACAAGGCGTCCGCGGCCGCCACCGCGGAGGCATTCATTGCTTTTCCGTGCCTTGCCGGAATTGCCGGCGCCAAGCTTTACCATGAACTCCAATCGCCGAGCGAGTTCTTCGCGCACCCCCTCCAGCACCTGCTGAGCCAGTACGGTTTTGCGTGGTTCGGGGGATTGCTCGCGGGTTTTGCCGCCTATGCGTGGCTCGCCTGGATGCGCCGCATTCCGCTGCTCGAGATGCTCGACGCCGGCTCGCCCGCCGCCGCGCTCGGATACGGCATCGGCCGCATCGGCTGCTTCCTCTCAGGCGACGGCGATTACGGCATCCCGACGTCGCTGCCCTGGGGCATGAGTTTTCCCAACGGTCTCGTCCCTACCACCCAGCGCGTACACCCCACGCCACTCTACGAACTAATCGTTGCGTGTGCGATTGCCTGGTGGCTGTGGCGACTCGGCGCAAAACAAATCGCCGCCCGCGTGTCGTCTTCTGCCGCTCCGGCCAGCCAGGCCGGATTGCTTAGACCCGCGACTGCCGCTTCGCAACATCCCATTCCTCGCGGATCAATCTTCGCCGCCTATCTCATCCTCACGGGAGTGGCGCGCTTTCTGGTCGAATTCATCCGCATCAATCCGCGTTCCTTCCTGGGCATGTCCAACGCCCAGTGCGCCGGCCTCGCTTCCGCAATGGCAGGAGTCGCCCTCTGGTGGTATCTCCGGAGCCGCGCCCTGTCGGAACATTGAATTCAGCGGCGAGTCGGAAAAGTTGAACCTGTGTGGCGATTGCTGCGTTTCGTTAGGGCGTCCGTGGGATTCCGGGTGCCCGACCCTCCGGTTTCGAGGGTCGGGTTTTTGTGCAGGATTCGCCGGAACCGAAAAAGTCAAAGATCCCAACCCTTCAAAGCGACGGCCACGCAACGCACTAGCAGGTTGCGGAAAAACTGTGGTTTTCAGGGGGTCGGAGCTTCAGCTCCGACATAAAGTCCGGGATTCAACAGGGCTTTAGCCCTTGAGGAACAGATTTTGGCATTTTTCCGCGGCCTGCTAGAGCATGGCAGGACTTCGCAGCGGTTCTTGACTCGTCTTGATAAAAAAACGCCGCGGGAGCTTTCCAGCTCTGCCGGAACACCTACAACTAGCCCCAAGCCTTACACACAAGCCTTCGGCATGCGAATGCCCAGAACTCCCTTCGCCAGCACCGCAATGGAATCGAGCGGATTCACCTCGGCGGGAAGTGCCACCACACAAAAAGTCTGCTCAGCCTCGGTGATTCCGGTTCCTCCCTCGTTTCGTTGCCCAGCGCCCTGCGCACCGTTCGCACAGACCGTTCCGTTCAGCTCATCCCCCTCGCGCTGCGCCAGGATCGCCAGCCAGCCCGGTTCCAGCCCGATCGAAACGTTCTTGCCCATATATCCGGGAACACTTGCCAGCGCGTATACAAACCGATCCGTCTCGCCAAGATCGACGTTCAGCCACGGCATCCGCCGGTCCTCCGCTGTTCGGCAATGTTCGACGAACTGCGACCCCGGCGTTTCCTCCACCCCTGCATCATCGTCCATCAATCGCAACACGCAGTCGTACGCCGCGCTCAGGCAATCAGTCACTTCGCCCATGGGAACGCATTCCCGAAATGATACGTGACGCCCCTTCCCTCCGCCTCCCGACCCCTGCTGCACTCGCCTTATCGCTGCGCTCGGCCTCATCTCGCCCATCCCCTGCACGTAGCAGTCCGAAACTCGCGCATCGCAGTTGGAGCCGTGCGATTGCCGCGGTGCGCGACTGCTTGGGGGCGGGTGGATTGGCGACACCATCGCCTGGATCCAGTTGAATTTGAATCGGCGCATAGCCGATATCATGCGAAGCAGGCGCCGCCTGCCATGCGTTTTTTCGCGTGCCATCGTCCTTGTCTTCTTCCGCCGAAGCGCGAAGCAACTGCTCCAATTCCGCCTCCGCGCTATCGGCGTGTACCGCTCGATCTCCGAACACCCTCTCTCCGCGTTCCACCACCGGTATCCATACCCTCTCGTTCGACAACTCAATTCCCGACGAACAGTGACCCTCCCGCTTCCCCAACCGAGAACTCAGCTCGTACCCGCACCCATCGGAAAGCCCCTGCATTGCCAGCACCAGGTCAAACCCTCCTCCCCCGATCAGCGCTCCAGCCTCCGCCAGATTATCAGCCGAGTAGGAGCCCCATCCCCGTCGCCCCAGGCGGGTCAGCATGGCGACGTCCTGCGGACCTGGTTTTCCCACAAACAGCGTGCGCATGGCTATCACAGGCATAATTCACGCTTCTTCTATTCCGCGGCTCTTGACGCACACACTTCCACTCACTCACGTCCTGCTCGCTTTTCGCAGTACGCAGTCCCTCCCGTTGGAATCCAGAGCGGCACGTCACCGCTTGTTTTTTGAGGGCATTCTCGCCCGGCAGGCGCTGACGCAGATTCAAAGCTGCCGGGAGCCTCTTCCTCGTTCGCTGTAAACCTGTCGCCACTTCCTGCCAGGCGAGAAACCCACAACGACCTTTTATAGACAACTTCCCCTTCCAGCTAGGCCGCCAACGTAGTCCTAAAGTGACCAAGTTTCAATTCGGAACAATACGGCATTTGCTTTGCGGTACTTGCTGACCTCCTCCGTACTTCGGCATCGCCGACCCAGTACGTCTCTCCGCAATTCTTTGGTCTATTTTTACGTTTTGATATTGACAAGGATGTAATACGAGCTTATTTTCCTTGTAATTTCGCCCGACGCACGATTGGGAGCCACCCGCCTCGCGAAAGAAAATGTGGATGTGGATCGCTTTCCGTCCTCTCAACGGAGGCAGTGATCTCAGGCTCGAAAAAATCCGCACGAACAAGGCGCCGGAAACGCCGCAAGGCGAACCGGAGCATATCGCGATCACTCACTCCCACCCCGGAATCCGCCGCTACAACTGCCGTTGATATCGCAAACCTGAACGCCGCGTCATCGCCCGCGCTCGAAGCGCTTGCCAAACGATTCGGTGAATTCGTCTTCATCATCGACTTTAAGGGTGCCATCGATCACATGTGGACCTCGCATGAAGCCCCCTCGCCGCGCCCGGCAAAAGACTCCGGGGCAAGACACTGCGGGACATCGTTCCGGCCAGACTTTGCATTCCATTCCTCAACTTATTGCAGCGCGTTTGTCAGACGCGCGCCGCCGAGCGCATCGAATATTCGATGAACTTGCCGGAGGGCGACCGCTGGTTTATCACCCGCATCGTTCCGCTTCCGCCTCGAACACGGAGGGCCAGCATGCTCTCCGTCTCGACGCGGAATGTCACCGATCGCAAGCTTGCCACAGAGAATCTCCGCAAAAGCCGGGCTCTGCTGGTCGAATCCGAACAGCTCTCCAATATCGGGAGCTGGGAGATTGGATTTTAAGACCGGGCGCGGTGGTCTGGTCCGACAATCTCTACCGGCTGCATGGATTCGCGCCCGGCGAAGTTGCAACCAGCGCAGAGCGTTGTCTGGAAATGCTGCATCCAAACGACCGGGAACATGCCGGAATGCTGCTCGCGCAGTCTCTCGACTACGGCAACCCCGGAACACGAGTATCGCTGCGCCATCCAAGATGGAACCGTCCGCCTTTTCCGAACGCGGCTTCGTCCCGGTTTTTTGCGGACTCGGGCGAACCCGCTCCGCATCGTCGGGAGCACGCAGGACGTCACCGAGCGCAAGAACTCGGCACAGGAAGGATTCAGAAAAGTGAGGCCCTGCTGCGCAGAGCCGAACAGCTTGCCAATCTCGGAAGCTGGCAATGGGACTAGGGGCCGGATCCGTAACCTGGTCCGAAAACATATTACAGGCTTCGCGGATTGACCGCCGGCGAAGTTGCGCTTGACGCAGGAATTCTGTTCGCGACTCCTCGATCCGTCCGACCGGGAGTTCGCCAGGTCATCTCCTGGCCCAGGCCATTTCTTCTCGCCAACCCCAGGAACACGAATATCGCTGCACGCTCAAAGACGGCGCCGTCCGCGTGTTCCAGACCCGCTTTGCGCCGGTCTTCTCCGAGTCCGGCAAGCCGCTCCGGATCGTGGGAGCCACCCAGGACATTACCGACCGCCAGCTGGCCCAGGAAAAAATCCAGAAAAGCGAAGCCCTGCTCGCGCAGGCCGAACGCTCGCCAATATTGGAAGCTGGGAATGGGACTTGGAAAACAATGCCATCAACTGGTCCGACTCACCGCTTCCGCATGGCAGACATGGATCCGTCTATGCCTGCGCCCTCCTTCGACTCCTGGTGGAAATTGGTGCATCCCGGCGATCGCGACAGGCTCCGTACCTTGCTCGACGACGCGATTGCCAAGAGCGTGCCGCTGCGAATATGAGGCCCGGCTCGTTCGCGCGGACGGGCAGATCCAGGTGATGCACGCCGCGCGTTCCGGCACGTAGACGCTGCGGGGCGAACCATACGCTTCACCGGCATGTCGCAGGACATCACCGAACGCCGCGCCGAAGAAACTCGCCTCCGCCGCAGCGAGGCCCTGCTCGATCAAGCCGAGGAAATCGCCGGGTTCGGCTGCTGGGAATACGACGTCGCCACCCGCCAGATCATTCTTTCCAAACACCTCTTGAAGATGTACGGTTTTTCTTCCAATGAGCGCTGGGACGTGGAACGCTTTTGGGAGAATGTCCTGCGCAGCGATCGCGCCAGAAGGTCCGGCAAATGGTTCTGGATTCCATCGCGCAATGCCAGCCCTTCGAATTCCTCACCCGCTATCGCCTGCCCGGTCGAACAGTGCGCGCCTACCACGTGCGGGGCGCTACCGTCGCGGCGAGCGACGGCTCCGCTGCGCGCGTGCGCGGCGTGGCGCACGATATCACCGGCCAGATGCACAGCGAAGAAGAACTCCGCCGCCTGTCGCAGGAGCTCTTGCGCACCCAGGACACCGAGCGCCGCCAAATCGCCCGCAACCTCCACGAATCCGCAGGCCAGACCCTCGCAGCCCTGAAGATGACCCTTGCCAATCTTGAAGATGCCTTCGGAGAAAATCGCAATAGTGGACGTTCAAGCCGGCCTCGCATGCCGCCCGCGGGCTTGCGGAAGACGCCATCCGCGAGGTTCGCGTGCTTTCCTATCTCATGCATCCGCCGATGCTTGACGAAGCTGGCCTCGGCCCCACGCTTCTCATGGTACGCGCGAGGTTTTGCCGAGCGCAGCGGCATCGAAACGAACCATCGAATCGCGGATAAGAACCTCGGCCGCTTGCCGCAGCAGGTGGAAACCACCGTTTTCCGAATTGTCCAGGAAGCGCTCACCAACGTTCATCGCTATTCCGGAAGCCGCATCGCCGCCATTCGGCTGACGCGTCACGAAGAAAACGGCGAGGTCCGCGTCGAGATTCAGGACCAGGGCTGCGGCCTTCAACCCCATGCCCCGGGACGCAACGCACGGCTGGGCGTCGGCATCGCGGGCATGCGCGAGCGCGTCAAGCAGCTCGATGGCACCTTCGAAATCGAAAGCGTCGCCGGGCGAGGACCTACGGTTCGCGCCGTCCTTCCGATTGTCCCCTGCGAATCGGCGGCCGAATTCGCGTCCCCGTTGGGAGAGACTGTGGCCAAAAGCGGTACTGAAGTCGAGACTGAAGTCGAGACTGGAGTCGAAGACGAAAACTCCCAGCCGCCGTCTTGAAGCCGCTTCTGCCCGGCCGGCAGGGGCCCACCCGCGGGAATTGCGTTACTTTAAAGGAGGGAGATTGGCTTTATCGTCCGTATAGGAGGCTGCCAAAGCCATGAACATCACCAAACCCTATCGAGTTTTGATCGCCGACGACCATGTCGTCGTTCGCCGCGGCATGCGCGCCATGCTGGAATCCCAGCCCGGCATCGAGGTGTGTTGCGAAGCCTCCAACGGCGTCGAGGCCATGCATTACGTCAAGAAGGAAAAGCCGGACCTGCTTGTCCTCGACCTGACCATGCCGGAAATGAGCGGACTCGAAGTCGTGCGCTCCGTCCGTCGACGAATCCCCCTCGACCGACATCCTGGTGCTCACCATGCATTTTTCCGAGGAATTCGCGCGCGAATGCCTCGGGTTCGGCGCCCTCGCCTACGTCCTGAAGTCCGATGCGGACACCGACCTGCTCGCCGCCGTGGACCACGTCCGCCATCACCAGCCCTACTTCACGAGCCAGTTGGCCTTGACCATGACCGAAAACTTCGTGCGCGGGCCTGCCGGCCCGTGGAAAGCCTGATCCCCGGCACCACGCTGACCCCCCGCGAGGTGGAAGTGGTTCAGTTGCTCGCTGCCGGGAAAAGCAACAAGGAAGTCGCCGGCGTCCTGGGAGTCTCCATGCGGACCATCGAGAGTCACCGCAACCACATCATGCAAAAAATGAAATTCGCAAGCTTCAGCGAACTCGTGCGCTTCGCCGTCCGCCACAACCTCGTCGACCCTTAGCCGTTTTAAGTTATCTCAGGCGCTCAGTTGTCATCCCGAACGCGGGTGCCCGACTCTTCGCCCCTCCCCGTTCTCATTTGTCATCCCGAACGAAGTGAGGGATCTGCATTTTCTTTTTCCATGCAGGCCTAGCATTCCGGGGGCGGGTGTTGCGTTGGTGTGTGTAGGTTTTTCGGGTGCCCGACCCTTCGACCTTCCCCGTTTTCAGTTGTCATCCCGAACGAAGTGAGGGATTTTCATTTCTCTCCAGCCCGCCATGCGTGCGGATTCACCGGCCAACGATTCCGCGACTACCATCACTGAACGAAATTCCGCGCCTCCGGGGCGCTCGCCGCTTTCGCCCCCAGACTTTCCCGCAGCGGAAACGCAAACGATATCTTCGTGCCGCCCGGGTGCGCCTCGATGTCCATGCGCCCTCCAAAATGCCTCACGCGCTCGCGCATCCCGCGAATGCCCACGCCGGACCCTTGCGACTGGATCGCCGAAAGCTTCTCGGCCGGTATTCCCCTCCCCTTGTCCTCGACCTCGAGAGCAATGCCGCGCTCATCGCGCGCGATTCGAATGGCCGCGCTCTTGCTTCCGCTGTGGCGATGAATGTTCGTCAGGCATTCCTGCACCAGGCGGAACATCACCAGTTCCATCTCGCGCGAGGGCCTCTCGAAGTCTCGGGGAAGGTCCAGCACGATTTCCAGGCCGCTGCGCTCCGACAGGCCGTCGATGTACCAGCGCAGCGCCTCCGGCAGGCCCATCTCATCCAGCAGCGGCGGATGCAGCAAATACGACATCGTGCGTATCTCCTGGCTAAGCTGGTGAACAAGTTCCTGGCTTTCTTCCGTATATTTGGCTAGTTCCGGACCGGCCAGTTGGGCATGCCGCGCCACCATCGAGAGGCTCATGCCCAGCGCCGCCAGGATTTGCCCCGCGCTGTCATGCAGTTCCCGCGCGATGTGCCGCCGTTCCTCGTCCTGCGCCTGCAGCAGGCGGCTGGAGAGGTCGCGCAGTTGCTCCGACTGCAGCACCACCTCCTTCGTCCGGACGCGCACCTCCGCGTCCAGCGTCTCCGCCAACGCGCGGTATTTCTCTTCAGCGCGCTTCAGATCGGTGATGTCCACCCCAGTGGGGTGGAGAAACAATATCCGTCCCTCGTTGTCGCGTATGGGATGAAGCGCGAAGTCGGACAGCCGCTCGGTGCCATCCGCCCAACGGTAAGGCAGCGTCTCCCGATAGGCCCCGCCCCGTGCCGCTTCCCCGGTGGCGGCGCGTATCTTGGCTTGCACTTCTTGCGAGCCGTGCCACCAACCGGTTTCCCAGAAGGGCTTGCCGAGAACGTCCTCAGCTCGATACCCGCACGCGTCCAGGCACAGGCGGTTGGCATCCACCAAGGTGCCGTCAAGAGTCATGATTCCGGCAAATACCGGAGTTTGCTCGAACACCGCGCGGAATTTCGCGTGAGCTGACACAGCTTCCGCCTGGATTCGCCGCTCGCGCTCTTCGGTATGCTTGCGGTCGGTGATGTCGGTGGTCACGCCAATAATCCGCGCCGGCGCCCCGCCCTCGTTGTAATAAATCTGCGCCGTCGATTCCACCCATCGCTCCTCGCCGTCGGGCCGGTTCACGCGAAACTCCACATGGTATACCCCGCCCGTTTTGATGGCCTCCGCCAGCATCCTGTCGCACATGGGCAGGTCTTCCGGGTGCACGATTCGCCGGAACTGCTCGACACCGTTTATGCCGGCTTCCGGAGCGGTTCCGAACAGTTCATGCAGTTCGGGCGATGAGATCAGCTCTCCGGTTCCGTAATTAAAGTCCCACGTTCCGGAACGCCCGGCCTTCTGCGCCAGCCGCAGCCGCTCTTCGCTCTTCCGCAGCGCCTCTTCCGCGTGCTTCCGCGCGGTGATGTCCAGCGTGATGCCGTCAAAGCGCGCCGGCTTGCCGGCCGCGTCGTAGAACGTCCGGCCCATGGCGCGCACCCATTTTTCGCGGCCGTCGCCGGAGATCGTGCGATATTCAATGTCGTAAGGAACGTTCTCGGCGTTGCTCTTCTCGATGGCCGCGCGCGTGCGTTCGCGATCGTCGGGATGGAGTCTCTCGTAGAACGTATTGATCGTGACGTCCGCATCGGGCGGCAGCCAGAAATGCTCCTTCACCAGGTCGTCCCAGATCAGTTTGTCGAAAGGCAGATCGCAGAACCAGAACCCTACCTGCGCCCCCTTGGCGACCAGCTCTAACCGCCCCTGGTGCTGGCGCAGCATTTGCTCGGCTTGCTTGCGCGCGGTGATGTCCGCCGTAGTGCCGATCATCCGCCAGGGGCTTCCGTCCGGGCGGCGCTCGAGCTGGCCGTTGAATTCCACCCAGCGGCACGTGTTTCCTTCATGCCTGTTTGGAACGAAAATCCGCCCCTGGTGAAAGAAGCGCTCTCCGGTATCGAGCGTGCGCGCCAGCGCCCGGTCGAAGGCTGGTAAGTCTTCCGGGTGGCAGAACTTGTCTCGAAATTCCGCACCGGTGACGACGCCCTGCTCTCGCGTGCGCCCGAAAATCTCGTAGAGCCGGTCGTTTTCCCAGGTGGGCCGGTCATCCTCGAGGTCTCCACTGCCAGATACCCAACTGCGCCGCCTCGGTTGCCAGCCTCAGCCGCTGTTCGGATGCGGCGATGGCCTCGCGCGCCTCCACCTGACGCGAGATGTCCCGGAAATAGCAGACCACCCCGTAGCCGCCCTCCGGCAACGTGATCCGGTTGATCTGCCACTCATACACTTCGCGGGTACCGCGGTCCAGCCGCTCGCCGATGTGTTCCGCGACGAAATACGGCTCGCCGGTCTCGAGCGTGTGCCGGAATTTCCGCACCACTTGACTCGCGTACTCCTCGGGCCAGAGGATGTGAACCAGGTCGTCGAAGTCGCGTCCGACGAGGTTGCGGACGTTATCGAAAGTGCGCACGGCCAGGGGATTCGCGGCGCGAATCCGCAGGTTCCCGTCGACCAGGTAGACTCCCAGCGGCGCCTCGTTGAGCAGCGTCTCAAACTGCTCAGTGCGCCGCCGCAGAGCCTCGCCGGCCTCTCTTCGCACGCGGGCCATTTCCAGGTGCGTTTGCACGCGCGCCAGCAGCTCCCGCGCGCTGAACGGCTTGATCAGGTAATCGTCGGCGCCGTGTTCCATCCCTTCCACGCGCGATTCCTCGCCCGCGCGCGCCGATAGCAGGATGATTGGAATCGTCCGGGTCTCGGGATCGCCTCGTAATTCGTGCAGCAGCCCGAACCCGTCCAGATTGGGCATCATCACGTCGGTGAGCACCAGGTCGGGAGTCCGCTGCCGCACCGCCTCGAGCGCCGCTTCCCCGTCGGGAACCGCCTGCACCTCGTAGCGTTCCTCCATCAAGCGCACCAGATACTGCCGCATGTCAGCGTTGTCGTCGGCTATCAAAATCACCGGCCGCTTCTCGGGCGCCAACCCGGCGATCGAAAGGGGCGGGCACTGAACCGGGATCAATTCGTTGCTCGGCGGAATTTCCGCTTCGGGTTGCGCTTCCGCAGAGGTATCCGGAAGCCAGCGCAGCGCCTCCTCCACGAAGGGCGCCGCGCCGATCGCCGTCGAAGCCAGCGTGCGCGTCCCCCCAATCCTGTCGGCGGCCAGGTGCGCCTTTCCCAGCGGCACGCTCACAAAAAAAGTGGTTCCCTTCCCCTCCGTGCTTTCCACGCGCACCGAGCCGCCGTGAAGCCGGGCCAGTTCCTGCACCAGCGCGAGGCCGATGCCGCTGCCCTCGTGCGTGCGGCTCCGCGCGTTCTCCACGCGATGAAACCGGTCGAACAGCCGCGGAATTTCCTGCTCGGGAATGCCCACGCCCGTATCGCGAACCCGCAGTTCGGCGTTGTCTCCGGATTTCGCCGAGCGACACCTCGATCTCCCCTTCGAACGTGAACTTGAACGCGTTGGAAATCAGGTTGAGAACGATCTTTTCCCACATCCCGCGGTCCACGTACACGGGCTCGTCCAGGCTGGCGCAATCGAGTTCGAGCCGCAGCCCCGCCTTTTCGGTGGCCGAGCGAAACACGCTGGCCAGCTCCACCGTGAACGCCGCCAGGTCGGTGGGCAGATAGATCGCCTGCATGCGGCCGGCCTCGATGCGCGAGAAATCCAGCAGCGTGTTGACCAGCCGCAGCAGCCGCGAGCCGTTGCGGCTTACCAGCTCCAGCTGATCCTTGGCGGCCGGCGAAAGCCCTGTGTGGCTCTTCGCCAGCAAGTCCTCGACGGGGCCCAGCATCAGCGTCAGCGGCGTGCGAAATTCATGGCTCACGTTGCTGAAGAACGCCGTCTTGGCGCGGTCGATCTCCGCCAGCGCCTCGAGCCTTTTCCGCTCTTCTTCCGCCGCGCGCGCGTTCTGGATGGCCGTCGCGATCTGCCCGGCCACCAGTTCATAGAATGTGCGATATTCAGCGTCCAGCTTGCGCGCCGGGCTTACTCCCGCCACCAGGACTCCCAGCGTGCCGCCCTCCCCGCCCGACGCCACCGGCAGCACCATCGCCTGCGGAAATCGCGCTGCTGCCCCACTCCCGCGGGCAGGCCGTCAAGATCCGCTGCACGAGAATTTGCCTGCGGCTGCCCGCGTCTTCGCCACGTCCGCCAGCGGCCAGACGCACTTCCCTTTATCACCAGCGCGCTGGATGGCCGCGCCAGTCCCAAATCGATCAGGCACGGCGTAAGTCCCTCGATGCCGCCGGCGAGCCCACAAACCTGCTCGATACGCGCGCGCTTGTGTTCCGTTTCGAGCAGGTAAAGCAGCGCAAAGGGAATGTCGTCTGGATTTTTCGCCAGCGTGGCGGCCACCGCCGCGCAGGCCGCCTCAGTGGTCTTCTGCAATAACGCGTTGGCGGAAAGCTCCGATAGCGTTTTCAGCCGCCGCGCGTTGATCACCTTCGGCGTGACTTCCGTCGAGGGACAGAACAGACCCGCCACCGTTCCGGACTCATCGAGAATCGGGACTATAGGAAAACGAGTAGTAGGTTTCCTCCAGTGAAATTCCCGCGGTTCATCAGCAGGCGAACGTCATCCAGGAACGACGCCTCGCCCTTCTCGAACACGCTTGTCGACCAGCGGTCCGCAGATATCCCATATCTCCGGCCAGACTTCCGCCGCGGGTTTCCCGAGCGCCCACGGATGTTTCGCCAGGCTCAGCACCTGAATGTAGGCGTCGTTGTAAAGAAACACGGCGTCCTTGCCCCACCCAACCCACATCGGGTGCCGCGCGTTGAGAATCAGGTTGACGGAAGTCTTCAGGCTTTGCGGCCACTTTTCAATCGGGCCGAGGGATGTCTGCGACCAGTCGTGCTCCCCGATCAGCCGCCCCAGTTCGCCCCCGCCCGCAAGCCAATCCTTCGCCGGCAAGGGCGAGGATGAGGGTGAGGACGACGACGAAGAAGCCGCGGCTACGGAAACATCCCCCGGCTCTGCGCCGGGGCTCGCTTCACTCGATTTTTTCGGATCAGGCTTTCTTCGATCGGAACCCGCCATCAATTCTCCCAGGTGCAATGCTTTTATCTGCGGTTAGCGACTCGTTCCGCCCGTTCGCCAGGACGAAGAGTCCGGTGCGTGAATATTTCCAATATAAATATGTTCGAATGTAGCCAAAGAATGGGACGTTCCCGGCGGACCATGGTAACCAGACGCGACTTAGATCGCACATACAGCGTTTACTGTAGAAACGCCTGAATGCAAAAACGCCGGGAACAAGTCCCGGCGTTTCGATTTTTGTGAGCCCGCGCTATTCCCTTGGGCTACCGTTCTTACGCGACTTTCTCTTTTTCCTTTTTCACGGACTTGCGGCGTCCCCTCCGCCGTGTGGGCTTTTCCGTGGGAGGCTCCCCAATCAGTTCAGCGCTCCACATCGAGGTCACAAATCTCTTCACGCCGTGATCGTCGAAATCGATGGTGGTGCGGTCCGTGTTCGACTCGGTTACGATTCCAACCCCATACTGGGTATGGCGGATTGTCTGCCCCTCAACCAGAATTTGCACATTTCCTCCTTGGAATAAGTACCCTTACAACGAATAAAAGCGACATCTAAGCCAAAACCGCGCGGTTCAGACGTGCCACAACAACAAGAATCGACAACGCCTTAGCCGCCGGTGAGCGCTTTCGCGAACTGCCACGCGCTGGCAGAACGCCCGCAAAAAAAAAGCTGCGCGGGGAGTCTCCCGGCAGCGTTTGTGGCTAGGTCAAAGGCCAATCATAGAAGCGAACGCACCCCAAAAGTATCAGAAATAGGCCCATTTTGCAAGGCCCCGGAGAGGACGCGGACCGAAACCACAAGCGTTAAAACTTGCGAGGCCAGGCGCAATCGGCGCATATCTAGACTTATCTAGATATGCCTAGACCGGCCTCGAATGCCCCTGATATAATCCACCTGAGCCAGTGCCGCCGGCACACCCACTCACGCGGCCCATATCCCCGCTCGCAAGGGAGGATTCATGGCCAAGGAAGCCCGAAAGCAAGTCGGACTCAAGATGCGCGCGGCCCTCTACGATGACCTGGCCAAACTCGCCGCCGATAACGGGCAGACGACTACATGGGTTCTCGAACAGGCCGCCGAACATTACCTTCGTTTTGTCGCTCCCACGCAGAGCACCGTGCGGCCTGAGATCATGGCCCACGTGCGCCGCTCCATCGATAAAAACAGGAAACTTCTGAACCTCTTGGCGCAGTAAATGCCGCCGCGCATTTACCCGACGGTCGCGGAAACGATCGAAGCCCATCGTCTGCTCATCGACGAATTCGGCGGACGCTCCGGCGTGCGCGATATGGGGCTGCTCGAGTCCGCGATCTCCCGCCCGCAATCCGGCTATTACGCGAATCTGATTGACGAAGCCTCCGCCTTGATGGAGTCGCTGGCCAACAATCACCCCTTCCATGATGGAAACAAACGAATCAGCTTCGTGATGGCCGACGCCATGCTTCGGGCCAACGGTTATTTTTTAGATGCGGAAGCGGCGGAAGCCTGCGAAGCCATCACCGGAGCAATGGAACGAAAAGAGTTCCGCTTCCCGTTGATCCGCGCCTGGATCAGCGACCACATCAAAATTCTGGAAGATTAGCGATTCAAGCGGCGCGATCCCACGCCGGGGACGGCGCACACCAGCCATGCTACGCGAGCCCGGTGAGCCGCGCGTAGTCGTCGAGGCGGGCCAGATCATCTATGCTGCCGCGGAAGCCGAGGTAGCCGTCCGGGCGAATTACGATCACGCGATTCTCGCCGCCCAGGAGCGACTCGACTTCCGGCGTCAGCAGCGCCACAGACGTCACGGGAGACACCTCCGGCGCGGGACCGAAGGTTCTGGCCGCGCCCGCGGCCGAAAACATCGCGGCCGCCGAGGCCGTCATGGCCGCCGCTGCGGCAGCAGCCGACGGAAATTCCGAGGACGCCGCGTGATACCCGGCCGCTTCGCGCACCAGCGAACCGGGTTGGGCTTCCACCTCCGTGCCAAGAATCGCTTCCGCGCTGCGCAACTCGACCACATCCGCGCGCGGCACCCGCGCCCGGATCTTCCGCACATCCTCTACTCCGATTCCCAGCGCGAGCGCCCGCCCGCTTTTCAGTGGATCGAGCAGCCGCCCGAACATCCCGCCCGCAAACTCCACGTCGGGATTCGGCACGCGGTCGCCTGCCCGCAGAGATCCCTCGCCGCCGTAGTCGGCGACAATCGACGAGCCGCGATACTCGATGGCCGTCTCGGAAACGAATCCCGTGAGAAGGTGTTGCACCGGTTCCATGCTGGTAATGCGCCGGGGCCAGGAAATCGCGCAGGTGTTCGAAAAGCATGTTGGTGCTGGTCACGGCGGAGAGTCCCCGCGACGTGGCCTTGAGCAGCGCCTCGCCCACCGCGCCGCGCTCTTCGTCGTAGGTATCGAGAAGCTGGTCGCTTGCGCCGTCGGCGACACGCGGCCAGCTTCCACGCCAGATTCGCGGCGTCCTGAATGCCCGTGTTCATGCCCTGCCCCGCCACCGGCGAATGGATATGCGAGGCGTCTCCCGCCAGAAACGCGCTGTCCACGCGATAGTGCGCGGCCTTGCGCTGGTTGATATGGAACGGCGTCATCCATACCGCCGACAGGACGCTGATCCGCGCACCCACGCGATCGAGCGCGGCCTGAAAGTCGCCCATCGCGGGCTGCCGGTTCACCGGCGGCGCGCCCGGCTGCCGGTGAAGCACGACGATTACGCGCGACAGTTTGTCGTTGAGCCGCCCCACGAAAACGACGTCGCCATGATGCAGGTGGATGCTCAGCTCGTCGCCGGGAACATCGGGGCCGCTGAGTTCGAAATCGCCCAGGAAGAAATCCAGGCCGACCGTGTCGCCCTCAAAGGCCACGTCCAGGCCCCGGCGCACCACGCTGTGCGCGCCGTCGCAGCCGACCAGCCAGCGCGCCGGAACCGCTTGCGTCCCCCCGGATTTATGACGCAGCTGCGCCGTCACGCCCTGCTTCGTATTTTCAAACGAGAGAAGCGCCGTGCCGCGCTCGATTTCGCAGCCAAGCGAACGCAGATGCTCGGTGAGCAACCGCTCCGTCTCGTTCTGCGGCAGGAATAGAACGAACGGATAGCGGCCGGGTATTCGGTTGAGATCGAAGGAGACGATCGTCTTGCCCTCGCTCACGAGCGATCCGCGCAGCAGCTTGCGCCCGCGCGCCACGGCCTCGTCCGCAATTCCGTAACGCTCCAACTGCTCGAGCGTGCGCGCCTGCACCACCAGCGCCTGCGAATACTGCGCGGGACGCTCCGCCGGATTTGTCGATGATCCGCACCGGAAGCCCCAGCCGCTTCAGCTCGATGGCCATCGCCAGCCCGGTCGGCCCCGCCCCGGCAATCAGCACGGAATGATCCTGCCTCATGCGCGCCTCCTAACCGCAAGTATAGGCCCCGAACGCCGGCGCGGCAGCGGCTAAATCATGTAGCGCGCCAGCCTCCCCCGGCACCGGTCCGCGTCTATGCAGCGGCAGCCAATAACTGATCAGTGTTTACACGAAGTGGTACAATTCGCCGCTGATCAGCAGCCGCGGTAGCGGAAAGCAAGACTAGCTCATGCCCGACAAATACAAGCACACGAAAGCGGAGAGAAATGTGATGTTGCGAGACCTCAGACGAATCATCAAGAGGGGCGACGAGCAGGAACTTATGCAGTTTCTGCGCGCACACGGGATAAAGGACGAGAGCCCGCGCTTTTCGAAGATTGTGAAGTCCTTCCGCGAGGGGAAGAACGACTACTCTTAGACGCGAGTTTATGAAGGTCCTGCCGCATCGCTTTTGCTTCTTTGGGCGACAGCGTTTCCATATGTTCGATGAGCGCGTCTGCCATTTTTTCGGCAGCCATATCGGCAGATGTCTTATTCCTTGCCATAAACAGATAGTACGCCGCTTTGCCTCAGTTCACAACGAGGTCAGCCTTATCCTGTTCAACGAGCTAAACACGGGATTTTTCAAGTCGCTTGGATAGCCGGCGTAGCCCAGGTGCTCGCGCCGCGCCGAAACGGGTTAAGATAACAGGCGCACATTTTGGGGGAAACATGCGACCGATAATGGGTGTCCTTTTGATTGCGATCGCTGCTGCGGCAAATCCATTTCAGACGCAGCATATGCTGCTTCGCGCAGCAAGCGTGCCGGCGAGCGCAGTCGCGCTTAGCGGGCAAGTCAGCTCCGCCGAAGAAGGCATGATGGAGGGCGTGCTGGTAAGCGCCAAGCGCGACGGCTCGACGATCACCGTCACCGTCGACACCGATGCCCAGGGCCGCTACGCCTTCCCGCGCACCAGGATCGAACCAGGCAAGTACGCCCTGCGCATCCGCGCCGTGGGCTACGAGCTCGATGGCCCGGCCTCAGCGGACGTCACCGCGGACAAGCCCGCCACCCTCGATCTGAAGCTCCGCAAAGCCAAAGACCTCGCCGCGCAGCTCACCAACACCGAGTGGCTGCTCAGCATGCCCGGCACCGACGAGCAGAAATTCATGATGGGCAACTGCGGCAACTGCCACACCTACGAGCGCATCGTGCGCTCGCAGTTTGACGCCGACGGATTCATCGACATCCTCAAGCTCATGGCGACGTTCGCCCAGGGCGCCACGCCCACGCATCCCACCAAGCGCGGGCTCGAGCAGGTGGGACCCACGGGAATGATGGGCACGCCGAAAACGGCCGAGTTCCTGAGCACCATCAATTTGAGCAATGGCGGCGACCAGTGGTCTTACCCGCTCAAGACGCTTCCCCGCCCCACCGGCCGCGCCAGGCGCGTCATCGTCACCGAATACGACCTGGCCCGCCGCGACGCGCGCCCGCACGACGTGGTGCTCGGCCCCGACGGCCTCGTGTGGTATCGCGACTTCGCCACCGAAATCATCGGCAGCCTCGACCCGAAGACAGGCAAAGTCACCGACTACCCCTTGCCCGGCGCGAAGGACGGCTACGCGCATGGCGAGCCCGACATGGAAATGGACAAGTACGGCAACCTGTGGACCGCGCTGCAGTCCGGCACGATCTTGAAATTCGATATCAAGACACACGAGTTCTCGTCGTGGAGCGTGAACGAGAAAGCAAACTTCCAGATGATCGCGCCCGCCTACGATGCCGATAACAAAGTGAAAGTGTGGGTGTCCGGCTCGCAGCTCCCCGGGCTGCACCGCCTCGACCTGGCCACCGGCAAGTACGAGATGTTCGATCCCAAGCCGCTCTATGGCGTGGTCGCCGACTCCAAGGCCAACGGCTACGGCCTCGAAATCTCCAACCAGAACATCCTGAAGGTCGACGCGATCACCGGCGAAGCCAGCCGCTACGCCACCCCCACCAAAAACTCCGGCCCCCGCCGCGGCCACTTTGATTCGCAGGATCGCCTGTGGTTCGGCGAATTCCGCGGTAACAATATCGGCATGTTTGACCCGCACACCAACGCCTTCAAGGAATACCCCGTGCCCACCCCGTGGACCGGCCCCTACGACGTAGTCCTCGACAAGAACGGCGACGCCTGGACCGGCGGCATGTTCAGCGACCGCGTTGTCCGGCTCAACACCAGCACCGGCCAGGCCACCGAATACCTGCTGCCGCGCTCAACCAACATCCGCCGCGTCTTCGTGGATAACTCCACCAGCCCGGTAACCTTCTGGACCGGCAGCAACCACGGCGCCTCCATAGTAAAACTGGAGCCGCAAGAGTAGCTCCTGGGGAACGCCAATCTCCCGATTGGCGCAGCGGTCACCGTCCAAGTAAAGTTTCACTTTCAATGGACGGGAAACCGACTAACCAGGAATTACCCGCGGCCATTCATTTTGAAGATTTTTAGCGGGAAAATCGCGCGTGGAGCGTTCGGGAAATCCCGTTCGGATTTGTTGGACATCCCTTCAATTGAGGATAGTCTCTAAGGGACTGTGTGACAGCCCGCGTGCTTCGTCAGGGCACGGATTCATCCGTGCCGCAATTGCCGAAAAATAAATGCGGCTTCACAGGTTGCGGAAAAACTCCGGTTCTTAGGGGCTCAGAGCTTGAGCTCCGGCATAAAGTCCGGGGATTCAACAGGGCTTTACAGGCTACGGAAAAGCCTCGGTTTTTAGGGGGTCGGAGCTTCAGCTCCGACATAAAGCCCAAGCATTCAACAGGGCTTTAACCCCTGGGGAACAGATTGTGGTATTTTTCCGCAGCCGGTTCAGCCGCCGAGGGACGATTCAGCCAGTTCTCACATAGTCTATCTAAGGAACTGTTCCTCCCGTTGAGGTGCGGAATGCGAATGGCCCTGAGAACTTTAGCGGTGATTCTGGCTTTTGCCGCAGTCTGCGGGTCAGCCCAATCGCAGAAAAAACCTCCGCTCACCAACGAAGATATCGTGCGGCTGGTGAAAGACAAGTTCGCTGACTCGACGATTGTGAAAGCGATTGAAGCGAACCATACGGCCTTTGATCTGTCGGCGAGCGCATTGCTTATGCTGAGGGATTCTGGGGTGAGCCAGACTGTCATCGAAGCGATGCTCTCCGCACAGACCCCCAAAGGCGCCAATGCCCCACCCCAACGCGCCGCAACAGCAGGCAAGCCAGCGCAAGCGATCCTCGCCGCAGTCCCAGCAATCGGTGGCCTCCGCGCCGCCGTCCCCAACGGAATCGCCAGCACAGAGTAGCGCTGCCTTGCACCGACGCTCCCGTTTTGAACGGAGGCAAACAATCGGCTCCGCCTCCCTGTCCTGACCCTCCGGCCGCGTCGCCCCCTGCGGACTCCGCCCCCACGCAGCCGCTGAGTCCCGCCGAATCCTTGATCGAAAGGGCCAGGGAAACGGCATTTGAATTTTCAGCGAAAAAGCTTCCCAACTTTATCTGCGAGGAGTTCATGAGGCGGTTTGAACAGCGAGGCCGCAATGACCAAGTGCCCCTGGACACGGTTTCGGCTGAAATCATTTACCGTGATGCGCAGGAAAGTTATCGCAACGTGAAAATCAATGGCGAGCCCACGGACCAGGACCTGCAGCAAATCGGTGGATCCTGGTCCACGGGAGAATTTGCGTCTACACTGGTGGACCTTTTTCACCCCGCTACGGGCGCGCAGTTCCAGTCCGGCGGCGCCTCTCCCATCCCGGGTTTCAGTGGCGCCCAGGTTTACGACTTTCAAGTGCGCAGTGAAAATTCACATTGGGCCGTGACTTCCGATTCGCAGACTGTGAATCCGGCTTACAAGGGTTCGGTATGGGTCGATCCGAAAACGGCGCGCGTCCTGCGAATGGAGATGCAGGCCCGCAACCTGCCGCCGGATTTCCCCATGGATACGGTGGAGTCCGCGGTTGATTATTCGTACATTACGATTTCCGGCGCGTCGTTTCTGCTTCCGGTCCATGCCGAGAGTCTGGGTTGTGAGCGGAGCACCAGCAACTGCAGCCACAACATTATCGACTTCCGCAACTATCACGAACTCCAGGTCGATTTTAGGCTTGTTCCCTCGCAATAGTCGCATGGGGAGTGTCGTAGCCTATTCAGGGCCGGCCCAATGAACGGGCAATATGGCACTCGGGAGATTCCGATGAGCGGCCGCCATAAAGCCGCGCGTGCTTTCGTCATGGTGGGCGGCGTCCTGCTTTTTAGGATCAGCGCAGCGCGAGGGGAAGCCTTTTGACTTCTATTCGGGTGCGGCAGACCCGGGGCATGGAAACTCAAAATCTTGCGTCCTGCCCCCTTCCTCGAACATCACTATGATGGGGTTATCAGCATGATGGGGTTATCAGGGGCTGCAGGCGAGGAGGAGGGATTGATGAGTCTCAATCCGTTTAGCGACTGGCGCTCCAAGCTGTTTCGTGTGCTGAATCTAATTGCGCCAGAAGGCTCGTCGCTCGACGCTGTTTTTGGCTCCTACAGCGATTGGCAGAAATTCCGCCCCAAAGGAGTCTCGGCTCGCCCGCAATCCGGCCAAACTGGACCCGCAGCGCAGCCGCAGGCGTAGCACGTATCCACACTCGGTCGCCTTTGTCGCCGGCCCTTGCGAGAGCCGCGCGAGTGGTCTTCCGGGTGCCCGACCCTTCGTAGTGCAAGGGTCGGGTTTTTGATTTTCCTCCTCGTGTTGCAGCAAGCGCGGGCGAAGAAACCCGCAAAGCGCATCACGCTTTCTTCCGCTCCAGCTCCGCCCAGCGCGTGTAAAGACTCTCGATCGCGCGATGCAACTCGTCGATGCGCAGCGTCGTGCTGCGTAGCAGCGCGGAGTCGCCGGTAACCCCCGGGTCGTTCAGCAGCGCCACCTGCGTCTCAAGCTCGGTTTCCGTCTCCGAGATGCGCTGCTCGATCGTTTCAAACTCGCGCGCCTCGGCGAACGATAGCTTTTTCTTCGACAGGCTCACCGTGACGGGAGCCACAGCCTTCCCCTGCGCCGCCGCTTTCACCGGCGAGGGAGCCGCGGCGCCTGGCTTCGCTTCCGCCTTCCCGCCGCCATTCGAGCCGCTATCGCGCGCCCGCGCAACCTCGGACTTTGCGGCGGCGTTGCGCGCCTTCTGTTGGTGGCCCTGCCAGGCGTCCCACTGCGAATAGCTCGCGAAGCGCCCAAAGCCCCCAAACCCGTCGAGACCCAGCACCACCGTCGACACCCGGTCGAGCATGTAGCGGTCATGCGTCACCAGCGCCAGCGCGCCGCGAAATTCCAGCAGGCTCTCCTCCAGAATTTCGAGCGTGGGGATGTCGAGATCGTTCGTCGGCTCGTCGAGCAGCAGCAGATCGGCGGGCTGCAGCATGAGTTGCGCGATCAGCACCCGCGCGCGTTCCCCTCCCGAAAGCCGTTCCACCGGGCGGTTCAAATCCTCGCTCGTAAAAAGGAATCGCGCCGCCCAGCCGCCACGTGAATCACGCGATCCTGATAGATCACCGAGTCGCTGTCGGGCGCGAGCGCGCGCCGCAGCGTCAGCCCGGGATCGAGCACGCGATTCTGATCGAAGTAAACGATGCGCAGCGCGTCCGCCTTGCGAATCTCCCCGGCGCTTGGCTCGATATCGCCTCGCAGCAGCCGCAGCAAAGTGGTTTTCCCGCTGCCGTTGGGCCCCACCAGGCCCACGCGCATCCCCGCCGTAAGCGTGAAATTCAAATCCGCGAAAAGCGCGCGCGCGCCATTCTGCGCGCCGGAGCCTGCGCTGGAAGCGGAACCGAATACCGCACTCCCTCCAGCTTCACGAGCTGTTTGGTCTGCCGCCCGCTCGCGGAAAAATCGATGGCCGCGGAGGTCGTGCGCGTGCGCGCGTTCAGGTCGGCCAGCTCGCCGATCATTTCGTTGGCCGTATCGATGCGCGATTTCGACTTCGTGGTCCGCGCCTTCGGCCCGCGGCGCAGCCACTCGATTTCCGTGTGCACGCGATTCTCGAGCGCCTCCTGATGCTTCCGCTGCGCGTGCAGGTACTGCTCCTTGGCCTCGAGAAACGCGCTGTAGTTCCCGCTCACGCGCAGGAAGCCGTCCGCGTAGGCGCGGCTCAGCTCCACGGTTTCGTTCGCGACGTTCTCAAGGAAATAGCGGTCGTGGCTCACCACCACGCAGGCAAACGCCGCGTTCCGCAGCAGACCCTCCACCCACTTGATCCCCGCAAGGTCAAGATGGTTGGTCGGCTCGTCGAGCAACAGAATGTCGGGATGCTGCACCAGCGCTTCGGCAATCGCCAGGCGCTTCCTCCACCCTCCCGACAGCGTATCGGTGCGAATCTCGAAATCATCGAACCCCGCGCGGCCCAGCGTTTCCGCCAGCCGCGCAGCGCGATCCTCGTGCGCCGCGCCGATGCGGTCGAGCGCGCCTTCGATCACCGAACGAATCGTCGCGCCGGGCGCGAACTCCGACACCTGCGCGACGCAGCTCAGCCGCGTCCCCTTGCGCACCGCCACCTCGCCCGTGTCCGGCTTCACGCGCCCGTCGAGAATCGCCAGCAGCGTCGACTTGCCCGAGCCGTTCGGCCCGATCAGCCCGATGCGGTCGCCCTCGGATACCGTGAACGAAATGTTCTGGAGCAGTGGAGCGATGCCGATACCGCTTCGAAAGTCCTTGAGCGCTGATAATCGGGGCCAAATTGCGGGTCGTCTCCTGGGGTGAGTCCGTCTTGCTGGCGCGCGAAGCGTGCCAGTTCAGTTTACACGGGAAAGCGCCTGGCCTTAAGTGGAGCAGGCATATTTCCCCGCACAAAATACCCACAACGATGGATACCTGCCACCCTCCTTCGGTCGCAAACTGAACACCGGCGACAAGACTTTCAGGAGAAGGATAGGAGAAACGACAGGAGAAAGATGATGCGATTACTCACCCGTACCTTCGCGCTCTCTTTTTGTTCCTGCTGCCAGCAGGGCCTTCGCTTCTGCGCGCCCAGGATTCGCCCAAGCAGGACATCAAAGACGCGGGCCACGACACCAAGAATGCCGCCAAAGATACCGGCCGCGCCACGAAAGACACCGCGAAGAAAACAGGCCACGCCGTCAAAAAGGGCACCAACAAAGCAGCGGAGAAAACCGGCGACGCCGCCCGCAAGGTCCAGAACAAAACCGCTCCCCACGGAAACAGTTAAGCGCGAATTATTGTCCGCGCTCACCCGTGCGCGGGCTCCCCGAAGCGGCAACCTCGCGCACCCGCAGGCCTGTTACGATTCGCGAGCTTTGATGGCGTGAGATCGTTGCCTGATGAACGTCCAGCCCAATATACTTGACGTCATTCATGAGGGTGCTCCTTTCTGTAGGCATTGATACGAGCAGTCAAAACCTACTTCAAAGGGGCGCCCTTTTATAATGCGTTACTCAGGCGCTTGGGTCTTCTAGTGTAGAGTACATTCGATATGCGACGGTCGGGTTCGGCATTTTCTCGATTTAAGGAAAAAGCTCGTCGCTTGATCGAGCGGCAAAAAAGCCCTCCCGCGCCAATACAGAATTTGGAGGCAATTACTGCTCATATCGAAAAGTATTTCGGCCGGGATTTCTTCGTGTTCGACGAGAAAAAATCCCATGTGGTTCACATCGATGTGATGGTGGTGCTTCCATCTGCCTCCCGCCCTTGGTACACGCTTTTGACTTCCGGCATGAGTGATCTTCCAATGCGGGCACCACGAACGGTGAAGGATTCAGCCTTGGCTGAGGTGTGTCTGTGCTTGCCAAAAGAATGGCCGATCAGTCAGGCTGACACGAAATGGGCAACTCCTGAGTTTTTCTGGCCCATCCGTCTGCTCAAAGAGATTGCGCGTTATCCGCATCTCAATGACACATGGCTGTCATATGGGCACACCGTGAGTCAAGCCGACGGACTCGATCCCGCCGCCCGTTTTGCTGGGCTAGTCATTGCAAAACCGACGACTTTTCCAAACGGGGCGGAACTACTTCAAAGTGACGATGGGAGAAAAATCCGATACCTTGCGGTGATTCCTCTGTTGAAAGATGAACTCGCATTTAAGCTCGAATTCGGGACTGACGCTTTGCAGAATGAGCTTGAAGCAGCCGGAGTTACAGAGTTGCTCAATCCGCAGCGACAGACCGTGATTTCCCGCTAGGTTGATTATGGCTGGGAAACGCGAGATGTGGAGCTTTGACTGTAGCCCGGGAGGTCACGCAGGCACGCAGAAAATCGCGCTCCTCGAAGGCGCAACATCGCGCACCCGCAAGCCTCGTTATGATTCTTGAGCTTTGATGGCGTGCGTTCCGTGGGTCACGGCCGCGCCCGCTCGCAGCGCCGCCGCCACAAACACCGCCTCGGAAATTTCCTGTTCGCTGGCTCCCGCCTCGCGTGCCTTCTTCGAATGAATCTCGATGCAATAAGGGCACTGCGTCGTAAACGCCACCGCAATCGCCATCAGCTCCTTGTATTTCGCGGGAATGGCGCCGGCCGCCATGGCGGCCTTGTCGAACGCGACGAACGTCTTCATCGCGTCGGGCGCGTTCGCCTCGATGATCTTCAGCTTCGCGAGATTCTTCATGTCATACATGGGGGGCCTCCGGAGTTACCAAGACGAATGCGCCGCGCGGGCGCGGAAAACTCGAAGCGCGGATTATAGCGTGAGAGCCGATGCGCCGTACGCTTTTGCGGGTGCCCGACCCTCCGGTTTTGAGGGTCGGGATTTTCTGCCGGCGTGTGCCGCCGCGCGCAACAAGCAAGTCAGGTATCCCGCCCTTGCCTTGCATTGCATTGCAAGGGTTTTGAAGGGTCGAGGGGTTTTGCGGAATTTCTCCGCATGTGCGCAGCAAGCAGAGAGTCGGCCAAAGGCGAGCGGCGGCATCCGCCCTTGCTCTCAGCTACTCCGGGACGAAACTGTTGTCGCACTCGTTGTAATAAGGCTTGTGGTAAATCCCCTCGGTCGGGGCGTCCGGTTTGTACTGTTTGTGGCAGCCCTCGCATACCGTCACCAACGCGTCGCCATCGGCGCGCAGCGCTTTTTGGTCCTTGGCATCGACGGCCTGCCTGGTGGTGACCGCCATGTCCCGCAATTTCCGCACGTACTCCTGAAACCCGGGCGAAGCCGTCCAGCCCGCGTCGGACTTCCCCGTTCCGCCCATGGAAATAAGCGTTGCCGCGGCTTGCAGTTGGAAGGTGTGCAATTCGATCGTCTGCCACTGCCCCTTCGTCAGGGGCTTCTCCGTGTTGCCGCCCTCCCAGATCATATGCGCCGCGTCATCGACCACGGCCACCATCACCTGGTTGATGCTCATGTTGAGCGGCAGGTAGGCGCCCTTCGGCGCTACTTTGGGAGCGGCGCTCGCGCTCCAGCCGATCACGATGGATGCGCCCAGAATGCCGATGCACACTGCTACAGCCATTTTCCTCCCCGAAGGGAATCCGCTTTTCATTTTGAGCCTCTCTTGAGCATCGATTTGCGCTCACTACCTTCTTGGCCTTGCGCGCCCTCGCGTGTCACCGGCACTCGCGCAGGCGCGCCGCAGAATTTCAATCACAGAAGACGCCGCAGATCGACGGACCTGAATTGCGTCTTTCGACCTGACATGCATGCACCTGACATCGGACCTGACATGGTACCTGGCACGCTCCGAGTTGAATCTTTGACGGAGACCACGCGCGGCGCAGTGCCTGTAGTCACCAGCCCCAGTGATCATCGTCACAATTCAATCCAGGGGTTAGTCGGCATGCGTTCGTGGACGGCTCGAGAGCCTGTGTGACAACCCGCGTCTTTCGTCAGGGCACGGATTCATCCGTGCCGCAAATGCCGAACAGTCGATGCGGCTTCACGGGCCGCGGAAAAACCTCGGTTTTTAGGCGGTCGGAGCTTGAGCTCCGACATCAAGTCCGGGGATTCAACGGGGCTTTAGCCCCTGAGGAACAGAGCCTGTTTCAGCCGCTGAGGGACGATTTAGCCATTTCTCACACAGACTCTCGAGCGATGCGACCCAAGCGAGGCACTCGAGCGATGTGCGCGGGCGGGACGAAATCCAGTTAACTGCTCACCGGGCACGGGGGAGTTCTGCCGCGAAGCTAGCGGCCTGTATCGGCGAAAGACTCGATGAATCCTTCGATGGCGGAGTGCGGCACGAGCCGGCGGTCGCCAATCATAATCGTCCACAGCGCGCCGGTCGAGATCAGGTGGTAGATGGAGGTTTCACCGACCCCCAGCAGGAGGCCGGCCTTCTTGACGCTATAGGCAAAACGAGTTTGCTCGAATGGCCTTAGCCGCTTGTACCTCTTGTATCTTTTTGCCATCGGTCTCCGTTCGTCAGCGGGTTACGTGCGATTCCCCATTTTCGGCGCGCCGAAGACCCTCAAGACAAAAACATGGCGTACCACCGCCCGTCAAGTGGTCGCCCGTAGTGGAAATTCACGCACCTGTGGATTTCTCGCTTCCACAAGCCGCCCAAAAAGTCCACGCGAAACCCACTCGGACAAATGCCGGCGGCGCGTGCTGGCGTGGCTCTCGGACCATGCAAAAACGGCGAAAAAAGGAGCCGGGCAAGCAGAAAAAATGAGCAGGCAAAACGACAAAAATGCCGAGGCCCGCGGCCAGATAAATGGGAGATAAGTGGGAGAAAAATGGCGAGGAAAATGGCGAGAAAATGCAAAGAAAACCGCCTCCGCCTACTCGACACAGCAGGACGGAAATACATCTATCTTATTGAAAATAAACGACGGCGCACATGCTCACTCGACACTATAAGGAACCGGCGCCCGTTGCAAAAAAGGCCGCCCAGGCGCCCCGGCCGATCACTCGAAACTTCAGCCGGTCTGCGCCTGTCTTTTACGTGAGGTGCTGGATGGCTTTCGAGGCCAGCCGGTCGAAGGCGCGCACGGCCAGTTCGAGGTGCTCTTCGCGGGTGTCTTCCACCTTGTTGTGGCTGATGCCGCCCAGCGATTGCACGAACATCATCACCGTGGGAATGCCGGCCGCGCGATACTTCCGCGGCATCGTGCAGCGGGCCGGAAGGCATGCGGTGCGCTTTCTTCTCGCCCGTGACTTCGCAGATGGCTTCGTCGCACAATTCCACCATTTTCGGATCGAACGCGATGGGCTCGATATTCCAGATGCGCGACCATTCCACCGTGCAGCGCTCTTCGCGGGCGAAGCGTTCGCTGGCCTCGCGCGCCTCGCGGAACATCGCGGCGAGCACCGCTGGGTCGAGGTCGCGCTGGTCCAGCGTGGCTTCGCAGCGCCCTACCACGGCGGTCACGATCCCGGGGAACGTCTTCACGCTGCCCATGGTGCACACCGCGTCCGCATGCTTCCCGGCGATGGCGCGAATCTCCAGCGCGAGCTTGGCGCAGGCGGCCAGCGCGTCGCGCCGCAGGTTCATCGGAGTCGAGCCGGAGTGCGCCTCCTGCCCGTGAAACGTGATGGCGTGGCGCTCGACGCCCTTGGTGCCCAGCACCACCGCCAGCGGCAGTCCCAGGCGCTCGAGCACCGGCCCCTGTTCGATGTGCAGTTCGATGTATGCGGCGGCGTTTTTCTGCTCGCGCGTGGCCTCGCCAAAGCGGTCCATCTCGACGCCGCAGCGCCGCAGCGCTTCGTCCATGCGGACGCCTTCGCGGTCGGTGCGCACGCGGTCGGCGGCCACGGTGGCGGTGCCCGCAAACGCCGAGGACCCCAGCAGGCTGCGCCCGAAGCGCGCGCCCTCCTCGTCGGCCCAGTCCACCAGGCGAATCGTTACCGGCGGCCGCCCGCTGAACTCCTCGTTCACCCGGCGCAGCACTTCCAGCGCCGCCAGCACGTTGAGCGCGCCGTCGAGCCACCCGCCGTTGGGAACCGAGTCGAGGTGCCCGCCAATCAGCAGCGCCTTCTCCGACGCGCCGCGCAGCGTCACCCAGTTGTTCCCCGCCGCGTCGTAGTGATGTTCCACCGGCAACCCCGCGAGCTTGCCCGCAAACCACTCGCGCGCCTTGAGCCACGTGTCTGTCCACGCGACGCGCTGCGCGCCATTGGCGTCGCCGGTGAGCGCGCGCAATTCCGCAAGCTCCGCCACCGTGCGCTTCGGATCAAGAGGCATATCGGCCTGCTCCTCGAAGAAGGAACAAGGTTACCATTCGCGCAGCCGTTCCGGGTGCCCGGCCCCCCGTTTCGAGGGGCGCGTTTTTGACTTTTGCTTTCCCCTTTGCCTGGTTTTTTTCGCATGCTCACCACACGCGACGAAGACAGTCAACCACCCGGCCCTTACGCTGCAAAGGGCTGCGCACCCGCAAAACCGCGTTACTGAATCGGTAGTTCGTAGATGCTGATGCTGAACTTGGGAAGCTGCAACTGGCTGGGCGTTTCTTTGAGCGCGGTCTCCACAATTTCCACCTGCGGCGGCTTTCCGGGGAGGTTGGCGGCGGTAAGGTCGTTGCTGCTGATGCGCCACACGCGCCCAAATCCGCCCGCAGTTCGCGGCGCCGCGCCTTGCAGCGCGAGATTGATCTGCTGCTCGGATTCCGTCGGGTTGACAACCGCAATGGTAAGCGCTTTGCGGTCCGTCGTCAGTGCCGCCACGGCATCCAGGGGATAAGTGGCACTCCCCGCGGGAGTTTTGGGCTTGTCCACACCCAGCGTGCCCTTCACTTCGTGCGGCGGAGAATTTCCGGTAATGGCCACCGGGATCGTGCCGAAGTGGCGGCGGTAGAGTTCAAACATCAGGCCCACCGGCCGTATCGCCACATCCGTTTTGCTGATCGCCAGCAGTTCCGGCGCGCCGGTGTACGCCGAAACCACGAACATATTCGAATGCCGCAGCATTTCGTTGAATCCCTGCGCGGTCGAGAGCGGCGAGAACATCCAGTCCCGGTCGTCTCCCATCCTGCCGGAGAGCCATTCGTCCATCGAGACCGGGATGTGATCCATTTGCAGCGACGGGAAGCGCCGCTGATATTCCGCCCAGGCCTCCACCACCATATGGATTCCATTGGCGAGCTTCCGCGACTGGTCGGTGAGCGTTTCGTCCACCTTCACGAAATCCTGCTTCTCCGCGTCGAACGCCTTGTCCACCGTCGAGGGATACAAATGCTCGGCGATGGCGTCGAGATAGTCCGACGAATGCGCGAGAAGGCCGCCGGTAAAGTCCTCCGAGCTGCCAAAATCCGCCACGTGCTTTCCGGTGGTCATCAGCGCCGCGCGGCTCTGGCTCGCTTCGATGGGGGAGGCGCCGGCCGCCACCACTTTGATCGTGGGATCGACGCCCCTCATGGCCTGCACGACCATGTTGTGCTTGATCACGTACTGATCGAGCTTCATGTAGCCGAGCTGCCATGCGCCGAACATTTCATTGCCGACGTTCCACCACTTCACGTGATAAGGCTCTGGATGGCCGTTCTCCGCGCGCCACTTCCCCATCGGCGTGTTCACCGAGCCGTTGACGTATTCCACTTCCTGCGCGGCGGAGTGCGCGTCGCCGAAGCCGGTGTTCACGCAGATATAAGGCTCCATGCCGAGCAGCTTGTTCAGCCGCATGTAGTCGTCGATGCCCACGTCGTTCTGCTCCGCCAGGTCCCAGGCGAAGTCAAAGCGCGGCGGACGCTTGTCCGCGTCGCCGATTCCGTCCCGCCAGTCGTAGCCGGAGACCATGTTCCCGCCCGGCCAGCGGAACAGCGCCGGGCCGATCTTCTTCATCTCCTCGATCAGATCGGCGCGAAAGCCATCGACATTGTCGGCGGGCATCAGCGATGCGGCGCCGATGTGGAAAGACCCTGTGCCGGTTCCCGCGATCTCGAAGCTCGCGTTGTCGGTATCCGCGCCCGCCGTGAAACTCAAGGGATACTTGGCGTACTCGCTTTTCAGCGGCTTGATCGCGATCGTCTGGCGGTCGCCGGCATCGGGGCCCCACACCAGGCTGACTTTCACTTGGGCGCCGGGATCCCCCGAAAGAATCACGCGCCCGGTATAGCGCTTCCCTTTTCGCAGCCCCAGTTCGGCCTGCTGCACGCCGTGTGGCGTGTCCGCCTCGAGTTTGATCAGCGGGCTGTGCTCGCCGACCCAGGCATGGCCCTTGTCCATGGTGACAAATTCCTGCGCGCCGAGGGGTTTCCACCGGACGTACACGCGGCGAGCGCGCGCCTTCGGCGTGGGGCTGTCGTCGACCGGATAAAAAAACTTTCGGTCGCTCAGCATCTCGGCCCAGTAGCCGCCCTCGTTGTTGCCCAGCAGTTCGGTGAAGTAGCCATACATGTAAGGCGAGATGGGCGCGCCCGTTTTGCTCGCGTCGACCGTCATCGTGATCTGCTGCGCGCTCGAAACCCGGGCGAGGCCGCCGGCGAGCAGCGCTGTGAGAACGAATCCGGCAATAACGTGTCTCTTCATGTTTCACCTCACGAAATCGCGTGGATTGTACGACAGGAGCATACTCTCGCGGCATGTTTTTTGCGGGCATCCGAACCTGATGCTGCGGGATATTCCCCGCGGGCGTTTCATTGCGGACGCTTGGCCGGCGCAGGCAGGAGTGCCCGCGCCACTAACCTCGGGGTCGACCACGCGGTTCCACCACATCCACAGACCGGTGACTACCAGCGCGACCGGCGCTACGCCCAACACCGTCCAGATCAGCTTGGTGGTGAGGCCGCCAAACCTTCCAAAGTGCAAGCGGGCGAGCCAGCTCAGCGCCTGCTCGCCGAACGATGGCCTTTTCGCGAATGCCGCCGGAGGATCGAGAAAGGCTACCGCCGCTTCAAAGGGTTCCGGGTCGGCGAGATATATTCCGGAAAATCCCCAGAAGAGGATCAACGCCACCGACCATATCCCGATGGCGCGGTGGAGTCCCCAATTGAGAGCCTTCGCGTCCGACTTCCAGCTTACGGTAAGCGCGCGCCGCCATTTGCCGATGCCCGGCCACCACACCACCACGCCCGTCGCGCAAAGCAGCATGGTAGCGACGCCGCCGACGCCGTTGATCACGCGGCCCGCGGGTTCATAAAGGAGATTGTCGTGAAGATCGGCGAGCCATTCGACGAAGCGGAAGCCCGGCGGCACGGCGTTGCCCATGTCCGCGGCGGTGTAGGGATTGAAAAGCCGCTCCAGCTTCTGGTCGCCGCGTTCGAGCGAAACCTGGACGGGCTGATGCGGGTTTTTAGGAGGCGCGATTTCACGGATCTCGTAGGAGGGATAGGCGCGCTGCGCGGCTTGCTTGAGCGCGTCCGCGCTCAGGCGGGGGCCCGAGCCGGACGTAACGAAGCGCGGGCGCAGCGACGCCCGGGAGATGTCGACGCGGTAGAGCAGGATCGTGCCGGAAACGCTCATCAGCAGCACGTAAAGGGTAAGCGCGATGCCGCTCCACAGGTGAACCTGGAAGATGGCTTTACGGAGCCGCAGTTTCTGCGGATGCCTGAGCCATGTTTCCCACGCGCTTGCTCGCGCGGGGGTTTCCTGTTGCAGCGTGCCGGCCATCGGGCACTACGATAGCATTTTTAAATCGGCGAGTTTTGACGCGGAAAGAAGTTGAAAGGAACGCGCAAGGCGCTTGTCGGAATGAGATGGGTCCCACTCAAGCGGCGAGTCGACGGACGCTTTCGGTGTGCGGCCCGAAAATCTGCACGACAATGCGTTCCCGGAAATCGTACACGAGGTAACGATCGATCGAGGAGGATTGCAATGCGGCCACGAGCTGGCGGGCGTCGTCGATTGCCTTCACACGATTTACCCAAAGAAGCCGGTCTTCCGGAAGCCGCTTGTAGATATCGTATCTGGAATCCATTTTGCACCCTTCGGTATGAAATCGGCTATTTCTGAATGATTGAAAACTGCATCAATAAAATCATGCCAAATACCACCAGGTAGCCCAGCACAGAATACACAGCCACCTTTACGGCGGCGTGAAACTTGCTGTGTTTCCGTATAGCCCATCGACGAGCCACTTGGCCCTCGCTTTTCGTGATTCAGTAATACGCGAAGCGGGGCCTCGCTGCTATCCCAGTGAGCATGTAGATCACCTGCCATTTTTCCCTAGTCACCGACTGCCAAAATCCGGCCGGAGTTACTACAGAGGGCGTTGAAGGGGAAAGAACAGGGCCTGCGGGGAATGGCAGGAGCAAAAAAGAACCGGCGGGAATTCCCGCCGGTTTCCTCAGTCACGATTCAACTTGATTCAACCTTCTCAACTTTCTCAACTTTCCGTGCGACGCCGGGCATCAGCCATCAACCGCGCGCCGGTGACGCCATAATCTTCATGATCCTGCCTTCATCGATCTGGTGCTGCGTTTGGGCGGAATAGATAAACGCATGCCCGTAATCGCGGCCGGGATAGAACCAGTCCACCAGCGCGTCCGCCCGCTTTGGAGAGATCTGGGCCACGGCCAGCTCCGTGCGGCTGGTCGGCTCCATGCGATAGGCGGGCCTGGTGAGCAGCACGGCTTCGAGCTTCGAGTGGTCCGCGTTGTAAACGATCACGGTGTTGTCGGAATCGGATGGAAGCTGAGAGGTCTGGAACCAATACGTTCCGGCGGGCAGGACTTCGTGCCCCGGAATCGCGATGGGCTGATTGAACGTGACTCGCGTCATCTGATTAAATTCGCTGGCACGCGCGGCGGGAGCCGCCATGACCATCGCCAGCGTCATGAACATTCCTAAAACGAGTCCAAGTGCTTTTGTGATTCTCATAAAATGCTCCTTTTTACTGCTTCAATAACTGCTGATTTCCTTTCTCACTTTGTTAGATGAATGCGCGGGAAGTGAAGATGTGGAATTCGAGACGTGTTTCCGCTGAGGATGACGTCAGGTGATCACTGTAGGAGAAATGGCTTTGCGGATACCCGACCCTCCGGTTTCGAGGGCCGGGATTTTTTCTCACGCAAGCCGCGCGCAGGCAACGGTCAAAGGCAACGCCACAATCCCGGCCCTTACAAACCAAAGGGCCGGGGTACCCGCAAAACCGTGCGAACCCCTATGCTCGCGAGACGCTGCTATTCAGACGCTTCGACCCTCGCGGATTTCTTCGCGGGGGCGACGGCCAGCGCCGACCACTCCGTGCAGGCCTTGGGAGCCTCCGCGGCGTGGCTCTCGAGCGCTTTTTTCAGGAGGTCGAAGCAGGCCGTTTCGCGCCGGCTCATTTCGGCGTCGTCGTGGTCGTACTGGTCAATCTGCTCCTTGGAAATGTAATCGCGAATCAGGGGATCGGGGGAAGCGAGCGCCTCGTCGAGCACGCTGAACTCGGCCTGGCGCAGGCGGTTATCGATGAGTTTCTGTTCGTACACCTGGTGCAGGAGCTGATCCATGGACTTTTCCGCGTCCGTCTTGGCTGCCGCGTCGACCGGATCGAGGATCGCCTTCATGGCCTGCTCGGTGGTGGATATGTCCGTCTCAATCCCCTGCATGGTCTGCAGGGCGGCCTTTGCAAACGAGTCGCTCAGCGAACCCGATGCCGACCGCACCGGCAGGACCCATGCTGAAAGCAGAAGAACGAGGATCACAGTGCGCTTCATGTTTTGCCCCTCCACGGAAGTGATTTATAAGAGCGACGACGACCGCATACTACCCAGTGTTGAGCGCCAAGAGCAAGACCCGTCGGTGCCGCACGGCCGGTGCGGAGCGGGGCTTGCTCTTGGCGCGCGCCGCCGACCGGCCTCCCCGCCTTCTTTTCCCGGGGAACATCTCCCGCAAACCAGCGGGAAGGCCGGTCTGTAGCGCGAAGGCAACGGCTTCCCCTACGCCGCCTTTACCTCCACACGCTGCGTCGCGGGCTTGGCCGCCGCGACCTTCGGGATGGTGATTTCGAGGACGCCGTTTCTCAATGTGGCGGCCGCCTTTGCGCTATCGACTTCCGCCGGCAAATCGATCACGCGCAGGAGCTGCTCGGAGCATTGCTCTTGATAAATCGTCTTTCCCTTCCTCTGCTCGTCTTTCGTTTCCTTCTTGCCGCTGATCGTAAGGCGTCCTCCGTCGAGACTCACTTCGAGTTCGCTGGCAGTGAAGCCGGGCACTTCCGCTTCCACGGAAATGGCGCCGTCTTTTTCCGCCACGCGGAGGTGCACTGGATGGAGTATTTCGGACTCCGCCTTGAACCAGTCCTCGAGATCGTGGCCGAAGGCATTGCCGTTGCCCTGAAAAATCTGATAGGCACGGCGGGAGATTTCTTCCGAGAGTTTGTTGAAACGCTCCAGCATCGTTCGCGGTTCAACAATTTTCACCTGTGTGGGTTCCAGGGCCGTCTGCGTAGCTGCGCCTTTTTCCAGCATTGTCGTGCTCCTTATGCTGCTTCGAAATGGCCTGCCAGTCGTGATGTTCGACGTGGTGGCCAGAACTAATTTACGCCGTGCGATATGCGGCTTACGTGATCCCGGCTACGCATTGAAGTAAGAAACATCACAAAGGACGTTTCTTCCAGCGCGGTTTACTACCGCCGTAGTCCCCTCAGTCTCTTCCAGGGGGCGAGCTGTATCTTTCGCGAGCGGCCCGCCAGGCTGATGATCAGGACGGATTTCTGGCCGTTGATCCTGCCAATGCTCCTGGCCAGCGAGGCGATCTCGGACTTTTTGGCGCCGACGATCTCGATGACAATGGATCTCTCCGGCTTGCCGCGGTAGTAGCCGGTGGTCGGCTGCAACGTGAAGCTGTCAAACATTTTGGACGTGGCGCGAATTACCGCTTTTCTGTCCACATCCTCGGTGTAAATCCTGTGAACCGTGTTCATGTTTGCCTCGCGGGGTATTGGAGTGTGGATCGGCGGCAGCAAGATTAAACTCGTTAACCACCTTTTCACTTGACGCACACTTGACCGAACTCCACAATGTCAATCACGGTCGACGCTGTTTCGGCCGTCACACATGCTGGCTAACTTCTAATTGTTCTTGCATTCTTCGTTTGCTTGCTGGCAACGAGCGAATACTGCGCAACGTATCTTCTTGAAATCACTTTTCTGGTTCGAGGACGCCGATTTTTTGGCGCCTTTGAAGGCCTTTTCAGCGTCGATTAAGGAGGGAGATGCTCATGGAACCCACCTTTGACATTTTCACCGGCACGCCCGGGGAAGACGCCGTGTGGCTCGAAGCGGTGCGAGGCCTGGCGAATGCGCGCGAACAGATCCAGCGAATCGCGTCCACGAAACAGGGAAAGTATTTTTTGTTCAGCGTGCAAAGCCATTCCGTGATCGAACAGATCGACACGACCGGCAAGCGCCTGGAGCGAGCACCCGCGGCCAGGAAAGCCGGCGCGGCCTAGCAATTCGAGGGTCCACAACAACGGTTCAGCCGGTCTCGCTTTCATCCGAGTGATTTTGGGCATGCAGAAGGAAATGGTCGTACAGCCGCGTGCATTCTTCGTTTAGCCGCTGGGCCTCCTGCAAAGCACGATCGAGCGCGTCAGGCTGCTCGTCGGCGGCCTCCACCACCCGCAAGCTGGCCTGCAGCAATTTCGTAGTCGCCGCCCGGTACTGTTTCAGGATCAACTGGCAGCGCTCGCAGCTCGGCTGAAACATGTCCCCAGGACAATTGCATCCGGGCGAGGCCGCGGCAATACGGCGATTCCGGGAGTGGCGCCAGAGTTTGCATCATGCGGCGACGGCGAAGGCGCGTGGGCGCGGCTGCGTTTCTTTTACTTAGGGTGATCTTCGATGTGCCGAAGGAAGGCCTTGCGCAGCCTGGTGCATTCCTCGTGAAGGGCCTGAGACTCGAGCCACACCTGATGAAAGAACTCAAATTCCCAGCTTTTTGCGGCTTCAGACACGCGCTTGGCTGCCGCGGACAGTTTGTGATTCGCCTCTTTGTATCCCTCGAGAAGCACTTCACACCGTTCGCAATACCTCCGAGTCATACCTGACAGTCACACGCGCCACCAGCGGTCACAATACAGGGATGTGGGTATGGGGCCCGCAAGCTCATAGAGTCTGGTTACCTTTTCGTTAAACTCTTCATCGCTTCGCAGCGGGCCAGGCCGGAACCGGTATACAGTGTAACGATAGCTGGCTGCCCGTTTGTGACCAACTGACAGTGAGCAAATGACAATCAACAAGGCGCGCATCGTCGTTTCGCTTCCCGGCGCGAATGCCTATTTTCGCGAACAGGCCATTCTCGCCAGATCGGCTGGAGAGAAGATGGGATTCGCGATGGAGGTGCTGCATGCCTCCGACGCGATTAACCAGAGCCAGCAACTGCTCGGCATCATCCATTCGCGCGCGGAACGCAGGCCCGATGCGTTCATCGTCGAGCCTCTAACCGGCGCCGGACTTCGCCGCGTGGCCCAGGCGGCCGTCGCAGAGGGAATTGCGTGGGTCATCAGCAACTGCGATGTGGACTACATTCAGCAGCTCCGCAAATCTCCCGAGACGCCCGTGTTTGCGGTGACGCAAGGGCAAATGGAAATTGGACGGCTCCAGGGCAGGCAGCTCGCGGCGCTTTTGCGGGAGGAAGCCTCCGTCTTATACATTCAGGGATCGAGCGCAAGTTCGGTGGCCATCCAGCGCCGCGAGGGGATGGAGGCCACCAAGCCAAAGAATGCGCGGATCACCATGGTGCGGAGCGCCTGGAGCCAGGAAGACGCGTGCCGGGCGGTGAGCGCCTGGCTGCGGCTGGCTACGTCTCGCGCGGAAAAGTTCGATCTGATTGCCGGGCAGACGCACGAACTCGTGCTCGGCGCGAGAAACGCGTTTGAGGGCCTCGTGAATTCCGATCAGCAGGGGAAATGGCTGTCCTTGCCGTGCGTCGGCGTGGGCATCGCTCGGCAGGTACAGCCGCTGGTGAGCAAGGGAATTCTAACCGCGGCCGTGGTGACATCCCTCACGATGGAGGTGGCTCTTCATATCCTCGCCGACGCGTTCAGGACGAAGGTGCAACCCCCGGAATGCGCACTCGTGGAGGCCTCCTCATATCCCTCCCTGGAAGATCTGCACCGAGCTGAGAAGCGGGGCGCTGAGATTCAAGCCGCGACGAAGCCGTTGCAGCCCACGCCAGCGGCGTAAAGAGCCGACCCTGATTCTTTCCGGGTGCCCGACCTCCGGGTCGAGGCCGGGCACCTGCAACCATAAAACTAGTGGCTGAACTTTCCGACGTAGCTGCTCTTGCCGATGATGTGGCCTTCGATGGCCTTGAGGATGTCGGCGCGGGCCGCACCGGCGGGCAGGTCTAGCTTGGTATCGAGCGCGTAGAGTTCCAGCACGTAGTGATGCCCCGGGCCGCCCTTCGGCGGGCAAGGTGGCTGGTAGCCATTCACCCCACGGACATTCTTACCCTGCAAGCCGTCGCCCGCCACGGGTCCGCCCGGCGGAACGCCCTCGGGAAGCGACGTTGCCGTGCCGGGAATGTTGAAGACGGTCCAGTGCGTCACGTCCAGCACTCCCTTCATCGGCGCGCCATCGAGGTCATGCATGATGAGCACGAAGCTGACGGTGCCGGCGGGCGTGTTCTTCCACTCGAGCGGGGGCGTGACGACCGGAGGAGCCACGTCGCAACCGTATTTCGCGGGTATGGCGCCGCCGTCGGGGTAGCCGGAGGTCGTGAGAATCAGCGGGGTGGGAGGCGGAGCGCCTGTTTGCGCGGCCGCGACTGCGGCGCCTGCGGCCACCAGAAGAATCAAAGCTGCGGATGATGCGACTGCCCTTCGGAACATGCGGAGTTCCCTCCCCCTTGAGATCGTCGATATAGTTCGACGTAGTCGTACGGACCGCAGCAATCTCTACTCGCATTGCGGCCCGAGGGAGTCTATACCGACTCACGCAAATCGGGCAAGCAGCCCCCTGGATCTGCCTGCTCTGGATATATCCGTCTGGAATTATCCGGGGGGCTGGGGAACTCCGACCCCGCAACAACCGGCTAATGTTTACGGCTTGGTATGAATGTTTATGTGTCGGCGTGAAGCTGGTGCTGCGCAAAAGGAGTATGTCGAAGGATTTTCCGCCGGCTGCAATGCCGGCGCTGAAAAGACTCAGTCCGCGAACGCCGGGAAGGGGGGAAGGTGTCCGCGGACCGTTGGTATAACCTCGATTAATGTGCCGGCTGGGCCTGCGAATTGGGGGCAGGAGCAGGCGGTGCCGAGCCCGAGCCGCCGCGACCGGCCCGGCCACCCTGGCCCTCTCCGCGAGGTCCGCGCGGGGAGGCATTCTCACCGCGCCCGGGCTCGCGGCGCTGCCTCATCCACTGCTCGAGCTTTTGACGCTGCGCCGGGGTGATCGCGTCTCGCATGTTGAGGTGGAAGTCGATTCCGGACTTTTCCATGGCGAGCTGGGTGGCGCTGATTTCCTGGAGCTTGCTATCGATCGCGGCGCGGTCCGGTTTTTCGGCGGACAGAAGATCCTGCAAGTCGAGCCGCTTGACCTGAAGGTCGGCCCGGTTGCGAATTTCCGCCTTGCGGAAGTCAGACTCCTGCTGGCGGATCTTGGCAACCTGCTCGGCGCTAACGCCAATCTGCTGGCGAACCTCGGGATTGCTCAACAGTCGCGCGAGCCCGAACTCCCGAGCTCCCTCGCCCATGCCGCCCCGCATACCCATTGGGCCGCCACGCATACCCATCCGGCCGCCACGCATGCCCATCGGCCCGCGCCGCATACCCATCGGGCCGCCACGGCCCCATCTTCCCTTGCCGTCACCGTCGCGTTCCATCCATTCGCGACGCCCGTCTTCGCCACCCTGTGGGCCGCCACCGCGCATGAACCCGCGCCGGCCATTCGGGCCAGGGCCGTCCGGTCCTCCTCGATCGGGCCTGCCTCCCTGCTGTTGAGAAGGGTCGGGCGGCGGCCCCTGCTGGGGCGTCCGAGCGAAAGCGAGAGTGGAACCAAGCATCAGCGTGAGCGCTGCGAGGGCAGTCCTGGATTTGAGGCGCATGTCTTGAATCTCCATTATGGTACTTCGTTCTAGCTTAGTTTCCGCTGGGGCCGCAAGAAAGTTCCAGTTCTTCGCGGCAATGTAAGGGTTCTCTTAATTTCCACCCATTTACCGGGATTCCCCGGGCAAGTCAACCATAATTGTCGGCCTTACTTGTTCGGCCAAACTGAGGGCAGCCTCCGCGGGCCGTTGACACTGGCGAACGGCCTAACCCATCATGGACGCCACTCCAGACGGGCTGCTCGAACGCCGAAGCCCGGAAAGGCCGGGAATGATGGCTGGTGCCAGGGTGACGGTGCTCGTAGGAAGCCTCCGCAAGGATTCGCTGAGCCGCAAAATGGCCCGCGGGCTGATCGCGCTCAACGCCGCCCCCTTGCAATTCGAAATAGCCGAGATTGGGCAGCTCCCGCTTTACAATCAGGACCTCGAAGAGGGGAATCTCGACGGTGAAACCCCTCCCGCGGAGTGGGCTGCGTTTCGCGAGAGGATCCGCGGCTCCAACGCTATCTTGTTCGTCACGCCGGAATACAACCGGTCGGTGCCGGGCGTGCTGAAGAACGCGCTGGACGTCGGCTCGCGCCCGTACGGGAAAAGCGCCTGGGAGCGCCTGCCCGCCGGTGTGATCAGCGTGTCGCCGGGAGCTATCGGAGGCTTCGGCGCCAACCAGCACTTGCGGCAGTCGCTCGTCTTCCTGAACATGCCGGCCATGCAGCAGCCGGAGGCCTACATCGGCGGCGCGGCAAACCTGTTTGACGCCGACGGCAAACTCGTCAACGAGAGCACGCGCGAGTTCCTGGCGAACTTCGCGCGGTCCTTCGCAGCGTGGATAGAAACGAACCCCAAGCGCTAGCTTCCGGCGGCATAGGAAAACGCGGGCGTGGCAAATGGAGAAACGTACGATGCGCAGGCGAGATGGCCGCGCGGAAAGATAAAAAAAAGATAAAAAAGATAAAAGAGAGAAAAAGGAGAACTGACCGATGATCATAAGCGGAAGGAAATCGGCATGGATGGTGATGGTGATGATCGCACTGCTAGGATTCGCGGGCGCTGCGCGCGCGCAGCAAGACGCCGCCGACCCGTCCAAAAACTCAGGGGTCGTTCCGGCCGGAAAGCCGTTCCCCGTGCTGTATTACTCGAAAGACCAGGTGGACGCGAGTTTCGCCCAGACGGGCGGCGGCGACACGCTCTACGGCGGCGACAACGGAGCGCGGAACTATAAAATTACCACCAGCGTGCGCAGCAAGCCCGGCGTCGCGGAACTGCATGCCAACCTGACCGACATTTGCTTCATCCTGAAAGGCTCGGCCACGATCCTTTACGGCGGGGAAATGACCGACCTGATCGACTCCCACTTTCCCGACGGTCGTCCCTACCCCAAGGACGAGCTTCGGGCCCACAAGATCATTGGGGGCCAAACGAAACATCTCTCGGCGGGCGACGTGATCATCATTCCCAACGGCGTGCCACACCAGTTCACCGAAGTCGAGGCTCCCTTCTCCTATTACACGGTGAAGGTTCATCAGCCCTAGCAGGCTGCGGAAAAACTCCGTCTCGATATCCTGAAACTGGTACTGGATGAGCGCTGGCTTTTAGGGGGTCGGAGCTTCAGCTCCGACATAAAGCCCAAGCATTCAACGGGGCTTTAGCCTCTGAGGAACGGACTTTGACCTTTTTCCGCAGCCTGCTAGAGAGAGGTCGACGCGCGCCAAAAAAAAGAGGCCTGAGGGATCGCTCCCTCCGGCCTCGGGGGTTCTGCTTCTTGAGAGATTTGATGCCTGAAGCGCCCGCTTCGTTTGTCTGTTTACGGGGTGATCTTCAGCGTCTTGCCGCCCACAATATCGACGCGCTGCTGGTAGATCGTGTGGCCATCCGCAGACCGCAGTTCGATATCGTGCGAACCGGAGTGCAGCTTGAAGGTCCCCAACTGGCCCACGGTGCCGGCGAAGCCTCCGTCGACGTATACGGACGTGCTTTTCAGGGTGTGCTCAAACTTGATGCTCCCAGCGGCAGGCGCTGGGGCATAGGCATAGCCGTAGGGTCCCGGGCCGTACCATCCAGGCCCATACCATCCATACCAAGCCGGACCCCAGTAGCCACCGTAGAAGAACACGCGAGCGGAAGCTGCTGGAACCGTTACGGCAAAGGCCAGCGCGGCAATTGCCAGAATCTTTGCGAATCGTGACATGGCGTTTTCCCTCCTATGATCAGCGTGCTGTGATGCGAGCAATCGACGCTCATTCGGGCTGGATAAATGCAGGAGCATTGCCAAACGGGCCCTTTGAGCAGCCCTTCTGTAAACTATTGGCTGGCGACCGGTTACGATGACGATCTGTTTTGTTTCCGCCACAGATCAAGTTGCCGGCGATGGTGGCTTTCCATCGCGCTGGTGCTTTTCAGCCATGCCTCAAAAGCACGGTTCCGGCATTGAGTCACCGTCGAATTCCGCAGTTGGTGACGCCCTGAAGATTGCGCTCCGCCAGGATTGGCGTTCGCGGGGAACAGAAAAAACGCGGTGTGGTATAGTCGCAAGAGCGCGTTGCCAGTGTTTTTTGCGCGGATGGACCGCAATCACGGCACGCGGTGAAAATTTCCGAAATTTGAGCCAAGGAGCGCCGATGTTCCCTGAAGAAATGGTTCGGTCCATGCGCGAGGAACTGACGGGTATCGGGTTTCGCGAACTGCGGACGCCGCAGGATGTGGACAACACGCTGAAAGACGAGAAGCGCACCGTCCTGGTGGTGGTGAACTCCGTGTGCGGATGCGCGGCGGGAAAGGCGCGTCCGGCGGTAGCCAGGGCGCTCTCTAATCCGGCGCGGCCCGAGGTCCTTACGACGGTCTTTGCCGGCCAGGACCGTGAAGCCACTGAACGGGCCCGCAGCTATTTCACGGGCTACCCACCGTCATCTCCGTCGGTGGCCCTGATGCGCGACGGCAAAATCGTATTCATGCTGCAGCGCTACGAGATCGAGGGCCGCGATCCGCGCGCGATCACCGAAGACCTGACGCGCGCCTTCGACCGCTTCTGCGCCCCGACACCCCAAGCCGCCGCTAAGTAACGTCACAAAGCAACGCCAAAGATTAGCGCTGCAGAGTAGCGCTCGGAAGGGCTGCAGCCCTTCCGAGCGCGGTCGACGCTGCCCTGAAAATTGCCCTCGATCTGGCGTAGCCTTAGGCCCCTTTTCCGAAGTACTACCCCGCTAGTTTGGATTGGCCTAAACCAGCGGTACTGAAACGATCGCGCCGGCCGTACACCCCGAATGAACCGGTCGCGTCATCGCCTGGTATGCACCCCTGCTTCAACATGGGTTCAGCCCCGGAGAGTGGCGACCGAGATGAGTCAAGCGATCCAGCCAATCCAAGTGATGCAGCCGATGGAAGTGATACCGCCGACCCGAGCCGTCCAGGCGACACACGTAATCCAGCGCCGGGACAGCGATCGTGCACCGGTCAGCTCCATCGTGCGGGTTCGCCGGCCGGAGATTCAACTCGCTGGCGGCACGCGGATTTGCACCACGGAGAACTCCTCCCGCAGCGGTATCTACTTCGTGGCTGAAAGCGTTACGATTCTGCGCAAAGTGCAGTTGTTTCTTAGCTTTCCGCATCAGGCCGACCCCACGGCAATCTCACCCGAATACCTGGCCGAGGTGGTGCGCGTCGACGCCCTGCCCCAGGGACGCCTGGGAGTAGCGGCGCGGCTCCTGCAGAACATTCAACTGCGACTGCGCGACGGGCTGATCGTACCGGAGACAGGCTTCTGGATGTCCTGGCCGCACGAAGCGCCGCAACTGCTCAACCTCTACGCTTAAGCCCAATTCGGATACTCTCCCTGGACGACGCTATTGGCGGGTGGCGGCTCTTCCACACGCCCAGCCGTCCCTCCCGCGCCGTAACCTTCGCGCCGAATTAGTGATCCGACACACCCGCTGAGGTGCTTGTGGGCACTGAGACCTGCTGTCCCTCTGCCCTATCGTATCGGCGACAGCGCATTTGAGGCTCGCGCTTGAGGAGGCGTTTTATGGGAGGGATAGCGGCACCGTTGTCTTACCTGTTAGTGGCGTTTGGCATCACCACGGCGGTTCTAATGGTCCTGGTGATTTACGGCCACACACTGTCAACCAGAGAAGAAGACCAGCTCTACCTCAATAAGGCCGAGCAGACGATGATGGCGTCCGAGCAGTTGGTGATCATCGGCAAAATGGACCGCCTGAAGAAGGTGATCATCGTACTGGCCGTGGCGTCCAGCGCCTTGATGCTGGCGAGCGCCGGCGTATGGGTATGGATTGGGCTTACGCGATAGCAAATTGCTTTGACTCCGCCAGTACTATTGCGGCATCAACTATGTGGAGCGAGGCTACGATCACATGGGGCCGGTATCCCAGTGCGCGAATCGTCCGTGCGGAGAAAGGTTCAAGCTCCGCGAGGGGCGCTTGTTTCACATCCGCAACCCGGACGGCAAAGACTCGCACGCCGTCGAGCATTTCTGGCTGTGCGAGTCGTGCTCGAAGCTGTTCGATGTTGAACGCCGCGAGGGCAAGCTGGTGCTGCAACCCCTAATAACGGCCTGAATGAAATTGATACCGGCCTGAAATTAAGCCCGGTCGGTGCCGCGTGGGGCGCGACTTCCCTTTCGCTGGATATGGCCTGAGCGTACCTCCAATTCCAATTCCAATTCCTCGAACTTATTCCCGCGCATTGCCTGATAGGTCCCGCTGCAAGCTGCTTCCGCCTCTTGACCCGTGTTTCCGGCGATTAGGGCGCTATACTTGCTGCCGCAGGCCAGCCTCGGGAGAACAACGAACGATGAAGGCCGCCGTAGTCATAACGCTCGCCTTTGCCGCCGTTTCGCTGGCTGGCGGCGCGGTCGCGCACGAGCCTTCGGCCAACTACCGCACGGGCGAAGGACAATCGGCTGGCGGGCCGGCCAGTATACCGCCGTCGAACGAGCAGCCGATCAAGGTGAAGGGCGGGCATGTGCTAGGGGAAACTGCCGAACAGTTTTTCGCGGAGGGTCACGAGAAGGAGACACTCGACGCCTGCGCCGTGGGCGATTACAAGAGCGTGAACAAGTCGAGCAGGCGGGCGCTGAAGCAGTACTGCGCTGAGATGGCTGATACGCGCCGCCGCGCGATGAGCGGGACGCGCTGCGAGTACAAAACCGGGGGCGATCCCAACGAGCGGCGAGACGACACGTTTACCTTCGACGGAGGACGGCTCGTGAAGGTCGAGCTGGTTTATGCCGCTCCGAGCGCCGACGTGAACTATCGCGGCCAGCGCTTCGACGAAATCTTCGCCGGGATCAAGCAAGCCTACGGGCCGCCAACCACCGAGAACATCTCGCCTGCGAAGAACGCTTACGGCGTGGAATCCGTGGCGCACCACGAGACGTGGCTGCTGCCGGGCGGGGCGATCCTCATCAGCGAGCACCCCGGCGAGGATGGCTCAACCACGTTGCTGGCGCTAACCCGCGCGGAGTACGACCGCACGGTAGCGCCAAAGCCCGCCAACCCTCTCCAGTAAGCTGTCCGGCCGCTTCCGGGAGCATCCTGCGGGCAGTTTAGAGTGCCGCTTGGACGCAACTCCTGCAGCGTGGAAAAGCCCGTGGTAACCTTTGCTTTCCGGCGGACGTCTGGGGTAGCATTCAGGTATTGGCGTAGTGCCGTGGAGCTTCCGCATGCCGCTTCCGAGACCTGCCGTGCCAGAGTCGCGCTGGCTGGCCGCATTACGCATCTCCCCTGCAAGCAACCGCAATGATCGTGAAAACCGAGGCATATAACATGAAAAGGACGACGATGACGACGGCTGAAACGACGAGAATGACGACGAGTTGGCTGCGCGCCGCTCTTCTGTGCGCCCTGGCGCTGCTGCTTTTAGCGACTGGCGCGTTTGCGGCGGATGCGACGCTGCGGGGCGTGGTGACCGACGCGTCGGGCAAGCCGGTGCGCGGCGCGATCGTCAAGGCGACGCTCGGGCCGAAGAGCATCAGCCGCTACACGCAGGCGGATGGCAAATATGAAATTTCCGTGGCGCCCGGGAGCTATCAGCTTTCGGTGGACGCCTACGGCTACGGCGTGAAGTTTCAGACGAAGGACACCGCGCAGCCGGGCGACGTGAATTTCAGCCTTACGCCGAAATGGGACGCGACGCGGCTCACCGGCGCGGACATCACTCCCCTGGTTCCCGATGACGCGCAGGGCAAGCTGCTCAAGGCGGCCTGCATCGAATGCCACGATTTCAGCGTGGTGATGCACCGGCGGGGCATGACTTCCGCGGAATGGCAGAGCTTCCTTCCGGACATGCCGGCCGGCAAGCGTCCGCCGCGCAGCTGGACCCCGGCAGAGCTGACCGACCTCGGCAACGCCCTGGAAAAGTATTTTGGGCCGGACTCGAAGTATTTTGGCCCCGAGGCAGAGCCCCCCACGCAGGAGCAGCTCGACCATCCGACCGTGGCGGCCGCCGTATTGAAGGCCACCTATCGCGAGTACCAGATTCCCACCGGCGTGCAGGCCATCCCGCACACGATTTTCCTCGATCATGATTCGAAGACGGCGTGGTTCAGCGAAATCGGGCTGCGCGCGAACAAAGTGGGCCGCTTCGATATCGCCAGCGAAACCTTTCAGGAGTTCCCCTCCCCGATTGAGAAGTCCGATCCGCACAGCGGCGTGGTTGGCAAAGACGGTCGCGTGTGGATCACGCTGTCGACTCCGGGCCTGAAGATTATTTCGGTCGATCCGGAAACGAACAAAATCAAGCTCTACACCAACCCCGAAGACAAAGGCACCAGCCACACGATGGTGGTCGACAAGGCCGGCGTGCTGTGGATTTCCGGGCACGGCACAGACTCGGCCGCCGCCCAGGTGTGGTCTTTCGACCCGCAGACCGAGAAGTTCAAGGCCTACAAGATCCCGGGACCGCCCCAGATTCCCGACGGGTCGCGCGCGAGCTGGGAAGATTACAACAAGAGCTTCATCAAGTACGGCACCTACCATCTTGGGTTTGACTCGAAGGGCATGCTGTGGACCAGCACGCTCGAGATCGGCATGATTTCGCGGCTCGATCCCGCCACCGGCGAAACCAAGAATTACTTCCCGCCGGATGTGCCGGGAATTCGCGGCATGGCCGTCGATGCGCACGATAACGTCTGGTTTGCGGACTATTATCACCACCGGCTAGGCAAGCTCGACACCAAGACCGGCGCGTTCACGATGTATCAGCCGCCCACGCGCGGTTCGGCCGCGTACGGCATCGTGACCGATCCGCGGACCGGCTACGTCTGGTATGCGGACCAGGCCGGAAACTACATCACGCGCTTCGATCCCAGCACCCAGCAGTTCGCGGAGTATCCCATTCCGACTCGCGGCGCGATTCCCCGCTTTATCGACCTCGACAAGGATGGGCGGGTCTGGTTCGGCGAGTGGTGGACGGGGAAAATCGGCGTGCTCGACCCGGAGAGCGGCGCAAAGTCGCTGGCTGCTAAGTAAGGCTAAGGCCCGGTACCCGGCGCGGCTGATTCTATACATCCAAGTTACCAAGGCGAGGGCCGACCCTGCCCTGCCAAGGGTTGCCCACGCGTCGCGTAAGATCGACCCCGGCCTTGTTACATTTCCACGGCAGCGCTACCCGCGGGACGTAATCGAAACGCTACTACCCGCCCAAAATCAAGCATTTAACCTGGAACCTTACGGATTCATTGTGGAATAGTGATAGCATCCGGCTGGTGAAGGGTATCTTTTGAGTCCCCGGACTTTCTGCCAGGTGGACTTGTGTCTTTTTCGGCCGATTGCCGAGGGGGTCATACGAGTTGGCGATCGATCAGTTCACGGGGCCGCAAGCCCGCACTGCTTCTTCCCGCTTTCCTGGATCCCCGGTAATGGACCGATCGAAAGCGCCTGTCTTCGTCCTCGGCAGCCCTCGCTCCGGCACCACATTTCTCTACAACACCATTTTATCGGCCGGGAATTTTGCCGTGTATCTGGCGGAGAGCGATATCTTCAACCAGATCGTGCCGGCCTTCGGAGATATGCGTTCGCGCGCCAACCGGCGGCGATTGCTGAACGCGTTCTTCGTGAGCGATTACTTCAAAAGGACCGGGCTCAAACCGGAGGAAATTGAAGGCGAAGTTCTGTCCGATTGCAGGAACGCCGGGGATTTCCTGCGCATCTTCATGGAGCGCATGGCCAAGAATCAGGGTGTGGAGCGCTGGGCGGAAAACACACCGCCCCACTTGCTCCAGATTCCACAGATCAAGGCCAACATTCCGAATGCGTTGTTCGTTCACATTATACGGGACGGCAGAGACGCGGCCATGTCGCTTGCGCGCTTGCGGCCATGGGGACCCGGGCGCAGCTTTCCCTGGGATCGCAACCAGGGGCTGCTGCTCTCAGCAATCCACTGGGACTGGCTGGTGCGGAAGGGCCGCGAACACGGACGCAAGCTCGGCCCGGATTACATGGAAGTGCGCTTCGAAGAGCTCGTCGAGCGCCCCCGGGAAGTGCTAAAGGTTTTGAGCGGCTTCATTCAGCAAGATATGGACTACGAGCGCATTCAGAAGAATGCGATTGGCGCAGCGAAGGCGAGAAATACCTCTTTCGAGGGCCAGTCCAATCCCGTCGGACGCTGGAAAGACCTCGGCGCCGTGGAATTGAGGCGGCTGAACGCATTAATAGGTCCGCTATTGAGGGAATTGGGCTATGAGGTGAGCGGCCCCGAGCAGATGGATTTCACGGCGTGGAGGCTGCGGGCGTTTTATCGGGCACTTGGCCAGACCAGAGAAATTGTGAAGCGTACTCCCTTCAGCAAATTTGTGATTTCGAAACAATGCCTGAAACCGGGCTACCTGGACCGGCTCTCTCGCTGGAAGGGCGCGAGCTACTAGGCAAGCTCAGGCCGCGGCTGAAGGCGCGTCCGCGGAACGCGCTATCGAAGGACACATGCACAAGGGATTTACAGTGTGGTTCACGGGATTATCGGGCGCCGGCAAGACGACCTGCTCGCGTCTGCTGGAACAGCGCCTGCGTGAACACGGCGCGCGCGTGGAGTTGCTTGATGGCGACGAGGTGCGGCAAAGGCTTTCCCAGGGACTGGGATTCAGCAAGCAGGATCGCAACGAGAATGTGACCCGCATCGGCTATGTGTGCGAGCTTCTCTCAAAGAACGGCGTGATCGCCATTGTGGCGGCGATCTCGCCGTATCGCGAGGCTCGCGAGAAGGTCAAGCTGCATATTCCGAACCTGGTGGAAGTCTACATGGAGTGTCCCGTGAAGGTGCTGATCGAGAAGGACGTGAAGGGGCTCTACGGAAAGGCGCTCGCCGGCGAGATAGCGAATTTTTCAGGCATCTCGGACCCTTACGAGCCCCCGGTGTCGCCGGACGTCACGATTCACGCTTACCGGGAGACGCCCGAAGAAGGGGTGAGTAAGCTCTGGGAAAAGCTGAAGGACATGGGCCTCTTACTTTAAAAAGGAATGCGCGCCTCGCAAGATCCCCGCTGATTGCACCCTCGCCACGCCGCGCCGTTTTGTGATCGAATAAATCACCGATTGCCTTGCTCACCGGCCCGCAGGATCACCTTATACTGTTCGGCATGCTGATTGACCTTCATTCGCACACAAATGAATCGGACGGCTCGGCTTCTCCCTCCGAGCTGATCGATATTGCACGGCGCGGCGGCGTTGGGATTCTCGCGATCACCGACCATGACACCTTTGCGGGCTACGATTGCGCCCTGCCGATCGCGCGGGCGGCGGGCATCGACCTGATCTGCGGCATCGAGATTTCCGCGAAGCTGCATGGCGTGTCGGCGCACCTGCTGGGGTACTTTTTTAAACCCGATGAGATTTCGTCCATGCGGAACTGGGTGAAGGAATTGCAGGTTTCGCGGCGCGAGCGCAACGTCCGGCTGGCCGCGCGCCTTCGCGAACTGGGGGTTCCGTTGACCCTCGAGGAGGCGGAAGCGCGCGGGCGGGCGCAGACGGGCCGCCCCCATTTCGCCGAGCTGATCGTGCAGAAGGGATATGCGGCGACCCTCCAGGAGGCATTTGACAAGTATCTCGACGAAAGCGCTCCGGGATACGTGACAAGAAATGAGCCGGAATTCTTCGATGCGATTCAGAGGATCCGGAAGGCGGGAGGAATTGCGTCGCTCGCGCATCCGGTGCGCTTGAAATGCGATCTTTTATCCGCGCTGCCGCAACTCCTTGCATCGGGACTGAACGCGATCGAAGCCTACCACACGGATCATACGCCGGCGGACACCAGCTTTTATCTGTCGCTCGCGGAGCGCCACAGGCTGTTGTGCACGGGCGGCTCGGATTTTCACGGCGCGACCAAGCCCGGTGTGGAGCTGGGCAAGGGTCGCGGGGGAAATCTTCATATCCCCGGCGATCTGGTTGAGAAGCTGCGCGCGGCGGCGGCTGCTGCTTCGATTTGACGCGAGTTGAGCCTTGGTGCGGCGATGGTTTTGCGAGTGCCCGACGCTTTGGGGCTGAGGGTCGGGTCTTCGTGCACGGTCCTCGTGCACGGTGCTCGTGCCCGGTCCTCGCGCACGATTCGCCGAGCCCAAAAGTCCGAAACTTCAGAACCCGAAACTGCAAGACCCGAAAACCTCAAAATCCCGACCCTCACAAACCAAAGGGTCCGGCACCCGTAAACTCCAAACCCCGTGGCAGCCGGCTTACGGCGGCGTTGTACTGCGGCTGGCGGTCGGCGTATGATCTGCGAGCCTTGGCCGATTGCATCGGGGGGCTGCGGAGGAGACGCGGATGAATTTGCGATGGCGCGGTATTTTCAGCAGGCGATTTCTTTGCGTGTGCAGCGCCCTGTTTTTAGCGGGCGCGGCCGGGCAGGCGCGGGCGCAGGCGCCGTCGGAAGCCCAGGCGGATGTCAATCTGAAAGGGGCGATCGACTTTCGCGTGCATAGCGGGCCAGACAGCGACCCGCGCATCGCCGACGCCGACGACGTGGCGAAAATGGCCAAGCAGATGGGCATGCGCGCGCTGGTGCTCGACAACCATTACGAGTCCACGGCGGCCCTGGCCTACATGGTGCGCAAGGAGGTTCCGGGCCTCGAGGTCTTCGGCAGCATCGCGCTCAATCTGCCCGTCGGCGGAATTAATCTGGAAGCCGTCAAACGCATGACGATGATGAAGGGCGGCTGGGGACGCGTGGTGTTCCTGCCCGACTTCGATTCGGAGAACTTTCGCCAGACGCTGCATCAAACCGGACCTACCGTGCCGATCGCGCGAGACGGCAAGCTGCTCCCCAACGTGATCGAGCTGCTCGACTTCATCGCGCAGCACCATCAAATGGTGCTCGAGACCGGCGACAACTCGCCGGAGGAAGTGCTGCTGGCTGTGCATGAGGCGCACCAGCGCGGCGTGGCGCACATTGTCGTGAAGAACGCCATGGGCGATGTTTACGCACTTATCGATACCGCAGATGCAGCAGGCCGCCCGCGACGGCGCGTATCTCGAATTCGCCTACAACGCCGTGTATCGGAGACCGGCCGCAGCGCACCATGGCGGAATATTCGGGCGGGATGCGCCAGGTTGGCCCGGAGCACTGCATCCTGAGCACCGACTTCGGCTCGCCGTCACAAGACGCCTCCGCCGCTGCACCCTCAAGCGCTGCTGGAATTCATGCAGGCGCTGCACCAGCAAGGCTTCTCGGTCGATGAAATTAACCTCATGGCGAAAACCAACCCGGCGCGCGTCCTGGAACTTGACTCATTGAATTGAATGCCGGTGCAGCCATTCCGGAATGGCCTCCGGAAGAGTCGCAACACTGGAAAAGAATGTTTTCCGGAGCGCCTTGTGGGGCGTTCTTACAACGATAGTGTTTTGGCCGTCCGTTCGGCTCACCGAGACGTTCCATTCTTCGTCTCGTGGCTCTCCCACGCACTCTCGGATCGAACTTTCGATCTCCGCTTTGGCTACCTGGCTCGAAACACCTTCCACGTCAATATGGAGTCCCACTACAGTCCCCCTGGACAACAAACCCGACCCACTCAACTCGGCGATCTCTAAACTCACGGGCAATCAAACGATAGCGAGCAGGGACCAGTCGTCGCGGTGACACACAGCACATGCGGATGTGATTCAAGGGGTAACACGGTAGAGCACCAGCGGAGGAAAAATGGTGGCGAAAGTCAAAGCGAAGCGCGCGCGATTCGCGCTAGCTGCTCGGCGGCGGCGCAACTCGCGCCCGCGATAATCCCCTGCCAGCGCCCGTCCGGCGGGACAATCGCGGCGGACTATTTAAGCGGCGGCAACACCGACGGCTTCAGGTGGTACGGCTCATGGCTCGTAAGCGGCACAAAATGCTGGTGACCGTGGGCGTGCGCCAGATGCGCCGCCAGGGGAAGAAGCACCAGCACGACAGCCAGCATGAGTATGGCGTAAAACAGCAGGACGCCCTTCGCGAGCCTGTATTGCTGCCAACCGCCTGTCGGTTTCGGACTTGTGTTTGTCTCTGACATGCAGATAGTATTCCCCGCCCTGAGCCGGGTGGCCATGAGGTAGCTTGTGTATTTCCGATAGGACGATGCAGGTAGAGCCGTTTCACGTACCTGTGTCCCGGCGCGGGTGAAAGGGCCTGGATCGCATACGGCAGTTCGGTTGGCTTAGAAACGCGACGCTAGTTCGCCAGGTAAATCTTCAGGGCGTCCGCGGTGCGCTGTAAGGCATCCTCGTAATCCTTGGCGTTGTAGTGCTCGCCGCCCTTGACGAAATCGTGGTCCGCGTCGGGGTAAACGGTGAGATCGAAGGACTTGCCTGCTGACTTGGCGGCTTGCGCCAGCGCGCTGTCTTTGTCGGCCGTGCAGCAGCCGTTGCGGAATTTGTCTTTTCCGCCGGCGAAGACGACCACCGGGACAGCCAGACGGTTCGCAAAGCCTGGGACGTCGTGGATGAAGGCGTTTGCCGGATACCAGACCACCGCCCCGGCCACCTGGTCGGACGATTGCGTTCCCCAAAACATCTCTTCGCCGCCGCCCAGCGAGAAGCCCACCAGCGCGACCTTGCCCGGAAGGGCGTTGGGCATGGTCAGCGCGGTCTGAATGTCTCGCTTGACTCCCTGCCCGCGGGTGTTTTCCTCGGCATTGCCGTCGAAGAGCACCACGTCGTAGCCGAGCTTGGCGATTTCCGCCGCGACTTCCTTGTAGTGGCCCGGGCCCGACATTCCGGACGCGAGCACCACGACGCGTCCTTTGCCTTGCGGCGGAGGAAACTCCTGCTGGGCTTGCGTGACCGATACGCTCGCGAGGAATGCAACTGCGGCGAGAAGAACTGCAACACGGGCGGAAGCCTTCATTGTGGAGAACTCCTCTTGCTTTGCTGAAGCGGACTCGAATTGTACACCGCGAGGTTTGCGGCCTCGCAAGTGAATTTTTGGCGAACGGAGTTCAGCTATTTGTGACGGCCTTCTGGCGAGGCGATTCCAGAGAACTGAATCTTTCGGTTGGGTTCGCCGTGGTGCGGGAGTTGCACCAAAGGCCCGACCCTTAGACGAAGGGTCGGGCACCCGGAAAACCCTCACTCAGAATCCTGTGGCGCGTCTAGCAGGTGGGACCGGGGCGGCGCAGCTTTTGATATTCGGCGTCGGAGAGGCCAATCCGCTTGCGAAGGGCGGCTTGCGACTTAGCGAGCGCGGGCGTCTGAATCCTGCAGGCGCCGCGCCTCCACACGTCCGCGGTTTGCGGGTCGATGGCCAAATCGTCGACCACGGTGCTGCCGTCGGGATCGGGATTATCCCAGATTGCCTCGAAGGCGAAGAAATCGGGGAAGTGCTCTTCCTTGTACTTCTCAAGCGTGAGGCCGGGGAGCTGGCGCGAGGCGGGGTCAAGCGCGTCGACGGCCAGGTTCTGCGCTTCTTCGCGAGTGATTTTTCGCGGGGTTGTCTGTGCGAAGGAGTTGGCGCAGACCAGCGCGGAAAACAGGGCAACGGCGGCCAGGGCGATGTCGGCGATGTGGGTGTCGATAGTGCGATGCGATCGTCTCAATGAAAGCCTTTCAATCACTGATTGTGCTGCATGATTTGACTCACTGAATTCTACTATTGTCTCCAATTGGTTGGGAGCTGGGATTGGTTTACTTCACACGCCATGGTGTCATTCGGAACGCAGTGGCGTCCGCAGCGACTTTTCAGGTGCAGCACCCTGCGGTGTCGAGGGTCGGGTCTTTGTGGACGATTTTCCGGGGGAAAAAGCCAACGCCTGAAAGTCAAAATCCCGACCCTCAAAATCGAAGGGCCGGGCACCCGGAAAACCAGCGCCACATCTTCTTCACTTCCCGCGCCCGGCGTAGGTCTTGCTGAACTGGTTGCGCTGGTTGGTAACCGTGAAAGTGCCGTCGGGCTGCGCGGACACTTTGATCCAGTAAGCCTTCCCTTCATGAACGGGGGTTCCCGGCGTTCTGGGCGGGGGAGGAGGCAGCGGCGCGATCGGCATGGCGGCGGGCGGGTCGTCGATCGTATTGGCGATGAACATTCCCGGCACGGTGTATTCCTGGCCGCTCAGAAGCGAGAAGTGCAACTGCCACAGATCCTCGAACCCGGGCGAGGAGTGCAGCGCCTTCATCACGTCCGGTTCCCCTCCCTTTCGCGTGCCGTTGTTCATGATGGCCACGCGGGGACGCAGCGCGTAAACGAGTTCCGGCGAATTCGATGTGGACTGGCCGTGGTGCAGGCCGAGCAGCACGTCGGCCGTGCCGAGCTTGTTCACCGGGCACATCAGTTGAAACTCCTTGCTCTTGATCAGGTCGCCGAGATGCACGGCGCGAAATTTTCCGTACGTGATGAGCACTCCCACCGATTGCGTGTCCTCCGGATAGAGGGCGGGCATCACGCTGTCGGCCGGGGCGCCCGCGCAATAAGGATTCGGCTGGCCCGCGCCGGGCAGCGGCTTCTCAATCACCTTGCCGGCCGACGCCACCACGCGCACGTCGATGCCCGCGACGGGGATCGTGTCGCCCGGGACGACCACGGTGTGCTTCGCATTCGCGTATAGACGCGGATAAACCTTCTGGACGAATTCCTCCGTGGCAATGTTCGCGCTCGTGTTCGCCTCGATGTTGGGAGGGCCGTGATCGATGAACTCGCGGATCGGGATTTTCGGAGCGAGCTCCACCATGCCGCCGTAGTGATCGCCGTGCCAGTGCGTGGTGAGCAGGTGGTCGATCTGCTGGAGCCCGGCATCGTGGGCAGCGTCGAGAATGCGGCCCGCGTCGCGCACCGCGCCCGGCCCTTCGTAGCCGGTATCGATCAGCAGGGATTCGCCGGATGGCGCCACAAAGAGGATGGAGCTCCCGCCTTCGACGTCGATCAGGTAAATGTGGAGGCCTTTCGCGCGGTTCTGCGTCATCACAGGAACGGCCGGCCAGAGAGCGACGGCGAGAAGCAATGCGAAAATCATTCTCGCTGGGTTACGCATGGAGTCTCCTTGCAGACCGCCCGCACTCAAAACGCCCCACACTATAACACCAGCACCGATGAAAGTTTGCCGGTAGCGAGCGCGTCTCCAAAATGTCCTTCAGCGGAACGCAGGCTGCAAGTGACCGCCACCCGCGCGTAGTTTGTGCGGAGCATACGGCGCTTGACTGACTATAACCTGTAGGTTATATTCCTTCTATGGAATGGGAGATCGAGTTCACCGGAGAATTCGGCTCCTGGTGGGAATCCCTGTCCGAAGAGGAACAGGACAGCGCGGCCGTGAAAATCGGGCTTCTGCGAACGCACGGCCCCAGCCTGGGAAGACCGTCCGTCGATACGGTTCGCATATCCCGGCACATAAATATGAAAGAGCTTCGAGTGCAGCACGCCGGCGATCCCTACCGCATTCTCTTTTGCTTTGATCCCCGGCGCGCCGCGATTCTGCTCCTTGGTGGAAATAAGAGGGGAAACGATCGCTGGTATGAGGAATTCGTCCCCGTTGCCGACCGTATTTACGACGACTATCTGGATGAAATCAAAAAGGAAGGGTTGATCCCATGAGCCATCGAAACTTTCGCGAGCTTGAATCGAAGATGTCTCCGGAACGGCGAGCACGGGTTGACTCGGAGGTGGAGCGCCTGACGAAGGAACTCGCTCTCGATGAACTCCGGGAAGCTCGTCACATCACGCAGGAGACGCTCGCCAAAGCGCTCAACATCTCACAAGCGTCGGTATCCAAAATGGAGCGCCGCGCCGACATGTACATCAGCAGCCTGCAAGGTATCGTGCGCGCCATGGGCGGCCGGATGGAAATTCGCGTGGTGTTCCCGGATGGGAGTACCGCCGTCATCAATCAGTTCAGCGAATTGGAAAAGGGCCCGGAAGGACGCAAAAGAAAGAACAATGCATAGGTCTCCGGATCTCCGTCGCGCGAAACGCGCCGTAGCCTGTCTTCCAGCCGCCGCTTAACCCGCCGATCCGTGCAAAAACTAGCGGCACTTCACGACGATATAGAGAAACGGGCCATCAACCTTGGTGAACTGATGGCCGACGCCATTCGGGATGATGATGATGTCGCCGGCGGAGAGTTGGCGGGGGTCGCCGCCGACGATTTCGCGCGCGCGGATTTCGTCCGCCGGGGCGGGATTGCCGTTGGGGAGCTTCGCGGCTGCTGTGATGCCTTCGAGTTTGCCGCCGGTAACGATCGTCGCCGATCCCTGGAGCACGTACATGATGTCGGTGTCCTTCATGTGCATCTCGACGTTGCTGGGCTTGTAGCGGCGGCTGGTGGCGATCTTGTAGCTGCGCAAGCCATTGTCGCCGTCGTAGAGCACCGGCGACTGGTGCACCGGGGTGGCCTTCGCGAAGCTCGCGTCCACCGCCTGCTTCGGAAGGTAGACCACCGGAAGAGTTGAGGCCGCCGCGGGCGCATTCGCAGAGTTCTTCGCGCCGGGGGCCGGACGGGCCTGCGTCCCGTCCGCGCATGCAAGTCCAGCACTGATTGCCAGCGCCACTAGCACCACGACCTTCGTTTTTGCCTTACTCGTTTTTGCCTTACTCGTCTTTGCCTCACTCGTCTTTGCCTTACTCATCGCTGCCTCTCCTTATTTCTGGTTTCCGGCCCGCGCATCGTACGCCCCGTTTCGCTCGCGGCGCAATGATTTCGCACAGCTACTAGTTCCGGCACTCCTCGTCCTAGAACCACCTTGGGGCTTCGCGCGGGAGCCCCCGCGAACAGGACTGCCGGAACCAGGTGTGCCTTATTTTTCATAGACATAGTGGCTTCGTTTCGTAAATTTGCATTTTGCCAGGGCTTTGCCCGGTCAAGATGGTCCTTTAGGAGCTGCGGATGAGCCAGGGCGATAGGGTCCAGTCTGGACGCCGGATCGGCTGCTATCTCTTCGCGGGACTCCGGAGGCACCCAGCTTACCGAACCGCGCTCGAACGGGGCGCGGACGAGCAAATTTGTTGTGCAGGCTCTGGCGGCGGGCGTACGATGCGCGCGTTCCACGGAGGGCTCTCGATGACACAGAAGATCGTTCTCGCGATGCTGTTGATGGTTTCGCTGGCCGCGGCGGCTTACGGCGCGCCGGATGGAAGCGCCGAGCAGGAAATTCGCAAGCTCGACGAGCAGCGCCTCGCGGCCATCCTTAAAGAAGACATCCCCATGCTCGACAAGCTCATGACCGACGATTTCGTCTACACGCATTCCTCAGGCAACGTGCAGACCAAGGCGCAGTTTCTCGGCGACATGAAAGCGGGCACCTGGGCATACAAATCCCTCAAATTGAGGAACGTGAAGCTGCGCATCTTCGGCGATACCGCCATCCTCAACGGGGGCTGCAACATGACCGGCGTGATGCGCGGCAAGGACATCCGGCTGGCCATGTACTTTACCGAGGTCTACGTGCGCACCCGCGGCCAATGGCACTGGCTCCTGTGGCAATCCACGCGCCTGCCGCCCGAAGACCCGGCCTGGCAGCAGGTTGCCACGCAGCACCCCTGAAAACTCCGCGCGATTCTCAACGCTCTATTCTTCCCCTACCGATCTCATTGGGGCCGCACGGTGTTCGGTACCGTGCGGGGCGCGGGATAGCCGATCAGATACGTTATGGGGACCTTGCTGGATCTTCCGCGAAGCTCGCCTGCCTCCCAATGGTAATTCGCCGCGCCGAGCCTTTGCGTCATCTGGCGCAATTCGGCGGGGCGGTAGGTGCGCAGGCAGGAAACGATTCCGTCGAACAGCAGCACCGCCGGAATTAGCGGAACGAGGTAAGTGAACACGAAGCGCGACCAGCGGAAGGGCCGGGCAAACAGGGCGACCAGAAACGGCGTGAGGGACCACAGAATCACCAGCAGCACGGCCGAAGGCGCGCGCCGGGTGATCTCAAATATGGCGATCCCCTGCCCCGCGTCCACCGCGCCTTGCAGGATGGATTGCGCTTCGCCGGGCGGGAAATGATGGAATGACGTGAACATGGTGCGGAAGCCCCGCAGTTCGGCCGGAACGTTCGTTGCATCGACCGGCTCAGGGTGGAAGCGAATCGCGCCGCCGTTTCGCATCATCGCCGCGCTCGCCGGATCCGCGGAATGCGGGTATTTATCGGTGAGCGATACCTGGAGATTTCCGTTGGCCGGCGCGAGCCTTTGCGCCAGGTCGAACCAAGGGCCACCGGCGCCGGAACATAGGTCGAGAATCGGCGGATTGCCGGCAGCGTTCAACGCGCTTCGCAGCAGCGGCGCCACCGGGGCGTAAGCCTTCGAAAAATTCAGCCCGTGCTGGAGCGTTTCGGTGACGTCGTTACGAAGGAACTGGGGGAACCATGCCTGGTCGTGGATCTCGATGAGATGTATGCGACGCATCGCAAGTGCCGTGGAGCAGTATGTGGCGCGCCGCGGGCGATTTCAAATCTCGCGGCCAAAATGTCCGGTCGCCGGAATTGCGCGATGCGCCGAGGGCGGTGTAGCTTAGTAACAGGGTGCGGCGATGAGCGCGGATCGGCAAGGGTGAAAACATGAAGCGGCGGGATTTTCTGCGGACGGCGGGAATCGTTTCGGCGGGGGTGGCGTTACCGGGAGCGGCGAGTGTGTTCGCCGCATGGGAGGCTGACACCGGCGGGTGGCGCACTTTCGAGGTGACCACGCGCGTCGAGGTGCTGGCGCCCTCCGGCATGACGCGGATATGGCTGCCGGCGGCCCTTACGCGTCCGGCGCCCTTCCAGCGCACGCTCACGAATTTGTTTCACGCGGAGGGCGGCACGGCGAAGCTTTTCGAGAGCAAGCCGGACTCGCTGGGAATCGTCGCTGCCGAATTCCCTGCCGGGGAGCGGCCCGCGCTCACCCTGACGAGCAGGATCGCCACGAAGGATTGCGCGGTGGATTTGTCAGTGCCCGGCTGGGGGCCCGGCCACGCGCCTCGCGCCAACCGCGCGGAGCTGGAACACTTTTTGCGTTCCACTGCGCTGCTGCCCACCGATGGAATCGTGAAAGAAACCGCGCTGCAGATCACCAGCGGCGCGAAAACGGATGTCGAGAAGGCGCGGGCGATCTATGAGTGGGTCGTTGACAATACCTTTCGCGAACCGAAGGCGCGCGGATGCGGGCTGGGCGACATCCGCTTCATGCTCGAATCGCGCGACCTCGGCGGCAAGTGCGCCGACCTGAATTCGCTTTACGTAGGGCTCGCGCGCGCCGCGGGACTTCCCGCTCGCGATGTGTTCGGCATTCGCGTGGCCAAGTCCGAGCTAGGCTACAAGAGCCTGGGGGCTTCGTCGGAGAACGTGACCAAGGCACAGCACTGCCGCGCGGAGGTGTATCTCACGGACTACGGCTGGGTCCCCGTCGATCCGGCGGACGTGCGAAAGGTGGTGCTCGAAGAGCCGCCCGGCAATCGTCCGCTCGATGACGAGATGGTTAGGAAGGCACGCGAGCGGCTGTTCGGATCGTGGGAGATGAACTGGATGGCTTACAACTTCGCGCATGACGTCGCGCTGCCGGGATCGGCCCACGCGCGGGTATGGGTGACCCACACCGGGCCGTGCCCGGCGACGCTGCGCACCTTCTCCACCGCGTGCTTCAGGTCCCAGGGCGCCAGGAACTGGCCCTTCTTGATGTTCACCGGGCGGCCGGTGGCCGCCGCGGCCATGAGCAGGTCGGTCTGGCGGCACAGGAAGGCGGGGATCTGCAGCACGTCCACCGCCTCGGCCACCGGGGCGCACTGGGCCGATTCGTGCACGTCGGTGAGCACCGGCACGCCCAAGCGGGTGCGCACCTCGGAGAGGATCTCCAGGCCCTCGGCCATGGCCGCGCCCCGGTAGCTGTCCAGGGACGTGCGGTTGGCCTTGTCGAAGCTGGCCTTGAAGATGAACGGGATGCCCCGGGCCTCGGCCAGGTCCTGCAGCTGGGCGGCGAGGAACCGGGCGTGGTCCCGGGACTCGATGACGCATGGTCCGGCGATGAGGAAGAAACTGCGCTCCGTGAACGGGCGGATGAAGTCCATGGGTCCCTTGCTGCCGGAGGTGTGAACCGTTGCCGAAGTATAAGCGCAGGAGCGTGTCCCGGAGGATCTGTCATAAAATGAGCCTCCGCGAGGCATGAAGATGGCGAAGAACCTGATGGCGGACGACCTCAACTGCCGTCTGGTGGCGGCCCTGCAGAAGGAAGGCCGCATCAGCCACGCCGAACTGGCCGAGCGGCTGGGGGTCAGCCGGCCCACGGTCATCGACCGCATCAAGCGCCTGGAGGCCGAAGGCGTGCTGGCCGGCTACAGCGCCCTGGTGACCCCCGGCCTCGGTCATCAAGCCCTGCGTGGCCTTCGTGGCGGTGCGCTACCAGGCCGGCAACGACGACGCGCCTGGAAGAGCGGTTCATCCAGGCCCTGGAGCGGGAGCCGGACGTGCTGGCCGCCTACACCATCGCCGGGGAGGACAGCCTCCTGCTGAAGATCGTGGCCGAGATCCCCCTGGGCGTCCACCTGCGCCTGCGCCGGATCCGCACCCTGGGCCCCCACGTCACCACCCGCACCATGATGATCCTCAACACCTATTTCGAGAAGACCGGCCCCTCGCCGTTCATCGGAGGAAGATCCAGTAGGATAGCCCATGCTGCCCAAGAACATCGCCCTCATCCTCATCGCCGCGCAGAAGGCGTGGGACGACCCCTACTGGGGCCGGCGGAACAACCCCGGGGCCGAGGCCAACCATGGCCGCCCTGGTCCGGGCCTTCCGCGCCCAGCGGCCTGCAGGTGGTGCACGTGCGCCACCGATTCCCGGGACCCCAACTCCCCCCTGCACCCCGGGCGAGCCCGGCCACGCCTTCAAGCCCGAGGCCGCGCCCCTGCCCGGGGAGGCCGTGTTCCACCAGAGCCGGCCACTGCGCCTTCGTCGGCACCGGCCTGGAGGCCCACCTGCGCGAGCGCGGCATCGACCGCCTGGTGCTCGCCGGCTTCACCACCAGCCACTGCGTCTCCACCACCGCCCGCCCCGCCTGCGACCTGGGCTTCAAGACCGTGGTGCTGCGGGACGCCTGCGTCGCCTTCGACCTGGAGGACGTGGACGGGAACCGGATGCCCGCCCAGGTGCTGCACGACGCCGGCCTCGCCGAGCTCCACGGCGAGTTCGCCATGGTCCTGCCCACCGAGGCCATCCTGCAGCTGCTCTGATGGATGCGCCCCTCCTGCTCGCCCTGGCCCGGGCGCGCCTGCGCGCCGGGGAGGGCTCCGTCCAGGGCGCCTGGGCTCGCCCCCGGGCCCTGGCCCTGCTGTGGGCCCCCGACCGCCGGGCGGGCCTGGAGCCGGGCCTGGCCTGGGTCTTCCTCCTCAACCCCGCCCCCGAACTGTGGCTGCTGCACGAGCGGGACGAAGCCTACCTGCTGCTCAAGGCCGAGGCCAAGGCCGACCTGTCCCGCCGCTGGCCGGTGGAGCTCAAGGGCGCGCGCCTGACCGAAGTGGAGGGCGATCCCCGGGAACGCTGGCTGGGCCTGGTGCTGCGCCGGCGCGGCCATCACCGGGCGGATCGAGGCCGCCCGCCTGGCCTTCCAGGCCATCCCCGGCCGGGCCGGCCTGCGCCTGGACGGCCTGGATCTCAACCCCGCCCGCATGGGCCTGGGCCAGCCTCTTCCCCCCCGGCGCGCCCGAGCCCCGCCAGCGAACCGCCCCCCTACCTGCGCTTCCTGGAGCGCTTCGGCGCCGAGGCCTGATGCCGCCCTGGCCGGGGAGGTGCCGGACGTGCTGCCCGGCGAGGGCACGCTGCTGGCCCGGCACCGGGCCTGGTCCCTGGAGCGGGCCGCCAAGCTGGTGCTGGTGCCCCGCAAGGCCGGCGCGGACCGCAAGCTCGCCGCCGAACGCAAGCGCCTGGAGCGCACCGGGACAGGCCCTGGCGTAGGACCGGGCCCGGCACGCCTCGGCCCTGGGCCGCCGGCCCGGGCCCAGGCCCTGGCCGCCGAGCTCTACCGGCTCCGGGGCGCCAGCGGCCAGGCTGACACTGCTGGACGGCACCGCGATCGACCTGCCCGACGGGCAGCGCGCCGAGGAGGCCGTCCAGCGCTGGTTCACCGCCGTGAAGCGGGCCGAGCGCGGCCTCGGCCGGGTGGACGGAACTCGAAGCGGGAGCTGCAGCGGCAGCGCCAGTTCCTGGAACTCGGGAGCCCAGCAGGCGCAGGCCTGCCCGCGCCCGCTCGCGCGCAAAGCCCGCCCCAGCAGCCCACCCGAGGCAAGCAGACCATGGAGAAGCCGAAAAGCGAAGGACGCTGCGGTCCGACGGCAAGGGCAAGGCCTTCCGCAGCGTCATGGTGGAAGGTTTCGAGGTGCTCATCGGCAAGGGCGACGCCGACAACGACCAGCTCACCTTCAAGGTGGCCGAGCCGCTGGATCTCTGGCTGCACGTGGCCAACACCCCCGGCAGCCACGTGGTGGTGCGCAACCCCGAGCGCATCTCCGACTGCCCCGCGCCCTGATCGAGCGGGCCGCCGAACTGGCCGCCTTCTTCAGCAAGGCCCGGGACGGCGGCAAGGTGGAAGTCCACTACTGCCGCGCCGCCGACGTCTCCAAGCCCCGCGGCTTCCCGCCGGGCAAGGTCCTGCTGAGGCAGTGGAAGAGCCTGCGCGTCTACCCCAAGGAATGATCCAGGCTCCTACGACGGCTGCACTTCGACTTCGATGTCGCGGAGGTCCTTGCCGGGCTTGAAGCGGATGCTGCGGCCCTTGGGGATGTCCACGCTGGCGCCGGTCTTGATGTTCCGGCCCATGCCGCGCTTGCGGGGACGGGGCTCGAACACGCCGAAGCCGCGGATCTCGATGCGGTGGCCATCCAGGAGGGCCTTCTTCATGCGGTCCGTGAGGAGGTCCACCACCTGCAGGGCGGTTGCCTTGGAAACGGGCAGGGTCTGCATCAAGGTTCCGGCGATATCGATCTTGATCATGAATGCCTCAGCTTTTGGGAGAGGGTGAAGTGCAACTTAAACTTAGAAGCACGGGGAGGGTGCAACATTAATATCAGGTGACAGATACCAAGGGAAGGTTCATTCCAAAAAAGATCTTTCTCACGGGATCCCGGGTCCGGCCCGGAGGGCTTCCCCAGGCGTGGGCCGTGAACCGGCCATGGGAGTGCCAGGCCTGCACCTGGCGAGTCCTTCAAGCTATGCAGATACACCATTTGATTGTCCAGCAGGCGCAAGCCTTCCGCCGAGGCCTGCCAGGGCCGGCCGCGCCATCCGGAGCCGGCCGTCCCGGGCCCGGCCCCGGGCTTCCGGCCGCTTGATTCATGAATTACATATTTTTTATCCTTGTATCCCGGCGCGCCCGAATGGCTATTTGCCGGGACCGTTCCCGGGCAGGTATTCTTCTCCCTTGGGAGACCACACCTTGGAAGAACTGGACCAGTTTCTGGAAAAAGCCGCGGCGTGCCTGAAGCACCCCCAGGAACGCAGGCGGGCCCAGGCGCTCCTGGCCGCTGGTCGGCCCTCTGGCCGGGGCCCCAGCGCAACCTCACCTGCACCTTCTCCAACCACGGCGCGTTCCTCCATTTCAACCAGCTCATCGGCTCCACCTGGTCCCATGTGTTCACCTTCCACGCCGCCCCCCGGCATGGCCTGTCCCTGCGGGGGCCCGACCCCGACCGGGTCCGCAAGGCCCACAAGCATCGGGACAAACCCCTGGACCGCACCGGGCTGGACGCGGTGTTCGACGCCTGGTCCGCCCACCCTGAAGCCCGGCCGGCCGGGAACGCCATCGAACTGTTCCTGGAGCGAGGCCTCGGACGAGGTCTGGGAAGCCTGCCTGCAGGAGGTCCTGGCGGCTGATCTGATCAGCCCCCCGAGGTGGAACATCTCCGCCCGGGGCGGGAGGCTGGTCCCTTGGGTCGCTGCGCAGCTCCGAGTAGCGGTCGTCCCGGCGCTTCCAGCGGGCCGCCAGAGGGCCGCCAGGTCCGCGTCCGCCGGCGCCGGCCGCGCAGGAAGGTCTTCAGGTCCAGGCCTCGGTCGCGAACAGGCAGGTGTACAGGGAGCCGTCGGCGGAAAGCCGGGCCCGGTCGCAGCCCGCGCAGAAGGGTTCGGTGACCGAGGCGATGAGGCCCAGTTCGCCGGCCGCCGTCCAGGTACCGCCAGTGCTGGGCCACGCAGTCCGTGGCCGCCTTGCAGGACCCGCTCCAGGGGCCAGCGGCCGGGGATGATGCTGCGGCCACCTCCCGCGGCCGGGCACCACCGCGTCCATGCGCCAGCCGTTGCGGGTGCCCACGTCCATGAACTCGATGAAGCGCAGGTGGTAGCCCGTGCTCCCGGGCGAAGCCGCGCCAGGGGCAGGATGTCCGCCTCGTTGACGCCCCGCTCGCAGCACGCAGTTCAGCTTGATGCCCTGGAAACCCGGCGGCCCGGGCGGCCTCCAGCCCCGCCAGCACCTGGTCCAGGGGCACGGTGGCATCGGTAGCTCCTGGAACCGTCCGGGATCCAGGGAATCCAGGCTCACCGTCAGCCGGTCCAGGCCCGCCTGCCGCAGGGCCGCGCCAGTCCCGCCAGCAGGGAGCCGTTGGTGGTGAGGGCGACCTCCCGCAGGCCCGGCACCGCCGCCAGCCCTGCCACCAGGCGCGGCAGCTCCCTGCGCAGCAGGGGCTCGCCGCCGGTCAGGCGCACCTTTTCCACCCCCAGCCGCGCGAAGATCCGCGCCAGGCGCAGGATCTCCTCGAAGGTGAGAATCTCCTTCCGCTCCAGGAACCGGAAGTCCGTCCCCGAAGTTCTCCCTTGGCATACAGTAGGGACAACGGAAATTGCACCGGTCCGTCACCGAGACGCGAAGGGCCTTCAGCGGCCTGGCGAGGGAGTCAACGGCCCCATGGCCTCAGATTACGGCAAACTTCCGGCCCCGTTGGGGCAAAATGAAAGTTAACTCGATGGATGAGCCATGGCCTTTCTTTCCCGATTCTTCACCTCCCCGGAGCGCAAGCCGCTCCCTACCCTGGAGGAGATCCTCGCGGCCAGGAGCATTCCCATCGGACCTGCCCGGGCCTGGAACCGCACCAGGAGGAGTTCCGGCACCTGAACGCCGAGGAGCGGGCCCACTGGGGCGACGCCATCCAGGACCTGGTGGGCCACGGCTGGCCGCTGCCGCCCCTTTGGCTGGACGCCCAGTACGACCTGACCCCGCGGCTGGTGCCCGCATGGCATGGCCGAGCGGGACGGCTTCTTCTTCCGGCCCTACCTCGAAGGCCTGGCCCTGCGCATGGTGGCCTGCGGCCAGCCCATGCCCGCGGCCTGGCTGACCCTCTGGGGCGTGACCTGGGAGGACGTGCTGGAGCGCAGCCTGGACCAGCTGCGGGAGCGCTCCCAGGAGCATCCCCTTCCAGCGCCAGCCCTCCGGCATCTACCGGGGCGTCTTCGAGGACGGCCACAGCGCCGTCCCGGATCCTGCTGCCCGAACTCTGGAGCCGCCTGTTCCCGGGCCAGAACACCTTCCTGGCCATCCCCGCCGAGGACGAGCTGCTCGTGGCCCCCCAGGTGCTGCTGCCCCAGCTGGTGGAGGCCATCGCCAAGTCCCTGGCCGGCCCGGGCCGCCCGGCTCATGGGCACCATCTACCAGCAGGTGGACGACCACTTCCTGCCCGCCAACCTGCAGGATCCCCACCCCATCGCCCAGCCCCAGCGCGAACTGCGCCAGGCGGACCTGATCGAGGCCTACCGGGCCCAGGAGAGCCGCCTTCCCGCCGAGCTGGGCGATCCGCGCCCCGGCTGGGCCTGGTCCGCACCCAGCAGGGCCGTTCGGTGAGCTACGCCACCTGGCAGGAGGGCCGGCCCGGTGCTGCTGCCCGACACCGACCTGATCGGCTTCGTCGCCGCCAGCGGCCGGCCCCTGGGCATCTACTTCCGCCAGACCCTGCCCCGCATCTCCGAGCTCCACGGCACCCTCGTGGACATCTGGGGCCCCCGCCGGATCCGCTACGAAGGCTTCCCCACCCCCGCCCAGCTGGCCCGCCTGGAATGCTTCGCCACCGGCGAGCAGATGGCGGACCTGTTCAAGGGCCCCCGGGCCCAGCCCGCCAAGGCCGGCCAGCGCGCCGGCGCGCGGACCGGGCCAGCTCCGGCGCCGTCCGCCCAGGCCTCCAGCCCGGTGCCCGCCCACCTGCGCGGCCTCAGCCTCGGCGTGCAGAGCGACGACGACGATTAGGCTCCGCTGCGAATGACCCTTCGGCCCGCCGACATGCCGCTACGGCCCCTCATGGCAGGGGGCGCACATCGGCAATGCCGACCGGCGACGGCTGGCCTACACGGCTTCAGGCCCACCTTGGCGCGGATCAGGGTCTCGATCTCGTCGGCCAGTTCGGGGTTGTCGGCCAGGAGCTTCTTCACGTTCTCGGCGCCCTGGCCCAGGCGGGAATCCTTGTAGCTGTACCAGGAGCCGCTCTTCTGGATGATCTCCAGCTGGGTGCCCAGTTCCACCAGCTCGGCCATGCGGCTGATGCCCTCGCCGTACATGATGTCGAAGGTGGCCACCTTGAGGGGCGGCGCCACCTTGTTCTTCACGACCTTGACCTTGGTCTTCTTGCCCACCACCGAGGAATCCTCGTCCTTGGCGGCCACCAGGGGATCGCCGGTGTTGCCCTTGATGCTCTGGATGCTGCGCACGTCCAGGCGCACCGAGGCGTAGAACTTCAGGGCGTTGCCGCCGCTGGTGGTCTCGGGGTTGCCGAACATCACGCCGATCTTCATGCGGATCTGGTTGATGAACACCACGCAGGTGTTGGTCTTGCTGATGGAGGCGGTCATCTTGCGCAGGGCCTGGCTCATGAGCCGGGCCTGCAGGCCCACCTGCATCTCGCCCATCTCGCCGTCGATCTCGGCCTTGGGCACCAGGGCCGCCACGGAGTCGATGACGATGATGTCCAGGGCGCCGCTGCGCACCAGCTGGTCGCAGATCTCCAGGGCCTGCTCGCCGCTGTCCGGCTGGCTGATGAACAGATTGTCGATGTCCACGCCGAGCTTGCGGGCGTACTCGGGATCCAGGGCGTGCTCGGCGTCGATGTAGGCCGCCAGGCCGCCCTTCTTCTGGGCCTGGGCCACCATGTGCAGGGCCAGGGTGGTCTTGCCGCTGGCCTCGGGGCCGTAGACCTCCACCACCCGGCCCTTGGGCACGCCGCCCACGCCCAGGGCGGAATCCAGGGAGATGGACCCGGTGGAGATCACCTCGATGCCGTCGATGTTCAGCTGCTCGCCGAGCTTCATGATGGAGCCCTTGCCGAAGGCCCTTTCGATGTCCGCGAGGGTGCGGTTCAAGACCTTGAGGCGGTCGTCCTGATCATTGGCGGTGGCCATGGTGACTCCGGATGGCGTAAGGATGGAAAGACGGGGGGCCGGTGCTGCGGACCTGACTCCCTAAGCATGGGCGCGAAAAGCGAAAAAAACAAGAATTTTTTTCAGCCCGCGTCAGGCCCGCTCCATCTTTCGCCGGGCCAACCGATAGTATGGAAGGATTCCCACGGAACCGCTGCCATTGATCGACGCCATGGAATTCCACCCCCATCTCGCCCGGCATCTGGCGGCCCTGAGGCCTCCGGCGCGGCCCTGCCCCAGGGTCCGGCCTGGAGCGCCTTCCTGGAGGCCGTGGACGGGCAGCTGGAGGCGGCGCCGGCCGGACCAGGCCGAACTGGCCCGCTACCGGTCCCTGGTGGACCACCTCCAGGAGGTGCGTGTTCCAGATCGACCGCGAGGGCGCTGGTCCTTCCTGAACCCGGCCTGGAAGGCCATGACCGGCTTCACGCGTGGAGGAGAGCCTGGGCCAGCCGTTCCTGGACCACATGCACCCGGTGGACAAGGGCCGCTACCTGAACATGCTCACCTACGCCATGGAGACCGGCGAGGACACGGTCCGGGGCGAGTTCCAGTTCCGCACCCGGGACGGGCCAGTACCTCTGGGTGGAGATGTACACCCGCATCACGATGGACGCCGACGGCGCTGGTCATCGGCGTCTCCGGCACCATGAACGACATCACCGAGCGCAAGCTGCAGCCAGGCCGCCCTCAACACCCTCACCTCCCGCCTGCGGGCCCTCATCGAGAACATGCAGGGCGCCATCCTGGTGGAGACCGACGAGCCGCAGCATCGCCCTCATCAACGAGCCCTTCTGCCGGATGTTCGACATCCCCGTGCCGCCCCACCTCCTGGCCGGGCAGCGAGGCGCCGGAGCTGCTGGAGATGGCCCTGGGCGCCTTCCTCTACCCGGAGGATTTCCTGGAGCTGCAGGCCGCCCTCCTGGCGCGAGCGCAAGGTCAGCACCGGCACGGAAGCTGCCCCTCGCCGACGGCCGGGTGCTGGCCATGGACTTCGTGCCCATCGACGCCGGCGAGGACCTCTTCGGCCACTTCTGGCTCTTCCACGACATCACCGAGCGCAAGCGCTCCGAGGCGCAGCTGGCCCAGGCGGCCCTGGACATGGAGATGAAGAACTGGGAGCTGTGCCAGGCCCGGGACGAGGCGGTGCAGCTGGCGGGCCTGAAGTCCGAGTTCCTGGCCAACATGAGCCACGAGATCCGCACGCCCATGAACGGCATCATCGGCATGACCGAGCTGCATCCTCAACACCAGCCTCACCGACGAGCAGCTGGACTACGCCGCCACCATCCGGACCAGCGCCGCCACGCTGCTCCGGCTGATCAACGACATCCTGGACTTCTCCAAGATCGAGGCCGGCAAGCTGGAGCTGGAGCGCATCGGCTTCGACCTGCAGGGCCTGCTGGACGACCTGCTGGCCATCCTCGGCGTCAAGGCCCACGGCAAGCGGCGTGGAGCTGGCCACCTGGATGTCCAGGGCACGGCGCCCACCCGGCTCATGGGCGACCCCATCGCGGCTGCGCCAGGTGCTCTCCAACCTCGACCGACAACGCCATCAAGTTCACCGCGGAGGGCTCGGTCGTCATCCGGGTGTTCCTGCAGAGCCGGCAGGAGGCCTCGGTGCTGCTCCGCTTCGAGGTGCGAGGACACCGGCATCGGCATGCGCGACGAGGTGGCCGGCCAAGCTGTTCCAGTCCTTCTACCAGGGCGACTCCTCCACCACCCGGAAGTACGGCGGCACCGGGCTGGGCCTGGCCATCTGCAAGCGCATCGCCGAGCTCATGGGCGGCGAGATCGGGGTGCGACAGCGTCCAGGGCCAGGGCAGCCTGTTCTGGTTCACCGCGCGCTTCCAGGCCCAGGAGGGCGGCCAGGAGACGCGGCTGCCCGAGGCGCCGCTCCGGCTTCTTCCTGGCGGGCCTGCCCGCGGCCACCGGCGGGTTCCTGGAGGCCCAGCTGCGGGAGTGGGGCTTCGAATGCGACGCCGCTGGAGCCCGGGCGCCGCGGGCCCTGGAGCGGCTGCAGGCCGGCCTGCGCGCCTGGACGACCGGGCCCTTCCTGGTCTTCGGCGGGACCGGGCGGCACCGGCCCCGGGACCTGCTCCGGACTTCCTCCAGAAGGTCCGCCGGGACCCGGCCCTGGCCGGCGCTCCGCCTGGTCATGGCCCACTCCCTCTACGAGCAAGGAGCGAGGCCCGCAAGCCCACGGGCCTGCCCATCACCGAATTCCTGCCCCTGCCCATGCGCAGGTCCCACCTGAAGACCCTCCTGGACCGCAGCCGCGGCACGCTGCCGCTGCCCGCGGCGGCCGGAGCTGCCGGCCCCGCCGGCGGCCGCTGTCCGAGGCGCGGATCCTGCTGGCCGAGGACAACCTGGTCAACCAGCGGGTGGCCATGGCCATCCTGCAGCAAGCTCGGGCTCAACGCCGGACCTGGCCGGCAACGGCCTGGAGGCGGTGCGAGGCGGTCCGGCCAAGCGGCCTACGACCTGATCCTCATGGACTGCCAGATGCCCGAGATGGACGGCTTCCAGGCCACCCGCGCCGATCCGGGAGCTGGAGCAGCGGGGCCCGGCGGGTGCCGATCCTCGCCATGACCGCCAACGCCATGCAGGGGGACCGGGAGCGCTGCCTGGAGGCCGGCATGGACGACTACCTCGCCAAGCCCATCACCATCGTCGACCTCAAGGACGCCCTCCACCGCTGGCTTTCTCCGGCCTGCCACCCATAGACCGATGCCCCGACCCCGCACCATCGAAGACGCCTACGGCATCCGGATGATGCTCCAGCGCCTGTGCCTGGCGGGGCTGAAGGTCGCCCTGGGCTGCCGGGACAAGCGCGGGGTCTTCCAGATCCTCTTCCAGGAGCCCGGCCAGGCTTGGGCTGCGCATGCCGGCCCAGGACCTGGAGGCCTGGGCCCTGCCGCCGGGGAGAGCGTCTCCCTGGCCTTCGAGGACCGGGGCTTCCGCTTCGAGACCGTGGTGACCTACATCGGGCCCGCCGACTACGAGGGCGTGCGCCTGCGGCGCCTTCTCCCTGCCCCGGTCCGTGCGCCGCGCCGACGACAACCGCCTGGCCCACTTCGCCCCGGACGTGGCCACCAAGGCGACCTTCAGCAACAGCAAGAACGCCGTGCTGGACGGCGAGGTCCGCGGCTTCGGCGCGGACGGCTTCGAGACTGGCCCTCCTGGACCCCTCCCAGAAGATCGAGGACGTCCTGCGCATGGGCGAGGAGTCCACCCTGGACCTGGCCCTGGAGGGCGGCCTGCTGCTCACCGCCTCGCGCCCGGGTCGCCTACTTCGGCGCCAACTTCGTGGGGATGAAGTTCACCGAGCGCGTGGACAAGACCGCTGCTGGGCCAGTACCGCACCTGGCTGGACACCCAGCAGCGGATCCAGGCCCAGCGGGACCGGGAGAGCTTCGAGTCCGGGCAGGCCCCCGTCCAAGGGCGCCTCCCTGCCCGGGGCCCGGCTCTGGGTGGACCGGGACCCCGCCGATCCTGGTCCTCTCCGAGCGGGAGGATTTCGCCCGGCACATGGCCGAGGCCCTGGGCCGCAAGTTCGGCGTGCTGAGCCTCGACTACATCAACGGCCTCAGGCCCTTCCTGAAGCCCCACGGCGCCGGCGACGACGGCTGGGGCCGGGC
>CAVOOP010000008.1:0-171067 GCA_963697575.1 uncultured Acidobacteriota bacterium | reverse complement strand
TTTTTTTTTGCTCGAACCGCTCGTATTGCTAGCGCCTCGGCGCGGTGCCCTGCCGGTGTCCAAGGGATAAACCCGCCACAAACTTTATGCCACAAAGTACTTGACGAACATTGGAGCCATGCTACGCTGAACTCGTGCACCGGGAGAATTATCGCGGAAACCCGCGAGAAAACTTCGAACGCCGCGTCCCTCGCCCCGTCGCCATAGACGATCGCGCCCGGGATAACCTTCGCTTCATCCGCGAAACGATGGAGCGTGCCGGATCCTTCACGGCGCTCCCCGGTTGGGGCGTTATTGCCATGGGGATCACCGCGATTGGCGCCGCCGTCATCGCCTCGCAGCAGAATTCCCCGCTGGGATGGCTGATTACGTGGGTGGCGGAAGCGACCATCGCCATTTCCATCGCTGGCTGGACAATGGTTTCCAAATCCCGCGAAGCCGGAACTTCCCTGCTCTCCGGCCCGGGGCGCCAGTTCGTATATAGTTTCGCGCCGCCGCTGTTCGCCGGCGCATTGCTGACGCTGCTGCTCGTCCGTATGGGCGCCAGCGGCCAAATCGCGGGCGTCTGGCTGCTGCTCTATGGAACGGGAGTCGTCACCGGGGGAGCCTTTTCGATACGCATCGTCCCTTTGATGGGACTCTGCTTCATGGTGCTGGGCGCAGTGGCGCTTTTCTGTCCGCCGGCCTGGGGAAACGCCTTCCTGGCCTCGGGGTTCGGAGGGCTTCACATGATTTTCGGCGCGGTGATTGCGAGGAAATATGGCGGCTAAATCCGGAGCCTTCCGCTCATCGCGGGACGATAAGGCGAAGAGGGAAGCGAGTGTAAAACCGCAGGACGTGGCGGCCTCCAGCCTGGACCGCTTGATTCACGAGCGGACGCGGCTTGCGATCATCAGCGCGCTCGCCGTGAACGCCTCCCTCACTTTCAACGAACTCAAAGAGCTTCTTCGGATAACCGACGGCAATCTGAGCGTTCATGCGCGGAAGCTCGAAGACGCAGGCTACGTCGGCTGCACCAAGTCTTTCTCGGGGCGTTTGCCGAAGACCGAGTACCGCCTCTCGGCATCCGGGCGGCGAGCGCTCGAGAAGTATCTGGATCACATGGAAGCCTTGATCCGCGCGACGCGAGAGGGCTAAGGGAAATATCGGCCATCCTATTGAGGAGAAGGTTTCAAAAACCGCCATGCAAAAAGGTGTCTTACGAATCGTTCCGGATCCGAAACTCCACGTCGCCATCCTGCTCGACGGAAACGGCCGCTGGGCGGCCTCGCGCGGACTGGCACGCTCGGAAGGCCACCGCGCGGGCGTCGAGGCCGTCCGCCGTGTGATGCGGTCTGCTCCGGCGCTGGGCATCGGCACGCTGACCCTCTACGCGTTTTCTTCCAACAATTGGGAGCGGCCCGCGGCCGAGGTAACGTCGCTGCTCGCTCTCCTGGAGGACTTCTTCCGCAATGAGTCCTCCGCCTGCGCCTCCGCGGGTATCCGCGTGCATGTGATTGGACGCCGCGACCGGATTCCGGCCTCGCTAGTGAGCGCGATAACTTCCATTGAACGCATCACGGCGGGTGGCCGTTTACTCGACCTTCGGATCGCTATCGATTATTCTTCGCGCGAGGCCATTCTGCGCGCGGCGTGCTGGATGCTTTCGAGCCTGGAAGTTTCCGAGCGCGAGTTCGCCAGACGGCTCGGGCAAGTGACGCACGGAGACGAACCCGCCCCGGACGTGGACCTGTTGATTCGCACCGGCGGCGACCGCCGCTTGAGCGATTTCATGCTGTGGGAATCGGCCTACGCCGAATTGTTCTTCACGCCACGGATGTGGCCGGAATTCGAAGTGTCCGATCTGGCGGCCGCGCTCGAGGACTTTCGGGGCCGCGAGCGCCGATTTGGAAGACTCCCCGAGGCCGCTGCGAGTTAGCGCCCAGTCCCGGCGGAATCGTGTTCAATCCCCCATTCAGCTCGCACTTCTGGGTGACCGGCTCATCTCGAATGCCTTCCGTATCACTCGCGTTGCGGCGGGTGTCAGAGAATATTGCGCGAGTTCCGCATCCGTGGCCCACGCGACCTCGATGGCGTCGCTTCCCGCGCGGCCCTCGCCGCGAACCGCTTCGCAGAAATAATCGAGGACGACGAAGTGATACTGAGGCCGCCCGGACGCGTCCAGCGAAATCCTTTCAAATACCTCGATCAGCCCGGCTACGCGCACTTCGATGCCGGTTTCCTCGGCGAGTTCCCGCTGCACTCCTTCGATCAGCGTCTCGCCAAGCTCGAGCATTCCACCGGGGATCGACCATTCTCCTTCCAGGGGAGGCCTGCCGCGCCGCACCAGCAGCGCGCGTTCGCCGGAAATCACCACGCCACCCACTCCCACCACCGGCCTTTCCGGATATTGACGATGATTGGGCACCTTTACGCGATCCTCGAAAGAAAAGTTTGACACAAGCGTTATATAATACGCTTTCCGGTAAACGTTTGCCCCAGGAAGGAGAGCAAAACGTGACCAGATGCCCGGAATGCGATGCCGAAATTGATTTGGATGAAGACGAAGTGGAAGAAGGCGAAATCCTGAGTTGCTCCGAATGCGATGTGGAGCTCGAAGTGACCCAGACCCATCCCGTACACCTCATCGTTATCTCCGAGGATGAGGACGAAGAAGACAAGAAGAGGATGAGGAAGACTCCGAGGAGGAACCCGCAGTTCCGAGGAGGAAGAGGAACCCGAAGAAGCCGAATAACCGCGTCGGCCGCACCGCGCGCCGTCTGAAACCAGAAAAACCCTGGCAGGCAATACTGGCGAACGTCCGTTCTGAGAGGAACCCTGGAGAGCAACTTGAAAAGCCACTGGGACCTGCCCTGTTCCTGCTTGCCACGCCCTGGCCCTGTCGCGCCGCTGCCACTACCCCGGCAGACAATAAAGGCGGAATCCAGCTCCGCACCGTTCACGGCATCGCGGTGGATGCGGGCGATAACCCCATTGCTTCCGCGGTTGTCTACCTTGTGAATAGTCAAAACACAATCGGTGAAGACCTACATCGCGGACGAAAGCGGCAATTACCGCTTCAGTGGTTTAGATCCTAACGTGGATTACGAAGTGCATGCCGAACACGAGGACCTCACCTCGGCCACGCGCACCGTCTCCAGCTTCAATTCCAGCCGCGATATCCAGGTGGTCCTGAAAGTTTCACACAAAAAGTACGAGCGCCGGCATGAGCGTAATGCCCGGGAATGCCGATCTCCCGATTTGCGGGTTCCGAGCCGCTCTTTCTGAGAACGCCGCGACAGGTGTGCGAGACTTAAGTTTCTTTGCCTGCTTCGTCTTGTTGCCATCGCTGCCATACACGTACCCGTAGCCGTATCCGTATCCTTGATAATAGTACGAGCCATACATGTGCGACTGCTCCACCGCGTTCAGCACAACTCCGATCACATTCCGGCCCTGCAGCTCCTGGCAGGCCCGCTGAGCCACTGCCGTCGCGGTCGATCCCGCCCGGACCACCAGCAGAATTCCGTCGCAATAATTAGCCAGAATTGTGGAGTCGGCCACCGGAAGGCACGGCGGCGAGTCGATGATCACCCAGTCGAAAACAGGCGTTACGCGGTCGAGCAGCTTTTTCAAGCGCCCGTTCGAAAGCAATTCGCTCGGATCGCTTACCTCGGTTCCGCCGGCGATGAAGCAAAGATTTCCTTCCTGGCCGTGCTGAATCACTCGAGCTCGTCCACTTCGCCGCGCAGATAGTCGCTCAACCCGGGCGAATTTGGCGCGCCCAGCGGCACATGGAGACGCGCGCAGCGCAAGTCGCCGTCAATGATAAGAGCGCGGCGGTCGGGTTGGCGAATGAACGACTGCGCCAGATTGGTGGTCACAAATGTTTTTCCCTCTCCCGGCACGGAGCTGGTCATCAGAATTGTCCGCAGATTCTGCGTGTTGCGCATCTGATAGAGCCTGGATCGCAGCGTGCGAAACTGTTCCGCGGCGTGCGGGCTCGCGCTCTCGCTGCCGAACACATTCATATTGGGTCGGGATGCCACGCAGGATGAGCGCAGCGGCTGCGCAGTTCGTCGAAGCGAAGATACTCGGCGGACGGCGGGGCCAGCGTCGCCGTCTGCACCGCCGATTCGATCGTCCATGCAAACTTTCCCCGGCTGCGTCGGCCGGCAGCCGGTCGGCGTCGCCGGGGCCGGCGGAGAAGTCGCGGCAATCTCGCTGGCTGGAGCGAGGGCCCGGTCCTGTTCGGCTTTTTTGAGTGCTTCGTGGATGCGGCTCATGTTTTCCTTTCGCGAGACGGCACAGCATTGGCCTGGCGCAGCCGGCCGAGGAGTTCATCGAGATTTTCAAGCAAGGCCTGCGTGTGGGCGGCCTGCTGGGTCGTCGGTGAATCCCCCGGCCAGCGACCGGCGCGATTTCGTCCAGTTGGAATTCGCGCGCGACTTCCTCCACCATGTGCGACGGCACGGGCCGCAGACTGTCCACATAGGCGTTGATCAGGGAGTGCTCGCACAGCAAATTCACCACGCGCGGTATTCCGTGGGAATAGTGATGGACTGTCTGAATGGATTCCTTGGAAAAAATCGGCTCGCCGTTGGCTCCCGCGATGCGCAGTCGCTCGGCGATGTAGCCGAAGGTCTCCTCCAGCGAAAGCGGGGCGGTGCGGCAGCGCAGAGTAATGCGCTGCCGAAGCTGGCGCAGTTGCGGCAGCTTCAGCTTTTCTTCCAGTTCGGGCTGGCCCGTAAGAACGATCTGCAAAAGCTTTTCGGTGGAAGTCTCGAGATTCGTCAACAGCCGGATTTCCTCCAGAACTTCGGCGGAGAGGTTTTGCGCCTCGTCGACGATCAAAACCGCTGTTTCCCCGGCGCGGTACCGTTCGAGCAGCCATTGATTCAGGCGCATCAAAACCTGGCTCTTTTCGCGCGATTCGCAGGGAATTTCGAATTCCGCCATGATGAAATCGAACAGCTGATTTACGTCCAGGCGGGAATTGAAAATGTAGGCGGTGGCCACGCGCTGCCCGCGAAGCCAGTCCAGCAGGCGGTTCAGCAGGGTCGTCTTGCCGGTGCCGACTTCTCCCGTCAGCAGGATGAATCCCTTGCGGTTCTGAATGCCGTAGGTCAGCCCCGCCAGAGATTCCTGAATCTGCCGTGTCAGGTACAGATAGCGCGGGTCGGGATTGACGTTAAAAGGGCTCTCGCGAAGCCCAAAGAATTTCTGGTACATGGTATCGTCAGGCCCTCGCTCCGTGAGTCACGGTCGAATCGACGGGCGGCAACTGCTGCGCCGGCATGTTTCGTTTTCTTGCTGGAAACCGGCTCAATCGCCGGAACGATGGCCAGTACGGGCAAGCGCAGCGCGAACTCCACATCGCGCTCGCTTCGCATCGAAGAGTTCTGCAATTCCAGGAACAAAGCGATGCCGACGCCCAGGGCTAAGCCCGCCGCCCAAGCCGCCCAGGGCGAACATCGGGCGGTTCGGGAAAGACGGCTGTTCCGGCAAGTTTGCGGGATCGAGAACGCGGAATTGCTCGCCCTGCTGTTTGCGCTCCAGTTCCGTGGCCATCGACGAGTCGTCGCGCTTCTTCTGCAGCTCGTTATACGACTCGAGCGCCGTCTGATAGCCGCGCGTCAATTCCTTGTATTGCTGCTCCACGCCCGGGCTGGATTGCACCCGGTCCTCGATACATCTTGATCTGCTGCTTGATCTGTTCCTGTTCCTTGGTTTTCTCGGCGATCACCTGGTCGTAGGTGTGGATCTGCGCGCGCAACTGCGTAATCTGCCGACGGGTTCGCCGACGGTCTTCTGCGTCTTTGCCGGGCTCCGTCGCGGCTTTCTGCGAGTCGGAGTCCGCGATCTTCTTTTGGAGGGCCTCGATGTCGGCCTTCGCCTTGATCACGTCGGGATAGTCGTCCGTGTAGCGGGCCTTGAGCTGGCCAGTTGCGTCTGAAGTACGGACAGTTGCTGGTCCATCGTTTCCGGGCTCTGCCCCGTTTTGGAAGCCTCGCCAGGACGCGATTTGCTGCGTCAGCATGGATTGCGCGAAGGTCTTGTCCTGCTGCGCGCGCGCCAGGGCCTGGCTCGCCGCATCCAGTTGCGACGTCAGCCCCGTCAGCAGGTTTAAATTGGTTTGCTCTTCGATCCGGGAGCGCGCCGATGTAATGGCTCTTGAATGCGGCCAGCTTGCCATCCTGCTCGTCGAGCTTGGCCTTGGCTTCCGTCAACTGCTGCGAAAGAAACTGGGTCGTATCTTCTGACTGCGCCTGCCGCCGCCGCAGATTTTCCTCGATGAACATCGAGGTGACCGTCGTGCAAACCTCCTGCGCGGTGCGTGCGTCGTCCATCGTCACGTTCACGAAAAAGCCCGGCAGGTTGCTTGCCCGCGTCTCGGCCATCGGCAGCACGGGCGTCACTTCGATCGCCTTCTGCAGCCGCCCCACCAGATCGTCCATCGACAGTTTGTTCATATCCGACTGAAACAGCCCGTATTGGTGGATCAGCGGTTCCAGCCGCGTCCGGCTCAGGATCTGCTGCTGCATGCTCGCCAGCCGTTCGTTGATGTCGGTCGTGTCCACCGGCTTCACGAAATCCGTCGGAACCGACGGTTGTTCGACAAGCACCAGCGTGGTTGACTTGAAGCGGTTCGGAAGAAACTTCGAGATTCCATACCCGAGCGGGGGTCCTATTACAGCAAGCACTACGATCAAAACCCAATGCCGGCGCAACATCGCCAGATAATCGCTCGGGGTAAGTTCACGCTGGGTCATTTCCGCCTCTTTTTCTCATATTCATATGGCATGTTTCCTATCGCCGAATTGATACTCGCTTATGAATATCCTGTGATCCTTCCAGACTCTCCGCCGCCTAAAACAGCATCGGCCGCGCCTGCCAGTGCAGGCCCACGGAAATAAGATGCGCCACCACGCTCGTGCTGCACGTGACGCCCACGCAGAATGCATCGTTCGAGTATTGGTACTGCGCCTGGTAGGACAAAAATAGATTCAACGTTCGCCCAAAGGGACGGCTCACGCTCGCTCCCGCAAACGTATAGTTGTAATTTTGGTTGAATATTCCAAATCCGGCGACCGCCAGGGCATCGTTTCGCGCGTATCCGCCGCTGATCGTGCCGTTCACGGTTCGCGAAAGCTGTCTGGAAAACCGCGCCGTAAGGGTATCGTTGATGGACCCGGCCGCAAACCCTGAGCCTGTGCTCACTCCATGGAAGTAAGTGGCGCCGACGCTGCCCCGCCGCAATTGATATGTCAGCGATCCGTTTGCCGACCAATTCACCTCCGAACTCGAAGTGATGGTCCCCAGGTTATTCTGCAAAATGGGCGTCGCGAAAAACGTGAAGTCCGGGCCGGCCGCCAGTTGAAACGCTAAACGCCCCGTCACGCTCCGCCCATATGACAATTGGACGACATTGTCGTTGATCGATTGATTCAGGTTGTCGTAGCGAAAGCCGCTGAATCGGTAGAGGACGGCCAAGGTATCCTTGGCGGTTAACTTCCGGTTATAGCCGGCCTGCCCGGTGATGGTGTGAGAATTGAGCAGATCGGCCTGGTCGCTGAAGTAGTGGAGAAGATAATAGCCGCCCAAAAACGTGAACGAGGAGCGCGGCGTAAGGTTCACGTCCATTTCGGAAACGAACGAATTATCGATGCGCTGTCCGCGCGTCGTTAGAATCGAGTCTGTCGGCGCCACGCCCGTCTGCAGTCCTGTGTCAATTCCTGTCACCGACCCGTAGCCCAGCGTCGCCTGGGGCAGGTCGTTCATATTGTCAATGAACGAGAACACGAACCGCCGCGCCGTAACCCGCTCGGCAAAATTGAGCTGCTGAATCACCGAATTGCCGATCGAACCGTCGCTTGAGAACACTCCCCCCGCCGCATAGCCAAGGGTCAGGTCGGAATGGCCCGAAATCTTGTGGAGGTTGATCCCCGCGGTAATCGACTCGTAAGTTGTCCAGCCCGGCGTGCTGCCGAATGCATTCGAATCGGCCGTTGCGCTCACGTCCGCGTGCGGCTGCCAGTAGCTGCGAGAAGTTTCAGACGACCCCAGTGTCAGGCCTTGCGCACCGGCAAGGGCGTGGTCATCGGGGACGATCTTCTGCGAATCATCCACATTCCCCTCGCTGCTGTTGTCCGCCTGCGACGCAAGCGGCGAGTGATACGCGGGGATGGGAGCTTGCGGCTGCTCCGCCGCGGGTGCCGTCTGTGAAGGCGCGGACGCCGCCGGCTGTTGCTGCGCCCGTCCGGCAGGTGCATATGCCGCGGCAAGAACAAGTCCGGCTGACAGGCTGCCGCGAAAAATCCGCATCAAGCTGCTCATGGGGACGCGTTCCAGGAATTTCATAAAGGTCTGCATAAAAACACCCGATCTTTAGGGGACCACAATCGTGTCGCCGGCCTTCAGCAGGATGTTCTGATCCGGCGATTCCAGCGCATGCTTATAGTTGAATGGGAATTTCTCCTGCTTGCCATTCTCCACGCGCAGCACATAAATCTTCTTGAGGTTCGCAAATTGCGTGAATCCCCCCGCGCTGGACAACGCCTGCAACACCGTCATCCCGGGCAGCAGCGGATAAGCGCCCGCCCTCCCGACTTCCCCGAGCAGGTACACCCGCTGGCTGTTGATCTCCCGCACGATCACCGTCACCTGCGGATCGGTAACGAACTTCTTCAAACTCTCCGTGATGTTATTGGCCAGCTGCGTGGGCGTCAGGCCGGCAGCCTGAACGTCGTTCAGCAGCGGCATGGATATCTTGCCGTCCGGCCGCACCGGAACCGTCTTCGTCAGCTGCTCCTCTTTCCACACGCTGATGTCGAGCACGTCCTGCGGCCCGATCACGTAGCTCGGATCGGCCGTCGCGGCTTTTGACCCCGCGCCTGCGGCGCTCGGAACTTGCTGCCGGGGGCGCCGCCGGTACCGGGGCATTGCCATTTTGCTGGCGCGCTACGGCCGGTGTGATCGCGGCCAAAAGCGCCAACGCGGTCCAACACTCGATTCTGCGCATCGTTTCTCCACCTGCCTTATCTAGTTCGCTTCCGCTTCCGACGATTTAATCTGCTTCAGTTTGTAAAGCAGCGACTTATAGCTGATCTGCAAGTCCTGTGCGGCGCGCTTGCGGTTCCAGTGGGTTCTCTCCAGGGCCTTCAAAATCAATTCCCGCTCGGCCTCCCGAGACGCCGCTCGCGCCGCCACTTTCAGGGGGCGAATATGCGTATCCAGCTGCGGAACCCGCGAGGCGCGTCCGCCGCCGCCCCCCAGCCCAGAAATCGCCAGCTGTTCGTCGCCCAGCGCCACGATATTCTTCACCACGTTCTCGAGCTCGCGAATATTTCCCGGCCAGGAGTGATCCATCAGAACCCGCAGCGTCCGCTGGCTCAGCGAAAACCGCGGCCGCCCCAGTTGCGCGGCATGCTTGTGACGAAAAATTCGCTGAGCATGGGAATGTCGTCTTTCCGCTCCCTCAGTGGAGGCAAACGCAGGCACACTCCGTTAATACGATAGTATAGCTCGTTGCGAAACCGCCCAGCCTGCATCTCTTCGTCGAGTTTCCTGCTCGTGGTAGAGACGATTCTCGCCGTCAGCACCCCGCCACGCGGCCGCGTGTCCCCATCGGGCAACCCATACAGCAGGATTCGCTGGCAGGACGGATCAAGTTCGCTGATCTCATCAAGCAGCACCGTTCCGGCGGCAGCCTGCGCGCCGTTGTGGTGCCGGCTCCCATGCAGGCCCAGCTCCGAGGAAAGCGTTTCCTCGTTTACCGACGCGCACGCAAGCTTCAGCAACGGCTCGGCCGAATGCGACGACAACTCGTGGATATGTCGCGCAAACATCTCTTTACCCGTCCCGCTCTCCCCCACCAGCAGCACGGGAATATTGGTCCGCGCGATTTCCGCAATCACGCTCTCGAGTGTCAGAAGTGCCGGGCAGACGCCACCCACAAAGTCGCTCCCCGCAGGTCCAGAGCCTTGCTCAGTACCCATTCGCGCCGCAAAGCCGTCTGTTTTGGAACCCATGCTTGCCTCGCCTCGTGCAATCAGGGACCGGCATACACTCCATCCTGTCCCTGTCCGTGCAAGGCGAGTGCCAGGGGAAACTTTTACCCTGTCCAGGTGCTAACTCACGCTAACTGATGTCAAATCATGTATTTTCAAAAGCCTAGCAGCAAACCCCGAGGCTTTTCACGCCGCGGTACAGTCATAAATTGTCCCATCGACCTTCCACGAAAGGGCAAACCCTTACCTTTTGTTCCCCCCCGAGCGAATATCCCGACCCTCCAGGGCGAGCCCGCCTGTGACGAAGATAAGGAAGATGACGACGATGACGACGAGGGCAAATATGACGACGATGACGAAGTGGTCGCACCAAAGGGGAAAAATTGCCCGCCCCTGATCGAGCCTCATATAATAATAATCCCACAGGGGTGCTAATAACGTGAGGAACGCAATTTCCGCAACCTCGGCCACACTCGCCATTTGCGGTGTCCTGGCTGCCGCGCTCGCCAGCTGCACGCGCGATCCCCAGGTTTTGAAGAAGCGCGATGTTGACAAGGGCAACGCCTACTTTGAAAAAGCCAAATACCGCGAAGCCGCCATCGAATACGCCAATGCCGTCAAAATCGACCCCCAGTATTCCGACGCGCACTTTCACCTGGCGCAGTCCTTTCTGAAGCTGGGCCAATGGAATTTCGCTTACCAGGAACTCGCGCGCGCGGTGGAACTCGATCCCAGCAACACTCGAGCCCAATTGGACTTGGCCAGCCTCCTGCTCGAAGCCGGAAAGCAAACGGACGCTCGCGATCACATTCAAGCCGTCCTGAAGGCCGATCCCCGGAACGCCGAGGCGCAGGTTCTTCTCTCCGAAGCCGACGCGCCCTCCGACCTGGCCAAGGCCGTCGCAGAGGCCCAGCAAGCCGTCGCACTCGACACCTCCCGCGACAACTCCTATCTCAATCTTGCGATCCTCCAGGAGAAGAACAAAGATTTCGGCGCCGCCGAGCAGAATTTTCAAAAAGCCATTTCCCTCGACCCCCACTCCACCAACGCCATGGTCGCCCTGGCGCGCTTTTACGTAGACCAGAAGCGCTTTCCCGAGGCCGAGAAGGAGCTTCAGGCGGCCATCGCTCAGGACCCCAAGAGCGCCAATCTTCGGGCCGCGCTGGCAAGCTTCTACGTAAACACGATGCAAAAGGAAAAAGCCGAACAAACTCTCGCGCAGGCGAAATCTGACCTGAAAGACGACCCCGCGGCCTACCGCCTGCTGGCGGAGTATTACCAGAGCCAGGGCCAGCTCGGCAAAGCGGCCGACGAATACGCGGAAATCCACAAAGATCATCCCAAGGACTTGCCGGCAGCGAAAGCCTACGTGCAGATCCTGATCCTGCAGAACAAAATTGACGAAGCCACCAAAATAAATGACGCCATCCTGAAGGCCGCTCCCGCCGACATCGATGCCCAGGTCTTGCGCGGCCAAATCCTCAATCGCCAGGCGAAATTTCAAGACGCCGTCAATCTGCTGGCTTCCGTCGCGAAGGACGCTCCCGATTCCGCCATGGCGCATTACCAACTGGGGATCGCCTACGCGGGCCTCTCGAATTTGGGCCAGGCCGAGACGGAGTGGCGCACCGCCGCGCGCTTGCAGCCGGATAAAATCGAGCCGCAGCGCGCGCTTGCCGTTCTCGCGGAGCAAAACAAAAATACCTCCCTTCTCACGGACGCGAGCCAGGCCCTCATCAGGGACGAACCCAACTCCCCCGAGGGCTACCTCTTCCACGCCCGCGCCTTGTTCGCCGCGGGAGACGCTGCGGGCGCCGAAGCCGAAATCCGCAAAGCCATCGCCATCGCCCCGGGCAACTCCGCCGGCTATCTCCTGCTGGCCAATCTGCGCATGAAACAGAACCACCCCGACGAAGCCGAGAAGCTTTATGCGCAGGCCCTCGCCGGCAATCCTGCCGATGTCACCGCGCTGGCCGGCTTAGTCGATCTCGATCTCCAGCGCAAAGACGTTCCCAAAGCCCTGCAAACCGTGCAAGCCCAGATCGACAAGGTGCCCAATAGCAGCGCCTTATATCTGCTGCTGGGTCGCGTCGAAAGCCGCAACCAGGACTCCACCAAGGCCGAAGCCGCGCTCCAGAAGGCCGTCGCGTTGGATAAGAAAGATGTGCCCGCTTATCTGCTGCTCGGCAGCATCGAAGTCTCGCGCGGCCTCCCTCAGCAGGCCATCGACAACTATAAGCAGGCCATCGCCGCAAATCCGCAGGACGCGCGCCTCTACGTGGCCCTCGGAGGAGTGCTGGAGGCCCAGAATAACTGGCAGCAAGCCGAGGATTATTATCAGAAGGCCCTGCAGGTTCAGCCCGACTACCCCATAGCCGCCAATAATCTCGCCTATCTCATGCTCAACCACGGCGGAAACGTCAACGTCGCGCTCACCCTCGCGCAGACCGCGCGCAAGGGCCTCCCCGACGTCGCCAACTCAGCCGACACGCTGGGCTGGGCCTATTACAATCAAGGCGTCTACAGCGCCGCCATCGACGCCCTCCAGCAAGCCATCCAGGAAGACCCCAAAAATCCCAATTACTACTATCACCTGGGCATGGCCTACGCGAAGCAGCACAACAACACCCAAGCCAAAAAGCAGTTCCAAAGCGCCCTCCAGCTCAACCCCACCTTCCCCGAAGCCAGCGAAGCAAAGAAAATGCTAGCCGAATCCCACAACTAGCCAAGCCCGCAGCCGCCGCCCGCCTGTATCCGAAGCCGTTCCAGTGGCACCGGCACTCCTGCCGGTGCTCTTCTAGCTGTCCTTCAGCGTCGGCGTTCGGCCGCTTAGTGTTCCAGTGTTCTCTGTTCCGCGCTCCGTGTTCTAGTAGCAGGTTGCAAAAAAACTCCGGTTTTTAGGGGGTCGGAGCTTCAGCTCCGACATAAAGTCCGGGCATTCAACAGGGGGCTTTAGCCCTTGCGGAACAGATTTTGGTATTTCTTCGCAGCCCGCTAGCGAGCGGATCGCTGTTTCGGCCCTGGTGACTTGGTATTGGGTGTGGCCTGTGCGCTTATTCGTCATCCCGACCGGAGGCTCGACGGTGTGTGTCGAGCCGCAGCGGAGGGATTCTCTTGTATCTAGATAGGGGCTGCAAGTTGTGGTGACATGTCGCTCTTCGATTTCGCCCCGAGCACCTGCTGGCCAAAGCCCGGTTTTTAGGAACCGAGCGTCCGAGTCCGTGTGGCAAATGCCGCCCTTCGTGCGAAGAAGGTGGTGTTAAGGTGCACGATCCTCCCGAGTTCGAGGGTCGGGTCTTAGTCCACGATTCGCCGGAACCAGAAAAGCGTGTGTAGCAAAGCGGTGTTGGTGTTGGGTGTTGGTGTTGGTGTTGGTGTTGGTGTTGGTGTTGGTGTTGGTGTTGGTGTTGGTGTTGGTGTTGGTGTTGGTGTTGGTGTTGGTGTTGGTGTTGGTGTTGGTGTTGGTGTTGGTGTTGGTGTTGGTGTTGGTGTTGGTGTTGGTGTTGGTGGTGTTGGTGTTGGTGTTGGTGTTGGTGTTGGTGTTGGTGTTGGTGTGCGCAGCTATTTGTCATCCCGACCGGAGGCTCGACGGTGTAGGTCGAGCCGTAGCGGAGGGATCTCTCTTCGTTTCCCTCCAAGCCAAAATCCATCCAAAAACCCAACGTTTTTGATGGTCCGGACTTGAAAGCCCGTGTGGCAAATACCTCCCTTCGTCGGGAGAAGTTGGTGGTACGGGTGCAGAAAGCGGGAAGAAGCAGGAGAGAAATCATCAACAAGAGGGGCCTCTCGGCAAAACCCACGATCAGCCCCTCCCATTTTACGAATTAATATCTAACGTACCTCAGGGATCACCTCCTTTTCGGCAAGAGCGCCGACCTACAACTCCAATTATAAACGATCCCAGCGCTCATTCGAAGCCGTACCAGTGGCACCGGCACTCCTGCCGGTGCTCCCCATCTGCGGAGGAAATCTGCCACGCGAGGTAGCCCCTCGCTCGTCCCAAAAACACCACACCAGGCAGATCCTTCCAAGCCTCTCCCGCTTCGTGCTACAGCTACCCTTGCCGACGTGTCAGCCCACCACAAATCGAGCGCCGCCAGCCGCAGCCGCGAGCCGCGGAACGCGAGCCACACTCCGCCCGCCTCCCCCGACCCACGCCAGCAACTCGGGCCCTCCCCAAAGCAACTCGCCGCACTGGCCAAAAGCGCCGTCCATTTTCACCGAAAAATCCGCATCCGCCACTCGACACTGCAAGACGAGCGCAAACACACTCAACCCATTGAAAACAAAGAAAAGCGACCATGCCTACTCGACACCATAAGGAACAGTCGCACACCGGAAAATCGCACAAAAAACAGGCCGAAATATCCTGCAGGGGCTCCGGAGTCGCTGCGCCCCTCAGCATGACTCCCAAAAGCGTAAGCCGAAAGGCGCGCGCGCCCCGCGGTTCCCGTTCGGTTGCGGCCGCAACTCCCATTCTTCCTCTAACTTCTCCTCCTTTCCCTCCTCTGCCTCCTCTGCCTCCTCTGCTTCCTTTGCTTCCTGCTTCTTCCCGCAAAATGCAAAATTACGAAACGAAGCTACCATGTCACTGATAAATAAGGGATCTGGCTTTTTCAGGCCTTTCCGCCGCCGCAGCAATGGGGGCGCAAGGCACTCGACACTGCCGATAACGCCGCCCACTCAACGCTTTTATTGCATGCGAGCATCCCAATTTTCAGCCGGACAACGCCTCGAAATCAGAACCCAAAACGGGCGCAGCAACCAAGCCAACAAAGCACCCGAAAAGCCAGCCCAGGCGGGATTGAAAGACCCGACCACGTCCCCGCAAACAGGTTTGGCCGTGCGACAAAACTCCACTATAATCGTCCAATTCCATATAAGGCGGCGCAAATAGAGATATGTTGAAAAGCATTCAGCAGCGCGATCTTGACCGCAATCGCTGGATCAAGATCACCATGACGGTCATCCTGGTGGTCATATGCGTCAGCATGGTGGTCACCCTGGTTCCGGGCCTCGTCGGCGGCGCCGTGGGCACCTCCAATCCCGATACGATCGCTTCGGTCGCCGGTCAGGACATCAGCCTCACCGAAGTCGAGCGCCAGTTGAACCAGATGACGCAGAATCAATCCGTCCCGGCGATGCTGAAGGGCCTCTACGCGCACCAACTGCTCGACCAGATGGTCTTTCAGGACGCGCTCAACGTGGAAGCGGCGCGCCTCGGCATCACCGTAACCCCCGAAGAGGAATCGCAGCGCATCCGCGAAATCCTGCCGAATGCCTGGGCCGGCGGCGTCTGGCAAAAAGACGCCTACACCAACGCCGTGCAGGCCGGCACCGGGATGTCGGTGGATCAGTTTGAAAAGGCCCTGCACGATGAAATGCTTACGCAGAAGTTCCGCTCCATCGTCACCGCGGGGATCTCGGTGGGCACCGACGATGTTCTGAAGGAATTTCAGCGCCGCAACGAAAAGATCAAGATCGAATATGTCCTGGTGAAGCCAACGGATCTCGCGTCGTCCATCCATCCGTCCGACGCCGAACTCGCCGCCTATTTCGCGAAAAATTCCGCTAAATATCAGGTTCCCGAAAAGCGCGCCGCCCGCTACGCCCTGCTCGACCTCGCCAAGCTCAAGGCGGACACCAAGGTAAGCGACGACGTGCTGCGCAGCTATTACAATCAGAATATCGACGCCTACAAGGTCCAGAATCGCGCCCACGTCGAGCACATCCTCTTCAAGACGGTCGGCAAGACCGACGCCGAAATCGCCGAAATCCGCCAGAAGGCCGAAGACGTCCTCAAGCAGGTGAAAAAGGGCGGCAACTTCGAAGACCTTGCGAAGAAGTATTCCGAAGACGACGGCTCCAAGGCGAAGGGTGGCGACCTCGGGTGGATCGTCGAGGGCCAAACGGTCCCGGCCTTCCAGCAGGTGGCCTTCAGCCAGCCCAAGGGCACCGTGTCCGACCTCGTGAAGACCGAATACGGCTTCCACATCATCAAAGTGCTGGACCGCGAAACGGCCCACACCAAGAGCTTCGAGGAAGTCCGCGACACCATTCTGCCCATGGTCCTCGATGAGAAAGTCACCAACGAGGCCAACGACATTTCCAACCAGATGGCCGCTGCCGTCCGCCAGTCCGACCGGCAGCCCTTGGACGACATCGCTAAAAAGTTCAACCTGGAAGTTGGCGAAACGGCCCCCGTTTCCACCTCCGAACCCGTAGGAAAACTGGGAAACTCACCCGATGTGCATGAGGCGCTCTTTGAACTGCGCCCCGGCGAGCTGAGCCAGCCCTTGCGGCTCGACTCCGGTTACGCGATCTTGACCGTCAAAAACATCGTGCCGGCCCACCAGGCCACGCTTGCCGAGGTCCACGATCAGGTTCTGGCGGACTACCAGCGGGAAAAATCGCTCGACGCGGCGAAAGCCAAGGCGGAGGATTTGGCGAAGCTCACCGCCGGCGGCGAGCCCTTGGACAAAGCCGCCAAGTCGCTCAATCTAGACGTAAAAACCTCAGACGCCTTAGCCCGCAACGGCTCCGTGCCGGACGTCGGCACTGGCCAGCAGCTCGACGCGGCCTTCAAAATGCCGGTTGGCCAGACCAGCAAGGCCACCCAGCTCGGTTCCAGCTGGCTCGTCTACAAAATTGCGGAGCATGACGCGCCTGTTCCCGAAGATTTCGCCAAGCAATCGAAAGATATCCAGCATCAGCTCGTGCAATCCAAGCAGGAAGCCGCCTTCGCCGCCTTCCACACCGCGCTCGTCGATCGCCTGAAGGCCGAAGGAAAGCTCAGCATCAACGACGAAGCCGTCAAGCGGCTCACTTCTTCCACCTGACGCTTAGCTGCGACGGCTGCCCGGGTTATGCCGGGCAAGCACAATTTGTCAACTCCGAATCCATCGCAACGCATTGAATATAAATAAGTTATAATTTAACAAGTCTCCCCTTGCCGCCCTTTCAGCCACTTCGGTAAAATACAATACATCCGCAGAGCCTCCCTCGTCGCCAGCGGGGATGCAGTGGAAGGCGGTAACCCCTCTACCAGCCGGATACTGGCTTCAGCGTTTTTCGTCTCAGGAGGACTTCAATGCCGGCAAAAAGATCTCATTCGAGCAACATGCAGGTCCGTTCATTGGCAGGAAGAGAGCGGCACCGCGCGTCGCATACTGCGGCGTTCGGCATCATCACCGGAAACGAGAGGCCAAAGAGCACCATGTCCGCGAAAGCTAGTGGTTCGCCCAACCGCTATTTGTGTGCTATCGAGAAGAATCAGAGCGGTAAATACGACGTCCGCGTCCGTGCAGTGTTCAGCCGCGACGGCTGGACGTTGCCCGTCTATTTCCTGGCGTCTTCATTCAATTCCGCGATGAAGAAGCTCGAGGAATCGCTGCAACTCCTGCAGAAAAACGAGGAGCGGCTGCGTTTCTGGGGAGTCGAGCGCACCGACGATCCCAACTTGGCGGGAGACCTGCTGAATGAGGTCGGCCTGTCGCTCGATCGCCGGAAGGACCTGCCGCGGAAGATAGCCGAAGTGAGCGTGGCGCGGGAGAAGAACGTGCCATCCTCCGCCCTCGCGTCGGTGCGGCGGGTACTCGCGGATTCCCTCACCGAAGGGCGGCTCGCGCACGCCGCGGCGGCGGGCGACTAACCCGGTCTCTGTGGTTTGCGGAAGCTGGGTGAGACTTGGGCTAGATTCGCCCAGCCAGCTGGAAGGCGCGGAAAAGCCTGTTCTTGATCAGGTGCCTTTGCACCGCTTGCCTGGCCCGCGACCCGTGGAAGTCTAGCAGGCCGAGTTCTGAAAGCACTGAGAAGAGCTGCTGGTCCTCGGCTCCCGGCCGTCCGATAGCCGAGCCTCGGAAAATCGGATCGTCCCGGAACGTCAACCTGGTTGCCTGGAACACGTATGCGTGCGGGTTCGTATTCGGCTTACCCGCATAATCGAAATATGGTCCGTCCGTCGCTCGCTCGCCGGGCAGAATGCGGCCCTCGATCACAATCTCCGCGTTGGCTGGCACTTCCAGATCAACCGTACCGCATTTGATCAAGCGCGTGGCTTCCCCGGCGAGACTCCCTGCCAGTTCATATTCGTCCAATCCATACGGGCAGGCCGAGGCGGCGGACATAACCACAGGCTCGCTGGCGCCGATGACCACAGCCATTTCGAGGCTCCGGCTTTGCGCTTCCGCCTTAGCAAGATGGAGTGATAAGTGACTGCGCGGCGACGTGCTGACGGTTGCCCGGTTGCGATCCAGGACCTGCATCCGGTAGATACCGAGGTTGCGGGCGCGCGTCTCGGGGTCGCGAGTCACATTGACGTGCCAGGTGCCGATGTACCGCCCGGTTTCCTCCCGGCTCCACTGCGGAACCGGAAGCTTGAGTAAATCGATATCCCCGCCATCAACCGTATTTTCGAGCACGGGCCCGGCACCCACGAGGATGGGCTTTTCAGGGCCGACGATCGCCTTCCGCACGCGGCGAATCACGGCAGTACGGTTTTCTCCCGGCGGTAGGCCCAGGGCCAGAGTGATCGCCTCGAAATTAGCCAAGCCGTTGGTGAAGACCCGATGCCCCGGGTATCCCTTCACGTTTTCAAAAAGGAGCGGAATCTGGTTTTCGCGGGTGATCTCTCCAAGCTCATACTTCCAATCCACCGGCTCGGATACTCGGCGAAGAAGGTTTTGCTGAGAGAGCAGGTGAATAAAATTACGCAGATCGAGACCCGCGGCCTTGGCCGGTGCGGACGGCGCTTCGATGTGCAGTGTGGACGGAGGCATTGTCAGTCGCAGCGTAAGCTCATGCGGACGTCTCGCTCTAGGAAACCAGGACCTTCAACGGCCCTGAAACCAGCCCGGATGTCGCGCTGGCATGCCAGTGGATAAACTTTTCAACGTGCTCTTCAATGATGGCTTCGGCGCGCGGGACTTCCTGCTCGCGGGCCTTCTTGTTCTGTTCGACGATCAGGGTGAGATCGTCTATGTTGTACACGTACACACCGGCAAGATTTCCAGCGGTGGGCGCCACATTGCGGGGCAAGCCGAGATCGATCACCAGCAAGGGGCGATTTCCGCGCGCGCCTTTCGACTTTTCCAGGAACTCCCGGGTGAGAATCGGCTCGGTTGCCGAAACGGAGGTCACAATCAGGTCCGGCCATTCGAAGGCTTCCGAAAAGCCTTCCCACGGAACGACCTCCCCTCCGAATCTCGCCGCCAGTTCCTCGGCGTGCCGGGGAGTACGATTCAGCAGCCGGATATTCTGGATTCCGCGGTCGCGCAAATGCCCTATGACGCGCTCGCTGGTGGCGCCTGCCCCGAGGATAAGCGCGCGCTTATCGCTAAGCTGGCCCAGGATCTGTTCGGCAAGTTTCACGCCGGCAAAGGCCACCGAAACCGGGTGTACTCCGAGGCTTGTCTCGCTGCGCACCCGTTTGCCTACCTCGAGGGCGCGTTGGAACAGGCGGTTCAGAAAGCGGCCAGTGGCGCCGTGATCGAGCGCGCCACGATAAGCGGCTCGCACCTGGCCCAGGACTTCGGCTTCCCCAAGCAACATTGAATCCAAGCCGGAGGCGACCCGGTAAAGATGGCGCACGGCTTGATGATTCGTGTGGAAATAAAGCGCGCCACTGAGTTCGGCCTGCGTTAGACCATGGAACCCGGCGAAGAATGCTTCAACACGCTCCATCGCATTCGCTGAGGCATCCGGAAGAACACCGTAAACCTCGCTTCGGTTGCACGTGGAAAGAATGACGCTTTCCTCCAGAATCTCCTGGGAGCGAAGCCTCTGGACGGCTTCCCGCGCCTGAGCCGGCGTAAAAGCTACGCGTTCGCGCAACTCGACGGGCGCGGTGCGGTGATTCAATCCTAGGACGACAATTTCCATTTGGGCCGCTGGCCTCGCTCTATCTAAGTTCAGAGTCGCGGGGAAGACCCCGCGAGAGGAAGGCGCTGCGCGCCTTGCTCTATGTCGCGGCTAACGCCACGACCCACAAACATCGGCCTGGAAGAAATGGGATAAAGGGGAATATGACAGGGGCTCACGAAATAACCTGCAAACCTCCTCCCGATCCCCGATTCCTCCAATTCGCCGCACATCGAAACCGCGCTACTGATTCAAGAAAAAGCTGCCTAAAGTATGATGCTCGCCAGTGATTCACTTTCCGGCGCTGCATCGGAAACGGAAATCTTCTTCGAGGTGAGATATTTCGCGGCCTGCTTCGCCGCATAGGTGATCAGAATATCGGCACCGGCGCGCTTCAGGCATCGCAGAGCCTCGAACATGACCGCATCGCGATCGAGCCGGCCGAGCCGGGCGGCCGCGTCGATCATCGCGTATTCGCCGCTGACGTTGTAGACGGCGAGGGGCATGTTGAATTCCGTCTTGGCGCGATAGACGACGTCCAGATAGAAGAGCCCCGGTTTCACCATCACGATGTCCGCGCCTTCTTCCACGTCCATGGCGATCTCGCGCATGGCTTCGTCCGAGTTTCCTACGGGCATCTGATGGGTACGCTTGTCCCCATGCGTCAGGGCGGATTGCGTGCCCTCTTTGAAGAACGGATCGTAGAGCTTAGAAGCGAACTTCGCGGAGTAGGCCATGATGGGAAGATTCAGAAATCCGTTGGCGTCCAGGGCCTGGCGCAAGGCGTGAATTTGCCCGTCCAGCATGGCGGCGGGCGAAATCATGTCCGCCCCAGCCTGCGCGTGGGAAAGGCCGGTCTTGATCAGCAATTCCAGGGATGCTTCATTGTCAAGGTAGTCGTTTTTGAGCACGCCGCAGTGGCCGTGGGGCGTGTACTCGCAGAGGCAAACGTCGGTGATGACGAGCAGCCCCGGAACATTTTCCTTCACGGCGCGCACGGCCTGCTGGACGAGGCCTGCCGGGGAGTAGGCACCAAAAGCACAGTCGTTTTTATCCTTCGCGTCGGGAACCCCAAACAATAAAACGGCGGAAATGCCAAGATCGCGAATCTCCCGGGCTTCTTCCACCAGGGAATCGACGGACAAGTGGTAATTGCCGGGCAGCGAACTCATCTCCTTCTTGATCCCGCGCCCCGGCACCACAAACAGGGGCAGGACGAGATCGTCCACGGAGATGGAGGTTTCGCGAACCAGGCGCCGAAACGTGCGATTCTGCCGGAGCCTGCGAAGTCGTGTTGCGGGAAAAGGCATCTCTTATTCCTTCCTTTGCTATGCAGTTCTTACCAGTTCTCTTTTTTGCGGCTTCACCAGGTGAAACGGCAGGATCTTCCCGCTCGCCGTCGGCAAAGGGAAGGCGCGAACCGTCTTTACCATTCCCGACTGCCTCCACATTTCGGTTCCGGACTGCGCCCACCCCTTGTCTTCGGCGCGCTTCAAGAGGCTCATGAACGTATTCACGACGTGTGCTTCATCGATCGGGCCCACCGAAGGGCTGATCAACAGTTCGAGGCGGGGCAGCCCGATGGAATCTTCGGTTTCGATCAGCTGGTAATCGGTGCTGCGCCCGCCGAACATGGTGGGAAGCTTCTTTTCGATGATCCAAAGAAAGTCGGTATCGACAAACGTGACGCCCTCTCCGGTAAGCTTTTCGTAGCTGCGTATGTTGCTGAGGTGCACGTTAAAGCCGACCTTGCCGAAGCCGCAGTCGCAGGGTTCGGTATAGATTTCGCCAAAATCCCCCATCCCGACATTGAGAAGCAGCTTGGGCGCCTCGTAGAGAATGCTGGTGAAGAGATACGAATCGACCGTGGCGTCCGAATGAGCCACCCGGCATTCGTGAGGAATGATGGCCGTCGTATCCGAGTAAAGATGGCAATGATCGCTTTCACCGTGAGGCCTGTTGCAGCCCGCGGCGATCACCCCCGCCTCCGAGATGCCGTAGACGGGCACGGCCGCGGCGTCCGTTGACTCGATTTCTTTTCGTTTCTGGGGCGTGAGGGGCTCGCCGGTGACCAGAAATTTTGCGCCTCGGAGGCTAATGCCCGATTCGGCGGCGGCTATGCAAACCCTCACGGCGGACGCGGCAAAGGTGTAAATCACACACCGGCCCTGCTCATCGAGCATCTGAGAAGCCCATTCGACGACTCGCGCAGCGTCGTGGAGTCCGACAAATTCCGCCTCCGCGAGCGGCGAACCAAATATCCTGCTGAGAAAATAGATCAGCTTGATGCCAAACCTTCGCTCCCATGTAACGTCCAGTTTCCTTTCGTCAACCTGAGAGAACCACTTGCGCGCGGGGTTGCCGATGTGCGCGAAACGCAGGCTGGAATTGATTCCCGGCGCGCCCGGAAATACCGGAAACCAGTTGGCCACCGGGGCGGTGAGGCAGCCATGGATGTCGAGCAGGAGTGCGTCATACAAAGACCGCTGGTGCAGATAATCAAAGTCGATGCGCACACGGGTGCCCGCGCTTCTGGTGGCTCCGCTTTGCACCTCGTAGACGTAAGACAGGAAAGGGTTGTCGAACATCGCTGGCTCGCACTGGAACTCGACCCCATTGCGCTTCACAGGATTGCGACCCTTGAACTCATCGACGGTGAAATAGACTCCTTCACTCTCCAGGAGACGAAGGGTCCGCTCGAGGCCTTCCTGCGAAATCCAAGACTTGACGTCTTCAAACTCAATTTTCTTCGGCTGCAGCAGCTTCAGGTAAGGGCTGGCGGGATTCTGGAAAATGCCCTTTTCGACCAGGTTCACGAAGTTCTCCTCCCGGGCCGCCACGCGCTGCTTGATGAAAGTACGCGCAAGGGCGATGGCTTCGTCCGGCCCGAGACGGGCTTCGTGAAACTTATGAAGCCCGGCGATAAAGCGGGAGTACTTCTTGATCTCTGCAAAATAGGGGTTTGGCTTCATTTTGCGACGTAGCCATTTTCAGGGGCGGGACTGTGGTCAACAATGGAGCGGAAGACTCAAAAACTACTAGGACGCTCGTACTAGTTACTGTTGGGGCGCTTTGAGGAATAGAAAAGCAGAAGGCGTCCCCGGAAGGAAAGGCGCGCACAAACTTCCGTAAGGCATTTCTAAGTAATCACTTAGCGGAACAAGGGCCGACGGTGCCGCAAGCACAGTCCGCTCACAGTCAAGCTCGACTCATGCCCGCCCGTGGCAAAACGCCACTGCGTACAGCCCGAATTTTGCAGGAGTACTACTTCCCGACGTAGCTTACGCGCCAGATGGAATTCGAACCGTCGTCGCTAACCAGCAGCGAGCCATCCTGTGCGACGGCAATTCCCACCGGCCGCCCCCAAACCTGACCGTCGGGCAGCACAAAACCGGTGAGGAAGTCTTCGTATTCGCCGGACGCTTTACCCGTCTGGTGCAGCGGAATGCGAATCACTTCATAGCCGACGCGCACCGACTTATTCCAGGAACCATGCTCGGAGGCAAACAGATCGCCGTCGAATTGTTTCGGGAACTGTTTGCCCTGGTAGAAGGTGATCCCCAGAGACGCGTTATGCGGCTGCAGGACAACGTCCGGAGTGATCACTTTATCTTTGAGCTCGGGGCGGGTGCCCATGAGCCGGGGATCCTGATGCCCGCCCATGTACCACCAGGGCCAGCCGTAGAAGCCGCCCTCCTGCACGTGGGTGATGTAATCGGGAACCAGGTTGTCGCCCAGGGCGTCGCGCTCATTCGTCGAGCACCAGAGTTCGCCGGTCTTGGGGTCGACGGCGAGTCCCCCGCCGGAGTTTCGAATCCCGTAGGCATACACTTTCAAATCCGAGCCGTCCGGATTCAAGGAGAGGATGTCGGCGCGATTCTTCTCGGCAGGATGCGTATCGGGATCATCCACGTTCGAGGCCGAACCGACCGAAACAAACATCCGCTTCCCGTCCGACGAAAATTGCACGCTGCGCGTCCAGTGGCCGCCTCCGGAAGGCAGGTCCACGATGTGCTCGGCCGGACCGCGAGCCTTGAGGTCGCCATTCTGGTAGGGGAAGCGGATAACTGCATCCGTGTCACCGATGTAAATCCATTGAGGGTCTTTACCTGGCGGATAGAACGCGATTCCATAGGGCCGCTTCAGTCCGGTCGCAAAGACCTCAACCTGTTGAGGCTTTGAATCGGAGGTGATGCCGCGGAAGACCTTGATATCGCCGGCTTCACTTTCCGCCAGGAAAGAATCCCCATTGGGAGCGGTGCGGATGGTTCGCGGATTATTCAAGCCGGTTGCGAAGAGGTCCACCTTGAAACCCTGGGGCGCCTTGGGCCAGACATTGGCGGGCCGCGGCGTCAGCTTCGCGCGATTGGTGGAGGAATTGGTCGCATAGGGAGCCGGAAGATCCTCAACCGTGATCTTCCGCACATTGCCGGGCTTCTCGTAACGGAAATCCGTGAAAGGCGGGTTCGGCGGAGGGGCGGCGATCGCTGATTCGCCACCTGCGCCTGGAGTGTTTGCCGCGCTTGGCACGCTGGACCATGAATTTGACTTGATGAAAGTGACGAGCTGCCAGCGCGCCTGTTCGGGAAGTTGCTTCCACGAGGGCATGCCGTTGTTCAGGTCGCCGTTAGTGATGAACCAGAAAAGCTCGCCGTCATTGGCCGATTCCGCGGGGCCGCCCGCCAAGGCCGGGATGTTGCCGGTGCCCTGGCCCTTTTGCCCGTGGCAAGCCGCGCAGTTGGCGGCGTAAAGTTTTGCCCCGGCTTCCGCGGCGGGTTTCTGGCCGACATAAGGGTTTTTCGAATCGGCAGCGGAGGCAGGAGCGTCGTGAAAGCGGGCGTTCTGCGCCTTGAGCGACGGAAACATCAGAAATGCGGAGAGGCTCAACAACGCAAGAAACCCGATCGTGACCCGCGCTTTGCTTCCCTGGTTCTTCCTTGATGCGACCATGACGAAATCCCTCCCAATCAGCGAGTTGCGACGATTGTACCGGGAGTGGACTCGGCATGGCAAGTTTGGCCCTCGCCGCCGAGGAGAAGCTCGCTTGCTGCTACCGCACTCGCTGGAAAGGTGCGCTGCTTTAAAGTGCGTCGAGAAAATTGTCGATTCAGCCTAGGATGGCGCCCCGAAGCAATGCCGGGGGAGACTTCCGTGGGGAAATTTTGGGCGGGATTTATCGCAGGATTCGTGATGATTCCGCTGATTGCCGCTTGTTATGTGGCGCTTGGAATGGCTCCGGCATCCACGTCGGCGCCGCCCCTGCCATTTGAACGGCTCATCGCCGGCACCGCGCTGAGCAGCCGGATCGGCCGTGAGACTACACCGCGCGAACCAGCGAATTTTACGGTCGCCGATCTCGTGGATGGAGTGGCTGTGTATCAGAGACATTGCGCCGGGTGCCACGGATCGGATCAGCAGGCCGATTCACCGATTGGCAAAGCCATGTATCCGGAAGCCCCGCAATTGCTGACGCCGGACGGCATGACAAGCCATCCAGCAGGGGTGATTTATTGGGAAGTGCAGAATGGGATCAGACTGACCGGGATGCCGAGCTTTGAATCCATATTGCAAGACAAGCAGAAGTGGGACGTGAGCGCCATGCTCTCGCGCGTGGACAGCCTGCCGCCCGACGCGCAGGGGGTATTGGACGCTACGAGTGAAAGCTCGGCTGGGTGCCCGTCCTCGGCGGGTCGAAAGCGTTAAGGGCGTTTCAAAGTTTTCTAATGTCCCCCTCCAACGTACTCATCCGAAGCCTTAACGACTGGCGGTTTCCAGACGATAAGAGTGGTATCTGTGGAGCCGAGGAGCCGAGAGAATGTTCAAGAAAGCCACGCTTTCCGCAAAGATTCTGGGCTCGATCGTGATCGTATTCGCCGCCATGGCGCTGATCAGCTTCTTGATCACGCAGCGGCGGATCAAGAAGGAAGAAGAGGAAGCATTTCGAGACAAGCTGCGGCAAATCACCGGGATGGCCGCGGCGACGCGTACCTGGTTCTCCGCCAACCTGAATATCCTTGTACCCGACGGCAAATTCAAGCATCTGGAGCAAGTGCCGGTGGTAGCGGCGTTGCGCGTCGCGGATGAATACGCCCAGGGGGCGGGCATGACGTTTCGAACGCCTTCGCTCCAGCCAAGGAACAAGAAGAACGAGCCGACCGAATTTGAACGCCGGGCCCTTGAGGCTTTCAGCAAAGACAGTTCTCTGCGTGAATTCACGGAAAGGGCGAGCGTCAACGGCGTCGAGGTGATGCGCTACGCGGAGCCCGTGAGGATCACGCAAGACTGCTTGCAGTGCCATGGCGACCCCGTCGGGGAAAAAGATCCGTTCAATTATCCCAAGGAGGGATACAAGATCGGCGATTTGCGGGCCGCGTTCGTGGTGGAAGCGCCGGTCGATCAGCTGGTACAGAACGCCCGCTCGAATACGATCGCGACGTTTTTGGTCACATTCCTGACGATGACGGGCGCGACCGTCGTGATCTATCTGCTGATCCGGAAACTGGTGATCCGGCCGATTACATCCTGTGCGGAATTTGCGGAGGCGGTCGCCACGAAGAATCTAGCGGTGGACGACATGACCGTTACCTCGGAAGACGAAGTGGGGCATGCCATGGTTTCGCTGAACACCATGAAGAACACGCTGCGGGAGATGGTGATGTCGATTGGAGGAGCGGCGAAGGAGGTGGCCAGGACAAGCGACGCGGTATCGTCGGCAAGCCAGGAAATTACGGCCAATTCGGAGGAAACTTCCGCGCAAGCGAATGTGGTTTCGAATGCGACTCAGCAAGTGAGCCAAAATCTGCAAACCGTCGCGACCGGGGCGGAAGAGATGGGCGCCAGCATCAAGGAGATCGCGAAAAACGCCACGGAAGCGGCGCGGGTTGCCACGTCGGCTGTGAAGATCGCCGCCGATACAAACGGAGTGGTGGGGAAACTGGGAGAGTCGAGCGCGGAAATCGGGCAAGTGATTAAAGTGATTACTTCCATCGCGCAGCAAACGAACCTGCTGGCGTTGAATGCAACGATCGAAGCGGCGCGCGCGGGCGAAGCAGGAAAGGGATTCGCGGTGGTCGCCAACGAAGTGAAGGAATTGGCCAAGCAGACGGCAAAAGCCACCGAAGACATCGGGCGCAAGATTGGCGCCATCCAGGAAAGCACGCAAGCGGCTGTCGAAGCGATTGGGTCGATTCAAGAAGTGATCAAGCAAGTGAACGATATTTCCAGCACCATCGCCACAGCCGTGGAGGAACAAAACGCCACCACGAACGAGATGGTGCGCAACATCAGCGACGCGGCACACGGAAGCGGGGAGATTACCTCCAACATCGCGGGTGTCGCGCAGGCTGCCGGCAGCACGTCCAGAGGAGCCGGTGACGCTCAGAAGGCGGCGGAAGGGCTCGAAGCTACTTCAGCGGAGCTGCGACGCCTGGTCGCCGAGTTCAAGACCGGATCGAACGGCTCCCGAAAAGGAGAGCTCGAACGGGTCGCGCCAAGTTAATCCGAGCACGCGGGACAGCCCAGCCGCCATTCCTGGCTTGGGTTCGTTATTCAAGCGAAAGCAGCGCAAATATCAGCCGCTATCACGGAGTTGGTTGAGCGCCAGCCGTATAGCCGTCTGGATAGAAGTGGACTGCCACCGCGACCTTCTTGCCCCTGGTTCCAAACCAGATCGTGTTATCGTCAGCCACCTGGAATTTCGGGACGCTCTGGTGGGGCTGAGGCATCGGGTAAAAGGTGAATTTGGCGGTGTTGGGATTGAACTTGATCAAGGCGCTGTGCGGCTGGTCGCCAATCCAGATATTGCCGGATTTATCCGGCCACGTATCGTAAGGATTGGCGCCATTCAACGGGATCTTGTATTCCGTGAGCTTTTCGGTGGCGGGATCAAAGCGGGCCAGAATTCCGGTGTTATATTCACCGGCCCAGACAATGCCTTTCGAGTCCACGCTGATGCGGCGGAGCATTCCCCAGGAATTGGGCACCTTGTATTCCTTCACCGCTTCGGTATCCACATCCCACTTGTTGATGGTTCCCTTCTCCCAGCCGGCTCCCCACATGTTGCCGTGCTCGTCGAACACCAGGCCATAGATGCCGTTGTCCGGCGTGGGCGTGGGATACATGTGAATCTTGTGGGTTTTGGCTTCCATGCGGCCGAACTCCGCTCCCCAGATCAGCCCAAAGCCGACGTTTCCGTCCTTGTCGATTACCGCTTCGTGTATGGCGCCCACCTGCTGCGGCAGGCGATGGCGAATTTGCGTTCCGGTGGTGGGATCGAGCTCGCCGAGCATCCCGCCTCTCAGCTCCGGCCACCATACGCGGCCCTGCTTATCGATGCCGATGCCGCTTGGCTGCACGTGGTTCGCACCCTTGATCGGGTAATTCTTCCAGCGCTCCGCGGAGTCGTAAGCGGTCGGATTCAGCCGAAGCAGGGAGTTGCAGCTGCCGCAGCTGATCCATACGTTGCCGTCCACAGGAGAAATAAACACCTCCTGCAAGTGGTGCACGGCGTAAGGGGTGGGCTCCTGCTGAATGGCTCCGTCCACGATATCGGAGCCTAACTCGGCCTCTCCGGGAGCAAACGGGAGATCGTCGGGAACATCGTAGGAAACGTAAATTTCCTTTGATACGACGCTTTCATCAGGGATCAGCGGATCCACCCGCAGAACCCTGTCGGGCAAGCCGGGGCCGAAGTTCCTAACCAGATAATCGGCCATCAATTCTTTCTGGCTTTTGTTGATGGGCGTCCGGCCGAGGGCGATATCGTACTCGTTGTAACCAGGGCCGGTTTCGGTCGCGCGCTCGATGCCCTCAATGAACCCTACCTTGGTATAGTGCTTGGAACCCCAGCCTTCGCCGTGGCAACCGGTGCAGTTCTCTCTGAGCAAGGGCAGGCCCGGCCCTGGCGGATACATCTCCTCGAGATTATTCACATATACGACCTTCCCGTTACCCTCGCCCAAGCTGCTGTTGCTCACCGCAGCCGCGGCGCGCGCAAGGCTGTTCCGGTGATCCAGATTGCCATCTCCATTCGCCGCCTTCCATGCGGCTTCATCCTGATGCTTCAGGGCGAGGTCGGCGGTCTTGCTTTCGCCGAGACCGAGCTGAAGCGTCACTGTCGGGGAATCGTATTCGGGCTCGTTGACCGTCACTTCGTATCGTCCCGGCAGGGCTTGCGGGACCGTGTAGTGGCCCTTGCTGGTAAAGACGGTGTACCAAAGGCGGCGGTCCAAATTGTGCGCGGCAACACGGAAGCCAATCACCTTGCCCTGATCGGCTGAAACGGCTCCCGTGATGGTCCCACGAGCCTGTTGCTGGGCAAGAGATGGAAGCGAGAAGCAGAAAAAGACCGACGCCATCCCCAGGGTCATCGCAAGACGGTGGTGCGGAATAACTCTCTTTTCCGTGCTAGCCATGAGTTTTTACTCCTGTCCGATCAGATAATTCCTTCCGTCACAATAAAGGAGGCTACTTTCCCGCGCCGGCCCACGCAGCCATGGCCTGCCAGTCCGGGTCATCCTTGGATTCGAATTGCCGTCCGCCGCTATGCTCCCACTGCAAGTCGCCGCCAGCGAGAGGAGAAAGCGGTCGCATCAAAAACTTGCTGTTCATTGGATTGTCGCGGTCAACGAGCTTCGAGACGTTCTCGTAAATCTGGCGTGACTGTTCTTCATTCCAGGTCGTGGCCCCGGGCGACAAGGGAACGCAGGTATTGAGGGCCGTTTCCCGATCCGTGGCAGGAGTAGCAACGCGAGTGTCCCGGCCGGTTCTTCAGGAAAATTGGCTCGATGCGGGCCTTGAAGACCTCGTAATCAAGGGGCGCCTGTGCGGGCTTCGCGGCGTCTTGCCTCGCGGGCGCGCCGGAGCTAGCCGCGCCGAGCCACCACCACGAGAAGTAGCGGAAGAAGAAAAAGTCCGGCAACTCCTTGGACCAAATTCCAGAAGTCACGAATTTCCTCCCAAAGCACATAGAACTTTCTGCGCTGCGTTGCCGGTCAGTTCCGCGCTTGCGTTAGCGCCCGGTGAACAGCGTCATCCGGCTCGGCTCTTCTCCCACCGGAATGCGGGCGACGACCTGCAGAGTCTTCGTATCGACAGCCGAGACGGACCGATCCATCGCATTTACGATGTAGGCCTTCTTGCTGTCGGGGGTAAAGGTGATCCAATTCGGCGAGCCGCTCAGTGGGTCGTGACCTGGCGGAAGAAGTTTCGGAAGGTGAACGCGGCCGATCAGCTTGATGCCGGGAAGCGAATAGATGAAAACGGCGTCGTAGGTCTTGCTGGCATTCCACAGGGTCTTGCCATCGGGAGAGACGGCGATGCCATGCCCGGACATGCTCGTCTTGATGGCGGGCTCGTCGTCAGGAAGCGTAATCCTCGCCACTTCCTCGTGCGTGGCGAAATCGATCACCGCAAAGCCGCGCAGTTTGTTCAGTTGCACAAAGACGCGGCGAGCGGAGCCGTCGGGGTTGGACTCGATCGCGGGGACCTGCGTGCCCATGTCGAACTGATGCTCCCAGGCGATGGTCTGAGTTTGCAAGTCGATCACCGACATCACCGGCTGGCCTTCCGCCGTGGTGATGGCGTATTTGCTGTCGGCAGTCACCACCACATCGTGCTGCTTTGTTTTCATAGGGATCGTCTTCGCAAGTTCCAGGGTATGGGCGTCGACGATGTCCAAGGCGCCGGGATTCTGCGCATTGCAGACTACCACCCACTTGCCGTCCTTGGTGGCAGCCACGTCATGCGAGTGGCCGCTGACAGGCACGTCCTTGATCTTCTTTCCCGTCTTGCGGTCCACGACTGTGAGGACTTTACCGGTCCACTGGGAGATATAGACCTGCTTGCCGTCCGGGGAGACGGCCACCGACTCGGGTACCTGAATGTCTGTGATTTCCTGCACTACTTTGTTCTTGGCAGTGTCGATCACAGACACCGAGGTTCCGGCCGTGTTGGCAACATAGATGCGGTTCGAAGCCGCCGCCAGAGGCATTGCCAACAGCAGCCAAGGCGCGCCCAGTCGCCTGGCCTTGCAAAACAATCCTTCGCTCATAATTAATTTCATTGCGCATCCCTCCCCTTGCCCCGGCGGCGCAGAGAGTACAAACATTACCGGCTCACAGTCAAGTAAATGGAGGCTGGATTATTCGGAAGCGAAACGCCTCTCGTGGGTCGCGGTTTCCTGGCGCGCGCTACTTTTCCCGCACCAGGACTTCCCCTTGGGCGACCGACAGGTCGTTCAGGAACAGGCGGTACTTGTAGGAGCCGGGATTCAATCCCGGACGCGAGGGGCCGCTCGCCAGGCGCATTCCAGCAGGCGCCTGCAGGACGTTCGAGGAAAAGGGACACCGCTGCGGATCAAATTCGATTTTGATGCTGCCCGCGTTCGAGTACCACACGGCCTGTTCGCCGGCATCAAGCACGACGGTTTCCGGAATCACGCCTACCATCACCATTTTTTCGGCCACTGAAATGTCCTTGAGCTGAGATTTCGCGAGACGCTAAACTAAGTTCACGGGTCCGCGGGGTGGAAAAACGATAGCACAACCGTGGCTGCCCAGCCGGATTCTTCACGCTTTTCCCGAGCCTGTACGGACGACGAATCGGGCGCAGTTTGATGTATACTAGGAAGCGATTCTTCCGCTTAACTCGAGAGTTTTTTGAATATGGTTGAAAGACTTCACACGCAGCATGTTTGCCAGGTGGCCCGCCAGTGCGCCTGTTGCCGCTGTTGTAGAATCGGCCTGCTGCCGGCGTGTGGAGAATAACCCTAATCTTCCAACTGATTAGACGTAATTCGAGCCCACCGGCGAACGCAAGTTCGGCGATGGGCTTTTTTATTGAGGAAATGCCATGAAGGTGTCCAACTCGCTGTGGAAAGAAAAGCTCTCGGGCAGGTTGCCAGAGGCCCTGGAGCGCGAAGTCGATATTTTTGAGTCGGAGATCGCGCTGCGGAAGCAGGGCAAGATCGACGAGCGCGTGTTCGCCGAAACCCGCCTGCGCCGGGGGACCTACGGCCAACGCTACGACAATGGGCAACGGTACGACGGCACGAAAGTGCAGCCGATCGTCTACCCCTCGGGTGACCTGACCAAGGGACCGATAACCATGTGGGACGCTCCGGGCATGCAGCGCATCAAGATTCCGGGCGGCGGAATGAACGCACGAGCAGCTTGAGACGATGGCGGAACTGGCCGAGGAATACTCCGACGGCATCGGCCACGTGACCACGCGGCAGGACTTCCAGCTCCATTACATTCACATCGAGGACACGCCAGCGCTGATGCGGAGGCTGGCCGCTGTGGGAATCACCACGCGCGAGGCCTGCGGAAACTCCGTCCGCAACGTGACGGCGTGCCCTTATGCCGGCACATGCACCGACGAAATCTTCGACGTGACTCCGTATTCCCGCGCGCTGGCGAAATTCCTGATGGGCCATCCCGATTGCCAGAACTTCGGGCGGAAGTTCAAACCCTCGTTCAGCGGCTGCGCGCAGCATGCCTGCGGCCTCACCAATTTGCATGATCTTGGCTTCATCGCCACGACGCGCGTGGAGAACGGCGAGGAGCAGCGCGGATTTGCCATGTACGTCGGCGGCGGGCTTGGCGCGGTTCCCTACCAGGCAAAGCTGTTCGACGCGTTTGTGCCGGTCGAGGAGATGCTGCCTCTGACGCAGGCGATCGCCCGCGTGTATGCGCGGCTGGGAGAAAAGAAGAACCGCAACCGCGCGCGCATCAAGTTTCTGATTCACGATCTGGGCATCGAAAAGTTCAAGGAACTGGTGCTCGAAGAGCGGAAAACCCTGCCGCATGACCCGCGGTGGACGGAGTTTGTGGCCGACGCGGAGAAATTCGAAGAAGCGCCGCTGAAATCGCCCGGCGAATGGCCGGCCGCAGCATCAGAGGCTTTTCAAAAGTGGCTCAAGACCAACACGCGCCCGCAGAAACAAAAGGGCTACGTGGTGGTCACGATTGCGCTTCCGCTGGGTGACATCACCGCGAACCAACTTCGCTCCCTCGCCGACATTGTCCGCCGTTTCACGAAAGAGACGGTGCGCACGACGGTGGAGCAGAACTTTGTGATTCGCTGGGTAAGCCTGAGCGACCTTCCGGAACTCTACAAGGCGCTCGAAGCCGTAAGCCTCGCGGCGCCGGGAGCGGGCACAATCGTGGATATCGTCACGTGCCCTGGCACGGACACCTGCAAGCTGGGAATTTCCTCTTCGCGAGGGCTCGCCGCGGAGCTGCGCAAAGAGATGGCGGAAACAGGGCTCTAAATTCGACGAGGCCGTTGAGAATCTGCATATCAAGATCAGCGGCTGCTACAACAGCTGCGGTCAGCATCATGTGGCGGACCTGGGATTCTACGGGGTCAGCCGGAAATTCGGCGGCTACGCAGTGCCGCACTTCCAGGTGGTGCTCGGCGGCGAGTGGGAGCACAACGCCGGTTCTTACGGCTTGCCGGTTGCGGCCGTTCCATCGAAGAACATTCCCGAAGGTGGTTACACGGCTAACCGAGCGCTATCTGGCGGGCCGCACAAACGGGGAAACATTCAAGGATTTCGTCAAGCGCACCGGCAAGGTCGAGATGAAGAACATGCTCGAAGACCTCACCAAACCTAACGCGTCTGACCGCTCGTTCTTCAGCGACTGGGGCGATCCGCGGGAATACAGCCTGAGCGATCACGGCGTGGGAGAATGCGCGGGCGAAGTGGTATCGCCCATCGACTTCGAGCTGACCGCAGCCGAGCGCGAAGTCTTCGAGGCGCAGATAGCCTATGAAAACGGACAGATCGACCAAGCAGGCAAAACGGCTTACGGAGCGATGCTGCACGCGGCGAAAGCACTCGTGAAAATCAGCAAGCCCGACATTTCCGACAACGCGGAGCAGATTGTCTCCGAGTTCCGGACGCGCTACTACGATACGCAGAAATTCTGGGATCCCTTCGCCGGCGGCAAATTCGCCAGCTACCTGTTCGACGCGCACCAGAACGCCGGGAAGCCGTACACGCCGGATTCGACGCGCTATCTGATCGACGAAGCGCAGCTCTTCATCGACGCCTCGCACAGCTGCAACAATAAACTCAGCACGCCAGTCAGCGTGTAAAAACCCGGGAATATTTTCGTCCATGACCCTACAGCACGTGAATGTGAAGTTTCTTGTCAAAAACCCCGGCGAGGCCGATCTTGAGCCGCTGATTCCGATTTTTCATGGCTGGATTCAGGAGCAGGCGTTCGAGGAGCTTCTGCTCGACGTGGCCGACTATCGGCACGTTCCCGCAGGTCCGGGGGTGATGCTCATCGGCCTTCAAGCGGACTACAGCGTCGATAACACAGACGGCCGGCTGGGCGTTCGCTACAACCGCAAAGCGGGCGCGGATGGATCGAATCAGGATCGATTGACCCAAGCCGCGCGCGCTGCGCTTGCGTCGTTTGAGCGGCTGGAAGCTGACCCGCGGCTTGGCGGAAAACTTCGCTTCGATGGCCGGGAATTGGAGGTATTTATCAACGACCGCATTCTCGCCCCGAACAACGCGGATACGCGACAAGCGGCGGACGCTGAATTTCAGGCCTTCGCGAAAAAGCTGTTTCAGGGGAGCGACTATTCGCTGGCTTATAATCACGAGCCGCGCAGGCTGTTTGGCGCCTCGCTCAAGTCCACTCGGGTGTTTTCCATCGCGGACCTGCTGAAAAATCTTTCCTAGCGAAGAATTCAGGCCAAAAGCTGGGGTTCGCTTTTCAATCTCCGGGCGCCCGACCCTCCGCGTTCGAGGGGTCGGGTGCCCGGAAAAGCGTTGCCGTGGCTAAACGATTTCGCGGACGGCTGCGGCGATGTGCCTCGCGGAGATGCCGAAGGCGTCGATCAGTTCCTCGGGCTTGCCGGAGTGCGGCATGCCGTTGACCGCGAGAAGCCGCGACTTCGACGGCGCCAGGCCCGCAGTCGCGAGCGCGTGCAGAACCGCTTCTCCGACGCCGCCCTCGGGCCAGTGATCTTCCACGGTTACCAGGCGGCTTCCGGTGCGCGCTAGCTGCTCCGCCAGCGCCTTTCCGTCGATCGGCTTCACGCAGTAGAGATCGATCACGCGAATCGCGGTTCCCTGCCCTTTCAGCTCATCGGCTGCTTTGAGCGCCTCGTGCAAGGTGATGCCCGCGCCGATCACGGTGGCTTTATCCTGGGCGCTCTGGCGGAGCACCTTGAATCCGGGAATGGGAAATTTTTCGTCCTTGGAGTAAAGGATCGGAGTCTTCGGACGGGAGGTGCGCAGGTAATTGATGCCGGGGCGGCGCGCCATCGCTTCCGTAAGGCGTTCGGCGGAGACCGCATCGCTCGGGTAGAAAACCGAGGAGCTGTGTACGGCGCGAAAACTAGCAATGTCCTCGAGCGCCATTTGCGAGGGACCGTCTTCGCCAATGGAGACGCCGCAATGCGAGCCGCACAGATTGATATTCGCGCGGCTGATGGCAGCCATGCGTACTTCGTCATACGCGCGGGATAGGAAGCACGCGAACGTGTCGACGAACGGCACCTTGCCGAAGGCGGCGAGCCCCACGCCCACGCTTACCATGTTCTGCTCGGCGATGTAAGCCTGGTAGAAGTGGTCGGGATAGGCGTCGCCGAAAATTTCGGAGAACGTGGAATTTTTCACGTCGCCCGACATAGCGACGATTTCCTTGTTCACGGCGCCGAGGCGCTTCAGGGCATAGCCGTACGCTTCACGCGTGGCGACTGTCTTCCCTTCGGCGTAATCGGGCGGCGCGGGCGCGGGAAAATCGGGCGGCTGAGGCAGCGAAGTTCGCGCGTAGGACTTGCCTGCATCGGGAGGCACGTCGACCGCCGGCCCGATTTCGGTGAGCGCCTTAGCCAGCTCGTCCTTTGAGAAGGCCTTCCCGTGCCAGTGTTCCTTGCCGGCGACGAAATCGACGCCGTGGCCTTTGATGGTGCGCGCGATAATCGCTTGCGGACGGCCTTTGGTGGCCTTGGCGCGATCAAGGGCTGAGAGGACGGCGGCGACGTCGTGGCCGTCGATTACTTCCGCGGCAAAACCTTCGGCTTCGAATTTCTTGCGGTAGACCTCCATGTCGTGCTGATACATGGTGGGCTCGCTCTGGCCCAGCGCGTTGACGTCGGCGAGCACTGTGAGGTTGTCGAGCTTGTAGTGCCCCGCAAACTCCGCGGCTTCCCACACCTGGCCTTCGGCCATTTCGCCGTCGCCCATCAGCACGTAGACTCGCGCGGATTTTTTGTCCATCCGCTGGCCGATGGCGAGGCCGGATCCTACCGAGAGTCCCTGGCCGAGCGAGCCGGTGGCGGCGTCCACACCGGGAATGCGCGGCGTGGGATGGCCTTCGAGTTCGCTGGAGAACTGGCGGAGCGTCATGAGCCGCGACAGAGGAAACACGCCCGCTTCGGCGAGCGCCGCGTAAAGAACGGGTGCGGCGTGCCCCTTGGAAAGCACGAAACGGTCGAAGTCGGGAGAGTTGGGATTTTTGGGATCGAACTTCATGGCGTAAAAAAATGTTCCGGCGACGAGCTCCGCCGCGGACATGCAGGACGTGGGATGACCGGAACCGGCCGCGGTGGTCGCCATGATGGAAAGTACGCTGAGGCGGCGGGCCTTTTCCTTGATTGCATCGACGACGGAAGTTGACGGTGCTGCTACGGAAGCGACGCTCATGAAATCCTCCTTCCCTGTGAGGCAATCTTACTCGCTTTCAGGGGCAGGGGGCGAGAGTCTTCCGGTTTTTTAATGCGGACGCAAAGTTCTACATGTGACGTTCTACACTCGTCGTCGCACGAGCTGGATGTACAGGATTATCCCGAAGCGCCGCGGCCGAACTCCACCCGATGCGCTTCCGGCCCGGATGCGATCACGATCATCGCCACAAACACGACGATCGCGGCGACCGATCCCAGCACCTGGGCGTAGGTGAAGCGGCGGGCGAGCGAGGCCTCAATGTAAGGCGCGGTGGAGGCGATCAGAACGCCTACCTGATACGCGAAGCCTGGCAGGAATGCGCGCAGACGATCCGGCGCCAGTTCATTGATGTGGGCCGGGATCACGCCCCAGACACCCTGCACCATGAACTGCATCAGGAACGCGCCCACCGATATAAGGGCGATTCCAGGAGAAAAGAGCCAGAGAGGAATCACGAGGAGTCCTCCGATGGCAGCCGTGACCATCGCCTTGCGACGCCCCACGCGGTCCGAGTAGCGGCCCACGACGACTCCGCCAAGGATGGCGCCCAGCATCGAGACCACGCTGACGATGGCGGTGAAGCGCGGGTCATAGTGGCGCTGCTGCTGCAGGAACGTGGGATACAGGTCTTGCGTGCCATGCGACATGAAATTCATCATCATCATCAGCAAGACGAGATAGAGAAACCGCTTCCAGTTTGCGAAAACGTCGCGAAAGTAGCTGCCCCAGTCCTTTTTCTTCGCGGCGGCAGCCTTCCAGGCTTCGCTTTCCTTCACGTTCGAGAGGATAAATATCGTCAGCAGCGCCGGAATCACATCCAGAAAAAACATCGGGCGCCAGCCCCAGTGCGGAAACACCGTCCAGAAGGCCACGGCAGCGAGCAAATTCCCCAGCGCGTAACCCTCCTGCAAAATTCCCGAGAGCATGCCGCGCTTCTCGGAAGATACCGACTCCATCGCGAGAGACGCTCCCAGCCCCCATATGCCTCCCATCGCCACGCCATACAGCAGGCGCAGCATGAGAAAGATCCGGTAGCTCGGGGCGAGGCCGGAGGCCACCTCCATCGCCGAGCAGAAGGCGATGTTGATCATCAACGGGATGCGGCGTCCGTAGCGGTCGCCCATGAGGCCGAACAGAAGCGCGCCAACCGGCCGCATGATGAGGCTCGCGGTGAGGGTAAACGCCATTTGCTTGATGGGCTGGTGAAAGTCCCGCGAGACCTGCACGAGTGCGTAGGTAAGAACGAAAAAGTCGAAAGCATCGAAGGTCCAGGCAATCATTCCGGCGAGAAAGGCATTCCGGGAATTGGCCCGGTCGGCTTTGGTTAAAGCGGCGTTGGCGACGCTCATGTTGACCTCGGAAGTGTATAAAAACTTTTAGAAACCGATTGCGGGCGCAGCACCGCGTCGGCGACGCGAGCCACCTGGACCATTTCCGCCACATCGTGCACGCGGACGATGTGAGCGCCTCCCAGAATGCTCGCGGTAACCGTCGCCGCCGTTCCATACAGCCGTTCGGTGACCGGACGCCCTCCAGCACACGCCCGATGAACTTCTTCCGGGACGTGCCGACCAGTAAAGGAAAGCCAAGCCGCGAAATTTCCGGCAGGCGCGCGATAAGTTCGTAATCCTGCGCGTAACTCTTACCGAAACCGATGCCCGGATCAAGAACAATCTGAGACTTCGAAACGCCGGCGCGCCTTGCGACGCCGACCGAACGGCGCAGGGCGCTGGTTACGTCGCTCACCGTGTTTCGCGCAAAAGGCTTCGTCTGCATCGTGCGCGGCTCGCCGCGCATGTGCATGAGCACGAGCGGCAATTTTTGGCGCGCTGCCACGGCGGCAAGCCTCGCGTCGGCGCGCAAGCCTGTTACGTCGTTCAGTATTTCCGCGCCGGCGCCAACCGCGGCCTCTGCAACTTCCACATTGCTCGTGTCGATCGAAATCGGAATCTTCAGCCGGCCGCGCAGCTTTTCAAGAACCGGCAGAATCCTGCGGAGCTGCTCCGCCGCTGAAACGCCCTCCGAGCCGGGCCGGGTCGATTCTCCGCCGATATCGATGATATCCGCGCCTGCACTCTCCATTTCGAGCGCCCGCCCTGCTGCGGCGCCTGCGTCATGAAATAGCCCGCCGTCGGAAAAGCTGTCCGGCGTGACGTTGAGCACTCCCATCACGAGGGTGCGCTTGCCGAGTTCGAGCGTGCGAGACGGCAGCCGCAGACGGAAAATTTTCCTGCGAAACATTAGCCCGCTATTGAACCACGATTCCCCGAAAAGGCTAAAGGTTAATGCGGTGAAAGCAGCAGCCAGATGGAATAAAATTATTGCGGCGCTGGAACGTAATAGGCCGCGCGGTGGCTCACAATTGCATCGCTTTGCCCCGCGACCTGCACGCGCAATTCGTGCCGCCCTGTGTGATCGGACGGCACGCCGGAACCAGCCGCCTCCGCTGAAGGATAAAAGCCCAGCGTGTATTCCGCCCGGATTTTCGCGGCAATCCGGCGAAACGTGTCCGCCATCGTGGGCATTTCGCGCAAAAAATAGAGCTGGCCGCCCGCTCGGCGAACGAGTTCGGCTAGATAGAGCGTGTAGGTGGGAACGCCGAGATCGCTGACGGCGCGAGACGCGAGCGTCTCGTTTTGATGGTCCGCCAGCCACTCCGGGGTCATAACCTTGGGGCGGTTCTCCGTCGAGACCGCGAACACCTGGATATCTTCGCGCGCCAGAATCTGCGCCACATCGTCGAAGGTCAGCCGATTCCCCGCGGCAGCGCCCGATTGCCCGGCCGGGTTCGCGGAATCCAGGCGCAGACCGAGCCCGCTATCCTGGCCGTCGGTGAGCAGGACGATCGATTTGCGTCCCTTGCGCCCGGGAAACAAATCGTGCGCCGCGAGATAAACGGCCTCGTAAATGTGAGAACCGCCCGTGTCTTCGAGCAGCTCGCGCGGATCGACGCGGGCAACGGCCCGCCGGATAAGCTCGCGCACATCGGAAAAAGGAAGCTGCAGGTAGGTGTGCGCCGAGAAATCGAGCACAGCCGCCTGGTCGAGCGGCGCTAAAGCACCCACAAGGGCATCGGCTGCGGTCCTCATCGCATCCGCGTCGCGCAACACGCTCGGACTCGCATCGATCACAAGCGTCACGCTGGCTGGGTCGCTCGAAGCGTCGAAATAAGCGACCTTCTGCTCCACGCCGTTGTCGAACACCCGAAAGTCGGCGACGCCGAGGCCCGGAACAGCCTGGCCCTCGGCGGTCGCGACGCTACAGGTGACCGCAACCATCTGCGTTACGACTTGAATCGCGGTACCCGGCGCTTGCTCCTCGCCGCTCGCGGCAGTGGCCGAGTCACTATGAACGGCGCGAAGTTCACCCGTCGCCGAATCGCGTGTCCAGACGATTCCTCTATCGAGCACGCGAGGGCGCGGGAGCTTCGCCTTCCCGCGGTTTTGCGGAAACGCGCCGAGGGGCAAGCTGAAAGCAATCAAAATAAGAATCGGAGTAAACGGCAAATAGAGGCTGCGAACAGAAGTTCGCATAACGGCTAGTCGAGATCGAAATCGCGGAGGGGCTTTTCTAACGGGCCATCCTTGGCCTTCTTAAGTCCTTCGGCAAATTTGCGCGAAAGCACGTCTTCCTTGGTTCTCTCGGCCTCAACCGAAGCCCGAAACTTGGCCTCGACGGAATCCTCGTGCTCCCGCAGCAGGCGGGCCGTGTCGTCCAGGTCGATCGAAGGGGGCCTGACCGGCGGCACGTGCGACAAGATCACGCCGAGTTCCCGATCGACCGTCAGGTTCGACCGGCAGCAGGGGCACTCCGCGTTGAATGTTTCAGGAAGCTTCTTCGCCATGGCCCTATTCTACGCCAAAACCGTTGGAGGGGATCAGGGCCTGCGTGGATACCCCCTGTCCGCCGCAAACCCCTCTCACGCAAATAAAAAAGGGCGCCTCTTTCGAAGCGCCCTTGGATTCAAAGTCGCAGGCCGGGGACTAAATCAGGCCGTCGCCGGTTTCTCGCCCTTCGCCAGGCCCGGAATCGGCCGAGGTTCGGGACGCAGAGTGAGCTGCGGCTCCTTCGCCGGCACAGGAGGCGCGGCCGGAGGGGGAGGCTGAATCTTCTCAGGCAGCGGCTTCCCTTCGATCAAGAGCTTCAATTCATTGGCATCCAGAACTTCCCGGTCGAGAAGCGCCTGGGCCACGCGTTCGAGGGCGTCGCGATAGGTTTCGAGAATATTGCGCGCCCGGTTGTAGCCCGAGTTGATGATGTTGCGAACTTCCCCGTCGATCTTGATCGCCGTATCTTCCGAGTAATCGCGGTGCTGGGCGATTTCGCGTCCCAGGAAAATCTGCTCTTCCTTCTTGCCGAAGGTCAGCGGTCCGAGCGGGCTCATGCCCCACTCACATACCATCTGCCGGGCAATTTCGGTGGCGCGTTCGATGTCGTTACCCGCGCCGGTGGTGATGTGGTGGAGGAAGATTTCCTCCGCCGCGCGTCCCCCCATCAGCACGGCAAGCTGCGACTCGAGGAACTCCTTCGTATAAGTGTGCTTGTCGTCGATCGGCAACTGCATCGTGACGCCCAGCGCCATTCCGCGAGGAATGATCGTAACCTTGTGCAGCGGGTCGGCGCCGGGAGTCATGGCCGCGACCAGCGCATGCCCCGCCTCGTGGTAAGCGGTGTTTTTCTTTTCTTCGTCGGACAGGATCATGGACCTGCGCTCCACGCCCATGAGCACCTTGTCCTTGGACATCTCGAAGTCCGCCATCGCCACAAACTTGCGGTTCTGCCGGGCGGCCCACAAGGCCGCTTCGTTCACCAGGTTGGCGACGTCTGCGCCCGAAAAGCCGGGGGTGCCGCGGGCGATCACGGAGAGATCCACATCATCCGCCACGGGAACCTTGCGCGTATGAACGCGAAGGATTTCCTCGCGCCCGCGCACATCGGGACGTGGCACCACCACGCGCCGGTCGAATCGGCCGGGACGCAGAAGAGCGGGATCGAGAACATCTGGCCGGTTGGTAGCCGCAATCAGGATGACGCCTTCGTTTGACTCAAAGCCGTCCATTTCAACCAGCAGCGCATTCAGCGTCTGTTCGCGCTCGTCGTGGCCGCCGCCAAGACCCGCGCCGCGATGACGACCGACCGCGTCTATCTCGTCAATGAAGATGATGCAGGGCGCGTTCTTCTTGCCCTGCTCAAACAGATCGCGAACGCGACTCGCGCCCACGCCGACAAACATTTCGACGAAGTCCGAACCTGAAATCGAGAAGAATGGCACGTTTGCTTCGCCGGCAATCGCCCTAGCCAGCAATGTCTTGCCCGTTCCCGGAGGTCCCACGAGCAGCACGCCCTTGGGAATCCGACCGCCCAGCTTCTGGAACTTCTGCGGATCCTTCAGGAAGTCGATGATCTCGTAAAGCTCTTCCTTGGCTTCATCGATCCCGGCAACATCTTTAAACGTAGCCTTCTTCTGCTGCGCCGTAAGCAGGCGCGCGCGGGACTTGCCAAAGCTGAGAGCCTTGTTCCCGCCCGCCTGCATCTGCTTCATCATGAAGATCCAGAAGAAAACGAGGAGGATGAGCGGTCCAAAATTGAAAAGCAGGCTTACCCAGTTGGCATCCTTTACTTCTTTGTAGTTGTAGAGGACATGCTGATCTTGAAAGGCCTTGGTGACATCGGGAATTGCGGTGTTGGCAATGGTAACGCCGCGGAACTTGCTGCCGTCGCGATATTCACCCTGAAGCTCGGCGCTGTTGGGTGACAGATAGATCGTCACATCCTTCACATTGCCACTCTGCACCTTGGCAAGAAAATTGGTATAGCTTGGCTCATCCTCGTGAGCCGACGGGCCGCCCGTCGAGGCCATCTTCCACAACACGACGGCGAGAAGAATCATTAACAACCAAAAAAGGACTGTTCTTACGGTAGAATTCACGTCTTTACCTCACCCTCATAAATGGCAGGCCCTGCTCCGCAATACCTGCCCCCAATAAACTCCCAGTAACCCTTAGATGCGCCCAGGAATCCTGTGTATTCATATTTCTCAACGCAAGGCTAAAGCTCAAATCCGCGCATCTACGAGCGGTCTTCCTGAATTCGCAACCCCGTCGTCGTCTGGTCTCCAGCGCAAAAGTCAGCAGCGGGCGGCATGCCTCTGACCCAAACAATCTTTCCGTCACATTCCATCACAGGCCAGCCAACCCGCTCGCCTATGGGAACACGCCGCGCCAGGAACAAGTGCTTTAGTTTCCGTGTGCGACGGTGACCTTGAGGCCGGTAGGCATCCCCGGGATGCCAGTTTCTCAAAATCAGTCGACCGTGCAGCAAGTCAATGTCTAAGGTGTCTTCTCGCCTAGTGTCGCGCTCCGTAGAAGAGCAGTCAATCACTTTCAGGAGGAAGCGGACTCCCAGTTCCGGGACGGAAATAGCCTCCACTCCTCCTTTCGGGACGCTGGACACATAGTGATACGCGAGCGGTACAAGGGCGGTTTCCCCACGGCGTGGTACACGCGGCCCCCCGGCAAATTTCGAAAACGTGATGCTTTCAAAATTCCGCTCGGCGACTACCCCGCCGGGCAGCTCGATTCGACTTCCACTTGCGCACTCCGTGGCAAGATGGATGACCTGTCGCACGTGCGCCGCCGACAGATCATGGCAGTTTCCCCGCACCTTCTCGTATAGACGGCGGATCAGCCTCTCCGTAAGCGTCCGGAAGGCGTGGGCATATTGCTGCGACGCGCTTGCCAGGCCGCCTGAAAGCGCCAGCGGTGATAGCAGGTCGCTAATCTGCACCGTATACCGGCCTTTGTCCGCGCGAACGAAGGTGTTGACGCGATCCTCGACGAGGACGCTCCAGAATTCGCGTTCTTCACGGGATAGGCGCGCGAGCTCGCCTAGATGTCCGACGATCTCCGGCGAGAAATCCCTTTCAAGCAGCGGCATGAGCTGGGCGCGGATGTGCGCGCGCTGCCTGCGGAGGTCCGAATTTGACAGATCCTCGCGCCAGGGTTGGCCACGCCCCCGGAGATACTCCCTCAGATCTTGCCGGCGGATGCCCAGAAGCGGGCGGATGATCGAACCCAGAACCGGGTAAATCCCGGCTAATCCCGAAGGGCCCGTGCCGCGAAATAGGCGCGCCAGCAAAGTCTCCGCCTGGTCATCGGCTGTGTGGGCGACAGCAACTCGCGTGGCCCGCTCCTGCTCCACGATACGCTGAAAAAAGGCATAGCGCAGGCGCCGCGCCGCATCCTCCAGATTCAACCGGTGCAGCGCGGCCGCTGCCGCAACATCTTCCCGCTCGCAGATGTGCTCAAGGCCGTGTTCACGCGCCAAACCCGCAACAAATTCAGCATCGGCGTCGGATTCAGCTCCTCGCAGCCGATGGTCGAAATGGGCGGTCAGCAGGGTAATTCCGAGCGTTTGCCGAAGGCCGGCAAGAATGCCGAGCAGGGCCACCGAGTCCGCGCCCCCCGAAACGGCCACGGCGACACGATCCCCAGGGCTCACCATGCGCGCGTGGCGAATGGTCTCTACAACCTGCCGTTCGAGCGATGTTTGCATCGGCCGCGTGATGCTGTGCGAAAGGAACCGTAAAGAGTATGGTATCAGCCTGATTGCCACAGGGTCGAGCTATCCGTGGCGATTCGGTGGTCATTGCGCCGAGCGAGTCAGCTTGACAGGGCAAAAGCCGCTGGGCTAGCCTGCGCCGTCACGTCGAAGCCCATAAATGGAGGCTACCATGCGCCTTAAGTTCGCTGCTGTGAGCATCTTCGCTATCGCATCGTTCGCCTTCGCTCAGGCGCCAACAGCCCCGGAACTGCAATTGCGAGGCGACCGCTTTCGCCCTCTCACCTACAGCGAACTGACGCCCCAGCAGAAGGCCATGGTGGACGATATGTTGAGCGGGGAACGCAAAGGAGTGATGAACGGGCCTTTCAACGTCCTGCTGCGCAGCCCCGAAATGGGGGATGCCGCGCAGAAACTTGGCGCGCAGGTGCGATTCCACTCCGTCCTTCCGAACCGGCTGAACGAAATGGCCATTCTGATGACGGCGCGCTTCTGGAACTCGCAATACGATTGGTGGTCTCACCACAAGCTGGCGGTCGATGCCGGGCTCAGCCCCGCCGTGATTGAGGCGATATCGCATGGCAAACGGCCTGTATCCATGCAGCCAGACGAGGAAATTATTTACAACTTTGCAGACCAGCTTCTCAAAACCAGGCAAGTTGGCGACGCGTCCTTCAAGGCCGTCGTCGACAAATTTGGCGAGGTGGGCGCCGTCGATTTAACGTCTGTGATGGGCTATTACTGCTTCGTTTCGATGCTCTTAAATGTCGATCGCTATCCGATGCCAGACGGCGTCCAGCCGGAACTGAAGCCGCTTCATTAAGCCCAGTTCCGTCAAAACCACCACGCGACGCTAGTCCATCAGCCAAGTCATGCCGATGAACACCGCGCCCACAAACAATAGAACCACACCGATTCCAATCATACTGAGGCTCCCGCACTCCCAAGAAGGGCTGAAGATACCATATTCTTTTCCTATTGACCTTTAAATAAATGTGAACCTTCTGATAAATTTCGGATTAATTTGCGGGGCCCGCCCCGCCGCAGGCTGCGAGCGGGGGGATTCTGTACGTTGACGATTCCGGTGACGGGTCGTTTGTCTCGGCCCTTAATCCATCAGCCACGTCATTCCGGCGAAGACCGCGAACACAAAGAGCACTACCAGAAGAGCTCCCATCACGGTTTTCCTCCTTGATTTTTGGCTTTGGCCACCTAAATTCGCACGGCCCTCAGGGCGATTGCAATACCATAAGCGCCCGATGGCTGTGGAAAGCAGAGTTCCCGTGACACACATCACCTTTCGGATTGTTGAACATGTTGAAGTAGTTAACTCGGGAGTAGATACCGCGAAGGAGGGTTCACGAAAATCGGCAAATATCGAAACCGTCTTCCATAATTGGAAGGGGAGGCCGAAACCGAAATAGAAGACGCCTGCTTGACACCCTGGCGAGTGACACCTTAGCATCAACCATTGTCCAGCCGGCGTAGCTCAGTGGTAGAGCGAGGGTCTCATAATCCCTAGGCCGTGGGTTCGATTCCCCCCGCCGGCACCATTCATCTTGAGTTCCTCATTAAACTAGACTTAGAGCCGGTTTCGTAGACTCCGTAATCGCCGGTAGAAATTGCCTCGTTCTCAGCCTGCCAGCGAGAAGCGGACCGTGATCGTCATGCGGATGGGATAGGGTATTCCATTCAGATACGTAGGCTCGTATTTCCAGAGCATTACCGTTCGCAGCGCCTCTGGCACCAGAAGCGGATGGCCCTCCACCACGTGGGCATTGATAATGTTCCCGTGCTCGTCGATCACCGCGTCAATCAGGACCTCGCCCTGGATGTGCGCGGCCTTCGCGAGCGCCGGATAGTTCGGCGCAGGGGCGAAGATCTTCTCAGGCAGCTTCACATCACCGCCGGGCCGCAGGATCTCTTTGGCCTTCTTCTCCGGCGGGGGAGGAGCAACCGGGGGCGGGAGAGTTGTGCCGCCGATAATGCCGCCCAGGACGCCGCCCGTGACCCCACCTGGAACGCCCCCGATCACCCCGCCCGTAACCTCCGGCGCAGGCTCCTCATGCAGCATAGCGATCTGCTTGGGTATCAAGGCCGGGGCGACTAGTTTTGCTGGCACCAGCGTGGCCCGGCGAGGGAGTGCTCTTTGGACTGCGGGGGCCGCGGGCGGAGGAGACGGCGGAGCCGGAGGTGCCGGAGTAACCAGATACGTGAGCTGTAAATTATTTATATCGAGTACTTGAGTAAAGAATAAGGGCGCCACGATGAGCGCCGTCAGAACGACCACATGCACCACGAGGGAAACCAGCCAATCCAACGGGTTGCTGTGTTGCTCCCGCAGAGGAGTTTCAAGCAGGGCTGTTAGGACGGTGTCCTGCGCTTCGGCCGACGAGGGTACGCGGATCGCTGGGCCGTCTGTTCCCTGCCAGACAACTCCGCCGAACATGTCTGCCTTCGCGTTGACCATGGCGCCCTCCATACCCGTGATGCGGTGACACAAAAAGTATGGAACGCGATTCGGCGGCCTTCTGTAGCATCAATCACCCACCCCAGTGACGAGGGTCACCCACAGAAGGCCTTGTTGCCTCCTTATGCAGGGCGAAAGCACTCTGTGATTTTCATTGAAAATGAAGGGAATAAGGGGCGTGCTGTTTCGTCCGACGGTGGCTACCCAGCGCGCCTGGCTGGAGAAATCGCGGCCGGCTTTTTCGCCCGAGCCGTCGTGATCGCCACCACGCTGAACAGAATAAGCAGCGTTCCCAGGATGGTCCGTATGCCCAGCGCTTCCCCACCCAGAGAATACCCCAGCAGTACGGCCACCAGCGGGTTCACATAGGCGTAGGTCCCGACCTTGGTCGGTGACTCATGATGAATCAGCCACACGTAGGCGGTAAATGCGATGATGGAACCAGCGACAATCAAATAGAGCAGCGCGAGCCAGCCTCCAAGGGAAACCGACCAGGGGTGGAAATTACGAAATTCTCCCAGCGCCGCCGCCGCGAGGGCCAGAAGCACTCCACCAGCTAGCATCTGGGCCCCCGAACTCATTACTTTGGAAGCCGGGAGCTCCAGCCTGCGCGTAAGCGCCGAAGCCACCGACCAGCTGACCGCAGCGACGATCAGCGTCAGCGCGCCCGCCGTATCGATAGGCGCGCCGCCCACGTTAAGGGAACGGCTCACCAGCACAGCCACCCCGCCGAGCCCAATCAACAGCGCCAGGGCCAATCGAGGCGTGAGCTTCTGCGTCCGCAGAAGAATAATCTCCGCAACCGCCGTAAACGCCGGGATCGTGGCCAGCATGACTGCGGCAGCGCCCGAAGGCACACGTTGCTCCGCCCAGAACAGCAGCCCGTAATCGAGAACGAAGATCAGAAGAGCAAGCAGGACAGCCGACAACCATTGGCGTCTGCTGGGCGAGCGCTCGCCGTGTGCGAGCATCCAGCAGTAAAGAAAAAGTCCCGCAATCAGGAAGCGTATCGCCGCCAGGAGGAACGGAGGAACTTCGCGGACCCCCACGCGGATCGCGAGAAAAGTGGAGCCCCACACGAAGTAGATTATCCCGAAGGCCAGCAGCTTCTTCCACGCCGGAGGTTGACCGTTGGCTTCCATGGCAGGTTGATCGACCATGACTACCATTCCATCGGTTGATCCCGAAAGCCCCAAATTGGCCGCCGCTTCGCGAGTTGTGATTTTGCTGCGCTCGCTGGACTGACTCGCATACGCGGTCTAAGATAATACCTGCGACACTATCACCGCGAGCCGTCCGGGAACATCATGGCCGTCAAGCTGCCCGTATATTTCGACAATCACGCCACCACGCCGGTCGATCCCCGCGTGCTCGAAGCGATGCTGCCCTGCTTCACGGAAAAATTCGGCAACGCGGCGAGCCGTAACCACGAATTCGGCTGGCGGGCGGAAGAAGCCGTGGAGAATGCGCGCGGGCAAATCGCGCGGCTGATCAACGCCCACCCGAAAGAGATCGTTTTCACCAGCGGCGCGACGGAATCCGACAACCTCGCGATCAAAGGCGCGGCCGAAGTGCTCCGCGCCAAAGGCAATCACATCATCACGCAGGTGACCGAGCACAAGGCGGTGCTCGATTCCTGCAAGCATCTTGAAAAATATGGCTACGAGATCACCTACCTGCCTGTGGACAAGGAAGGCCTGATCGATCTGGAGGACCTCGCGCGGGCGATCAGCCCGAAAACGATCCTGATCTCCATCATGTACGCCAATAACGAAATCGGCGTGATCCAGCCGATCGCGCAAATCGGCAAGCTCGCGAAGAAAAACGAAGTGCTCTTCCATGTCGACGCGGTGCAGGCTGTCGGCAAGATTCCCGTGGACGTGCAGAAGGACGGCATCGACCTGCTCTCGATTTCCGCTCACAAATTATATGGACCCAAGGGCGTGGGCGCGCTTTATGTGCGCCGTAAGAACCCTCGCGTGCAGATCGCCGCCCATGATCGATGGGGGCGGGCACGAGCGCGGCATGCGGTCCGGCACGCTGAACGTTCCGGGAATCGTCGGGCTCGGCAAGGCGTGCGAAATCTGCCAGAAAGAAATGGCCGAGGAAAGCGCCCGCCTCGGGCGGCTGCGGGACAAACTGAAAGACACGCTCGAAAGCGGCCTCGGCAACACAGCGATTAATGGCTCGATCGCTCACCGGCTACCGAACAATCTGAACATCAGCTTTGCCAATGTCGAAGGCGAGTCCCTGATGATGGGAATTAATGATGTGGCTGTATCCAGCGGCTCGGCCTGCACCTCCGCGGCAATCGAGCCCAGTTACGTGCTAAGGGCGCTGGGAGTAAGCGAAGACCTGGCGCACAGTTCCATTCGCTTCGGCCTCGGGCGTTTCAACACCGAGGAGGAAGTGGACTACGTTGCCGGACGCGTGATTGAAACGGTAAAGCGCCTGCGCGAGCTTTCACCGCTGTACGAAACCGCAAAGAGCGGCGTCCCCCTCGCTGGGACGAGCGAGCAGTAGCCGCAAACACAAGTTCTTCCCAAGTGGTGAACCATGGAAACGGAAACGGACCTGCGATATCCCGTCGGCCGGTTTAAGCGCCCGGATCGCTTGACGCAAGAGGAACGCGAAGCGCATATCGCAGCAATCGCGGAAACGCCCGCCCGCCTCCGCGCCGCCGTGGCAAATTTAAACTCCGAGCAACTCGATACCCCTTATCGCCCGGGCGGCTGGACCGTGCGCCAGCTTGTGCATCATCTTCCCGATAGTCACATGAATTCATACATACGGTTCCGGTTCGCGCTCACCGAAGACGAACCCACCATCAAGGCCTACGACGAAGCGCGCTGGGCCGAACTGGCGGACGCAAAGACGTCTCCCATCGAACCCTCGCTCGCGCTGCTCGAAAACCTGCACAAACGCTGGGTAATGCTGCTGCGTTCGCTCACGCCTTCCGACTGGGAGCGAACCTTCCGCCATCCGGAACTTGGCCCGATACGGCTCGACCAGAACCTCGCGCTTTACGGATGGCACGGCCGCCATCACGTGGCGCACATCACCTCGTTGCGCGAACGCCAGGGCTGGCGGTAGTTCCTGAAACATCGGAGCCTCGGCAGTTGATGATTACTCCCCGCTCTGTTCGATCAGCTTGGCCACAAGCGCCGTCCAACCCGTCTGATGGCTCGCGCCCAAGCCCGCGCCGGTTTCGCCGTTAAAATATTCGTAGAACAGAATCAGATCGCGCCAGTGCGGATCGTTCTGAAAGACGGTCGTCTCGCCATAGACGGGGCGCCGGCCGTCGTCGTCGCAGGAAGATATGCGCTCAGCCGCCGGGCGAGATCTCGCGCGGCCGCTTCCCAAAGCGTCTTCTGTTTGCCCGAGCCGGTCGGGCACTCCACCTTGAAATCATCGCCGTAATAATAATGGACTTCGCTGCATCGACTCGATCAGCAGGATATTCATCGGAAACCATACCGGCCCGCGCCAGTTGGAGTTTCCGCCGAACATCCCGCTGGTCGATTCGGCCGGCTCGTAGTCCACCGCGATGAGTCTGCCCGTCGACGTTCAGCATGTAGGGATGCGTCGCGTGATATTTCGAAAGCGCGCGAATGCCGTGCGGCGAGAAAAATTCGTTTTCGTCGAGCATGTAGCGGTAGATGCGCTCGAGTTTCTGCCGGTTCGCGATGGTCAGCAGCAGCCGCGGCCCGTGTTCGGTCTTGCGGCTCATGTCGCACGTGTCGCGCACGTCCGGGTGTGGTCGAGAAACCACTGCATGCGCCGCTGAAAGCCGGCAAGCGCGTCCATAATCCTCCGGCTCGAATGTCTCCACGGCGAAGAGCGGAATCAGCCCGACCATCGAGCGCACCTTCATGGGAATGTGCTGCTCATCCGGCAGGTGCAGCACGTCGTAATAGAATCCGTCCTTTTCGTCCCACAGGCCGATGCCTTCGCCGCCCATGTCGTTCATCGCCTGCGAAATGTAGACGAAATGCTCGAAGAATTTGCTGGCCACGTCTTCGTAGGCGGGATCGTCGCGCGCCAGCTCGATGGCGATGGCCAGCATGTCCAGGCAATACATGGCCATCCAGCTGGTGCCGTCGGACTGCTCGATGAAGGCCCCCGGGCCGAGGGCCGCGAGCGGTCGAACACGCCGATATTGTCGAGGCCCAGAAAGCCGCCCTGAAAGACGTTCTTGCCTTCGGGTCCTTGCGGTTCACCCACCAGGTGAAATTCAGCAGCAGCTTGTGAAACACGCGCTCGAGGAAGTTGCGGTCCGCTTTGCCCCGAATGCGCGCCTCGATCTTGTAAACGCGCCACGCCGCCCAGGCGTGCACGGGCGGATTGACGTCGGAGAAATTCCACTCGTAGGCGGGCAGTTCGCCGTTCGGATGCATGTACCATTCGCGCAGCAACAGAACTGAGCTGCTCCTTGGCGAAGTCGGGATCGATCAGCGCCATGGCCACGCAATGGAACGCCAGGTCCCACGCCGCGTACCAGGGATACTCCCACTTGTCCGGCATGGAAATCACGTCGGAGTTGTAGAGGTGCGTCCAATCGTGGTTGCGGCCGAATTGCGGGCGGGATCGGGCGGCGGCTGGGTCGGAATCGCCGTCGAGCCAGCGCCGCACGTCGTAGTGGTAGCTCTGCTTGCTCCACAGATAGCCCGGCAAACGCCTGGCGCTGCACCAGGCGCGCATCGTCGGTCACGCCTCCGGGCGTGCGTTCGGCATAAAACTCATCGGCCTCCCGGATCCGCTCGGCGAAAACGGCGTCGAATGCCGAGCCGAAGTATTCCGGCGCGGCGTGTGGCGTCTTCCACGGGTTGCTGTCGGTGAGCCGGCAGCGCAGACCGTCCAGCTCGCCCCGGGCGGCATCTCGGCGGAGTAGTGCGCCGCGGCTTTCGTTCCCTTCAGTGCCGGATTCACGGCCTGCGCGCTCGCCGCCGATCAAATAGCGGTGAAAAGCGTCTTTCACATAAGGCGTGCGATTCTTCGTCGCCGTACAGCCGCTCGGTGTTCGTCTCGTTCTCGGTAAACAGAAGTTCCGGAGCGCCTTCGGCAGAGCAGCCAGCGTTGGTCCGTAGTGGTAGTCGTACAGTTCCGATGAGCGACGGCCCAGTCGAGCCACGCCGACGCTCTTCAGCTTCGCGGAATGTCGTACTTGGATCGCCCCAGCCCCAACGGTTGCGAAACCACAGCGTCGGCAGCAGTGCAGCGCGGCTGGCTTCCGGGCCGCGGTTCCAAGCGGTGATGCGAATCAGGATTTCTTCGGTGGACTGCCTTGGCGTACTCCACGAACACATCGAAGTAGCGGTTCTCGTCGAATATGCCGGTGTCGATCAGCTCGTATTCCGGTTGGAGCCGCGTGCGCCGGCCATTTTCCGTCGACCAGCTGATGCGTAGGGAAACGCCGCCTGCGGATACTTGTAGAGATACTTCAGGTAGGAGCTGGTCGGCGTGGCGTCGAGGTAATAGTAATACTCCTTCACGTCCTCGCCGTGATTGCCCTCCCGGTTGGTAAGGCCGAAAAGCCGCTCCTTCAGGATGGGGTCTCTCCCGTTCCAGAGCGCCAGCGCAAAGCAGATGTGCTGGTGGCGGTCGCAGATCCCGCCGATGCCGTCTTCGCCCCAGCGATAGGCGCGCGATCGCGCGTGGTCGTGCGGGAAATAGTCCCACGACGTCGCCGTCGGCGCTGTAGTCCTCACGCACCGTGCCCCATTGGCGCTCGGAAAGATAGGGTCCCCAGCGCTTCCAGTGGACTTCCCGCTCCACGCTGGCTTGAAGTCTCTGCTCCTCGCTCGTCATTCGACTGCCTTTCCGGATCGCCGCGGTGGCTCGGAAAACCCCCTGATTGGCATTTCGGCTCGCCGTCAAAGCACTTTAGCGGCAACGCACCTTGGGTGACAAGGCATCCCGAATAAATTCACCGGAATGTCCCGCCGAGTTCATGCTTCGTTCTTGTATGGATAGCCCGCGAGAGCCTTCCATAACCTTGATGGCCTTGCGTCTTGTGTTAATATCTGCGGGCCAAGAAGGGTAATTGCCCCCCCCCCGTTCGAACGCTGGAGGAAAGAAAATGAAGTCGTTGCTAAGAGCGCTTGAAGAAGCCGCCGCAGTGCGAAAATCGGAAACAGCCTCGCGTTTTTTGTCCCGGCTGCTGAGCTGGGCGTGCTTCACCCTGTTTCTGCTGGCCATGCCGGCGCGCGCCCAGGAAATAAATCTGAAAGGCGCCATTGATTTCCGCGCGCACACCTCGCCCGACAGCATGGAACGCTCCATCGACGCCGACGACATGGCCAAGCTTGCCAAGGAAGCCGGCATGCGGGGAATCGTCCTCAAGAATCACTGGGAATCCACGGCCGCGCTCGCCTACATGGTGCGGAAGGAAGTTCCGGGCCTCGAGGTGTTCGGCGGAATCGTCCTCGACAAGGCCGTTGGCGGCATCAACCTCGAAGCCGTGAAGCGCATGACCATGATGAAGGGAGGCTACGGCAGAGTCGTATGGTTCCCCACCGTCGACGCCGAGGCCTTCGTGAGTTATCTGAAGATTGCTGGGCCCACCGTTCCGGTCTCAAAAGACGGACATCTCCTGCCGTCGGTGCTGGAAGTGATCGACTTCATCGCCAAGAATCATCAGTTGGTCATGCAGACAGGGCACGTCTCCGAGCAGGAAGCGGTGATGCTTGTGAAAGAAGCGCACGATCGAGGAGTGGCGCACATCGTGGTGACGAACCCCATGGGCATTTTCACCCACATGACTCTCGAGGAAATGCAGGAAGCCACCCGCGAGGGCGCCTACATCGAGTTCACCTATAACAGCGTTCTGCCGCCGCATCCGCAGCTTTCCATCGAGCAGTACGCCGACGGGATTCGCAAGATCGGCCCGAAGTACTGCGTGCTCGGCACCGATTTCGGCGGGATGGGGCGCAACGAGTTTCATCCCCAGGGACTGCTCGACTTCATGGTGGCTTTGCACAAGCAGGGCATCTCGGTGGACGACGTCAACTTGATGGCGAAGACCAATCCGGCGCGCATTCTGGAGCTTCAGCCGTAGCTTCGGTCGAACGTAATTCGCGGTGTGCCACCGATGAACGTTACCCGAAAAAAAACGTTACCCCGAAAAAAGAGGATCAAATGACTGAGAACATGCGAGCGCAACGCCCGGCAATCGAAGGTGGTAAATCGCGGCGAAAGGCGCGTGGACGGGCGGACCTTTGCGCAATGGCGGCCCTGTGTCTGCTGGTAGTCCTCGCGGCGCTGCCTCCGAAAATCAGGGCGCAATCAGGCGGCAATACCTCCGAATGGCCGACCTACGGAGGCGACCTTGCCAGCACCCGCTACCGCCCTCTCGATCAGATCGATGCCTCCAACTTCAACAAGCTGGAAGTCGCCTGGACGTTCAAGACCGACAGCCTCGGCCCGCGGCCGGAGTACAAGCTCGAAGGAACCCCTCTGGAGGTTGGAGGAGTGCTCTACGCCACCGCCGGAACACGCCGCGCGGTCGTCGCCCTTGATGCTGCCACGGGCGAACTTCTCTGGGTACACAGTGAAAATGAAGGTGAACGTGGCGAAGAGGCCCCGCGCAAGCTTTCCGGCCGCGGCCTGGCGTATTGGGCGGGCGGCAACGAATCTCGCGTCCTCTATATTACCCCCGGCTACCGCCTGATCGCTCTCGACGCAAAAACGGGCGTTCCGGTGAAGGGTTTCGGCGAAAACGGCGTGGTGGACCTGAAAGTCGGCGCGGTATCCGGCACCGGCCAGCAGATCGATCTCGTGAAGGGTGAGATCGGGCTGCATGCGACGCCGGTTGTCGCAAAGGACGAAGTCCTCGTAGGCTCATCGTTCAAAGAAGGATCCGTTCCAGTGACCCACAATAATACCAAGGGCCTGGTCCGCGCCTTCGACGTGCGCACCGGCAAGCTCATCTGGACCTTCCGCACCATCCCCAGGCCGGGGGAATTTGGCAACGACACGTGGCTCAACGGCTCGTGGGCCACCAACGGCAACACAGGCGTCTGGACGCAGATGTCCGTCGATGAAGACCTCGGCATCGCCTACTTGCCCGTCGAGGAGCCCACGGGGGACTACTATGCTGGCCATCGCCCCGGCAACGGCCTCTTCGGCGAGTCGCTCGTCGCGGTCGATCTCAAGACGGGCCAGCGGAAATGGTTCTACCAGCTCGTCCATCACGGAATGTGGGATATGGACATTTCCTCGGCGCCCGTGCTCACCGACATTACCGTCAATGGCCATACGATCAAGGCCGTCGCGCAACCAACCAAGCAGGGAATTCTCTATGTGTTTGACCGCGTAACCGGCAGGCCGGTGTGGCCGATCGAAGAGAAGCCGGCTGAAAAAGGCACCGTGCCAGGCGAATGGTATTCACCGACGCAACCGATACCCGCCAAGCCCAAGGCCTACGCGCGCAACGGCATCACCACAGACGATTTCATTGACTTCACCCCGGAGCTTCGCAACCAGGCCCTGCAGGTCACCGAGCGTTACAAAATTGGCCCGATCTTCACGCCCCCGGTGGTGCACACCGATAATCAACTGGGGACCCTCACGCTGGGCACCACGGCCGGCGGCACAAACTGGCCGGGAGGCTCATACGATCCCGAGACACACATCTTTTACGTGGAGGCTTGCAACGCCTGCCTGATGGTGATGAGCCTCTTCAAGCCCAAGCCCGGAGCCTCGGACATGGATTGGGTGGAAGGACACATCGGCCGCGAGGAACTCGATATCCAGGGCCTCCTCCTGATCAAGCCGCCCTACGGCACGATCACCGCGATCAATCTGGATACCGGCGAATTCGTGTGGCAGGTGCCGCACGGCACCACGCCGGACGAAGTACGCAATAGCCCGGTCCTCAAGGGGCTCAACATTCCACCCACCGGCCAGCCATTCCATGCGGGCACGCTCGTCACAAAGACGCTCGTGATTTCCGGGGATCCTCTGGTCGTAACAATTCCCGGCCACGGAAAAGGCGGAATGCTCCACGCCTACGATAAGGCGACAGGCAAGGAAGTGGGATCCGTCTACATGCCCGCGCCGCAGAGCGGTTCGCCCATGACCTACATGCTCAACGGCAAGCAGTACATCGTGCTGGCCATCAGCGGCGGCACTTTCTCCGGCGAATACATAGCGTTCCGCCTGCCGAAGGATTGATGCTGTTGCCGATACGCTGAGACCGCCGCTCTGGGAACGCCAATCTCCCGATTGGCATTGGGTTGGAGAAGCGCCATTCAGGAGAATGGCGGTCCCGGAGAGCACCCGAAGCTATTGCGGCGTCAAATAAAAGTAACCTACCTTGTTGTTGGATGGTGTGCCGTACCACATGCGTCCCTCGGAATCGAGAATCAGCTCGCGAATCGTATTCTCGGAGTGCGGGAAAGGATACTCCACGGTCGTGTCCGTTTTGGGATCGAACCGACCCAGCACATCCATGTTGTACGACGCATACCAGATGTAGCCTTCCTTGTCGATGCCGATCGGATAAGGCGTCGGCTGCGGCCCCGGCAGCGGAAACTCCTTGATGTCCTCCGTCTTCGGATCAAAACGCAGCATCTTTCCGCCCCGGAATTCACCCGACCATATGATCCCGTCCGGGGCGATTTCGAGCCGCCGCGGGAAAGCCGTCTTCTCGGGAGGAAACCACATCGACACCTTCATCGTCTTCGCATCGATTTTGCCGAACCCGTAAGGGACGCTCAGCTTCGTGAACCACACGTTGCCGTCCTTGTCCGGCTTCACGTCGTAGGACGAAGGCACTTCCGCCACGTCGGTGAATTCGCCGGTCGTGCGGTCAAACTTTCCAAATGGGTCGCCGCTGAACCATGGAGTTCCGTCGGCAGTGAATCGCACGGTGTGCTTCGATCCCGCGGCGTACGCCTTCTTCGCTGGATTGATGCGGTCCTGATACTCGGTCATCTTCTGCGTCTTGGGATCCCACATGGCGAGCTTGTTCGAGCCCTGCTCGGCCATCCACACCGTTCCGTCCGGCGCCTCCGCCGCCGAGTGAATCCCGGCCGTGCCGACATTCGGCACCGGATATTCATCGACGACGCCCGTTTTCGGATCGAGGCGGCCCAGCTTGTTGGCGATGCCAAACTCGGGAATCCACAGGTAGCCCTCCTTGCCGGGGTAGGCGCTGAAAGGCATGCGGCTCGGTCCGGGCATCTCGTATTCCACGAAGTGGATGTTCATCGCGCCGGGGGAGAAGGGCCGCACCGTGTCCTTGTATTCCGGCAGGTCCGCGGGCGATTTCGGCAGCGTGGAGTCGGGACCGTAAAGCTGCGTGAGGTACCCCGCGATCATACTGGCCTGCTCGTCGCTCACCGACCCATCCAGGCCAAACTTCATCGCCGTGCGCATGAAGTTCACGCGATCGAGCCAGCCGTCCGCGTCGCGCGACACCGAGGCCATGCGCGTCTGAAAACCGTGGCAGGTAAAGCAGGTGCTGAAAATTTTGTCCTTCCCGGGGCCCGCCGGCCACAGCTTGCTCGCCTGCGCAATCGAGAGATCGTTCCATCGCACCGTGCTCTTCTGCAGCGCGAAGTCGAGCGAGCCGTTCTGGCTGGCGGCGAGTTTCACGCCCCCTTGAGGGTCCGCGCGAAATCCCACGGCGCGTATGCTCACGCGATACTCCCCGGCCGGCATCCGGTCGACGCGGTAGCGCCCCGCGCTGTCCGAGAGCGCGATGTAGGTGATCCGCGTCTGTGTGTTCTGCGCCTCCACAAACGCGCCCATGAAAGCCGCGCCGTCAGGCCCTTTCACCGTGCCGCTAACCGTCGCCGCGCGCAAACCCAAACCACAAACAGCCGTCAAGCAGCCCACCGCAAGAAACTTACCGAACGCCTTCAACTTCATGACGCCTCCATGGCGATGCCGCAATGCACAAAAAAATCCCGGGCTAAACGAGCCTCGCCAGTATTATGGCTCGCTTCGATATCTTTCGTTGAGGACAATTGTAGAGGACCTTGCCGGCAGAAACGGCGTTTCAAAATTGCATTCAAACGGAACTTTCGCTAAAGTTGTTCAACGCTAATTTCCAAAAAATTGGGAGGTCGTACAATTGGCAGTACATCAGATTCTGGATCTGATTATCCTGGTTCGAGTCCAGGCCTCCCAGCCAATCCTTTAGAAGCCCCGCTAGCACAGCTCACACGCCTTCTCGAAAAAGCCTGACGCTCGAGACCAAACGTACCGCGCGATTTAATTTTAGAGACGAAATGGCGCGGCTGTATCATAGGCCCGCCTTAACATCCCATCGGGCCCAAAATTCAACAAGGCGAGGAAAGCAAATCATGATTACGGGAAGAATGAAATGCGCTTGCTCCACTGTATTGATGGCGATGTTTGCGCTCGCGAGCGCGGCCCGGGCCCAGGAAGGCAGCGCCGCGGCAAGGAATTCCGGCGGCGACGCTTCCGCGGCTGCGCTTGCGACCCCGGTTCCGCCCGTTCATTACTACCCCAAGCAGCAGGTGGACGCGGGTTTCGACAGTAAGGCCGGCGGCGACATGCTCTATAACGGCGATGGCGGAACGCGAAACTTTACGCTGATGACCGGCGTCCGCACCAATCCCGGGGGCGGGGAACTGCACATGAAATCCACGGACGTGATTTACGTGGTGAAGGGTTCAGCGACACTGGTCACGGGGGGAAGGATCGCCGGCGTGGAGGAAAACGCCATCAATCCCAACACCGGCAAGCCCTTTCCGAAGGACGAAATTCGCGGCAAGGGCGTCGAGGGCGGTGAACCGCACCATCTCGCAGCAGGGGATGTGATCATCGTTCCCAACGGCGTACCTCACCAGTTCTCGGAGGTCGAGGGCGAGTTCTGCTATCACTTGATAAAGATTCGTCAGCCCTAAGGCGGCCGACCTAAATCAGCTAGATGATCGCTGCCCGGATCCGTTAGCGAATCGTTGTTACGCGATTTTCAGGCGGCAGATCACGCCGACATCGTCGCAATACCACATGGTGTCGCCGCGAATGCTCATGCCGTGGGGCAGCGGGTCGGAGTCGGCGAGCTGAATTTTCTCGACGACCTCGCCGGTGTCGGTATCGTGCTTGAAGAACGCGTTCAGGTTGGAATCGGTGCACCACAGGTACTTCCCTTCCCAGCCGATTCCGTGCGGGCGGTTGCCCACCGAGTCGAAGCGCTTCTGCACCACCCACGTCTGCGGATCCAGGCAGAAGATCATGCGCGCGGGCGGCACGGCCATCCACAGCTTGCCGTCACGCCATTCCTGGCCGTGCGCGCCGGTGCCGGTGGCCTTTGCGCCCATAATGCGCCCTTGCGCGAACCCGCCGACAGTCTCGCCGGGTGGGGGCGCGGGCCTGGGCTTCGGCGGCCCCGCGAGCGGGCTGCGGCGGCCCGGCGCGTCTCCCATCATTTCGTAGATCACACCCGCGCCGGGAGTAAACAGCTTCTCGATGGTCTTGCCGGTAGCGGCGTCGCAATGAACGATTTCACGGCTGTAGGTGGACCCGATCCACAGGGTTCCGTCGTGAAAGGTGAGCCCGCTTGATTTGTTCGTCTCGGTGGGGAACGACCGGATGATCTTGCCGGTATCGTAGCTCACGAGCGAGGCCGAGTTGGCTTCGTCCTGATGAATGATCCACAACCCTTCGTCGGTGCATTGCAGGCCGTTCGGTTTGGGAATGGGCGAAGGAAAGGCGATCTCCACTTTGCCGACGGCACGCGTTTTGACATCGCGAGCCGAATTACCAGCCGCGGGGCTGCCGGTGAGGGGATCCGCGTTCAAGCCAGGCACGAGCGCCGCAACCGGCGCCGCGGCGCCAAGCGCCAGGAAATTCCTGCGTCCGATCATTGCATCCTCCTTAAGCAGAGAAACGTGAAAGCATGACCCGGGCCCGATTTGCTTATTTGCTGGCCGATTGTGTCCCCCCGCTCTTCGCGGCCAGGTAGAAATAGCCGACCTTGTTGTTCGGATTGGTGCCGTACCACATGCGGCCCTGCGCGTCCCGGAAATACTCCCGCCCGCAGGTTTCATAATGCGGGAAGGGATATTCGACGATCTTCCCGGTCTTCGGATCGAAGCGGCCAAGATTGTCCTGATGGTGCGAGTCGTACCAGATGTAGCCCTCCGAATCGATACCCAGCGCGTACGGGGTGGGGTCGGGACCGGGCAACTGAAACTCCTTGATCGCTTCCGTCTTGGGGTCAAAGCGAGCCAGTTTTCCGCCGAGCATCTCGCCAGCATAGATCGTGCCGTCGCTCGCGATTACAAGCCGCCGCGGCGAGCCGCCGGGAGTGGGGAGCGCCCACTGAGTGACCTTCATGGTCTTCCCGTCGACTTTGCCGATCTTGTTTGCGCCGGGACTCGTGAACCAGACATCTCCCTTTTTATCGGGCTCCACGTCGTAGGAGTTGCGCACCTCGTCGAAGTGCGTGAACTTCCCGGTCTTGGGATCGAATTTCGATAGCGGATAGCCGCTCGACCACGCATTTCCATAGATATCGATGCGCACGGTATGCTTCGAACCGCCGTTTGCAATTCCCTCTTTGCCGGGGGCATACGCATCCTGATATTCGGTGATTTCGTGGGTGTAGGGGTCCCAGCGGCCGAGTTTATTGGCGCCCTGCTCGGTGAGCCACACGGAACCGTCCGAAGCCGGCACAGCGGAGTGGACGCCGGCAGTGCCGATGTTTGGAACCGAGTAATCCAGCATCTCGCCGGTGTTCGGATCGAGCCGCGTGATTTTATTCGCCGCGCCGAAGTCGGGGATCCACAGATAGCCGTTCTTGTCGGGCGCGGCGCTGAACGGCATGCGGCTCGGGCCTGGCATGTCGTATTCCACGTAGACGATGTTCAGGCTGTCGGCGCCAAAAGTTCGCACCGTGTCCTTGTATCCCGGCATGTCCACCGGGGATTTCGGCAGCACCGAGTCCGGCCCGAATAATTTGGTGAGATACGACGCGATGTCGTCGGCATCCTGGTCCGTCAGGCCCGCCAGCGAGTAATGCATCGCGGTGCGCATGTATTCCACGCGGTCTCTCCAGCCGTCGGCGTCGCGGGTCACCGAAGCCATGCGGCTCTGAAACTGGTGGCAGCTCTCGCAATCCTTGACGATCAGGTCTTTCCCGCGTGCCGGAGGCCACAACTGCTCCGCCTGATAGAAATGGGTCTCATTCCAGTGAACGACTCCCGGCTGCAGCGCGAAGTCAAACGACGAGGCGTTCTGGCCGGCCGTTAGATTCACTCCGGCGCGGGGATCGGCGCGGTAGCCGGTGGCGCTGATCTGCACGCGGTATTCGCCGGCGGGCAACTTCTCAATACGGTAGCGCCCCTGCGTGTCGGACAGGACGATCACCGTCATCTTCATTTTCATGTTGCGCGCTTCGACGAACGCCCCCTGAAAGGGCGCGCCGTCCGGGCCCTTCACGGTTCCTGTAATCGTTGCAGCCGAACCAGCTGTACCGAGCAAAATGACCGCGCCCATCAACATAAAAATCCTGCGTTGTAGTCCCATAACGCCTCCTGCTTGAAGCGCAAGCAACCCTGCTTCGCGTTTTACTTGCTGGCCATCTCGCCAGCCTTCCCAGCCAGGTAGAAATACCCTACCTTGTTGTTTGGCGACGATCCATACCACATATGCCCTTCCGCATCGCGAAAAAATTCCCGCGAGCAATTCTCGAAATGCGGGAACGGATACTCGATCACCTTCCCCGTCCTGGGATCGAAGCGGCCGAGGTTGTCCATGTGGTGCGAGTCATACCAGATGTACCCGTCGGCGTCCACGCCCAGCGCATACGGGCTCGGATCCGGCCCCGGCAGCGGAAATTCCTTGAACGCTTGCGTTTTCGGGTCAAAGCGCATCATCTTGCCCGCCTTGAACTCACCCGAATAGATCATCCCGTCCTCGCCGACTTCGACGCGCCGCGGATAGGAATCTCCGGTAGGCGAAACCCACTGCGTCACCTTCATGGTCTTGCCATCCACTTTGCCGATGCTATTTTTGGCAGGATTGGTGAACCACACGTTGCCGTCTTTATCCGGCTTCACGTCGTAGGTCGCGGCCACTTCCGTGAAGCGCGTAAATTTTCCAGTCTCCGGATCAAACATGGTCAAGGGAATGCCGCTCGACCACACGTTCCCGCTGGGGTCAAGCCGCAGCGTGTGCTTCTGGCCGCCCGGCAGGAGCCCTTCTTTGCCGGGAACGTACGCGTCCTGATATTCGGTGACCTTCTGCGTACTGGGATCCCATCGCCCCACCCTGTTCGACCCTTGTTCAGCAAGCCAGACGGAGCCGTCCGGAGCAGGTATCGCGGAATGAATTCCGGCGGTACCAATATAAGGAACGGTGAAATCGGTCATCTCGCCCGTTCGCGGGTTCAGACGGGTAACCATGTTCGCCCTTCCCGAGTTGGGAATCCATAAATAGCCGTCCTTATCCGGCGTCGCGCTGAAGGGCATGCGGCTCGGGCCGGGCATGTCGTATTCCACGTACACGATATTCATGGCCTCGCTGCTGAAAGAGCGCAGCGTGTCCCGGTAACCCGGCATGTCGACGGGCGATTTCGGCAACACGGAGTCCGGACCAAACAATTTGGCCAGGTAGGCCGCCAGATCGTCGGCATTCTGGTCCGTGATATTCGAGAGGGCGTAATGCTCGGCGGTGCGCATGTATTCGACGCGGTCTCGCCAGCCTTCCTCGTCCCGCGTCACCGAAGCCATGCGGCTCTGAAATTCATGGCAGATGGTGCAGTTTCCCAAGAGCAGATCTTTCCCCTTGCCATCCGGCCAAAGCGCCTTCTCCTGATAGAGATGCGTCTCGTTCCACCGCACCACGCCCGGCTGCAATGCGAAGTCAAACGAGGCGTTTTGATCCGCCGTAAGACTCACACCGGCGCGGGGATCAGCACGATAGCCGGTAGCATTGATCTGCACGCGGTATTCCCCGGCTGGCAGTTTTTCCAGGCGATAACGGCCTTGCGCGTCGGAAAGCACGATCACCGTCATCTTCATTTTCACGTTTCGAGCTTCGACGAAAGCCCCTTGAAACGGCGCCCCATCCGGCCCTTTCACGTTTCCGGTGACGGTTGCCCCCTGCGAGATTGAGCCGAAGACACTCAAAGCCACCAGCATCAAAAGAAACCCGCGCGCCCTCATGAACCCTCCTCCCGGCTGCACTTTCGGCGGCATCTTAGCATGGGAGCGGCCTTTCGGCGCGATTCGGCGGGGGTGCCACCAAACAGCTCACAACTCGCGCGCCATCACTCGCAGACTTGTACGACCCGCCCCGCTCTTTGCGCAAATGTGATTTCAGGAACGTGTCTCCTCCTTCGGAATCCGCGCTGATTTACTGGCCGTCGCAGTTACTTAGATAAGCAGCTGATCTATCTTTTATAGTCTATAAAAAAGTATTGACACGTAATGGACTGTTAAGCTATATGCTGCGCCATTAACTGTCCAGTTATGGGCAGGCGACTAACAATCTCACGCGTTATCCACAAGGGGGGTCTCGATATGCGTCGATTCGTACTCGTAGTGCTGGGGGTGTGTCTGGCGGCGGGCTACGCGTCAGCGCAAACTTTCGCGAGCCTTACGGGTGAAGTAAGGGACGCCAGCGGGGCGGTCGTTCCCAATGTTACCGTCACCGCCACAAACACGGCGACGAACGCGCAGCGAGCGACCGTGACCGACGTCGCCGGAATCTACACCATTCCCGACCTCGTGCCGGGGGTCTATTCGATCAAGGCGATGGCGAACGGTTTCAAAGTTATCGAGCGCCCCAATATTGAGTTGCAGGTGCAGCAGGTGGCCAGGGTCGATTTCAGCCTCGAGGTCGGCCAGAGCACGCAGACCGTCGAAGTGACCGGATCAGCGGAACTGCTGACAACCGATAGCACGGCGATCGGCACGGTGATCGAGCAGAAGTCCATCGTGGATATCCCCTTGAATGGCCGCAATTACATCTATCTCGTCGCGCTGAGCCCCAATGTGAGCCAGGGCTTCTCTCCGCCAGGACAGGCAACCGGCCGCGAGGGCGGCCTCCGCGCCAACGTGGATATTTCCGTCTCCGGATATCGCGGCGTGTGGAATAACTACACCCTCGACGGTATCGCGAACACCGATCCCGATTTCAATCTCTACATCCAATCGCCGTCCATCGACGCGCTGCAGGAATTCAAAGTGCAAAGCGGCGTCTACCCCGCTGAATTCGGATGGGAAGCTGCGCAGGTGAACGTATCCACCAAATCCGGCACCAATACGTTCCACGGAGCGGTGTATGAGTTCCTCCGCAATGACTTCTTTGATGCCAAGAACTACGACTTCACCAGCGTCGAGCAGCCCAAGAGCCTCTATCAGCAGAATCAATATGGGTTCGTTCTAGGCGGCCCGGTGTGGATTCCCAAGCTCTTCAACGGCCGGAACAAGCTGTTCTTCATGTCGAATTTCGAGCGGCTTACCTATAACAACACAGTGAATACGCTGTATACGATGCCTCCCGCCGCCTGGTTTACCGGCGATCTGTCCAGCGCCCTTGCGGGTTCCAAGCCGGTGCAACTCTATAACCCCGCCAACGGCGCGCCATTTGTGAACAACCAGATTCCGTCAAGCATGTTCGATCCAACTTCGGTCAAATACATGCCGTACTGGCCGAAGGCGAACTTGACCACCGCGACCGTGGCCAATAACTTTCTGAATCCCCAGACGACCACCGAGCGTTTCGAACAGTTCAATCAGCGCATCGATTTCAATCAGAGCGCGAGTTCGCAATGGTTCGGGCGCTACAGCTGGACCGATGAGCACACCGTGATGCCCAGCCTGCCGCTCTCCGGATCGACCATTTACACGCAGTCCCGGCAGTATATGTTTGCCAATACCCACGTTTTCTCGCCCACCAAGGTCAACGAGTTCCGGTTCGGGTTCACGACGTTCTACAACGTCCTGGGTCAGCAGTTGAGCGGGGTAACCAACGTGAATGCGCAGCTCGGTCTGCCAACACCACTGCCCAATCCCGCGGTATGGGGTATTCCATCCCTTCTGTCCCTCGCGGGAGGGTTGAGCGGTCCGGGCAACGGAACCAATGGACCCTACGCGATCAACGACAAAATCGGCCAGATTGTGGATAACTTTTCGTGGGTTCACGGCAAACACTCGATTCGCTTTGGCGGAGAGGTTCGCTACACCGTCTACAAACAATATGGGAATGAATACGCTCGCGGAGGATTTCAGTTCGGTGGCATCTATAGTGACGGCGCAGCCTTCCATTCCGGCGTTTCGCCCTCGGCGGCCAGTTCCTTCGCGGACTTCCTGCTGGGCGCCCTGTCGCGCACAGATCTGGCCGTGACAATTGCCAAGACCGACGATACCGCCTCCGGCTTTGCCACCTACGTCGACGACACCTATAAGCTCACGTCGAAACTCACGCTCACGCTGGGGCTTCGCTATGAGATGATGCAGCCCTGGAAGGACCTCTTCGGAAATACGGTCAACTACTTTTTCCCCCTGGGGCGCCCTACGGCCTTCGAAGGTCCGCTGCCGGCCCAAGACCAGGCAGTTATGGTGCGTAACGGCACGGGCAACTTCTATGACAACGTAAACTTCCGCTATAACAACGTGCTGACTGCGCGCGACGGGCGCCTGGGCGACCGGCTCGAAACCACCGATTGGAACAACGTCGCGCCCCGCATTGGAATCGCCTGGAGCCCGACGAGCAAATGGTCGATCCGCGCTGGCTGGGGCGTGTTCTATTCCCAGGAGAGCGGCAATTCCCGGTTCGATCTGGCGCGCAATCTCTCGGGCCGCGCCACCTCAACCGAAAGTCCCACCCCCACCGCGCCCACGCCCACGCTCACGTGGCTGAACTTCATTAACCCGAACATACTCCCGGTGAACCTGAACGCCGGACTTACCTGGGGGATGGATCCAAACATTCGCACCCCCTACTCGATGACCGACGAACTCTATGTGCAACGCCAGATTACCCCCAGCAGCACGCTCGAAGTCGGCTACACCGGCATCAACAGCCGGAAGCTCCAGAACCTTATAAACGCTGACCCGGGTATACCTTGCGGCACTGCGGTCTGCGCGGCCGGCGGATCGTACACGCAAGCGACGCTCCGGGCGCCCTTCCCGGCGGAAGCCAACGGCGGAATCCAGTATCTGGTGGGAAATGGCGACGCAAACTACAACGCTCTGGGTGTCAAATTCACTCAGCGCGCCTCACATGACCTGACGGTGCTGGTCGCCTACACCTACTCCAGAGCCCTCGATTTCGGCAGTGCGATCCGCGGCACCGATGGCGATCAGTTCGCTGAAAATCCCTACTGCATCAAGTGCGAATATGGTCCATCTGCCTTCAATTTGGACAACCGGTTCGTTGCCTCGGTTCTCTACGAACTTCCCGTGGGCAGAGGAAAAACCGTCGAAGTTCATAACTGGTTTGTGGATGCCCTCGTAGGTGGCTGGCAGGTCAATGCCATCGTCACAGACCAAAGCGGACAGCCGATGTCTCCCCAGGGATGGGACGCCGCCGGGGAGATTGTCGTGCCGAACTCCAACCGCACGGACTATGTCGCCAATCCGAACCTCCCGAAAGGCAGCCGAAGCATCCATGCCTGGTTCAATGCAATGGCTTTCACCGAGCCCTTGCCTTCACCGACGGGGGCTTTTGGCACCTCGGGGCGGAATTCCCTGGTCGGACCGTCCTTCCAGGATATGGACTTCTCGCTCATGAAGAACTTCCGGATCTCCGAGCGGCAGACACTGCAATTCCGTTGGGAGAACTTCAACTTCACCAACCATCCCCAATTCGGCACCCCCAACGATATGTATTCAAGCGGGAGCGCCTACACCACCACTCCGCAGGCGACATTCGACACCATCACGACGCTGGCAAACAACAACAATGCCACGATGCGCCAGATGCAGTTTGCTTTGAAGTATATCTTCTAGGTTGGCGGATATTTCGCGGGCTAGGTTGGATCGGTAGCGGCTCATTGCAACCCCCGATGAGCGCTACCGATGCCTGCCCATGGCGAAGCGAAGTGAGGGACCTGCATTCTTTGCTGCAAGAGTCAGCGAGTTGCTGATAAACGCCGGAGGTTTAGTTAGGGGTTCGGAGCTTCTCAAGCGACGCCCCCCGAAACCGGCGAAACCCTCGGGGTTCGAGGGCGGGTCTGTGTGCACGATTCGCCGGCATTGGAAAACTTCAAAATCCCGACCTGAAGACGCAGGGTTGAGCACCCGAAAAATCGTTGGCGCAGCGATGCTCCCCTTCGTCCGCAGTCCCCTACTTGGAAACGGCGTCTATTGGCCCGCGCCGGTCTTCGATTCCTGCGGCGACTTTCCTTTGCTGAGCTGCTGGTACACTGCCTCGATAAAGTTGTCGGTCGTCCAAGGACCTTTCGTCGAGCCGTAAAGTCCGTCGTAATCCATGGTGGGCTTCGTCGCCTTCACCTGATCGAGCGTCATTCCCTTCTTGATCAGGGCCTGAATGCGGCCGCGAACGATCGTCGCCATATCCCGGTAATTCACAATGTCGTTCCTGTCGCAGATTCGGCCGTGCGCTGGGATCACATAGGTGCCGCCTTCCTCGTTGTCCTCAGGCTCCAGCAGCTCGATGACCTGGTTCAGGGCGTCGATCAGCCCATTGATGTTGCCGCCTTGTTCCGTTTTGATTACCGGATACATCGTCATGTCGAAAATACTACCGGTGCTAACGACATCCGACTTTCGAAACAGCACGTATGTATCGCCGTCGGTATGAGCATTGGGAGGGTGGTACATAAACACTCCCTCGCTGTTGTACAGCCTCCAATATCTCGTCTCATAGGTATCGGAAGGCCACAGCGCCTGCGGAGCCGCAGGCTCCTTCCCCGTCCGGCTCGCTCATCCGGTTGAGCACGTTGATGTGCGCGATGACGGACGCTCCGGAAGGGAGCGATAAGCCGCCTTTAGAGCCGCTGTCCAGGGGGTTCAGGCTCGAGTTGGGCAGCGCCCAGCCTGCTTTTGAAAGGTTCGCGTTGCCGCCCGTGTGGTCCGGGTCCGCGCTGGTATCGATTACGAACAGAATATGCCGGTCTGTAACACTCCTAATCGCCGCAAGCACGTCTTCGCTCATGGACGCGAGCCCTGAATCGACCACGATCACAAACTGGGATCCCACCTGCACGGTGATGTTCGCCCCCGCCCCGGCGATCATGTAAACGTTCCCCTGCACGTGCAGCATTTCCACGTTGTCATGCACTTTCACTTCGCCGACCTGCTGGCTTCCATGATTCTCCTGCGCGTGAAGACGGCGCGCAGCGCCGCCCGCCACCAGCAGCCCCGCGAGCGCCAGCGCCACGGGCAAAGCTTTCCCGCAATTGAGAGCCTTTTTCGTCATTGTTTAGTCTCTTTGTTGTTCTCCGGAAGTTTGGGCGGAGCGGGCATCTTCTCAATCCTCTGCTGATACTCCGGGTACATGGTCTCCGCGCCGCCGCGCGTCGCCTCCACGGGAATCCCGAACACAGACGCAAACTCGGTCAGCCAACGATTCTCCCCAGGCAAGTGGTACGCCACGAAGCCCTCCGGATGAGGAACCTCCACGCTGGGGATGCAGAAATTAGGCCGTAGGTAGCTGCCCAGGTTCAGGATCCAGTTCGAGGTCCGAATGAAGGGCTCGGTGAGGTAGACGGGGTCTTCCACATCGGTAACCAGCGTGAAGAAGTCCCCATGACGGATAAAATATTCGATCAGCGTAGCCTTGTCGCTGCGCGGAAGCCCGTTCCGCCTCACCCACCCTTCCTTCATGTGCGTGGTCGTCACCTTCAGCATGTCCGCTTCCCACTCGCCGGTCGAAAACCCCTGCCACGTATGCGGAGCATTCTCTGAAGGGTGAGGTCTGCCATCCATGTAGATCGTTCGCTCGGGCAGCATAAACCGCAAGACGGTGTGCCAAGCCACTACGCCCTGAGTGAAAGGGTCCACGTCCGACCAGATACGCATTTCGGCGGGTCCTCGGGGCCCGTAATCCGGGGGGTGAGGCTGGCATTCATGCTCCACCATCTCCCATTGCTGCGCGTCCCAGGCATCGCCCCGCATGCGCGCGGCGTCATTGATCGGAATCGCGGTGTAATCGCCGATCTCGGGGCCGGGCCCGCGCTCGGGCCGGTCCTCGTGTTCCTTCTGGCCCCAACTGCCCGACAGGTCAACTTGGGCGAGCGCCGGGCGGCTGGTCATTCCCATGAAAATGAAAACCGCGAGGGTAAGCAGCAAAAGGAATGCTGGAGTTTTGGATAGGACGGGATTCCGCATCCCTATCCCTTCCTCGTATCGGTTACCTGGCAACGTCGTAGCGGTTGGAAGCATGCGACAAAAATCTTAGCAAAAAACAGCGTTTTGATCCTCCACGTCGATGGAACTTCGCCCGGAAGCCTAACGTCCATCCCCCGCTGTGTCAACCGCAAACGAAGGAGGACGCCTTACCTAGAATCTTCTAATCCGTTTGCGTCGGCGGCGGCTTTTCGTCATCCAATAGAATTCATTGGGCGATATCCATTCGAGTTCCCCGGCAGAGCTTATAGAATGGGGCGGTCTTGGAATAAACCTGCGTAACTTGGCGTTCTTGAGCAGTCCGGCTGCGTCCGCACTTACATATCAGCGTATAAAAAGGCTCAGAGAGGAAGAAAAATGACGAATGGAAATCGAAGGCGAGCGCCGATGGCAGCGTACATTATGAGCTCGCTGATTGGTTCATTGATTGGTTTGTTGATTGGTTCGCTCGCGGCTGCGCCGGCGTATTCGCAACAGGCTCAAATGCCCGGTCAATCGCCCGCGGCGGTGCAGCCTGGAGGGGCCGCGCAACCCGCAAATTCTAATCGAGCATTGACGCTGACGCCCGACTACTCAAACGGCGCCGCCTACTTTCCTCATTTCACGCTTCCCTACAAACCACTCGCGGTGCCGGAGCCAACGCTTACGAATTCGCCGCGGGTCGAGCAGTTGATCCAAGGCGGCAAACTGATGCTGAGTTTGGAGGACGCTATTTCCCTGGCGCTGGAAAACAATATGGACATCGCGGTGCAGCGGTTCACGCCCTGGCTCGACGAGACCGCGGTGCTGCGGGCGAAGTCCGGAGTGAACGGGAGGCTTGTTTTCGATCCCGTGATTACGGGGCAGAGCTACATCTCGCAAGCCTCGCTGCCGATCAACAACCCGTTTCTGGCGGGCGTCACGTCTGTTCCCGCCATTACCGCTCCCGTGGCTCCCAACCTGATCAGCCACAACGGCGTGGCGAATTTCAACTACACCCAGGGCTTCTCGACCGGCACGCAGTTGCAGGTCACGTTTGACAACACGCGGTCGTCGATCAATTTTCCGGGCGATCTCTTCAATCCTTACGTGGAGCCTTCGCTGACGATTCAAGTGACGCAGCCGCTTCTGAACGGCTTCGGCAAGCTGCCGAATACCCAGTACATTCTCGAAGCGAAAAACACGGTGAAGGTGGGCGAATCGCAGTTCGCGCAGCAGGTGATCAACAGCGTGACGCAGATCGCCAACGACTACTGGGAACTGGTTTATGCGCGCGAGAACGTCAAGGTGGAGGAAGCGACGGTAGGCGTGGACCAGACGCTCTATGAAAACAACAAGAAGGAGCTGGAAATCGGCACGATGGCGCCCCTGGACGTGATCACCGCCGAATCGCAGCTTGCTTCCGACCAGCAGGCCCTGGTGCAGGCGCAGACCACTCAACTGCAGGACGAGACCACGCTGCTGGTGGCGATCACGAAGGATCCGCTGGCGATGTCTATCTCGGGCGTGGAGATTATTCCCACTACGCCCATTCCGACTCCGGACGTCGTCGAGACGATTCCGCTGCAAACGGCCGTGCAGGAAGCGTGGCAGAAGCGCCCGGAATTGCAGCAGGCGTCGCTCAACCTGAAGAATGCGGCGATTGAGGTGCAGGCGACTAAGAACGCGCTGTTGCCTTCGGTGAATTTATTTGGGCTTTACGAGCAGATCGGGATCGCGGGCTTGTCCAACACCACAACTTCTACTGCCACCGGTTTTGCGGCGGTCCCGACGGAACCCGTGCTTTTTGCGAATGGCACGCCGGCTACGGTTGGCACGCCAGCGCTGCCCCTGTTTGTGGGCGCGCAGACGTTCAACACGGTGACTGCGACGGCCAATTCGGGGCTCGCGGACGCCTGGAGCAACATGCTTCACAACAACTATCCGACGTATGAAGCGGGCGTCAATCTAACGCTGCCGATTCGCAACCGGGCGGCGCAGGCCAATAACGCGCAGGCGGCTCTCTCCCAGCGGCAGCAGGAGGTGCAGTACCGGCAGACGCAGAACACCATTGTGCTGAATGTGCGGCAGGCGCTGATTGCGCTGGTGCAGGACCGCGCGGCGGTGACGGCCGCGGAAAAGGCGCAGATGCTGGCACAGCAGACTTTGGATGACGAGCAGAAGAAATATCAGCTGGGCTCATCGACGAGCTACAACGTGGTGCTGCGCACTCGGGACCTTACGGCGGCCGAGGGGACGCTGTTGCGCGACAAGATTAACCTCGCGGAGGCGGAGGTGAATTTCAACCAGGCTATGGGGCGGACGCTGGATGTGAATCAGATCACGATTGCCGATGCGCGTAACGGAAAGATTTCGCGAGTGCCGAATATTCCGGGGGCTCCGGATGCGGACGGAGCGCGGGGGAAGTGAGCGCTCTCTGGCGACGCCAGCGGCGTCGGGGCGTCGAGGGATGCCCGGGAGTAAAGGCCAAAGCAGATCGGTCACTTCGTTCAGCAGGATGACGCGCACTTGGTCCGGATGACACGCGCTTCGTTCAACACAAGCGGCGGAAGAGTTGCGGAGCGACTGGTCCAGCCTGTCTAATTCTTTTCGGCGATTGGCCAGGCGAAATATTCCTCGCCCAGGGCTACGCTCATCATTCCTTCGGCGGGCAAGACGTCGAGGGGCAGGCCGCCCTTCCACAGCGCTACGCTGAGCAACAGTTCGCGGCGGCCCCGCAGATCGAATAACTCCCTGGCGAAGCCTACTTCGAGGATCCTCCCATACGCCGCGGAGACCACTGTTTCCGGGTGCAGCAGGCAGAGGCCGGCATGTTCGAGGATGCAGCCTGCCAGCTTGCCGTTTTCGACGCGCAGGGTCATGCGGGTTTCGCGGGAATCCCACAGTGTGAGGCGAATCTGAAACGACAGCATTTCGGCCACGACTTCGGGTATGGGGTCGACGCGCAGATAGAAGTGCGTCTGGGAGAAACCGTAGTACAAATCGCCCAGCACATAGGCGCGGCCGTGCATGGCGCTCTGGCGGCGGTCGGTGGCGTAGAGGCCGGCGCCCAGCCACTCGAAATAATTGGTTTCGCGGCCATCGACCTTGACTTCGAGGTAGGCCATGGGGGGTTCGCGGCGCGCGCGGTCCGGGGCGCGCTTAATGGGGCGAGCGAGAATATCCGGCACGTGCTCCCCCAGCGCGCGATAGATTTCGCTCAGATGCTTGCGATACAGCGCGTCGAATTCGGCATCGTTAGCCGAGGCGTGCTCAGGCCCATACCACCAGTTCCAATCGCTTCCCTCCGCGGCCAGCACGGACTCGTAAGCGCGCTTTCGGCGCTCGATCCATTCCTGCGAAGCGGATTCGCCGCTCGATTCGTGGCGATCGACCGCTCGCTGGTAGGCGTCGCGGGCGTCGCGAAGCAGATCCCAGGCGCGCACGTCTTCCGCGTCACCGATCCAGACATCGAAATTCGCGCTGATCCAGGAGGCCGGGAAGATGCTTTCGATTTGCGGCTGGTCGGCCGCCGACTCCATCGCTTCGGCCCCTGTGAGCGCGCGGATTTCCGGGTCTCGCTCGATGTAGCCGTAGAACTTGCGCAGGAAATCGCGGCCATTGCCGGCATAATACTCCCAGGCGTTCTCGCCGTCGAGGATCAGGCTGACGGTGGCGGTTTGTCCCGGAGGCTCGCGATCTCCAATGGCGCGGATGCGCCGGTGGAGATCCTGGGCGGCGGCTTCGGCACCCATCCGGCTGTAGACGAAGCCTACAAGATCCGAGAGGTAATGATCGCGGAAGAATCCGCTCATTTGTTTTCGCGCCACGCTTGAGACGCCACGGGCTGTACAGATAAGCGGCGTTTTCGGGATAGCCTCCCGCGTCCCGCCAGAAACCGATGTTGCGCGTGCGGCCCAGTACGCCTTCGTCGGTGGCAAACCACTGGAAGCCGAGCTCCATGGCGATGTCGAGGGCCTGATCGGAAACCGATCCCTCGGAGGGCCAAAGGCCCACGGGCGGAAGGCCGAAAATCCGTTCGTGGAAGCGGCGCGCCCGGGAGAGCTGTTCGCGCGCGTCTTCGGGATAGCGGAACGGGGGATGAGGAAGCGGGGAGTGCGGGTTCGAGACGCGGGCAATATCGGTGTCGCAAAGCAGAGGGAGGATCGGGTGGTAATAGGGCGTGGTGGAAATCTCGATCTGGCCACGGGCGGCCGCGGCCCGGTATTCCGGGAGTACGGCGTTGAGGAGTTCGTGCTGCTTCTCTTTCAGCGCTTTCTTGTCTTCCTCGGTGAAGCCCGCGCCTTTTTCCGAAAGTTCTTTTACCACGGGGTCGTGGGCCAGGTATTCTTCGTCCATCCAGGCGAGCTGCGAAAGCAACTGCAAGTCACGCCACTCCCGTACGCTGAAATGGGAGACGCACGCCTCCACTCCAGCGGAGCGCACTTGCGATTGCAACTCCGTGAAACGAGACCATCGATTGACGAGGCTTTCGTTCACCTGGAAGGCGCGTTCGAGGGCCTGGCGCTTCTGGTCGTGGGTCAATGAGTCGGCGGGCGTAAACGCGATTTCAAACCACTCCTCCTTGAATTTCCCGCTCGCGTATTCCTCGATTTGTTCGGCGAGCAGCGGAACAAAATTAAAGGTGGCGTGAACCTGGGGGAATTCCCCGAGCACGCGCACCATGCCCCAATAATCTTTGAGGGCGTGCAATCGAGTCCAGGGCAGCACGTATTGGACGGTGGCGGGATCGCGATACTGCGGCTGATGCATGTGCCAGAGGATTACCAGGTTGACGCGGCTCACCGGGCCTCGCCTTCCGCTGTGAAGGAAGCCTTGCGGAGCGACTCCTGCCCACGCAACGCTCTGAAATGTGCGCGCGGGGGCAGCGTGATACTATGAAGCCGCGCTGTTATGCGCCTCCTCGATCGATACATAGGCCGCGAAGTAGCCGCACACGCCGTTCTCGGACTCGCCATATTCACATTCGTGTTCTTCGTGCCGCAACTAGTGCGGCTAATGGAGCTGGTGGTCCGCCATTCCGGAGGCATCGGAATGGTGATGCTGCTGTTTCTCTGCACGCTTCCTCCCGTTTTGATTTTTACGATTCCGATGGCGGTGCTGGTTGGCGTATTGATCGGGCTGGGGCGCCTTTCGTCGGACAGTGAAATCGTGGCGCTGCACGCCTCGGGCATCAGCCTTCGCCGGCTGCTTGTGCCAATCGGGTTTGTGGCTGCAATCAGCGCGGCGGCGGCGCTGACCATTACGTTCTGGGTGAGCCCGGCATCCTTGCGTACACTTCGGCGGCTGGAAGTCAGAATTCTGGCCTCTCAGGCTTCGTTTGCGGTGCAGCCGCGGGTGTTCGACGAGCGCTTTTCGCACTTCGTATTATACGTGCAAGACGCATCGGCCGCAGCGACGCAGTGGCAGGGAGTGTTTCTGGCATCGACGGGCGGTCCCAACGGCGCGTCCGTAACGGTTGCGAAGGATGCCCAGGTGGTCAGCGAAGACGAAGGCGACCGCGTGGAACTGCACCTCGGCCCAGGCAGCACTCATCAATATGATCCGCGCTATCCAGAACGCTACAACGTGACCACCTTCGGCGAGAATGACCTGGCCGTGGACATTTCCGGCAGCGTGGCTTCGTCCAGAAGCAGCGGCCTCACCGTTTCCGAGAAGCCGGTTTCCGCTCTTCTGGCGGACAAGGGACCCGACTGGCGCGACGCCCGTGTGGAATTCAACAATCGCATCGCGTTTCCCATCGCTTGCATCGTGTTTGCGCTGTTGGGAGTGCCCATTGGGGTGCGTCCTCGACGCGGGGGCCGAGCCGCGGGGTTGATCCTTACGCTGGGATTGATCGGCGGCTACTACTTTTTGTGGGTCGCCGGGGATCACTGGGCGAGGCAGGGGAAGGTTTCGCCGTGGGCGGGAATCTGGGCGGCTAATATCGTTGCGGCGGCGGTGGGAATTTACCTGTTCGGGCGGATTGAAACAGTGCGCAAGCCGAATGCGTTGCTTGCGTGGATCGAGGCTTACCGGCTGCGGCGGCGGAGAAAAACTGAATACCCGCCAGTCGCCTCCCCTCCGGCATCAAATGGCCCGGTGGCGGCCTCGGTTTTGGTGGCGGCGAATGGCACGCTGGCAAACGGCGCCGGGTCCAAAGAAGCGACATCGGCACGGTCGGTGCGCTCGGCCCGTATCATCAGCGCGGCCAGCTTCCCTATGATGTTCGACATTTATATCCTGGGGCAGTTTGTTTATTTTTTCTGCGTGCTGCTCGCAGGGTTCGTGCTGATCTTCGACGCATTCACTCTGTTCGACCTCCTCGGGGACATCTCCAAGAACCACATTTCCGCAATCGTAGTATTCAATTACTTTCTTTACCTGGTGCCGCTGATGCTGTATCAGCTCACGCCGCTCGCCATTCTGGTTTCCTGCCTGGTAACGCTGGCGGTTCTCGCAAAAAACAACGAAGTGATCGCGTTCAAGGCCAGCGGGGTGAGCCTCTACAGGCTGATATTGCCTTTGGGGCTTGCCGGCCTTCTTCTTGCAGGCGGGATGTTTCTCCTCGACAACACGTTTCTGCCCTACGCGAACCAGCGGCAGGACGCGCTGCGCAACGAGATCAAGGGGCGCCCCGCGCAGACTTATTTCCAGCCCGCGCGGCAATGGATATTCGGCGAAAACGACAAAATTTACAATTACGAGCTTTTCGATCCGGACCGCGAACTCTTCGGCGGCCTGAATGTGTTCGAGCTGAATCCGGCGACTTTCGAGATCACGCGGCGCGTCTACGCCAGCCGCGCGGTGTGGGAGCCGAGCGAAAACACCTGGGTGCTGACGGGGGGCTGGATTCGAGAGTTCGACGGCGCCGGGCGCGTGAGCCGCTACTTCTCTTTCAAGGCTTACTCGCTGCCGGAACTTACCGAGCCGCCCAATTACTTCCGACGCGAGGTGCGCCAGTACTACCAGATGAACTGGCGGCAGCTCGGGCAATACATTGCGAGCTTGCGGCAGGCAGGCTTCGATACCGCGCGACTCGCCGTGCAATGGCAGAAGAAGTTCGCGTTTCCGCTGATCGCGGCCATCATCGTGATGCTGAGCGCGCCTTTCGCGTTTCTGGTGGGCACGCGGGGGGCGGTCGGGGGGGTAGCGATAGCGGTGGGAATCGGTATCGTCTACTGGACCACCGCCGCCCTTTTTGAAGCGATGGGATCGATCGGGCAGCTCCCGCCGCTGCTGGCGGCGTGGTCTCCGGACGCGATCTTTGGGTTTCTGGCGGTTTATTTCTTTCTGCGCATGCCGACGTAGCATTTGGCGCTGACGGACCGCGCTTGTAACGCGACAGGAAGGCTGCGCGTCGAAACCAGCGCCGTGCCTTGGAAGGCTGCCAATCCGGGCTTCTTCAGTTGCATTTCCCGGCGATTTTTGTAGTCTCTTTACCTTTGCGGGAGCGTTCGGCAAGCCAAAGTAGAGTTAGAAAAGTAGAGTTAGATCTGGAGGGAGTTCCGCCATGACCAAAGCTACCATACTTCGCAGTGGAACGTTGCTGCTGTGCGGCGCGATTGCCGGGGGCCTTTTTGTTGCGCACTGGAAGCCGTCAAGTGTGGCGGCGGCTCCGCAGGATGCCGCCAAGCCCGCGCCCGATCTCGCCGCCATGCAAGCGGAGATCGACCATCTGAAGGAAGTGGTGCCGTCCCAGTCGCACGCCATGACCGACGTGGGGTTCCAATTCGCGAATCTGTGGTTCGCGGGGCAAAAAAAGAACTGGCCGCTCGCGGACTTTTATCTCAACGAAGCGCGCCAGCACATTCAGTGGACCATACGCATTCGTCCGGTGAGGAAGGACAATGACGGCAATCCGGTGAACCTGAAGGGGCTCTTCGCCGGGATCGATAACAGCGCGATTGCCGACCTCCGGGATGCCATCACCAAAAAAGACAGCGCCCAGTTTGTGGTGGGATACAAAGAAACTCTGGCGGGCTGCTACGGGTGCCACAAGGCGTCTGGGAAGCCTTACCTGAAGCCGCAAATTCCCAAAGTTCCGCCGCAGCCAATCCTGAATTACGATCCTGCCGCCACCTGGCCGGAGTAGCTCGCAAAGCTTGACAGAGGCAAAACGGCGGCCTATGTTTTTTGATTAAGAGTGAGTGCACGCAGAAGTCCCCGCGCGGCATAAGTTCCAGGAAAAGGGCCTTGCAGCCATTCTGAGGGCAGCGAAGAATCCGTTCGGATTCAGTGGAGACTCAGAATGGCAGGACTACGTTTTCGCAAAATCGAAGCCTTTACGCCTTGAGCAACAGAAATCACGCCGTTCGACCACTCTGTTTATGCCAACCTGGGAGATATGAGGAGCTATGTCCACTGTTACGAACATTCTTGAGCTTTTAAATGTTGCGCCGCCTGATGACACCGCGGTGATCGTGCCGGAAAGCGGCATCCGCATCAGCTATAAGGGACTGCGCGAGCAGGTGACGACGATGGCGGATTCGCTCGCCGCCGCGGGTATCGGGCGCGGTGATCGCGTTGCGACGTGCATGCCAAACGGACTCCCTGCGATTGTGACGTTTCTTGCGGCGACAATCGCCGGCACGGCCGCGCCGCTGAATCCCGGGTACCGGCGGGACGAGTTCAGCTTTTATCTCGAGGACACGGCCGCGAAGGTGCTTCTCTGCCCTCCCGACGGCGCCGAGGACGCGCGGCACGCTGCCGAAGGGCGCGTGCCGGTATATGCGGTGGACATGGACGAAAAGGGATTCGTACGGCTACTGGGCGTGGCGGGTAACGGACGAACGGCACAGGCGCCCACCGCCGACGATGTGGCGCTGGTTCTTCACACCAGCGGCAGCACGGGTCGCCCGAAGCGCGTCCCGATTCGCCATGGAAATGTAGGGGCGTCGGCTCGCAACATTGCGGCCACCTATGAACTGTCCTCCAGCGACGTGACCATGTGCGTGATGCCGCTATTTCACGTGCATGGGCTGGTCGCGTCCGTGTTGTCGACTTTCCTCTCGGGCGGAACGGTGGTGGTGCCTGCGAAGTTCAGCCCGCTCTCTTTCTGGCGGTTCGTGCGCGACACCGACGCCACGTGGTATTCGGCTGTTCCCACCATTCATCAGCTTTTGCTCACGCGGGCGGGGGGAGACCGGCCCGAAGGCGCGGAACATTTGCGATTCATCCGGTCTTGCAGCGCGGCATTGCCTCCCGAAATGATGGAGAAAATCGAACGAACCTTCGGCGCGCCGGTGCTCGAGGCATACGGGATGACCGAGGCCACGCACCAAATGTGCTCGAATCCACAGCCCCCGTCGGCTCGCAAGGCCGGCTCGGTGGGGCCCGGGACGGGCGTCCAGGTGAACATCATGGACGAAGCCGGAAATCTCCTTCCGCAAGGGCAGCGCGGCGAGGTGGTGATCAAGGGACCGAACGTGGTGAAGGAGTATGAGAATAATCCCGAGGCCAACGCCAAATCGTTTACGAATGGGTGGTTTCGAACCGGCGATCAGGGGTACCTCGACGAAGACAGCTACCTCGTGTTGACCGGCCGCATCAAGGAACTGATCAACCGCGGCGGAGAAAAAATCGCGCCGCGAGAGATTGACGAGGTGCTGCTGGCGCATCCGTCGGTCGCCGAAGCGGTGGCCTTTGGCGTTCCTCATGCGACTTGGGGCGAGGAAGTGGCCGCGGCCGTGGTGCTGCGGACGCCGGAAAAGGAGTCCGCGATTCTGGCCCATTGCCGCGAGAAACTCTCCGATTTCAAGTGCCCGAAGAGGGTCTACATCGTGGAGAAGATCCCCCGCACCGCCACCGGAAAGATCCAGCGCGGCGCGGTGGCCGCTTCGGTTGCGGAGGCTGCGAAGGCTTGAGATACCTCGTCGCGGGAGCCGGAGCTATAGGAGCATATGTTGGCGCGTGCATGGCGCGCGCGGGCGAGGACGTTACTCTGTTTGCGCGGGGTCCGCATCTGCGCGCGATGCAGCAGCGCGGCGTGCGGGTGATTAGCGCGGAGGGCGACTTTGAGGCGCATCCCAGGATTGTCGAGCGACTGGAGGACGCCGGCCCTGTCGAGGTGATTTTTCTTGGCGTGAAGGCGCACAGCCTTCCGCAACTCGTTCCGCAGTTGAAACCGCTTTTCCTCGAAGACACCACGCTTGTCAGCATGGAGAACGGAATTCCCTGGTGGTATTTCCAGCTGGGCGCCGATGCGTTTCCGGGGCTTCAGCTGGAGCGCGTCGATCCGGGCGGGGTGATTGGGCGGGCGATCGAGCCGCGGCGCGTGCTGGGGTCTCTGGTTTACCTTGCCACGGAAATCGCCGAGCCCGGAGTGATTCGCCATATCGAAGGCAACCGCATTTCGCTGGGCGAGCCCGATGGCAGCAAGTCCGAGCGCAGCCGCATCATTTCGATGGCGCTGACCAAAGCCGCATTCAAAAGCCCCGTGACGACGCACATCCGCACGGAAATCTGGGTGAAGATCCTTGGCAATGTCGCTTTTAATCCGCTTAGCGCGCTCACCCGCGCCACACTTGTGCAGATGGTTCGCGATCCGGATGTTGTGGCGCTGGTTCGCAGCATCATGACGGAGGTGGAAGCGGTGGCGCGGAAGCTGAATATTGAAATGCCGATTTCCATCGACAAGAGAATCGCCGGCGCGGAAAAGGTCGGCGAGCACAAGACCTCCATGCTTCAGGACCTCGAGGCCGGGCGTCCGCTCGAACTGGAAGCGGTGGCGGGGGCGGTGCTGGAGCTTGCCGGGCGCGTGGGCGTCCCGATGCCCAATACGCAGGCTGTTTACGCTTGCGCGAAGCTGCTTGAGCGGAATTCCGTCAAAAAGAAGTAGGGTGCGAAGTGCTGTCCGCGCGCGGAAGGGCGGGTTGTGCGAGCGCCAGAAGGTTCGGATTAGCCCTGAATTGGGGCTCAAACTCGCTTGACTTGCACCTGTAATTGAGACAGTATCCGGGCGTTTGAGGCGGAATTAGCAGGATTATCGAGTGTCATCGAATATCCAGGCGGCCTTCTAATGTCTTCCGTTATTCCCGTTGATCGTTCGAATGAACCTATCGGCGCGTCCGATCAAAGCAGCGTTCCGGGCTCTTCGAGTTTCTGGAGAAACCCCTGGCTGCAGCTGATTGCGGGCGTTATCTGCATGGCGATGGTCGCGAATCTGCAGTATGGCTGGACGATATTCGTCAACCCGATCGACGCTAAGTTTCACTGGGGCAAGGTCGCGATCCAATACACGTTTACGCTGTTCGTGCTTTTTGAGACATGGCTCGTCCCGCTGGAGGCATACCTGGCGGATCGCTACGGACCACGACTGGTGGTGATGGCTGGGGGAGTGCTGATAGCCGCAGCGTGGATCATTTACGCGAAGGCTGCCACGCTCATGATGCTCTATACCGGCGGCGCTATCGGCGGGATTGGAACAGGGCTCGTTTACGGAACCTGTGTGGGCAACGCGGTGAAATGGTTCCAGGACCGGAGAGGCCTTGCCGCGGGGTTGACAGCCGCAGGTTTCGGCGCGGGCGCTGCAATCACTGTGGTGCCGCTGACGCGCTCTCTTGCCGCGCACGGCTACGAGGCCACGCTTTTTCATTTTGCATTGCTGCAAGGCGTCGTGGTTCTGATTGCAGCGATGATTCTGGTAAAGCCGCCCAAAGGGGCGGCGCTGCGGCGTCCCAATCCGCGGCTCGTGCAATCGAAAATCGACGTTGGCCCCGGCCACATGCTGAAGAGCGGGATCTTCTGGGTGATGTACGTCGCGTTTATCCTGGTGGGATCGAGCGGACTAATGGCGGCGGCGCAGCTCGCGCCGATCGCGAACGGCTTCAAGATCGCGAAAAGTTCCGTGACTCTTTTCGGCTTCACTGCCCCGGCGCTTCTTTTTGCGCTTTCGCTGAACAATCTGATGAACGGGCTGGGGCGTCCGATCTTCGGGTCGCTTTCAGACTACATCGGGCGCGAATACACGATGTTCATCACCTTTATCGGCGGCGCTATCGCGATGCTGGCGTTGAGCAGATATGGGAGCAACCCGTTTCTGTTCGTGATACTGGCGGCGCTGATCTTTTTGTCCTGGGGGGACATTTACAGCATCTTCCCCGCGCTCACCTCTGACCAGTTTGGCCGCAAGTTCGCCTCGACAAACTACGGCTTCCTGTACACCGCGAAGGGATGCGCGGCGCTGTTTGTCCCGCTCGGCGGGTATGTGGCCGCGCGCACGGGAAATTGGACTGCGACGCTTGAACTCGCCGCTGGCGCCAACATTATTTCCGCTCTGCTGATGGTCTTCGTGGTACGCCCCCTCCGGATACGTCAATTCCGGCGCTTGGAAGCCAACGCAGCGACGGTGATCGTGACGCCTGGGGACTGATATCGTCCGACCGTCGATGCGGAAGGCCTTGTCGCGCTGCGATAACCTGAAATTTTGTGCCATCTCTCATTCTTCCGTCTCGAACCAATGTGGGCGCGAGGTAGCGGATGAAGCATCGCAAGCTTGAATCCTTGGGAGAATACGCGTGACCGATGCCGCGAAGTTGGGCCAACTGGAAGCCGAATGGGAGTCAAACCCGCGATGGGAGGGCGTCACGCGGCCTTACAAGGCGACCGACGTCGAAAAGCTTCGCGGATCGATTCGCATCGAGCATACGCTTGCGCGGCTTGGGGCGGAGAGGCTATGGAATCTGCTTCACGCGGAGCCCTGCGTGCTGGCTCTGGGCACGCTGACGGGAAACCAGGCCTTGCAGCAGGTGAAAGCGGGGTTGCGGGCGATTTACGTGAGTGGTTGGCAGGTGGCGGCGGACATGAATGCCGCCGGTCAGATCTATCCCGATCAGAGTCTTTATCCCGTGAACAGCGTTCCGCAGCTGGTGCGCTCGATCAATCAAGCACTCGTGCGAGCCGACCAGATCCATCATGCGGAAGGCGATGACGGCACGCAGTGGCTTGCGCCGCTGATCGCGGATGGGGAGGCCGGTTTCGGCGGCAATCTGAACACCTTCGAATTGATGAAGGCGATGATCGAGGCGGGCGCCGCGTGCGTTCATTTTGAAGACCAGATCTCGACGATCAAAAAGCCTGGGCGCATGGGCGGTAACGTGCTGATGCCCACAGGTGACGCGATTCAGAAGCTTGTGGCCGCGCGGCTGGCTGCCGACGTGATGGGCGTGCCAACCCTGCTCATGGCGCGCACGGACGCCATCAGTTCGTATCTCTTAACGAACGACATCGATCCGCGCGATCGCGATTTTCTTACGGCGAAGCGCACGAGCGAGGGCTACATCCGGGCGAAAGGCGGCGTGAAGATGGCGATTGCACGAGCGCTGGCCTACGCTCCCTATGCGGACATCCTCTGGACGGAAACCACGAAATTCGATCTAGCCGAGGCCAGGGAGTTTGCCGAGGGCGTTCTGTCGCAATATCCAAGGAAGCTGCTCGCTTATAATTTCGCGCCTTCATTCAACTGGAAAAAGGAACTGGATGAGGCCACGCTTGCCGGACTGCATCGCGAACTTGCGGCGATGGGCTACAAGTTCCAGTTCATTACGATCGCCGGATTTCACGCGCTGAATCTGTCGATGTTCGAGCTGGCGCGCGACTACAAGGAAACTGGCGTGGCCGCTTACAGCCGCTTGCAGGAAGACGAATTGCGCGGCGAAGAACAGAGCGGCTACGAAGGCGCGAAGCATCAGCGCTTCGTGGGTGCAGGATATTTCGACGCGGTTCAGCAGATTGTTTCGGCGGCGGGCACGGCTGCGGAAGGCCCCGCGCCGGGATCGACGCCCGCACCCGAAACTCCGAACCGAACGTCATAACAACCTCGGCACGCAGCGGCAATGGGTGGCATGGCCGCGCGAGCGCGCTTCGATTGCGCTCAGCGGACACATCGAATCGGGTATGCTCTACGCGCCTGCAGCAGCCCGCAAAAAGGAGATCGCAAAAATGAGAAGCAAGCCAGAGCGGAAGGCAAGACCTCGATGCGGCTTGTCATCTAGCTTGGCATCCGGCTTAGCATCATTGCTGATCTTTCTTGTGGGCGCCGGGGCGGCCTCCGCGCAATACCCTTCCCAATCCCAGATCAGCAAAGACGGGACGGCGGTATTGCTTGAAGACTACGCGACCCCGCCGCTATCGAGCGGCACGCATGGCGGGTCCACGGAAACCGCCATTAATTTCAAAGGACAATTGGGGCGCATGACCTCGCTGCGATCGGAACCGGCAAAAGCTCCTCTGTCTGCTTCGCGCTTTTTTGTGATCGACCAGAGCACCGCGATCTACATCCTCGACAAGGCGACGAAACAGTTCACGCCTTACATCAGGTTTTCGCAAATTTTTCCGAAATTTTCCTCCGACGGCGGGCTCACGCAAGGGGTCGTCTCGATCGCGTTCGATCCCGACTACGCGAAGAATGGGAAATTCTATACCGTCCATATCGAAAAGCCCGAGCTTCCCGGGTCCGCGGCACCCACGAACGCGGCGATGCCTTCTCTCGATTTGACCGGATACGCCATCACTCCCGCCGTGAACCCTCCGGCGGGACCAGTGCATCTGGAATCCGTGCTGATCGAGTGGACGGACACGAATATTCGCAACGCGACATTCGAGGGGACTGCGCGCGAACTTCTGCGGGCCGGCTATGACAGGAATCACCCGATGTCGGACCTGCTCTTTAACCCCCTCGCGCGGCCGCATCACGACGATTATGGAAACCTCTATATTGCCGCGGGCGACGGCGCTCAGGGCGAAACGCCCGGCCCGGGACATGCGCTTCCGCAGCAGCTGAATACTTATATGGGCAAAATTCTGCGGATTACGCCGGACATCAACCTGCGCCCAAAGGATATGCTCAGCGCAAATGGCCGCTACCGCATTCCTTCGACCGGACCCGATCCGAATCCGTTCGTTTCCGTGGCGGGGGCTTATCCGGAAATTTACGCGTACGGCCTGCGCAATCCCCACCGGATGACGTGGGATGTTCCATCGAAAACATTTCTGGTGAATGACATCGGCCTGCACTCGTGGGAGGAAATCAATATCGTCACCAAGGGCGGAAATTACGGGTATGCCGAGCGGGAGGGAAACGAACTGGTGTTTGTGGACCAGGCCGGCAAGACAGGCGGGCAGCTCGATCCACCCGCCCCTTTTCCGGATAAGGACCGCTTGACCGTGCAAGGGCTCGCGGAACCTGTGACTCCCATCTACCCCGCCGCGGTGTACAGTCATCGGGATGGCGACTCCATCGGGAGCGGCTTTGTGTACCGCGGCAAGCTGATGCCGCAACTCCGCGGAAAGTATGTGTTCAACGACATGATCACGGGACGAATTTTTTACGTCGACTTGAACGCGATGCTCGCCACACATGGGGAGCGCGACCATCAGGCCACCATTCACGAGCTGCAGATCATGTACAAGGGTGCCAACGACCAGGCGCCAACGAAGCACCGCATGTACGACATCGTCGCCGAGAATTACGCGCGCCGTGGAGGAACGCCTCTTCCGGAACATGTGCTGCCTGGCGGGGGAATGTCCACCACGGGCTGGAAGGACGCCGCGCATACGCAGCCGAAAACCGACCCGGAAGGCGTGCCTTATGGCGGAGGGCGCGCGGACATAAGGATCACGATGGGCGGCGATGGCGAACTCTATGTGCTCAGCAAGTCCGACGGCGGAATCCGGAAAATGACGGCGCTCGTAACTCCGCCGCCGGTTTCCAATTAAGAACCGGGCGGCGCGCGCGAAAACTTGTTAGGCGCAGAGAAACGCTTGATTCGTCTCGATTCACGTATGCCCGTTAGAGCGATACGATATCGCAGGCTGCTTCCGCTCCTCGCGTTGTTTTTTTTCCTTCTCTCGCAGTCTGCATTCGCGCACGACATTCCCATCGATGTGACGGTGCAGATGTTTGTGAAGCCGGCGGGCAAGCAACTGCATGTGCTGATGCGCGTCCCGCTGCGAGCGATGCGCGACGTGGAATTCCCCGAGCGGGGCGCCGGGTTTCTTGACCTCGCAAAGGTCGATCCCTCGTTGCGCGACGCGGCTACGCTTTGGCTTTCGAATTCACTCCAGGTTTACGAAGGAAGCGCGCAGCTTCCCGCGCCGCAAATAGCCGCGGCCCGTGTATCACTTGAGTCCGACCGCTCTTTCGATTCCTACGAAGACGCGCTTGCCCACGTCACCGGACCGAGGCTCCCGAACGATACTCAGGTGTATTGGGACCAGACGCTGATGGACGTGTTGTTCGATTACCCGATTCAGTCTGATCAGGACAGGTTTTCCATCCATCCGGGCCTGGACGGACTGGCCGTGCATGTCGCCGTCGTCCTGCGTTTTCTGCCGCCCAGCGGAGCGGTGCGCGCCTTCGAGTTTTTTGGCGATCCGGGGCTGGTAAGGCTCGATCCGCGCTGGCACCAGGCGGCGCTGCGTTTTGTGAAGCTTGGATTTCTGCATATCCTCGATGGCACCGACCACCTGCTATTTCTATTTTGCCTCGTGATTCCCTTTCGGCGGTTCCGGGCGCTGATTCCCGTCGTGACCGCGTTCACCGTGGCCCATTCGATCACGCTGATTGCGTCCGCCTATAACCTTGCGCCGGACGCCCTGTGGTTCCCGCCGCTCATCGAGACGCTGATCGCGGCTTCCATCGTTTACATGGCGCTTGAAAACATCGTCGGCGGAATCACGGTGCAGCGGCGATGGATTATCGCGTTTTGCTTCGGGCTGGTGCACGGCTTCGGCTTTTCGTTCATCCTGCGGCAGACGCTGCAGTTCGCCGGGTCTCATTTGCTGACTTCGCTTTTGTCATTCAACATCGGCGTCGAACTCGGACAGCTTCTTGTACTGGCGCTGCTCATTCCCACGCTGGAGTTGCTGTTCCGGTTTGCGGTTCCAGAGCGCATGGGGACGATCATCCTTTCGGCAATCGTGGCGCATACGGCGTGGCATTGGATGATCGATCGCGGGGAAATCCTGCGGCGGTATCAGTTCAAATGGCCGGAGTTTACTGCCGCGTGGTGGGTAACCGCCTTGCATACGCTGATGCTGATCGTCATTATCTCCGGGCTGGGGTGGCTCACGCTGAGCCTGATACGCCAGTACTCGAAGCCCGCGGTAAAGGCCAAGACAACGCCCGCGGATGACCTGCAGGCGTAAGCCTCGATTTCAGCCGGCGCATCGATTTACTTCAGGGAAGGTACCTGGCGGCTATTTTCTCCGCCGGTTGGGTCCACGTAACCAATTCGATCGCCGAAATATTCCGTGAACCAGACGCGGCCTCGGGCGTCCGTTGCGATGAAACGGGCATAGCTACGGTCCGGGCGGCTGGGGATGGGGAACTCCGTGAACTTGTCTGTCTTCGGATTGAAGCGCGTGATGTTGTTGCCGTTCATGTCCGCGAGCCAGATGTTGCCGTCGACGGGGTTGTACGTTTCACCGTACACCGTGGCGTTGGGAGTGGGGGGTTTGTAGAACTTCACGGCTCCCGTTTTGACGTTCATTTTCCCCAGACGGTGCCCGAGGAAATCGCCAAACCAGAGATTATTCTGAGGGTCGATGGTGATTCCGCGAATGTTGACTACTCCTTCGGGCCGGTAGTCCTTCACCTCGCCAGTCGCCGGATTGAGCCTCACGAGCGTGCCGACGGCTACCTCGCTGAACCAGACCATGCCTTTGCTGTCGACCGCGGCATCATAGGTGGTTCCATCCGGCGGGGTGCGCGCCTCGCCGTTCGACTGCTGCAGGTCCTGCACGGAGCCCTTGGGTACGATGGTGGGAGGCGGATTGTTGTAGGCCTTGAACTGCTTGGTCTCTGTATTGAAGGCCCAGATCTCGCCCGTGGGGCTGCCGGTGAGCCAGATGATTCCGGCTCGGTCGATCACCAGGGTGTGACCTGGAATCGCGGCTTTTTCCGGCCAGTTGTATTCCTTCACCTCGCCCGTTTTCGGATTCACCGACGCGAGTTTCGCCGGGTCGTTGGCGTGGGACAACGCCACCCAATAGGTGCCGTCCGCCGCGATCCCGCCAGTGTGAGGACGGGCGTGGTCGGTGGTCAATGGATACTCGTGCAGGGTTTCCGTGGCTATATCGAAGCTGGCGGCTTTGTTCGCGAAATAGGACTGCTCGCCAAACCAGGCGATATTGTTCTTCGCGTCGATCTCGATGCTATGCGGGCGCGCGGTTACTTTGGAGATTCTGTATTCCACCACCGTCGCGCGCAAGGCATCATCGGAAAGCTCGGAGTGCTTCACGTCCGACCAGCTCCTGGCGTAGGCATCCAGACTGATCTGCGAGGAGTCGGGACCGAACGTCTTTCCCAGGGCGGCGCTGATGGCGTCGAGAGTCGCGGGCGGGGCTTTTCCGAAGGGTTCGTCCTGGGAGCCGCGGGCCATTGCAGGAAGGAATTCGCGCCATTCCTCGGCGGTGCTTCCCTGCCTGTGCAGGACCGTGGGAAACGCGTGGCACTGGATGCATCGCGAGGAAATCAAAGTCTTCGCCGGGCTGGTCGGCAATATGCTTTCTAATTCAGCGCCGGTTAGGCGCGACAATTCGAGCGGAGCGGGTGACAAACTGAAGTTCGTATCGCCGCCCTTGGCCGTATCGACCGAGACCTGCTTCACGGCGAGCCCGAACGCGTCCGCGGACACAGCGTAGGTGCCCGGGGCAACTGCAATTTCGTAGCGGCCGTCGCTCTGCGTGAAGCGGCTGATGCTCTTGATATCGAGGGTAGCCTTCACGATGGCGCCTCGGACGGGCTTGCCGTTGCTGTCCGTGACGACACCTTTGATTACGGTGTCCGCCGCGCCGGCAAAAGTCGCGGTAAATAACACGCCAGCGACGAGAGCCGCGAAAAACGCTTTCCGCCTGGACATTTTCACCCTCCCGAGCTTCGAGGTTCTGCTTTGTCCGGCACTTTAGCACGAAATGGCGCGCCGCTTTTTTGAAATTCCGTGCCGTAACCGGCGAATATACTCCGCGGTATTCTCGTGATAGGATGGCCAATTCTGAGGGGCTACTTTAACCAATAAGAAGGGCAGGATTTAATAATGAGCGTACAGGTACTACCTTCGTCTCTAAACTCTTTAGATCTGGTGTACGACAAGCAACAGCTTGAAGACATCGGCTTTATGACCTGCATGACCCTCACCCTGCTGGGCAATTATTCGCAGACCGGGCACTTTGGCGGACCCCTCGCTTACACTCCCTATAACGTTGCAATACACCTTGCCGGACCCGAACTGGGCGGCCTCCGCTACGATTACCGCCGGCCCAAGCACCCCTATAGCGACAAGTTCATGCTGGCCGCCGGACATTGCGCGCCCACCTGCTACTCGCTGTGGATGATTATGGGTGAGGCGCTGTACAAAAAATTCCAGGCGACCGGCGACCGGCGCTACTACGTCGCGCCGAAGGACGGTTTTCTCTCCATCGACGCGCTGGGCTTCCGGCGTGGCGCGGCCGCTATGAAGACGCTCCTCCAGGACAATGGCCTTGCCGATCTGCCGCTGTTCGCGCAGGCGAAGGGGCGCGGGATCCATGCCCTTTCAGGGCACATTGAGTCCACCGATCAGACCAACGACGTGAACGGCGGCCCGTCAGGCGTGGGGATCGCTCTTGCGGCGGGCAAGGCGGCTTTTTGGGATTTTATTGGCGCTCCCGTGGGCGCTCCTAAAATCATCGCGTTCGAGGGCGAATTTGCGATGTGCGCCGGGCACGCGCAGGAACTCAAGACGCAGGCGATGGCGCTGAAAGTCGGCAAAAGGCTGCGGATCATGTTCTCCGACAACAACGCCGGCATCGACGATTCGCTGATCGGTGGCGTCATCGACAGCAAGTTCGACGGCTACCGGCTGATCGATCAGTGGACCTCGTATGGCTGGAACGTATTCTCCATCCCCGACGGCCACGATTACGACCAGGTGATTGGCGCGCTCAAGACGATGGAAGAGTGGGATCCTGCCGACCGCCGTCCGATGATTTTGTTCGGCAAGACGATCAAGGGATATTGGCCGTGCCTGTCGCACGGAAAGATTGCAGGGTCGTGCGACCAGGTGGTCGGCTACCCCAGCCATCCGTACGCAATGAAGATGAACTCGCCTTATTTCCTGGCGCTGGCGAAGACTTTTGAAGACCGCTACGGCGTCAAGTTTCAGGGTATCCACGACGGACCGGTGACCGACACCAGAGAGCGGCTCATTCAGTTCAAGACGAACATGGACGTAGTGATGTCGGTGCTCGACAAGAACGGCCTGGGCGACTGGCTGGCCAATCGGTTGGTGCAGATCGGCGACAGCGTGAAGGATAACTTCAACCTGCGCATCGACGTGAAGCAGGATCCGTTTTTGGACGAACGGCTGCGCGTCGCCAACCTGCCCGATGGCCAGACGGTGAAGGTCGCGAATCCCATCTCGGGCGCGGAAAAAGAGGTGAAGATTTCCTTATTCAAGAAACCCGGCGAGGTAGCCGGCGCACGCCGCGCAATTTCCGAGGTCGTCAAATGGATGAATTACGTGACCGAAGACCGCGTGCTGACCATCGCTGCCGACCTCTCGGAATCGGTAAACCTCGAACACGGCAGCCTGTGGGGACACTACGACCCCGAGAAGAACCCGATGGGAACGCGGCTGAAAGCGGCCATCCAGGAAGCGGGAAACGCGTCGACGGCCATTGGCCTGGTCGGGCAGAACGCTTCGGTCGATCCGGATAAATTCGCCGGTGTGTGGGCGTGGAGCGGCACTTATGGCGCGTTCACGCCGCTGATGTATCTGCCCGCGCGCGTCTGGAGCCAGCAGAACCAGGACAGCAGGTTCCGCACGGGAGTGCTGCACATTCTTGCGGGCCATTCCGGCCCGGAGACCGCCGCGGATGCGCGCACGCATTTCGGCATCTTCTCTCCGCAGGTGTGGAAGCTGTTCCCGCGCGGCCAGGTAATCACCCTGAATTTCTGGGATTACAACGACGTGGCGGCCGGATACTTTGCAGCGGCGGAAATCGCGGCGAGAGAGAAGAAGGTCGGGATCATTGTGGTCGAGGTGGCGCGGCCGGACTTCCCGGTGGCCGACCGCACCAGGTTTGCCGATACCGACGTGAAGGCTGCGGCGAAAGGGCTTTACGTGATTCGCGATTTCGCGCCCGGCAAGCCCAAGCATGGCTACGTGGTGGCGCAGGGATCGAGTTCGACATTTAACCTGGTAAGCGTGCTTCCGAAGCTCGAAGAAGCAGGCATCAACGTAAAGGTGGTCGCGGCGATCAGCGAGGAGCTTTTCGATCGCCAGCCGGAAGCCTATCGGCATTCGGTGCTGCCACCCGAGGCGTACGAGGACCTGATGTTCGTAAGCACCGGCACGCGGCGCATGTGGCCGTTGCGCGGCGTGGGTCCCCTGACGGACGCCTACTCGCTTACGTCGGACTGGGATAATCAGTGGCTCACCGGCGGCACCGAGCAGGACGTGATCGCGGAAGCCCATCTCGACGCAAAATCAATCTTTGCAGGCGTGCAGCGTTTCGCCCAGGAGCGGGCGAAGCGGTTGGAGCGCCTGCGTTCGAATCTAGCCGCGCTGGAGTAGCGGATCGGTTCCAGCATGTTCTGGCACCTGCGTCGCACTTTTCCGTCCGCGCTTGCAGAGTTGCTCCGCAGCCGGAACTCCTCTGCCGCCCGGCTGTTCCCTATCGCTGTAAGAAATAACCCCGCCATTGAGCGTGCACCCGCATGAAGCACATCGCGCAACGCATCTTCCGCGAGACGCTCGCAGCGATCGACATACCCGCGGCCATTGAGAAGGCTCTCGCGCGAAGCGGCACACGCATTCGTGCCGGTGGCGCAACGATCGACTTGTGCGACTACGGCGAAATCGTGGCCATTGCGCTGGGCAAGGCGGCATTTGCAATGGCGGAGGGGCTCGCCGGCGTTCTCGCTCCTGATTACTCGCCGGATGGAATTCTGGTGGTGCCCTCCGCGCCGCGGCACCCTTTGCGCGGATGGCAAACTTTTGTCGGGGGGCACCCCGTGCCGAATGAGGGAAGTTTCGCAGCGGGCCGCGCTATTTTGGACCGGCTGTCGCGATGCGGCGAGCGCACGCTGGTTTTCTTTTTGATTTCTGGCGGGGGTTCGGCTCTCGTCGAGCAGCCGCTTGATCCCGCTTTGACGCTCGGCGATTTTCAAAAGCTTTACTCGGCGCTTGTTACTTGCGGCGCTTCGATCGAGCAGATCAACGTGATCCGCAAGCATTTGTCCGCTACGAAGGGCGGACGGCTGGCCGCGGCGGCGCCGCACTCGATGAAGGTGACGCTTGCGATCAGCGACGTGCCGCCCGGGGAAGAATCGGCGCTGGCATCGGGGCCGACGCTGCCAGATCCTTCTACGACTCGAGACGCGGCACGCATTGCGCGCGAGTTTCGGCTGCTCGAGAAATTCCCCTCCGGGCTGCGGAGCGCCTTCGAGCAGGACCTGCTCGCCGAAACACCTAAGGCGGACGATGCCGCGTTCGAGAAGTCCCACTTTGAACTTCTGCTTGGCTCGCATGAATTACTTCATTTCGCGCACCGCGCCTGCGAGGCGGAGGGATGCATCTGCCTCTGCGATAATCTGACGGACAATTGGCCCATCGAGAAGGCGGCGAATCATTTGATCGCGCAGCTTGAATCGCAGAAGAAGGCGAATTCTGGCAGGCCTGTTGCGGTTCTCGCCGATGGCGAAGTGAGCAGCCCGGTTATGGGGAACGGGACTGGCGGACGCAATTCGGCGTTCGTGCTCGCTTGTGTGGGCAAGATCGCGGGCAAGCCCATCACGGTGCTCAGCGCTGGGACGGACGGGATCGATGGGAACAGCCCGGCGGCAGGCGCGTTGGCCGATGGAGAGACACTGGCGCGGGCGCAGGCTGCGGGGCTCGACCCGGCCGCTTTTATGCGCCGGAGCGACGCCTACAGCTTCTTCGACCGGATAGGCGATGCGATCGTCACGGGTCCGACCGGAAACAACCTGCGTGATCTGCGTATTCTTCTGATGGCGTGATTGCCTTGCGCGTACGCTTGAAATTCAAATGCAGTTCCCTCACCGCGTTCGGGATGACCACCGGGAAACTTAAGCCTGGGCTCTAACCGGAGTTCGCGGAGGATCAGTTCTTCGAGGCGGCGTGCGCTTGGAGGACTTCGATCTGCGATTCGATCATGGTTTTCTGGTTCGCGGTGACATCATCGCTTTTGAGCAGATCTTCGAGCGGCCCGATTGCATCGGCGTCGCCGCGCTCTCCGATCGCGAACAGTCCCCATAGACTCACGTCGAAGGAAGGCTCGTGTAGATAGGCGAGAAGGGTTTTGGTAATTTCCTTGTTCTTCTTGTCCAAGCGGCCAACGGCCAGCATCGCCGCCTGGCGGGTGCGCTGGTCTTTCCCAGGCCTCGACCACTCGAGCAGAAGCGGCACGGCCCGATCGTCGCCCAACCTTCCCAGGCCACCGAGGGCGGCGTCGCGGACCACGTTGTCGGGCGAATCGGTGTTTACGGCGGCCGCAAGCGCGTCGTACGCCCCTGGCGCCTTAAGATCAGCCAGCGCGCCGAGCGCAGCGGCGCGAACGCGATATGCTTTGTCGCTGGAGGCTATGGCGGTCAGGCGCGCCGGCAAAGAAGAGTCTTCCTTGAAATTTCCCAATTGCTCGACGGCAACGTCGCGGACCCAGGGCTTTTCGTCGTTCAACGCGGTGAAGACGGACTGCTCAGCCTCCGAGCCGCCAATTCTCCCGAGCGCCCGGAGGGATTCCACGCGCACTCCCCAAAAGGGATCGTGCTGTGCGGCCTGGCGAAGACCGGCCACGACTTCCGAATTCTCCTTGATGCTCCCGAGAGCAACCGCGGCGTCGGCGCGGTCGGTGACGCTTTCCGCCTTTTCCAGCTGATATACCAGCTCGGCTGGGGTTTTCTTGAACTCGAGCGTTTTAAGAATCTTATCGCCTTTGTCGAAGAGCACCATGAGCGGCGCGCTATCCGCAGGGAAGGTGAAACTCTGCGTGGCCTGGCTTACTTCAATCGGAAAAGTCTTGCCGCCGGCAGCGGTGGTGATCTCCACGTCGATGGGCACGTCAAACAGGCCGACGAGTCCTTCGACCTTTTGAGTCTGGCTGACATCCAGCTTCACCTGGTGCGCGGCATCGTCGTATGTGTAGCTCACCTGAAACTGCGGAGCGCCGGCGCGGTAGATCCACTGATGGAAGAATTTGTCGGTGTTGATGGAGGTGGCCTGCTCGATCGACTTCTCGAGGTCGGCGGTCACCACGTTCTGGCCGCGGTTGGCCTCCAGGTAGTGATGCAGCGCGGCGAAGAAATCGGCGTCGCCCAGCTTCTGGCGGAGCATCTTGAGCACCCAGCCGGCTTTCGTGTAAACGTTGCCGGCGTATTCGTCGGAATCCTTGAAGTTATGGTCGACGATTGGAACGGGATAGAGGCGCTTCTCGCGGAACCACTGATTCTGCTCGCGCCAGAATTCATAGGCGGCATCATCGGCGCCATAGTGATGCTCGTTCCAGACATGCTCGAAGTAGGTGGCGAAACCTTCATTGAGCCAGAGATTCGCCCAGTCCTTGCAGGTAACCAGATCGCCAAACCACTGGTGGGCGAGTTCGTGCGATTCTACAAAATCGGCTCCCCGGCGATTTTCGGCCGCGAGGGCCGGGTTCACGAGTTCCCGCATTGTCAGCGTGGTGGCGCTGGTGTTTTCCATCCCGCCTTCCACAAAGTCGTCGACGAAGGTTTGCGCGTACTGCGCCCACGGATACGGGGTGTCGAGCTTCGAGGAAAACAGGTCGAGCATTTCCTTGGTATCGCCGAAGGAAGCATCGATTTTGTATTCCTGACCGCGCGGCACCACGTAACGCAGCGGCAGTCCGCGCCAGCGGTCGTCTTTCTCGACAAAGTCGCCAGCGATCGCCGAGATCAGGTAGCTGGAAAGGGGCTCGGACTGTTTCCAGTCCCAAGTTCTGGTGCCATCGGATTCGGCCGTCACGCCGATCAGCTGGCCGTTGGAAATCGTGATCCAGTTTCCCGGCACGGTGAGGATCATTTCGGAGGTCATGCGGTCGTTAGGGTAGTCGTAAATCGGGATGTAATTGCGGGTGTCTTCGGCCTCGCCTTGCGTCCAGATTTCCTGAGCCTGGCTGGGATAATTGGCGTCCGGCAGGATGAAGTAGAGGCCCTTTTTAGGGCGTCCCTCATAGCGGATAAAAATGTCATGCCGCTCGCCGATCCGGGAGGGGTGGTCGAGCGAGACGAGCAACTTGTCGGCGGTGGTCGAGAATTTGGCGGCGTTGCCGTCTACCGACACGGTTTGAATGGTGAGACCTACGGAATCCAGCGCGATCTGGGAGACGTCCGCTCGCGCGGCGGCTATGCTTTCGTCTACCTCGCCGCGAATCTTGTGCTGCGCGAGGTCAAACCAGAGATGCGTGCGGACATTCTGCAGTTCGTAGTCCTTGCTGCGCGCGTAAGGCTCGTCGGCGCGGCTCGCGCCGGCCGCGAATAGGATAACCAGCAAACACAAACAAGCTGTCCGTTGCGCACATCCCCGCATCAGTTCTGCCCCCCGATTCATACAGCCATTCAGTATAGCCTGCCAGGAAAAGAGGGCAGCCCAACTATTAGATGAGCGAAGGTGCGGTAAGGTTAGCGCGCGGCTGGAATCTGAAAAGGCGCCTGTACCCCGTAACTTTGGCGCATACCCAGGAACCACTGTCAGCCGAGCCAAAACCTGCGGTGCCGACCGGGAAAGACGCATCCTCGCCGCCTTCTCATCCTGCTAAGCCGTCCGAGCAACTTGCCGGGGGAGCATAGCTATCAGGTAAAAGCTGTAAATTCGGACCGCATCCCCACAGGAAGCCTGTTTTCTGCGATTCTTCATGGCTTTCCACAGGTTTTGCACGCTGGCCCCAATCGCTCGAATCAAACGCTCGCACTGTCAGAACCTGCGGCTCAATGTCTTGCAGCGAAAGTACCGGATTCCCTTTGTGTTTCTCAGAGCTTCCGTCGATAGCGGCGCCGCGTTGGCAAAGTTAAGCTGCGTCGGCTTCTAAATTCGTTCAATTTTCGATTCAACCAAGGAGGAACTCCGCAATGGAGCACGGTCAACTTAAGGAACTTTACATCGACGAACTTCGAGACATCTATAACGCCGAAAATCAGCTCATCAAGGCATTGCCGAAAATGGCAAAGGCCGCCAATTCAGAAGACTTGCGCGCGGGCTTCGAGGAGCATCTGGAACAGACAAAAGGCCACGCGCAACGGCTCGAGCAAATCTTCAGCGCCCTGGGCGAGAAACCCTCCGGCAAGAAGTGCAAGGGCATGGAAGGGCTTATCGAAGAGGGCAAAGAAATGATGGAAGAGGACCTGGAAGACGAGGCACTCGACGCCGGACTCATCTCGGCGGCGCAGCGCGTGGAGCATTATGAAATTGCGGCCTACGGTTCCGTGCGCACGTTCGCCAAAATTCTGGGAGAAGAAGAGGCAGCGTCTCTCCTGGAACAAACGCTCGAGGAAGAAAAGGAAACAGACGAGAAGCTGACGGAGCTTGCCGAGAACATCAACGTGGAAGCGGCCGGCTCCAGCGGCGAGGACGAAGAAGAGGAAGAAGAGAAACCAGCCGCGCGCAGGGGCAAGGCCAAATCTGCCCGAGCATAAGTAATCAGTCAAAGACGGGCGAAATTTTCGCTTTGGGAAAAGGGAAAATTTGTCTGCCGAGCAAGAAAAAGGGAGCCAAATGGCTCCCTTTTCTTTTCAAGCAGGCCCGCAGGATTCGTCGCTCGAATGGCAACGGTGCAGAACCGTACTTCGCTGCGCCCAGAAGGCGCAAAACTCCCGGCTATTGCGGATAGGCTGCCAGTGTCTTGATTCTGGTTTTATCCGGATACAGCACACCCAAGGCCTGCGTCCTGGCATCTCCGCCGCGCGTGGTATACCAGATGGAATCCTCTTTTGACACGCTGATCTTGGGCATGTCGGTGCGCTGGACGGCGTCGAAATAGGTGAATTTCCTGGTGCGCGTATCAAATTTGTAGAGCCCGCCGCCCTGGCCCGAATCGGCAATCCACAGATTGTTCTCGCTGTCTTCCTGAATGTCGTAGGGGAAGCCGAAAGGCACCGACTCGTCGTATTCGACCATCTTCCCGGTTTCCGGGTTGAGCATGCCGATCTTGCCGCGGCTATCGAGGGCGTACCACACCATGCCAGCGTGATCCACGAAAACGCGGCGGATGTTGCAGGGTTTTGTGGGCGGCGTGAACTCCGTGAACGTTTCGGCGGCGGTATCGAAGCGGGCGATCTTACAAGCGAACCATTCGGCGATCCAAAGATTATCTTTCTTGTCGATCACCATGCCGTAGGGGGCTGAATAGGGTGTGGGAACGATGAAGCGGGAGACTTCACCGGTTTGGCGGTCCCACTTGGCCACCTGGTTCGTCCACATCAGCGTGGTCCAGATATTCTGCTTCGAATCAATGATGGGCGTATTGCCGTGATCCTGCCGCTCGCCGTTCGGGTGGTAGGGGTAGAACTTCATCGCGCCGGTCTTGTTGTCCACACGGACAAAGGCGGTGTGGCCGGAGACCCAGATATCGCCGTTGGCGTCCTGTACCAGGCCGTGGCCGCGGTATTTCGCATCAGGGAGCGCGTAATCTGTCCAAGTCGCCGTGCGGGGGTCCATCTTGCCGATCTGGAGGCCATTGGCGTCGGTATACCAGACGTCGCCATCGGCGGTGAGGTGCTCGTCATGGAACCGCCGGTCGTGACCGCCGGGCAGAGGCGGAAGGTGATATTCGATGAATTCGGCTTTTCCAAGCGCCTTTTCATCCACCGGAGCCTCCGGGATCGCCAGGCCGCGGCGCGTGCTTTCCGGCCCGAAGTTCTTCACGAGATAGTCGACGAGGGTCTGGCGCTCTTGCGGACTGATTCCTTCCGGTACGCTTGAGGGGCTGATACGGCCGGGCGGATTACTGTTGAGTTCAGTGGACTGCATCAGATCAATGGCCGCGTTCCATTGGTCCGCATCCCATTGGTGGTTCGGGAGAAAATCGGGACCATGGCAGCGGATGCATGTTCGTTCAATGATCTGGCGGCCGGCACCGGCGGGATAGAGATCGTCATAGGCTAGCAGGGGTTCGTTGTTGGGAACGGCGCTGCGCTTCTGCTGGGGTGGGCGGTAAGTGCCTTCCTGCAGGGTGAGATCGGCTGTGGCCGTGCCTCCGGGGGGCACCGTAACCTTCTCGACGTCCTCGCTGGAGAAGCCGTTCTTGGCAACGGTTACTTCGTAAGTTCCCGGGAAGAGGTCGACCACCGTGTAGCGGCCGCCCTCGGTGTAGACCATATAGGTGACGTTCTTTTCAACATTGTGGGCAAAAACCTTCGCGGCTTTGAAGTCTTTGGGCGCCCTTACCGAACCGGAAATAGAGCCGAGTCCGGCGATCTGGTTCGCCCCGGCAACGGCGCTTTTATCGGCCCTGGACTGGGCGTAGAGGATAGGCTTTGCTGGTAGTAAGACGCTTGCCAAAGCCGCGACGCCGAGGCCGGCCAGTATCCATGAGTTCAGCTTCATAGGACTCCTCCAAGCTCCGGTCGCCCGGATTCTTCAAGTGGCGCGAGTATACACCCGGATGGGGATGCCGCAGCCCCTGGGAGCATTGACGCGAGCGTGGTTTCGAAAGTTTCGCAGACGGGTGACCAGGCTGAAAGGGGACCGGATTTGACAGAGCTGCGACAACGTACGATTCTGTCTTCACACATGCGATCACCTTTTCGTATGACCTTTGAAGCGGGGAGCAGGCCATTCCGGTCCGCGCGCCTTGGGAACTGTGCGCTGGTTTGGCTGCTGTCGGCTGCGATGGTCGCGGCCGCGGTTCCCCAGACCCCCGCGGTAGCACCAGCCGATCCGATTCGCTATTTGAACGACATCAAGGCACTCACGGTCCCCGCCATGGAGGGCCGCGGCGATGGCACTAAGGGCCTCACGCTTGCCGCGGACCTGCTGGAGCGGCGCTACAAGAGTCTCGGGCTCGATCCAGCGGGGACGAACGGATATTTTCAGCCGTTCAGCTTGGTCACGGGCGCGAAGCTGGCTGGGAATAATCACGTCGTCGAGCAGCTTGGCGAAAAGAAGAAGCAACTGAAGCTCAACGAGGATTTCGTGCCGTTCAGCTTTTCCTCTTCCGGAGAGGCAAGCGCGCCCGTGGCGTTTGCAGGATACGGTGCGTCCGCCGATGAATTCGGCTACGACGACTACGCCGGGACCGACGTGAAGGGCAAAATTGTCGTGCTGCTGCGCTACCAGCCTGCGGGCTTCGCGACGAAAAGCGGGAATCAGGGCTTAACGCGGCATGCGGCGCTGATTACCAAGGCCATCAACGCGCGGAACCATGGCGCAAAAGCGGTGGTGATCGTCAATGGCACGACCGGCGGCGAAGATGACCGGCTCACGCGCTTTGGGAGCGTGAGCGGGCCGGAAGATACCGGGATCCTTCTGGTGCAGGTGAAGAATAGCGTCGCACAGACCTGGTTTGCGGCGGCGGGCAAGACGCTTGCGGGAGTGCAGGACGAGATTAATTCCTCGGCCAAGCCCGGGTCCTTTGCATTTCCCGACTTGGTGCGCCTGACGGTCGCTGTGAATATCGAGACGACGCGGGCGACCGTGAACAACGTGCTTGCCTACCTTCCCGGCAAGACGGACGAATACGTGATCGTCGGTGCGCACTACGACCATCTCGGTTACGGAAACTATGATTCCCTCGCGCCGTCGCAGATTGGCCAGATTCATCCCGGCGCGGACGACAATGCGTCCGGCACAGCCGGCGTGCTGGAACTCGCCCGCCTGTTTGCGCCGCTCAGGGGACAGCTCGATCGCGGCATCCTGTTCGCTTCGTTCGCGGGAGAAGAGCTAGGACTGCTTGGCTCGGCGGACTGGGTCAAGGAGCCTACCAGGCCACTCGGCAAAGCAGTCGCGATGCTGAACATGGACATGATCGGCCGCATCAGCGACGAGAAGGTGTATATCGGTGGTGTGGGAACGGGTTCGACTTTTCAGGAAACCCTCACCAAGGCGGAGGATGGATTCCCCTTCCACATCGAGAATTCGCCGGGAGGCTACGCTTCGAGCGATCACACTTCGTTTGTCGCGAAGAAGATTCCTGTGCTTTTCTTTTTTTCGGGGCTGCACTCGGACTACCACAAGCCTTCCGACACCTGGGACAAGATCAATGCGCCCGATGCGGCGCGCCTGCTCGACATGGTTGCGAGAGTGACGGAACAGATCGATGAGGCGTCTTACGCGGCCGCAGTTCGTTACGGTGGTGGAGCACCAGAATCCCCACGAGGGTGTGGCGGGCAGCGGTGGTGGAGGCGGCTATGGACCCTATTTCGGGTCGATTCCCGACTTTGGACAGGCCGAAAAAGGCGTGCGCTTCAGCGACGTGCAGCCGGGCTCGCCGGCAGCGAAGGCCGGGCTGAAGGGCGGCGATGTGCTGGTGAAATTCGGCGATAAGACAATCACGAATCTTTACGATTTCACCGACGCGCTGCGCAGCAGCAAGGTGGGCGACGTGGTGGAAGTTACCGTGCTGCGCGAGGGCAAGCCGCTGAAAGCGCCGGTGACACTCGAACCGCGCCGCTAAGCGGACTTGCCGGGACGACGAGACCAAGGAAATGCGACGACACTTTTGGTTTTACCCATCCGTTTCGATGCTTGCTATCGCGGCGTGCTTTGCCCCATTTTTCCTGCTCCCGCACAGCAAAAGCACCGCCGTGGTGACGGCGACAGCCGCGAACGACGGAGGAAGCCTGATCTTCCCGGGCGAGAAGCATCTCGCAAATGTGCGACAGCTTACGTTCGGCGGCACGAATGCGGAAGCGTACTTCTCCGCGGACGACAAGTTTCTGACTTTTCAGCACCAGGGGCAGTTCTACGATCCGCGGACGCATGAGAACGCCGGCCCGGCGATCCCATGCGACCAGATCTACACGATTCCCGTGTATTCACCTGCCGGGACGGACGGGACGAATGAGATAAAAATGCTCAGCAACGGGAAGGGGCGCACCACGTGCAGCTATTTCTTCCCTTCCGGTGACAAAATGCTTTATTCGACCACATTTGCGGCGAGCCCTGCCTGCCCTCCGCTGCCCGATTATTCGCACGGTTACGTGTGGCCGATCTACGATACGTACACGATTTATACGGCCAAGCGCGACGGCAGCGACATTCGACCGCTTTCGAAAGCCCCCGGCTACAACGCCGAATCCACGATTTCGCGCGACGGAAAGCACATCGTCTTCACCTCGACGCGGAACGGCGACATCGACATCTACACGATGGATGCAGACGGCTCGCACGTAAAGCAGCTTACGCACGAGCTCGGCTACGACGGCGGGCCGTTCTGGTCCTACGACGGCACAAAAATCGTCTATCGCGCGGAACATCCGAAGACGCCCGAGCAGGTCAAGGACTACAAAGATTTGCTGGCGCACGGCCTGATTCGCCCGGGAAATCTGGAGTTGTGGGTGATGAACGCGGATGGATCAAACAAGCGGCAGGTGACGCATAACGGCGCCGCGAATTTCGGTCCCTACTGGTTTCCGGACGGCAAGCGAATCGTCTTCGCTTCCAATGTGGGGGATACGAAAGACCCGAGCGGCTTTGATCTTTATGCGATCAACGAGGACGGGACCGGTATGGAGCGGATTACCTACTATCCGGGCTTCGATGCGTTTCCGATGTTTTCATCGGATGGAAAGAAGCTGGTGTGGTCTTCGAACCGGAACGGGCGCGCGCCGCACGAGACGAATGTCTTTATTGCAGATTGGGTGAATTAGAAACGAGCCCACCGGTTACAGGCAAAACCGCTGATCGGGAGACCGGCGTTCCCGTTGGTTCAGAGGCGGGCCAATCCATCCTCGTCGAAGCCCACAACTACCCTGCCGCCGGCAACTACCATAGGGCGGCGAATCAGATTGGGCTCCTTGGACATCATCTGGATAGCCTGTTTGCGCGAGGGCGGATTTTCCTTCATGTTCTCGTCGCGATAGACTTCGTTGCGCGTGTTCAGGAAATCGGTGTGATCGCGATTGCCGATTAACTTTTCCAGCTCCGCGGGGCTCAGGCGCTGCTTCGCGAGATCGCGGAAGTAGAGCTGGAATCCGCGCTTCTCTAAAAACTTCCGCGCCTTGCGGCAGGTGGTGCAATTGGGCTTGTGATAAAACTGCAGCACCTTGCCTCCGACCGTTTTCGCGGCTGGCTTGCGCTTCGCGGCTGGCTTCGTTTTCACGGTTTGATCTCCTCAGTATCGCGGTACGCCTGGGTCTATCTCCACCGACCAGCGGTCGATTCCCCCGGACATGGAACGCGCCCGTTCCACCCCTTGCGAGCGAAGCCATGCGGCGGCATCCAGGCTGCGCATTCCGTGGTGGCAGAAAAAAATGATCTCGCCGGCGGCCTGCAGCTGCGGCACGTTCGCAGGAACCTCGCGCAGCGGAATCAGAGTGGAGCCTTCGATATGCGCGGCGTCGTATTCCCACTTCTCACGCACATCGACGAACGCGAACTTCTCGCCTCGCGCCAGCAATGCCTTCACTTCGCCCGGCGCGATTTCAATGCTCGGATGCAAGTCTCGCCCCTTATGCCTTAAACGAACCCTTTCGCGGACGGGAGAATATCACAGGCGCGGGCTGCTCTGGTTAAAATCGGGGAAACACCGCTTGCAACAGGCGGTGACTAGGGGGCGGCTTGTTTTATGCCTAACGTCGTTTGATGACAGACGGCTAGTGGGCCAACGGCAACTTCTCGATTAGTGGCCGCAGAAATGCGGCTTTCTTTTTTCGAAGAAGGCGGCAAGGCCTTCGGCGCAATCCTCGGTGAGAAAGCAGTGAATTTGCAGGCGGATTTCTTCGTCGAGGGCGTCCTCGAGCTCCTTGTGGTGCTCGCCGATCATGGTGCGCTTCGCGTCGCGGTACACAATGGGGGGGCCGGCGGCGAGACTCTGCCCCAGCTTGGCGGCTTCCTCTTCGAATTGCTCCGCGGGGAAGACAGCGTAAAGCATTCCAATTCTCAGAGCCTCCTGAGCGGAGAGCCGCTCGGCCGTATAAAAAAGCTCCGATGCGCGGGACAAACCCACCAGCCGCGGCAAAAAAAAGGTGGCGCCGAAATCAGGATAAAGACCGACCTGCGCGAACGACTGCGAGAACGTGGCCTGCTCGGAAGCGATGCGCAGATCGCAGGCAAGCGCGAGACTCATGCCCGCTCCCGCTGCCGGGCCGTTGACGGCGGCAATCACAAGCTTCGGCATCGTGGCGATCGCAAGGCAAATCTCCTTGCCGGCAATCAGCATGGCCTGAAGCTCGCCCACGGCGCGGCGATTGCGCGCCTCGCGGATCCGGTCGAGATCACCTCCCGCACAGAAGCCTCGGCCAGCGCCCGTGAGCACGATCGCGCGCACGGATTTGTCCTCGGCGGCGCGGAGGAGGCAGTGCACCAGCGAATGGCAGGTCTCGACGTCGAGCGCGTTCAGCTTTTCGGGGCGGTTGAGGCGGAGCGTCACCACCGGGCCGGAGCGTTCCTCGAGGACGGTGGGCGCCGCCCCTTGTTTCGCGACCTGTTGAGTGACACTCATGGCCGAACGCTGCCCTTACCTTCTCAGTCTTTCAGGCTCTTGAGGAGCTCCGCTAATTTCTTGAAATACCTCATCGTGACGCCGCCATTGGTCTCGGCAGTCGAGGGGAGAACGAATACCTGCGCGCCGTAGAGCTTTTCCTTCTGCAGGCCCAGCTTGCAGGGACGCCCCGCGAACTTCTCGTAGACGATCTTCCCGTTGAAGGCGATCACGCGCGGGCGCGTGTCTTCGAGCTTCTGCGCCAGCAGCACGCGGCCCTCGGCGAATTCCTGACGCTCGATTTCTTCGATGGTTCGGGTTGGCCGCTTGACGAGATCGGTCATTCCGATACCAAATTCGAGCATGCGCCGGTCGTCCTCATAGTGCAGGGGCTCGGGAATCACTCCCGACTCATACATGATGGGCCAGAACTGGTTCGTGCGGCCCGCGTAATAGTGCCCCACGCGGGCGGAGCGGTCGCCGGGATTGGGACCGACCAGGATCATCTTCATACCCTTGCGGAGGTAGTCAGGCAGCGTTCGCATTAATCGGGCTTCATGGCGCTCATCCGGGTAGCCGGACTCACGCTCACCTTTCGGGCGGTTTCTCCCCAGCGGGCCAGGCCACTTGCAGCAACTTCCTCAAATTGAGGGACATGCACCGGAAGAGACTGCCGCTCGGGCTCCATGATACTACAGCGGGCACCTTATTCCCGGATGCAGAAGGTTTTCGGTGCGAAAGTTACATCCTATCGCCGGATCGTGCATCCAATGCCCCACGCACGGGGAGAACGCCGATTTCGGGGTAATAGAACCTGTGCTACCCTTTCCCATGGAAAAACACGCAATGGGCTCATCCAAAGTGAATCCGGTGCCGCCTCGCCCGCTGCCCTCGCAGGTGGTGAAAGACGACGAGCCGTTGCTCGTTGCGGCGGCTAAATCGGGCGACATCTCGGCGTTTGAGACGCTCGTCAGCCGGTACGAGCACAAAATTTTCCGCCTCACGCAGAACATCACGCAGAACCGCGAAGACGCCGAAGACGCCATGCAGGAGGCGTTCCTGAAGGCGTACGAGCACCTGAGCGAATTCCAGGGCAATTCCCGCTTCTATACGTGGCTTGTGCGCATTGCCGTGAACCAGGCGCTGATGAAGCTCCGCAAGCGCCGCCCCAACCAGGTCTCGCTGGATGAAGAAGTGGACACCGGCGAAGATATGGTTACCCGCGAGGTGGAAGACTGGGGACCTTCCCCTGAAGAACGCTACGAGCAGACCGAACTTGCGCAGATTTTGTCTACGGTAGTGGGGGAACTCGAGCCTGGTTTCCGAATCGTTTTTCAGCTGCGCGACATCGAAGAACTGTCCACCGAAGAGACGGCGGAGGCGCTGGGGCTTTCGGTTCCGGCTGTGAAATCGAGGCTGTTGCGGGCGCGGCTGAAATTACGCCAAAAGTTGAATCGATATTTCCGGCGAGGAGAAAATTCGTGAAGTGTAAAGGATTGCTGTCGGAGCTCGCGGATTATCTCGACGAGATGCTTGACCCGGCGTTGCGAATCGAAATTGAAGAGCACCTTGCCAAGTGCAAGAACTGCCGGGTAGTCGTAAACACGACGAAAAAGACCATCGAAATCTTCTGCAACTCAGAACCAGTTCCCCTTCCCGCCGATACGCGCCAGCGATTGCACATAGCTCTCGAGAAGCGCATGAGGCGCGTGCAGGCCTGAACGAGCCCGATCAAACGCCGCGTTCCGCAACCGTCCTTGCTTTGTCTTCCCACATCGGCATCAGCTTTCCCAATTTGCGTTCCAGGGCAATTTCATAGACTCGTCCCGCCACTACGACGTCTTCCGTGGCGACTCCATTCGATTTGAAAAGCGTGATCTGAGCAGGGCCGGTGCGCCCCGGAATTTTTCCCGCGATGATGTCCGAAAGTTCCCGCACGGATTCCCACCGGGTTGCGTCGCCGGCAAAAGCCTGAATCAAATCCCCTGACTCGATTTTCGACTGCTCGCGCGAATCGGCCACAATGACGGCGGAGCGAAGGACTGCTTCGGCGTCCAACTCGCGCCTTTGCGGCTGATTCACTCCGACCGCGTTGATGTGTGTTCCTGGCTCGATCCAGCGACCTTCGAGCACGGGAACCTTAGAGGTGGTGCAAGTTGTGACAATCTGGGCGCCCCGGACGGCCTCCTCCGCGGAGGAGACGGGCGTTACCGGAACGCCTAAGCGCTGGGACATCTCTTTTGCGAATGTCTCGCGCCTTCCGGGATCGCGGCCAAAGGCGCGGATGCCATCCAGTTTCCGAACTGCGGCAATTGCTTCCAGTTGCGTGCGGGACTGCAGCCCCGTTCCGATGATCGAGGCAACCCGAGCGTCCTGCCGCGCCATGAAGCGGGTGGCCACCCCGCTGGCCGCGCCCGTGCGCATCTGGCCGAGATAATCCGCTTCGATCAACGCCACGAGGTCGCCTGACTCCGCGCTGAAAAGGGTCACGAGAAAGCGAGCGCCGTCTCGCGAAATCGAATAGATCTTCAAACCCATGTAGCCGGTAGTCAAATCCGCGGCGGCCATGTGATTGAGGACACCCTTTCCCGGAACATGCAGCCGCTGCCGGCACTGCAGCACGGCTTTGCCTTCCGCGAGGCGCCTGAAGGAAGTCTCGACCAATTCAAGCGCGAGCGGCATCGTCAAAATGGCCTTTACATCAGCTTCGGTTAGCAGCAATGGCATAGAACTCTCCTCAAGGTCCTCAAGGTCCAACGGGCGCGGAGGCCTCGATGGCATATCTTGCTCTAAAGAAGTATCAGAAATTGAGGCGATAGCGAAAGACACGCGATTCAGGCGGGTCCAGCACGAAGAGTTCCCGGCGCGGGCTGACGGCGAGCGCGGGAACAAACCGGTGTTGATAACCTAATTGAGGAGCCAGGTCGAAATCCAGCTTCGGCGCGCCGTCAGATGTGAAAACGTGGAGCGTGAGCCCGTCTCCATCCATCAGAAACGCGTAGCCGTTTGAAACCGCAAACTGATCACCCAGCCTGCGGCTGGCCGCCTTCTGCCGCGCGATAATTTCAGATACCAGGTGCCCCGTTTCGGTGAAGCGAACGATCTTGTTGTCGTCCGCATCGAGCACGTAGATGTAGCTGTCGGACCCGGAAGCGATGGCCGTGGCCCGCTCTCCCGCACTGGAAAAGGGGCGCCAGGTTTGGGTGAGGCGGAAGCTTGGGGTGTATACAAAGACCTGGCCGACTTTTTTGTCTAAGACGAAAATGAGCCCGTCGTCGGCCACCGTTACGCCCAACGTATCCTCCGCGTTTGGACGCGACCTCAGCTTCAGATCGTGGTAGCGATCGCCCGTGGGCAGAAAAATGGACACGCTTCCGCGGCTCGCATCCGCCACGTAAATCGCGCCGCCACGATCCAGGGCGATTGCCTGTGGTGACTTGACCCAGTCATCCTGGAAAGACAACAGGGGCGTGCCCTGCGGATCAAACTTATGAATGAAGCGGCTGCCTGCGTCGGCCAAGAAAATGTCGCCGAGAGCGTCTGTCGCGATGCAGGTGGGCTGGTCGAGGTGACCCGGTTCGCTGCCCTTCATTCCCCACGCGGCGACATACTGAATCAAGGGTGGCGCCTGTTTTCCAGCCTGAGCGCGCGCTTCGCGCTTCATAAAGACGGCCAGGAACAGCAGGCACGTGAGTGCCAGGCTAATGATGAGAGAGGCGCGGCGATGAAGCATGCCTACGAATCTATTCAATTGTGCGGCACGCCGCTAGTTGAAGTTCGCAAGGGATGTGGCGGGACAATCAACGTCCTCGTCTTCTTCTTCGCTTTCGTCGTTTTCGGCTTGGCCGTGGGCGGCCCGCCTTGCCGGACTCTGCGGACGATCGTCTGGTGCATTCTGTACAAGCGCACTTCAGGCGCCGCACCGCTCAGTTCGGCAAACGAAAAGGACGCGTCTCCCCCGGGCGCGATTGCCGGCGTGAGTTTCACGGGCAATTTGCCGCAGACATCGCTCTCGACATATGCCGTCTCATAACGCTGACGCTGGTTGCCCCAGGTGAACACGCGCATCAACGTGAAATCGCAGGCCTGCCCTTCCGAGCCGCGGTCGCCGACAACCAGATACTGCGGCCTGGCTTCGCCCGTTGCATCGGCAACCCTGTTCAGCTCAAACCACGCCACGATTCGCATTCCGGCTGAACTGGCGTAGTCCGGCAGCGGGGCGGGAACGTCCAAGTCGATGAAGCGGCCGAGGAGCCAGCCAGCCATCGACGTCTGATCGCTGAAGTGAGCGCGAACGAGCCACCAATCTTCCTTTTTGGGTTCGCGCGCTTCTTCTGCAGAGGCTGGGGCGGAGACTGGCTCCGCGCCGGGGTTGGACGCGGCAGTGACATTTTCGACGCGCCGCTCAAATAGGTCGAGCCGAACATCCTTGCTTAACTGGCGGACGCGTGGCGCATCGCGGCCCGGGTCGAGATGCAGATTGCTCAAGACCCGCGTGTGACCGTGCGCCTCGACAGGAAGCGCTGCCGTGGAAGCGTCCAGATCCTTGGTTTTCTGCCAGAACTCGGAAGATAGCAAATCACGCTCGCTGGCCCAGCCAACGACTCCAGCGGACGTACGCACCTGTACCTGATCGCCATAGCGGCTGACCACGCTAAGCCGATCCCCAAAATTCACGGTCGCGACGGCGGAACGAACCTGCGCGGTGGTGCTCCAGAGAGTGACCTCACGATTTGCCGCGTAGGCGGTCTCGAGCGGAGGCTTGGCGTGGTGGAAACGGAAATGAATGGCGATCGCAATCACCGCGACCACCACAAAACCGATCAAAATCTTACGCATAAACCTGTTAATTCTCTCCGGAGTAAACAGATTCTACACGAATGATTCATTCGCAGCGTTATCTGGATCAAAAAAAAACAGATTGATGTGTCGAAGCCCTGTGGTTTGCCTGTGCTAGAGTTATTGCGGTTTTTCAAAGGAGAACTTCGCGTGCACGGCATGGAGAAGCTGCGGCCGCTGGCGCTTTTGTTTCTGCGGCTGGGCCTGGGAGCGATTTTTATCTATCACGGTTATCCAAAATTGTTCGCGCACACCCACGAGTTCATGTTCGACGCGGCCAACTACGACCGGCTGCCCGGTTACTTTGGCCGGCTCGCGGGCCTTGTGGAAGTGTTGGGGGGCGCACTGTTGATGCTGGGCTTGTTTACCAGGATTGCGGGTTTGCTTCTGACGATTGAGCTGGCGGCGGTGCTGTGGATGGGGCACGAACTGTTCGTGAACCCCAGAGCCGTGGGGCGCTACGAGTTGCCGCTGGCTTGCGCGGCAGGCGCATTCGCGCTCGCGACGTTTGGAGCGGGATCGGTATCGCTCGACGCTGCGTTTTTCCGCGGCGGCGCGAGGCCCGTGCGCAAAGCAAAAGCCTGAGCATCGCAGTCACCCTATTGTTACGCTGCTTGCGGGGAATGCGGCACAGCCGGCGGCGCAGTCGTTGCGGCCACCGGGATAGGCGCCTGGGGCATCACGAGCCACGCCACGAAGTAGGCGATAATGGCCGGAACAATCGGAACCGGGACGAAAAGCAGCACCAGCCAAACCAGGCGGACGACGGTGGAGTCGATTTCCAGATACTCCGCGATTCCGCCGCAGACTCCAGCGACTTTGCGATCCGTGGACGAGCGCATCAGCCGCTTGTAACCGCGCGAGGAGGCGGTTTGCTGCATTCCGCCGCAGAAATTGCAGAAATTCGAGTAATCGGGAACTTCCCGCTGGCAGTGCTTGCAAGTCATCGTTTTGTCTCCTTCCAGCGCGGCGGAATCCGAAGATGCGGATCCACAGTTGCAGACTTCACCGTGCTCGAACTCAACATACTCCCGGATTAATACGAGAGCAAGCCGCGGACGGCGCTGATGATGTCTTCCGTCTGCGGCAAAATTTCGTCCTCGAGCTTCGGGTGGTACGCGACAGAACGTGTCCGTGGCCGCCACGCGCCGCACCGGCGCGTCCAGTTCATCGAACAATTCGTCGCCGATGCGCGCGGCGATCTCCGCGCCATATCCCCAGGAACGCGAATCTTCATAAGCCACGATTGCGCGATTGGTTTTGCGCACGCTCGCCGCGATCGCGTCCCAGTCATAAGGGCTCAGCGTGCGCAGATCGAGTAATCTCCACCGAAACGCCTTCGCGCTCGAGTCGCCGCCGCGGCAACCTCCGCGCGATGCACCACCGCGCCATACGTGATGATGCTGACGTCCGTGCCTTCGCGCACCACGCGCGCCTTGCCAAAAGGAATTGTGAAATCCGGCGCCGGGATAGGGAGTGCGATTGTATGGCTGGCGATACAGGTGCTTGTGCTCGAGGAAAAGCACAGGATCGTCGGAACGAATCGCCGTGCGCAGCAGGCCGCACACGTCCAGCGCAGTCGACGGCATCACCACGCGCAACCCGGGAATATGCGTGAAGATCACTTCGCCGCACTGGCTGTGGTAAATCGCGCCGCCCGTAAGATAGCCGCCGATGGCCACGCGGATTACCGCCGGGCATTTGAAATGTCCCGCCGACCGCCAGCGCATGCGTGGCCAGCTCGTTGCGCAGCTGCATCATGGCCGGCCAGATGTAATCGAAAAATTGAATTTCCGCGACCGGCTTCAACCCGCGAACCGCCATGCCGATGGCGCGGCCGACGATGCCGGCCTCCGCGATGCGGCGAGTTGAACACGCGCTCGGAGCCGAATCGCGCTGCAAGCCCGACGGTCGCCTTGAAAACGCCGCCCTTCCCTTTCACGCGATGCAAGATTTTCTTCGCGGCTGCAATCCGCCACGTCTTCGCCGAAAACGACGATTCGCTCGTCGCGCGCCATTTCGTCGGCGAGCGTCGCCGAGACCATTTCCACCATCGTCTTGCGGATGCCCGACAAGCTTCGGCTGCGGTTTCGAATTGCTTGGACGTCGGGATCCACGTCCGGCGAATACACGTTCACGTAAATCGGATTCGGCGGCGGGCGGCTCGGCCGCCAGCGCGCGGTCGGTGGCTTCGGCGACTTCGCGATCGACCTCCGCTTCGAGCGCCTCCAGTTCGCTCTTCGTCCAGAATTCCTTCGCGCACCAGAAACAAGCGCGAATTTCGGAATCGGGTCGCGGTGCGCTTCCGCCTCGCGCTCCGCCGGCGGTCTTGTAGAGTTTTTCGTCGTCGGAAAGCGAATGCGAATACGGCCGCGTGACGTGCGCGTGAACCAGCGCCGGGCCCTTGCGCGCGCGGCAATGCGCCACTGCGCGCGCGAGCGCCGCATAGCTTTCCAGCGGATCCGTTCCGTCGCACTCCTCGATGTGAAGATGCGGGAAATTCGCGAACCAGCTTGGAAATGCTTCCGCCAGCCGTCTGCAATTCCACCGGAACGGAAATCGCGTAGCCGTTGTCTTCGATCAGGAAAAGCACCGGGAAGCTTGCCGCAGGCAGGCCGTGTTCAGCGCCTCCAAGAATTCGCCTTCGCTGGTCGCGCCGTCGCCGCCGGAAACGTAAACAATTTCGTCCGGTGATGACGCCACGCGTTCGCCCAGCGGCGCCTTGCGCGCCTGTTCCAGCGCCTTGGGAAATTTCTCGTAATAAAGCGACGCTTCCGCCGCGCCCACGGCCTGCAGCCACTGCGTTCCCGTGGGGGAAGAGCCGGTGAACAATATTCAGCCTGCGATTGCCCCAGTGCGAAGGCATCTGGCGCCCGCCGGAAGCGGGATCGTCCTTCGCGCCCACGGCCTGCAGCAGCATTTCGTAAGGCGTCACGCCCAGCATGAGGGCCAGCGCGCGGTCGCGGTAATAGGGGAAAAACCAGTCGTAGCCCGGCTTCAGGACCAGGCCAGCGGCCGCCAGGACGGCCTCGTGGCCTGCCCCGCTGATCTGGAAGAAAATCTTGTTCTGGCGCTTGAGCTGGATTTCGCGGTCGTCGATCCGGCGGGAAAGAAACATCGTGCGGTAGATGCGGATCAAGATGTCGCGTGATTAATCCGCGATGATTGGACTTGTCGAGAGGCTCGGTCTTAAGTTTCACATGAGAGGCCAAGTGAGTTGCCTCCGATCCGATTGCAGAAGGCCAGCTGACGCATTCCCCTTCGCCTCATTATATCCAAATGCGCGCCGGGCAAATACAGGAAGGCGAAGATTACCCGCATACGTGGGTAAGTCGCGGGATCAGTCGAGCAAATCGAAAAGCTCTGCAGCGGCCGCAAAGGCGGCGTCGCCATGACGAACTGTTTCTCCCTGGGCGGACTTGAAAGGCTCCTCCGCGGGAATGCGATCGAGCCAGCGCTGCAACGTGAGCTTTTCATCGTCCGAGAAGTCCAGGCGAATCAAAATGCGAACGTTCGAAGCGGCCTTCTCATCCGCGGCAGAATCGGCCTTGGACCGCGCGCCTGGAGCTTTTTTCCGGACTTACCTTTGGCGCCCGTTTCCTCCTTCGTTTCTTCGGCCGCAGCCTCGGCGCCTCCATTGGATGCTTTGCGGTCGAACTTGAGAAGGATTTTCTTGCCGAGGCGGAAACCCTGCTGCCACGCGTCCACCTTAAGACGGGCTTGCTGCGCGGCGTCTTCATTGGTGCCGAAATCGAAAATCAATATGGATTGTGCCATGCATGTTCTATATCGGCCCCCTATGCACATGTCAAGGGCGATGCGATCTTCGATCGCTAACCGAGATCCGCGATGGCGTGATAGCATACCTGAGACAATTTTGAGGCGATGGAGTTCGCCTGAACCGTCCGCGATGGACTGATGACTCCTGGCCGCCGGCGGCACCCAGGAGTTTTTTGTTTTACGGCGGTTGGCCGAGAAACGCGAGTAAAGGAAGGAACCGTGCGGATTGCTCTGCTGATCGTGTTTGGCATCGCTGGAACATTGGCGCGCTACGGACTGCAGGGGTTTGTGCAGCAACGCAGCAGTTCGACTTTCCCAAGCGGTACGCTCGTGGTGAACTTGATCGGTTGCTTCCTTCTGGGCGTGATCGGGCAATACGCGCTGACGCACCTCACGATTCCTCCGGACTGGCGCATCGGCATCACCGTAGGGATTCTTTGGCGCGTTCACCACTTTTTCAAGCTTCAGCTATGAGACGGCCCGCATGCTTGAGGATGGCGACTGGATGCGCGGGAGCATCTATGTGCTCTCCAGCGTGATCGGCGGCCTGCTGGCGGTTTTTGGCGGCATGAGAATCGCGGACCGAATATGACTCGCTATGACATCCTTCGAAGGAGGACTCCGTGGAACACCGCGGCGAAACACGAGCGGTTTGAAGGCGAACGCACGCTGATGCGCATTCATATCGGCGAATCCGACCGATGGCACGGCAAGGCGCTCTACGAGGCGATTGTCGAACTGCTGCGGACAGGAGAAATTCAGCGGCGCGACCGTGCTGCGAGGCGTGGGTGGCTTCGGGTCGTCGAGCATGTACCACACGGAAAAAGTCCTGCGGCTCTCGCAGGACCTGCCTATCGTGATCGAGGTGGTCGAATTCACCGAGCGCATCGAAGGCGATCCTGCCGCGGCTGGATGAAATGATCGGGGGCGGGCTTGTAACGCTCGAAAAAGTCCGCGTGATCCTCTATCGCTCCGGCAAGAAATAACCCTCCGTCAGAAAACCCGAGAATTTTTTGAATTTCGGCTATTGCGCCAGCGGTTGCCCCATGTTACGGTGAGCGAACAAAAGGCGAAGACACCCTGATTTAAGTGTGGCGCATAGCTGCGTCTGAAGGAGTTCGAATGCCAGCAGCCGGACAAACGTCAACTCGGCGACAATCGGAACGCCGCCCGGCGGCAACTCGCCGTTTGGAATGCCGGCCGACAGGACTAACGCAATTGACACTGTGCAGGAGGCGCTTGCTTCTCTGGCGTCGCGCTATCGCGCCGACGAGGTGCTCACCGCGTGCGGCATATCCCAGCGCGCGAGGCGCAATTCCGGCCGATGCCGGATTGGGTGCGGCCGGAGCTGGCGGCGGCGTACCGGGCCAAGGGAATCGAGAAGCTTTATTCGCACCAGGCGGCCGCGGCGGAATTCGCGCGCGCCGGCAAGAACTTTGTAGTGGTGACGCCGACGGCCTCCGGCAAGACCCTCTGCTACAACCTGCCGGTGCTGAACGCGCGTTCTGGAGAATCCCGACACGCGTGCGCTCTACCTCTTCCCCACCAAGGCGCTGGCGCAGGACCAACTTGCCGAATTGCACGATCTGGCGCAAGCGGCTCGACGACCGCTTTGGCGTGTTTACCTACGATGGCGACACGCCGAGCGACGCGCGTAAGGCGATTCGCGAGCGCGGGCACATGGTCCTGTCCAATCCGGATATGCTGCATACCGGGATTCTGCCGCACCACACGAAATGGATGCGGCTGTTTGAGAATTTGCGCTACATCGTGCTGGATGAACTGCACACGTATCGCGGAGTGTTCGGCAGCCATCTGGCCAACGTCCTGCGGCGGTTGCGCGCGTGGCGCGATTTTATGGCTCCGATCCGCAATTCATCTGCTGCTCGGCGACCATCGCCAATCCGGGCGAGCTGGCGGCGCAGCTGATCGAGAAGAAGGTGGAGGTGATCGAGGAAAACGGCGCCCCGGCGGCGGAAAAGCTTTTCGTTTTCTACAACCCGCCGATGGTGAACCGCAACCTGGGCATCCGCCGCAGCTATCTGAATGAGACGACGCGCGTGGCGCAAGGAACTTCTGGCGCGCAAGCTGCAGACGATTGTGTTCGCCAACAGCCGGCTGCACACCGAGGTGCTGCTGACGTATCTGCAGCAGGCCAATCCGCCGCAGCCGGGCAAGCCGGAACCGATTCGCGGCTATCGCGGCGGGTATTTGCCGGGCGAGCGGCGCGAGATCGAGCGCGGACTTGCGCGACGGGCGCATCCGCGGCGTGGTGGCCACCAACGCGCTGGAACTGGGCATCGACATCGGCTCGCTGGATGCCTGCGTGATGGCGGGATATGCCGGGTCGATCGCGTCCACCTGGCAGCGGGCGGGACGCGCGGGACGGCGCAGCGGGACGTCCTGCGCGGTGCTGGTGGCATCTTCCGCGCCGCTCGATCAATTCATCGTGCAACATCCCGATTATTTTTTCGGGCGCTCGCCGGAGCACGCCTACGTGCAGCCGGACAATCTGGAAATCCTGGTGAATCATTTGAAATGCGCGGCGTTCGAGCTGCCGATTGCGCCGGACGAGAAATTTGGCGGCGTGGATCTGCCGGACGCTTTGCGAACGCCTGGCGGAAGCGGGTTACCTGCATCGCAGCGGCGGAACTGGCACTGGGCGCAGCAGGCGTATCCGGCGGACACGTCAGCCTGCGCGCGGTGACCTCCGACAACTTCATCATCATCGATACCACCGGGAGAAGACGGCGAGCCGGAGGTGATCGGCGAAGTGGATTTCTCGTCCGCGCTGACGACCGTGCATCCGAAAGCGATCTACATCCATCAGGGGCAGCAGTATCACGTGGAGCGGCTCGATTTCGATCAGCGGAAGGCCTATGTGAAGCGCGTCAACGTGGACTATTACACCGACGCGATCCGCTACACGCAGGTGCGCGTGCTGGAAATTGCGGAGGAAGCAGAGCATCGCCGGGCCGGCAGCGCGCGCGCACGGCGATGTGCTGGTGCGGTCGCAGGTCGTCGGCTTCAAGAAGATCAAATTTTTCACTAATGAGAATGTGGGCGCAGGGAAACTCGAGCTGCCGGAGAACGAGATGCACACGACGGCTTTCTGGATGACGCTCGAGCGCGCGCTGCTCGAAGCCTGCCGTTTGCGCTGTCCGAGCGGCAGAGCGGGATTTTCGGGCTGCTCACGCGCTGGAATCGATGGCGACGCTGCTGCTGATGTGCGACCGCCGCGACCTGGGGACGGCGATCGGCGAGCGGCCGCCGAGCGCCGGAGTTCGGAAACGGAGTGGCAGGAATTGCCTACGACCGCGACGAGACGACCCGTCGCGAGATGAAGGAATTTTTCGAGCCGAATTTGTATTTCTATGACGCGTATCCCGGCGGCATCGGATTCAGCGAGCCGCTCTATCGCGTGCACGATTTGCTCTTGCGCAAGACGCGCGAACTGATTGCCGGCTGCCCGTGCGAGCAAGGGTGCCCGTCGTGCGTCGGGCCGGCGGGAGAAAAGAGCGAGCGCACCAAGGAAGCGGCGCTGGCGATTCTGGAACGTCTGTGCGCCCGGTGAATCCAATAACCAGTTCGCTCAGCGGAGTTACATTTTCGGAATTTCATCCCGGCGCAGCGAGGGATCCTTTCTTGTTTTGGAAGCAGACGCGCGAACTGTTGCGACCTTACTGACAACGGAAGAGGCGGATGAGCAGCTTAAGCCCGGATAAATTTGCGCGACTTAAAGCGCTGCAGCGGCCGGCGGACTGTGTGTCCCTTGCGGCCGCGACTACAGCAGGCGGGTTCAAGACGAATCGGAGGCTCGCGCCCCTTTCCGAGGATGATCAACCGCGCGGTATGCGGCCCGATATTCCCTTAGGGGCGGAAAGGCTGGCGCAGATTTTAGGCGCCCAGCCAAGCCGCAATAAATTCGGCGAGCATCTCGCGCTTCGCAGATGGTTCTCCGAATCAATTGGCTGCGAAGCGCCAAGCGGCCCGCTTGACGCGGCTGCGCTGGCACTGCTCGCGCCGAGGCGCCCAGAAAGCGTCTGCGATCCGCAGCAATGGCTCTTCCTGGACACGGAGACCACCGGGATCGTCGGCGGCACCGGCACGTATCCCTTTCTGATCGGCATCGCGTGGTGGGACGCGGGAGGCCTGGAAGTCGAACAATTCTTCATGCGGGAGCACAGCGAGGAACATTCCGTGCTGGTGGCGCTCGCGGAACGAATGGCCGAACGCCGGGTGCTGGTCACGTTCAACGGCAAGTCTTTCGATTGGCCGCTGCTTGAGACACGCTATCACATGACGCGCAAGATTCGCGTGCCCTCCCCGCGGGCGCATCTCGATTTTTTGCATCCGGCGCGCAATCTGTGGCGGCTGCGCCTCGGGCTCGGCGCGGCTGCCGGAGTTGGAGAAGCACGTGCTCGGATGGAACCGCGGCGCGGACGTGATGTCCGAGTTCATCCCGCAGATTTACTTCGACTATCTTCGCGGAGGCTCCCCGATCCGCTGGTTCCGATCTTCCATCACAACCAGATGGACCTGCGGGGCCTGGCCGGCTCGCCAGCAGAGTGATTGCCGTGCTGGGCAATCCGGAATTGCATGGGCAAGACGCGCTGGAGCTGTTCGGCGTATCGCGCATCTGCGAACGCCGCGGCCAGTCTGCGCGCGCTTCGGCGCTTTATGAACGGTCGATTGCGGCCGAACTCCCGGTGGATACCGAACGCGCCGCGCAGCGCTTCCTCGCCCGCCTTGCGAAACGTGACGGAAACCACGAACTGGCCTGCCGGCTCTGGGAGAGGATGCTCGGAGACTCGCGAGACGGTTTTGAAGCCTACGAGCAACTCGCCATTCATTACGAGCGCCGCAGTCGTGAGCCGCATCGCGCAGCGGACCTGGCGCGAAGGGCGCTCGCGGAGCTTCGGCGCGCCAACCGGCTAGGGACCATTGCGGCCGCCGCCTACCGGCAGAAACGCGAGCGATTCGAGAAGCGACTCGCGCGGCTGGAACGCAAGGGTCGCCTGGGCTTGCTCGATCCGATACAGGCAGTTCCGCCGCATCTTGCCGAAGAACCCAAATAGTCCTGTGAGAATCACTCAGCGCAGTACAATGGCTCCCTCCCATAAGTTGAAGTGAGCAAACGGCGCAGGCCGGGAAGGCGAGTCGATAGCATGTTCCTCGGCCACTACGGCATCGCACTAGCCGCGAAAAAAGCCGCGCCTAAGGCGTCGTTAGGTATCCTGGTGCTCGCGGCGCAATTGGCGGACTTGCTCTGGCCGATTTTTCTGCTGCTCGGGTGGGAGCAAGTGCGCATTGAACCCGGAAACACGCGGGTGACACCGCTGAACTTCGTTTCATATCCCTACTCGCATAGCCTTGTCTCACAGCTGCTTTGGGGCGTCGCGCTCGGCGGCCTGTACTTCGCCTTTCGCAAGGACGCCCGGGGCGCGACGGTCGCCGCGATTTGCGTTCCCACGCATTGGCTGCTTGACTACGTTGTCCACCGGCCGGACATGCCGATCTATCCGGGGGGGTCCGCGCTATGGCCTCGGCCTGTGGAATTCCCTTCCGGTTACAGTGGCGGCGGAACTAGCTCTATTCGGAGCAGGCATTGCGATTTACATAGGCGGCACACGAGCGAAGGATCGCACAGGCCAGTATGTGCTCTGGTCACTGCTGCTCTTTCTTGCCGTGGTTTACTTCGCTTCGATCCTTGGACCGCCGCCGCCCAGTGTTCACGTCCTCGCTGCGACCGCGCTCGCCCTTTGGCTAACCGTGCCGTGGGCCGCCTGGGCCGACCGCCACCGCGAAATAACTTAAAACGCGCCCGGTTTTGGCCGGCCCGGCCCAACCGAGGCTTTGACGCTAGAGGGACGTTCGATTCCAATATGAGTGGCGTGGTGCACAAACACGCGCGCACCTTGTAGCGGAGAAGAATCAAGAAGGGACTGCAATTCCGGCACCGTGTATGCGGCGTGAACAGAATCCCGATACAACCTATACATTGCGCCGGAGTAGTGGCGGCCATGCCAGCGCACGTGAAGCGGAAACGCGAGGCGGTTCGGGCGCCGCAAATCACGAAGCAAAATCGCAGCGCCTGGCTTCGCAACACGCGCCATTTCGGCAAGAAGGTTCCGCGGCTCGGCCAGGTGATGCAGCACCGAGTTGCACATCACGAGGTCGAAACGAGTGTCCGGGAAAGCCAAGCGGTTTGCATCGGCGCTGTGAAACTCGACGCGCCCGGCGGCCTCCCGGGCCGCTTCCAGATTGGACCGCGCCTGCGCAATCATCGTGGCGGAACGGTCGACAGCCACAAACTTCCAGAGCGTGAGGCGCTGGGCCAGTTTCAGTACGATCTGTCCGGGACCCGTGCCGATATCCAGGGCGCGCCCGCGCTCTCTGGGACGCACCAGGCGGAGGGCATGTTCGACAAATGTGCCGTCAATGCGATTTAGATACGCCTGCTTGGCCGCCGAGGAATAGGCCTCGACTTCCGACGAATCCTCCATCGCTTCTGGCTCGGGAATTCGCGGAAGATCAAATGCGCTCATGGGCTGTTTCCCTGGTAACAGCCAAAATTTTAGCCCTGTTCAGGCCGGGAAATAGGTGGAATCGTGCCGTACGGCATCGACAGCCTGCAGGAGCGCTTCGCCGTCATCTTCTTTAGCGACATACCCCTGCAAGTGAAGCTTCTTCGCTCTTTCTATGAACTCTCGAATGCGGTGCATGGTGAAAATCAGGATGGGCGTATCCGGGGCGAACTTTCTTATTTCCCGCGCGGCCGTCAATCCGTCCATGACAGGCATGCTGACATCCAGGATTACAAGATCGGGTTTTAGCTCCTGCGTTTGCTCAACCGCTTCCTCGCCGTTCTTTGCTTCTCCTACGATCGTCAGTCCAGGTTGCTCTTCCAGAAGACTGCGAATTCCTTTTCTTACAGCGTCGTGATCGTCTGCGATTAAAACGCGATTGAGTGACATGGTCCGCTCCCCCAGGGTATCTTCTCCCCGAGGACAGACTGGCAGGAGCCGGCAATTTGCTCTATCGGATAAACACCCTAGCGCCGGTAGGATTGTGATTAAAGCGTTGCTTAACTACATGAGGTAGTAAGGCTAAGGTATATCCCCGAGGAACCTGCGGCATGCTTACGCAGCGATCAGACGTGTTCGAGTTGCGCCAGCCGAAAGGGATCGCCTACTTTTTCATGCAGTTCCGCCCAAATCCTTTCGGGCTGGGCCAGAAACACCTTTACCACTCGGGGGTCGAACTGCTTGCCGGAATATCTCAGGATTTCTTCGCGCGCGGCGGAGATGGGAAGCGCCTTGCGATACGGGCGATCCGAGATCATCGCGTCCAGGGTGTCAGCGACCGCGAAAATTCGCGCCCCTAGAGGAATTTGCTCGCCCTTGAGCCCTCGAGGATAGCCGGAACCGTCGTAGCATTCCTGATGAGACAGAACAATCTCGGCCGCCTCTTTTAAAAAGGGAATGCGCGCGAGCACCGCAAACCCGATATCGCAGTGGCGTCGCATGATTTCGCGCTCGTCGGCGGTCAGCGGGCCGGGCTTGCGCAGGATGCTGTCGGGGACCCCCATTTTGCCGATGTCGTGAAGGAACGCGCCGCGGGCAATGTGGCGAAGGAGCCCTTTGTCGACATCCATGGCACGGGCAATGGTGATCGTAAACGCGGTCACGCGCTGGCAATGGCCTTCTGTCTCGGCGTCTTTGGCGTCCAGCGCGCCGCCCAGGGCTTCCAGCGTGTAGTCGTAAGACTGCTCCAGGTCCTGCAGGGCAATGGAAAGTTGCTGGGTGCGCTCTGCGACCAGGTGTTCCAGGTCGCTCTGATAGGTGCGATTTTCGATTACAAGCTGGCGATGCTCAAGGGCGCGTCGCACGCTCAGATAAAGCTGATCTTTCTCGAAGGGCTTCAGGATGTAATCGTAGGCGCCGGCGCGGATGGCTTCGAGGGCGATCGAGATGTCGTGCATGGCCGTGACCATGATCACCGGCACATCCGGATCCTCCTGGCGCAATTCGGCCAGCAGTTTGAGGCCGTCCATCTCCGGCATCACGATATCGCTCAGAACGAGATCGTAGGAATCCTTGCGGAACGCCTGGAGACCCAGCCGGCCGTTGGAGCTCGTCGTGCAGCTATAACCTTTCGTTTCGAGGATCGTGGAGATGACTTCGCGGATAGCTTCTTCGTCGTCCACGACGAGTATTTTATCTTTTTGCACTGTCTCTCCGGTTTACGAACCATTATAAGGCAAGACACACGCGCGAACGGGCCGCGTTGTTCTATCTGACACGTGCGTTATAGTTTGCGTCTGGGCTTCCCTCAGCCGATTAGCCAGTTAGTTACGCAAGGATACGTCTGCGCGCGAAATACGGGGTATGGCCTGAAGCCAAAGCCTGATGGAATCCGCTTCCAATTCGGTACTGCTGGCGTTCACTTTTTTCGAGGGCGCCGCCGCGCTTATCTTGCTTGTTATCTATTCACTGCTGACGACGGCTCTCCCTTCGCGATTTTTCCGGTATTGGGTGGCGGGCTGGATCGTTTTCCTCGCTCTGCAGGTAACCAAGATCACCCTGCTGTTAAATGGCGCTCCGCAGAACAATCTTCCGGTCTATCCGATTGCTTTTGCGACCGCATCCTTGATTCTGGCGGCCGCCTTTGAGTGCTGCGGACTCTCTAGCCGGCTTAAGTATCTGCTCATCTGCGGGGTTGCCGCCTGCGCCGGCATGGTCGCGCTGGACTTTGCAAATCAGTCCGTTCTGCTGCAGTGGGGAAGGTCTCTCCTGGAGTCCGGCTTTTTTCTTGCGGCAGGTTGGATGTTATGGCGTTCGCAATCCCAGCACCGCGGGTTCGGCTGGAAACTTCTCGCGGGCGCCTTGCTGGTGTCCGGTTTTCATAGCTTGGATCGGCCGCTATGGACCACCCAGCCCCTTTTTCTCTTCCGGGTTGGGCTGCAAGGGGTATTCATGATCACTGCGGGGATAGCCATGGCCGTCCTTGCTCTGGAGGCTGACCGCGCGCGCAATGAGGACCTCAACGAGAGGCTGCGCCGGTTGGCATTGATTACGGCGGAAGCCACGCAGTCTTTCCGAGTCGATAAAGCGCTGGACGGAATTTTGCGCCACCTCGTCGAAAGCCTGAACGCCAGCCACGGAGTTGTTTTTCTGATTGACGAATCTCGCGAAGAGCCAGGCCTGGACCTGCGGGCTGCCGTGGGATTCAGCGAAGAGTATCTCGAACACTATGCGAGGCTCCCGGCACGCGAGGCCTGGGTGCGCGAAATGTTTTCGCAGACCCCGAAGTTCGTTTCCGGGGCGGTAAAGGAGAATTCATGCCTCGCGGAATGCCTCGGCCCCGAAAAGCTCTCTAGCGGAATCATCGTGCTTGTCCCGGGCAAAGATGGCGCGCTCGGATTGCTCGCCATCGGTTCCCGCGTCCCGCGGAAGTTCGGCAATGACGAGGAAGAGTTTCTGGTCAACGTGGCCAACCTGCTCGGGCTGACGGTTCAGAACATCGCCCTGTTTGAAAGCGCCGCAATTTCCCGCACGCAGTGGCGCGATACCTTTGATTCGATCGACGATCTTATCTTCGTCCATTCAACGGACGGTCGCATCTTGCGAACCAATCGCGCCTTTTCGGACCGCGTTCACCGGGAGCCCGTGGCTATCGTTGGCAAGAATGTTCGGGAAGTCCTCAAACGAGGCGCGGCGCATTGGATTCGCTGCCCTTATTGCGAGGGCGTGGCCGGAAAAGCGGAGGAAATCGACCCGTCCTTTGGAGGTTATTTTCTCGCTACCAACTCCACCTTGCACGGATCCGAGGACGACCGCCTCGGCACCATTCACGTCCTGAAAGACTTCACCAGCAGACGCATGGCCGAGAATAAATTCCGCAACCTTTTCGAAAAGGCCCAGGAGGGGGTGTTTGTTGCCACGCCGCAGGGACACTTGTTGGATTGCAATGACGCCCTCACGCGCCTGTTCGGTTATCAGGACCGAGCTGAACTGATTGAAGTCTACAGCCCCGAAAAATTCTACGTGGATATCAACGATCGGCGGCGCTGGGTGGCAATCCTGAACGAATGCGGCGAGGTGCGGGATTTCGAGTTCGAGTTCCGCAGGCGCGACGGCGAGAAACGCACCGCGTACCTATCCGCCTTCGTGACCCGCGACAACTCCGGAGCCACCGTCGCCTACCAGGGGTTTCTCCTGGATATCACGGAGCGCAAACAGGCGGAACTGGAAATACGCCGCCGGAACCAGGAGCTTCTCGCCCTGAACGCCATCGGAGACCTGCTCCGGGAATCGGCGACGCTCGATGAGGGACTGGCCAAGGCTCTCGAGAAGATATCCGCGCTTTTCGCTGTGGATGCCGGAGCCGTCCATCTTCTTGAGGAGCCGGAAAACACCTTGCGGCTCTCGGGTGCCGTCGGCTGCAAATCCGCGCAACTGCGCGGTGCGTTTTCCGTTCGGATTGATGGAACGCTCCTCGATCGGATACGCCAATCCCACGCGACTCTGCTCCCGGGCACCGATCCCTCTCTTCCGCAAGACTTTCAAACCCTCCAGAGGAATGAGGGGATCGTGGCCTCCCAGTTTGCCGTTCTATGGGCCAAAGATCGAATCATGGGCACGCTGCTCATCGGATCGAGGAGCCCGCGTGAATTTTCAGCGGCGGAGCTCAATCTATTGGCAGCGATCGGGAACCAGATCGCCATCACCATCGATAAGTCTCTTCTGCTCGAGGAAACGCGCGAGGCCTACCAGAGTCTGCGGCAAACGCAGGAACAGCTGCTGCAGAGTGAAAAAATGGCGGCCGTTGGACAGCTGGTGGCCGGGGTCGCGCACGAATTGAATAATCCGCTGACCGCGATCCTCGGCTATAGCCAGTTGCTTCAGTCGCAGGAGTTCACCAGCCCTCGCGGCGCCGACTATGTGGAGAAACTCTATAAGCAGGCGCAGCGCACGCACCACATCGTGCAAAGCCTGCTCAGCTTTGCGCGCCAGCACCGGCCGGAACGCGTCTCCGTGGACCTCAATCAGATTATCGAAGACACGTTGATCTTGCGCGAATACGACATGAAATCAGCGAATGTAAAAGTTCACCGGGAATTCGATCCGCGCCTCCCTGAAACGGGAGGAGACTTCCACCAGCTGCAGCAGGTTTTTCTCAATATTTTGAACAACGCGGTGGATGCAGTGGGTGAAAATGAGGGCGTCGGGGAGATATGGATTCGCACGCAGCGAATCGGCGACCGTCTGTGCGTCGAATTCACCAATAACGGCCCACCCATCAAGAATCCCCATCGGGTTTTTGATCCCTTCTATACGACCAAGCCGGTTGGCAAGGGAACGGGCCTTGGGCTCAGCATCTGCTACGGCATCGTGAAGGAGCACGGCGGCGAAATCGAGGCGCACAACTCCGGACGGGGTGTCACCTTTACCGTCTCCCTGCCGCTGATTGCAGCCGCGGAATCACTCCACGCGGACCATCCCGCAACTGCGGACAGCATGGCTGGTAAAGTTCTAGTACTGGAAGCGGAAGGGGCTGTCTTGCAACTGGAGCAGGAAGTCCTGGAGTCGCGGGGGCTTTGCGTTTGCGCGGTGCGGAGCGCCTGGGAAGCGATGGACGTACTAAAGCAGGAATCGATCGATGCAGCGGTTCTGGATCTGAAGGTACCCGGAGAAACCTCCGCCCCGGACCTCTACCGGTGGATCCGGCAAAATCGCCCCGAACTATCCCACCGGGTAATTTTCACTTCCTCCAGTCTTCGGGATGCCGACCCTGGGGAATTGCAGCAGAGGTTTGGATGCCCGCTTTTGGCCAAGCCCTTCGCCGTCGAGGATTTCTGGAAAGCAATCCAGAAGATTTTTGTTTCCGAAACCTCCGCAGCTTGAAACGACGGGCGCGAACGTCGGCACTCCCCGGCCTCCGCAGATCACAAGTCACTATACCGGGCGTCCGGAAGAAACCTGGGGAAACCTGCTATCCTGAAAGCGTCATCCAACTCCCTGGAGGTTGGTGTGAAGCGACTAGGCTGCTTGATTATCCTGATCCTGCTGGGACTGAGTGCCGCTGCCCGGCAGGGGAATCCGCCCGCGAAAGAAATCGCTCCGCCGAAAGTGGATTCGCCCTCGCAGACGCCCGCCCCTTCCAATCCGGACTTTATTCGCGCCGCTGACGAAGTTCTCGCGCAGATGAGCAAGCTGCTCGATTTGCCTATCAAGGAGCCGCTAAAAAAAAGCCTCCGCTCGAAGCAGGAAATTCGCGATTACCTGATCAAGGCTGAAAAGGAAGACAAGGATGAGGTCCAGCGCGACGCTGACACGAAGACCCTCGAGGCGTTCGGACTCATCCCCAAGGGCTTTCCTCTCGATTCCTTCATGCTGGATGTGCTCACCGACCAGATCGCCGGCCTCTACGATCCCAAAGCCAAAGAATTCTATATCGCGGACTGGATTGCTCCCGATGAACAGCGCTCCGTGATGGCCCACGAATTGACGCACGCGTTGGAGGATCAGTCCTACCACATTGACCCCTGGATCAAGGCCGCGCGGCCCAACGACGACGCGGAGCTTGCGCGCGAAGCGGTGAGCGAAGGCAGCGCGATGGCCGCGATGGTCGATTATTCGCTCCGCGAACAGAAAATGGGAGTCCGCGACCTCCCGGACGTGACGCTTCTTCTGCGCTCCGGCGCCGTGGACGAGATGAGCAAAGACCCTCACCTTGCAACCGCCCCTCCCTACATCCGGGATGACCTTCTGTTTCCTTATCTGGCGGGAACCACCTTCTCTCAGCAGTTTTTAAAGGCTCATGCCGGCTGGTCGGATCTCAATATCTTATTTGCGAATCCTCCGGTCTCGACCCAGCAGATCATGCATCCGGATCTCTATCTCGCGGGCGTAAAGCCTGAAAAAGTCGTCCTGCCCGATTGGAAGAAGCTTCTTCCGGCCGATTGGAAGTTCCTGGAAGAAAACGTAATGGGCGAATTCAACCTGGACGAGGTGCTGAAGCAGTTCCTCGGCCAGGAGCGAGCGGACAAGCTCGCTGAGGCGTGGCGCGGGGACCGCTATGCTTCCTTTCAGAACCAGAAAACGAACCAGATTCTTCTCGTTTTTCTCGTCGATCTGGACAGCGTGGAGGATGCCTCCCGGTTTTGCGGGCAGTATAGCGAAGCCCTCGAGAAGAAATATCCGTCGCGGACCCAGCTTTTCCGCCGGCCGAATTTCTTCCAATTCCACGCGGATAGCGGCGGCGTTTTCCTGCGCTGCTCCGGAACGCAATGCCTGACAGTCGAGGGTGCCACCCGCGAGACGTTCGACAAGATCAACGGCGCCGTTGGCTGGATATCTGCGCCCACGCCCCCGGCGCCCGAAGGAACCGAATCGATCGCTCGGCTGATTGGCATGAACCCCTGAATCGCCCTTATCGGACCGCGGGTGACCGTTCCCATCCTTGTTTGGCCTCACTCTATTCTCTCTAAACCGTGAACTGCAAGTCGGTGGAACGATTCCGCCTTCCTGCCGTAATTACACTTCGGGGGCAAACCGCATCAAACTTGAAATGAAATCAACCGGTGCAGCCATATGTGTGATGGGAAGGCTTTACTTGGGCGCCTTCTTGCTGCTTTTGCTCTTTCCCGGAGCATCACTTTTCAGCCAGGACCAGCGAAAACCCGATATCTCCGTCGATGTGAAGCTCGTCAACGTGCTCGCCACGGTGCGCAACAAGAAGGGCGATATCGTTCGCAATCTCACCAAGGACGACTTCGTCCTCGAAGAAGATGGACGCCCGCAGACGATTCAGTATTTCTCCCAGGAATCCGACCTTCCGTTGACTTTGGGTTTGCTGGTGGACACCAGCATGAGCCAGCGAAGCGTGCTCGGCCAGGAACGAATGGCGAGCTACAGCTTCTTCGACCACATGCTCCGCGAAGACAAGGACAAAGACTTCCTGATCCACTTCGACCACGAAGTGGAGCTCCTTCAGGACCTCACCTCCTCGCGGGAAAAACTCGAAAAAGCCCTCGAGCTTCTGGACACTCCCGAGCGTGACTCAAGCGGCGGCTATGGAGGAGGCCAGGGCGGCTCCGGTGGTGGAGGCGGAGGCCGCGGAATGCACGGGCACGGAGCAGGCACGCTGCTCTACGATGCGATCTATCTTGCCTCCAACGAGATCATGAAAAAGCAGCAAGGACGGAAAGCGGTCGTTGTGCTCACCGACGGTGTCGATCACGGCAGCAAAGAGTCCCTTGAGAGCTCAATCGAGTCCGCGCAGCGGGCCGACACTCTGGTCTATTCGATTTACTTCACCGGCAGCGAGGGTGGCGGATTTGGACGAGGCGGCGGATTTGGCGGCCCGCGCATGGGCGGGGGCGGAATGGGAGGCGGCTGGCCGGGCAGCGGAGGCGGTCGCCACAGATACCCGCAGGAGGAGTCCGTCGACGGCAAGAAGATTCTCGAGCGCCTTTCCCGCGAGACCGGCGGTCACATGTTTGAAGTGTCCAAGAAGGAATCGATCGAGGAAATCTATGCGCGCATCGAAGAAGAGCTGCGCCACCAGTACAGCATTGGCTACACGCCGGACCGCGCGAATCCAGGCGCGGGCTACCACAAGATCCATCTCACGGTGAAACAGAAAGATATGGTTGTCCAGACTCGCGATGGATATTACTCCGATAAGTGACGCGGCCTGAGTAGGCGCGGGGCACCGACTTCCCGATTCCCCCACTAGCGCAGCGGCGGGGGCATTCTGTATCCTTGTCCATGCACTTGGCGATGGAATCTTCCTCTTGACCGCTCCGGCGGTAGTGTCGCCTGTAGCGGCCCAAGCGAAAGTCGCGACCTTTTCCTGGGCTGCCACCCTTCTGCTCGTTGCCTTGGCGTCAACCGCAGTGGTCGCTCCCCTGGTGCTGATCAGCAACGCCTCTGGCCACGACATTCAGTTTCACCTCTCTTCGTGGATGGATGTCGCCGGGCAATGGCGCGAGGGAACCATATACCCGCGCTGGGCCGAGTGGTCCAACTGGGGTTTCGGCGAGCCGCGCTTCATTTTCTACCCGCCCGCCTCCTGGCTGATTGGCGCGGCTCTCGGCTCCGTACTCCCGTGGGCAGCCGTTCCGGGAGTCTACGTCTGGCTCGCTCTGATTCTCGGGGGCACGTCGATGTGGAAGCTCGCCCGCGACTGGCTCCCGGGTACGCAGACCGCTGCGGCAGCAATTCTGTTTGCGGTTAATCCCTACAACCTGGCGATTGTGTATTACCGCAGCGATTTCGCCGAGCTCCTGGCCGCCGCTTTCCTGCCTCTGCTGCTGTGGGCTGCTCTGGGGATTATCCGGCAAGCACCCGGCCGTATCCCCCTTCTCGCGATTATTTTCGCGGCCATCTGGCTCTCCAACGCTCCGGAGGCCGTGATCGCCACGTATTCTCTCGCGCTGCTTTTCACCGTTGGTGCCATTCGACGGCGAAGTCTCCTTCCCCTGATTTGGGGAGGGCTAGCCATGGCTGCTGGTTTTGGACTGGCGGCTTTCTATATACTTCCCGCCGTTTGGGAGCAACGCTGGGTGCAAATTTCACAGGCGCTCACCGAAAATCTCCGCCCCGAACGCAATTTCATTTTCACCAATTCAAACGACCCCGAATTTTTGGTCTTCAACTGGAAGATTTCAGGTGTCGCGCTGGGAATAATGCTGGCGGCTGGCGAAGCGGCGATTTTTGTAGCTCGCCGCCGCCGCGAGTTCGCCGACGTGTGGTGGGCGCTTCTCTCGCTGGGCATTGCCGCTTCCTTCTTGATGTTCCGGCTCAGCGCGCCGCTTTGGCGCTATGCGCCGAAGCTGGCTTTCCTGCAGTTTCCGTGGCGATGGCTCGAAGCCTTGGCAGTGGTATTCGCGTTCTTCGTCAGCGCTGCTATCGGGCTCATCCGGCTGCGCTGGGTATCGGGGCTCGCGCTCGCTGCTGTTCTCGTCCTGATCGGCTTCACTGGTTACTTGATCGCAAAGGACACCTGGTGGGACGATGCCGACGTTCCTTTTCTAGCGGGCGAACTGGCTTCCGGTCATGGATATGAAGGCACCGACGAATATGCGCCCGTCGGCAGCGACCGCTACCAGTTGCCGGGCGCTACGCCCGACGCGCAGGATATCCCGGATGTGCCGGCAACGCCTCCCGTAGCTGAAATTGATCCTACCACCGGCAGAATCATTGACGACCCCGGCGTCAAAATCGAAATGGAGCGCTGGGCCGGCGAACGCAAACTGTTCGCTGAGTCGAGTGCGAAGCCCGTCGAACTGGCGCTGAGGCTCGTGAATTATCCGGCGTGGGAGGTGCGCGTCAATGGCAAGGATGTCAAGGCCCCGTCGGCGGAAATGACCGGCCAGATGCTTGTCCCTCTTTCGCCGGGAGGCCATCAGGTGGAGGTGCGATTTCGTCGCACTTGGGATCGCGCGACCGGAGACGCAATCTCTCTTCTGTCGGCTTTAGGGCTTATGGTCTATGCGTGGTCTGCGCGGAAACGGATCGGCGGATCGGCAAATTTTCCAGCAACATTCGGCGCGACCGTTACTTGATCGGCTGGTGGGTGAACTTCTTCTGGCCTTTGACGTATTCCGCGACGGTGTGGCCATTGCCGTACAGCTTGAATTTGTAGCTAGTGAGGCCTTCCAGCCCCATCGGCCCGCGAGCGTGCAGTTTGCTGTTGCTTACCCCCAGCTCCGCGCCAAAGCCGTAGCGGTAGCCATCGGCAAAGCGAGTGGACGCGTTCTGGTAGACCCCCGCGGCATCCACTTCATTCATGAATTGCGCTGCCGCGCGAGAATCCTCCGTAACGATCGCCTCGGTGTGCCGCGAGCCGTACCGATTGATGTGATCGATGGCCTCTTCGAGGCTCGCAACAACTTTCACCGAGAGGATCAGATCCGAGTATTCCGTAGCCCAATCCTGCTCGGTCGCCCGAATAATTCCTTCGTTCGGCAGCAGTGTCATCGTCTTTGCGCAACCGCGGATCTCAACGCCCGCCTTTTTCAGCTTCGCGACGGCCGCCGGCAGAAAATCGCTCGCGATCGCCTCGTGCACCAGCAGCGTCTCGGCTGCGTTGCAGATTGCGGGACCCTGCACCTTCGCGTCGTAGGTCACGTCGACAGCCTTCTTCATGTCCGCGGCGCGGTCCACGTAAACGTGGCAGATTCCTTCGCCGTGTCCAAGAACGGGTATGCGGCTGTTCTTCGAAACAAACTCAACCAGTGCGCGGGAACCCCGCGGAATAATCAGATCGACGTCGCGGTCGAGCGAGAGAAGCTCCAGCACGTCGGCGCGCGTCTGCAGCAAGCTTACCGAATCCGGCGGGACAGCCGGAAACTGGGCGAGCGAGTCGCGCCAGATTTCCACCAGCGCTTCATTTGAACGCAATGCCTCCGCGCCGCCCTTTAAAATCACGGCATTGCCGGATTTCAAGGCGAGTGAAGCGACCTGGGGGACCACCTCGGGCCGCGACTCGAACACGATCCCGATCACGCCCAGCGGGCACGATTCCTTGAAAAGCTGCAGGCCCTCGTCAAGTTCAGTAGCCGATAACCTCCGGCCCAGCGGATCGGGCAGTTGCGCCACCTCGCGAACCTGCCTGGCCATTTGAGCCACGCCGCGCTCGGTCACCCGCAGCCGCGCGAACATCGCTGGCGACATCGAACCCGCCGCAACCGCCGATTCCGCCGCGCCGCAATCGATTTCATTAGCGGCAAGAATTTTGGAGGCATTCCGCTCGATGGCGTTGGCTGCCGCGAGCAGCACTTCGTTGCGATCCGCGGCGGAAAGCCGCGCGAGCGCCCGAGCAGCCGCCCGCGCGCGCTGCGCAACCTGCGCGACGCTCGATTCCGGAGCTACCTGCGTATTTTGCATGGTTTGCGTCATGCCTGTTGTAATAGCACGATATTATCGCGCATCACCAGCACGCGCGAGGCGCCCGTGCCCGGACCGCTCTTTATGAGATTCTTTACGTCCCGAAAATTTTTCCGCGTCGCCGCTGGCGCAATTGGCAATCCCGCGCGCGAACTCGCGGCCTTCGGCATCGACGATGCTCACTACATCCATGGGCCCGAAGTGGCTTTCCACGCGCACGATTCCGGAAGAAAGCAGGCTCGCCTTCCCTTGCGTGATCGCGCGATGCGCGCCGGCATCGACGACTACCCTGCCCCGCACATCCGCCGCGTAGGCGATCCAGCGGCGCTTTCCTCGCATGCGCTTCGACGGAAGAAACGCCGTGCCCACATTTTCCCCCGCGAATATCCGCTCGATCGTATCGCCCTGCCCGTTGGCGATCACGGCGGTGCCCCCGCAGTTCATGGCGATTTCCGCCGCTTCGAGCTTCGTTTTCATGCCCCCGCGCCCACTGGCCGAAGGCCCCGCAGCCAGCGCTTTTAGCCCCGGCGTCACTTCTTCGACGAGTGGAATCACCTCGCGCCCGTGTCCATTCGAGCCACTGGGCGTTGCCTCGCGCAGCAAGCCATCGACGTTCGTCAAAAGCACCAGGGCATCCGCCTCGAGTCCGCTCATCACCAGGGCGGCCAAGCGGTCGTTGTCGCTGAAGATGGGCGTCCGGACACCTTTTGTAACGGGCTCCAGTTCGGCGGTGGAAACGGTATCGTTTTCGTTGACGATCGGCAGCACGCCGAAGCCCAGCAACTTTTCCATCGTTCGCCGGAGGTTTGAATAGCGCCGCCAGTTCGTAAAGTCCTCTTCGGTAAGCAGCACCTGTGCGATTTTCACGCCAGAGGCGGAGAACAGGTCGCGATACGCGTCCATCAGCAGACTCTGCCCCACGGCAGCGCAAGCCTGCATAGTCACCATATCGTTCAACCGCGAGGGATGCAGGCCCAGCCATCCCCGTCCAAGCCCCACGGCGCCGGAGGAGACCAGCACCACCTGCCGCCGCTCCCGCATCAATTTCACAATCGAACGCACAATCGGCCCCACCCGCTCGGCGCAGAGCCCACCCTCCGCCGCGGTAACCGTGCTCGTGCCGACCTTGATCACGAGACGCCGCGCCGACTTCAGCCGCTTTTCGCGCTCCGAATCCACTCTCGATTCACTTTCAGCCCAAATTTCCAGGGCAAAGCCAAGCCAGCCTGCCGGCTACCCCTGGATTATCAATTGGCTTATGTCTGATTGTAACCGGAATCGCGGGAAAGAGACTGCGGATTAAGCGCTCGACGCCTCGGCGGGCACGAGCAACGCAAAGGGCAATTTAGCGAAAATTTCTCCGAGCATAAGCCGCTTCTTCCTCCGGCTGCCGCAGGCTTTGAGAATGTCGCCAGTAAAGGCATTCTTCCAACTGGCGGGCGCCTGCGCTGGTAAAACCAGTTCCGTGCTCGAACCCCACGCCGCATCGCCCAGGGGAAACGCCGTACCCTTCGTTGCAAGCCGCGTCACCAGCCGTGGCACCGCTACCACCGCCCACGCGTCGCCGTGCTTTCTTGCGAAACCGCACACGGACTCGCGATGCTCTCCCTCCGACGCCAGCGGAAGATACTCGCCGCGAAGAAACAGATCGCGATTCGCGAGCCGGAAATTCAGAGCCTCTTTCGTGAGGAACATCTTCACGCGGCCGTCGCGCCAGCTCTCCAGCAGGCTGGTTGCCTCGTCGACAAACGAACCCCGGCCATGCTCAATGGCTTCGTTCAGAAGTTCCCGCCTTTTCGCGAAATCTACCTCGTGACGGTTGTCTGGATCGGTCAGCCGGAAATTCCACAGTTCGTTGCCCTGAAAAAAATCGGGCACCCCCGGCGAGGTGATCTTCAATAAGAGCTGCGATAGCGCATTGCAAGCCCCATACAAGGCAATACTCTCGCTGAATTCCATGAAATCGCGGAGAAAGGAATTCTCGGGGGAGCATTCAAAGATCGCCGCAATGAACCTTTTGATGGCGCCCTCGTGCGCCTCGTTCGGCGATGCCCAGCTCGAATGGGTCTTCGCCTCTCGCGCGGCTTTTAGCATGAACCTTTCGGCTCTGCTTTGCAGGTCGTGGCGGTCCGGTTCGGAACCGATCCGCTCCAGAGGCCAAATGCCCAGCATCGACTGGTAAAGCAGGACCTCTTCATTCGGGCTCGGTGCCGCGCGCCCGTCGATCATGGTTTTCTTCTTCTGATTCGACTCCGTCCAGCGCAACAGGCGCGTCTTCCATTCCCCAGGTATTTCCGAAAGCACATTGATGCGCGCTCGCACATCCTCACTCCACTTCGTGTCATGGGTCGAAGTCGCGTTCAGCGTGAACGGATGCTCGACGGAGCTTTTCTTGTTGTACTGGTGAAACGCAGCCACCCCAAACCTGATTTCCTTTCGCAGCGGGTTGCATCCCACTTCATTCAGCGAAATGAGCCCGTGATGAACGAAAAATGCGGTGTCCTCGAGCCCCTTCGCCATTACCGCCCCGGTGAACTGCTGCCAGCGCAAAATGAAATCCAGCCACTGGTCTTTGCGTTTCTCCAGATCATGCGACGGCGCCAGCAAAAACACTCGCTTCAGAAACTCAAAACCCGCCCCGGATACCGCGGCATCGGGAGCCCGGTCGCCAGCGATCGCAAAGGCCCGCTCCAGGTATCCGCGATCCCGCTGCGAAAAACACAAATCGCGGCAATATGTGCGGTAGATCGGCAGGCACGCCGTGATCTCCTTCAGCCCTCTCACCAGTTCCCGCATCGGTATGTCCCCGCCGAGCCGGTCGGACGCCGCCAGCCCCGCCAGCCGCAACGAAAGCAGGCGTATATCCGAGGCGAACAGATCCTCCATCACCTGTTTCTTCCGCACGTACCACGTCTCTGCGAACGAGGAGTGAATCCCGGTGAATTCACGGTACGTCGTCTCGAGCGCCCGAGACCCGGCGGCGTCGACAAACAGCGTATTCACGGCGTTCAAGTAGTCGTAGCCGGTGGTGCCGGCGGTGGGCCATTCAGTTGGAAGGGCCTCGTTGCCCGAAGTGATTTTTTCAACGATCGTGTAAAGGTTCAGCGCACCGCTGTCTTGGGGTGCGGAAGGCTGCGGTATGCGTTGGAGCCGCTGAAGATATTCGAGCGGGTCGCGCAAGCCGTCGATATGGTCGACTCGCAAGCCGTCCAGCTTTCCCTGCTCCACCCATTCGATGGTGCGGGCATGCCTCCTTTTAAAGACGGCGGGATCCTCGATCCGTACGGCAACCAGGTCGTTAAGCCCGAAGAACCTTCGATAATTGACTTCCTCTCCGGCGTTGCGCCAATAAGCCAGTCGATAGGCCTGCTGCGAAAGCAAAGCATGAAGCTGGTCGAAGGATGCCGGCTCACCTTTCGTGCCGTTCAGGCGGCGCATCGCATCGTCAATCGCTTCGCGGATCTCTCCTCCTCGTTCGTACTGTTTCCACAAATCGCCCTTCACCTGTTTGATTCTCTCTCGATAATCGCGCGCCTCACCAACCGCGGCCCCACAGGAGTCCAGCAATTTTTTGACCCCCCGCTCCGAGTCGCGAACCGCGCTGTCTCGCTCGCGCAGAAACGCCAAAGCCGGTTCGAGAATGAAACGGTAAGTAGCAGGGCGAATCGGAAAGCGGGCACCCTCCACATCCGCAAAAAATCCGCGTTCGTCGAGCCTGATCGCGATCTTCTGATTCGTGAGGACGTTCTCATAGAAGTCCGTCAGATTCGGGACAACCACGCGGTCTTTCTGGTATCCGGGGGACTTGGAGCCCAGCGCATCCCAGTCGATATCGAAAAAGGAAGCGTATACCGAATCGCGCCCATACTCGAGCACGTCCACCCACCAGGGATTCTCCGCGCTCGCGGCCATGTGATTCGGCACGATATCGAGCAGCAGCCCCATGCCGCGCTCGTGAAGCTCCCGGACAACCCGTTCGAAATCCTCTTCCGTGCCCAATTCCGGGTTTATCTGGGTCGGATCGGATACATCGTAGCCGTGCATGCTTCCTTCGCGGGCGCGATACTGAGGGGAAGAATACAGGTGCGAAATGCCCAGCATCTGCAGGTAGGGGGCAAGCTTCTCCGCATCGGCCAGACGAAAATTGTGGTTGAACTGAATCCGGTAGGTGGCGCAGGGAATCTTCATCGAATTTTCAGGATTGCGCGGACAAACGAACGTCAGCAACAACAGACCGCCGGTTTGTTGGTTTTGACTTTGGTGATGTGAAAGCAGCGTCTCGGCAACTGCGGCTGTTAGCGTTTTCGGATACGTGCCGCCTTTTTCGCCGCCGTGCCCCTCGCTTCCTTACGTCTGGTGCGTACCGCGCGCTGGGCGGACCGCTTCCGGGCGGCAGGTCCGCGGCGCCGCGCACTACTCCGAGCTTGAGATGCCAGGGCTCGCCTCGAAGCGGAGCCGGTGCCTTCCCTTTTTAGCGCCCGGCTCGCCGCGCGCGACCTCTTGCGGGATAGCGGCTTTCGTCCGCGCCGCCCGCGCTGCAAGTCCCTCTCCGCACGCTTCCGAATGTCCGGCGAAGCGCTTCCGTTCTTTGGTGGCGGCAGCTTCACGCCGGCGCGCCGTGCCTTCGAAAGTCCGATGGCGATCGCCTGTTTCGCCGACCTCGCGCCGTGCTTCCCTTCACGCACGTGCTCGATTTCCTCGCGCACGAACTCGCCCGCCTGGGTTGACGGCGACTTCCCTTCTCGTGCATCTTCCTGCGCGCGTCGCAACGTTTCTTTTTCCGGCATTGTTTCCTCCTACTCCGTTAGGCCGCCTTGAAACAGGCAAGACTGGCTGAATCATACGTGCGGATTTCACAACCGTGTCTACAGGAAGGCGAAAAACCAAAAAGGAGAAGAAGGGAAAATCGGCCCAGCCCTCGCGTCTGGTTTTCTCCCAAGACGCCCGAACTCTCCACTCCTTCTCCCATCTCGTGCGGAAAACTTCACTCCGCACCACTAGTATCGCCGGCCAAAAAGTTCGCGACATACCTCGGACACCCTATTTGAGCCTCTAGGTTGCTGTATAGTCGTTTCTAAAGTTAGCCGACGGCCCAGTTGCGATGGTGCGATCAAACGGGGGAGAAAGGCCAATCCGGGAAAAGCGGGGGAGTTCGAACGGCTACGGCTCAATAATCTGATTTCGCACCGCGTATCGCACGAGTTCACTTACAGAGTGGATTTCCAGTTTACGCATGATATTGGCGCGGTGCGTCTCTGCCGTCTTCACACTGATGCTCAGCACCGAAGCAACTTCCTTGCTGCTCTTCCCTTCCGACAGCAACTGTACGATTTCCCTTTCACGGGAAGTCAGGCGGTCGCCTATAGCGGCGGGGACGTCCGTGGCGGCTCCGCCCGGGCTGTTGAAGTTGGTCAAAATCAGTTCGGTCGCGCGAGGAGTAAAGAACGGCTTGTGATTCGAAAGCGCCTCCACGGCCACCAGCAAATCCCGGTCCGAATCGGATTTCACGATGTAGCCGCGCACTCCCGCATCGAGAATGTCCCGGATCAATTGATCCGAATAGTGGACCGACAGCACCAGTATCTCGGTATTGGGAGACCCCTTCAGAATCCTTCGGGCAGCCTCCACGCCATTCAACTCCGGCATGGTTATATCGAGTATGACGATATCCGGCTTCAGTTCTTCGGCCTTGACGACAGCTTCACGCCCCGTGTGTGCCTCACCGCAGATAGTCCATCCCTGGCGCGATTCCAGAAGAGCCTTCAGGCCTCTTCGTAAAAGGTCGTGGTCGTCCGCGATTAAGATTCGCAGCGTTTTCATCGGCATCCCCCAGTTCTATCAGAACTGTCTAATTGCCGGCCTTTTTCGTTCGGGCCTCGTGCGGCCTGTGATGGCCTGCTTCGAAAATCTGATCTTCCACAGATTATACAAGAGACGCTTGACCTAAAGTTACATCGCGCATAGGCCACTTCGCGGAGGCTGTCCGAACCGTCTTGTATGCATTGAGAAAAGCCCTCGGAAGAATCTGTGAGCATCACGGGAACGCGACGGGGCTCAAACCAGCTATCGAGCCCCGTGTTCCCGAGTCCTCCATCAAAATCGGATCGTCGGCCCAAAAGCGACCCGCAGGTTGTTGTGGCCGCCGTTGTTGAAATAAATTTCGTCTCCCACGTCGAGCCGCAGGCCAATGGGCCCAAAGGAAGCCTCTACGCCACCCCCTGGATAGAATGTGCCATAGACATTGCTACCCCGAAGATTCGCATAGGCATTCCCTGCCGTCCCAAATGTTGCCGGGCCGTTGTTAATGTTGAAGTTCATGAATCCACCCTTCGCGGTCACAAACAGCCGTACGGGACCCCGATTGGTCATTAATTTCGGGCCGAACAGGCCATCAAGCAAACGCACGTCGGTTCGTCCAATGGAAACCGATCCGGTCGTCGTGTTTGTAAAGCCTTGCGTAAACGCCTGGTCAAAATCATAGGCCGATTCCGCTTCCAACTGGACAAAGGGGAGTATTCCGACCGAGACCCGGCCTCCGACACCCGCCAAATTCAAGCTGCCATCGCTCAGCCGGACGTAATTTCCGAAAACACCCACGTTCACGTGGTCTGGCGTTTCTTGGGCGAAAGCTCCCGAAACGAACAAAAACACTAGTGCCACCAGATATGCAACGCGCTTCACTGTTTTCTCCTGGAAAATGGATTCCCCATGTTGCCCTTCGGGCCGGGGTTGCATGCACCGATAGATTGGACTCCTGCGGAAAGATCGAGGACACGCCCCGAACGTCGGCTTCACTCCGAGTATGTAGTTTGGTCTCGCATCCCCAGCGTATCGCCCGCCCCGTTTTTATGATGTGAGCGTTCCATCTGATCTGATAACCCAGGGCGGGCGTTTGATGAACTTTGTATGAAAGAATAAACTCTCTCCGCATTTGCTGCGTTGCACGTTAAAGCCGCGGTTGCCTTTAATCCATCCAAGGCATCCCCTACCTTCCCTGGTAGCTTCCTGTACTCCCCTGAAACATGCGCGTGGCCTGCAGACTTAGGCGCTAAGTAAGTGGCGGTACTGAGGAAAATACGCGGGACTATGTATTGTTCGAAACAACACCGTCAAGCAGACTGCGTCCATCGAAACGCCGGCTGTGAGGCGGTTCGACGGAGGGTTCTGAAATGCTTCGATGGGCGCTTGCTTTCTTCGTTATCGCGATAATTGCCGCGGTCTTCGGATTTGGAGGGATTGCCGTGGCAGCCGCCGGCATCGCAAAGATCCTGTTTTTCATTTTCCTGGTTCTGTTCCTCGTGGCCCTGTTGGGTGGGCTGGTAAGACGCGCTTAGGAACAGCTCAAACGGTTTCCCCGTAAAGCCCGCGAACACTCTGCTCGTTCACCCCGTCTGCCGCCCTCTGAAAAAAGGGGAGAAAATGCGACCCATTTTCTCCCCATCCTGCCTCCGAAAGAGTCAACCAGCAGCTTCGAGGCTCTTATAGGCGGCGTCCAGAACTCCATTTAGAAACGCAGAGGCGTCTGCGGAAGAAAACTTTTTCCCAAGCTCGAGCGCCTCGTCGATCACCACTTTCGCGGGCGCCGTTCCGGAACGAAGCTCGTAGATTGCCAGGCGCAGGATGTTCCGGTCCACGGCCGCCAGCCGGTCGAGGCGCCAGTTCTCCGATAGCTTTCCTACCATTTGATCGTTCGAATCGGATTGGACAACCGCTCCTTCGAACAGTTGATTGGCGAATTTTCGGGTCTCCTCGGCTGCGTGCGCCGATTTCCAGAAAAACTCTTCCACGCGCGAGGGCGCCTGACGCGTCATATCCCACTCAAACAGCATTTGCAACGCAAATTCTCGTGACTTACGACGGAGGGTCATCGCGGACGGGTCTTCGCGGGCTGGCTGCCCGGTTTTTTGGAAAGCTGCCGCGATAGATGGGCCATCTCGACCGCCCCCATCCCGGCCTCGAAACCCTTGTTGCCGCTTTTCAGCCCGGCGCGATCGATGGCCTGCTCCAGAGTATCGCAGGTCAGCACACAAAACATCATGGGCACGCCCGAATCGAGCTGCGCCAGCTGGATGCCGCGTGAGGTCTCCCCGGCGACGTAGTCGTAATGCGATGTCTCGCCTCGGATCACGCATCCGATGCAGATGATCGAATCGCAACGGCCTGTCTCCGCAAGCTTCTTGGCCGCAATGGGTATTTCAAGCGATCCGGGAACCCGGAGGATTTCAATCTGCTTTTCTTGCGCGCCGGACCGCGACAGAGCGTCGAGCGCGCCTGCAAGCAGCCGGTCGGTTATGAAGCTGTTGAACTCGCTCACTACAATCCCGAAACGCAATCCCGCCGCATCCCACTTGCCGCGAAGTATCGCCGGCTTTGCTCTCTCTGCCATTCGTTATCGCCCTTGGAACTTCGCCGGCCGCTTCTCGAGGAACGCGCGCGTTCCCTCGCGCATGTCTTCGGTCGCGCAACACAGTCCAAAAAGAGTCGCTTCCAGAAATAAGCCTTCCTCTTGTGGCATTTCCATCCCTTTATCGATTGCTTCCAATAAGTATTTTACGGCGAGCGGCGCGTTCGCAATGATCTTGCGCGCGATGGACTCGGCGGTCGCCAGCAGATCCCCCGGTTCGACCACGCGATTCACCAGCCCGATTCGAAGCGCCTCCTCGGCGAAGATCATTTCGCCGGTCAAAATCAATTCGCTGGCGATTCCCTTGCCGCACAACCGCGATAGCCTCTGCGATCCCCCGTATCCTGGGAGTATTCCTAACTTCACCTCGGGCTGGCCCAGCCTCGCGTTTTTACTCGCGATGCGCATCGTGCACGCCAGCGCAAGCTCGCACCCCCCGCCCAGCGCGAAGCCATTGATGGCCGCAATGGAGGGCTTCCCGAGCGTTTCGAGGCGGCGAAACACGCCTTGGCCTCGCAGCGCCGTCTCTTTTCCCTCGAGGGCCGTTTGCCGCGAAAGCTCGTTGATGTCGGCACCGGCCACGAATGCCTTTTCGCCCGCGCCCGTAAGGATTACCACCCGCACCGAGTCGTCTTCCCGCGAATTTTCCAGACAGTTGCTCAATTCGTCGAGCATTTTGAGGTTTAGAGCATTCAGAACGCCGGGACGGTTGAAGGTAATGCGTGCGATCTGATCTTTCACCTCGTAGATTAAATTCTCATATTCCATCGCAAGCCTTCTTTGTCCGGATGAAATTCCGGGTTCTCGCCCGGATCGTATCGCGGGAGTGGGTCGCTCCTTTATCGCGAAGTTGATCAGGGTGTTGCAAGCTGCAAAACGGCGTTGCCGCCCTGGTGACGCATCTCTTCCAGCCCGAATTCAGCGCGATTGATCCATTCTGTCACCCGGTCCTCGGTGTCGTCGGTTGGGCGGGAAGTTGTCTGGGCCACGATAGCGCTCACCGAGAGCTCCGACGATCCCCAGGGCGTCTGAATTTTGGCGGCGGCCTGGCGCAGCTTATCCGCCAGAATTCGCGCATTCTCGACCGGCGTATCCGGCAGCAGGAACGCCAGAGACCACATCGTGTACTTTACGGCCACGTCTGTCTGGCGGATCGACGAACAAAGAACGCGTGCCAGTTCCTCCATGCAAGCCTCCACGGCCGCATCACCGTGCTGCCTGGTGAGCTCCGCTCCATTACCGACCTCCAGAATCAGCAGAGACAGGGGTGAATTGTGCGCCCGGGCTCGGTTGGATTCCGATATCAGGCAATCGATATATGCGCCCCGGCTTAGCAATCCTGTTTTTTCGTCGGCCACCGCAAGCGTCCGCACCAGCGAGCGCAATCGCGTGTGGCTTACCGCGAGCACAAGCTGGTCGCCGACCGCCTGCAGAAAAAAACTGTCGTTCGGCCTCCACCTTCGCGCAAGGGCGTCCCCCACCAGCAAAGCGCCGGTTGATAGCTGGGAATCCTTGTCCGTTAGAACCACTCCCAGAGCTGATTCAAGTCCCAGATCCTGAAGCGCGGGAACTGTCCCTGCATCCAGCGCAATCGCGCCCATGGCATCGGGAGCGGCTTGCGCGAGCAGTCCCACAATCGATGAAATTTTCGGCGGCCCCGCGGGCGCCACTTCCGGCGCGAAATATTCCGCCACCAACTGCGCGGCCTCCGCAGTGCCCCCCACGGCAACCAGGCATCGCGTGACCCCAAGATGCTTCCCGATCTGCGCGGCCGTTGTCGCAAGCACCTCGCGAGGGGTGGCTTGCCGGTGCATCAGCCTGTTGATTTCGGCAATGGCTGCAAGATCGCGATTGGTCTCTTCGGCTGTCGGCGCCGCCGTCGGTGGCTGGGAACGTGCGGCCGGTGGCGCCGCTTCCGCCGGCGGCACTGCCGCCGCGGGCGCCGGCTGCGAGCCCGCCTTCGCGGGGGCGCCCTTAGGCCACCAATTGGCGCGCTCGTAGAGAGCGCGAAGCCGCTCGTTGCGATCCTCTTCGCCGGGGAACAACTGGGCGAGGCGCTCCAGTCGTTCAAGCGCCTTGCTCTGCAGGGAATATTGAAGAAAAATTTCCACCTGCACGATTAAATCCTCGAGGGCCTGCTGTATCTTCGACTGTTCGGTGACTGGCGGAGCCGCCTCACCCGAGCCGGCACCCGAAAAACCGTCCGTGCGCGTCGACACCGTCGCGGCCTTCGCGGCGCGCGCCAGAATATTCTGCAGGAAGGAAGGGTCCACCTTTCCTTCGAGCTTCGAAATTCGCTCTTGGTTGCGATAGTCGTACGGATCGATATCCACGAGCTTGTCGAGCGCGTCGCAAGCCTCCTTCATCTTCCCCGCCGCGAGATAAAGATCGAAGACCCGCATCAACGCGTCAAAGTATTTGGCTTCCCGATTCAGTTCCTCGTAAATGCTCGCTACGGTTTCGGCAAGCGGAATCGACGCGGCATAAGTCGCCGCCAGACGGTCCAGCTGTGTGAAAAGCTCCACTTCCTTCCGGGCTTTCCGCATCGAATCTTGTATCTGGCGGATCAGCGACGCGGCCTTCTGATCTTCGCCGGTGCGAACGTAAGCGCCTACAACCTCAAAAAGCTTGCCGAAACTGTCGGGTTTTTTACGGTAATAGGCTTCGAAAATCTGTTGCGCGCGGTCGAGCCGCCCCGTTCGCAGCAAACCCTCGCCGTAAAGCGCCAGAAACGCGGTGTCCTCTTCGCTAGGATCAAGAGGATCGAGCAGCGCGACGGCCCCTTCCGCGTCTCCCTTTCGAAGCCTCGCCTCCGCGAACAGCAGGGAGCAGGTGCGGTCCGTCGGGGATATTTGTGCGCGCGCCCAAAATACTCGAGTGCCAGGTCCAGCCCCCCGGAGGCCAGCGTCAGCTGCCCCGCTCGCAGGAAACTGCGCGTGGCAAGATCCGCGTGACGAAGTTCCTCCGCTAGCTCGCCCAGCGTGGCGTGACGGTCCGGATTTTCGGGATCGAGAAACGCGATGCTTTCGCAGCACGCCAGCGCCTCGATATCCCGGCGGTGCTGATGGAAGATGTCAACGGCGGCTCCAAATTGCTCGATCGCTTCCGATATCCGGTTCTGCTTCTGCAGCACCGTGGCGTAGCGCATCAGCCGGTCCGGCGGCTGCGGGTAGGGCCGCAGGAACCGCATGAAGATCGCGGAGGCTTTGGCGGCGTCACCCGTCTCGAGCAGCCGGTCAAATTGCGCGCCGTAATATTGCGCCGCCATGGCCGGCTCGTTCAGCCGCGTGTAGATATCCGCCAGCGCCTGCAGCGCTTCCGGGTGCGAAGGCACCTCGTCCAGCGCGGCCTGGTACTCGGCCACCGCCTCGCGCAGCTTGTTCTTCTCGAGGCTCCTGCGCGCGCGCTCTAAATGTTTGTTGACGTCCTGAGACATGTGATCGAAGCCGCTCTCGGCGCCGCAGTCGGGGCTTGAAGGTTCCGGCGTCCACCCCGCCGGTCCCGCGATTGCCGGGCTTTACGCCGGCCAACCGCGCCGACGGCAAACCATCACTATATACCGGGCGCAACGCGCCTCTCAAAAGCAAATCGTTTCCCGGTGCGAAGGGGGCATTCCCGCTGCCGTCGAAGGTACTTCAGGTCTGCATGGCGGACTTTTGCGGCCGCCCCGGCACGCGCCCCACCTTTTCCCGCATCGAGCGCATGGAAAGGCCGCTTCTCACGACCGCCGCAAAGCCGAGAAAGATGAACGGAAACGTCAGCGCCAGAAACGCAAAAATCGAGAATCCCGTAGCCGTCGTTTTTTCTACCTGAAAGACGGTCAATCCGAGCACGCAGAAAAATTGGTACGAGCCGACATTCGCCGGTGCATTCGGCAAAGACACTCCCAGATTGATAATCAGCAGCACGACCACCGCCGCCAGAAACGGCAGATGCAGCCCGTAAGACCGCATCATCGCCCACAAACCCAGAATCTGGCAGAAAGGCATCAGCAACGATGCAAACAGTGCGGGATAAAAACTCGGCGCTGTCCCGATGGCGTGCAGCACGGAGAGCGCCCCCATCACCTTGCCCCAGAATCCTCGTGGCTCCTGGTCGGGAAGCGGATCGTTTCCAAGCTTCATTTCCAGGTACCAGATCATCGCCACGATCATGGCAAGAAGTACAAGCGTTACGACGCCCAGAATGTCTGCCACTCGATTAAACCGCCGCGGGAGTTCCACAAAGAGGGAGGCAATCGCCAGCGAGGCCGTGGCGATCACCAGGTCGATCAAGCGTTCCACGCCAAGCGATCCCAGCACCCGGCCCAGCGAGATGTTTTCAGAAGTGGAAAGCAGATAGCTGCGCAGGAACTCACCGGGCCTGAGCGGAAACACGAGATTCGCAAACAGTCCCGCAAATACTGCGCGGATCGTGCGCGTCAGCCGCACCCTGCCAAACGGCCGAAGCAGGAATTCCCAGCGCACCGCCTGCACGGCATAGCTGAGCACGTCAAAGCACATCCCCAGCACTACCCATTTCCAATCCACATTGGAAATCTGGTGAAGCGCTTGCACCAGATGAAAATCACGCAGCACCCATACCAGGCATATGAGCGCCAGGCCGTAGCCGAGAATCCGCGGGATTCTGGATTCAGGCGGGTCTGCTGTGGGAAACAGGGTGTTCAACGAAATCCTTTCACCGAACGAAACGTTCCATGAGGCAAAGGCCGGGATGCCGCGAGCGCATCGTCGTTCCATGACGAGGTACTTCCGAAAACATGGAAGCCCCCAACCAGGGATAGGGCCCCAGACGTCATGCCCCCCAGACGGCCAACGAAACCCGCTACAGCCTACGATAACACCTCTTCCGGGGCAATGCCGACGCCCCTCTCCCCGCCTTCGCGGCAAGACTACAAGAGTCTGTGTGACAACCCGCGTTTTTCGTCACGGCACGGATTCATCCGTGCCGTAACTCCCTGACAATCCAATAGGGCTTTCAGCCGCTGAGGGACGATTTAGCCAGTTCTCACACAGACTCTACAAGCCATCTTCGCAAAATGTGGGTTGCCGGTTGGCGCCGCGGTGCCGAACTCCTACGCCGAGCCGGATAAGCGGGGAGGGTCAAGAGTGTCCAGACGTCCGATCCACAGTAGCGCCAGAATCGGGATTGCCATCCAAAAATAAAGACTCTCGAGGAAACGAAACAGTACTGCGGGCAGGACTAAAACGGTCAATGCCGCCGACGTCGCCGCAAGATTTCCGCGCGGGACGGACCACGCCAGCGCCATCCCAATCGGAATGATCAGTAAAGTTGCGTCGTGCATCAGGCAGTGATAGCTCAACAGAGACGCAACCGTTACCGCCAGCGAAAAAGACGGTTTCATCCTCGCGGCCACCGCAATCACGGCAGCCGAGCACAGAACCGTGACCACCGCCACGTGACCCTGCGAGGCCGAGAAATGCCGGCCCAGCGCATAAATCAGTCCCCGCATGTTCGGCATATGGTCCGGGAACGTGCCGTATTTCAGGCGTTCGCTGTCGCTTGAAAGGCGGGTGCTCATAATAAATAACGTCTGGGCAAGAGCGCGCGTAGCCGAAACACCCACGATCCAGACGGACAGTCCCATGAGCGCCACGCCGGAAAAAAACAAGCCGGAAAAGACCCGCCACCTGCGCCAGAGCAGAAAAAGCAGCGCCATCGGTATCAAATACTGAAACTTGAAAATACCGAGCCCCAAAAATATTCCGGACCGCGCTTCGTGCCCTTCGGTGATCGCAACGAACGCCGCAATCATCAGGGCGAGCAGAAGGATCGAATCCTGGGCCAGCACGAGCGTGAGCGAAACAGGCAGAAAACAGACAAAAAGCGCGTAGGGCATCCAGGGCGCGAAAGCAGTCAATCCCGGCAGGAGCGGCTTGAACCGCCAGGCGGCCAGCGCGAGGCATACAAGATTGAGAGCCAGATACGCAAAATAAGCGGTCCGGTATTCGAGATACGAAAACGGCACGTACAACAGAGCCTCGTACGCTAAATGATTAAAGGGGAACGAGGAGCCTGGACCGACAACTTTATCTTGAAAATCCTTTTCGGTATCGTAATCGTAAATCTGATTCGCGTGCCCCGACCGGACCATGTATCCGGCAGTGTAAAACTGTCGGAAGTCCGCACGGCCGTCAGATCCCAGCCGGGCGCCCTGCACGCAGACAAATATCTGCATGATCAGTAGCATGCCGAAAATTACAAACAGTATGGGACGCAGGAACGTAGTCATCGCGCGGGAGGGAACATCACAAAATGATAATCGTCTTCCCGGACGAACACTGGCCGAATCATTCCAGTGGTGCTTCCTGATAAACGGCGCTTGCAGGCCTGGCGTCACCCCTCGTCCACCCGCGCATGACTCGCACCAGCCCCTTATTAAGCGTACAATGGCCGTATTCATGAAAGCGATACCTCGTCAGGCTTCGCGGCGCCTCCTCGAATGAAGACCTCGCAGTCCTTGGACTCGCGGGAGCGCGTCTTGTTGGTTGGTGTGAGCTTAAAAAAGCACGCGCGCGGGCAGGCCCCCGAGCCGCCAGTGGCCGCGCGCGATTCGCTGGCCGAGCTCGAAGAGTTGGCCTTCAGCGCGGGTGCGGCCATCGGCGGTACGATCCTTCAGGTACGCGACACGCTCGACCCCGCAACCCTCGTAGGCCGCGGCAAACTCGAAGAAATCCGCGCCGAAGCGCACGCGCGCCATGTCCCTCTCGTGATCGTCGATCACGATCTCACTCCCGTCCAGCTCCGCAACATGGAAAAGGGCACGGGCTGCCGCGTGATCGACCGCACCCAGCTCATTCTCGATATCTTCGCGACGCACGCGCGAACGCGAGAAGGCCAGCTGCAAGTGGAGCTCGCGCAATTGAACTATCTATTGCCCCGCCTCACCGGCCGTGGCGACCAGCTGTCCCGGCTCGGCGGCGGCATTGGCACTCGAGGCCCTGGTGAGCAGAAACTTGAAACCGATCGCCGCCGCATTCGCGACCGCGTCCGTAAAATTCAGCAGTCCATCGAAACAGTGCGCCGGCAGCGCACCACGCGGCGCCGCGCGCGCCAGGCCGTGCCGCTGGGAATGATTGCGCTTGTGGGTTACACCAACGCCGGCAAATCCACGCTCTTTAACGCGCTCACGCACGCCGCCGTCCTCACCTCCTCAAAGATGTTTGCGACGCTCGATCCCACCATCCGCGCCCTCCGGTTGCCGTCGCGCCGCCGCGTGCTTGTGTCCGACACGGTGGGATTCGTTCGCGATCTGCCGCCGGACTTGATCGCCGCGTTTCGCGCCACTCTCGAAGAGGTACAGGAAGCCGTACTCATTCTCCAGGTCTCGGACATTTCCAGTCCCCATCACGCGGAACAAGACGCCGAGGTTGAGAAGGTACTTCGGGATTTAGGGGTGCAAGACCGCCCGCGGCTGCGCGTCTTCAATAAGATCGACCGCCTCAGCGAAGAAGATCTCGCCATTTTGACGAAGTCCAGCCGCGTCCATCCGCAGACAGTATTTACATCCGCGGTTACCGGGGCTGGCCTCGACGACCTGCTCGCCAGGATTGACAAGGCCGTTCCCATCGACCCACTCACGCGTCTCCGCTTCCGAGTGCCCGTTTCCGACGGTCGCCACCTTTCCTTGCTGCACGCCGGCGGGCGCGTTCTCCATTCCTCCGTATCCGACGGCCACCTCCTGCTCGACGCGGAAATACCCGAATCCCTGGCTCGAAAACTGGAGGCATTCGTTCTGCGAGACCCCCTCCGAGTCGAGGGAAATCTGGACACCGAAGCCTGAATCCTGTGGAAATCCTTGTGGAAAAGGACAGTCGGCTATAATGAACTTCACCGCAGCCCCGCGGAATTCCTCCCAGTAACGCAAGGTTTATGTTTGTAAGCTCTCCATTTTGAATCACCTACAAGAGGTAACCACGTCCGGCTCTGGCTTGCATGGCCCCGGATGTGTTTTTATGCATCACCGGGATTTGCACAGATTTGCAGCACGGGGTTCTCGTAAGAGGTACTAGCGCAAAGATTTGCCGTTTGATGCAGGCGGCACTCCCCGCTCGGAGCACGGGTCTCTGCGGTAGCCCGGAAGGGACTCCGCGCCAAGGTTGACTCCGATAATATTGGGAGACTATAGTGAATCGCGCGGTGCATATGTGTCGCTCGCGCGTTAGAGCCCTTCCCCTGGGAACGAAATGAACCTGCCAAACAGCCTGACGATCCTGCGGATCTTTTTCGTTCCGCTCTTGGTCGTGGTTCTTTTGACCCGGCAGCCCAACTGGAATTTCTGGGGCCTTCCGATTCATTTTGAGGTGTGGGGCGTTCTGATTCTTATCGTCGCGGCTTCCACGGACGCCATGGACGGCTATATCGCCCGCAAACGCGGCGAGGTGACCACGCTGGGCATCCTGCTCGATCCCATCGCCGACAAACTCCTGATATCCGCCGCCTTTATTTCTCTCGTCCAGATGGGGCTCGTGCCGGCATGGATGGTCGTAATCATCATCGGCCGGGAATTCATGGTAGTGGGGCTGCGAGAGATCGCGTCGGTGGAAGGTCTCGTGATTCCTGCCTCCGCGCTCGGCAAGACGAAAATGATCCTGCAGGTCGTTGCCGGCTGCGCCGTCATTCTGACAGCCAAATATCCCGCCTTGAAATCGCTGGGAACGACTTTGATGTGGCTGGTGGTGCTCAGCGCGATCGTTTCGGCGGTTCACTATTTCCAGATGTTCTGGGGGCAGATCAATTTCCGCGTGCAGCAGCGGCGCCGCACGATGGTGATCGCGGAGCCGAAAGAAAAACCGCAGGATGTCCTTACTCGCTGATCGCGAGAAAAAGCTTCTTCTGGACGTGGCCAGGCGCGCCGTGGTGCTGGCGGCTGACAGCGGCGAATCGCTCCGTGAAGATCAACTTCCCACCGATGAAGTTCTCACACGTCCGGGCGGGGCGTTCGTCACCTTACGCATCCGCAGGCGCCTCCGCGGCTGCATCGGCCAGTTAGCCTCCGGCGTTCCCCTGCTTCGCGTGGTAGCCCACTGCGCAAGAGCCGCCGTACTTGAGGATCCCCGTTTTGAACCGGTCCGCGCCGAAGAAGTGCCGCAAATCGAGATCGAACTCTCGGTGTTGTCGGAGCTTGAAGACGTCCTGCCCGGCCGCATCGAACCCGGGCGGCATGGCCTGATCGTCAGCCGAGGGCAGCAGCGCGGCCTTTTGCTGCCGCAGGTGGCCGCGGAGTTTCGCTGGACCGCCGAGCGATTCCTGGAGGAGACCTGCGTAAAAGGTGGATTGGAACCTGCCGCGTGGAAAGATTCTAGTACTCGAATCCAAGTCTTTACCGCCGAAGTCTTCAGCGAGTCCAGCGGCGCCCCGGAAAAATCCCCCAGCGCGTAACCCCGGCTGTGGCGGCGTCCGCGGCGCCGCTCATGGCTCTCTTGGGCGTGACTCAGGCTGGCGCCCAACTCCGGACCGCTGTGGATTCCTGGTCGAACGGCCGCGGCCAGGAGCCACCTATCGAGGTGGAAGCAACGGTTTTTGCCCTGGCTTCAAATGCTGATCGAAGGCGGTCAGCTCCGCAGCATCCGCGGCATACTGGGCCATCAGATGGACTACGTCCACGGTGCCTTTGCGATCGAATAAACGCAGCACCTCGGCGAAAGTGTCTGAGGAAACATTCTCGAAGGAATGTTTTCTCGGGCCGAACATTTCGCGTCCGAGGTTAATGATGGCGGTTTCCTTTTCCCCGAGGCCCACCACCGGCTTCTCGTATTTGATGATGTCGATGATGGCCGGCTCGATGTGGCGCGGATCCTGCGGGTCGCGCCCGTAGGTTTCCCATTCGGTCCATTCATACTGGGAGTCCATTGCGCGCGCGGCCACTAGAACGGAGATCTCGACCAGCCGGTCGGACAATCCTGTGTCATAGGTGAGATAGCGCTGTTTTGTGTCCGTGCCCGCCGCGAATTCGGGATCGGCGTAGAGGCGGACGGAACGCGTCGTCATGGCTGCGCTCATAGGCCACCGCTGTGGCCGGTTCACCTGGTCGAAAGCCTTCTTGCCTTCCTCGTTCATGTCTTCGCGTTTCGGCAAGGGGAGGCGGTTCCCGGAGTCGGGATAGATGTCCTTAGGGAGCGGGCGAGCAGCTTCGGCAAAGGATGCGGCGAGGCTCGCTTTGCGCTCCGCATCGAAGGAATGTGGCCGGGGGGGAAGCAAAGGTTTTTGGTCTGCGCGCAAATGATTGTCAAAGGCAGTCAGCTCCGCAGCGGCTTCGGAATAGCTGGCCATCACCCAGAGCAGTTCCACGGTGCCTTCGCGTCCGAATAAACGCAGCACCTGAGCGAACGTCGCGGATGAGAGCCGCCTCTGGCCAAAGGTCTCGCGCGCGAAGTTGATGATGGCGGTTTCCTTCTCGCCGAGGCCCACCACGGGCTTTTCATATTTGATGAGGTCGATGGTGGACTGCTCGATATGGCGCGGATCGGCGGGATTCCGCCCGAAGTATTCCCATTGGGTCCATTCATACTGAACATCCAACTCGCGCGCCGCCGCCAGCACCGCGACCTCCAGCAACCGGTCGGACACTCCGATGGAATACTTGAGACTGGCCCCGCGGCTGGCTTTTACGAAGTCGGGATCCCAGCCGCTCACATTGGGTTGCTCGATCCCGGTGCGCAACCGCGCCGTGTATCGGTACGGCACGTTGGGCAACGGAAGGCGGTTCCGGGAGTCGGGATAGACGTCCTTGGGGAGCGACGACGAAAGCGGCGGGTCGCCCGGCAGGTCGATCACCGGCGCCTCCATGGAGTGCGGGCCCGTGGCCTGATTCTGCGCGTGGATTGACGCGCACGCCAACAAGGCCGCGACGCCTGCAAGCAAAAGGGCTCCGACGCTTTTCGACGAGTCCATACTCATCTCCTCTCTGAAGCAGTCTTGATCTAAATTACGGGGATCGGCATCCATCGATCCGACAGCGCCAGGATGGGCATACGGCGCCGGATTATAGTCCAAATAAAACGCCTCGCGTGAATCTAAAGTAGGGCCCCCTCGCGGCGGTTACTGTATACGCGTCAGGCTTAGATACTCAGGAAATTTTCGAGGAGTTTGAAACCGGCGCCGGTGAGCACAGACTCGGGGTGGAATTGCACGCCTTCGACGCGCAGCTTGCGATGGCGCAGGCCCATGATGATGCCGTCGGAGGTCTCGGCGGAAATTTCGAGGGTTTCCGGAAGCGATTTGCGCTCGACGATCAGCGAGTGGTAGCGGGTGGCCTGAAAATCCTGCGGCAGATCGCTAAAAATCGTTTTTGCGTCGTGGTGAATCTCGCTGGTTTTTCCGTGCATGATTTCAGGGGCGCGGATCACGCGTCCGCCGAAGGCCGCGCCGATGGCCTGATGCCCGAGGCAGACTCCGAGGATGGGGATCTCCCCAGCAAACCGCTGGATCAGCGCGACGCTGATGCCGGCCTCATTGGGCGTGCACGGCCCTGGCGAGATCACGATGCGTTCGGGGCGGCGCTGCTCGATTTCCTCGAGGGTGATCTGATCGTTTCGGCGCACCTCGAGCTCCTGGCCCATCTGCCCGAGGTACTGGGCCAGGTTGTAAGTGAAGGAATCGTAGTTGTCGAGAAGGAGGATCATGTTTGTCGTGTTTTATTTTGGACTCAAAACTTCCCGCTTCGGCTCGCTGCACTGCGCCCCAGGAAATCAACTTGTTGAAATAAGGCGTCTTAGCTCAAGGCTGCGAAAGTGCACCAGCAACTTGCGGTTCGCTGCGTGCTCACCCGCTTTGTGAGCCAGGTTCGGGGCGGGAGCACCCACTCCATTAGAGATGAAACTTTTCGCAGCGTTGCTGATCTTCTGTCGCTTGTCGTGGTTCGCCGCTCCCGCCTCCGCAGGCTACGCCGGCTATCGCCTCTTCACCATTGACGACACCAAGACCGGCACGGCCGATTCCACCAACTTCACGGTGCTGATCTCGGGAACTTGGACGGAGTTCCGTACCACGGCCTACAACAACGGTAAGGTCAACAACACCATCACCTGCGGGGCCGAATCGATCACCTGTCCTGCCGACTTGATTTTCACCAGCGATCCAGTCTGCCACACTCTTCTATCCTGGGAAATTCAAACCTACACCGCCAGCACCGGCCAGGTGATCGCCTGGGTGAAAGTGCCCACGCTCTCGGCGTCGGTGCCCACGCTGATCTATGCCTGCGCCGGCAATGCGGCAATAACCACGTATCAGGGCGGGAGCACCGGGGCCGCTTACGATTCGAATACGAAGGCTGTCTACCACTTCGAAGCCAGCACCGCCGACTCGTCGTCAGCCGGTAACACGCTAAACCCGGTCAACTCTCCCTCTGTAACTACCGGACAAATCGGCGAGGCCGCTGCCTTCAGCGGAAGCAACTACGCCGAAGCGGCTGCGTTCAGCTGGACCGGCAGCAGCTCTATCACCGTTACGTTCTGGAATTACGTGACCTCGGCGAATGTGACGGACTCCTGGGCGTTCACGATCGGCAACAGCTCTTCCACCGACGCTCACCGCTGCACCGGTTCGGTTCCCTGGAACGACGCTAGCCAGCACGCGTTCTGGGACTACGGCGGCATAACATTTGGCAGCGGCCGAGTTCAATACTCCTATACGAGCTATCTCGGGGCCTGGACCCTGGTGACCCTGGTGTCCACAGGCTCCGCGAACACATTCCAGGCGATCTATCTCAACGGAGTCCTGGTTACATCTGCGGCAAGCAGCGCGGTTTCCACGGTGACGGGCGACCTCATCATCGGCGGATACCCCTCGAACACGCAGTACGGCCCCCCCGATGAGCACGGGAACATCGACGAATTCCGGGTCGCCAACGTGGTGCGATCCGCCTCGTGGATTACCGCCGAGTACAACAATCAGTCCAGCCCGTCGACGTTTTACAGTGTGACTGCGTGGACCCTGGTCAACTACATGAGCGTGCCGCAGGGATTCGTGTTTTAGCAGCCCCGAGATTCGTCCTTGCCGCGGTGGCCGCGTGCGGCTGCGAGTCATCACGTCTTGGGCGATTCGAGATGGCCTCTTCGCCAGATTATTTCCCGCGACTCTTGCCGCGGCTTTCGCCGCCGCGGTGGGCAATTTCCAAAGCTGTGATTACCGCCCGCGCCTTGTTCACAGATTCCTGGTATTCGCGTTCCGGCACCGAGTCAGCCACCAGCCCGGCGCCCGCCTGCACGTAGGCACGGCCTCCCTTTTCAACTAGCGTACGCAGCCCGATGCACGAATCGAGATTGCCCGAAAAATCGAGATACAGGATGGCGCCGCCGTAGATGCCACGGCGCGTGGGCTCGAGTTCGTCGATGATCTGCATGGCGCGCACCTTCGGCGCGCCGGAAAGCGTGCCGGCGGGGAAGCAGGCCATCAGCGCGTCGAAGCAGTCGGCGTCGGGGCGCAGCTTTCCGCGGAGGGTGGACGCAATGTGCATCACGTGGGAGTAGCGCTCGACGAACATCAGCCGCTCCACCTTCACCGAGCCGTATTCGCACACGCGACCAAGGTCGTTGCGGCCCAGGTCGACGAGCATCACGTGCTCGGCGCGTTCCTTGGGATCGGCCAGCAACTTCGTTTCGAAGGCGAGATCTTCCTTCTCGCTGGCGCCGCGCGGCATCGTGCCGGCCAGGGGGCGGTAGGACGCGTCGCGCCCCTGCACCTTTACCAGCATTTCGGGCGAACTGCCTACTACGGAAACGTCGTCCAGGCGCAGGAAGTAGAGATAGGGCGAAGGGTTTACCACGCGCAGGACGCGGTAAATCTCGAAAGGATCGGCGGAAGTCTTGGCGGAGAAGCGCTGGCTCCCCACCACCTGAAAGACGTCGCCCGCGCGGATGTAGGACTTCGCCTTGCGCACCGCGGCGGTGAACTGGGCTTTGGTCATGTTCGACTCGACGCGCAACGGCCGGGCCTTGCGCGCGCGGCGCTGCGGCGGCAACGGCTGTTCCAGCGTTTTACGGGTGCGCTGGATTTCGCGGACCGCCGCGTCGTATTTTTCGCGCAGGCTGCCCTTGCCCTCGGTGAACACGTTGCGAATGATCCAGACGCGGTGCCGCACGTGATCGAAGACGACCAGGCCGAGATAGAACATCATGACGCAATCGTCGAGTTGCATGTCGTCGCGGCCAGTGTCCGGGATGCGCTCGACCAGGCGCACCATGTCGTAGGCGAAATAGCCGATGGCGCCGGCGATCAGCGGCGGCATGCCTGGCACGCGCACCGAATGGTAGCGTTTGGTCAGCTGGCGCAGCTTTTCGACGGGGTCGTCCTCAAAGTGCGTGCGCTTGCCGCCGGTTTCGAGCGTGCAATGGCGGCCTCGCGCGCGGAATACCTCGGAGGGATTTGCGCCCGTGAAGGTGTAGCGCGCGATGTTTTCGCCGCCCTCGACGCTTTCGAGCAGAAAGGAATAGTTCGCGTCGCGCGCGAGCCGCAGGTGCGCGCCGACAGGGGTGAGCAGGTCGGCCGTGTAGGTCTCATACACGGGCACCAGGTTTCCCTGCTTTGCCAGGCGCGTAAACTCCTTGAAGTCGGGTTGGATCATCGCTTCGTCTTGCTCTTTTCGTTTTGCCGCGGCGCCGGCCCCGCTTTCTCTTCGCGCGCCAGCGCGCTGGCCACGGCTCGGCGCATCGTTTCTTGGGGCGCGCGCTGGCCGGTCCAGATTTCCCATTGCGCGGCGCCCTGCGCCACGAACATCTCGACGCCGGAAACGGTTTCGATGCCGCGGCGCGCGGCGAGCTTGAGCAACAGCGTGTCGCGCGGGCGGTAGATCGTGTCAAATACCAGGCGGCAATTCAATTCATTCGCGCTGAGCGGCGATTGCCGGGGGTTGGGGTGCATCCCCACGGGTGTGGCGTTCACGATGGCGTCGAAGAACTCCCGCCGCAGTTGCTTCCGCGCGATCGCCTTACCCCCTACTGCGCGCGCCAGAGACTCCGCCTTTTCCTCGCGCCGAGCGCACACGCATACCGAGGAACCCGCTTCGGCCAGCGCGAAAGCTACGGCTCGCGCGGCGCCTCCGGATCCCAGGACCAGCACCTGGCTGTTTTGCAAGGGGATGCGCGTCTGCAGCGTGCGCAGCACACCTACATAGTCGGTATTGTAACCGTAGAGCTTCCCATTTCCACGCACGACCACGGTATTTACAGCGCCGATCTTGCTGGCGAGCGGGTCGCAGCCATCGAGATAGCGCAGGATGCGCTCCTTGTGCGGAATGGTGACGCTGAACCCCTTGATTCCGAGCGGTCCGATCGCGCGGATAAAATCCTTCAAGTCGCGCACAAGAAAAGGCAGGTAGATGGCGTTTATGCGGCGAGCCTGAAAGCCGGCGTTCTGCAGGATGGGAGAAAGGGAATGGCCGATGGGATCGCCAATCACCGCGTAGACGTTCGTGCGGCGGTCGATCCTGTCCGCGCGGTAGATCGTTTCGGCCTCGTCGAGCGAAACCTGCCCGGGAGCGGTCGCGTGCTCTACCGGCGCATAGGTGAACATGCTTCCCATGCGCGGGCTCAGCAGCCGCACTGGGGCAGCGATGTCGCCCATCGGAATCGCCACAATATTTCGCTGGGACTTCGCAAACTTGAGCAGCTGAAGGCTTTGGGCGAGCGAGTCGCAGTGCGCGGCTATTTTGATGGCGTCCGGCTGCCCCTTGCGGAGTGTCGCCGCTAACCTTTCCAAGTCGCGCGGCATGCGCCGGAAGAAGTGCGCGGAACGGAGCTGCCGTCCCTCGCCAAGCATCACGTCGAGAAGCTCAGGCGGGCACACGGACGCTGTCTCCACCTCCAGGTCATACCACTCGCAGCCGGCGCGAACCGCGTCCCACAGGTGAGTGAGCTGCCGGGCGATGGTCCCTTTGTAGCGGCCGCCCCCTTCCCGGCGCCGGCAGGTGGCAATGAGGGACGTCTTCCGTTTTCTCTGCGCCGCCAGCCATTTCAGAAAAGCCTTAATTTCCGCATCGCCAGCCAGCCAATCGAGGCGAATTTCGGTGATTTCTGACCTCTTCAGGGCAGTTTTGAGCTGCCTTCGCATGCCTTCGGCATGTGGAGAGGCGACCACCGCGCAGAGTTTTTCCGTACCTGGCATTCGTTTATCCCGGCTGGATCGAGTCGGTGGGAAAACGCACCGAAGCTATTGGAAATAAAGCTTCTACCACGTAGGTACCCAATATGTAAAGTGCCCGGGACCATTGTCTTGACGCTTCGCGAACCCGTTTGTTACGGTCGATTGAGCTGGCAGTCTTCGCGGTGTGTTCAAAGGAGCGATCATCATGCGCGGCAAACTTGTGCTTGCGGGTCTCGTTCTCGGCCTTTCTGGAGCAGCGGCTTCGGCCCAGAACATGACGGCCGCTCCCTACCCGAATAACGTCTACTGCACGGGGGTGGTGACGACGGAGGCCGTCCCGCGCGACACCTACGTCGTTAGCGGCGAGGATTCCAGCATGGACATCGTGTTCAGCGACCACGACTCCGTGTTCATCAACAAGGGTTCGTCGAAGGGCGTCAAGGTGGGAGATGAGTTCTTCGTGATCCGCCCGGTGGAAGACCCCACAAAGACCGAATGGACGAAATGGCAATTTGCGATTTTGCGCAAAATGGGCACGGTTTGGGAAGACGAAGCGCGCGTGAAGGTTACCGACGCAAGACCGAATGTTTCCATCGCGAAGATCGAGCAGAGCTGCGGATATATTCAGCGCGCCGATGTCGTGGTGCCGTTTGTAGAGCGTCCCCAGCCGCCATTGAAGCCCGTGCGGTTTGACCAGTTCGCGCAACCGGACGGCAAGGCGCTCGCCATGGTGATCACGGGCCAGAAGTTTTTCTCAGCGGTTGGAAAGAACGACATCGTTTACGTGAACCTGGGCAGCGGCCAGGGCGTGAAGGTGGGCGACTATTTCAGGATTTTCCGCTACACCGGGACCCAGAACGAAACGGCTTACGAAACTCGGCGCTTTGCTTTCGATGTGGACGGAGACTTCGGGCCCACGTACGGCTTTGGCGGCGTTTCGAAGAAGTATAATTGGACGAATGTCCCGCGTGAGGTTCTCGGGGAAGGCGTCGTGTTGCGGACAGGCCCTAATTCAGCGACTGTTTTGATTACCTTCAGCGAGCGGGAGATTTACGCGGGCGATTACGTAGAGATCGAATAGCAGATAAGACTCCAGCCCAACCCTCCTTTTTAAGGGTCTGGAATTTTTGACTCTTCCCATACCGGGGATACTGGCAGATGCCATCCACGGGTTCCCCGAGTGCCCCTCCGAATCTTTCGTAGTCCATGAGACGGTCGCATTTGTCTCTTCACTCGATGCTCACCTCCAGCTCAACCAGACAAGTCAAACACACGTGACCCGCTAAAGGGAGATGGACGCCGCCATCCCGGACCAATAACGGATTCGGCGGCCTTCGTGGTAGTATGCGCGGCGGGAGCGCCTCATGAGGACAAGTGTTGCGAATTTCCTGGCCGTAGCGGCGTGTTTGCTGCTGGCGGCCGCCTCGGCAGCCGCGCATCACGGCACGGCGGGCTACTCGGCGGGGGACCAAAGGGTCACCGGCATCGTCACCGAGTTCGAGTTCATCAATCCCCACGCGATCATTCATTTGGACGTGAAGGACGACAAAGGCAAAGTGGTGAATTGGCAGGGCGAACTCACCAGCCCGAACCACTTGGTGCGAGCAGGCGTCGGCTGGAGTAAGGACACGCTGAAGCCGGGAGACCAGATCACCATGATCGGTCCGGTCGCCAGAAATGGTTCTCCGTCCATGCGGGTTGGAAAGGTCCTGCGGGCGAATGGCGAGGAGATCAAGCTGCAGGAGGATAACTAAACGTGCCGGGGAAATCCGCGGCGGCTCCGGTGCGCCTGGCGGGCCTCACTCTTTCCCTTGCGGCGGCATTGCTCTTCCCCGTGGCCCTTCCTTCTCAGACGCCGCAGCAACCCGCGTCACCGGCGGCAGCACCACCGGCCGCGGCGGCGTCAACTCCCAGCGCCGAACTCATGAGTTTTTCCGGCATCTGGATGAGTCACGCGCCCCCAGGCCCGAAAATTCCCAACTACTCGATCACGAATCTCACCCGCGGAGAACTCCCGCTGACGGACTGGGGAAAAACCAAGTTCGCCGAGGCCAAGCCCACGTTCGGTCCCAAGGCGTATTCGATATCGGAATCGAACGAGCCGACGTTCCAGTGCTTCCCGCCCGGCGTGCCGGCAATCTACACCTACCTTTACCCCGTACAGATCGTGCCAACCACCAACGAGGTAGTCATGCTGTATGAGTACGATCACCAGGTCCGCCATGTGTATACCGACGGCCGCCCGCATCCGCCCGATGTTCAACCCACCTGGATGGGGCATTCGATCGGCCACATGGACGGGGATGCCTTCGTCATCGACACGGTGGGGTTCAACGACAAATCCTGGCTCGATCGCTTCGGCCACCCCCATAGCGATCAGTTGCACCTCACCGAGCGCCTGCAGCACGTGGGCGACAACTTCCTCCGGATCGACTTCACCTTCGACGATCCCAAGGCCTACACCAAGACCTGGACCTCGCAGTTGTTCTTCCAGCACAAGCCGTCGTGGGAGCTGCTCGAATACCTCTGCACCGACAACCTGAAGTTCCTTAACTTCGAAAAGATTCTGAACGCACCGGCAACCAAGCAGCCGTAGCCGCGCCGCTACACGCAACCTAAGTTTTTCCGGGTGCCCGCCCCTTCGGTGTTAAGGGCCGGGGTTTTCTCCGCGCTTTTTCGGGCGTTCTTTAGGATTGTATTTCGCTTCTCACGCAAAAAAAACCGGCCCTCGAAGAAATCGAGGGCCGGTCGTCAATGCTAAAACAGCAGCTCGCCGTTCTTAAGCCATCACCGGCGACGGCTTCGGTACGCTGTTGATCGTCTTCAGAATGCGCGAAACGATCTGGTACGGATCGCCTTCCGAGTTCGGGCGGCGATCTTCCAGATAGCCCTTATAGCCGTTCTTGATGAAGTTCACCGGCAGCCGGATCGAAGCGCCGCGGTCCGACAAGCCGTAGCTGAACTTGTCGATGGCCTGCGTTTCGTGCAAACCCGTCAAGCGCAGATGGTTGTCCGGGCCGTACACCGCGATATGTTCGCCGATGTTCTTCTCGAAAGCCTTCATGAGGGCTTCCAGATACTCCTTCCCTCCCACCTCGCGAATGTACTTGGTGGAGAAGTTGCAGTGCATGCCCGATCCGTTCCAGTCGCCCTTGATGGGTTTGCAATACAACACGACGTCCACCTGGTATTTCTCGCAGAGGCGCATCATCAGGTAGCGGGCTGTCCAGGTGTCATCCGCGGCTTTGGCCGAGCCTTTCGCGAAAATCTGGAATTCCCACTGGCCCTTCGCCACCTCCGCGTTGATCCCTTCGTGGTTGATGCCCGCGGCCAGGCACAGGTCCAGGTGTTCTTCCACGATTTGCCGCGCGATGTCCCCCATGTATTTGTAGCCCACGCCGCAGTAATAGGGGCCCTGGGGAACGCTTGGATGGCCGTGCTCGGGGAAGCCCAGAGGACGCCCATCCTTAAAGAGGAAATATTCCTGCTCGAAGCCAACCCACAAGTCCGGGTCGTTCTCGATAGTCGCGCGCATGTTGGTCGAATGCGGCGTGCCGTCCGGGTGCATTACTTCGCTCAGAACGATGTAACCGTCCTTGCGCGCCGCGTCAGGATACAACGCCACCGGCTTCAGGATACAGTCCGACTTGCTGCCCTCGGCCTGCATGGTCGAGCTTCCGTCAAATCCCCACAACGGCAGATCGCCAAGCGTGGGCGGCTTCTCAAAAGACTTTAGCTGGGTTTTGCCGCGCAGTTCCGGGACGGGTTTCTTGCCGTCCAGCCAGATGTACTCCAATTTATATTTTGTCATAGTTTTTTAATATCCCGTCGGTTGGGGTCGTTCAGACACCCGCCAGGCGTTCCCACAGTTGGAACTGAGGAGATCGGCTGGCCCATGAACCGCGCAGAGTGTACCAAGGTCGATCCATTTTTGCATCCCCGGAAGATTCGATACATCCTATCGGCATTTTCAATCGCTCGCGCCGATTTTCTCAGATTCCAAACCGCTTATTTCTCCCGTCCCACCGGTTCCACTTGCAAAATCGAGCCGCGGCCGAGTTGCTTTTTCGAGCATCTTTATAAAATCATTATCTTTCCCTAATTCGCGGCCAGCCCGTGCGCCTTCTCCGATTGCGAAAATTCAATGAGTGCTTCCAGCTTCGCGCGCGCCGCTCCGGAATCGATCGAGTGCGCCGCCAGGCGCGCTCCTTCCGGCAAATCCGCCGCTCGTCCGGCGGCCACCAGCGCTGCGGCCGCGTTGGCCAGCACGATTTCGCGATGCGGCCCGTGCTCTCGGTACACCATCGAACGCCCCAGAATCTTGTGTATGATCTTCGCGTTCTGCGCGGCATCCCCGCCGCGAATCGCCTCCAGCGGAGCCCGCCGCAGACCGAAATCCTCGGGCGTTACGGTGTAGGTCCTCACCACGCCGTCGCGCAGCTCGGCGATGTAGGTCACGCCGGAAATGGAAATTTCGTCCAGGTGGTCCGCGCCGTGCACCACAAACGCCCGCCGCACCCGCAACTCCCCGAGCGCCCTCGCCATCAGTTCCGTCAGGCTCGCCTCATATACGCCAACCACTTGCGCGGACGCCCCAGCGGGGTTCGTCAGCGGCCCCAGCAGATTGAATACGGTGCGCATCCGCAGCGCGCGGCGCGCCGGCATCGCATACTTGGTCGCCGCATGCACCGCCGGCGCGAACAAAAACCCGATGCCTACTTCCTCGATCGACCGCGCCACGCGCTCCGGCGGCAGATCGATCCGCACGCCGAGGTCCTCGAGCACGTCGGCCGAGCCGCACCGCGAGCTGATCGAGCGGTTCCCGTGCTTCGCCACGTGGACGCCCGCGCCCGCCACCACAAACGCCGCCGCCGTGGAAACGTTGAATGTGCCGGAACCGTCGCCACCCGTGCCGCAGGTATCGACGAGCGCCTCGATCGCCACCGGCAGATTCCCCGGGAAAATCGGCGTGGCGTGGCGCCGCATGGCCGTCGCGAAACCGACCAGCTCGTCGACCGTCTCGCCCTTCATGCGCAGCGCGGTGAGCAGGCTCGCGATCTGCGCGTCGTTCGCGTGGCCGGAAAGGATTTCCTCCATCGCGGCTTCCGCTTCCACGCGCGACAGGTCCTCCTCCGCCACGATTTTCGCGAGCGCTTCGTGGATCATATGTGGATCACCGGTTGGCGCGCCCCGCCGACTTTCCGCTCCGCCTTCGCGTGCAAAAAGGGCGAGTTCCCGCCTTGCCCGATGCGCGCGTTCCAAGTAAACTGGGGCGCTTCCGCGTCCGCAAATTTTATCACTGATTACCGTTCCCACACGCTTCAAAAGGGCGAACGTGAAAAGGCCGGTGGAGAGAGCATGAAGATTCACGAATATCAGGCCAAGGCCATCCTCGCGAAGTTCGGCGTTCCGGTGCCGCGCGGCGAAGTCGTCTTCAAAAAGGACGAAGCGCGCGCCGTGGCGCAGCGCCTCGGAACGCCGGTGGTTGTAGTCAAAGCGCAGATCCACGCAGGTGGACGCGGCAAAGCCGGCGGCGTGAAGCTCGCCAGGTCGGCGGACGAAGCTGCTTCGCACGCCGCGCACATCCTTGGAATGAAGCTGGTCACGCCTCAAACGGGCGAAGAGGGCCGCATCGTCCGTCGCCTCCTCATCGAGGAAGGCCTCGACATCAAGCGTGAACTCTATCTGAGCATCCTGGTCGACCGCGCCACCGGCGCCCCGGTGGTAATGGCCAGCACCGCGGGCGGAATGGAAATCGAGGAAGTCGCCAAAGAGCATCCGGAAAAAATCCTGCGCCAGTCGATTGATCCCGCCACCGGCCTGCAGCCCTTTCACGCCCGCAAGCTGGCTTTCGGCCTGGGCCTTTCGCCCGAACTCGTCGCCGCCGCGTTCCCATTTTTGCAGTCGCTCTACCGCGCGTTCATCGAAACCGACGCGTCGCTGGTCGAGATCAATCCCCTGATCGCTACCGGCGACAATCGCCTGGTCGCGCTCGACGCCAAAGTCACCTTCGACGATAACGCCCTCTACCGCCATCCCGAATTCAAAGACCTGCGCGACCTCGACGAGGAATCGCCGCTAGAAGTCGAAGCCTCCAAGTTCAAGCTCAACTACATCAAGCTCGACGGCACCATCGGCTGCATGGTCAACGGCGCCGGTCTGGCCATGGCCACCATGGACATCATCAAGCTCAGCGGCGGCAGTCCCGCCAACTTCCTCGACGTGGGCGGCGGCGCCTCCGAGGACCAGGTCAAGAACGCCTTCCGCATCTTGCTGAGCGATCCCAACGTCCGCGGCGTCTTCGTCAACATCTTCGGCGGCATCCTCCGCTGCGATGTGCTGGCCAGCGGCGTAGTCAACGCCGCCAAAGAGCTGAAATTCAAAGTGCCGGTAGTCGTCCGCATGGAGGGCACCAACGTCCAGCAAGGCCAGGAAATCCTGCGCAATTCCGGCCTGAATTTCACAGTAGCCACGGGAATGAAGGACGGCGCCGAAAAGATCGTCGCACTTGCCGGCCGGTAGGAAGCAAAGGAAGCATAAGCCAGATCCGAACCTTGGAAGCGGAACATGCAAAGTTGGGAATGATGATTCACAATTTATGGAAGGAACGGCGGAAGCTATCGTGAGGCTCTTGTCCTGTACATCCTTAACCTCCTTTACTTCCTTTACCTCACACTCATGAGTGTTTTAATAGACAAAAGCACGCGCCTGATCGTGCAAGGCCTCACCGGCCGCGAAGGCAGCTTCCACGCGCAGCAGATGATTCAGTACGGCACGAAGGTCGTCGCCGGCGTAACTCCGGGAAAAGGCGGCACGAAGCATCTCGACGTGCCCATTTTCGACACCGTCGCCGGCGCCGTGCGCCAGACTGGCGCGAACGCATCGGTAATTTTCGTTCCGCCGCCCTATGCCGCGGACGCCATCCTCGAAGCGTTTGACGCTGCCCTGCCGCTGGTTATCTGCATCACCGAAGGCATCCCCACCCTCGACATGGTGCGCGTCGCCGCCGTAATGAAAGAATCAAAAACGCGCCTAATCGGCCCCAACTGCCCCGGCATCATTTCGCCCGGCAAATGTAAGATCGGCATCATGCCCGGTCCGATCCACAAACAAGGAAACGTCGGGCTGGTGAGCCGCAGCGGCACGCTCACCTACGAAGCCGTCGACCAACTCACCCGCCTCGGCATCGGCCAATCAACCTGCATCGGCATCGGCGGCGACCCGATCATCGGTACCACGTTCCTCGACGCCATCAAGCTCTTCAACGACGATCCCGACACGCACGCCATCGCCATGATCGGGGAAATCGGAGGCAACGCCGAAGAAGTCGCTGCCGAATACATCCGGAAAAATGTAAAAAAGCCGGTGGTCGGTTTCATAGCCGGGCAGACCGCCCCTCCCGGGCGCCGCATGGGCCACGCCGGAGCAATCATCAGCGGCGGCCAGGGTACCGCCGCCGACAAATATAAGGCCATGCGCGCCGCCGGCATCCTTACCGTGCAAAGCCCCGCCGACATCGGCCAAACCCTAGCCACCGCGCTGGGCAAGTTGAAAAAGAAGTCGAACCTGATGATGATGCCCAAGCCGAAAAAACCGCTGGCGGCGAAATCAACGGTGAAATCGAAAGCCGGGCCAAAACCAAAAAGCAAAAAGCGCTGAAGTTCGTGGCAGCAGCACGATTTTCGTTCAGGGTACAACCGGATTTTTGCCGAGAAAGTCGCAAAATGTCATCCGGAACGTAATGAGGGATCTGCATTTTGCTTTTTGGTCTGGGCAGCATTGCTTTCACCATGGCACTGCTGCCCAGGCTGACGAGCCTCATAAAAATCAAAACTCAAACGGGAGAAAACGCACTTGGCCATCGAACGCACGCTAGCCATCATCAAGCCGGACGCCGTCGGACGCGGTCTCGCCGCCGACATCATCAGCCGCATTCACGCCGCGAAATTCAAAATCGTCGCCATCAAATCGCTGCGCCTCACCAAAACCGAGGCTGAGGGCTTCTACGCCGTGCACCGCGAGCGTCCCTTCTTCAAGGACCTGACTGAATTCATGAGCTCGGGCAAAGTGGTCGTGATGGTTCTCGAAGCCGAAGGCGCCATCTCCAAATGGCGCGAAACCATGGGCGCCACCGACCCCGCAAAAGCCGCCCCCGGCTCCATCCGCAAGGAATTGGGCACAAGCATCCAGAACAACTGCACCCACGGTTCCGATGCACCCGAAACCGCCGCCTTCGAAACCGGCTACTTCTTCGCCGGCTACGAACTAGTCTAGGCAGAGGCGCCCCCCTGGGAACGCCAATCTCCCGATTGGCGCCTCTTTCATTTTTCTCCGCGGCCTGAAGTTCGGCCCGCCGGAGCGAAAGCTCGCTTCGCGAAGCTTTGGTTGTGAAGCTTGCTTAGTAAAGCTTGCTTCGTAAAGCTGCTTGAACGCGCGACCCGTACCCCACCCAACATGTCATCCCGAGCGCAGCGAGGGATCTGCCTCTGCTTTAGAAGAACGCCCGTCTGACGTTAGCCGCGAAGCATCCCTTCCTCGCGCCCAACAACATGTCATTCCGAGCGCAGCGACGTTCTGCATTTGCCTTTCTGCCCGCTGAAGAAACCGTCGCAACCCCACCTCGCTTTTTAGGGGGTCGGAGCCGTTCATACTCCTTCCGCGCATTGCACGGAAGGAGCCCGAGCGAAGCGAGGGATCTGCCTCTGCTTTAGAAAGACGCCCGTCTGACCGTTAGCCGCGAAGCACCCCTTCCTCGCGCCCACCAACATGTCATCCCGAGCGCAGCGAGGGTTCTGCATTTGTCTTTCTGCCCGCGGAAGAAACCGTCGCAACCCCACCTCGCTTTTTAGGGGGTCGGAGCCGTTCATACTCCTTCCGCGCATTGCACGGAAGGAGCCCGAGCGAAGCGAGGGATCTGCCTCTGCTTTAGAAGGACGCCCGTCTGACGTCAGCCGCGAAGCACCCCTTCGTCGCGCCCACCAACATGTCATCCCGAGCGCGGCGAGGTTCTCATTTGTCTTTCTGCCCGCTGAAGAAACCGTCGCAACCCACCTCGCTTTTTAGGGGGTCGGAGCTTCCAGCTCCGACATAAAAAAGTCCCGCGCGCAGCGCCTTCCTCTCGCGGCGTTTTTTCCGCGAGCTTTCTTCGGGCCTTTGTCCGATCATGGCTTTACGTCACCAGGAGGAGCCCGGTGCTCGAAGTCCTCAAGAACGTTCTCCTGTTTTTCAGCACGCTCTTCCCCGTCGTAAATCCGCTGGGAGACGCACCCATCTTCCTGCTGCTCTCCCGCGATTACTCCAGCGCCGCGCGCACGGCACTGGCTCGGCGGATCGCCATGAACAGCTTCTACCTGCTCGTTGCGTCCTTCCTGATCGGTTCGCACATCCTCGCTTTTTTCGGGATCTCCATTCCGGTCGTTCAGGTGGGAGGGGGCCTGGTGGTCGTGGCCACCGGCTGGAAAATGCTCAACCAGAAGCAGGAGGACGAAGAGCCGCGCGCCAAGCCGCACCAGATGAGCCCCGGCGACATCTTCGCCAACGCATTCTATCCGCTGACCATGCCGCTCACCGTGGGCCCCGGCTCGATCTCGATCGCCATCACGCTGGGCGCCAACTCGGCGCGTCACCACGGCTTCGCTATTCAGCCCTTCATCCCCGCGATCGTCGCCTCGCTGCTCATCGCGATCAGTGTCTTTCTTTCTTATGCCTCCGCCGAACGGCTCGCCCGGCTGCTCGGCCCCACGGGAATGACGGTAATTCTGCGGCTTTCCTCCTTTCTGCTGGTCTGCATCGGCGTGCAGATTCTCTGGAACGGCGTGAAAGCCCTGCTCGCCTCACTCCCTTCGGCTATCCATTAGCGCTTCGTCTTTTGCATGGAAAGAATCTTGAAGGGAAACCTGGAAGCTGAGCGAGGACTGCCCTCCGGACGTTGTTCGGTAACCTGCGGAAGTCTCACGGCGTCTTGGCTCCTTGCGAGATACGTGACGTCACCCCTCTGCCAGTCATATTGAAATTCCATCGTCGCGCGCCGAACGCTCTCGCTGATCCCGCTGCGAATCCAATCGTGCAACTCCACGGCAATAAGCCCCACCCGGTCTATCCACCCGCTCGAGTGTTCGAATATCTCCTTCTCCGCGCCTTCCACGTCGATCTTCAACAGATCGATACGATCGAGATCGTAATCCGTCATTATTTTTTTCAGCGTCATCGCGGGCACCCGCCCCGCGCCGCAAGTCCAACCCGGATCTCCGGCGTCGCTTACCTGAAAAGTGGTGTTCCCTGCCCCGGTGTCGCAGAGATTGAGCACTCCATTTTCCTTCCATAGCGCGGCATGTACCGGCGTGATCCCCGGATAAGGAGCGATATTCTTCAGCAACATCTCATAATTGGAAGCTTCGGGCTCGATAGCGATGATCCTCGCCTCCGGAAACTCATCCGCGTAGAAAACCGACGAGAGCCCGATGTTCGCTCCCGCATCTACGATCACTCGCGGCGCCTCGCAAAACTCCGCCTCATAGAGCCCGTCCAGAAAAATCTCCCGGCATAGCGCCACGTCGGTGGTCCGTGCGCGCAAATAAACCGGATGGGCGAGCCGACGCACAGCAACGGCCATGATGATAGGCGCCGGCGATAGCCGTGCGCGGGCGCCAGTAACCAAGCCGCGCACGCCGAACAGCGAATAGTACATGCGCGGTCCATACAGCACGTTCATCGGCGAAGCCTCATAGGAAGCGGTAGACTTCTAACCTCGATTCGGTAGCCTCCGCGCAAGCCTCGAGGTGTTTTTGAATTCCCGGTGGACCCGGCCCTCCTGTTCTTGAGGGTCGGGTTGTAGAAGTAGCTCTGAAGGGTTCGGGCAGCGCCTGCACCGGGGATTGCGCGCTTGTCGGCGCACCTTCCACGCTCAAATCCAGCCCACAAACGTCCACGCGAACTACCTGCTTGCATTCGCTTCTCCGAGGGCTAAGATGGGCACATGACGGCAGGAGAAAAAGTCAATTATGGCTGTGCGGGTGGCTTGGACCGCCCCCCAAAACCCGCCCGATTTTTCATTTCGCCACTCGACACTGCATGTCGAACGGAATCACACGTAACTTACTCAAAACAAACAATCGGCACCACGCCCACTCGACACTCTAAGCATTCTTCTTTTGTTCGCCTTTCGACGCTCAAAGAGCGACGCAAAAGCACTGGAAACCCACTCTATCGCCCAGGAGGCGCGCGTGCCCAGCGCTAGCCCTCTCGGAGACCTCGGAAAAACGCTGCTCGCCGTCGGCATAGCCCTCGTGATCGCTGGAATCTTCCTGGTCTCAGGGGCAAAACTGCCGTTCCGCCTGGGCCGCCTGCCGGGAGACATCGCCTACCAGGGACGCAACGGCAGCTTCTATTTCCCCATCGTCACCTGTATTCTGCTCAGCGTCGCGCTAACGCTCATTATGTGGATCGTGAATCTATTCCGCCGCTAACCGCGCCATCAGCCCACAATGAGCCAACGGTAAGCTAACGGTGAGACAACGGTGAACCAAACCCTCCTCTTCGATCTCCAGCCCCAGCGCCGCGTTTGGAAAGTCAGTGAACTCACCGAGCAAATCGGCGCCATCCTCGAAGGAGCGTTCCGCGATGTCTGGATCGAAGGCGAGGTTTCGAACCTCCGCCCCGCGCAATCCGGGCACCTCTATTTCACGCTGAAAGACTCGCGCTCGCAGATCCGCTGCGTCTGCTTCCGCGATCAGGCTCGCCTGTTGAAATTCCGCCCTGACGACGGGCTGCACATAACGCTGCGAGGCGCGCTGGGCGTCTACGAGGCGCGCGGCGAGTATCAAATTTACGTCACGCACATCGAGCCAGTCGGCCTCGGAGCGCTGCAACTCGCCTTCGAACAGCTTAAAAAGCAACTCCAGGCGGAAGGGCTTTTCGAGCAGGCGCGCAAGAAGCCGCTTCCCGTGCTGCCTCGCTGCATCGGCGTTGTCACCTCACCCAGCGGCGCGGCGATTCGAGACATTCTTCGCGTCCTCAAGCGCCGGTTCGCCAATGTGCACGTACAGATCTTCCCGGTAAAGGTGCAAGGGGACGGAGCCGCGTGGAGGTCGCCGGGGCCGTGCGCTATTTCAACCGCATCAAATTTGCGGATGTGCTCATCGTCGCGCGCGGAGGCGGCTCACTGGAAGACCTTTGGGCGTTTAACGAAGAAGTCGTCGCAAGGGCCATCGCCGCGTCGGCGATTCCGGTGATCACCGGCGTGGGTCACGAAACCGACTTCACCATTGCCGATTTCGTCGCGGACATGCGCGCGCCAACCCCTTCCGCCGCGGCCGAAATCGTCTTGCGTTCGCGCCAGGAATTCGAGCGCCACATCGCCGACTACCAGCGGCAACTGGTTCACCACACGCGCTACCTGCTGTCGCAAAGGCGCCATCGCGTGCGCGACCTGCAGACCCACCGGGGTTTCCGCCAGATGGAGCTTCTTCTCCGGAGACGGCGCCAGGAAATCGACGAGCTTTCCTCTTCCCTCGCCGTGGCGCTGCGCCTGCGCCTGGCAGCCTCCCAGCAGCAACTCGCCCGGGCCGGCGCGCGGCTTTCCTCCTTTGACCTGCGCGGCCGCGCCACTCTGCTCCGCCGCCGCATCGAGCAGCATCGCACCGCGCTGCACACGGCCCTCGACCGCCTGATGACTCAAAAGCGGCGCCGCTTCAGTTCGGCTCAGGTACGCTTCGCCGCGCTCGATCTGCGCGCTCGCGTGGGAAGGCTTCGACGCGCCTGCGAACAGCGCTCGGCGGAAATGCGGACCAGGATGGACCGATTATTGGTGGCGCGCCGCCGGCGCCTTGAATCCGCAACCCTGCAGCTTCAGGAGCGCAGCCCGTTCCAGCTCCTCGAGCGCGGCTACGCCATCGTCTACGACGCCAACGGGCGCGTCGTGCGCTCCGCCGAGCAGGTGTCTATCGGCGGCGAAATCGCCGTTCGCCTCGCTCGCGGCCAGCTTGATGCCACCGTCCGCGCCAAGAAAATCCTCGAATAGCGAATTCAAAAGATGCGCGAACGCCTCGCTGACCAATGCTCATCGGCACGCGTACGTCCTGATTTCGATCCTCCACTCCGGCTGCGGAATATGCGTGTAATGCTGTTTCAATTCCGCCCCCGGATCGCGCACCAGTTGCTCGTCCTTCGCCAGGCCGCAATGGGTGTCGAGCCAGCCCTGCGCGTCGTCGGTAGGATCGAAGGAGGCGCGGCCAAAGTGAAGCCCCTTCACCAGCATCGTTGTGCCGCTAACCGGATGGCCGGCCTCGATCCACTGCGCGGGATTGTAGACTCCCGCCGCTCGCACCGAATCCGGCAGCAGCCCGCCGAAGCCGCCGGCATCAGAAGCAACAGAATGCGTAGGAAGCAAATAGCTCAGGTAGAAGAAGAACGAAGGATTGTTGCCGATCACCACTCCGCGCGCATGAACCAGATCAGCCGCCCTTTGCGCAATCGGCTGCCAAGGCTCAACCCAGTGCGGAGCCGCATACAACCGCCGCGAGAAAATCCCGAACCAGCCAATCGCCGCGACCAGCGCGAGCGTCCCAGCCAGAACACGGCGTCCGCCCCGGTCCGATGGCGCGCCGAGCGCCAGGGCCACCGGCAAAATCAGCCAGGGGCTTACGAGCAGAACGCGCTTCGGCACCACGGCGCTCAGCGTAGCGAGAAGAGTGACGAGTCCCAGGAAATATCCGAGAAAGGCTTTCGCCGCAGGAGGAGTTCGCCGAAACGTCAAGACCAGGCAAATCGCGACCGCGATGCATGCCGGGGCGCCCAGAAACCAGAACCACGGAGCCACCGACTCGCTCACAAACACGCAATACGTGTTGTACGCAATATTCACGAGCGTCGAAATCGAAAACGCGCCCGGGTGGATGCCCAGTTCCGTCTCCCTGTGAAAAGAACGGAACAACGGCAGATATGCGGCCACCAGGATTGCAGCACCCAGCAGAACGCGCGGCCCGGCCGCCGCCAGTTGCCGGCGATTCCGGATCACATAGTCGAGCGCCAGGCAAAACAGAATCGCCCATCCGAAATAGTTGGAATAAACCAGCGCGATCGAAGCCGCCAGAAACCGGAACCAATTTTTCGGGCTTGGCTCTTCCAGAAAGCGGAAGTAGGCAAGCGTGAGCAGGGAAACCAGCAGGAAACAGAACGAATACCAGGTGGCAAGCCGGCCAAAGTGGAACCCGAAAGGCCAGAGCGCCACGATTACGAGGGCCCACAATTGGCTTCGCTCACCTCCCAGACGTCTCGCGGTTATTCCAATGATCCAGGCCGCGAGCACGTAGAAGATTACCGAGGGAAGACGCAGCAGATGGATATTTCCCCCGGTGAATCGCAGCCAGCCGTGCAGGAGCAGGTCGTAAAGCGGGGGATGTTCGTGCAATCCGAGCCCGTTCCAGAAGATGCGCAGCGTGCGGGAGACGGGAGGCGCGGCCAGATCAATGATCGCGCATTCGTCGTCAACTTCCGTAAACCAGCGGTTGGTGGCCATCAGGCCGGCGCCCAGCGCCAAAGGAAAAAGCAACAAGAGGGGGTTCGTGTATGCGGATTTCTGGCGCTCGCGTCCGGCAGTCACAAGTTGAGAGGTCTTGCCAAGGTCTATCGAGTCCCCGCAGTGTCCATCGATCAGGACGCGGAACCGCGCCATTGTATAACGTACTTGAGCTTGACCACACCCCGGCGAATGTCTGCGTGCGCAACCCGGCAAAAGCACCCTGGACAATCGCCGGAACAGCGATTTGAACCACGAACTTGACAAGATTCTGAAGTCTCGCAACTTATTGATTCTAAAAAGTCGCTGAAGTCGTCAAAATCATAAAAAGTAGCGTCTTGGTACAAAAAGTGTACAAAATCTTTTTTAATGTTGACGAACGTGCTCATGGATCGGCGCACGGCATGACAGCAAATAGGTTCCATACGCTCGACACGACCGTCGATGTTCACGACAACATGCCGTTCACGGCGCCGGCGGCGAGGAGAATACGGGCGATCTCCTCGCCTAGATGCGCGATGCTCTAAAATGACCACTCTTCCGGCGAAACCCTTGTCGTCCTGATTGCCGAGATGGACCAGCAGCAGCGCGTCGCAGCTCCGGCGCCCCCCTCCGGCGATCAGGCGTCAGCCGATCACACGAAATCGAGGGCCAGCTTTCGAGAGACGCCCTGTGCGGCGTTCGACGTGGCCTCCCAGGCTTCCCACAGGGCCAGCCGCTCGGCGAAGGCGGCGCGGACCACGGGCATGCCTTCCGTGCCGAGGAAGATGCGGAGCGGAGGTTGTTCCGCGTCGATTACCTTCAACACGGCCGGCAAGGTTGCCTGAGGATCACCGAACTCGATCTGTGCGCCGTAGGCAAACAGCTGCGCCCGGATGCCGGTGTAGGCGTCCAGTCCAGCCGCGATCTTGAGCGATGACTGGCTGCCGAAGTCAGTGGCGTAGGCTCCGGGTTCAATCAGGGTCACCTTGATCCCAAACCCGGCCACCTCCTTGGAAAGGCCTTCATGCAGGGCTTCGAAGGCCCATTTGGACGCGTTGTAGAAGCTCATGACCGGCCCAGCGGAGACCCCCGCGACGCTGGATACGCCCAGGATATGCCCGCCGCCCTGCTTGCGCAGCAGCGGCAGCACCGTCTGGATCACGGCGAGCGCGCCAAAGAAGTTCGTGTCGAATTCCGCGCGGACCTCCGCCTCAGTCGCCTCTTCGACCGCGCCCAGCAAGGCATAGCCTGCATTGTTGATCACCACGTCCAACCGCCCGAAGTGGGCGTGAGCCTTCGGAATGACGGCCTCCACCTGTTCACGCTTAGTCACGTCGAGCGCCAACGGCAGGACCGCATCGCCGTACTTTTTGGCGAGGTCGGAAAGTGACTCCACGGAACGGGCGGTTGCCACGACTTTGTCGCCCCGCGCCAGCGCCCCCTCCGCCCAGATGCGGCCGAAGCCGCGTGACGCGCCAGTGATGAACCAAACTTTTTTGGACATAGACGTTTCCTTTCTGATGCCGACAACTTCAGTCGGCCTTTCTTCAATTAGTCTGACTGCGAGAAGCTGGTTCTTTTACATCCTCAGCTCCCTCGCTTAAACCACGAGACAACTCCAGCTTCAACTGGTAGAGATTTCCGGGGGCAGCACAGCAGGCTTCGACATTTGGCGTTGAATCATCCGGAACATCGCGTCGAAGGCGCGGTCGGAAAGAACGCGGCGCATGAACAGCATTGTCCTCGCCAATCCGCCGGTCACATAGCGGGTCTTGGGGTTGCGCGCCTGAACCGCTTGAACGATGGTCTTGGCGACAACACTTGGCGGCGCAGGAATTGACCCTTTATGGCCTTCCTCCATCATTTCCGCGTGCGCGGAGGCGGCCTTGCCATAGGGGCCGTGCCCCGAATACTTAATCAGACTGTCCTGGGCTATCTTGGCCCATTCGCTATGGGTCGCTCCCGGCTGGATAACGACGACATCGATACCGAACGGATGCAGTTCCATACGCAAAGAATCGCTAAGCCCTTCCACCGCAAATTTGGTAGCGTGATACCAGCAGCCAAAGGGTTCGCCGAACTTTCCGCCGATGGAAGATATATTGACGATCCGCCCGGAACGTTGCGCCCGCATCGCTGGCAGTACAAGTTGGGTGAGGCGGGCGAGGCCGAATATGTTGACATCAAATTGTCGGCGGGCTTCCTCCGGCGGCACATCTTCAAGCGCCCCATAGGAACCGTAGCCCGCGTTGTTAATCAGCACATCGATACGTCCCGTTTCTTGCATAACCGTTTTTACAGCAGCGGTCATTGAGCCATCATCGGTCACATCCAAAGCCAATAGACGCGCACCCGCATCGGCTAAGGATTTCATCCGGTCAAGTCGCCGCGCCCCGGCATAAACCGTGTATCCCGCCGTCATAAGGCGCTTGACGGTTTCCTCGCCGATGCCCGATGACGCGCCCGTGATGAGAACTGTTTTAGCCAAATCTCGCCTCCTGCTGGACTATTGACAAAAATCGTCTATATGTCTAGTATTGACAAATAGACGGCGTTTTGTCAATAGTCAAGAGATGGACATCGCAAAAAGAGACAAGGTACTCGCAGCCGCTCTCGATGTTTTTCTTCGTTATGGATACAAGCGCGTAACGATGAACGACATCGCCGAGGCTGCCGGTATTTCAAGGCCCGCGCTTTATTTGGTCTTCGAAAGCAAAGAGGACATCTTTAAGAGCGTATACGAGCATTGGGTCAAGGGGACTCTGATTGAGATCGAAAGCAAAATAGGTCAACTTAAGAAGCCCGAGGAAAAGCTTCGAGCCGCTTTTGAGCTATGGACGGTTCGACCTTTTGAAAGGATGCGAGCTTCCAGCGAAGCCGCGGAACTCTTGGAAAGCACTTTTGGATTCGCTCAAGATTCTGTCAACGAAGGCTATCGATCCTTTGAGAAGATTCTTTTGCCGATTCTTAAATCACACGCCAAATTCCAGAGCGCCAAGACCAAAGTCTCCGCCGAGAAGACGGCGCGCATTCTTTCAGGTGCTGTTCGTGGATTTAAAATCGTAGCAAAGGATGTTCCCGAAATCCGGTCGCTGATTGAGGAACTTCTAATTCTCTTGTTAGATG
>CAVOOP010000007.1:0-42535 GCA_963697575.1 uncultured Acidobacteriota bacterium | reverse complement strand
GGTGCGGGGGAGTTACAAGCAGAGGCGTCCAAGCAGAAGTAGTTTATTGGTGACCGTCCCATCCGGGTTCGCGTTTAAAGCGGTCACCGGACGCCAGAACTTGTAGGTGTATTCTGCCTCGGAAATGGCGATCCGTGCGTCGGCAATGGCGATATCGACCAGCGCAAACACCAAGCGCATTCGTTGCCCAGGGACGTCCCGTGTTTTTCAGCAAGAATCCGGGCGGCCTCATTCGCCGGCAATTCCGCGTCTTGCGCATAGAACTTGGCGATGTGCGTCTGATCCACCGTGCGAGTTGTGCTGGTGGCGGAGCCAATATCTTTCACTTCTGCCGAAGCCTTGTATTTTACCGGGCTGCCAACGGAAGGATCGCAGCAGCAAGGAGCTGACTCGCAGATTTCAAAACGAAGGGCGTCACGGTTCCCCACTGCGAGTTGATCCGGGCGCAAATCCTGTCGGCGTTGGACGCCACTGCCCGACGCCCGTCACTCCGGTGGCAGGGTAGGGAACATCGGGACTGGAGCAGTCGTTGGACCGAAGAGCGATAATATCGAGCGCGGCAGCCGCGCCAACGGCTTGCCCGTTCGCTTTCTCGGCTCCGTTGGGAATGGAAGCCAGGCTGCTCGCAAGAGTTGAATCGAGGTCGGGCTGCTGGGCAGGGAAAAAATGAACCAATACATCGTGCGCAGCCTGCGCTGCGGCAGCTTCTGGGGACGCAGCACCGGCCGCTGGCTTGTTGTAATGATAGGGTGACCCGAAATGCTTGATGGCGTTCACAGCGTCGTACACGGCGATGGCTTCGATCGCATCCACCCTCGACCCAAAATTGCTGTTCAACTTACCGGTCTTGGTGGCATTCACGGTTATCAGATTCCACTTTGTAACTTCGTCAGCGGATGCCGGGGCGGCAAATTGCGATACCGATGCAACTGCTGATAGAGCGAGTACGAGACTCCACTTCGAACGTGAGAAGTAACTCATAATGTTTCTCCTTTTGATCCTGCGCGTGTTGAAACTGACGAAACTTTTCTAAAGAAACCCGATCGCCCGTCCGGCAAAACCCACAGCAAGCCAAAGTAACAGAGACAGTGCCGCGGTTGCTTTTGCCCAAGCCGGCGAAACTGCTTTCGTCGCCGATACGACCGCGTTGCGGTGCAGCGTGAAATGGAACAATACCGCGACAAAGAGAATCGCCATCTTGGCCCTGAAAGCGGTGTTGTAATAGCACTTCATGGGCTCGGCCGAAAGAATGATGATTCCTGACAAAACAATCACGCCGAAACTTCCCCAGAAAAGCGGCGATAGTTCCCTATAGAGTCCCGACGCAGACTGCCGTTTGAGGCCAATGCCGAAAAGGCGCAGGTCTACGAGCAGGATTGTTCCCCCGAAAATCGCAAGCGCGAGGAGATGAACCATCTCCACGACCGCCACTCCATACGTGGCGTGCTGCATGGCGCGCCCACAGATGTATGCCCAAGCCACTGAAAGACAGAAAGAACCCTCATCACGATGCCTTCATGGCTGATGTTAAACACGCGACGGTCATGCTATTTGAAATATGCAATGGCCCGTCCTGAGATAATGATGGCGCTCCATAGCGCCAGCGAAAGAATTCCGGCCAGCTTCGCTCGATTCGGCGTAGCTGCGGACTCGCCCCATGTGGCAACGCTACGATAGATCGTTGAATGGAAGATTAACGGGTTCAGGCCCGCCAGCAAAAGAAGCAGCAGCTTGAGTCGAAAAGCCGGATTGCCGTAGCACTGCTCGGCTTTCGACCAGAAAAGAAGAAAGCCGCTGACGAACATGATCACAAAGCCGCACCAGGTCAGCGGCAAAACTTGGCTAACGACTTCCGAGACCTCCTCGCGTTTCAGCACGAGACCGAGTAAGCGCAGATCTACAATGGAAACAGTTCCCACCAGCACCGTGATCCCCAGGACGTGAATCGACTCGATGATCGGGTAAGCTGACGGCGATTCGCGAATCGCCGTGCCCAGCGACGTTCCGTAAAGCCATTGGCACAGATGTAAGAGATTCATTGATGTACTCGCCTCCGAGCCTGTTTAAGATTCTTGGAAACGATCCGCGGATTAACGCGTCGCCTCGTTGGCCATCGAAGAAGGAGTCGGAGATGGCGCGTTCTGAGTGCGCCTGCCGAATCCGCGCGTGCCGTCCGTGGTTCCAAGACCAGGGCCCAGGTGGCTGCGATCGACGTTGTTCTCGTCACACGCTTCTTCGTCCACTTCGAGGTATGACTGCAGCTTCAGCCTTCGCGTAACCTTTAATGGTTTCGTGTAGTACTTCGGGGTCATCAATCGTAAGTTCGAGCAACAAGTCGTCCGCATCGGGCCGTGACCATCGCTCGATCAGGTGTGTGGCGTCGCTGTGTGGATGCCCTACGTTGTCGGCCCACACGCGCTCGCCCTTCAGTCCAACCACATCCACGACAAGAGTGTCTCCGTCCCAGTTGCCGACGGCGTCTCCAAAGAAAGAAGGCTCGGGGTCGTCGGGATGCCGGCTGCCCAGCCGAATGACGCGCCGCGACGCATCTCGCTCGTAAAGGAAAGCCACGCGGTTCGCGTTCTGGACAATCTCAAACGGTCTCCCGTCTACATCCGCTCGCGGCTGGCCGATGATGATGCAGAGGGATTGCGGATCAATCGCCTGCGTCAAATTGAACTGGTACGCTGCTGCACCGGCCGGAGTGTAGGGCAACTCTTTCCCCGGGAGGTCTTTATTGATATTTGCCCCGCGCCCGTCCCAGATACCCGACAGGTCCGGTTTGCCGTCGGTGGTTCGTGGGGTAGGACGCGGCGGCCCGGCAGGCTTTGACTCGCGCTTCGCATCTCTTCCTGCTCTTCCATCGGCGCCGTCCGCTTGCTGGCTTTGATTGGGAGCTTGTGCCTGAGCGTGGGTGGATACTTGAGCAAGAAACAGCACGGCGAAAGACGCCGCAGCGGCAACCCTAAAACTGACTCGGAACATTCTCACGTGTAAATCTCCTTGATCTCTTGAGCTGAGCCGCTTACTGGTCCTTGCTTGCGTATCCCGCATTGGAATCGTCACCGGGTGCCCCTGCGCCGCCTAAAACCCTCCGTCCGTCGGCCAGCGTCACAAGCCTGGTGCCCACCAGATGCGAACCATCCTTGGCGGCAAAGCCCTCGACATTGACGTGGTCTCCGACTTTCAGTGAATCGTGCTTCCAGCCATTGCGGAGCAGTTGTCCCGGATTTCCGCCCTCGAATCCCCAATTGACAACGTTTCCTTTGTCGTCGGTCACGTCGATGTAGAAATAAACGTGAGGATTCGTCCACTCGATCTTGGTTACGACGCCCTTGAGCGACACCGGCTTGTTCACGTCGAACTCCGCGGCAAAGGAATGGTGCGCAAAAGCCTGGAGTGCCGTCATCAATCCAGCTACGTACGAGAAAAACTGCGTATTTTGCTTTCATCTCAATTCTCCCTGGTATGCGATCCGTGTCCGACCGCAGTTGTTTGAGGACTTCTCTGGCGCCGTCGTCTCCCCGCTGCCAGAAAAGTCCGTCGTTCTTGGAGTCGGTTGACTAGTCATTCCCGCCGTTACCCGCCTGGGCCGACGCCGGTCGGGGCGGGGGGCCACGATCTTTGTCAGCGTGCCGCCCTCCTGCTCGTAGGTTTGAGCGCCGATTGCTCCGGCCACCTTGAATCCGTTCTTGGCCAGGATGTCGGCTGCTCGTCCCCCGCGGGCGGCATGGTTCGATACGGCCACGATCGTGCGATCCCGGGGAATCCACGCCAGACTCTTCTCCAGTTGATTTATCTGTATGCTCAGGTAAACCGGAAAGCCGCCGATGTCCTTCACTTCGTCGGGCCTGCGCACATCGATAATCAGGAGTTGATCCGGCTTCGCGAGCAGGGCATCGAATTCCGCTCGTGTGAGCACCTTGGCCTGGGATTTAGCAGTGTGAGAATCAGTGCCCCCCTGCTGTCCAAACGCGACGGTGGTTGCAAGAAGCGCCATCAATATCAGTCTCTTCATTTCTGGTGTCCTCTCCTTTTGGATTTCCTGCTAGAAATAAAACTTCAGTGCGACCTGGTTTTCCCGTGGAGTTCCGGCCGAAGTGATCTGCCCGAATCCGGAACTGCCGAGTTCGGCATTCGGGGCAGCCAAGGGTGGTGTGTTCGTGAAGTTGAACGATTCGACGCGAAGCTGAGCGCTGAACCGTTCGGTGAACTGGAACGATTTGTGCGCGGCGAGATCCAGGTTAAACAAACCCGGAGCGCGAAGAATGTCTCGTCCCGCATCGCCGAAAGTACCCGGTGCGTTTATGGCGAATGCCGACGTATTGAACCATTCATTTACCGTGGGATTCGCAAGATGCCAGTTGCCGACGATGTTGGGCCGGTCGTATGCCGTGCCGGTGTTGGAGGGATCCGTGGTCTCGGTCAGGTTTACCGGGAACCCGGAACTCACCGTCAGAATGGGGTCGATACTCCATCCGCCCAGGACAGCATTCGCGAAACTATTCCAGTGATCGCCGAATTTCTTGCCTCTTCCGAACGGCAATTCGTAAATCACGCTGCCCACGAAATGGTGCGTCAGATCCTGGGCAGCGACGGAATAGTCCGCATTCCAGTTGGCGAAATTCTGAACTCCCGTCGCGTCACCCAGCGCCATGGTCTTCGAATACGCATAAGAGGCGATGAGCGAGACGCCGTTGAAATAGCGCTTCTCGATCTTGGTCTGGAGTGCGCTGTAACGGCTGTAACCGTCCTTCTGAATCCGCACGATGTTCGCAAGGGTGATTGGGTTGGGACTTCCGGGCACCAAAGCCGACGTATATATCCGGCGGGAATTCAAGCTGCCGATGGGGTTTGCTGTGGGAGGCGCCGGATTGCCGTCGATGGACCACCAGTTGTGGTCAAAATTGTTAGCCTCATATCCGACCTCCACCACGATGCCGCCCGGCAATTCCCGCTGAACGTTCAAGTTCCACTGGTAATCCGTGGGTATTAGATCGCGTTGGTCGTAGGAAATCAGCTGAACATTCGTCGCATTTGCCACCGATAGCGTGCCCGCTGGGAATCCGTTCTGCAGGAACACCGAAGGCTTTGTCTTGCTGGTCGGCGACAGGTTGACCACCACGCTGAAGGGTGGATTTTTTTCCATCGACGACATGCCGCCGATCGTTATGAAGTTCGAATAGAAAATTCCGTATCCGCCTCGCAGCACCGTCTTGTTGTTGAAGCTGTAGGCGAATCCGAATCGGGGAGCAAACTGATGGTAGTTGACGTTTTGCAGCGCCCGAGAGGTATCGCTTCCGTTTGTGCCGGCAAACACCAGTTGCGGCGCTGGAGTTGTGATGTAAGGGTCGGTATTCATCTCAAAGTTTGCGATCGCGTTGTGCGTGTCGACCGCCGGGGGTGTCAGTTCGTAGCGCAGCCCGAGATTGAGCGTGAGCCGCCGGCTCACTTTCCAGTCGTCTTGGGCAAAGAAGTGAGTTTCGGGAACGCGGAAGTTTAGTTTTGAATACGTCGAAAGACTGGCCGCCGATGCATAGCCAAGCAGGAAGTCCGCAAATCCGTAATTGTTGACGGAATTGGTGTACTGGCCGTTGTGGCTGGTGTATTCGCCATTGAAGGTGTAGGTCCCGCTGCTCGTTTGTGAGCTGTCGAAGTTGGTCTCGAGCCAGTAGGCTTGCACGCCAAACTTGATGCTGTGAGGTCCCTTCGTCCAGGTCAGATCCCCTGATAACTGCCGATTTTGAGAACCGTCCTGGTTGGGCACGTTCGAGATGCCCAGCGCTGGCAAGTTTGTGATGGTGAGACCGGAAAATCCTGGGTTCGTAGAAGTTACTCCGGGTATGCCAATTCCGCTGAGTGGCTGATGGGGAAAGTAGTTAACCCAATTCAGATAATTCCAACCCGCGTGAATCGAACTCACGAGTGTTGCAGACCAAACGCGGTTGTAACCCAGCACGAAGCTTTTGCTGACAGTCGTCTGGGCACCTGTTTCGCCGGTAGGACCGGACGAATAGTAGCCCTCGCCTGAAGCAGGAGGCAGCAGGGAAACAACGCCATTGTCCGAGTTCTGGGAGCTGTACCGAAAATAGAGATTCTGCTTGTCGCTTAGAACCTGATCTACGCGAAAGTCCCAGCGGTGCGGATCCTGATCCTCAGGACTCAGGTATACGTAATTGGCGGTTGCTGCGGATGTTTGCGCATGCGGCAAAAGGTTCAGGACCTTCATTGCAATGGGATCGATGCGGCTCGCAGGGATTGTGTATTGGCCGTTTACGATTGGGAATGGAAGCCCGGTATTTGGGTCATAGATCGGCGTCGCAAATGCGCCTTGCCGCTGGAGGTCGGTGGGAAGCGTGCTGGTTGTTGTGACGCTTTGCCTGATCCTGCCGATTTCAAAGTCGCCAAAGAAAAAAGTCTTGTCGTGAACGATCGGGCCTCCGATCGCACCACCAAACTGATTTCTTCCGAAGGCTGGTTTGGCGGCGCCCGCTGGAGTGAAATAGTTCTCGGCATCCAGCGCTGCATTGCGAACGAATTCATAGCCCACGCCGTGAAACTGATTGGTGCCTGACTTGATCGCAGCAGTGATGACCCCGGACGAGGAGCGTCCGTACTCCGCCGAGTATCCGTTGGTAACAACCTTGAATTCTTGAATGGCGTCAATCGAGGGCTCGACAATGTCTTTCTGCCCTGAATGGGATGTCGAAATCTGCTGGTTGTTGTTGTCCTGGCCATCGAGGAGAAACGCAACCTGCCCGCCGGCTTGTCCTCCGATGCTGATGCCCACACCGTTACTGATCACCGGCACCGTTCCGGAGGAAAGAGTGGCGAGCTGCAGATAATCGCGCCCGTTGAGTGGCAGCTCCGTGATCTGTTGATTCGTGATCAGGGTGCCTACGGTCGAATCTTCGGTTTGCAACAACGGGGTCGCGGCCTCGACCGTTACGGTCTGCGAAACTTGTCCAACCTCCAGAACGGCGTCCACCTGCCGGACGTCGCCAATACTGAGCACCAAACCGCGCTGTTCGAAACGCTTGAAACCGGAAGCCTCTACGCCAACTTCGTATTCCCCGATTCGCAGCGGCGGCGTCCGATATTGGCCGTGTTCATTTGTGCGGACCTCGGTTGTGGAGTTGGTGGCTACGTGGATTAATGTGACTTTTGCGTCGACGACTGCCGCGTGGCTGGCGTCGAAAACTGTGCCCGCAACAATTGCAGCGTCAACTTCCTGACCGAACGTTCTCGTTGCGGCCAGAGCAAACAGGGAACTCAGTAGAAGTCCCACAAAAATCTTACGGATTGACATGCATCTCTCCTGGTAATGACTTGGCCGAGGCCTCCAGGAGACTGGTTGGCGGCGATCTTTTTCTTCTGGCCTCCCACGGAGGGGGTAGGCTTACTGCGGTAACGTGTGTTACGTGGAATTGCGGCGGATACGCTCGGTCTTGCTCACTTCCACAAGGCGGCCGTCATGAATTGTGAGCACAACGGAACCGTATCGAATTCCGCGGATGGCGGCAGCTAATTCCTTGAGCAAGTCGCGTTCGCTCTCCGAGAATTCGAGGCCCCAGTTCTGTGCGTCGGTGCTGCTCATTCGCCCGGCTCCGTGTTGCTTGACCAAAAACAAAAAACCCACCTGCCAGCGTTTCTGGCGGTGGGTGATCACAACTCGCAGCTAGTATTCAGCGCTTAAACGGCTCCGACTAGCCTCCCAATGCCAGAAGACACCCCGAATGAGCCGAGACAACAATTCATCGATTCAGGCTTCTGGTTGAGGAATCTCATCAACCGGCAAGTTACACGAGGAATTTTTTCGTGTCAACACCAAAAACTTCCGAGTCGTGCGAAAAAAGGGATCGCGAATGCCTGATGGAGACGCCTACCGCAGCCACGGTGGGTGGAACGCGGCGGGAGTCACTGGCGACGCGGGAACACGCGCGGCGGACAGGCCTCGAAAAGCTAGATGCCTTATTTCTCATAGACATGGTAGCTTCGTTTCGTAATTTTGCATTTGTGATTGAGGGCTGCCCTCCGCCTGAGGCGAGGTTTCCGGGGTGACACGGGTGTATTGGGGGGCATTTTTATTCCTCTTTATTCGCCTTTTGTACCTCGGGGCACGGTGATGCTAATGACACACGCATACGACGGGCCACGCAGACACCATACGACGTTTATCGGGTTTTGAATCTTTACACCAAATGCTACGGTAGGAACTGGAGTTACCGGTTGCGTTCACCGAGCCCGGTGTCGCGCGCGCTGAAGTAAGCGCCTTAATCTCGAGGCTGCTAGGGCTCGAGAAAACGGTTCTTTCGCGTGACCCAGGGAAAAACACCTTAGAAAAACGGAGAAAGGAAACCAGTACGGTGATTGTCTCCACCGGAAGGGGCGAATCCGTGACAGGCTTCTTCCACCTGCTCCTTCGTCGCTCGATCGCACATTTCCTGCACCAAGAACCTTTCTTTACGTCCCCTGGTTTCGCAAACCAGTCGTGACCTAAGGAACATCGCCACCGTAATTTCGTTTCCTTGTTCTTATATTCACTTGAAAGGCATTTGCCCCCACGACGGCGAGCAAGAGTTTGAAATTCCTCCAACGTCAATCGTTGATTGCGAGCGCAGATCGGGCACCATGAACCTGCCGACACTGTTCGCGGCACTGCTCTCCAACGATGTCCTTGCTCGCATTCCCACTCTAAACGCGTATTGGAGTTGACGTATTCCTGCGAGAGACATCGTCCCCCGCGTGCTCTTGCAAGGTCTCGCATCTTCTCGATATCACCCGGAGAATTAAACACTCTGCGGAGGTTGGCGCATTTCAGACACCAAGTCCCTCGCTTCCGTGAGCTTCCTTTCACATTGCTGGGCAAAGCCTTCCAACGATGCCCTCGGACACATTCCCAGACAAGATTCGTATAACAATTTGTTATATGTCTCGGAAATGCATTTGCCACCGCGCTCCCGGGCAATTTGTTGCATTTCCTCTAATTTGAGTTTCTGGACCTGTGCGCAATATGGACACCAAGTGCCTTTTCGAATCGATGCCGGTCTTGCATCCCACTCATGACCGGCGGCGCACCTCCATCGCAGAGGCGTTTCTACATTTAGATACGAACTGGACAAGCATTCTCCCGCTCTTCTTTTTGCCTCTGCCTGCAACTCTTGTAAGGTAAGCCGGAGGGTCTGAGCACAATATGGACACCATTGCCCTCTCTTGACTCCTAAAGGAGCAGCTCGCCACAAGTGCTTGTTAGCGCATCGCCAAATAAGTTTCGTGTCGATTGTTCACATACCGTTTCGAAAGGCACTCGCCACCTCGATGTCTCGCCAAAACCCTCATTTCTCTCAGCGTCAGACGCTTGACTCCCGCACAATAAGGACACCAAGTCCCTCGATTCTTGACGTAGGTAGCGAAAGCTTTCCACCTGTGGCCGACGGCGCATTGCCAATAGAGCGGGGTACGGAAATCGACGTACCGCTTTGAGAGACATCTCCCACCGCGTCGCTCGGCGATCGAACTGAGTATTTGAATATTCAGCCGGTTCATTTTGGTTACACATCTCAAGCAGTCTTCGCGGAACGGCCGCCATATAGCGGTTCAACAGCCTGTAGAGCAGAAACATGGGATCCTTGCCCCGTATATCAAGCAGCGTGAGACGGACGGGTGGGTTCGCCAAACCCTTCTGCAATAAAACCAGCAACCGGTGATGCATGCCAACGGGGGCGCTTTCTCCTGATTCCCACTGGTCGACAGTTGCCGGCGACGCCCAAAGGACTTCCCCGAACTCTCGTTTCGACATACCCAGAGTCTTGCGGATTTTGCGGATGCGATTTGGCGTAATCTTTCGCATGGTCTCAACTCCGTGAAAGCAGCGCCGGAAAGCAGCCACCAACGAAAGCTGCCCTCCGGCTATGTATGCTGCGTTTAGAAGTGGAAACCAATCTGACCGGTAATGGAGCGAGGTGTCACGTAGTGCGTGCCGCTGAAAGTGGAGATGAAGTTGTAAATGCGTTCTGGTTCGCCAGATTGATCACGGTGAGGCGGGCACTCCACTTGAAACGGTCGCCGTGGAAGATATTGTCATGGCCCACGGCAATGTCGAACAGATTCCGAGAGCCGATACGCGGAGGATTCCGGTCGTCATCCTCTGTTCCAGGGGCCGGTATTTTTAGCAGGGTCGATCCGTACTGGTCTGCAGGGCAAAGGTCGACACCCAGTGCCGAGCTGATGGGAACGCCCACTCGATTTCCTGGGGTGGGCGGCGACTGGATGGACCGAGCCACAGAACAGCCCAGCTTCGGACTGCTGATCCGCGCTGATCCCGGAGACATCCACGATTGTCGTGTCCGTGCCAGCGGGACCGTTGGCGCAATTACCTCCTGCGCAGGGCACCGGCCCGGCCACAAGACCACTGTCATATCGCCAGTTGAACCCAAGCCATGGCCCTGTTTGCCACGGCTGGTACTGCAGGTGGGTCGTCTGGTTGTAGTGCTCGTCGTGGTCGATCCGGAAAACGGAAATCCCACCGGGAGCAGCACCGGCCCCGCCGATCTGTGGAGTGAAGAAACGGGCTGCGACGCTCGACATGACCACGTACGCCGTGAATCCGCGGAAGTTCGTCACGTCGGCGCGCAGCGCGAATCCGGGAATCTTCGAATTGTGCCATTCGATCGGGAACGTGATGGGCGTGTTGCCCAGCACGCTGAAGTCGTAGGCGTTATGCGTGTACTTCCAGATGTATTCGGCGTCGACGACGAAGTGTTTGCCGAAGGCCTGCCCCAGTCCCGCGTGAAATTCGTTGCGAAATCCCGGACTGAGCAGGGAATTTGCGCCAGAGCAGGAGAGAAGCACAGACAATACGGGATCGTTGCATCCTATGCTGGATAGGATGAGATTTTCATTAAACGGAGTTTCCAGAGTCCGCGCATAGGAAACTCGGAGCACGGTGCTGCTGGGCTTGATGTTGTAAGCAATTCCGAGGCGGGGTTCCGCCTGCTGAGCATGGGTTAGCCCGTTGTATATGTCGCCCCGAATCCCGAGATTGAAATTCCAGTTGCCTTTGGTTATGGCGTCCTGGATGTACATCGCGAACTCTTTCACGTTCGCGCGGGGAAGTTGCGGCGAGTAGATCGTGCTGCGACTCTGCCCTGCCGGGCAGCCATCGGAAGCAGGCAGCGGCGCTGTTCTCGTAAGATCGTAACAACCGAGCAGAGGGTTGAAGTTCGGATCGGGTGTGCCGCCGAAAGTTCCGCAGGCAGCTGGGTCCGTTATAGTTCGGATTCGTGATCGATGCTGCCGTCCGCGGCATCGCACACTGGATTAAGTGTCGGATCGACGATTCCAATGTGGTCGTTCTCCACAAGGGCCGTCCGCGAGTACTGTATGCCCGCTTTGAAATTGTTGACGCCTTTCACGAAGGACACACTCGCCCGGCCTCCAGCATTCGTAAGCGTTCTCAGTTGGCTCACGGTTTCTCTCTGGAGGGAAAGGGCGGGAATCGCCTGGTTTACAGGGCCCAGGTCGGCGAAAGGATTTCCGCTGGGGTAGTAGTTGTATTCGTCGTGCCTAACCCAGGCGGCAGCCGTAAACACCAGAGATGAGTTGATCACGTGCATCCAAGTAGGCGAGATGTCGAATGTGCGAATCTGCGACCGCTGATCCGTCGGTCCGACGAGCTTGCCTGTTGGATCGAGTCCATTGTTGTCCACCACCACCCCATACCACGGCGTTGCCAATTGGGAATCGAACGAGTTGGGCGTTTGAAACCACGAACGGGTGAAGCCCAAGTTCATATGAAAGGAATCTGCATCGGAAACCTGGTAGTCGGCCCGGTCGAACACATTTTCTTCGTTCCCTTTATCATGCATCACTACGAATTCAGGGCCGTCGAGGAATCGTCCTGTATTCAACCCATTAGCTGCGATGAAATTTCCCCACTTTGGACCGCCGTATGCGAAATTGAGGCCTCCATTTACCGATCCGAAGCTCCCGTACTCAGCGGTTACGGCCCCGTGCGGAACAGTAGAGCCCTGTCCCGAGCGTGTGGTTATGTCGATCACCAGGCTCGTCTTGCCACCGTATTCGGCTGGTGGCGCACCCTCGATTACTTCCATCGATTGAACGGCATCCACCGGAAGCTGGTTGGAAAACACCTTGCTTTGTTGGTCCGTAATCGGCTGGCCATCCACCGAGAACGAATTTGAGGCGTGATCTCCCAGCCCATGGAAAAGACCATTCGAGTCTGCGGCAACACCAGGCGACGCAAGAGTTACCAGGGAACTGACGGAAGACGACGCGCTCTCGAGCGGAACCTCATTGAACAATTGGCGGTCGATATCCGTGTGGACCGTCGGCTCGGTTTCGACGAGGTCTCCGGCGGCCTCTACCGTCACAATCGAACTTGTCTGTCCGAGCGTAAGTCCGATTTTCACATTGGTGAGAATGGCTGAGCGAACGTCAACGTCCTCGGAATGAGACGCAAAACCTGGAGCCGTCACCGTCAAGTGATACGGATTGAACGGCACATTCGAAAAGCTGAAGTTGCCGGAATTGTCCGTTGTGGTGGTGCTGTCATAGCCGCTCACCGCCTGGTGAATATTAACAGTCGCTTTTGCAACCACGGCACCGGATGGGTCCGATACACTTCCACTGATTGTGCCTGAATTACCTGTCTGTGCTGGTGTTGTGAATCCAACTGCCAGCAAAGCCAAAACGCAGCTCAGCGCCGCTAAGAATGCCCTTGCGATTCTCATCTTATTATTCTCCCGGTATGAAATACGGCTCCGGCGATCTCCATCGCCGGCAGCGAATGAAAAGGGAATGGGGCACGTCCCGTCACAAAGACGGAGCGTGGTGGGAGAGCGATTTATTTAGAGAGACCGGGATTAAACAGGAGGAGCACGAGGAATGCTGAGACTGCTGGCTGATTCAACCGTCGTTGGTGACTGCTCGAAGTTGTGGAACGCCGACACCCACAGAGGCGCCTGAATCTGGGTCTGCGCGGCTGGTTGCGGAATCGCAGCGTGTGCGATATGGCAGATTTGGCACGTGCAGTGGGCTTCGTCGTGGGAATTCCCATCAAAGTGGGCGACGACCTGTAGCCCAAGTACAAATACCGCCAGGATCAGCGATACGGCCAGCAGTCGAAGAGAGAGTCGTTTTGACATCAGCAAATGACAAAAGCGAAACGCATCGTAGCCCTATACGCCCTTGGGAGGCAAGTGCTACCTTATAGTACGACACGAGGTTGATAGCACGTTCAGTCAAAAATTCGCAAGCCTTACGTTGCTCGGTCGATTAAGGCCTCGCCACCGTTCCCCCGGGCGGGACCAAGGCCCGGTTAGCCGGCTTACGGTCCATTTCAAGTGAAACTCACTGGACGATGACGGCGTCAATCAGGCATGGAAGATTGGCCGCGATCGAGCCCTGTGGAGGTGTGCTGCCGAATCGAATGCCTGCGCGGCAGTTATCGTTTTTGCTTGTCATCCGAGCAGATGTATACTGCCACGAGGAACGCGGGGCCTGGGTACTTTTCATGGCAAAGGAGCGCTTATGAGTTCCAAGTTATCTGCTCGACGACGATTCTTACGGGATAGCGCGGCATTGGTTGGTTTGTCCGCGGGAGTGATACCTGCGGCGGTTGCCCAGATGTCGCATAGCGAGGCGCCCGCCAAAGGGGCAGCCTCCAAAGACGCAGCCTCCAAAAACACGGGGTGCAAGGATGCCAACGATGTGATCGCCTATGGCGAGCGCTCCCGTTACGTGAAATCGATCCGTGTCCCGGTGTCGGAAAGAATGTCTCCCGATATGTTCGGGATGACCTTTCACGTGGCGTCGCCGCTGCAGGATTCGGTGGGAATGATCACGGCCTCGTCGCTCCATTACGTGTCCACCCATCGCGGGTCCTATCTGCCGGACATCAATCCAGCGGAACATCGCCTGATGATTCACGGCATGGTGGACCGGCCGCTGATTTTTACGGTGGACGAAATCAAGCGCCTTCCGTTTGTGACCCGGCCTCATTTCCTGGAGTGCAGCGGAAATCGCGCCAAACCCACGGATAAGAACGTGCAGCAAAGCCACGGGCTGACCAGTTGCTCGGAATGGACCGGGGTGCCCCTGTCTCTGTTACTCAAGGAAGCGGGCGTGCAGAATAGTGCGTCGTTCTTCATCGCGGAAGGGGCGGAGACCGTAAAAGGCGCGGTCAGCCTTCCGGTCGCAAAAGCCATGGATGATTGCCTGGTATGCTACGCGCAAAACGGCGAGCCCGTGCGCCCGCATCAGGGTTTCCCGCTCCGATTGATGGTGCCGGGTTTTGAAGGGATGGTTAACGTGAAGTGGCTGCGGCGAATCAAACTGGTCGAAAAGAACTACATGACGTACAACGACTACGGACATCTTGCGTCCGACACAAAAGTCGCGGCATTGAATCACCAGATTGGGCCGAAATCGGTGATTACTTACCCCTCCGGGGAGCAGAAGCTGCCCGGCCCCGGATTCTATGAAATCACGGGCTTGGCGTGGTCAGGAGGGGGTGCGATTCGAAGCGTGGACGTGTCGGTGGACGGCGGGCAGAGTTGGAAGCCTGCGGAGCTGCGAACCCCGGCATATCCCATGGCGCATACCCGGTTTGCGTTGCCCTGGAAGTGGGATGGGACGGAGACCGTGATCATGTCGCGCTGCACGGACCAATTGGGAACCGTGCAGCCCACGAGGGCCGAGATCGCGAAATACTGGAATGTGCCGAATGACGCGAAGCTTCAGATAAAGGGTCTGGACAATAGTGTTTTCCCCTGGAGAGTGGCCAGCGATGGGACCGTTCATAATGGATTGGCGTAAGCTGTTCCTACTGGTGATGATTCTGGGCGTGAGCCAGATCAGCAAGGCACAATCACCCACCTATGGTGTGGGCAGGGCTCCCACTCCCGAGGAAGTGAGCCAGTGGGATATTACTATCGGGCCCGATGGACAGGCGCTCCCCCCGGGGCACGGCACGGCCGCGGAAGGTGCCGGAGTGTTTGTTCGCAGGGCTTGCTTTGGGTGCCATGGGGAAACAGGTTCAGGGGGCCCAGCTCCTACTTTGATTCGGAGCGATGGGAAGACCAAGTCCGACAATACCTGCCTGCGGCCTTGCGTGGACGATTCGAACGTGATGGCCTTCCACTCCCCGTACGCTACCACGCTTTGGGATTACATCAACCGCGCCATGCCACTCACCAAGCAGGGCACACTGAAACCCAATGAGGTCTACGCGCTGACCGCCTTTATCCTCTACAAGAATGGGATTATCAAAGAGGATGAGGTGATGGACGAACACAGCCTGCCGAAAGTGCGAATGCCGAATCGCGATCATTACGCGCTGGCCCCGGAATGGAAGCATGGGGAGCCCAGGCTTGAGGGTTACCCCTGATCGTTTAGCTCCGGTCGTTTACCTCTGGCCGTTCACATCTGATCGTTCACCTCTGGTCTCTGGTGAAGGAACGGCACTGTCTTGCAGTGGGCGAGACACCAGTGTCTAATGTCCCAAAGGGGATTTCATGAACATCGTAGAAGCATTGCACAGTGAAGAATCGAAGCTGGAGCGACAGTTGGCGGCGGTTAAGAGCGCGATCGCCGCTCTGAACGGCGGAGGTACGGCGGCAGTGGCGCCCAGGCACAAGAGCAGCACAAATGGAAGAGGCAGCAAGAGAACCCTATCCGCTGCGGGTCGTGCAAATATTGTGCGGGCGGTGAAGGCGCGGTGGGCGAAGATTAAGGCGGAGAAAGCAAAGAAGGCGAAGAGGGCGAAGTAGGTTTCACCTCTTCGGATTGCATCTGCTCAACTTCTCGCCAACTTCTCGCCAACTTCTCCTCAACTTCTCCGCAACTGTATTCTGGCGGGCGGAGAATGGCTCGCGCGGATGGGCGTACCCGATTGTGCGTCTCAAATACGACGCGGGCGCGAGGCACGGCAAATTGAACTGCTGAGAATCGATCCGTACCTTCCCTCGGCGGTTATTGTGGCTGAGGCACGATCCGCAGATAGGGGCGCGGCGCCTTCCATCCGCTGGGATATTTCTGCTTGGCCTCGTCATCGGAAACCGCCGGGAGAATGATCACGTCGTCTCCCTGTTTCCAGTTCACCGGCGTGGCCACTTTGTGCCTGGCGGTGAGCTGCATGGAATCGACCACGCGCAGCACTTCGTCGAAATTGCGGCCGGTGCTCATGGGGTAGCTGAGCATCAGCTTGATTTTCTTGTCGGGGCCAATCACAAAGACCGTGCGCACGGTGGCGTTGGTGGCGGCGGTGCGGCCCTCGCAACTCTCTCCGGCATCGGCAGGCAGCATGCCATAGAGCTTGGCAATCTTGAGATCCGGGTCGCCAATCATCGGGTAGTTGACCTTGTGGCCTTGCGTCTCTTCAATATCCGCGACCCACTTGCTGTGACTAGCCACCGGGTCCACGCTGAGCCCAATAATCTTGCAATTGCGCTTTCCGAATTCCGGCTGCAGCCTGGCCATGTAGCCGAGTTCGGTGGTGCACACCGGCGTAAAATCCTTGGGATGCGAGAACAAGATGGCCCAGCCGTTGCCGATCCATTCGTGGAAGTTAATCGTGCCCTGGGAAGTCTCAGCGGTGAAATTGGGAGCTTCGTCGTTTATGCGCAACATGGGATTCCCCTCCTGGGGCCACACATTATACAGAATCCCTGCGTGAAACCGCCAACCTCACGCAAGTGGCCAGAAAGAGCAGTTCAGGTTGCCCAAGTACCGAGATCGGCTTACGAGGAAGAGCGGCGCGCCAAAACGATATGAGAGGCCAACGGACGCAACCGCAACTGCTGCACCAACCGAGAAAAACCTGCACCCGATCGCCTGGATGTTCATCTAAACAGCGAATCTTTCCGCCACGGAGGCGGGAGCTGGACGGCGGAATCGAACTACCCAAGGAGCAGATGGCATGAAAAGACTCGAAGGAAAAACAGCACTCGTAACAGGCGGAAACAGCGGCATCGGGCTTGCGACAGCGAAGCGCTTTCAGGAAGAAGGCGCAAGAGTAGCCATCTCAGGCCGCAGCAAAAAGACACTGGAGGAGGCGGTGAAAAACCTGGGAAACGGATTGCTGGCCGTTCAGGCTGATGTTGCGAAGCTGTCCGATCTGGACAAGCTGTTCGCGGAAGTTTCGCAAAAGCTCGGAAAAATTGACGTGCTATTCGTGAATGCAGGCATCGCCAAATTCGCGCCGCTGGCCGAAACTTCCGAAGCCCTTTACAACGAAATGTTCGACATCAACGTGAAGGGCGCGTACTTCACGGTTCAGAAAGCATTGCCGCTGTTGAATGACGGCGCGTCAATCATCTTGAACACCAGCGTGGTGGATCAAAAAGGTTTTGCGGGTGGGACCGTATACTCGGCGACGAAAGCTGCCATGCGCTCTTTTGCAAGAACCATGGCCGCCGAACTGGTAGGCCGGGGTATCCGCGTAAACACGGTTGCGCCTGGACCTATTGTCACCCCCATCCTTGAAAGAACCGGTTTACCTCAAGAAGCGATCGATGAATTCGGAAAGATGTTGATCGCACTGAATCCGATGAAGCGGTTCGGCAAACCAGAAGAAGTCGCAGGCGTGGTCGCGTTCCTGGCTTCGCAGGACTCCTCTTACATGACCGGAGTAGAAATAAATGTCGACGGCGGCGCCGGCCAGCTCTAAATCGTGCGGTCCGTGGGACGAGCGCCCGAGGGGCCGCGTCCGTTCTCGGGGATTCGGACCATCGTGAACAGTACTGGCAGTGTGAGATGTGGCCTTCAACGGCGCTCGTTGGATTGCCGCGCTACTATTTGGAGGCGAGCTGCTGCACGATCGCCAGTGATTTTGTGACGTGCTGGTCGGGCGAAAGGCCGTCGTCCTTCGATGAAAAGGTGGCGATGATCTTGTGGTCTTTGCCGATGACAAACGTTGCGCGTTCGATAAAATCATGATCGATAGCGACGCCGCGGACATCGGCCGCACCAGCTTTCGGACTGGTCGTCGCCAGATTGTAGGATGCGGCGATCTTGCCGGTCGCATCGGAGGCTACCGGAAACTTACCGGCGCAATAATCGGGGTCTGCGGAGAACTGATCGAGCCGAGCGACGCTGTCGCCAGACACGCCGATGATGGTGGCGCCAGCGGCATCGAATTTGTCTTTCTGCTCGGCAAACGTGTGCGCTTCGAGATCGCAGCCTTTGGTATAAGCTGACGGGTAGAAATAGACTACGACGGGGCCTTTCTTCAGCGCATCCTGAAGAGAAAAGTTAAATTCCTTTCCGGCCAAGGAAGCCTGAGCCGAAAAATCGGGCGCCTTATCGCCCACTTTGAGCGCAGCTAGAACGGGCAACGCGGCCAACGCGGAAATCGCGACAACAAGAAGCAGCTTTTTCATGATAAGTCCCTCCCTATTCACTGAAGTGATGAAAAACATATCACACCCTGATGCTCGCAGTGAAATGGTCGGACCCTCTAGCAGGCTGCGGAGAAATACCAAGATCTGTTCCTCAGGGGCTGAAGCCCTGTTGAGTGCTTGGGCTTTATGTCGGAGCTCAAGCTCCGACCCCCTAAAAGCCGGGGTTTTTCCGCGGCCTGTGAAGCCGCATTGATTTTTTTGCATTTGCGGACGGATGAATCCGTGCCCTGACGAAAAACGCGGGGATTATCACACAGACTGTGAAGCCCTGTTGAATCCCCAGACTTTATGCCGGAGCTTGAGAGTTTGTGTGGAAAGTACGGGGTAAGGAGCTTCAGCGGCTGCCGATTTGATATCCTTCTGATATCCTGAGGATTGTGTCGTGGCTGAAGAGCCAGTGTGACGACTGCCCGGTCAAGAGCTTCGGGGGCTAGAGCCCGACTGATTTGCCGAGGCTTATGTCGTGGCTGAAAGCCACGACCCACAAGGATTTGGGATTGCCAGACGGACGCTCAAGCTCCGACCCCCTAAAAACCGGAGTTTTTCCGCAACCTGCTAGAGTGCAGGTCAATGGAGAAATAACGCTGGTGGCGGCCGCGAAAAAAGTTCGTCTTGCTCTTGCGGGCTCGCCCTTCTTCTGCCGGCTTGAGAGGGTTTTGGTCGGGACAGAGCTCTGGACGGGGCTCTGGGCATGGTTCTGGATAGGGCTCTGGACAGGGCTCTGGACCATAAACCTTCGCAAGGTGCCGGAATGCGCTTAATTCTGCCGCTCGTGGTTCTTGTAATCGTTCTGGCGTTCTGCGGGGTTGTCTACGCGGCTTATTTGGCCTGGCCAAAGATGCGGCCGGGAAAACGCGTGTTGGGTTCCTTGCTTCTCACCCCGCATTTTCTGCTCATTCTCTGCATCCCCTTCTCACTTTCCGGCGGGAGCGCCCCGATGGGGTCGCCCGGTTGGAATGCGGCGTTTTCCGCGGACGTTCTAGTGATCTTCATTCTCCCGCTGCCGGCTTTGGCCGGGACGATGGCGGCGCTGGTTATCTTCAGAAACGCGCGGATCGGCTGAGCAGCCAGGTCAATTCACGACCAGAGTTTGTGGCCGATAACACGTGTGAGCACCTCCGGCTTGAATCGCTTCGCGGGATATGACCCAGGAGCGCGCCTGCCCAAAGCGAGAAGTAGTCAGGTATTCAGTTGATATAAGCACTGAGTAACGCACTCACCGTCCCTATGGGCTACTCCAGGCCGTAAGAGTCTGTGTGAGAACTGGCTAAATCGTCCCTCAGCGGCTGAAGCCGCATCGATTTTTTCGGCACTTGCGGCACGGATGAATCCGTGCCCTGACGAAAAACGCGGGTTGTCACTCAGACTCTAAGGCCCTGTTGAATACCCGGACTTTATGTCGGAACTTGAAGAGCCGGTGTGACAACTGCAGGGTCAGGAGCTTCAGGGGCTAAACAGGCCGCGGAAAAATGCCACATTCTGTTCCTCAGGGGCTAAAGCCCCGTTGAATGCTTGGGCTTTATGTCGGAGCTGAAGCTCCGACCCCCTAAAAACCGAGGTTTTTCCGCGGCCTGGGAAACCGCATCGCTTTTTTCGGCATTTGCGGCACGGATGAATCCGTGCCCTGACGAAAAAGGCGGGTTGCCATACAGGCTCGTAAGCCGTCGGCCAAATGAGGTTCTTATTCGGCCTTCACAATCTGTTGTTCGCATCAATAGAAAGAACAAATAGCAAAAGTTCAAAAGTGTCTCTTTCCGGACAGTGTTGACTTGCAGCAGTTCGGCAAACTAGTCCGCCTCAGGTGTCCTTGGAAGTTGGAAGAATGAAGAAAACGAGGGGACCGATTTGTGAACTCACTAACGCGGCAATTTCTCCCAATATTCCAATCGAAAGAACGAGGTGTCGTGAAATGTCTCCGAAAACAAAAAGGCATAGCCGGAAGTGCGAAGCGATCGAAAAGGCCTTGATCGCGCAGCGTGACGAACTCCGCGTCAGGATTAACGGGCGCCTCGGCGATGTTTATATCGACCGCGAGCCCGATGACGAGGCCGCCCACGCCAGCGACTCTGCCAGAAAAGACATGACCGTGGCCACGATCGAGCGCGAGCGTCGGACACTCGAACAGATTGAAGCGGCACTCTTGCGATTCAAGAAGGGCACCTATGGCACATGCATGTCTTGTGGGGAACCCGTCCCCGATGCCCGCCTCAAAGCCATCCCATGGGCTCGCGTCTGTGTGCGCTGCGCGGATCGTGTTTCGCGGGATGTGGGTCTCGCGGCGGACTAATTACGCCGCTTTATCTTTCGTGCTCGGCCGTCTTCTTGCCTCTGCACCTTTTGCCTCTGCACCTTGCTTCTCCGCGTGGTTGCTTCTGCAACGCCTCTCAAGGCGGCTCTGACCCAGCCGCCTTCCCCCCTTTCACGGCAGCGGTAGGGACGATCATCACGGATCGTCCCCCCCGCACAGGACCGTACGAGCGAACAGGAGGTTTGGCAGTAGTAAGAGTGGTGGAGGTATTCGCATCGGTGGGAACACGCCCCAGCAAGTTGATGACAGAGAAGGATTTCCGGGACAAACTGCACGTCATCGTCTGCACGTCGCCAGCCTTGCGTGGCAAAGCGCTCTCCTGGGAAATTATCCCGCCATGCGTGTAAACTCCACCGCACAAACCCTCGTCTCAGAAGGAAGAATGGAACACGTGCTTTCGATGCCTCAATGGGAGACCTGCCAGGAGCGCATGTCGGAGCTGGACGACATTGACGCCCTGGTCGCCCGCTACAGGGCTCAGGTTCTGAGACTCATGGTATTTTCGCTGGATGATCCGGACGAGGCAGCCTCCGTCACGCAGGATTGTTTTTTGCGGGCGTACGACACGAGAGCGCAGTACCGCGGTCAGTGCGCCGTATCGACGTGGCTGCTGCAAATTGCCTACAACCTGATGCGGGACCGCGTGCGAACGCGCAAGTTCCAGTTCTGGCGGCGGGCTCGCATGCGAGCCATGGACCTTTCTGAACTGGCCAGCCAGATGGCCAGCAGCGCGAGTTCTTCGGAGGCGCAACTGCTGGCACGCGAGCGCGTGGAGCAGGTATGGGCAGCGCTGCAGGAGTTGTCGCCCCGCCAGCGCAGCGTGTTTGTTCTCCGGTTCATCGAGGAAATGGAGTTGCCAGAGATTTCTGCCGCGACCGGCATGAATCCGGCCACGGTTAAAACGCATTTGTACCGGGGTCTCCATGCGATACGCACGCGCATGGGCGATGGCGAGAAAGGATCGGCAGCGTGAGCACACATTTGAAGCCGCAGGAATTCGACGATTTGCTGCTGGGAATCGCCGCGAGCGCAACCAAGGCGCATCTGAACGCGTGCCCGCAATGCCGAAGGCGAAGCGACGAAATGCGCGAAACACTCGGTGCGTTTCGCGCCGCCGCGGTCGGTTGGAGCGAGGGTGCGGCAAAAGAAGTGGCGCCGCCAAAAACCGATGGGGTGTTTCAGCGAAGAATGGGGCTATGGGTCAGGCCCGCATGGGTGCTGGCCACTGCGGCGGTGCTGTTAGCTATGATCATCCCTCTTTCGATACGGCGCGGGCAGAGCCAGAAAACAAGCACCACGGCCGACGCCCAGGCGCAGATTTCCCGCGACAACGAGTTGCTGGCGCATATCGAATCGGAAGTGGGCGAGACCACTCCGGAACCCATGCAACCGCTGCAGGTGAATCCTTAAGTGAGGCATTCGATGAATGCGATCCATCAAAGACGCGCCATTGCCAAGCTGGTTTTGCTGACGGGCATAGCAATATCCGCAATGGCCGCGCCGGCAAGGGCGCTGCAAACTCCGCTGGAGGCGCTTCAGGGGCAGGACGGTCCGCCGCCACAAGGTCCTCTGCAGCAGGGTCCTCCGCAGCAGGGGCCTCCGCCGCAGCGTGGGCCGGGGCGACGAGGCCCGGGGCCAGAGGGACCCGGCGCGCGCGATAGCAGGCCGGACAGCCCCTCGGCGGAACTCCATATGCCGCCGGGGCGCTGGTGGAACGACCCGGAAATCGCGCAAAACGTAGGTCTAAGCGCCGCGCAAATCAAGAGGATGGACGAGACGTTCGACGGCGCCCGCGATCATCTGATCGATCTCGATGCCGCGGTGAGGAAGGCCGAAGGGGGGCTGCAATCGTTGCTCGATACCGACCCGATCGATCGTGGCAAGGTGATGGCGCAGGTCGAAAAGTTGACGCAGGCGAAGTCCGAGCTGGAGAAGGCCGCCGCGCAGATGTTGCTCGATATCCGTGTGCAGTTAACGCATGACCAGTGGATCAAGCTGGCAGGAGTGCGTCCGCCACGCCCGCCGGAGCGCTGAGTTCGAACCAGGCGGCCCACACTGAGATTCCGAATCGTAAGCAAGGAACAGGGTGAAGAAGAAGTGGATACGACCCCGAAGCCGTTGAGAGAAATTTCCCAAGGCGAATGCAACAATCCGCCGGTGCGAATCCAGGTGCAGGCGAATTGGCGGGCGGCGGCCTACAGCTGGGCGAGCTTTATTCACGAGGGCAATCAACAGGCACTAGAGGAAATCACGCAACAGTCCACGAGCGCGGAGACCCATTGGCCATCAACCGACGCCACACAACCCTTTTTCTCTCGATAAGCCTCATCCTTGCAGGATGCGGAGGCGGCTCGGCGACGAACACGGCCAGTACGGCCAGCACAACCGCTCCGGCCACCACGACGCCAGCGGTAACACTGATCCCCAGTCTGCAATCCTATACAACACCTACCGGGACAGTGTCGACCAACAGCTCGGCGGGCAGCATCGATCCGACGGGCGTTTTCTTCCAGAGCCTCGGCAGCAATGGGCGCACCTGTGCCAACTGCCACCAGTTGAGCCAGGGAATGTCGATCAGCGCCGCCGACGTGCAGACCCTGTTCGCGAGCAGCAACGGCACCGATCCGTTATTCGACGCGGTGGATGGCGCGAATTGCCCCACGGCTGCGACGGGTGACAGTATCGGGCATAGCTTAGTGCTGAACAATGGACTGATCCGCATTGCCGTCGAGCTTCCCGCGAGCGCGCAGTTCAAACTGGCTCCGACGCTGGACCCCTATGGTTGCGCTGTGACGCCGGATGCCTCGACGGGGCAGCAGATCGTCTCCGTGTACCGACGGCCGTTGCCTGCCACCAGTTTGACGTTCCTCAGCAACGTCATGTGGGACACGCGGGAGACGATCTCTCCGTTGAACGCGACGGCGAGTTTCAGCGCGAATCTGAACTCGGACCTCAGCGCGCAGGCAGCGGAAGCGGTGGCGACGCACGAGCAGGGCAACGCCGCTCCCACCGCCGCACAGCTGACCCAGTTGGTTGCGTTTGAGGAAGGGCTCTACACGGCGCAGGCGACCGACAATCAGGCCGGCTCGCTGAGCACGGCCGGCGCGTCCGGCGGGGCGGCCAGTCTTGCGGCGCAGAACTACTATCCGGGGATCAATGATGCCTTCGGCGGGGATCCCAAGGGCATTCCATTTAATCCCGCCGTCTTCACGCTGTTCCAAGCCTGGAGGAACAGCGCCAATCCGCAGCAGGCCAGCATCGCCCGCGGGGAGGATATCTTCAACACGGCGCCGCTGAATATAACCAACGTGCGCGGCCTGAACGATAACCCGGCCATCGGCAGCCCCGCGCTGATTCACGGTTCGTGCAGCACATGCCACGATACGCCAAATGTCGGAAACCACTCGTTTCCGCTTCCCATGGATACCGGCATCAGCCATTTGGTGGCGAGCGAGACGGCCCCGGGGATCATCGCGGGTCTGCAGCAGCTCACAGCGCCTGCGATGCCCATCTACCAGATCACCGGCTGCACCGACGCGAATGGGAATGCAATGGTGTACGTCACGACGGACCCGGGTACAGGACTCTTTTCGGGGCTGTGTGCCGACGTGAATCGCGTGAAGGTGCCGGTACTGCGTGGGCTTGCCGCTCGGGCTCCATACTTCCACAACGGCTCCGCCGGCAGTCTGGGACAACTGGTAAATTTCTATAACGCCCGTTTTCAGATGAACTTGAATCCGCCGCAGATGACGGATCTCGAAAACTTTCTGAACGCGCTATGATGAGCGGCTCCGCCGTGCTGAGCCGCGAGAATCGGTCACCCGCCGATTCTCAGCCCTCACAAAAATATCCAGGCTGCCGGTCAACTTCCGGTTAACCGGCCTCCCATATCCACTCCGATGGACAGCTTGTCAGCTTTGAAAATCTCGACTCGGCTGCTCACCACGGTGCTACTCTTGTTCATGGCCGGTTTCTTTTATCTTGCGCCTCGGGCGCCTGGAGCGCGTCGATCGTTGGGAGCGTATCGCATCCCAACGGTACTGAGGACGAGTCACGGCTTTCTCCGGCAGCCAAGCGATGAACCTCTCGACTCCTTTTATCCAACGACCGGTGGCCACGACGCTGTTGACGTTAGCCATAGCGATTGCGGGCGCAATCGCGTTCCTGGTGCTGCCTATCGCAGCGCTGCCTCAAATCGATTATCCAACGATCGAGGTGCAGGCAACCCTGCCAGGGGCAAGTCCGGAGATCATGGCTTCCTCTGTTGCCACACCGCTCGAACGCCAATTCGGACGCATCGCGGGCATTACCGAGATGAGCTCGTCGAGCTACCTGGGAAACACCTCGATAGCGTTGCAGTTTGACTTGAACCGCAATATCGATGGCGCCGCCCGAGATGTGCAGGCAGCTATCAACGCCGCGCGCAGCTATCTGCCGGCCAACCTTCCGAGCAATCCCACCTACCAGAAGGTGAATCCGGCCGATTCACCGATTGTGGTAATTGTTCTTACATCCAAGATCTACGATCGCGGGCGGCTTTATGACGCCGCATCCACGATCATGCAGCAAAAGCTGTCTCAGATCGCAGGCGTGGGGCAGGTGAATCTCGGCGGCAGTTCACTCCCGGCGGTTCGTGTCGACATCAATCCCACCCAATTGAACAGTTACGGGCTCGGCTTGCAGGATGTGAAGAACATGCTGAGCCAGCAAAATGCGAATGAGCCGAAGGGCCAGATCTGGGACGGCCACACCACCGCGGACATCCTTGCCAACGACCAACTGCTGAAGGCCGATTATTACAAACCGCTGATCGTCGGCTACCACAATGGCGCAGCCATCAAACTGGCCGATATAGCAGACGTCCAGGATTCGGTGGAAAACATTCGCAACGCGGGATTTGTCAATGGCGAACCATGTGTGATGATGCGCATCTTCCGGCAGCCCAACGCCAATATCATCGACACGAACTACCGGATCCGCCAGGCACTTCCGTCGTTGAAGGCTTCGATTCCCGCGGGGATTAACCTGACCCAAATCTTTGACCGCACGACGAGCATCCTTCCCTCGGTGCGGGACGCCGAGCGGTCTCTGCTTATTTCCACCGGGCTCGTGATTCTGGTGGTGTTTGTCTTTTTGCGAAGCCCTCGCGCAACGCTGATCCCGAGCGTGGCGGTTCCGGTTTCGCTTCTCGGGACGTTCGGCGTGATGTATTTGTTCGGCTACAGCATCGACAACATTTCCCTGATGGCGCTAACGATTTGCACAGGATTTGTGGTGGATGACGCGATCATCGTGATCGAGAACATCACGCGGTATGTCGAGCAGGGGATGCGCCCCCTGGAAGCCGCCTTGCACGGAGCGCAGGAAATCGGCTTCACCGTTCTTTCCATGACGACGTCGCTGGTGGCCGTATTCATACCGATCCTGTTGATGGCCGGGATCGTGGGCCGCCTGTTCCGCGAGTTCGCCGTCACACTTTCGGTGTCGATCCTGGTCTCTTTGCTGGTTTCCCTGACCATGACGCCGATGATGTGTTCCCGCCTTTTGAGGCGGGAACATGGGCAAGCGCACAAGAGAATTTATCGTATCAATGAGAAGATTTTCGATTCTATCGTGCGCGTGTACGATCGCGGGCTGAAGTGGGTGCTGGGGCATGAGGCGTTCACGCTGGGGATCCTGCTGATCACGATTGCGGTGAATATTTATCTTCTCTCGATCGTACCCAAAGGATTTTTCCCGCTGGGAGACACCGGCAATCTGAGTGGCGGAATCCGCGCTTCCCAGGACATTTCGTTTCAGGCCATGGACCAGCTGACTTCGCGGTTCGTCAACATTATCAAGTCGGATCCCGCGGTGGCGTCGGCCGTGCTTTTCACCGGCGGCAGCGGCTCTGTGAACACCGCGACAGGCTTTGTGACGCTGAAGCCTTTCGAAGAGCGGAGGCTGTCCGCCAGCCAAGTGCTCGACCGTCTGCGTCCCAAGCTCAACAGCGTTCCCGGAGCGCGTGGAATTTTGCAAGCCGTTCAGAATTTGAAAATCGGTGCGAAGTCATCCAACGGGCTCTATCAGTACACCCTTCAATCGGACAGCGTCGACGACCTGGTGCGATGGGGCCCGGTGGTCTTTGACCAGATGAGGAAACTGCCCGAACTCAGGGACCTGGACTCAGACCAGCAGAACAGCGGCCTGGAGGCCCGGCTGGTGTATGACCGCCAGACGGCGGCGCGGCTGGGAATCACAACCCAATTGATCGATACGACTCTCTACAGCGCGTTCGGGCAGTCCCAGGTCTCGACGATGTACACCCCGCTCAACCAGTACCACGTGGTGATGGAAGTAGCGCCACAGTTCTGGCAGGACCCGCAGGCCCTCAACTACGTTTACATACATTCCAATACCGGCGGGATCGTTCCCGTGAGTGCGGTAGCCCATTTCGAGAAAAGGATTGCTCCATTGGCCGTGAACCACGACGGGCAGTTCCCCGCGGTGACGATTTCCTTCAATCTGGCTCCGGGGGTGGCCCTGAGTGATGCGGTTCAAGCGATTGGCCAGGCGGAGCAGAAAATCGGCATGCCAGCCTCGATTCGGAGCATGTTTTCCGGGTCGATGCGGGCCTTCCAGGATTCGCTTTCGACCGAACCCTTCCTGATCGTTACGGCTTTGCTGACGGTGTATATCGTGCTGGGGATGCTCTATGAAAGTTACATCCATCCCATCACGATTCTTTCGACGCTGCCGTCGGCGGGGGTGGGAGCGGTTCTAGCCTTGATGATTTTTCACATGGACCTCGACGTAATCTCGCTGGTGGGAATCGTGCTGCTGATCGGCCTGGTGACGAAGAACGCGATCCTGATGATCGACTTTGCCCTGGCCGTGCAGCGGAACGAACATCGGGATGCCAAGAGCGCCATTCATGAGGCCTGTCTGCTGCGTTTTCGGCCTATCCTGATGACGACCATGGCAGCCCTGCTGGGTGCGCTACCTCTTGCTCTGGCCAGGGGAATCGGCTCGGAATTGCGAGTCCCTTTGGGAATTACGATCATGGGCGGCTTGATCTTCAGCCAGATGCTGACACTTTTTACGACTCCGGTCGTGTACCTCTACATGGATCGTTTCGGCGTCTGGTCGCAGCGGAAACGCTCCCGCCATTTGCACGTCGCCCCGCAGGAAGCAGACTGAAGGTTTGCTATCTGCGCCTGGGAGAAAACCATTTGTCGATCGTGATCGGGTGTTTCTCGCGTTTCGCTCTAGTAGGCTGCGGAAAAATGAAAAAAATCTGTTCCTCAGGGGCTAAATCCCCGTTGAATGCTTGGGCATTATGTCGGAGCTCAAGCTCCGACCCCCTAAAACCCGGAGTTTTTCCGCAACCTGCTAGAGATCGAAAAGCGTGCGCTCCTTTAGCGGTTGAAACGGCTTCTCGATTTCGGGAAGTCCCTTCCCCCGCCATAGTTGCCGAAACTGCCTGATCGTCGCTGGAGCGTGGCCGCCATAGTGATTATTCGCATAGCCGAAGACTTTGACGCCGCGACGCACTGTTTCGTAGCAGATCCACCCACGACCTGATTTCGATGGTGCGGTCGATGACGGCTTTGTCCCACGTCGTCGTCATCCGTTCGATTCCTTTCCGGTCACCGAGCCAGCGGATGTACGTCCAATCCGTCGTGATCGGATCGAATCGCTGGGAAAGTTCCTTCGGCGATGGCATCCGTGACTGATCTTGCACGACCAGCGCTACACCAAAATCACGCAGCACGCCGGCGAACTGAGCATCGAGCCATTCCATGTTCCTGATTTCCACGGCGAACTTGTGATCCTGCGGAAGGTTCTTCAGAAAGGGAAACAGGCGGTCCAGGAAATCGGTTCGCGATTTGAACACCGCGCTGCTGAAAAACGGAAACTGGAGAACCATTGGTCCCAGCTTATTACCCAGGATTTCCATCGTTTCTACGAATTGCCTGAACTCGGGATGGCAACCGACCAAAACTTTCTCGTGGGTAACGGTTTGCGGAACCTTGCAAGCAAAAACGAAATCGTTGGGAGTCCTGGCAGCCCAACCCTCCACTGTGCGCGGCGACGGGCAGGCGTAGAATGTGCTATCGATCTCTAGCGTGTCAAAGTGCTCAGCATAGAAGCTCAGGCGGCCGGCGGATTTGATGCCCTTGGGATAAAACGAGCCTTCCCACCCCACAGCGGTGAAGGAGGAAGTGCCGAGGCGGATTTCTGCCAGCGTGTCCACGTTGTGCGATTATACGTGTGAACGAATTGCTCTTTATGCCTGCACGGTTCGCCAGTGCAGTTGGTAGCGGGGATTGAACGAGCCACCGCTGCACTGTCCGCAGGAAGCGATCCTTCGCCGGTGCCTCCTGATCTCACGCCTGCACCCCGGGCATTCCGCTACCCATTTTGTGGATGGGGCGGCAACCGATGGGCCACAGCAGCGGGAGCCATTACAGCCAAGGAGCCGCGCCGTTGCTTTCCACACCCTATCGTGTCCGTGGCTGGGTCCCACCAGCGCGTGCGCGATTTCGTGCAGGATGGTGTTTCTGACCTCTTGCTCAGGATTCAAGAGCGTGAATTTCCTGCTCATGGTGATGGTGCGCGCGCGGTACTTACAGGCACCGAATCGACGCACAGCACGGTCAAACTGGAAGTGCCAATGGGAGAGCTTGTGTTCGGACATCAACCGGTGGGCGAGAGCTTGTGCTTCTTTCAGGATCATCGTTTGGTTGAGGGTTTGATTGAGCGTTTGATTGAGGCGAGAGAAAAAGTCCAGGGCGGATTTGTGATGTTCGACTCAGCGAGGGAGCAATACAATCCACCTCATCAGGAAAGTGTTAGCGGCGATTACCAACCCATCTGGCTCATCCGCTTAAGAATAATCGTGCTGTATTTATTCATGCGCTCGGGTCGTCGCTTCAAGGGAGCCGGTAGAATTGCAGCGAGCCGTGCCGCTTGTTCCCGGCCGATATTCCGGGCAGCGGTTTCATCGTAATAACGACTGGCCGACTCTGCACCATAAATACCAGGGCCCCATTCGACTACGTTGAGGTATATCTCCAGAATGCGCTGTTTGCCGAGGACGAATTCGGCCACCGGTACCAGGGAGGCCTCTGCGCCCTTGCGGAGGACAGAGCGGCCCGTTCCGAAGAATAAGTTCTTTACGAGCTGCTGCGTAATGGTGGAAGCTCCGCGAGTGCGATCGCCTTCGAGATCGTCTTCGGCAGCGATTTGGATCTCGTGCCAATCGAATCCATGGTGCTGGTAGAAGCGCGCGTCCTCCGCGGCGATTACCGCGTGCTGGAGGCCGGCCGAAATTTGATCGAGCGGAATGAATTGGTAGCGTTCGCGATACGGTGTGTGGTGAATCCAGGCCTGCAAGCGGCGCTGCATGTGCACCGCGGTCGTCGGCGGGTCGAGCCACCGGGCGGCCACAAGGATCAGCGCGGCAAGCGACCAAAGGAGCACCACACCGACGAGAAGCCATCTAAAGGATCGGAGGAAACCAGTCCAAAGCGGATGCCTGGCGCGTGTGTTGGGCGTTGCGGTCACATCTGCAGAATAACAGCCTGGTAGCCGCGGATACATGATCTATGGAAAGGCAGGAATCGGGCGCACCCGTTTTCGCGCCAGACTCGAGCCCCGGCGAGGGCTCAGACAGATGGAGGAAGGCCATGGAAGCCGCGGATACGAACCGGCTGAAGATTGACTTCATCGAGACCGAACTCGATGTCGCGATTATGTTCGTCAAGATCGCGCGCGAGTCTGTTGGTTGTTCTGCTACGAGGGGATCTGCAGTCCGCACGGGAGGGGCTGAGGGCTGCGTTCAGAATCTTAAAATTTACCGGTGAGCTTTATCTGAAAGTTTCTTCCGTCCTGCTGAATGGCATCTTGAGTGTCCTCAGGCCGCCCTGGGTCGAAATACCGTTTGTTAAGAACGTTGTACGCGCTAGCGGAGATATCCAGATGCTTCGTCAAGGTGTGAGCCAGCAAAGTCACATTGAAAATAGCGAAGCCACTGAGCGTATTTCCAGCCAGAGTTTGAACTGGGCTGGTGTACTGTGCGTCAACGTCAGCGAATAAACGGTGTCGCATCAGGGGAAAAGACGCGTCCACTTTCCCGAGATGCCGGGGAGAATTGGCCAGCGGCTGATGGGCCAGCGGCTGCTCGGTGTCCGTAAAACTGTAACTGGCCCGGCCTTGTAGTCCGTTGACCAAGCGCCCGTCCAACTCGACTTCCACGCCGGTGGCATCCACTCGTCCAGAGTTTTCATACACCGACTGGCCATCCGCCGGATTCGTCTCGATCGAGATCAGGTCGCTAATCCAATTACGGAAAACACTGCCCGAAAGCGTGAAATGCGCTCCGAGCCCCTGTTCCATCACCCCTTCGACGCTGCGGATCGTCTCCGGCTTCAGCTGAAGATTGTCGTCGTAGAACGCTCCGTAGTCAGGCTTGAGCTCGAAGGGTTCGGGCGCGCGAAATGCCGTCCCGTAGAGCAGCTTCAAAGTAGTTGCGCGGGCTGGGTGGTAGATCAAGCCCGAGGCGTGGATTGGTCGTCCCGCCAAAATCCGAATAATGGTCATAGCGGACTCCGGCACTCAGGTTCAGGTTGTGAGCGATGGCGAACTCATCCTGCCCATACAGCGCCCAGATCACTGAGCTACCGGGAACCGCGACAAAGATGTTTCCCAGCGCCGTGTAGTCTCCCTGGTTTTGCCGCAGATTGTCGATAATCTCGGCTCCCAGCGTCACTTGGTGCTTCTCAAAAAAGTTTCGCCTCAAATCCACTTCGGTATCCGACCAGCTGCCCTGGAACGAGTATGTTTCCAACGTAGTCGACCCGTCAGGCAGCCCGGTCGCATAAGCGACGGGCGCCCGCAGGCTGGCATGGTCATAGGAAGTCCTGGCAGCCAGATTCCACTTCCCTCCAATGAGCATGGTTGTAGAGCACGTCGATATACTGGTGCCGATCGATGTTCTGTGTTTGGGGATCATTGAACAAGGCGCCGTAATAGGCGGTCGGAACTCCCTTGTCGCGCGCGCTGAATAATCCCTGCACCGTGAAACCATGAAAGCTGACGGTCCCCAGAATGTGCTGCGAGCTTTCATAGTCGGTATTCCGCGTAATGCCATAGTTAGTGGCGGGGTTGTCGAACTCCGGGAAGAAAAGCAAGGGCCCGTAGCTGTTGTAAAAGGTTCCGGAGAACATCATGTCGATCCCCCGGAATCGCCTGCCATAGCTGGCCCGCCCCCGGTAGGTTCCAAAACTAGCGCCGGCAAACGAAAGTTCGACGCCCCTCATCTGCTCCCCCTTCCGGGTAATCACATTAATTACGGCGAAAAAGGCATCCGCCCCATACAGCGAAGAGGACGGCCCGCGGATGACCTCCACGTGGTCGATCAGGTCCACATCCATCAGAAATTCCGTGCCGAGGTAGGGCTCGCCAAACACGTTGTCGTTGATCCGGTGCCCATCAATGAGCACCAGAATGCGGTTGTTCGAGTCTCCCAGGCGCCCGAAGCCGCGCACGCCCACAAAGCTGTAATCGCGATCATAGGTAATGTAGAAACCGCGCACGCTCTCCAAGATGTCGGCCAGCGTGCGGTAACCATGTTCCTGGATCTCGTCTGCCGTGACTACGGTAACCGACGAGGGGGCATCGCTCGCGTTCTCCGTGTGCTTCGAGGCGCTGTAAACCTCGACGTTAACCAAATCTTCGAGGCTCACTTCCATCAAATCCTTCGTTTTTTGCTGGGCGGACGCGGGCAGGACGAATAGAAAAAATATGATCAACCACGCTATGAATGGGAGGCGGCTTGCCGAGGGCGGGGCGGGGCAGCGTGAGCCTCCGGTCCAGGACATTCTTGCGGCATGCCGGGGTCTTCCCAGCGTCATGCCAGACTCAAACCGTCGATCTCGAGGGGAGGCGCAGATCACGCTTGTCATTATTCGATCGCCTTCTCGATGAATACCCGATAGGTAGTATTCATAAGTGCCCCAAGACTATTTGAAAACTGAACCCGCACTATGGCTATCGGGGAAGTCGTTAAAAATATTAGTGCGAAAGGGGCTTCACAGCCTGGTTGTTTCTACAGAGGAATAGTGTCTTCAAGGTCTCGATCTGTGCGCGAACACCCAGCGAAAGATTCGAGGGCATCGCTCTTTACTCGCCAAGGAAATCAGGTGGATCATCGGCAGAAAAGCTTCCAGGTTTAAATGGAAGACAGAAATTCATGCCGTCCGCTTCGACTATTCGAATCTCCCACGCGCCTGCAAAGACGATAAAGACAGCCGTTCGTCCGGACGATACAGGAAATGAAGGTGCCCGCGAGGGAAGCCCCTGGGATGCAAGCATCTATCCCAAGCCCTAACAACTCTGACGATTGAAAACGTAGCGCCTAAGTTGAGTTGGCACACGGAGATTGTGGATGGAGTTCGCCGTTGAAACGCCCCAGTCGTTCCATATCGCCTTCTTTCGCTGGCCGCCCCGGGGAAAGGCGCCACACTCAATTTCTCGCGGATCAGGCTATTTCCTGTTGCTGGCTGTCGCTGCTGCTTCTCGTCTCGGCTGTTCCCACTTGCGTTCAGGCGCAAGCCAAAGCGGAGGAATATCACGTGAAGGCCGTCTTCCTCTTCCATTTTGCCGAGCTGGTGGAGTGGCCTGCTGGTGCCGCGGGAACGTCCAACTTCGCCCTGTGCATGCTGGGAGACGATCCCTTTCAGGGACAGCTCGAGAGCACGCTCGATGGAAGGTCGATCGGCACGCGCCTCATTCGCGTCCTCCATCTGAAGCAAGAGGGGGAAGTGCGCAACTGCCAGGTGCTGTTTATCAGCAACAGCGAAGACCGGCATCTTCCGAAAATTATCGGGGATCTCGGCAACTCCGCGGTGATGACCGTGGGCGAAGCCGATGACTTCATCGAAGGAGGCGGAATGATTCGATTTGTTCTCGATCAGGACAAAGTGCGTTTTGAAATCAACCTGAAGGCGTCCGACCCGGCCGGATTGAAATTCAGCTCGCGGCTGCTGCTGCTGGCGAAGAACGTCTTTGGAAAGCAAGGATAGCGCTTAACTCGCAAGTGTGTTCGGTTGAGGCTGGAGCCTTTCCAGAGAATCAACAATGCCGCGGGCAAAGCCTTACGAACGCAGAAGGGAGGGGTTTTTGCTCGCGGGTTCCATCCTTCGATTCATATAACGATGAGGTAGCATGATCGACTCCTAGCCCAGGTCTCCTCGATAGAGGGGAGCTGATGTGACACTCGACCTGTCTAAAAGGACAGGTGTATGTCGCGAACCACCGCAAGGCGGCTGTCTTGACCGTTCCATCCAGGCCAGATACCGTTTTATTAATAATCCACTGACAAGTGGAGATTGCCAAAAGGATCGTGAGCAGGAGCAAACCCCATGACTACAATTCGCGAGATCGACTCTTCTGTGTATTGTCAGCCGAGGCTGACGAATCCGAAGCGGTTGAGTGCATTGCGAACGAGTGTTTGTGTGTTTTTTGTTGCCAGCGTCGTCGCTCCCGCCTGGGCACAGGACAGCCCTTCCCTGGGAGACGTGGCCCGCGCTGCCCGCGCAAAGCATGCGGTCGAAGCAAGCTCAGATCGAACCGGCACTCCGCAGCCTCCCGTGGCAGAAAATGCTCTGGTGGCTTGGCAGATCGCAGGCATGCCGGTGCCGGACATGTTGAGTGAGATCAAATGGCGTGGAATTGCGTTTGTAGCGGACGACGCACACTTGAATTCCTTGATGAAGGCAAATCTTGCGCCCGAAATATCCGCAGCGTTGCCTCGTGTTCCTTCGTATCCCGATACCTCTAATTCATCGGAGGTTCCCGAAGAGCTAATCCGCGCGTCGCAAGCCTTTAACGCAAAGGATTACCCGACAGTCCGGCGCATTTTGGAAGGCCTGGTTCAGAACAATGCGAATGCAAATGTGTACGCCGCGCTAGGAAACGTGAATGCGCTATCGGGCGATTGGCCTGCCGCGAAAAATGGTTTCGTTCAGGCCACGAAACTCGACCCTTTATTTCTCTACGCACATATTCGCCTGGCAGACGTTTATTACCGCCTTGAGCAGGGTTCTGAGATGAAGATCGAAGCAAAAACGGCGCTGCGCTTGCAGCCGGACAATGCTGAAGCGCGTAAATACCTGGCTCTGTCCGCCGTTATGGAATCACACGGTTCCAACGCGTCTGCCGATTCCGCTGGTGGGAACAGTGAAGACCCATCGGATTTGAACGGCGGTACCAATCAAGAAGCCAAGGCCCTGAACAATCAGGCGGTCGAGCTAACTGCGCGGTTCCAGTTTCCGAAGGCCGAGCCCGCCTATCTCCGCGCCATCCAGCTCGATCCCAAAGTCGCCCTGTATTATTACAACCTTGGCAATATGTATTGGAAGCAGTGGGGCATATCCGGAGGAGACAAATGGGAGCCTGCTTACCGTCAGGCGAAAGTCTTGGCTCCACGAAGTCTTGCCGTCCGCCAAAATCTGGGATATGCCTTCTGCAAATCCGGCCGCTACGCCGACGCGGTCAACGAATTTCGCGAGTTGCTCAAGGTGGATCCAACCTGGAATATGGCGCGGCCGTGCCTTATTGAGGCTCTTGATAACCTGGGCCGAACGAAGGAAGCTGACGAGGTCGAGAAGGAATATGAACAGTATGGCGGCGACACCCATGACGCGCCAACCGGGCCTCATCTTTGAGGTTTGACGCACCACGAACAGGCCGAGGAAGAGTTACTTCCTCTCTCCCTTAACCGCCTTATTCGGGAGTTACGGTAACGGGCGGTTGAAGGGCGGTTGTCGGAGGAAGTAAAAACCGTTCCCCAGGAGTTATCGGCCCGATTAGATTCAACCGGAACTATTCAATCCATTGGTCCCAATGGATGCCCTTGACGTCCTTCCACGAAACGCTCCGAGAGGTGTGAAGATGCCGCGACAGGGCCTGAGCATTGACTTGCGAGACCCAATCCGGGATTTTCGATGGATCCGTTGAAGTCGTCCCAATGCCAGCAACGCCTCTGGCTATCTGAGGCTTTTTGCCTTCTTGAAGCCAATGGTCCTTCGCGGCTTGCCAATCTACTTTCTGGAAATCGAAGTAGCTCAGTCCTATGAGATTCGAGGGTGTGCTGCCGCGATTTACCTGGAATTGCGGAAGGCTGGCAAGCCCCGGGGTCGTTGAGGCTTTCGCGTGATACGCTAGCGTTTGGCGCAATGTATCGATGCTGCTGGCGCCGATCACCATGTCCGGCGTCACCGCGACCTGAAAGAAATTCCACTGCGCCACTCCGGCGCTGCTTTGATTTCCACGCAACGAGATTTTTAGAAGCGTAGCGTCGCCTTCATTGCGTTCGGAAGTCACCCGATCACCAAAGATGGCGCGAAGCAGCTTGAGTGTGTCAGGTTTGTTGCTGATCGAAAGGAGAAACACTTTTTTTGCCGGATCCAAGGAAGGGCTCGTTTGCATGGAGGCAAATTCTCCGGTGAAGAGCCGCACCGCATTGGTGAGCGGCATGCCGAAACGCTGCTGGGCCATGATGTCAATGAAATCCGCATTTCCTTGCTGTCCAGCAGGGAAAGCGGCGTGCGCGATGCGCTTAATAATGTCGCAGATGCCGAGCAGGTTGAGGTGTCCGGAAGTGTAGGAAATCGTTTCGGCGGGTGCGAAAGCCAGCGAAGCGGAAGCGGTTTGGCCATTGGCCCAGATATCAAACGGAGTTCCGGGAGCGGTGTCGCCAAGAATGGCAGCCTGCACGTGCGTGCGAGCGCCGTCAAGAGTAACGTGGCCGGCGATCGAGTGCACCGCATCGAGTCGCGCGGCGTCGAGAAGTTTCTGAGCTTGGAACGGTCCAGGGTTCGAAGCTGGGATTAACTCTTTCAGGTCCGGGACGCGCAAGAAGAATTCCAGAACCCCGCTTCCTACAACCGGCTGGGATTCCTGGTACGCCGCAGATTGCGCGAGCGAAGTTGCTTGTGGCGAACTGTTTTGGAGCCGGTTCAGGATTTCTTCCATTACTGCCGCTTCGCCTGCCCCTACAGCATACTGTCCATTCTCAACCCAGTAGCTGGAGTTCGTCTTGCTCTCGATCTTCAGCACCGGCACACCCGCTAGCGTGACTTGCGAGATGCGGGGAGTCTCTTTTGCTGCACTGCGCATACGAAGAACCGCTTTGCTCAGGAGTGCTTCTTTGCCGGCGCGGTTGTACACGAAAAACGTTCCATCCCATGCAGGTGGCTTCGCTCCAGCGGGGGTTGTGGCGGACCGATGCTCCCTGGGATCCTGGATGTATCCCAGCGTAAAGGCGTTCTCCAGAAGCGATGCGAAATCACCGAGTTCCTGTGGCGTCAGCTTGGGCTGCGAGGATTCCTTGTCGGAAGAAGCGAGCATTCCGGCGGCCAGCGTGGAACGAACCGAAGCGAAATCCGGATCGTCCCACAAGGCCAGCAGAGAATTCGCATTTCGCTCGCTCGGGGAAGGAGCACCACGCCAGATTAGATAGAACATCGTGCGTTGGGGCAGTTGCGATGGCTCAAGGGGCGCCTGCGCCCGGGCGGCCTGGGCCCCAATTGAGACTAGCAAGACGACCAACGACGTGCGCATTACGCGTGTGTTGACCCTCGGCAGGGCAAGGCCTTTTCGCATGACGAAGCACCTCTTCCTAGAATTGTCCAGGTATTGAGGAGCCATCACCAGCGCAGCGGCGTGCTACGAGACGTTATCCGTTATTACTCGTTACGTTATACCCTTGGTGAGATCTGTTCCCGCCTTGGTCTAAGAAGACTTATGGGCAGCAGCAGCACGTGACCGGCGATAGGAGCTCATGAACGTCCGATGAGACGCTTTCCGTACTGTGACCGACAGCACCTCTGACTGTGATTTGTATGCTTCAACTCGTCCCCCGTGGGTATGTACTCTGGCGATGAAGGTGACCGGGGACTTGTATGACATATGACTTTACGAAGCTTTTGGGCTGTCATTATGTCTTCTTGATAGCCATTCCGTAGATTGACGGTGTGGAGCTTGCGTGTTTTTCGGCCTTCACCGCGAAATCGTAAGCAGGGAAAAACGATAAGTGAAGCAAGTCGCGTCACTGGAGTCCGCGAGGCTTCTCGCGGTCAAGCCAAGCAGGTTGGATAATTTAGCGCTTTGGCGCGACCGTTCCTCTTGGAGTCAGCAGCGCTCAGGCCGTGATTGCTGTGCAAAGAAATAATTCGATTTATTCCGCTTTGCCTCATACATCGCCGTGTCCGCGCTTTTGACCAAAGTTTCCGCATCCGCGCCATCTTTCGGGAAGATCGAGATTCCGATACTGGCCGCGATGCTTCGATTAAGGTTGAGGTCGCGTGCGCCGATAAGAAAAGGCTCCCCAATCTTCTTTATGATCTTTTCCGCAATCAGCGAAATATTGGTATCTTCCCGGACCTCGGTTATCAGGACGATAAATTCGTCGCCACCGTACCGGCTGGCAGTGTCGCCACCACGAATGCTTTCCCTGAGCCGATCGGCGACCATTTGCAAGACGCTGTCACCTGCGTCATGACCACATGTATCGTTGATAATTTTGAAATCGTCCAGATCCATGAAGAGCAGCGCTAAATATCCGCCGTGTCGTATTGCATGCTGAAATGCGTGTTGGAGCCGGTCATAAAACAGGGCGCGGTTGGGCAGGCCCGTCAGAGGATCATGAAGGGCGGCATCGATATCAGCTCGTGCCTGTTCCGTGACTGTTGCCAACTCGTCTTCCAGTGCGTGGCGGTTATCGATCTCATCCTTGAGCGCAAGATTCACGACCGACAGCTTTTCGGACGCATCCAGCACTTTCACTTCAACCGCTTCGCTCGCGTCAAGGGTATCTTCAATGTTTGGGGGGGAATTCTGATTCAAGAGGTCTTGCCTGATACCGGCATTGATGGACGAAAGTTGTTCTGCGGATTCGTCAACAAGGATCTTGGCCTGTTCGTTTTGCACGAGGGCGTTGGGCAGGGACTCTGGTGCCTCGGCGTCCGCTTGCACTGCGCTCAGCTCAGTTTTGATCAACATTGTTCTACGCTTTCAATTCGCTGAGTTAAAGTCCTCTTGAAGATGCTTACAGTTTCTACGGGCGCATGGTGCGAAAAAACAATCTTCCCGCTCATCTCTGTCATCGTCCATTCGATTGAGAACTTTAGGCGGCTGGTGAATGATCTTGGTGCCCTTGCCCTGTACGGTCCGATTCCATGAGAAGTACTGGACCTGTATTTTTTTGATTACCGCGTTTATCAGGATTTCGGAGGTAGCAAATGTTCGCTTGATGAATGGAAAACTGTTGCCACGTGCTTTCGGACTGCAAGGTTTTTCGTTTCGTTCGTTTTAAGGATGTCAGGCCGCCGTCTATCGATCTGGGGGCCACGAAGGAGTCGCAGGCCTTCGATGAAAAGGAGACTCGGTATCTACAGGTAGTGTGGGTCGTTCATGCCTGCCGTCGAGCGCAAGATCAACCTACGGCCCCACGGGCTGCAGTTCGTTCCAGCTTCCCGACAGCTGCGAGTTCGGATTGAAGTTAGGATCATCGCTCATCACGTACTGATTGGCGCCATTCAGCCAGGCGTGGTTGTACTGGTTACTCAGCTCAATCGTTTGCCCCGTCGAGGGATCGCGATAGGTTTGCACATCCCGAAGGTTCTGGTCGTTGGCATGGAAGCCGATATCCGAAACCCGCTGGGCATTGGCGCTCATGTGCTGGTACGTTTGAGTGGCGAAGTTGTCGAGGTCGGCCTGGATCTGGTCCATCGCGGCCTCTTTATTGGCTTGGATTTGGTAGTAATTGGCGATCCATTTGTTCGAATAGGCGGTATATCGAGGCGTGGGTTGAATGGAACTCATCACCACCTTGAACAGCTTCTCGTTGCCATCGAGCTTGCCCTTGGGCGCGCCCAAGCGCCACCTTGGCCGACGGCGTGGATATCGTAAAGATGATCCTCGACCGACGCGATAGGTCTGGGTCACGAGCGCCACGGAGTACCAGAGCTCCATCGGCTTGTCGTCCAGTTGATACTCGAGCCTTACCCGGATCGCGTCGATCCGGGCGCCGCCGTTGCCGGAGTCAGCCGGCGGCAGTCCATTGCGCTGGCGCACGAGCTGCTCGAGCGCGGGGTACGGCTCGACCGATACCACCGTCATCGCCGGCTTCAGGTCGTTCAGCATCGATCTGGCGGAAATATTGCTCTGCGCTCAAGGGTTTCGCCACGGCGCAGAGATCGTTCGTCTTACCCCCGGTGTGGGTGCGCCGGTTGGGATCGGTGAGGTTGTGCAACTCTTGCGGGTCGTCGGAGTATTGCCAGGCGTAATTGGGAATGCCTGCAAATTTGGTGACGCCATCGGGGCTTTTGGCCTCCCAGAGCACGGAAAAACTTTCGCTGAAACAGCCCGTCTTGCCGCCGTACATACGGAGCGTGCCCTTGAAGTCCCAGGTGCTGGGAATCAACATTTCGATCGCCGGCCAGGGCGCCTCGCCAGGGTGGTCATCGGTTGTGGTCGTGATCTGCGCCTTCTTCAGGAGCAGGTAAGAGCCTGAACCAGCACTGGCGGCGGGCGCTCCGTGTTCTTGGCAGGGGATGACGAGGACGCTTGAGGGGCGGGCTGTGGCCGGCGCGCTGGCGGGGTGGGCTCGGCTGGCGGTGGCGGTGCATTGGGTGGGTTCGGGCGCGGCATTTCCGCTCATGCCCGCCGCCTGCTGTGCGGCCTGTTTGCACTGATCCGACAGCGCATCCTTGTGCTCCCTCAAGCAGGCGAGGATTCGTCCTCCGCCAGGCTGTACGTTGGCGCATAGCCTTTGGACGTCTGCCGTGCAGCCGGCACGCAGCACGGCCATCGCCGCCGCGTCGTCGGCGCGAGCGTAGGGTGCGGCCCACGCGGCGCAGTAGAGGAGCAGCAACGCCAGCCTGTTCATGTGACATCTCCATTCCATGGAAACACCTGCCGAACGACACCCATACAAGCGACCGAAGCTTATCATTGCAGGCTGCGCATGCCTAGACCGGGTGGCCCATCACTTCCTCTCGATGGCATTCCCATCTTTCAATTAACCCTTCACTTGGCCGGTTACGGCGTTAACCAGGAGTTTCGAATACGGGAGCACAATCAAATGGCACCCAGAGTTTTCGTTTCCACTCAAGGTAAAATTCCGATTTGAACAAACCGAGGGTCGGCATTCGGCCCGCCGTAGGGAGACACGCAACTCCCGTGTGGCCGGGGCCCTACTTTTCGTAGTAATGTGATCGAAGAAATGCTTCAGCAGCGGTCGTCTGGGGTCCGATCATTCAATCATTGAAAAGCATTGCTTCGACGCCGTTCTGGCACAAGCGAGGTACCGGCGGGTGCCTCTAAGTACGGCGGCGCCAAGAGCCAAAGCGCCCAGGCGACGTCGAGTCAGGCGGTCGAATTCGGCACGGACTTTATCGAGATCCTTTGGATTGCTTCTCCCACTCGCGGCGATTCTCGGCATGGCTGTATTCATAGTAAAGGCCGAATACACGGTCACCCTCCGATCACCGTTACGCGTTCGACTCCAGTGGCCAGTCGTGATAGCGGCCAGAACCGCTGGGGAGACATCTGAGGCTCAGTCCGACCAATTCAACCACCGACTGACAGCGTATCAGCAATACGCTTGCAACAAATTCGGTTCGGCGTGCCGCATTGCGCTGGCAGTGCAACGGGCTGAAAACCCGCGGGGTGACTGCGAGACTTATCACTACAATTCTGACGGGACGCTCGACTGGGGCTATTTCCAGATCAACACTGTCCACTTGAAGCGTGCGGGAGTAAATCTTCATGATCTGCTGGACTGTAAAGCGAATATTGACTTCGCCTACCAGCTCTATACCGAGAAGGGTTTCGAACCGTGGACAACGTACAGAACCGGCGCATACCTGGAATTCCTGCGAAACTTTTGATCGCCGTGGATCGAGTACCGGTCACTCCAGCGTTAATCGGGACTTGGGGGGTCGGAGTTTCCGCCGTTGTTGCGGCCTGAAATAATCTGTTCAATTATCGCGAGTTCGCGCGGTGACGCACGTGAACTCCCTTCGGAGATTGGCAAATGCGAACAAAGCGCCCGCTCCGAGAACCGGTGCGTGAGGAAGCGGGGCCGACCCTCAAGAACTACATCACGCCCGCCGGATTGCAGCGGCTGAAAGACGAGCATCGGTTCCTACTGAGTCGCGAGCGGCCCGCGGTGGTGGAGGTCGTAGCGTGGGCTGCCAGTAACGGGGACCGCAGTGAAAACGCCGACTACCTCTACGGCAAACGACGGCTACGCCAGATCGATTCGCGGATTCGCTTTCTCACGAAGCGCATTAACGCGGCCGTGGTCGTCGATCCCGCCGCTCCGCGGCCGGGATCAGCCGCTACGCGAGTCTTCTTCGGCGCAACCGTGACCTACAAGGACGCCGTCGGCCTCGAACATGTCGTCTCGATCGTCGGCATCGACGAGGTGGACCTCGACCGCGGCTACATCAGCTGGCGCTCGCCTCTTGCCAATGCGCTCATGAAGGCTAGCCCCGGCGACCGCGTGGACCTGCGCGCGCCAGAAAAGACGGAGCATCTCGAGATCATCGATGTCGAGTACGCGCCGATTCCGATGGATCCTTTCCGCGAACCGCCAGGAGCTCAGTCGACGCCCAAGGTCGAAAGTTCATAGACCAAGTGATTCATTCGATCCCAAGGTCTGGAGTTTCAAGAATTGCCGCCTTGCTCGAATAAGAGCTTGGCCGTAAATCGAGCCGATCCAGCTGGTACTGCACCGGTATTTGTCCGGTTA